>NZ_CP011005.1:1200000-2400000 GCF_000950575.1 Psychromicrobium lacuslunae
TCCCCGCGGCCAAGGTGTTCTATAGCGAAAAACTCGGACTTCCCGTATCGGAGTCGAATGGCATGCTACAACTGGACCTGGCCGGTCGAAATCACTTGATTTACCCTAAGCCGAATCACGAACCGGCGAGCTACACTGCCCTGAATTTCCCCACCGCCGATATTGTGGCCACGGTTTCCGAGCTCCGCGAACGCGGGGCGGTCTTTGAGGAATATCCGGGAGTGGATGAGGATGGCATCATGCGCCAAGGTGGTCCGCTGATCGCCTGGTTTAAGGATCCTGCCGGCAATATTTTGTCGGTCATCCAGCTCGATTAATCTGCTGCCTGAACTCCAGCTCAGCTATCTTATAACTGGATTCGACCGGATTTGATTGTTCCAACACGAGGAAGAACCCGTCAAAGCTGTCGGGCTCTCCCCCACCATTCACGTGGGAACAACTTCATGAATGGTCGAAGCCTAGAGACTCCCTGCCGAACTCGCTCGGCGGCTCGCGCCACCCCGCTCAATGCGCTGCGACCCGGCAAGGCTAGTCACAGCCTCTTCGACTCGGTGTTTGGATGGCGGCAACAATGCCGCCATCCAAACTTAGCTGCTTAGGTCTCTAGCAGCAAGTGCCAGGGCGCAGAGCCGGTAGTTCGGACGCAAGTCCACGAAACAAATTTGCCGTTCGGGTTCGAAACAATGTTCTTACCTGCCTGGTTACAGGCGCCAGAGGTGGTGTAATACCCACCACTAACAATACTGGCATTAGCGGTAGAAGCGGTGACCAATGGAATGGAAACTGCCGCGACCGCGACTGCGGTAGCCAATAATTTACGCATTAATTACTCCTCAGTAATAATGATTCCCCCGGTTTGGAGGTTATAAGAAGTTTTGCTGAGCGCGTAAATCCCGGTCAAGTATCGTTTTTAGGTACCCGCAGGGTATCGACCGGGGTATCAACCCTGTGATGGCAGCCTAATGTCACTGCGTCGCCGGACACCCAGTTTTGCCATAATCTTTGTCATGTGCCCCTTGACCGTACGTTCTGAGATATAAAGTTCTGCGGCAATTTGGGCGTTCGACAATCGTCGTTCGCTGACTAATCGAGCGATTTCCACTTCACGCTCGGTCAACTCCAGAACACTGACCAGCGGTCCCTTTAGATAGCACTCGCCATGAAGTTTGGTCATTGACAGAAGTTCTTGGTAAATCTCCAGAGCGCTTCGCAGATTTCGATCCACATCAATACCCCGCTCCGCGTTTTTTAGATTCTCACCCAGTGGGACCAGTAAATTCTCAATATCTCGAAGATAGCTATTAGCCACCAGACCTCGAGGAGGCTCGTATTCCGGATAAAGTACGTCAAGGGCCAACCGACGCTCCCGGTCATACTGGTTATCTCGGTTGATCGCTAGCGCCGCCGCCAGCCACTCGCCCACCGCAATGCATTCCTTATCGAAGACTTTTTCTTGATAGCTCAGAAAGGCCATCAGCCCATAAGGCACGCCTTGATGGTCGATCAGCGGATAGACCAGCGCATCTTGAGTGGCTCGGCTAAGGTCACCGAACTTCACCCCACGGCGCAAAATTTTCCCATTATCCTCGTGCCATGAATAGAGCTGCGCGGTTTGCTTTATTCGTTGCGACAAACCGTATTCCCCAAAAGGAATTTCATGTCCTGCTAATCTAACGCCGCTCTCTGCGATGAAATCGACGCGCAGCACGGTCGCCGATTCGTAAATGCCAATATAGAAGCTGTCTACTGGCGCGAGACAGCTCATCGCGGTGAGACAGGCCTCGTAGCCGAGGGCTTGATCGGCAAGGGCTGTGGTGCTAATCCGATGGTCCGCATGCCGGAGCGCGCTAATGGCGAGCGGTGATAGACGATGTTTCCCCATAACAAGCCTTATCCTATGGCCGAGTAAATCGGCCGTTGCTGGCACCGAGAGTCATCACCCGGTGATTTGTTTCAACGCCTCGAGATGTCCGAAGTAAGCCCTCCGGCCAACCGAGGTCAATGAGAGACTCAGCCGAGATCGCCCAACGCGACTGATCTTTGATTCTCTAAGATACCCTGCCTCGACCAACTGCGAAACATGCTTGCTGAGCGCCGATTTTGAAATATCCAATCGTGACTGCAATTCGCTGAACTCAACACTAGAGGCAGCTGCGACGACGGCACAGATCCGCAATCGCTGTGGCGCGTGGATGAGCTCGTCAAAGACCGGTTCAGGCATTGCCTGTTGCTTTGCGGTAACGGCGCCCCATCTCCAGGGTCACCAAGCCGGCCAGCACGCCGGCCACCAACCATAGCCACCACTCCTCAAAACCGATGGCCAGCACCGCCGGGATGCCAGCGAGTACCAACATAATCAGCAGGTACGGGAAAGCTGCGTCGCCGTCCAAGCCGACCACTCCATAGCCACGCCGGTAGAAGACATTGCGAATACCCAATATCAGGGCCACCAAGATGCCTAGGATGGCCACTCCGCTGGAAAACGGAGCCGGGAACACTTGCGCAATAAAGATCATCGCCAACGCAACGGCCTGGACAATAAAGAACCACCAAGAGAGCTGCGGATTCTTGGTAGCAGACTCCTCCCCCTTGGCAAGGTTCAACAGTTCTCTCGCTTCTTCCGGCGAGACACCCTTGCCGGGATCGTTAGTTTCCATAGTGGAAACAGTAGCATCTGAGTTTCCGTTATGGAAACTAGTGGCAGGTAATGAAATCTTTCGCGTTAACGCATTGAAGGTCTGCCGTAGTGGCAGACCTTCAATGTTTTGGTGGAGCTGAGGGGACTAGCATGCAAATGAACTGCCGAAGGCGCATCGATTCCCTCGGCGCGGGCCCGCCCAAATCGGGCCGAGCGGACCATCACCGCTAGACGCAGGGCACAGCCGTGGGTCTCCGACGAGCGGGTTCGCCAAATCACTGAGCGCTCCGCAATGGGAGAGGTGGTCTACAAACTAGCAATAGAGTTCAACTGCCATCGCGTCAAGATCAGTGCCGTTTTGAAGCGCCGAGGCGTCGCCCTGCGGCTTCAGCCTGCCGCGCAAGAGGACATCGAACGGATGATCGAGCTCCACAAGCCGGGGCTCTCTCGCCGCCGTGGGCGAGACCGTCGGAGTCAGCGCAAGCCAGGTCTTGAGGCATATTCGGGACAACGGCGTGTCAACACGCAGTGCCTCATACCGACGCAGCAACGACCTACTCGGAACGCAATGAACCCGATGACATGGACTGCGCATGGTCACGAACAGAGACAGCCGTCCGCCAGACGAACGGCATCACAAGCCGAGCTGAAGCTTGTACTTCTCGCGGCGCTTCCGGAACGCCTCTTCGCCACCGTCAAGGATCTCGCAGGCGTGCTCGCGAATTCCGAAACGGCCCAGCGTCGTATCGCTGGACTTGTTGAGCGGCTGAGAGTGTTCCAGCGCCCCCGTGAAGTACTCGAACGTGCGGCCGTCAGCATTCTTGCGATCGTCGCCGTGTCGGTTGGCAACTATGACCTGCTCCGAGTCGGCACCAATGACGAGGTTCGCATTGTGACTGACCATGATGATCTGGCGCTCTCGTTTACGTTTCGCGAGGTAAGGAACGATAGTCTCGTAGATCGAGCGGCTATCCAGGTCATCTTCAGGCTGGTCGACTAGCAATGGCCACGGCTCCTGGGACTCATTCAGAATTAACGTAAGCGCGAAGAGCGCTTGCTTTCCGGGGGTCATTGACGAGCGCGTAAAGCCACCGATTCGGTCGCCATCCAATTCAGCAGAAAAGCGGACTTCCTTAGTCACCGAAAGCACCTCAGCTGTCACAGAACTCGGCTCATAACCCTTGTTGAGCACCACCGTGCCGTCACGGAGAGCTCTCATGAACTTCCCCGGGTCTGCCTGAGCATCCGAATATGAGACGACCTCCCCCTTGCTCTTGACGTAGTCGTTGGTGCTACGTTGGTTGAATCCGATCGACGCGTGCGCGACCGCTTCCTGAGTCACGTCGGTCTCGATCCCAAACTTGAGATCGGTTAGCAGCCGTTCCTGCGTGTCGAAGGCTGACTCAAGAGTCACGAGCGCTGCAGCACGGTCCTCGATGCCCTTATCCGCCTTTGCAACCGTAGCAACCTGATCAGTAAAAAGCTGATCACGCGACTTCTCGCGCTTGGCGATCTCTTCGAGACTCGCTGCCTGCTTCTTGTGATCCGCGACGACTCCTGCCAGCTCCTCGTTGGCCTCATGCTTGGTGATCAGGTCAGCGTTGTCTTTCTTGAGGCGTTGGATCTCGGTCCTCAGCGTCGTGCGCTCCGCCTGTATGGTTGTTACCGTCTCGACGAGCATCGCCTCGATCTTCGCAACGAGCTCGTTTGCGGCACGAGCCTTCAGCTCCTCGATTCTTGAAACGACCAATTCCGGAACTTCGACCGCGGAGGGCCGCACGGTCACTGTGGCTTGAACAGTCTGCGGGAGGATTGTCGCAGCAGTCGAATCATCCGGCAGAACGACGAAAGATGAAAGCTGGTCAAGTTCGACAGTGATCTCTTTGAGCCGAACTTCCTTACTGTCGATCTGTGCGGCGATCCCTTGATACTTCGAGACCTCTTCATCGGTCAGCTTCGCAGCAGCCTTGATCCGATCGATCTCACCTTGCAGTCGATCTCGCTCAACGGTAATGGCCACTTTGTCGCCAAGATCCTTGATCTCCTGGATAAGAGCTTCGATCCGATCCTCTAATGAAAACCACTCGTCAATTGCCGCCTTGATGGCCGTGTTGGAAGCGGTAACCTTGCCCATCGCACTGTCATATGCAGTCTTGACTGTCGGGTAGGTGCGGAAGAGCGCCGGAGCGATCTTCTTGGTGATCTCATCCGGCTGTTCGCTGAGGGTGTACAGCGAGTTCTGTGGAATGTATATGACCTTACCCGCGGTGGCGCTACCGGATTCCCACTCGACCTCGCACCTGACACCACTGACTTCTGCCCAAGTGAAGCCTGCGGCTGGTCCTACCTCGTTCTCACCCAAGCCCGATGCTTCGGCCTGGATACGAGCCGTTTCTTGCGGGTTTACAGCATGAGAAATAAATGCGAGTAAGGCGGACTTGCCAGACGACCGGCTACCAATAAACGAGTTAAGGTTTCTATTGAACAGCACCTCAGTCGGGAAGTCGTCCGTCCCAGAGAAGGTCACTTTGCTAATGACTTTTTACGGCTCTTTCAGGTCGGGCTCAGCCACTTGAATGGCTACCCGTTCGTCGGGTTCAATCAAGGTCTGGAGCAAACCCGCAAAAGTTGGATCCGCTTTGATCCATGTAATGTTCCGGTGCGAGCCGCTGTCCGTAATATGCTTCCCCAACCCGGTTTCCAGGTCTTCGAATGAGTGAGCATCGCAACCATCAAATACCGGTTTCGGAACGGTCTTCTCGTCACCTTCCAATCGATTCGCGTTGAGAAAGTACTCTCGCGATTTGGAACTGGCGTTGGCATAAAACCCATCTGAGTACTTGTCAATCTCATCACTGAGCAAGCGCTTACGTTGGATGCCGTTGTTGCCTCCAACACGGATCCCGTCGCCCTTTGCCGAAGCAACAATCAGCACATGCTGGGGACGTTCGCTGCGATGGACAGCATGCTCGCCAAACGTATCTTTAATGGCCCGCTCGATGTTGTCGAGAGAGACTGTCGCGCTATTGAACTGATCGGACGTCGCAAGGTCCTTGCAGGTCGTTCGGGTCTTTGTGGCACCTGAAGTTCCTTCCGTCGTCAGGTGTCCAAGAAACTTATCGGCCTCGTCCTTCGTCAGCGTCGGACGAAAGATCAGATGGAGATTGACATTTTGGCCCTCCCGATTGACGGCAACAGGTAGCCGTAGTTCCAGATTCGGCAGCAGCAACTTGTCGTCGTCGGGGAACATCTCGGTGTACTTTTGTCTGACCGCGAAATAGCTGTCGAGCGAGAAGTAGTCCGCGACCGCAACTGCCGCAACATCCGAATCGTGAAGAATCTGACAGAACTTCGCGAGGTCCGGCTCGCCGCTATTAGCGGCGTATCCGTCGTTCATTTTGTTCCCAGGCGCGTGGACATGGAGATCCCACTTACGCCATTCAGATCCCCTCGGATGCTTGTTCATCGTCAGTCCTTTCATTCTCCCGCGGTGAGCCCGAAGAACCGCTCAAAGAACGTGCCGAGCTTCTGGATCACACGTTGCTTCTTCTCGCCGTGTCCACCATCTGTGGCGAACCGCGAGATCGGTGGCAGCACCTTTGTGATGGCGGTGCCGCTGGTGCGGATCTGGCCGTCGCGGAATGCGGTCTCGACGAACGCGCGGGTCTCCTCTGCACGAAGATTCTCGTCGGCGATAATCGTCCCGAGTTCGGCCTGGCGCTTGGCAGCGATGAACGCGCTCCACTCCTGGTCGATCTCGCCGTCCACAGAGAGCGAGTCGACGAAGTCCTCGATGAGGTCTTTTTTGTTTCGCAGGGTCGGGCTGGCGTCCACGGCGCGAGAGATTTCGGCGCGGATCTCCTTGTCGTCACCGTCTCCGCGTTCGTCGCGGTACTTCTGCACGAGCATGAGGATGTAGTCGACGTTGATCTCGACCTGCTTGATCAGCTCGATCTCGAAGACGATGTCGTCATTGATCTGTTCCTTGTCGGCGTCCTTGTCCTTGCCGAACTCCGCATACAGGTCGAGGTAGACGCTGCGGTAATCCTGACCCTGGCGGTCGGTGAGGATTGCGTTGCCGATGAACTCGTCGAACGAAGTGAGGATATTCTGCAGGCGCAGGATCGCGCCGAACAGCTTAATGAACTCCTTCTGAGCAGCCTCGCCGATAATCGGCTGACCGAGGGGGAAGGTGCTGAGTAGTTCGGTGACTTTCTCGGCGTAGTCGTTGTAGTACTCGCCGTACGGTTTGAGAAGCACGACACCGCGGGCGTCCTTGTTTCCGAACAGCGCAATCGCATCGTTTGTCTCGTCTTCGAGGTCACGGAAGCTGACGATGTTGCCATAGGTCTTTACGGAGTTGAGGATGCGGTTCGTGCGCGAATACGCCTGGATCAGTCCGTGCGCACGCAGGTTTTTGTCGACGAACAAGGTATTCATCGTGGTCGCGTCAAAGCCGGTGAGGAACATGTTCACTACGATGACCAGATCGAGATCCCGGTTCTTCAACCGTTGCGAAAGGTCTTTGTAGTAATTCTGGAAGCGGTCGGCGCTCGTGTCGTAGCTGGTCCCGAAGATATCGTTGTAGTCCTGGATCGCATCCTCAAGGAAGCTCCGGGAGTCGGTCGACAACGCGTCGGTGTCGAATGCCTCTTCGTCGAGGATGCCGTCTTCGACGGCGTCGTTCGCGCCGTAGGAGTAGATGAGGCCGATCTTCAACCGACGATCCGGTGGCAGCTGTACTTGCTGCATCTGGAAGTGATTGTAGTAGCGGCGAGCAGCATCGATAGAGGCGGTCGCAAAGATCGCATTGAAACCACGCACCCTCTTCCGCTCTCGTACGGCCGCCGCCTGCCGCTTTGTGCGTATGGACTCAGACACGTTCGTGACAACGGAGTGCTCAAATATAGAGGAGCGTTTCGTCTTCTGATCGAAGTGCTCGAGCGTGTACTTCACGATGTCGGAGATGCGGCGCGAGTCGAGCAGGACGCTCTCTTTGTCGATCGCAGACACCTGGCTGTTGTCGGGATTGCCAACCTTGATCGTGTTCACATAGCCGATCCGGAAGGGGAGCACGTTCTTGTCGGTAATCGCATCGACGATCGTGTACGTATGCAGCTTTTCACCGAACGCCTGCTCGGTGGTCTTGAGCTGTGGGTTCCCGCCGCTGCCGGAGTTGGCGGAGAAGATCGGCGTACCGGTGAAGCCGAAGAGGTTGTATCGCTTGAAGGCCTTCGTGATCGCGGTGTGCATGTCGCCGAACTGCGACCGGTGACACTCGTCGAAAATGATCACAACATGCCCGTCATAGATGGCATGGCCCTTGTTCGCGGCGATGAACGTTGAGAGCTTCTGGATCGTCGTGATGATGATCCGCGCACCCGGGTCTTCGAGCTGCTTCTTCAGCACCGCAGTCGAGGTGTTCGAGTTCGCCGCGCCCTTCTCGAACCGGTCATACTCCCGCATCGTCTGGTAGTCCAGATCCTTACGATCCACGACGAACAACACCTTGTCCACGCTCGGCAGCTTCGACGCAAGCTGCGCGGCCTTGAACGACGTCAGTGTTTTGCCAGACCCGGTGGTGTGCCACACGTATCCGCCCGCAGCGACGGTCCCGAGAGTCTTGTAGTTGGTGGAGATGTCGATCTTCTGCAGAATCCGCTCGGTCGCCACGATCTGGTACGGGCGCATCACCAGCAGCATCCGGTCAGCGGTGAGCACGCAGTACTTCGTCAGAATGTTCAGTAGCGCATGCTTGGCGAAGAACGTCTTCGCGAACGCCGACAGCTCCTGAATCGGCTTGTTCTGCGCATCTGCCCACCACGACGTGAACTCGAACGAGTTCGACGTCTTCCGCACTCGCTTGGAACCGGCAGCCTCGCTCAGATGCTGGCGACGAGTGGTGTTGGAGTAATACTTCGTGAGCGTCCCGTTAGAAATCACGAACAACTGCACATACTCGAAGAGCCCGGAACCTGCCCAGAAACTGTCACGCTGGTACCGGTCGATCTGATTGAACGCCTCACGGATGTCGACGCCACGCCGCTTCAGCTCGATGTGCACCATCGGCAGCCCGTTCAGCAGCACCGTCACGTCGTAACGATTCGAACGAGCCGAGCTGCCTTCGCCCTGACCGATCTCGTACTGGTTGATCACCTGCAGGCGATTGTTGTGAATGTCCTGCTTGTCGATCAGCAGGATGTTCTTCACCGAACCGTCATCACGCTTCAGCAGCTGAACGTGATCCTCCTGAATCCGCACCGTTTTCTCGACGATGCCGTCGTTCGCGCCAGCAATCCGCTCCGAGAAGAACTGCTCCCACTCCGCATCAGAGAACGTCAGCGAGTTCAGGGCTTCGAGCTGGGCACGGAGGTTAGCGACGAGTTGCGTTTCCGATCTGATCGGCAGATACTCGTACGCCTGAGACTGCAACAGCCGGATCAACTCACGCTCAAGCTCCGCCTCAGACTGATACGACCCAGCACCCGCCACGTCAGGGATGTACTCAGCAACAACCGTACTCTCGGACGACACGGCAATCGGGTCATACTTGCGTGGAGTAGCGTCACTCATGCCGCTACCGCCCATCTGAACGCCTTCAAAAACTCCTGAAACTCGCTCCTAAATGCTTCCTTGTACTCTGCGGCCACCTCAGAGGTATCGATATCAGCGAATCGGTCATGGCTGTACAGATTAAGAACCTTCACCACCAGGGGGGCATCCGGCCCGACCAGGAGATCGCCCCAACCTCCGGTGTATCCGAGGAAGTTTGCCGTCTTCTCGAGCAGTGCTCGGAACTGATTGAAGTGGGCTCGCTCAATCGCATTCGCAAAGATCGCCCCTTGAATTTCTTCGATAATCCCTAGGTGATAGCTGAAAGGCGAATCCTTTGACTGCTTAGCAAGCGTCCACCCGGTGACAGGCCCTCGGGCAAGAACGTACGCCCGGTCACTCCTCCGACGGAGCGAATTGAACAGAACATTGAAGAAGAGAGCGTGATGAGTGGCGATCACGAATCTCAAGTTGATCTCTGCCGCTCGCTTAATGAGCCCCGACAACTCAAGCGCCACTGATACGATACGCACATCGTCCATGGATGACACCGGATCATCTATGACAGCGAGCGTTAATTGGTCATAGTCATCCGTAGAACGCAGCTCGGGGTTATCACGAAGCGTCTCAATCGCTTCGCTCAAAACAGAGTAGTAAACGCTCCAAACAAATATGCTTTCCTCGGCTCGAGATATTTTAATGCCATCCGCCGAGGTGTCATCACCCTTGTGTATGCCAAAGCTAATCTCTCCATTTTCGAAGTCAAGCCTTGGTTCAATTCTGCCGCTCGTGAAGGCTTGGAAGTTATCGATGATCGCACCATCGAGGCCTTGCGTCACGATCGTCGCTAGTAGCTCCGACTCCAGATTCATCCTAAGCACCACTCGCTCGTTGTCCCAGGTGAATAAGTCCTCGACAAAAGAGTTATAGAGTACGACGCCCTCTGGGTCATCCTCCTTAAGGTGCTGAGCCAGCCGAGTTTTACCGACCGTGTTTGGAGCGTAAATCAGGGCGCTACGCGAATCGGCAAGACCCTGCAATACCTCGTCGGCCAAGCTCGCGACTGTTTCATGACGGCTCGTCATCTAGACAGCCTCCTTGAAGGCCAGCAGCTTGTCACGGTAGTACTCATACTGCTTACGACGCGCGGCAAGCTCCGCAGGAAGACCAACGCTGAGGTCGTTGACGAGCGCGTCGAATTTGTCGAGAACAGAGCCGATGCACAGTTGCTCATTAGCCCGAGGCACGTCGACTACAAGTTGATTGAGCGTGCCCACCGCAAGTCCCGGCTGTGCGGACTTCGAAGCATACTGATTCAGATTCATGCTTGTGAGTAAGTGGAATGCCCATCGAATATCCACGCCATCACGCGGAGTGACAACGACAGCATGTTCAGTTGCATAAAACTCGCCATCCGCGCGTTTAACATTCCCGCAAAGTGCACCTTGTCGACCAATCACCACAAGATCGCCCCGTTGATTTGGTGACGCGACATACCCTCGTAGACCTCCTCCGCCAAAACACGGGACGGTATGTCTCGAGTCGGGAAGCGGGACGATCTCAGAAGCAGTGATGAATTTCCCCGCGCGCAGGTCGAAAAGCTCGTCCAGCCGAGCCTGATGGCGTTTCACCCCGTCACCCATCAGGAGATCATTGCGGTAGTGCTCGTATTGGCGGCGGCGCGCTTCCAACTCCGCTTCCAACTCCGCTTCCAACTGAGTGAACTGGTCCAATATTCGCACAACTTCCCTCTGCACCTCGAGGGGCGGCACGGGGAACCTGAACCTCTTGAATCCGGTCATGTCCACTGAAGCGAAACTGGACGTAGTGGTGTTGTTGCGGCACCACTCATCGAGAACGAAACCGTAGTAATACATAAATTTCATGTCGATCTGGTCGGCATAGTCCGACTTGATCGAAAGCGAGGTAAATCTCTGATTTGAAAGGTGAGGCACGGTCACAAGAGCGTGTTCGCCGATCGTCGCAGAGGTGGCGACAAGTAGTGAGTTTGCGGGGAACAGCTTTCCGCCCTTGACTGCAACTCCTGGAACCCGTTGGAGTGCGTGATCAAGTACGCCACCGTTGGCTCGTATGTCCTCCATGCGAAACCAAGGAACATTTCCGTCCGACCAGAAGGAAGCATTTGATTTTGACGGGGTGTACCCGTTCCTAAGATTGAAGAGCTGAGCGACCTCAACGTAACGAACTCCGTCCGGGCAAAGCTCTGCGATCAGTTTGTCGATCCGACTCACGCCGTGCCCTCCAGATCTGCGACGATGGCGTCGATGGAGGTGCGGAGCTCGGCCTGGCGGGCGACGATGCTGGCGATCTCGGCGTTAAGTTCCGTGATGTCGACGATCTCGCGGGTGTCTTCAGCTTCAACATACGAGGAGACGGCGATGTTGTAATCGTTGGCCGTGATGCCTTCGTTCGACACGAGGGTGGCGACGTGGTCGACACTTTCCCGGGCGGTGAAGGTGTCGAGGATGTGCTGCTGGTTGACCTCGGTGAGCTTGTTCTTGTTGCCGGTGCGTTTGAACTGGTCTGAAGCGTCGATGAAGAGTACTGCGTTGTCGGTCTTGGATTTCTTGAGCACGATGATGCAGGTGGCAATCGTGGTGCCGAAGAACAGATCCGGTGGGAGCTGGATGACGGCGTCAACGTAGTTGTTGTCGATGAGGTACTTGCGGATCTTCCGTTCCGCGCCGCCTCGGTAGAGCACACCAGGGAACTCGACAATGGCCGCGGTCCCGTTGACGGCGAGCCACGACAGGATGTGCATCGTGAAGGCGAGGTCGGCCTTCGACTTCGGTGCGAGCACACCAGCGGGGGCGAAGCGCGGGTCGTTGATCAGCAGCGGGTTGGCGTCGCCGTCCCACTTGATCGAGTAGGGCGGGTTGGAGACGATCGCTTCGAACGGTTCGTCATCCCAGTGGGCTGGGTCGGTGAGGGTGTCTCCGTGGGCGATGTTGAACTTCTCGTAGTTCACGTCGTGCAGGAACATGTTGATTCTGGCAAGGTTGTAGGTGGTCAGGTTGATCTCCTGACCGTAGAAGCCCTGTCGCACGTTTTCTTTGCCGAGGACTTTCGCGAACTTCAGCAGCAGTGATCCGGATCCGACGGCGGGGTCGTAGACCTTGTTCACCTGGGTCTTACCAGCCACGGTGATGCGGGCGAGGAGCTCTGAGACTTCCTGGGGTGTGTAGTACTCGCCACCGGACTTGCCCGCGCTGGAGGCATACATCTGCATGAGGTACTCGTAGGCGTCACCGAACAGGTCGATCGAGTTATCCTCGAAGTTCCCCAGCGGCAGGTCACCAATCGCATCCAGCAGTTTCACGAGCTTCTCGTTGCGCTTAGCGACCGTGTTACCGAGCTTGGAACTGTTGACATCGAGGTCGTCGAACAGGCCTTTGAGGTCATCCTCAGCATCGGTGCCGACGGCGGAGCCTTCGATGTTCTTGAAGACACGAGCGAGGGTCTCGTTCAGGTTGGCGTCGTTCGCGGCGCGCTTGCGGACGTTCTGGAACAGCTCGGAGGGGAGGATGTAAAATCCCTTTTCCGCCACAGTCACATCTCGCGCTACCTCTGCAATAGAATCTGACAATGTGGCGTAACCGAATCCTGTTTCGCCTGCCTCGTGTTCTCCGTTATTGATATATGCGGTGAGATTCTCGGAAATGAATCGATAAAAAAGAATGCCAAGTACATAGCTCTTGAAATCCCACCCGTCGACACTGCCCCGCAAGTCATTGGCGATCCGCCAAATCGTCTTGTGCAATTCTGCTCGTTGTGTCTCTTTGGTCGTGGGGGTCATATCTCGTCTCCTGCGCTTATGCGCGCCGATCATCTCGCTTGACTTCGTCGTCTTCCACACTATCCGGGAGCTATGACAGAGAGGAGTATCCCACGCAATAAGAATTTCAGAGTTGCACAAAAAGAGAGGACCTACCGAAACGGTATGTCCTCTCTAAAATGTGGAGCTGAGGGGACTCGAACCCCTGACCCCCTGCATGCCATGCAGGTGCGCTACCAGCTGCGCCACAGCCCCAAGTTGCCGAAGCAACTTGTCTATCTTAGAACAGCATTTTCAGCTTGCCAAATCGGCCACGCCCCGGGCCCTGAGCCGGTCTCGAAGACACGATGATGGCTCTGGCTGGGCCATCAGGAAGCTACTGCCGACCGCTCTGAATCTCAGCCTTCCTGGAGTACCACCGGTTCCGGAAGTGAACCGGCGTTATGCTCGGTCAATCGCCAGCGCAACGGGCCCTGGTGCTCTTCAAGCACCGACCATTGGCAATTTGCCGCACCGGAGAGCACACCCCAGAAATCAGTGGGTAGCTGCAGCAGCGCGGAAAGCCCGGAACGGATTGCGCCACCGTGGGTGACCACAATAAGCAATTCCTCGGCGGCTAAGCCCGCAACCGCCTCATTAACCGCAGCCGACACTCTGGCACCCACTTCAAGCCGGGTCTCACCGCCGCCCGGCCGGACGTCGACCGCGCCGGTCTTCCAGGCTTGAGACTCCTGAGGGAACTGCGCGTCGATCTGCGCGAAGCTCAGACCTTCCCAACTCCCGGCATAGGTCTCACGCAGCCGCGCATCAGTATGCGGCGTCAGGGAGGTTGC
Organism: Psychromicrobium lacuslunae; assembly: GCF_000950575.1. Lineage (NCBI taxonomy): Bacteria > Bacillati > Actinomycetota > Actinomycetes > Micrococcales > Micrococcaceae > Psychromicrobium > Psychromicrobium lacuslunae. Next base: position 1,213,820 of record NZ_CP011005.1, read on the forward strand.
AGCCGCCAAATAACCGGCAGTCTGCTGGGTGCGTTGCAGATCCGAACTCAGGATGGCCGTCGGCGCTAAGCTGGCGAGCAGCTTAGCAGCACGTCGGGCCTGTTCATGACCCACCTCGTCAAGGGCGATATCTGTCTGCCCTTGAAACCGTCCCGCCTGGTTCCACGCGGTTTGCCCGTGTCGCCAGAACAGCACCCGACTCATGAGTCGAGTTGCAGGTCCACTACCGGGCAGTCTTTCCAAAGCCGATCCAGGGCATAGAAAACCCGATCCTCTTCATGCTGCACGTGAACCACCACCTCGACATAGTCGAGCAGCACCCAACGCCCCTCCGAGCGCCCCTCCCGGCGCACCGGTCGCAGGTCCCGCTGCAGAAGCTCTTCCTCAATGCCGTCCACAATGGCATTGACTTGGCGCTCGCTTGAGGCCGAGGCAATCAAGAAAATATCGGTAATGGCCAGCTGATCGCTGACGTCAAGGGCAACGATGTCTTCGGCTAGTTTTTCCGACGCGGCTTTCGCAGCTGCTCGGACCAAGCTGAGAGAACTCTCGGTGGCAGTCAATGTGCTCCTACTCGGCTCATCGAGCCATGGTTGAGATGATCATGATTAATCCTGCAATCAAAGCCCCGCCGCAAACAATACCGGCGCCCCATTGCCACAGTCTGGTCCGTCGAATCCTACCAAGACCAGCGGTGACCGCGTCCAGCGGTTCCAAGCCGTGCGCACTATTAGCGGGCATTGGCACCGCCTCTGCTTCCGCCTCACCTGTCCCCTGCGGGCGAGTACGCAGTTGCGCCACTTCCTCGGCCCGACGCAACACCTGCCCAGGAGAACCCAGATTCACCGGCCCGGTGGGCTGCGCGCTGAGCTGGCTGGCGGCGCCCCGCGGCGGAACCGAGGGCGGTTTGATCGGGCGCGGCAAAGCGGTGGCAGCCTGCGGGGCTACAACCGGGACGTGAGAAGTCGTCGGCGGCCTGAGTACCGGTCGCTCCACCCCCGGTACTTTAACGAACTGCAGCGGGGTGACCATCGCCAGATTATGCGCCGTGGTTGGGTCATTGAGTTGCTGTCGCGCGCCCGCGCTCTCCTCGGCCAGCTTAGCTCGCGCCTGCGCACGTTCATTGAGAATAGCCGCGCGTTCCGCCAGAGCCTTCTGCTGTGCCAGTAGCTCGACGTCGACTTTAAGCGGGTCCTCCACCGGCGGCAGGGAGCCGGTGTGTTCCATGGCAGCGGCAACGAGTTGCTCCCGGGCGAGCTGTTGCTCACGGGCCAATTGCTCATTGCTGTACGCAGCCTGCAATGACTCTTCACGAGCTGCCAATGCGGCGCTGATGCTCAGTTCCGGCTGCTCTGCTTCGCCGGCAGTGGTGGGCAAGGACGCAGCACCCGGCTGCGTCGACGACGTTTCGGTCGCCGGATGACTGCCGCTAGAGGGAACAACAGGTTGTGCATTGGTGATCGGAGCCCGATCAGCTTCCAGCATTTGCTGACGCAACAATCGCCTGGAGGGCAACGGCTCGGCTGGCTTCGCCTCCTCAGCAACCTCCCGGTAGGCTCGCAATGCCGCCCGATCTCTGGCACGCACCTGGGATCGACGTTCAGGACGCCGCTCACCCTGCGCATCGGGTGGTGCGGCTAAGGCCCGCCGGGAGTGTGAAGCAACGGCGCTCGGCTCTTCCTTGCCAGCTTGCTGCTCAGTCGACGCTGGTGGTGACGAGGAGATCGCCTGAGGGGTTACTTCCGCGGGGGTCTGATCGGCTAAAGCGGCCAGCCGCGCACGTTCGGCCGCTCTCAGCGCCTGCCGGGTCTGTTGTCCAGGTGCGGAATGTGCGCCCGGTTGTCGGCTTGGCGGATCTTGCTCTGGTAGCTGCTCGACGTCCGCCGCAGATGTTGACGATGACGACAGCAGCGGCACCGAAGGGTACTCACTTTCGGCGGCTTCTTGCGCCCCCGAGTCGGTGAGACCCTGGTGGCGCCGTAGCTCTCTACGGCTGCGAGGCTGCTCGGCGTCCTGACTCATGCTGCGTCTTTCACTGTCCGTTTCCTTGAATCATTACTTATCTTGGTACAGGCCGTACTTCCCGATGTACTGCACCACACCGTCCGGTACCAGGTACCACACTGGATGATGCGATGCGACCCGATTCCGGCAATCTGTCGAGGAGATCGCCATCGCTGGCACCTCGAGCAGGCTGACATCCTTACGACCCGCATCATCCAGTACATGCCCCGGCCGAGTGACCCCCACGAAGTGGGCCAAAGACCAAAGCTCATCACTATCTTTCCACGACATGATCTGAGCCATAGCGTCCGCGCCGGTAATGAAGAACAAATCTGCCTCTGGGCGCAGCCTTCGCAGGTCTCGAAGCGTGTCGATCGTGTAGGTCAAGCCTGGTCGCTCGATATCAACTCGGCTCACCGTAAATCGCGGGTTAGCTGCTGTGGCAATGACGGTCATCAGGTAGCGATGCTCAGCTTCACTGACTTTTCGGCCGGGATCACTGGTTTTCTGCCAAGGTTGCCCAGTCGGCACAAAAACCACTTCGTCCAGTTCGAATCGAGCGGCAACCTCACTGGCTGCCACCAGGTGACCGTGATGGATGGGATCGAAGGTGCCACCCATCACACCCAGGCGAAAACGCCGCTTACTCTCCGGCTCACTCACCTCACGCACCGGAAGCAGTTCAGCGATGGGAGGCCGTCCTGCCCTGACCGTGGTCGTGCTTATTGGTGTGCTGCTTATTGGGGTCAATAGTCTCTTCTACCGCTTCATGACGATTCCCAAGGTTGGTGAAGGAAACCGTGATCAGCATCAGGATCAGCAAGATCGCAAAGATCGACACACCGAACATCCAGAACGGCATGAACAGTTCAGCGGGTGCTTCGTGTTCAGCGACGACGATGGTTGCGGCTCCGGCCAACTGGCTCAGCATGGTAGTTCTCCTATAAATCCTGAAAGGACGACGTTGATGATCTCGACTCTATGTTACGCGGCTCAGCCGCGTACCTGGCCCTCGCCATGCACAATCCACTTGGTGGTGGTCAATTCACTGAGCCCCATCGGTCCACGCGCGTGCAATTTCTGGGTGGAAATACCTACCTCGGCACCGAGCCCCAGCTCACCGCCGTCGGTGAACCTGGTAGATGCATTGACGATCACCGCAGCAGAATCAATCTCCGCGACGAATCGCTCGGTATTGCTCAGGTCATTGGAAAGTATTGCCTCGGTGTGCCCAGTGCTCCAACGCCGAATATGGCTAATGGCTTGGTCCATCGAGTCAACCATGCCGACGGCGAGATCCAGGTCCATATACTCAGTGGCCCAGTCTTCATCGGTAGCTTCGGTGGCAACAAGACCGGTCGGCAACTCGGCAAGCACTCGGGAATCCGCGTGCAAGCGAACCCCGGCCTCGGCGAGTGCCTTGAGCACCTCGCTCAGGCCAGAGAATTTTTGATGCACCAGCAGGGTCTCCACGGTGTTGCAGACGCTGGGGCGTTGAGTCTTTGAATTCAGTACGATCTCGACCGCCGAATTGACCGAAGCAGATTCATCAAGATAGATATGTACATTGCCCTCGCCGGTTTCAATCACCGGGACGGAAGACTCGTTCACCACGGTCTGGATGAGTTCATGTCCGCCGCGCGGGATCAGTACATCCACTCGGCCGCGAGCCTTCATCAGCACGGCAGCACCGGCTCGCCCATAGTGATCAACACTCTGCACCAAATCGGCGGGTAGCCCAACCGTTTCAAGCGCATCACGGATCACCGAAAGTAACTCACTATTGGTTTGGGCGACGGCGCTACCACCGCGCAAAATCACCGCATTACCGCTTTTCAAGGCTAATCCGGCGATGTCGATGGTGACGTTCGGCCGGGCCTCGTAAATCGCGGCCACCACCCCCATAGGAACCTGCACTTGGCGCAGCCGCAAACCATTCGGAAGCGTCTGACCACGCACCACGGTGCCAACCGGATCCGGCAGTGACGCCAGGTTGTGCAGCGCGGCAATGAGCTGATCGATGCGTGCCGGAGTCAGCTTCATTCGGTCCTGCAGTGCAGCGGCGAGCTGTTCAGCGCGGGCCAGTTCTAGGTCGCGGGCATTCGCCTCAAGTAAGCCCGGCTGATGTGCTTTAAGCGCCTCAGCGATGGCCAGCAGCGCGCGATCCTTCCATGCACGATTGGCCCGGGCGAGCTTTCTGGAAGCGGCACGCGAACGATCAGCTATCGCATGCACAGCGCTCTGAATCTGATCCGCCGAAGCCTCGCTTCGGGCCGTTTCGGTCTCGCTTACCAGCTCTGTCATGCGCCTATTCTAGCTGTGATACCGAGCGGGTTTGGAAATTTTAGAGCAATACCAGGTCATCGACATGGACCACTTCGCGTAAATAGTCACTGCCAAGTTCCGCCGCTAGTTCCTTAGTGCGTCGGCCCAGCATTTGCGGTAGTTCTGAGGCTTCATAATTGACCAGTCCCCGGGCGAAGGCTCGGCCCTGCAAATCCAGTAGTTCGACCGCATCACCGGCTTCAAAATCCCCCGAGATCGCTTTGATTCCGGCCGGCAGCAGGGACTTATGCCGTTCCCTGATCGCCCGCACCGCACCGTCATCGAGTGTCAGGGTGCCATGAGTACTGGCCAGGTGCGCGAGCCAGAGCAATCTGATCGGACGGCGCACACCATGCATGCTGAACCAGGTGCCGACATGCTCACCGGCCAGCGCCGCGGCAGCCTGGGCCGTGGAGGTGATCAGCGCGGGGGTGCCGAAGCCAGCCGCAATGCTGGCTGCTTGAACTTTAGTTGCCATCCCGCCAGTCCCCAGACCAGCGGCTCCGGTGCTGCCAATGCTCAGTGACTCCAGTTCGGCGGGCTCGGAGATCTCGGCAATCCGCTGGCCGCCCTGCCCGGGCGGGGCGTCGTAAAGCGCGTCGACATCGGAGAGCAGCAGCATCGCGTCGGCCTTGACTAAATGCGCAACCAGCGCGGCTAAGCGATCATTGTCGCCAAAACGGATCTCATGGGTGGCGACCGTGTCGTTTTCGTTCACGATCGGCAGCACACCAAGGTTCAGCAGGCGTTCCAAAGCCCGGTAGGCGTTGGCGTACTGAGTTCTGCGGGTCAAATCATCGGCGGTGAGCAACACTTGGCTGACGGTTACTCCATGCGCCGCAAAGGCCTCGGTGTACCGAGCCATCAGCAGGCCTTGGCCAACGCTGGCCGCGGACTGTTGGGTCGCCAGATCTTTTGGACGCCGGGACAGCCCTAACGGTGCCAAACCGGCGGCAATGGCACCTGAAGAAACCAGAATAACCTCGGTACCGCGATTCCTGCGTTCCGCCAGCACATCGACCAGCGCGCCCAGCGCCTGTTCAGAAAGCCCGCCGTTGAGCGAAGTCAGCGAAGAAGAACCGACCTTGACAACAATCCGCGATGCCGTCGCGAGCGTGCTGCGACCGCCCTCCTGGCTAGCCATCATCGCCGTCGTGGCTCTCGGTCTGCTGCTGCGCCGACCGCCGAGCATCGACCGATTCGGTCCAGATGCCGGCCTTGCGCTCAGATTCCAACTCGGCGCGGGCAGCTGCTTTGGCGTCCCGTCGATCTTGATATTCCTCGCGCTTCTGGCTGCGCGTTGGGCGGTCGCCGACGTCAGCGAAACGCAAGTCGGTGCCACGCGGACCGGCCAGCAATTCGGCACCTGTCATCAAAGTGGGCTCCCAGTCGAAGACCACTGAATCTTTGCCGTCCTCGCCGATCACCACGGTATCCCCCGGCTTCGCACCCTCCTTGAAGAGCTGATCCTCGATACCGAGCTTGGCGAGCCGGTCGGCCAAATAACCGATTGCTTCCTCATTGGTGAAGTCTGTCTGTTTGACCCAGCGCTCCGGTTTATCCCCGAGCACTCGGTAGAGCGGTTCCAGGTTGCGCTCCTCAGCCCGGATTACGAATTCCTTGCGGTTCACCGCACGGGGCCGCAAGACCTGGGGGGTTACCGTCGGCGGCGCCACGGTGGCCTGATTTCGCGCTGCGGCAACCAGCTCAGCCATCGCGAAGGAAAGCGGACGCAGGCCCTCGTGGGAGACCGCCGAGATCTCAAAGACCCGGTAGCCGCGCTCTTCCAAATCCGCACGGACGAAATCGGCCATTTCCTTGCCATCAGGGGTGTCGATCTTATTCAGCGCGACCAGCTTAGGCCGCTGATTGAGCGGCACCACCTCGCCGTCCGCACCGGCATAACTCATATCGACGGCATACTTCTCAAGCTCGGCTTCAATAATGGCCAGATCGGAAAGCGGATCCCGATCGCTTTCCAAAGTGGCACAATCCAAGACGTGTACCAGCGCCGCGCAACGCTCCACATGGCGGAGGAAGTTATGGCCGAGTCCCTTGCCTTCCGAAGCGCCTTCGATCAGACCGGGCACGTCGGCAATGGTGAATCGAACGTCACCGGCCTCGACTACGCCGAGGTTCGGCACCAAGGTGGTGAAAGGATAATCGGCAATTTTGGGCCGTGCCGCGCTCATCGCCGCGATCAGCGAGGACTTACCGGCGGAGGGAAAGCCGACCAGCGCAATATCCGCGATGCTTTTCAGTTCCAGCACGATATCGCTGGCATCGCCATCGATACCTAACAGGGCGAAGCCTGGTGCCTTGCGTTTCTGGGAGGAAAGTGAAGCATTGCCCAAGCCGCCCTGACCACCAGCAGCGGCAATGTACTCAGTGCCTTCGCCCACCAGATCGGCGAGCAATTCGCCATCCTTGGTCTTGATCACGGTGCCGTCCGGAACTGGCAAAATCAGCGTTTCGCCGTGTTTTCCGGCGCGCCAGTCCCCCATCCCCGGGCCACCGTTTCCAGCGTGCCGGTGCGGTGCATGGTGATAGTCAAGCAGCGTGGTGGTCTGGTGGGAGACGCGCAGGATCACATCGCCGCCATTACCGCCGTTACCACCATCTGGGCCGCCCAGCGGTTTGAACTTCTCCCGCTTGACCGAAACACAGCCATGGCCACCAGCTCCGCCCGAGACATGAAGTACTACTCGGTCGACGAAGTTTGCCACTGGTTCTCCTTAGTGAGAGGCCGGGATAGAGCACCGATACGCGAACTCGGTGCTTTCCATTCTAGATCTTGCTTAAAACAAAGGTGGGGCGAGCCACCTGGCTCGCCCCACCATGAGAAATTCAGAAGCTGCTTAGACTGCAGCGACGATGTTGACTACCCGGCGACCGCCACGGCTGCCGAATTCAACAGCACCGGCTTCCAGCGCGAACAAGGTATCGTCCTTGCCGCGACCAACACCGTTGCCCGGGTGGAAGTGGGTGCCGCGCTGGCGAACGATGATCTCGCCTGCGGAGACAACCTGACCGCCGAAGCGCTTCACGCCCAAGTACTGAGCGTTCGAATCGCGACCGTTGCGAGTGGAACTCGCGCCCTTTTTATGTGCCATTTTTCTACCTGTCTAGTAAGTGCGTTGGGCCAGAGGCCTTAGGCGATGGAAGTGACTTTGACCTTGGTGAGTGCCTGGCGATGGCCTTGGCGCTTCTTGTAACCGGTCTTGTTCTTGAACTTCTGGATCACGATCTTCGGGCCACGGAGATCTTCAAGGATTTCAGCCTTGACCTTGATCTTGGCCAGATCTTTGGCGTCCGAGGTGATCTTCTCACCATCGACCAGGAGCACAGCGGGCAGCTCAATGGTGCTGCCAGCCCCACCGGGGACGCGGTTTAGGGTAACGAAGTCTCCTACGGAAACCTTCTCTTGGCGGCCGCCTGCGCGGACAATCGCGTACACCACTGGGGAACTCACTTCTCTCGACGTTATATCTAGCTTTTATTGCTTACAAATTTATGCGCGGAGGCTTTTCCGCTGTGCCATTCGCCTCAAGGTCTTGCTTGCTGAGATACAGCCTGCAGACACAACCCACTAACGGCGGATGCACCGACAGTCTAGGATACGCTATTGAGCGCTTGTGCTGCAAATGCTGACTTCTTCATCAGGCGCAGCGGCACGGTAAACCGCGCCTTACCATTCTAACGGCCTTCACTAAGCCCCGCCAGCTCGCCACGCCCGGGCAGTTTGGTTTTTAGCAGTTAGATCTTAATTTGCCAGCCGTTCGGCAAGATCGATATCCGATCGCGCCGGATTGGATTGGATGGGCCGTGGCGTTGAAGCTCCAACACCACGACCCATCCGGCTCGTACTCAAGGTAGCACTCAGGGTTGCACTCAAGGTAGCAATCAGGATGAGTGGCTGCTCATCAACCCTTGGCTCAAAGTTCAGCGATCAGTTGCTGTAAGCCAAGGCCCTGCTGATAGCCGCCCCGGGCAGCCTGTTGGCGAGTGGCCGGATCCGCAGCGCTAGCATTGAAAACATCTCCCGCGCCCACAGCTGGAAAAACCGTCTGCACTCTGCTGCCGCTAGCGAGCAGTTCCTCCACCTGGCTAGCCAGATCCATTCGCCACTCGCTTGGTGTCCGCGATTTGCCGGCGAACGGCGAAAGGATCAGCACTCGGCGGTGTCCAGCGGCCAAATCGGCGTTTTCATTACGTCGATAACCACCATTGATATAGCGTTTGGCGCCGATCCGATAGCTACCGCCGAAACCATTGCTAGTACTGGCCGCGACAGCATCAACCAGCTCCACGCCGCTGTTCCGGTCAAATACCTCTGGTTCGCCGGTCTGGGCGTTGACAGCCGTGATCAGCACCGCTTGCAATGGCCAGTCCTGTTTGGGGAGTCTGGCTGCAACAGTGCTGCGCCAGCGGAGCTGCAAGCTGCCGTCTGAGTCGTCTCGACCCAGCGCCGCCGCCCCCATCCGACGACGCATATCAGCTGCGTCTTGAGCGGCGGCGATAATTCCGGCTGACCAATCCATATACTGTACTGCTTGCGCGGTGGCAGCGCTGTGCTGTCCGGGTCTGTGTTGCTCGGGCCTGAGCTTGCTCGAGGGCCGATGCTCTGGCTCGGACAGAATGGCTGCATAAAGCTCAGCGGGGCTGATACCGCTACTAATCTGAGCAGCCACCGTCGAGCCGGAAGAGGTGCCGATCAGCAGATCGGCTGCGCTGAGATCGATACCGGCCTCTGCTACACCGGCAATGAGACCGAGTTGCCAGGCATTCCCGGCCGCTCCGCCACCGGCTAAGACCAGGGCAAGGCTGTTTCTGTTGTCCGGAACTGGCAGAACCGCTTGGGCTTGCCGGCCTGGCGTAATTGGCTTGGTTGAAGAAGGTGTTGTGTTCATTGAAGTCGCCTTTCAGGAGTGAACCGTAAGGCACTCCCACGTCGACTAAGCCAGTCGCGTGATCGTGAACAGCGAGGGAACACCCACGGCAAATACTGGTTTCATGGGTCTCACCTCCTGAACACTAAAGACGATCAACGTAATAATCGCACGGCACCGTGGCGACGCACAAGGGCCTTCACCTCGGCCCGATCAAGCACCGGCAACCCGAGCCATCCGAACTCGATGGCTTAGAGATCGGCTGCTGGCACCCCAACGCCGAGAATCAAAGGCTCCGCCGAATCGGTATTCTGCTCCGTTTTTTGCTGCGCAGCGTTTTGCTGTGCCGAGTCTTGCTGAGCAGTGCGCCGGGGCGGGCTCGAGTTCACTACCGCCCCAGTTGACTCGCCCTCAATCGATTGGACCTCGGTACTGTTCGCGGCGCCCTGCGCTCGGCCTGCTGCCCGGTGCCTGCGGCTCCGTGGCTTGCGGGCCGTATTGGACTCGGCCGCCGGGGTCAAGTGATCGAACACATCAGTGAGGGACTCTAGTGACAGCGAACTTTGGGGTTCAGCATTCTCAGCTGACTTTCGGTGCGGAATAACAACCTGTTCCGCGCCAAAGGTCAGTACCGGAGAGTTAGCATCGGCAGTTTCGGTAACCTCAACAACTTCACTAGCTTCGCCAACCGACTGCACCGAAGTTGCTGAGGTGCTCCGCTCTGCCGGTTCCTGATCCGCGGCCGTCGACTCTGCCATCGGCACTGCATTGGCGTCTCCAACATGCTGATCGAGGTCGTGATGAGCGGCTTGGGCAGCGGCAGCAATATTCGCTAATGCGGTCCGAGCCGCTGAAGCCTTCGCAGCACGTTCCTGTTCGCTCAATTCCTCAACCTCAGGTTCGGGCTGATTCTGCTGACGGTTACGACTTCGCTTCTTCTCACCGCGTGAGGGCCGCTGCTGTTCGTTTCGAGGCTGATGCTGTTCTGCCGCAGCGCTATGTACCGAACGGTGCTCCACGGGTTCGGCGTGGGTGACCACTCCCCGACCCGCACAGACCTCGCACTGCTCGCCAAAAACCTCAAGCAAACCAGTACCCATTCGCTTACGGGTCATCTGCACCAGGCCGAGTGAAGTGACCTCAGCGACCTGGTGTTTGGTCCGGTCGCGTCCCAAACACTCCACCAGCCGACGCAACACCAGGTCTCGGTTGGATTCCAACACCATATCGATGAAGTCAATAACGATAATGCCGCCAATGTCCCGCAGTCGCAATTGCCGGACAACTTCTTCGGCTGCCTCCAGGTTGTTCTTGGTGACAGTTTCTTCTAGATTGCCGCCGGAGCCGGTGAATTTTCCGGTGTTCACATCGACCACTGTCATTGCTTCGGTGCGGTCGATCACTAATGAGCCTCCGGAGGGCAGGAACACCTTGCGTTCCAGCGCCTTCGAGATCTGCTCGTCAATCCGGTAGGAGGCAAAAATGTCCTCTGAGCTGTCCCACTTTTCCAGCCGGTCAAGCAGGTCCGGTGCCACGTAGGTGACATAGGCTTCGACGGTGTCCCACGCTTGCTCACCCGAGATGATCAGCTTGCTGAAGTCCTCGTTGAACACATCGCGAACCACTTTAATTGTCAGATCCGGCTCACCATAGAGCATTTCAGGGGCCAGGGTCTTGCTTGAGCTCGCGCGGGACTCAATGTTCTCCCACTGCGCGCGCAGACGATTGATATCGTGAGTGAGTTCTTCTTCGCTGGCACCTTCTGCAGCGGTGCGGACAATAACGCCAGCGTTCTCAGGCAGGTTGTCCTTCAAGATTCGCTTCAACCGGTTGCGCTCGACGTCGGGGAGTTTACGCGAAATCCCGGTCATCGAACCACCCGGGACGTAGACCAAGTATCGGCCGGGCAAGGAGATCTGTGAGGTTAGTCGGGCACCTTTGTGTCCAACCGGGTCCTTGGTCACCTGCACCAGAACCGAATCGCCGCTCTTCAAAGCGTGCTCAATCCGTCGTGGCTGGCCGTCTAGATTGGCTGCCTCCCAGTCCACCTCGCCGGCGTACAGCACCGCGTTACGGCCCCTACCGATATCAACGAAAGCCGCTTCCATGCTGGGCAGCACGTTCTGCACCTTGCCCAAGTAGACATTGCCGATCAGCGAATCTTGCTGAGTTTTGGAGACAAAGTGCTCGGCCAGAATACCGTCCTCAAGAACGCCGATCTGGATACGCTCATCGCGCTGCCGCACCACCATCACTCGGTCGACCGATTCGCGCCGAGCCAGGAATTCTGCTTCGGTGATTACCTGACGGCGCCGACCGGTGTCCCGTGACTCGCGACGCCGCTGCTTCTTCGCTTCCAAACGAGTAGAGCCCCGCACCGAGGTGACCCGATTCGAACCCGCTTCGGAGGGCTGGCGAGGTGCCCGGACCCGAGTAATCGTGTTGGGCGGATCATCCTCACCGCCACCAGTTAGCTCAAGATCAGCGTCCCCACGGCGACGACGGCGCCGACGGCGCGAGGTGCCAAGCTCAGTGGTCTCTGAGTCGGCGGCTTCGTCCTCGGTGCTGGACTCGGAAGCCTCGGTATCGACGTTTCCGCCCTTATTTCGGCGGTTCCGAGAGCGGCGCCGACGGCCGCCTTCCTCCGCTCCCTCCGGACTCCCCTGCTCCTGGTCTGCCTCATCGTTGTTGCCCCGTTCGGCTGGCTCGCGACTCGGCAAAGCAAGCGATAGATCGGGGGCGTGAAAGAGCAACGATGTCGGCGCGGAGGCGGGTTCTAAGAACAGCCCGGCTGCCACAGTGCTCGTCGGCTGAACGGTCACCGAATCGTTGGCGGTCCCCTGAACCGTGCTGGAGGTTTCAACACTTGGCTGCTCCTCGGGAGCCGCTTCGGCGCTTGCCTGGTCGTCTACTTTGACATCTTTTTTCCGGGTAGTAGCCCGTTTGGTGGTGGAGCGCTTTTTAACCGGCGCAGCCTCTGTCTGCGACGCAGTGCTGTCCTCGGCGATCAACTCTGGTTCGGTCGAGCTGCCCTCTGCGGTTGCTTCGGCTGCCTTTTTGCTTCGAGTCGTCCTTCTGGTCTTCTTGACCGGAGCCTCCTCGGCGGCAACCTCGGCGCTTGGTGTTTCCTGCGTCTCAGCAGCCTCGGCGCCGCTAGTGCTGGTACTCTCTTCGATCTTTTTTGCCGATTTGCGACGAGTGCGCTTCACAACGGGCTGCTCCGGTGCCGTTTCGACTGCCGGTGTGACTTCGTTTTCTTCAATTTCCATGCGGCTGTGCTCCAGCCTTCGCTGTGTCGCCACAATCGGCACGAGCGAAGGCTCAGTTGTCAACACCCGCAGGCATTGACCGAAATCAGTGGATTACATCTCGGACGGCACCAACTGATAGGTGCATCAGCTCCGAAATGCCGACCATAAGCCCCCTCCTGAGCCGCGGCGGATATTTTTATATCAACACCTGGCGGTAATGAGGCAAACAGTCGGACTGAGCGTTGCTTGTGGCACAACCTCAGCCGTGTTCATTCTCTCACACGCCTTCTCGACTTGGCGCCTGCGCCGCGCTGGCTGTGCCAGGCCTTCAGTTTCACAGGCTACAATCAGCCCCATGGCCTCCTCATCTGCTGCTAGCAATCTGACCGGCAAAAAGCCCTGGATCGTTGGGGATCGCCCCTTCGCCTTCCTGCTTCTGATCACCAGCTTTGTCTCTTTTCTGGCCGCAGCGGCCCTGGTGCTGGACCGTTTGGAACTCTATAAGAACGCCAATGCGGTACTGACGTGCGACTTTAACGCCTTCGTCTCCTGCGGCAAGGTGATGGAGCAACCGCAGGCGGCCCTTTTCGGCTTCCCCAACCCCTTTATTGGCATTGTCTGCTTCGGCATCGTTTTTGCTGTCGGCATGTCGATGCTCGCGGGTGCGAAGTTCGCACGCTGGTACTGGGTGTGTTTCCAGATCGGCGTTACCCTCGGCATGATCTTCATCTGCTGGCTTTGGTTCCAAGCGCTTTACGTGATCGCTATCCTGTGCCCTTGGTGCATGGTGGTCTGGGCCATGATGATCCCGCTCTTTGTCTGGACGACCATCCGCAATCTCGTTCATGGCGTGATTCCGGCACCCGCAGGCCTGGTGAAATTCCTCTCCAACTGGGGCTGGACCATCGTCGTGCTCGTCTATCTTGGGGTAATTGCCAGCATCTTCTTCCGCTTCGTCAATCTCTTCTTCACCAGCAACGCCTGAGTTTGCTGGCGCGAGAATTTTTCAGCTTTCGGAGCCCGCTCAGTACACCATGCCCATTGCGCTTCGAACCCGGTGCAGGGTTTCCTCGGCCTGCTGATTGGCTCGCGTGTTGCCAGTCCGAAGCACCTCAGTGACGAGTCCTGCCTGCTTGGCGAGTTCCGCGCGACGTGCTCGGAACGGGGCGAAATAGTCGTTGACCGCCTCGCTGGTAACGTTCTTCAACGCGCCCGCCCCCGCCTCACCCAATTGCTCGGCGACAGCTTGCGGACTCAGGCCAAGACAGACCGCTGCGGTGTCCAGTAACGCCGAAACCCCGGGACGACGCTGCGGATCGTAGCTGATCAGCCGAAGCCCGTCGGTCTGCGCTTTGCGGATAACCGCCGTGGTCTGATCCGCGGTCATGCTAAGTGCAATGCCGTTGCCGTAGCTCTTCGACATTTTCCGACCGTCCAGACCAGGCAACTCAGGGGTGTCGGTGAGCAGCGCCTCAGGGATGCGGAACACCTCGCCGTATCGTTCATTAAAGCGACGTGCAATGGAGCGGGTAATTTCAACGTGAGGCAGGTTATCTTTACCGACCGGAACCACATTCCCCTGGCAGAACAAGATGTCTGCGGCCTGGTGCACGGGGTAGGTCAGCAGCAAACCACTGAGGGTCCGTCCAGAAGCCGCCAACTCGGCTTTCACGGTGGGGTTTCGGTGTAGTTCGGCTTCGCTGACCAGGCTGAGAAAGGGCAGCAGCAACTGGTTTAGCGCGGGAACCGCGGAGTGGGTAAAAATAGTTGATCGTTCCGGATCAATTCCAGCGGCCAGGTAATCAAGCACCGCGTTGTGCACGTTCTCGCGTACTCCCTGGGCGCTTTCACGATCGGTGATCACCTGGTAGTCGGCGAGCACCAGAAAAACCTCGATCCCCAGGTTGGCTAGTCTGACTCGCTCAGCGATACTGCCGAAATAGTGACCGAGGTGCAATCGCCCAGTCGGTCGGTCGCCGGTGAGCACACGGTAGGACTCCGGGTGGAGAATCAAGTCTCGAGCTAGTTGCTCACTCCGGGTGCTGGTGCTTTCAAATGAATCCATGGTTTCTCCTTGATAAGGAGCTGCCGACACCCCTCACGCCGACTACAGCGGGCGCAAAAAAGGGCTGCCTAGGCAGCCCCGGGGTTGGCTCAGTAGAGCAAAAAGTGGGCTGCTAAGACAGCCGCCACGCTCCACTAAATTTCTTCACAACTCTAGGTTAGCAGCATTGCACTGACGCTCGAGCTTTGAACTACTTCGCACCGAGTAACTGTCAGCCACCCCTGTCACGCAAGTCGTCAGTCACTTGAGTCGTCTGTCATTCGAGTCGGAGAATGACCTCCTCTATCTGAGCTTTCCGGGCGTTAGCGAAACCAGTATCCTGGCCTACAACAATAAATCCCACCTTCTCCAGAACGCGGCGCGACGCTACGTTATCCGCCGCCGCCCGCGCCCGCACAGGTCGCTCGGTCTGAGCGAGCACCAGTCTCAGCGCCTCGGTGGCGTGCCCTTGCCCCCAATGCTCCCGGACAATCCAGTAAGTCACCTCCGGGCAACCAACCTCTGAAGGAAAAGTGGAAATGGTGCCGACGAGCTCGTCATTGTCGTTGACAACTGCCCAATGCCTTGCCCCGACGATCTTTGATGTACGCGCCAGGTGTGCATCAAAAGCTGCCCGGTCCCCCGGATCCTCAGCCGTGAAAGCGGCCATCCTGACCGCTACTGGATCAGCCATCATCTCAAAGACAACGTCGTGGTCGGCGGCTACCAGCTGCCGTAGTTTGGTTCTCACAACAGTGACTTTACCTTCGCTGGCTGACACGTTCTAGGTAGGCGCCGAGGGCGTCGCGTCGCTGCTGGATGCACTCCACGCAGCGGCACATCCGCTGGTAATGGTCCTCAATCTCCGCCAAGGCGGCCTCATCCTGATGTTGCTCGGCGATGTCGCCCGACTCATCGACGCCGATCAGCAACGACCTCACCAGTCGCAGAGGCAGACCCGCAGCCACCAAGTCAACGACGTTCCTCGCCCGATCGAGCTGTTCCGGGGCATAGAGTCGCACACCCGTGTAATCCCGCTGCGCTGGAGCGAGCACCCCTTCGGCGTCGTAGTGCCGCAGCACCCGCACACTGACACCAAGTTCTGCGGCAAATTCGCTGATCGATAGTAACTTCTGCTGGTCTGCTTGGCTCACGATTTGACGCTACCACTAGCGTCAACGTGCCACCCTTCCCGGGGAAGGACTCGCTATCGGCAAGGAAGAGAGAAAATGAGCATTCAAGCAGCCCCGGTGCTCCCGGGAGGAAAATCTGTCCGCTATTTGGATTTTGGCGTTGGTCCGCAGACGCTGGTCTTTATTCACGGTTACGGTGCCAGTTCGATTCCCTATTTCGCCGAGTTCTGTGCGCAGCCAAGTTTGCATCCGGTGCGAAAAATCTTGATAGATTTGCCCGGCTTTGGTCTGAGCGACCGGCCGGAAAGCTATGGCTATGGTTTTGAGGATTTCGCCCAGTGTGTCGCTGAGGTCCTCGAGCACGCCGGGGTGGAGCAGTTCGATCTGCTCGGCCACAGCATGGGCGGCGCCGTGGCGATTTTGCTCGCGGCCCGGCTGGCAGGGCGCTTGCGGAAGCTGATACTGGTCGAACCCAACCTCGACGCCACGGGCAGCGAGGTAGTGCGGTGCGCCCGAGAAGGGCTGACTGGGTCGGAGGGCGTACAACGACGGCGGGAACTAGAAGCATTGGCTGGTGAGTTTTGGAGCTCGACGCTACGGCTTGCCTCGGCGGAGGCATTGCAGGGGGCAGCGGCGTCCTTTGCCACCCCGCGCAATCCGAAGCTCACCGATTTACTCAATGGGATCACGGCACCCAGGCTGGTCTTGCTCGGCGAGGAATCCGAATTCGATCGACTGCCACTGCAACGACTACAGGCCGACGTTCGGATTATCGACGTTGCCCGTGCCGGCCACAATGTGATGCTCGACAATCCGGGCGAGTTCGCCGATCGAACCCTCAGCTTCCTCAGCTACGTCCCATAGCCCCGGCGCCCCGGCGCGAGTTCGTGGTTTTGTCTCGGATTCGCTAGTAATTACTGGCGAATCCGAGACAAAACCACGAACTCAGCGGAAAGGCGAAGTCGACACTACGGGAGCGTCCCAATCCTAGAACCAGATGGCGATTTCCCGCTCGGCGGATTCCACTGAGTCGGAGCCGTGCACCAGGTTCTGTTGGACCTTGAGCCCCCAGTCGCGTCCCAGGTCACCACGAATCGTGCCGGGCGCGGCAACTGTCGGATCGGTGGCACCGGCGAGGGAACGGAAGCCTTCGATCACCCGTTCGCCTTCGAAGATAGCGGCCACTACGGGGCCGGAGAGCATGAAATCGAGCAATGGCTCGTAGAACGGCTTGCCGACGTGTTCGGCGTAGTGTTGTTCAAGCTGCTCGCGGCTGGCCGCGGTCTTCTTCAGCTCGGCGAGCCGGTATCCCTTAGCCTCAACCCGGGCGAGAATCGCACCGGAAAGATTGCGGCTCACGCCGTCGGGCTTGACCAGGACAAGAGTGCGCTCAACGCTCATAGTGACTCCTTGAAAATAATTTTAGTTGATCTACTTTTAGTTTAGAGGGTGCTGGGCACCGCCCTGAGCCTAGCTTTCGGGGTGTTCTAACTCCCAAGCCTTTTGTGCCTTCTCCCGGTCCGCGCTCTCCCGATCCAACCGAGCACCGGTGCGCAAGCCATACCACCAGGAGAGGGCGAAGAGCGGGCCGATAACGAACATCATTGGCTCGAAAAAGCCCAGTGCTATCAGGACCAATTGCAGAGCCCAGCCCAGCCAGAGCGCCCACTGTTTTTTGAGAAAGGCGCAGGTGCCGATTAGCACCACGCTCAGTGCCAGGCCAACAATCAAAATCGTCACGCCTGGGATTTCGTGAGAGCGCAAGCCAAAGATCACCAAGGTTGCGAAGAATGCTACGAAGGCTTCCAAGCTGAGCACCGTCGAGGCAAACATGATCTTGGTGGATCGACGTTTCTTGGGCGTGCCGGGACGCCATTCGCGCTGGGCCTTAGTTTGCCGCAGCGGCGTTTTCCGTTGCGGCGCAGACTGCCCACCGGAGGTTGACGACGATGAATCGGACACCACTACGCCTTCCCGAGCAGAATTCTGGCCTCGGCCACTAAGGTAATCGAACCGGTCAGCAAAACCGCACCGGAGAGATCGTTATTAGCCTCGGCTCGCTCAACCGCCCATTCCAGTGCATCGTCAAGCCGCTCGGCAATATGGATATTCTCTTCCTCGAAGCCCGCGTCGAGCGCCAGCTCGGCCAGCTCTCCCGCCGGAATAGCACGCGGGGAATCGGATTGCGTCAAGCAGATCTCCTCGGCGAATTCGTCAAGCGACTCCCTGAGCTGCTCCAGGATCTGTAAAGCATCCTTTTCCTTCAGCACGCCCAGCACCACCACCAGCTTGCTAAAGCTAAAGGCCTCCTCCAGCGCCTCAGCGGTGGCTTTAATGCCAGCCGGGTTGTGTGCAGCATCCACCACGACGGTCGGCGCGGTACGCAGCACCTCTAGCCTGCCGGGCGAAGTCACCGAAGCAAAAGCCTCCTGCAGCACCGCGAGATCCAATTCCTTTTCGCCGCCACCGAAGAAAGCTTCCAGCGCGGCGACAGCGACGGCGGCATTCTCCGCTTGATGGGCACCGTGCAAGGGCAGCTGTAGATCAGGGTAACGAGCTGCCAGGCCTTGCACGGTAATCAGCTGGCCGCCAACGGCGACTGCTCGCTCCGCGACGCCGAATTCGACTCCTTCAAAGCGGAACTGAGCCCCCACTTCCTGTGCCTTCTCCAGTAACACCTGAGCCGCATCACTGGGCTGCGCCGAGCTGACCAAGAAAGCACCGGGCTTAATGATTCCGGCTTTTTCCAAGGCGATATCGCGGGTGGTATCACCGAGTAGTTCGGTGTGGTCCAGTGAGATGGGCGTTACCACCGCGACGGCGCCGTCGGCAACGTTGGTGGCGTCAGTAATGCCGCCGAGACCGACCTCAAGGACCACCACATCAACAGGCTGATCGGCAAAAATTGCGAAGCCGAGAATGGTCAGCGATTCAAAGTAGGTCAGCCGGGGCTCCCCCGCAGTTTCCAACTCATCATCGACGATTTGCAGGTAAGGTCGGATCTCGTCCCAAATCCGCACGAAAGTCTCATCGGAAACCGGTTCACCATTGATGCTGATCCGTTCAGTGACCGAGCTGAGATGCGGGCTGGTGTAGCGCCCGATGCTGAGTCCGTGCGCGCGCAGGCCAGCTTCGATCATCCGAGCCGTGGAGGTTTTGCCATTGGTGCCGGTGAGATGAATCACCGGATAGGCCTTTTGCGGCTCCCCCAATACTTCCATCGCGCGGAACAGCGGAGCCAATCGCGGCTCCATTTTATTTTCCGGGGCCCGGCTCAGCAGTTCGGCGTAAACGCTCTCCACCGAATATTCGTCAATCATGCCCGCACACCCTTCACCAGGTTCTCTGCTACGTCCTCAACGCTGTCTTCGGCGTGCGTCCGGGCCACCGTGATCACGGTTTCTTCATCCCCGGGCACCAATTCCAAGCGTGCCGAAAGCGTCTCGGTGCGCACTAACTCGGCGTTCGCCTCGAGTGCGTCGATCACGCTCTGCGGAGCACTGACCGTGGTGACAATCCGATCGCTGACCTGCAGCTCAGCGTCTTTCCGAGCTTGCTGGATGCTGCGCACCAGGTCCCGAGCAACGCCCTCGGCCTCCAGTTCCGGAGTCACCTCGGTGTTGAGCACCAGGAAGCCACCAGGCAGTAGCGCGACCGAGGTGCTGCCCGATTGCTGTTCCGAAACCGCCGTTTCCAGGCTGTATTCACCCTCCTGCAGGGCCAAACCACCGGCGGTGACCAAACCGGCATCATCCACCGACCAGTCGCCGCTTTTGGCACCCTTAATCGCCAATTGCACGTCCTTGCCCAAGCGTGGGCCCACGGCCCGGGCGTTGACCGCGAGCCGCTGCTCAATACCGAATTCGGCGAGCGAAGCAGATGCTGCGTCGAGGAAACGTACATTCTTGAGGTTCAGCTCATCGGCAACGATCTCCGCAAAGGGTTCTAGCGCATCGGCGGCGGGCACCACCACCGTGAGCTCCTGCAACGGCAAACGCACCCGCAGCTTGGCAGCCTTACGCAGCGAAGAGCCGACCGAGCAAACCTGTCGGACAACTTCCATCGCCGAGACTAGCTCCTTATCGGCGCGGAACTGCTCGGCCCCGGACCCGTCGGCCAGCGGCCAGTCGGTCAGGTGTACCGAACGTCCACCGGTCAACCCGCGCCAGATCTCCTCGGTGACCAACGGCAACAGCGGAGCCGCGGCCCGGCAGAGTGCCTCCAGCGCGGTGTAGAGCGCATCGAAAGCGTCCTGGTCCTCGTCGAAGAAGCGCTGCCGGGACCGCCGAACATACCAGTTGCTGAGCATATCCAGGTAGCTGCGCAGCACATCGCATGCATCGGAAATCTCATAAGCATCCAAGGCCTCGGTGATAGCTTCCACCATGGTCGCAGTATTGGACACCAAGTATCGGTCCAAACTGTCTTGGTAGCCGTCATACCGCAGTTGAGCGTCATAGCCTTCGCCCTGATTTGCGGCATTGGTGTAGAGGGTGAAGAAGCTGTAGACGTTCCAGAGCGGCAGGATCACCTGACGCACGCCATCGCGAATACCCTGCTCGGTAACGATCAAATTACCACCGCGCAGGATCGGGGACGCCATCAGGAACCAGCGCATCGCATCCGAACCATCGCGATCGAGCACCTCGGAAACATCCGGGTAATTCTGCAGGCTCTTGGACATCTTCTGACCGTCCGAGCCAAGCACGATGCCGTGGCTGATCACGTTCTTGAAGGCGGGCCGTTCGAAGATCGCGGTAGCCAGGATGTGCAGCATATAGAACCAGCCGCGGGTCTGGCCGATGTATTCGACAATGAAATCTGCCGGGTGGTGGGTGTTGAACCACTCCTCATTTTCGAAGGGGAAATGCACCTGGCCATAGGGCATCGAGCCGGAATCGAACCAGACATCCAAAACGTCCTCGACCCGGCGCATCGTGGCCTTGCCGCTCGGGTCATCGGGGTTCGGCCGGGTCAGCTCGTCGATGAAGGGCCGGTGCAGATCAACCTGACCGTCCTTATTCAAGGGCAAGCGGCCGAAGTCTGCCTCCAACTCGGCCAGCGAGCCATAGACGTCGGTGCGTGGGAACTTGGGATCATCAGACTGCCAGACCGGGATTGGGCTGCCCCAGAACCGGTTACGGCTGATCGACCAATCCCGGGCGTTCTCCAGCCATTTACCGAACTGGCCGTCTTTGACGTTGCCGGGGATCCAGTTGATCTCCTGGTTCAGTTCGATCATTCGATCCTTGAACTGGGTAACCTCGACGTACCAGGAGGAAACGGCTTTGTAGATCAAAGGATTGCGACAGCGCCAGCAGTGCGGGTAGCTGTGCTCGTAGCTGGCTTCGCGAACCAGGCGCCCGGAATCGCGCAACACCTTGATGATCGGCTTATTGGCTTCAAAAACTTGCAGCCCAACGATGCTGGACAGCGCACCGCCTTCGAACATGTCCTCAAAGCGCGCACCCTCGTCTACCGATAGGCCAACTGAGATGCCATTTGCATAACAGATGCGTTGATCGTCCTCGCCATAGGCGGGTGCCATATGGACGACGCCGGTGCCATCAGTAGTAGTAACAAAGTCGTCAACCAGGATTCTGAAGCCATTGGCGACGCTTCGAGTTTTTACCGGTGACAACGGCGTCGATGTCGTCTCATCCTCAACGACCTCCGTAAACTCCCTAAAGAAGTCTCGGAAATCCGGCCACAGCGGTTCGTAATACAGATCTCGCAGCTCCTTACCAAAGTGTCGGCTCAGCACAGCCTCCGCGGCAGCATCGGCGGATTCATAGCCCAGGTCCTTGGCATAACCGCCAAGCAGCGCTTCGGCAAGTAGGTACTTCTGGCCGGGCCTGCCTTCTATCTGTCCGGGAACTACTACATAAAGGATCTCCGGCCCAACGGCAAGCGCTTGGTTACTCGGCAAGGTCCAGGGCGTAGTGGTCCAAGCTAATGCCTGCACTCCAGCTAGTTCCTGAGAAAGTTCGGACTCCCCTAACTTAAGTGGAAACCCAACCGTGACAGTTTGATCCTGACGCATTTTATAGACGTCGTCGTCCATCCGCAGTTCGTGGTTAGACAGCGGTGTCTCGTCCTTCCAGCAGTAGGGCAGCACCCGGAAACCTTGGTAGGTCAGGCCCTTTTCATGCAGCTGCTTGAAAGCCCAGATGACCGATTCCATGTATTCGACGTTGAGCGTCTTGTAGTCATTATCGAAGTCCACCCAGCGAGCCTGCCGAGTGACATACTCGCGCCATTCCTTGGTGTATTTCATCACCGATTCGCGGACGGCGTCGTTGAACTTGTCGATGCCCATCGACTCGATTTCGTACTTCTCGGTGATGCCGAGCTGCTTCATCGCCTCCAGCTCAGCTGGCAGTCCGTGCGTGTCCCAGCCGAAGCGGCGCTCGACCCGGCGACCGCGCTGAGTTTGATAACGAGCCACCAGGTCTTTGGCATAACCGGTGAGCAGGTGCCCGTAGTGCGGCAGACCGTTGGCAAAGGGCGGGCCGTCGTAGAAGACGAACTCGTTCGAACCGTTTTCTCCGGCCGGGCGATTGTCGATGCTCGCTTGGAAGGTGCCGTCTTCATTCCAGTACTTGAGAATCTGCTCTTCCACCGAGGGAAAGGAGATGTTCGTGGGAACTCCAACGCTCGTTGGGGCGTGCTGATCTTGGCCTGCTGATGAGGTTCCCAGAGATGACTTCGGGTAGTGCGGCATCGTGACATCCTGCGGTCGTTCGGTTTCAGGATGCAAGGACGGCACAAGACCCCTTTCGATCAAGCACCGCGGTACCACCTCGCTTGCCACCCGCTCAGTTCACCGAGTTGATGGCCGCTCATAACTGCTATCACGGGCTTACCCGTCCGGTTCTACTTGCCGCCAAGGTTCCACAGGCCGCGTTCTTCCGGAAGCTCACCGGTGATAGCCGGGTCAAAGCTGTTGAAATAAGTCTAAGCCATAAGCTTGGAAGATGCCTGCCCGCCACCGCCCTCGTCTTTGGCTAGTGCTGCCGGCGGCTTTTCTGGCTCTGCTAGTGGCAATTCCCAGCGGGCTGCGAATCCTGCCTTGGCAGTTGCCGGAGTTGGCGATTTCGCTGCTCGCGCTGCTGCCTTGGTTCGTCATCCCGGCAGCGGCAGCCCTTATTTTGGCGCTTTGTGGCCGGGCCAAGTGGCTGAGCGCGCTGTGTGCGATATTGCTGCTCGGCCAGTTGTTTTGGCTTTTCCCGCTCGATGCCAATCGTGCTGAGCCTTGCGCAGCCGGTTCGAGGATTGAGATTGGCTCAATGTCCCTCAACACCCGTTATGGACAGGCCGACGCCGATCGCATCGTCCAGTTAGTGCGCGAAAACCGGATCGGGCTGTTGGCACTGCAGGAGTTCGGTGGCGATCTGGAAAAACGACTAGCTGCCGCCGGAATCGATCAGCTACTCCCCCACAAAATCACCAGCCAGGTCCGCGGTCCGGGTGGCAGTGCGCTGTACTCAAAATTTCCACTAGAGCAGTTGGCACCAGTAGCGAATACGCCTCATGAAATGGTTCAAGCCAGGCTTCGCATCAATGAGGTTTCCGGTCTTGCCCTTGAGGTGACGAATGTGCACACCATGATCCCGGGTTCCGCAACAACGGCGCAGTGGCGTTCAGACCTCAAGACGCTAGGTCAACTTCCCTCGGGCGAAAACCAAAGAATTCTGCTGGGTGATTTCAACGCCAGTCTGGACCATCAGGAGTTTCGCGAGTTACTCACGAAAGCGAGCCTGAGCGACGTCGCGAGCGTGAATTGGAAACGAATAATACCAACTTTCACACCGCTCGCCGGGCTGATTCCGATCGTTACCCTCGATCATTTGGCAATCAGCCCCGGTCTGACTGCCAGCGACTACACTATGCAGGCGGTCGGCGGAAGCGATCACAGCGCGGTCTCCGCTCGACTCTCCATTCCGGAGAAGTGCGGCTGATCGAGCGGAGCTCGAACTAGGAGTTCCGAACTACCTTATAGGCCGCCGCCTGAGCTACCGGCCGCAGCACAATCTCGTCGAGATTCACATGATGCGGCAAGGACACCGCATAGCGAACCACTTCGGCGACGTCCTCGGCGGTCAGCGGCTCGGCCACCCCTTGGTAGACCTTGGCGGCTGCTTCACGATCACCGGCTAGGCGGTTGAGTGCGAATTCCTCGGTCTGCACCATTCCCGGCAGCACCTCGATAACCCGTAAGTTGTGCTCCACCTCTTCTAGGCGTAGTGCCTGGGTGAGTGCTCGCTCGGCGAACTTTGCCGCGTTGTAACCTGATCCACCTTCATAGGCGACCAGGGCCGCTGTGGAGGTGAGGTTGAGGACTGTCCCGCTACGGCCTGCGCGCAAGATCGGCAGGAATGCCTGGGTAAGTTTCATAGTGCCAATAACGTTCACCCGGTACATCCAGTCCCAGTCTTCAGCTTTGGCTTCGGCAAGCTTGTCCGCACCTCGAGCTCCGCCAGAAATATTGATCAAGGTATCGATGCCCCCGGCCTCGGTGACCTGTTGTACCAAGCTGGCTACCGCAGCATCGTCGGTAATGTCGGTGGGGATGGCTATCACACCGCTTTGCTGAGCGAGCTCACTCAATCGGTCAGCCCGTCGGGCCACCGCGAATACTTTCCAACCTTGGGCAGCCAGCGCCTTGGCGGCTGCCTGCCCAATTCCGGTGCTAGCCCCGGTGACGACCGCACTGCGAACCGCTCCGCGCGGGTCGGTGGCGTTGGGGACGGGGTTATTGCTCGCTGAAGTGTTCACACATTCAGCCTAGCGCTGGAATTATTTTGTTACCCCCTCGGTTGGCCGAAAGGACACAGTTATGGTTCATCTCGTGCTAGCTAAGGAGCAAAAATGCAGATCTTATTGGTAGGTAATAGCGGTACTGTCGGCGGCGCAGTCGAAACAGCCCTGACGGCGCGCGGACACCAGGTGACCGGCGTGAGCCGAAGCAGCAGTCCTGCTTTGGACACCTCATCGCTAGGCTCGGTGAGCGAATTCTTCGAGGCCGCAAAGCAACAGGGCATTAAGTACGACGCTGTCGTAGTCACCGCCGGTGGTACGCCCTTCAAACCGCTCGCGGAACTGACCGCCGAGGACTTTTCTCAGGCGCTTCAGGCGAAGGCGCTTGGTCAAATCGCGGTAGCCCAAGCTGCCACCCCATTACTTACTGACGGCGGTTCGATCACCCTGATCTCCGGAATTCTTGGCGAAATCCCGGTGCCGCAGGGCACCGCGGCATCGGTTGCCAATGCGGCTGTGGACGGCTTCGTCCGCAACGCCGCCGGCGCGCTGCCACGTGGACTTCGGATTAACTCAGTGAGCCCGACCGTGCTGCAAGAATCCTGGCAGGCCTACGGACCGGCCTTCCCCGGGGCCACCCCCGTTGAAGGCAGCGCCGTTGCTAATGCCTTTGTGCGCGCCATCGAAGGCATCGAAAGCGGACAAGTCATTAGGGTCTGGTAGCTGACCCACACCTAGGCAGGCCCAGCGTCTCTCTGCATCCGACGGGTACAGCATCACTCAGTGGGACAGTCGGGAGGCCACGAACGGTTGGGGGGCAACGAGGTACAGGTAGTTCAGGATCGTGCGGCAGAAGTAGTCAGAAGGGGTGGGAGGACAATCAATGGGACAACTCGGAAAGGCAAGAGGAATCGGCGGTTGATGGAAGGTCGGGGGCGGAGCAAGGAACTGGTGTCTCGACTCGCCGCCAGCCATGAAAGAATCAAGTATGGCTGAAAACATTCCGGGTATAGACACGCCCGCAAACCCGACCAGTACTGTTCCCGACAAACCGGCGCTCGAAGGACTGGAGAATAAGCTCTCGGCTCGCTGGCGAGAACAAGGTACCTACAAATTCGATACCGAGACTTCTCGTGAGCAGGTCTTCTCGATCGATACACCGCCGCCGACCGCTTCCGGTTCACTGCACGTCGGTCACATGTTCTCTTACACCCAGACCGACGTGATTGCTCGCTACCAGCGGATGCGCGGTAAGAATGTTTTCTATCCCCTGGGTTGGGACGATAACGGCCTGCCCACCGAGCGCCGCGTGCAGAATTACTATGGCGTGCGCTGCAACCCATCCATTGCTTACGACCCTGACTTCACTCCCCCAGCCGAGCCAGCTAAAAACGAGCGAGACTTCATTCAGATCTCTCGTCGCAACTTCATCGAGCTCTGTGAAGAACTCGCCATCGACGACGAAAAGGTCTTTGAGGACCTCTTCAGCACGCTGGGCTTATCGGTTGATTGGTCGCTGACCTATCGCACCATCGATGACGCCTCCCGGGCGATCAGCCAGCGCGCGTTCTTGGCGAACCTCGCTGCCGGCGACGCCTATATGGCTGAGGCACCCACGCTCTGGGACGTCACCTTCCGCACCGCGGTAGCGCAAGCAGAACTTGAGGATCGGGAACGCCCGGGCGCCTTCCATCGGGTGGCTTTCCATCGCCCCGGTGGCGAGCCGGTCTACATTGAAACCACTCGCCCCGAACTCATTCCGGCCGCAGTTGCACTGGTCGCCCACCCCGACGACGAGCGGTATCAGCCACTCTTCGGCACTAAAGTCACTTCCCCGCTGTTCGGCGTCGAACTCGAGGTAAAGGCACACCCCTTGGCCAAGCCAGATAAGGGTTCTGGCCTGGTCATGGTGTGTACTTTCGGCGACCTGACCGATGTCACTTGGTGGCGCGAACTGCAACTTCCCACTCGCCCCATCGTCGGCCGTGACGGCCGGATTGTGGCGGAGACGCCGAGCTGGATTAGCGGCGAAGGCGTGGCACATTACGAGGCTCTGGCTGGCAAAACCACCTTCAGCGCCAAGGAGACAATTGTTCAGCAACTGCGCGACAGTGGGGACCTGGACGGCGAGCCCAAGCCCATTATCCACCCGGTGAACTTCTACGAAAAGGGCGATAAGCCGCTCGAGGTAGTCACCAGCCGCCAGTGGTACATCCGCAATGGTGGCCGCGACGCCGAGCGCCGTGAACGACTCATCGAACGCGGTAAAGATGTGGAGTTCCACCCTTCATTTATGCGGGCTCGCTATGAGAACTGGGTCGAGGGACTCAACGGCGATTGGCTAGTTTCTCGGCAACGGTTCTTCGGCGTACCGATTCCGGCTTGGTATCCCCTGGACGCTTCGGGAGAGCCGGATTACGATCACCCGATCCTGCCAGCGGATGACGCTCTCCCAGTCGACCCCGCCGCCGAGCCCGCGCCAGGTTATGCCGAAACGCAACGCGATCAACCCGGCGGATTCACCGGTGATCCAGATGTGCTCGACACTTGGGCGACGTCCTCACTGACCCCCCAGTTGGTGGGCGGCTGGAGCCGTGACGAAAAGCTCTTCAACAGTGTGTTCCCCTTTGACATGCGACCACAGGCTCACGAGATCATCCGAACCTGGCTGTTCTCCTCGATGGTGCGTGCCGATGCTCTTCAAGGCAAAGCACCTTGGCGACACGCGCCGATTTCCGGCTGGGTGCTCGACCCGGACCGGAAGAAGATGTCGAAGTCAAAGGGCAATGTGGTGGTGCCAACCGATACCCTCGACCAGTTCGGCGCCGATGCGGTGCGTTACTGGGCCGCCTCAGCTCGTTTGGGCGTCGACACCGCCTTTGATACCGGTCAGATTAAGATCGGCCGACGGCTCGCGATCAAACTGCTCAACGCCTCAAAGTTTGTCCTAAATCTTGGCGCCACCGAGCAAAACGTGATCTCCGAATCGAATCTCTCAGTACTGAGTAATCCCTTGGATCGGGCGCTGCTGGCACAGTTGGCGGAGGTCGTGGAACAGGCCTCGACGGCGTTCGACGGCTATGACTATGCTCGGGCGCTGCAGATCTCCGAGAGCTTCTTCTGGTCGTTCACCGACGATTATGTCGAACTGATCAAGGACCGAGCCTACGGTGCCTCCGGTGAGACAGAGCAAGCCAGCGTTCTGGCGGCTCTGGCCACCACTCTGGATACCCTGCTTCGGCTGTTCGCGCCCTTCATTCCGTTCGCCACCGAAGAAGTGTGGTCCTGGTGGCGGACCGGATCGGTGCACCAGGCGAGCTGGCCAGCGGCCGTCCAGGTGGTGGATGGCGACACCAAAATGCTCAGCACCTTGGGCAGCGCGCTGAGCGGCATCCGCAAGGCCAAATCCGAGGCTAAGGTCAAGCAACGCACCGAAGTACTGAGTGCCCGGGTGAGCGCTCCGGCCACTGAACTGGAACGGCTCCGCAACGGTCTGGTTGATCTCAAGGCAGCGGCTAATGCCCGCGAGCTCGAACTGGTTAATGGCGATGAGCTCGCCGTCGCTGACGTCGTGCTCGCCGAGGCTGAGGAAGCCGCCCAAGCCTAGCCCCGCGCAACGGCCCTCATCGCACATCGAGTGTGCAGATCTACACGCTAAGCACGCGTCTTCAGGTGTAGATCTGCACACTCGATGTTTAAGCGTCGAAAACGTTCAGATAGCTTAGTCGAACTGCGGTGACTCGGTCCTGGTTCGCTTTAGCTCGAAGAAGTACGGGAATTCACCGAGGGTCACTGCCGCGTCCCAGATTCGACCAGCTTCCTCACCGCGCGGGATGCGGGTCAGCACCGGGCCGAAGAAAGCGGTGCCGTTGAAAGAAACCACCGGGGTGCCAACTTCCTGGCCAACCTGGGATATCCCGGCTTCGTGGCTGGCGCGCAACTGCTCGTCGTAATCGTCCTTTTCAGCGTAGTCGATCAATTCGGCAGGCAAGCCAACCTCGGCCAGCGCACCCTTGATCGCTTCAAGGTAATCCGAAACACCCTCGTTGTGGATTCGCTTACCAAGTGCATCGTAAAGCGGTTTGACCACTGCCTCGCCGTGCAATTGCTGGGCCGCTATCACCACCCGCACTGGAGCCCAGCCGCGCTGCATCAACGACTTGTAAAAGTCTGAGAGATCCTCTTTGTTCTCGTTCAGCACCGAAAGGCTCATCACGTGCCAGTCAACCTGAATACCGCGAACTTTCTCCACCTCGCCGATCCAACGCGAGGTCACCCAGGCGAAGGGGCAAATCGGGTCGAACCAAAAATCGGCCTTATTGGCTTTTTGTGTTTCCTCGCTTAGGCGGGCGGTTTCAGACATGATTGATCTCCTTCGACAGTGGTTACAGCAGCTTCAACGCAGCGGTTGCACAGTGCATTCCTAAACAGGGAATTCCTAAGCCTGGTTAAAAGTATCCCGACCGTTCTTAGTATCAATAATCACTGCCTTGACCAGCTTGTCCTGCCAGCTTTGCGCCCAACCGGTGGTCGAGTCGAAAAGCGGCGAAAGCCAAAAAAGCAGACCGCCAATACCACCGGTCAGTTGGGAGCCGAGGACAACTACCAGGCCGCGCAAGAACGCTTGACCCCAGCCAATCGGCTGACCGGTCTCGATTGAAACCAAGCGGAGACCCATGATCGACATACCAGGAGTGCGTCCTTTGGTGGCGATCAGCCACCAATAGATGAAGTAATAAACAAGTAGCAATACCCCGGTAGCCACTATCGCAATAGCGATGCTGCCAAAGATGCTAGCCGCCTGGGAACTACTTAACTCGTCCAAATTGTGGCGACGCGAGTGGTCATTGGCAATCTCGATTGTGGTGAAGATCAACGGCAGAAAGGAGAGGAAACTTAGCAGGGTCAACGGTAAACCAAAGATCACCCCGTCCAGCAACCACACGAGAAGTTGTTTACCCGCCGTTGTCGCTCTGGCACCCTGCAGCGCCGCTGCGCCGTAAGGAGCAGCTGGCTGACCGTAGGGCGAGGGATATTGTTGGGCGCCGTAAGGCTGCTGACTCATCGCACTCCGATCCGAATCCGCCGAGGCTAGGCCGACTTATTCCTACGCTTAGCCACCACATCATGCGGGATGAGAGTTAGCTGGCCGCTCTCCTTGACCGACTCGGCGGTGACAACGGCAGAAGCAATGTCATCGCGGCTCGGAAGCTCAAACATCACCGGTAGCAGCACTTCCTCCAGGATTGCGCGCAGCCCACGGGCACCGGTGCCACGCTCCAACGCCTGATCGGCAATAGCGTCCAGGGCCTCGTCCTCGAAGCTGAGTTCCACCCCGTCCAAGTGGAACATCTTCTGATACTGCTTGATCAGAGCGTTTTTCGGCTCGGTGAGGATCTGAATCAGCGCATCACGATCCAGATGAGAAACCGTGGTGATCACCGGAAGCCGCCCAATGAATTCGGGAATCAAGCCGAACTTCAGCAGGTCCTCCGGCATCACATCGCCATAGCTGGCTTCCTCACCGGAAAGCGCACCGAGCGGAGCACCGAAGCCAATGCCTTTCTTTCCAGCTCTGGCACCAATAATCTCCTCCAGACCAGCAAAGGCACCGGCCACGATGAAGAGCACATTAGTGGTATCAATCTGGATGAATTCCTGATGCGGGTGCTTCCGCCCGCCCTGCGGTGGCACCGAAGCGACAGTGCCTTCAAGAATCTTCAAGAGTGCTTGTTGCACGCCCTCACCGGAGACATCCCGGGTGATCGAAGGGTTTTCGCTCTTACGTGAGATCTTGTCGATTTCGTCAATATAAATAATGCCCTGTTCGGCCTTTTTGACATCGTAATCGGCGGCCTGGATGAGCTTCAACAGGATGTTCTCGACGTCCTCACCGACGTACCCCGCCTCCGTGAGGGCGGTGGCGTCGGCGACCGCGAACGGCACATTGAGCCGTCGGGCTAGGGTCTGCGCGAGATAGGTTTTGCCACAGCCGGTCGGCCCGATCAGCAAGATATTCGATTTGGCGATCTCGACATCGTCGTGATGGCTGCCATCGGCTAGTGCCTGGCCCTTGGAACCGGCCTGAATACGCTTGTAGTGGTTGTAAACAGCAACCGAAAGGGAACGCTTCGCCGGTTCCTGGCCGATGACATATTCCTGCAGGAAGTTGAAGATTTCCTTCGGCTTCGGTAACTCGAAGCTACCCAGATCGGCGACCTCGGCAAGTTCCTCTTCGATGATCTCATTGCACAACTCGATGCACTCATCACAGATGTAAACACCGGGGCCAGCAATTAGTTTGCGCACCTGTTTCTGGCTCTTTCCGCAGAAAGAACACTTGAGCAGATCCGTGCTCTCACCCATACGAGCCATCACAATCCCTTTCGCAAAAACCACTTACCATTCAACTCTATGGCAATTTCCGCCCGATGCTACGTCAAACGCCGGGGCGAGCCATAAATATGACTCACCCCGGCGCTGATGTTCGAAACTAGAACGCGCTGACTACTTGGCGATAGCCGCTGGCTTGAGCTTGCGCGACTCCAGCACCTGATCAATCAGTCCGTAATCCAGCGCCTCCGCTGCGGTCAGGATCTTGTCCCGCTCAATATCGTTGTTCAGCTGCTCAGGCGTCCGCCCGGAGTGCTGAGCTAAAGTTTCTTCCAACCAGGTGCGCATCCGCATCACCTCATTGGCCTGGATTTCGAGATCCGAAGCCTGGCCGCCCTGCCCACCAGATAGCGCGGGCTGATGGATCAGCACCCGCGCGTTTGGCAGAGCCAACCGCTTCCCCGGTGTGCCAGCCGCCAACAGCACAGCGGCTGCGCTAGCCGCTTGGCCCAGGCAGACAGTCTGGATCTCGGGCCGAATGTACTGCATGGTGTCGTAAATAGCCGTCATCGCGGTAAACGAGCCACCGGGAGAGTTGATGTAGAGGGTGATGTCACGATCCGGATCGGTGGATTCGAGCACCAGCAGCTGCGCCATAATGTCATCGGCACTGGCGTCGTCCACCTGCACGCCCAGGAAGATGATGCGATCTTCGAAGAGCTTGGTGTACGGATCTTGACGCTTGAACCCGTAAGGGGTGCGTTCTTCGAACTGCGGGAGCACATAGCGCGAGCTGGGCAGATTAGCTGCCGCCCCACCCATCTGCACGTTGGCGACGTTCTGCGTCCACATTGCGGCGGGACCTGCGGCGGTGAAATTGCTAGTCATGATTCTCTTTCTACTTCGCGTTCGTTCCGCCGCCACCGGCAACCGAGCCGGCGTGAGCGCTGATCTTATCGAAGAAACCGTATTCCAGAGCTTCTTCCGCGGTGAACCACTTATCCCGATCGTTATCTTTGAGGATCTGCTCAACGGTTTGCCCGGTCTGCTCTGCGGTCAGTTCGGCCATCACCTTCTTCATGTGCAAGATCAGTTCGGCCTGGATTTTGATGTCCGAGGCGGTTCCGCCAATGCCACCGGAGGGCTGATGCATCAGAATACGCGCATTAGGAGTGGCATGGCGCTTGCCTTTGGTGCCGGAAGAGAGCAGGAACTGCCCCATCGAAGCGGCCAAGCCGGTGGCCACCGTGACCACATCGTTCGGGATGAACTGCATGGTGTCGTAGATCGCCATCCCAGCCGTTACCGAACCGCCCGGGGAGTTGATGTAGAGGTAGATGTCCTTCTCTTGATCCTCCGAGGCCAGCAATAGCATCTGCGAACAGATCATATTGGCATTGTCATCGCGAACCTCAGAGCCCAACCAAATGGTGCGCTGTTTGAGCAGTCGATTGTATACGTAATCGTCCTGGCCGCCGGGCTCGCCTGCCATCCGCGGAGTCGCAGGAACGGAATTTACCAGTTCAGTCATGGTTTCTCACTCATCTCATTTGACCTGTATCGCTACATGGACAGTAGCCTTTTCCGGCCGCGATATCTTCCGCAAAACGGTGCTGTTCGCTGACGGCGCAGTCGCCCTGCCGTGGGCAGATTCGCCCTCGGCTGAAGCCCGGTTCTACCAATGGCTGCGCGGCGAAAACCGTGCGCAACAGACAGGCTTTCGGAATTCCACGAACGACACCGAACTGGCGACTGCGATGCCCGGAGGAATCTTGGTTTATCGACTTAAAAGCACTAGGCCATTTTAAAAACACTAGGTCGTTGCCCGGCTCGGGCAACGACCTAGTAAAACTGAGAGCTTAGAAGCGCGCGGCGCCCGGGTCGTCGCCAGCGGGTCCGACCGGCACGTCCTCGGGCCCCTCTGATTCGCCGGCTACCCCGGCGGCCTCGTTGAGAGCCGATTCAAGTGCCGGATCCACAGCGGGCTTCACGAACTCGGACAAGTCAACCTCGGCGCCTGCTGCATCGGTCACCTTTGCCTGACCGAGAACTACCGCGAGAGCCTTGCGACGGCGAACCTCGCCGACAACCAAAGGCACCTGACCTGACTGGTCAAGCATCTGGGCGAACTGGTTCGGGTCCATGCCGTACTGACCAGCGGAGTTGACGATGTAGTCAATCAACTCAGCCTGAGAGACCTCGATCTCTTCCTTATCGGCCACCGCATCCAGGATGATTTCGTTCTTGAAAGAACGCGCCGCATTCTCGCGGACCTCGGCGCGGTGCTCCTCGGTGTCGTGCTCTTCTTCGCCGTGAGAGTTGGCCGGGTTGAAGTGCTGTTCCAGCTGATCCTCAATCACGGACTCCGGTACCGGCACCTCAATTAGCTCAACGAGCTTCTCGAGCACCTTATCGCGAGCTTCTACGCCCTGCTCAACTGTCTTGGACTGGTTGACCTGGGTCTCCAAGTCTTCGCGAAGCTCGGCGAGGGTATCGAATTCGCTGGCCAACTGAGCGAAGTCATCGTCCGCGGTGGGCAGCTCCCGCAGTTTGACTGCGGTCACCTTGACGGTAACTTGCGCCTCTTCGCCGGCGTGCTCACCGCCGACCAACTTGGTGTCAAAGATCGCTTCCTCGCCAGCGCTCAGCCCCGTGATTGCTTCATCGAGGCCTTCCAGCATGGTGCCGGCGCCGACCTGGTAGGAAAGGCCGGTAGCGGAATCAACTTCTGCGCCATCAATCTTGGCCAGGATGTCGATAGTAACGAAGTCGTCATTTGCGGCCGGACGCTCGGCCGGGACCAGGGTTCCGAAACGGCCGCGCAGATCGTCGAGTGCCTTATCGACGTCGGCCTCGGACTTCTCGGCACTGGTCACCTCAACGGCGATACCTGAGTATTCCGGAAGCTCAACCTCGGGGCGAACATCCACCTCAACCTGGAACTTCAGTTCGCCCTCGGTGGCAGAAGGGTCGGGCACTTCGGTGATTTCCACCTCGGGACGAGAGAGCGGGCGAATACCGGTCTCGGCCACGGCGCTCTGGTACCAGCCATTCAGACCTTCGTTAACTGCGGTCTCCAGCACGTAACCACGGCCCACTCGCTGATCGATTAACCGATTCGGCACTTTGCCCTTGCGGAAGCCCGGAATCTGAACCTGCTCCGAGATGGTCTTGTAGGCCTCATCGATGCTTGGCTTCAGTTCGTCAAAAGAAACTTCGACGTCGAGCTTGACCCGGGTGGGCGAGAGGTTTTCGACAGCGCTCTTCACTGAGTATTACTCCTGAGATGGATGTTTTTCACTTTGGGGTCTTGCTGATCTTGCTGTGTCGGGGCGACAGGACTCGAACCTGCGGTCTCCTGCTCCCAAAGCAGGCGCGCTAGCCACTACGCTACGCCCCGCGACGCTCGACAAGTCTACGGCCTCAAGGCCCGCTGTGCACATCGGAATGATTTTCTTCGTAGAAATCGGTGATTTTGCGCTCAAAAACACAGCTCACGAGGGTCCCAGCTTGACAGCCTAGCGGCTAGGTATGATGTAGTTATCTCTGTCCTTCGGGGATGTAGCTCAATGGTAGAGCCTCAGTCTTCCAAACTGATTACGCGGGTTCGATTCCCGTCATCCCCTCCAGTGTCTGTGGAATGAGCAGTTCCCGGCTTTCAGCGTTTTCTTGCTCAAGAGCTCCGCTTGAGAAATCGAAATTTAATTATCAAATGTTTATTACATTTACCTTATAACTCAGTTTCTCCCGTTACGCTGAAAAGAAGACATGGAATTTAAGCGCGAGATTCTCCTACTCGATCCTCGCAATTAGGGAGTACTTTGAAGACCGCAACAGCACTCACCAGTTTCTTTGTAGCCCTTGCCACCCTATTCATCGCAGTTCCTACCGCTTCTGCAGCCAGCCCCGGCGAGACTGCCATCGCCAAGGCCTATGCAGCACCTGGGGTGGCTGGCTATTTGGGTGCCCCGAGCGCCGCTGTGGTCTGTGGTTTACGGGACGGCGGCTGCGCCCGGGCCTATCAGAATGGCTCCATCCACTGGACCGCCAGCACCGGCGCCCACATCACCCACGGCGCCATCCGCACC
Organism: Psychromicrobium lacuslunae; assembly: GCF_000950575.1. Lineage (NCBI taxonomy): Bacteria > Bacillati > Actinomycetota > Actinomycetes > Micrococcales > Micrococcaceae > Psychromicrobium > Psychromicrobium lacuslunae. The sequence goes on from NZ_CP011005.1 coordinate 1,248,647, forward strand.
GCCTGGAAAAACATCGGCGCCCAAAACAGCTACGCAGGCTACCCCATCACCGACGAAATCTGCGGCTTCAAAAACGGCGGCTGCTACCAAGCCTTCCAAAACGCCTCCATCCACTGGACCGCCAACACCGGCGCCCACATCACCCACGGCGCCATCCGCACCGCCTGGAAAAACATCGGCGCCCAAAACAGCTACGCAGGCTACCCCATCACCGACGAAATCTGCGGCTTCAAAAACGGCGGCTGCTACCAAGCCTTCCAAAACGCCTCCATCCACTGGACCGCCAACACCGGCGCCCACATCACCCACGGCGCCATCCGCACCGCCTGGAAAAACGCCGGCACCCAAAACGGTTACCTGGGTTACCCGAGCAGTGATGAAATGTGTAGCGCTGGAAGCTGCCGACAAAACTTTCAAGGCGGTTATATTACCTGGACGGCGGCCAGCGGGGCACGCAGTTTTTTCAGTACCATCGTGGTCAACAAGAAACGCCCGCTCAGCCCGATTAGCTACGCACCCGCCTCACTGACCACAATCGGTAGCATTCAGCTAGAAACAACTGCAGCGGCAAAGGCCCAAGTGATGATCAATGCGGCAGCCAGCGCCGGGGTCAAGCTAACCACGGTGAGCGGTTACCGCTCCTACGCTACGCAGCAGGGCCTCTACGCCAACTATGTCAAGCTCTACGGACAGCAACAGGCTGATTTGATCTCTGCCAGGCCAGGCTATAGCGAGCATCAGACCGGCTTGAGTTTCGATATTGGTGATGTCTCCGGCTCTTGCAGCCTGCAGGCTTGCTTTGAAAACACTCCGGCCGGTTCGTGGGTACGAAACAACGCCTGGCGTTACGGGTTCATTGTGCGTTACCCGAACGGTTACACCGGAACCACCGGTTACGCCTATGAGCCGTGGCATCTGCGCTATGTCGGAACAACCATTTCCGCTGACCTGGTGCAAAGCAAGATCCCAACTTTGGAACAGTATTTTCACCTGCCAGCCGCGCCTAACTACTGAGAAAGGCCGACCGCCGATCAGCTATTGCCCGGCTGCTGACAGCCTGGGCAATAGTAAAGTTTGCGGCCCGCCAGCTCGGTCATTAATACCGTTTGCGGGCAGTGCAAGCAGCGTTCTCCTTGTCGCTGGTAAACATAATTCAGCGCACCGGAGGATCGCTGCTCGGCCCTTTCAGTGGTGATGATTTTGCCTGCTTGGACCCCACGGGCAAGCAACAACACGGCGTCTGCCCACAACGCCGCGACTTGCCCCGGCTGAAGAGAGCTGCCCGGTTGCCACGGATCAATACCATTGCGGAACAACAACTCTGCACGGTAAATATTGCCAATTCCGGCGACTACCGACTGATCCATGAGCAGCCCCGCGATAGCACTAGCACTTTTCTTGGCAAGTACATTGCGGCCAAATTGCTGGCCGGCATCGGCTGCATCGCGCAGCGGGTCCGGTCCGAGTTTGGCGATTTGCGCCACCAGCTCTTGCTCGGTCAGCAATTCACAAGCGCTCGGCCCCCGCAAATCTGCCCAGCCATGCTCGGTTTGCAAACGCAACCGCACCGCACCGACCGGGGCGGGGGGCCCACAATAGCCTTCATCGCTGGCAGCTAGCTCTCGCTCACCGATTCGGCGGGGCGCTCCAATGCTTGAAGCGCCCCTGAAGCTTTCATCCCCGCCGAAATCCCAGGCACCGTAAAGTCCTAGGTGCACTCTCAGGGTTAGCTCATGATCAAAACTGATAAAAAGTTGCTTGCCATGTGCATGGGCGGAGACCAAGAGTCTGCCATCGATTTTCTCCGCACCGGAGCTGAACCGACCTTGCGGGCTACTTGCAAGAACTGGCTGACCGGAGAACACATCGTTGAACTGACGGGCCAGCCTGTGAATGGTGTGTCCTTCAGGCATCGCTGATTTTCCGTGGCGCGTTATTCGCTGATCTCACCGGTTTGTTCGAAGCCGGCGATTTTTCCAATTCGCCGGACATGACGCTCAGCCTCGCTAAAGGGTTCGGCGAGGAAGATCTCAATCAGCGAGGTGGCTTCCTCGACGCTGTGCTGCCGACCGCCCACGGCCACCACATTTGCATCATTATGCTCTCGGGCGAGTTTGGCAGTTTCTTCGTTCCAGACCAAGGCGGCGCGAATACCCCTCACCTTATTGGCGGCAATCTGCTCACCGTTCCCCGAACCACCTAAAACAATGCCGAGCGCAAAAACCCCGGCGGCGGTATCTGCCATCACTGCTTGTGCCGCATGAATGCAGAAGACCGGGTAGTCATCTTCAGCGTCATAACTTTGCGGACCATGGTCTACAACCTGATAACCACGCTCGGTAAGGTGCCTAATCAGGTGAGCGCTTAGCTCCAGGCCGGCATGGTCGGTTCCAATGTGAATGCGCGGGGTCGTCATAAATCTCAGCCTATCGCGTGCTGCGCCTCTAACCACAGCCGCGGTCCTGCACCGTCAGTGGGGCAACGGCGGGCAGACTAAGCAGCACCCTCGATAGCCTGTAGATATTCGAGTACTTCCTGGGCATGGGCTTCGTTTCGGACTCCCACCAGCAGCTCCGCATCGGCACCTAGTTGTACCCGGACGGCATAACCGCTCCGGGCGATAAATCGCTGTTTGCCAGGCTGCCGCCGCCAGCCAGGACCTCCGAGCCGCCACAGATCAATTTTTGTCATCTCCACGGAGCTAATTCGTTCCATCGGGATCGTGCAGACGGGCAATAAGCCGGCAATTTTCAGCTTGAGCAGTCGCTGCGGCTGGGAGGTCGAGCTGATTTCCAGCCGGGCCGATAGATTAGCCATCACGAACAGCACCACGACCGCAAGACCCAAGGCCAGCCACGGTGAAAGCAATAACAGAAGACTGCCAAGCAATAAAAGGATCATGACTAGAAAAACATAGCTTGAGCTTCGCGCGATGATCCAGAAGCTCAGAGCGGGTTGACCGAGGAGTGCGGCCTGAGCTTCCAAAAGTGCCTGATCGTCGCGAGGAGTCCAGAGCGGTGTGGGCTGGTAGACGAACATCATGATCACCCCGAGTGCCAGTGCAGCACCACCACCCAGCGCGAGCACGATCGAGTCGATTGTTCCGCCGTCAGCCGTTTTCAGGCCCTGTTGCCCCATCAAAAAGGCCGCACCGACAGTAGCCAAAAAGAGGCTCAGGGCAACCGCAAGGCCCATCAGCACGCGACGTAACCATCGGCGTTGCAAGCGCGCTCCGGCAAGCACGCCACAAAGCGAACCAACCACGCCGATCGCGATAGCTGTACACACAACAAAAGCGGGAAAACTAATTGTCAGATCGGCATCTGAACCATCCCAGTGAAGTCCCATTGGCTCTGGAACACCACGGCGCAAAAATAGGGCCACTGCAGCAAAGCAAAAGGCGACGGCCCAAGGAAAACCAATACCAAAACCCAAGAAACGTCGATCGAACCGTTGCTCAGTCATCTGGAAACCCGCTCAAATGAACTTCCCGGCGGGCTCAGCCAAGCGGAGCAGCCCAGCGAGCAAGGACCGCGCGGTCAGCCCGCTGCTGCTGGGTTGCCGAGGATTCGGTTGATTACGAATCTGGAAATGGTACTCCCCCGATCCGCCACTCGCGGTGATCAGGTGTTCGGTCAGCCTGGCCGCTGGATCGGCAACCAGGCTGACCCGCACCTTGGCCAGGTCCCCAACCGCCAGCCCCAGCGCAACAGCCACATTGAGCGAGGCCGGAAATTTAGTGATCGCTTCGGCCGGTGAGCCACTAAAAATAATGCTTGGCTCAACAGCGTCCAGCAGGTCTTCGAGTTCCTGCTCGGACATCCAAGCCTGCTTTAGCGCTGCTGGCTGCTTACGGGTTTCCAGCTGCACCCAATCAATTCCCCCGCTCGCCGCGGCAGCGCTGAGAAGGTCGAGGCCACCAATTGCGCCGGTGGTGGGAAAAGCTCGTCCTGGCCCGCCTTCCAAAACCGCTCTTCGGGTGGCAGAGTCCGCAAAGGCGCCGATAGATGTCACCAGGAAGTCTTTTCCAGCATCAATAATCCGTGGACCATACTCGGCTACAGCCTTCACGCCAGCAGCCTCAACCACAACATCAGCTGACTCGAGAACCTGTTCAAAGCTCAGCCTGGGCACGCCTTGCTGCTGAGTTTCGGCTGAAAGTTCGTGTCGGCTCAGCAGCCCGAGCAGCCGCAGTTGCTGATGCGCTGTCAGGTAGCCGCGCAGGTCGGTGGCAATTGCTCCGTCGCCGACGATCGCTAGATTAAGTGCCATTACTCCAGTCTGTCAGCATGATGAAAGAATGGCTTCATCTCTGCCCGGTAATCTCCGGGAGTTATCTCATTGAAAGGCTGATAATGCCAGGAATGAACCTGACGCGGGAAGAAGCGCGCACTCGTGCGGAGTTGCTCAGTGTCGATTCGTATCACGTCGAGCTAGACCTGACCCGCGGCGAGCGGGTTTTTGGTTCCACCACGACTGTACGTTTCAGTGCCAAAGACGGTGCCAGCAGTTTTATTGACGCGATTACTGATACCGTGCACTCGGTGACGCTCAACGGCGTCGTACTTGACCCGGCTGAGGTCTCGGACGGGGTGTATATCAAGCTGCCCAACCTCGCTGAGCAGAACACGCTCACGGTGGTTGCCGATGCGCTTTACACCAACACCGGCGAAGGCCTGCACCGCTTCGTCGACCCGGTCGACCAAGAGGTCTACCTATACAGCCAGTTTGAGGTGCCAGACTCTCGACGGATGTTCGCGGTTTTCGAGCAACCCGATCTCAAAGCGACGTTCAGCTTCACCGTCACCGCTCCGGCGCATTGGGACGTCGTCTCCAACTCCCCCACTCCGGCCCCGGTCGAAACCGCCGCCGGAGACGACGGTGGCGCCCGCAGCACTTGGACTTTTGAGCCCACTCCGCGGCTTTCTTCTTATGTCACCGCGCTGATCGCCGGGCCGTATCAGAGCGTCCGCAGCGAACTGACCAGCGCCGATGGACGGATTATCCCGCTCGGCGTGTTCGCGCGTAAATCCCTGATGCAATACCTGGATGCCGAGAATGTCTTCACGCTGACCCGGCAAGGTTTCGAGTTCTTCGAAAAACAATTCGGTACCGCTTATCCTTTCGCTAAATACGATCAGCTCTTCGTGCCCGAGTTCAATGCTGGTGCAATGGAAAACGCTGGTGCGGTGACCTTCCTGGAGAACTATGTTTTCCGCTCTAAAGTCACTGAAGCTCTGGTGGAGCGCCGAGCCATCACCATCCTGCACGAACTCGCGCATATGTGGTTTGGCGATCTGGTCACCATGCGTTGGTGGAATGATCTGTGGCTCAATGAGTCCTTTGCCGAATTTATGTCGACCTTGGCAGCTGCGGAAAACACCGAATTCGTGCAGGCGTGGACCACCTTCGCCTCGTTGGAAAAGTCGTGGGCTTATCGCCAGGATCAGTTACCTTCGACGCACCCGATCGTGGCGGAGATCCGCGATTTGGAAGATGTTCAGGTCAACTTTGACGGCATCACCTATGCCAAGGGCGCTTCCGTTTTGCGTCAGCTGGTGGCCTGGGTCGGTCAAGAGGAGTTCATGGCCGGGGTGCGCGAGTACTTCGCCAAGCATTCCTGGGGTAACACCGAACTGCGAGACCTGCTTTCCGAACTCGAGGTCTCCAGCGGTCGTGATTTGAAGGAATGGTCAAAGCTTTGGTTGGAAACCGCCGGGGTGAACACGCTACGGGCGGAGATCGGCGAAGCCGACGGCAAGATCACGGGCTTCGCGATCTTGCAGTCAGCGGTTGCTGACTACCCAACGATTCGACCGCACCGTCTCGCCGTTGGTTTCTACAACCTCGATGAGAACGGAAAACTTGTACGCAGCCATCGAGTGGAACTCGATGTCGCCGGCGAGCGCACCGAGGTCGCTGAGCTGATTGGCTTGGACCGCCCAGCGTTGATCCTGTTGAATGACGACGATCTGGCTTATGCGAAGATCCGTCTCGACGAGGCCTCATTGGCTACCGCAACGGCTCACCTCAAGGACTTTGCGGAGTCGCTGCCACGCACCCTGGTCTGGGCCTCCGCTTGGGATGCTGCCCGGGATGGTGAAACGCCAGCTCGTGGCTATGTGGATCTGATCCTCGCCAATATTGGCTCCGAATCTGATTCCTCGGTGGTCACCGTGCTGCTACGCCAACTGCAGACCACGCTCAGCCTCTACGTCAGCCCCGAAGCTCAACACGAGACGGTAATTGCCGCCGCCGATGCCTTGTGGTCGCTCTTCACCCAGGCTGCACCCGGTTCCGACTCGCAACTGCAGTTCGTTAAAGCCTATGCGGCCTTGGCACGTACCGCCGAGCAACTCGACGTCGTCGCGGACCTGCTGAGCGGTAAGTATCAATTGGACGGACTAGAGATCGACCAAGATCTGCGCTGGGATCTGCTCAGTTCGCTGGTCGCCGGTGGCCGCTTGGCGCAGGCTGACATCAACACTGAACTTGAGCGTGACCCCACCCAGAACGGTCAGCTCGCTGCAGCCGCTGCCTCGGCCGCAATTCCGACGCCGGAAGCAAAGCGAAGCGTCTGGCAGCAAGTCGTGGTGGACGGTAATTTGCCCAATGCGGCGCAAAGCTCGGCGATCACCGGTTTCAATCGGGTCAGCGACACCCGCCTGCTTGAGCCATTCGTGGACGAATACTTCGGTGCAATTCGCCAGGTTTGGGCGGAGAAATCACATGAGATTTCCTCGACCATCGTCAATGGTCTCTACCCCGTCCAGCTGGTATCGCAGGCAACTCTAGATGCCACCGACAAGTTCCTTGACGAGCTAGGCGAGGAAACTCCAGCGCTTCGTCGCCTGGTCGTCGAGAACCGAGACGCCGTGGTTCGCGCGCTCAAGGCACAGGCCGCCGACCGCTAAAACAGAGTCATACATAGTCAGATACAGTCACTGAAAGTTATGGCCTGCCCCGGTGGCAGGCCATAACTTTCAGGATTAAGACTTTCGAATGGATCAATTGTCTGTCGAAGCGTTTAGACTGCTGCCATGGACCAGTCTGCGGATCGACGGATTGAGCACTGGCGGAGCACCCTGGCCACACGCCGAGAGCAGTTCGCCGCGTTAGCAGCGTTCTGCCGGACGCGTTGGGGATATCGCTTTGGCAACCGCACCGCACTGCTGCGCTGGCAGCACAAACGACTCAGTAGAATGCTGCGGACTCGGACCCTCGACTGGGCTTCGCTCCCGGTGATTGACAAGGCTACGCTGCTGGCCGATTTCAGCAGCTACAACAGCCAGGGCATAGGGCTTGAGAAAGCACTATCGGCTGCTAAGCAGAGCGAGCGAAGTAGGGACTTCAGACCCGAGTTGGCTGGCCTGACCGTCGGCCTTTCCAGCGGAACCTCGGGTAAACAAGGAGTGTTTCTGCTCAGCTCCCGCGAGCGCCTGCTCTGGGCAGGCACCATTTTAGCCAGACTACTCAGCACCGAATCCCTGCGACAGCTCGTCCAGCCTTGGCGACCCGCATTGCGGATTGGCTTCCTGCTTCGGGCCGACAGCAATCTCTACAATACGGTGCGCAGCAGTCGGGTCAGCTTCGATTTCTACGACCTCCTCGAGCCGCTTGAAGATCACCTGCAGAAACTCGAGCAACGGCCACCGGATCTGCTGGTCGGCCCGGCGTCGGTGCTCGCCGAACTCGCAAGGCAGCAGCTAAACGAGGAGCTGCACATCACGCCTCGCCAGTTAATTTCGGTCGCTGAGGAACTCGACGACGCAACAGCCGAGCTACTCGAGCGAGCTTTTCGAGTGCGACCCGCCCAGGTCTACCAGGCAACCGAGGGTTTGCTGGGCTTTAGCTGTCGCCGGGGCAAGCTGCACCTGAACGAACAGCATGTCTTTTTCGAGAAGGACTGGCTTGACGCTGAACACACCAGGTTCAGCCCGATCATTACCGATTTCACCAGAAGCACTCAGTTCATCTTGCGCTATCGCTTAGACGACGTCCTTCGGCTTGCCGATCACCCCTGCGATTGCGGCAACCAGGCACTCACCCTCGCCGCTGTTGATGGCCGCGCCGACGCGGTGCTCAGCTTCGACGGCGTGAAGCTTTTCCCGGACTTGATCCGACGAAGTATGGCGCTGGCTAGCTCGGAGTTTGACGATTGGTCGCTAAGGCAGCGTGAATCGGGGCTGCTGATCGCGTTAAAAAACCCCTCGGCAGCGGCCATCGCCTCGGTACGGCGCGAACTAGGCAGGCTCTTTGATAGCCATCACCTCGCACTACCTACGCTGACGTTCGTGGATTGGCAGGCCCCGCTACCGGGGGCCAAGCTGCGGCGAATATTCTCTCAACTGGCCGCCTCGTGAAAAGCGTCGTCCTGACCGGCGGTCGGGCACCCATTGCTGGTGAACTAGCCCGGCATTTTGGCGAGGCTGGCTATCGAGTCATCGCGGCTGAAAGTAGCACCAATCTCTTGGCGGCCAGCCCCTTTGTCTCGGCGAGCTATCGACTTCCCTCGCCGCGTTGGAACCCGCAGGCCTTCGCCGCCAGTATCGAAGAAATGATCCTTCACTTTGACGCAGAATTGGTGCTCCCCAGCTGTGAAGAAGTTTTCTGGCTCGCCGAGGCAGCAAAAGGTGGCGCTCTTCGGCGACTCCGCGAGCGCCTTTTCGCGGCAGATATCTCGGTATTGAATCAGTTGCATCACAAGGTGCGGTTTATTGAATTGATAGCCCGGCTGGGCTTCAGTGCCCCACAAACCATCCAGATCGACTCGCTGGCTCAGTTCGGCCAGCTATCCCGAGGACGGCTAGGCAGCCCAGTGAATTCACCGGCCATAGTACTCAAACCCGCCTATTCTCGCTTTGGTGCAGGTACGCTGATCGTCCCTCCGGGTGCTCAACTACCGAAGCTGCCGACAGTTACCGCAAGTCGGCCCTGGCTAGTCCAGGAGTTTCTCACTGGTGAGGAATTCTGCCTGAGCGGCGTCTTCCGGCAAGGCGAACCACGCGCCCTCTCTGTCTACCTGCCACGTTGGCGCACCGGCGGCAGCGGGGCTGGCAGGTACTTTCAGCCGATTCCGAACAGCGACCGAAAGTATCTACAGGCGACCGCACTAGCCAAGCGCTTGGCGAACGAACTGAATTACACCGGATTCCTCAGCCTCGACCTGATCGATACTGCAAGCGGGCCGATGGCTATTGAGTGCAACCCACGCCCGACCAGCGGCTTGCACCTGCTGGAGGGCAATCTTGCCGATGCCCTGCTAAGCGACGGGCCGCCATTATCGGCCAGCCCCCGGGCTAAGAAACTGAGCCTGGCCGCCACTGAACAATCTTTACGCAAGCCTTCAGAGTGGCTAAAAGCTCGCTCTGCGCTGCGCGGCACGGTGCCGATACATCAGCAGCTCAGAGTAGCCGGCTCACTGCTTGGCAGTGCCTTTCAGCACCGGTTCAGTCCGCTGGAGGCCAGCACTTACGATCTGCAATACGACGGCCCAGTGCCCCCTCTCGTGCAGGGAACCACTGAACAGCCAAGCACGAGCGCACCAGGTGACCGGTGGCGGAAACAAGCCTTTACGGCGCTCCGCGACCCACGGACCGGTCGCAGCATCGGCATTAGCAACGCCAGCACCAGGCTGGCGGAAATACGAGCCGACGGTCGCTTCCTGCCGATTACACTGCCAGAGCAGCAGCCCAGCCGTTCCACCGAGCGAAGCACCCGGGAGCAGCATCAGACCTATCTACTCTCCCCCTATGGCCACTACATTGGCTTTGCCCAGGACGAACTAGCTGAACTGCACTCCCCGCGCCTTGAGGCATTACTCAGGCCGCTCATTCGCCTGCTGGGCCGGGCGCTGCAATGGGGAGGTATCGATCAGCTGCTGCTGGTGAACAATGCGCTCATTTCCACCAATCTGCATCCCCCGATCAACTCAACCGAACTACTCCGGCTCACCGATCATTTACGCACCGAACACCCTGGGCTAGCCATTGCCTGGCGCAGTGTACATGGCCGGGATAATGACTTCCCCGAACAGTTGCGAAACGCGGGCTACCGACTAATTCCGGCCCGTAGCGTGCTGTTCGTGCCGACAATTAATCGGGAGTTCGCGCGCCGTCGAGACTACCGTCGAGACGAGTTGCTGTTCAGCTCCTCCGAGTACCAAGTGCGCGCCGTGACCGAACCGTCCAAGGCGGAGAGTCGCAGAATGATTGAGCTCTACCGAATGCTCTACATCGAGAAATACTCCAGTTACAGTCCTCAATACACCGAAGACTTCGTTGCGCGCAGTGCCCTGCATGGCATGCTGAACTACCTGGTGCTGGAGCGAGAGGGGCGGATCGACGGGGTGATCGGCTATTTCATTGCCGAAGGGTATCTAGCTGCCCCTTTCCTTGGCTACGATCTGAACAAACCTCAGGAGTTAGGGCTCTATCGAATGCTCAATGTGCTGATTACTGAAACCGCGTGGCAGCACTCGGTCACCGTGCACGCCTCCTCGGGGGTTCCGGCTTTTAAGCGCTCCAGGGGCGCGGAGCCGGAAATTGAATTTCTTGCCGTCTATTATCGTCATCTACCGTATCGGCAACGCCTGGTCTGGCAGCTTCTCGATGGTATTATCAATTCGATAGCTCAACCCATGATCGCTAAGTTCGAGCTGTGAGGGACGATGCACAACAGCAGCAGAATAGCCTCGCGGATATCCTCAGTCGGGGTATATTTGCCCGCCGAAACCCGGAGCACCGAAGACACAGAGGAAAGACTCCGCCGGCAGAATCCGAGGCTCAGCCTGCCCTGGGGTCTGATCTCAAGGATTACCGGCGTCGAGCAGGTGCACCTTCGCCCAGACGGCTGGCAAACTTCAGATCTCGCGGTAGCCGCGGCCCGACATGCCTTACTCAGCGACGATCAGCCCATCGAACTACTGATTTTCGCTTCGGCCAGCCAAGACCTGATCGAACCTGCCACCAGTCATATTGTGGCAGCCAAACTGGGACTCACTTGCCCTGTTATGGACGTGAAAAATGCCTGCAACTCAGTGCTCAACGCTTTACAGGTAGCAGATGCGCTGATCCGCACCGGCCAATACGGCCGCGTGCTGGTAGTTAGCGGCGAGCAACCAAGTCATGCGGTGCGCTGGGAGCTGGAAAATAAAGAGCAATTCCTCAGGTCATTTCCCGGGTACACCATGAGCGACGGCGGAGCGGCCGTCATCTTAGAACGCACCGTGGTCTCAGCAACCGAAGACGGTGACCAGCCGCCGCTCGCCGCACATCTGCTCGGCGGACATTTCGTGGCTGACTCTCGCCATTGGCAGATAGGCACCCTGGGTACCGGCGGCTCGATGGATCCGCACGCCCGCCATGGCAGCTACTTCGATATGGATGGCGCCGCGCTCCGCGAGGCCTTCCTGGAACTCGGACCGGAACCTGTTGCAAAAGGGCTGCGCAATCTCGGCCTGAGCCTCGATCAATTGGACTTCATGGCCATTCACCAGGTGGCAGCGCCGATTTTAGCCCCGGTGATGGCGACCCTCGGTCTTTCCACCGCACACTGCCTCGACACGGTGAGCCAGCACGGTAACCTCGCCTCGGTAACCCTCCCCTTGCAACTCAAGCTAGCGCGCGAGGCAGGGCACATTGGCCCGGGCAGCCTCGTCGGTCTGGTCGGCCTGGCCGGCGGAATCTCACTTGGCCTGATGGTGGCCAGGTTATGAGCACAGTGACCGATCGGCCAGCCAGCGCCAGTCCGCGATTGGCCGCGCGATGGGAATCCAAGGTGCAACGAGCCGCCCACCCGTTGAGCTACCCAGCCTTGCAAGCCGTTCCCGGAGGGCTACTCCGGGTACCTAAGTTGGGGATCCTGGTCAAGGATGCCCAGCTCGTTCGCGAGGTGCTCAAACAGCCCGAAACCTTTGCCAAAAACGGTCCTGGCACCTCTTCCGATCTTTGGACGCCAGTGCTGGGCGAAAAAGTACTACTCAATATGTCCGGTCAGGACCATGCCCAGCTGCGCCGAAAACTCTCGCCGTTGTTCGCGCCGGGGTTCGTCGAAGCCCTCAGCCGCAAGGCCTTAGCGCCTCATCTGGCCACGCTCACCCAGCAACTCGCCTCCGGACAAGCGGTCGACTTGGTACAAAAGTCTCACCTGCTCTCCTCAGAAGTTATCTCTCAACTGGTCGGCCTACCCGCCGGCCAAGTGCACGACGACGCTTTTTACCAACAGATTCACCGGATCAGCGGCTCGGTTCGGCTGCGGAATCTCGGCCTATCGGAGCAACAGCTTCGGCAGGCTCGGGAGTTAATGGAAGGGTTGACCGGTGCTGCAAAGAGCGCCTATCAAAGTGGTGACCCGGAAACCATCCCCGGACGAATGCGTGAACTTGGCCTGAGCGAGCAGGAGGCCCTGGGCGCCGTGGGTGCCTTCGCGCTCACCGGTACCGAGACTCTCACCGCCTATATTCCCCGACTGATTGCGCTGCTGATCGACTCAGGTTGGCTTCCTCGCGTTGCTGCTGCGCGCCAATTGAGCGAGGCCAGCATTGCCGAAGGGCTGCGGGTGACCACCCCCGTGTTAGTCATGCTCAGGCACGCTCGCAGTGCAGCAACCCTGGGCAGACTGCGGGTAGCGCCGGGTGAGCGGCTGATCCTACTGGGATTCCGAATCAATCAGCTCTCAGGAACGTTCGATCCGCAAAGGAATTCGGCCGCCGAACTCAAGCAACTATGGTTTGGCGGCGGCGTGCACTTCTGCTTGGGGGCGCCACTGGCGATGGCGCAGACCCGCCTGGTCCTGGATGCACTGCTCAACGTAGTGAGCGAATCAGGTCCGTTGCGGATTAGCTCAAGACAAGCCGCGCGCAGAGTGCTCATCCCCGCTTATCAACGACTTCTCGTGACACGATGAAGATTCTGGTGACCGGGGCCAGCGGGTTTATTGGCGGCGCGATAGCCAGCAGACTCAGCGACCACGGCCATCACGTGATTGGCACCGGTCGCACTCTGCCCGGCTGGCTTAGCCCGAAAGGCTCACGGTATCTGAGCTGGGACCTCTTCTCGGCTCCCCCGGTCGACTCCGTCGACGTAGTGGTGCATTGCGCAGCCCTGGTCGACGATCAATCCTCGCTTGCCAAGGCGCTGAGAATCAATCGTGACGGCACTCTCGCGGTCCGCAAAGCCTTTCCTGATGCCCGGATGGTGCTGCTCTCTTCCTCAAGCGTTTATGACTCGGCTGGCCCGCATCACCACGTTACCGAAGATGCGGCATTGGGACATCGGTTACTGGGGAGTTACGCGCTTTCCAAATTCGCGGCGGAGCGGGCAGTCGCCGAATTCTCACAAACCATTGCGCTTCGTCCGCATGCTGTCTATGGACCGGGAGATAATACTTTGCTGCCCCGAATCGAGGCCGCTGTGCGGGGCAACTCGCTGGCATTGCCCCGCGGTGGCCAAGCGCTGCACGCATTGACGCATATCGATAATCTCTGCGCAGCGGTGAGCGGTGCGGTGCTCAGCAGCACGGTGGGGGTCTTCAATATCACCGATGCAGAGCCGCTCCCGCTGGCTACGGCCATCACCGAGTTACTCAATCGCCGTGGGCGCTCTCCGGTGATCCGTCCGGTGTCGCTCCGCTTGGCACTGACTCTCGCCGCGGGCGCGGAGAGACTTCCGGCCAAGCTTCGTAGCCGGTCGCTACCAAGCAGCTATGCTGTCCATCAGCTAGCACATGAGCACACTTACTCCCTGGAAAGAGCCAAGCAACAGCTGGGCTACGACCCGCTGCCCAGCAATTTCTCCGGGGCGGAACATTGGTGACGAGAGAGGTTCCTGCGAGGATAGGATCAAGTTATGGCGCTTAATCAACATCACTATGAAGTGCATACCGAGTGGACCGGCAATCGGGGCGAAGGCACCGCGACTTACCGTGCCTACGGCCGGGATCACACCATAAACTCCGCCGATCTTCCGCAAATTCTCGGTTCGGCTGACGCCACTTTTCATGGTGATAAGGATCGTTGGAACCCGGAATTGTTGCTGCTCAGCGCGCTCAGCGAATGCCACATGCTTTCCTATTTGCACGTAGCTGTGACGCATGGAGTGGTGGTGACCTCCTACCTTGACCGGGCCGAAGGAACGATGATTCTGAATCCCGACGGCAGTGGGCAATTCGAATCGGTAACGCTACGCCCTCAGGTTGGTTTAGCCGATCCGAGCCAAGCCGAACTGGCCGAGCAGCTGCACGCCGAAGCCTCGTCGAAATGTTTTATTGCTCGTAGCGTCAACTTTCCGGTGCATCATCAGGTGGCCCAGCAAGCCTGAATGGCATGCCGTTTCACGGCAGCTCTGCTATCAGAGCCTTTTCTTTCGCCGCGCTCAGACCAGCGCGACGTTCCCGAGTTAGGCCGCGAGATCGTTCGTCCTGCAAAACGGCTTTAAGCGTTTCGTCAAAAGGTCTGGGGCGCAGGCCGACTCGGCGAGCGGCCGAGCCGTCGCGCTGGAACATGCCGGCCGCTTCTGCTGGTAGCCAGAGCGGCAGAGAATCTTCACCTGCCCAATAGTTCACGCCCTGTTCCAGCAGCCACTCCTCCGGTGCCAAACGTATCTGCCCGCGGTAGCCGCTGGCTTCCAGCGCAGCCCCCAGCAGGGTCTGCATTGGCACCTCATCACCGACCACGTCGTATGTCCCAGCCAGGGCGTTCTCCATGCCGTCCAGCAACCAAGCAGCGAAATCTCTGACATCAATCACCTGAGTTTTCGCGCTTGCGGCTACTGCGGGGGCCAACACCGGTTCATTATCGCGGGCGAACCTGGCTGGCCAGTAACCGTAGCGGTCGCTCGGGTCGCCAGGTCCACAGATCAATCCTGGCCGGGCCACCAGAAGCTGTTCCGGGCTGAGCGCCTCACGCAGAATCTTCTCGCAGGAGACCTTCGCTTCACCGTAGTGTTCGAGCGGGTCCTGGTCCTCGGACCATTCAGCTAGCAATTGATCCGATTCGTTGCCCGACGGCGTCGAATGATCAGCGTAGACGGAGACTGTTGAGACGAAGGCCCAGTGTTTTGTGCGTGTCGATAGCGCTGTCACAGCGGATTCCACCTGATTGGGTATTCGCGAGACATCCAGTACTGCGTCCCAAGTCTGCTCATCTGCTAGTGAAGCTAGTAAAGACCGGTATGCGTCGGCGCCTTGCTCTCGGTCGGCAGTGACCAACTGCACACCCTTCGGAACCGGGTGTGTGCCCCTAGCCAACGCCGTCACCTGGTGCCCGCGCTTCACCGCCAGTCGTGCCACCGTACGAGAGAGAAACATGGTTCCGCCGAGAATGAGAAGTCGCATACTACTCAGCGTAATGCTGCAAGAATGGAAAAGGCAGAGCTTCAATCTGCTCTGAGAGGAGCGCAAACTTAAGTGAATTGGCTAGACGACCCGGTACTCAGAGGCCTGACTAAAACGGCTATCAGCATCGTGATTGGATTGCTGGTTTGGTGGATCGGCAGGTTCGTGATCGGACGCTTAGTGCGCCGAGTGCGCGAAGGCAGTGCGGTCTTTCATAAACGGGGACTGCGCTGGGTACAGCCCGTGCTGCGACCGCTGGACTCCGAACGCCGGGTGCAGCGAGCGGAAACGGTCGGTTCTATCCTGTCCTCGCTGCTGAGCGTTGTGGTGGTGGTCATCGTTGGCTTGTATATTCTGCTTGCCTTCGAAGTCAATGTCGGTCCACTGCTAGCGAGCCTGGGTATTGTCGGCGTCGCGGTTGGCTTCGGCTGTCAACAATTGATCAGAGACTTCCTGGCTGGAATTTTCATCACTATTGAGGACCAGTACGGCATTGGCGATGTCATTGAGACCTCCGAAGTTGTCGGCGAAGTTGAATCGGTGGGTTTGCGAATCACCCGGGTACGGGCCAAAGATGGTGCCATCTGGTACCTGCGCAACGGTGAGATTCTGCGCGTCGGAAATCGCTCGCAGGGTGACTATCAGGACCCCGACGAGTCCGAAGAAGCAAGTAGCCCGCACTCTCCGTTGCCCCCGCGCTCTGCTTTGCCGGAGCGTAGCACTGAGTCGGAACACTCCAATGAACCAGCTAAGTCAGAGAAACCAGCGCAAAGGGCAGGCGAATGACCGAGAACACTCCTGGCACACCCATCCCATCCCGTTTCGGTGAACCGCTCGCCAAACTCGTGCCGGTGGGAGGTTTCCAAGCGCCGCCGGAGAACTTCTACGAAGCCGTCGGCGGTCATCAGACCTTCGCCGCCCTGGTACATGAGTTCTATCTCCGGGTGGCGGCCGACGAAATCCTCCGGCCGATGTACCCCGAGGAAGATCTGGCACCGGCTGAGCGGCGGATGCTGTTGTTCTTGGAGCAGTATTGGGGCGGCCCACGCACTTATCTGGAGGAGCGGGGGCATCCCAGGCTGAGGATGCGGCACGCCCCTTTTGCGGTCACCCCGCAGGCCAGGGATCGTTGGCTGAAACTCATGCGAGAGGCCTTAGACACGCTGGATCTACCGCCGTTACATGACGCCACGCTCTGGGATTATCTGGACCGGGCAGCTCATTCGATGGTGAATTCTGGATAGTTCAGCGACCCCACTGGGCCTTAGTTTTTGCTATTAAGAGCTGTTTTAGAGAGCGGCCGCAGGACGAATCAAGACGTGACCAGCTGGGCTACTTAGTCTTAGCCAGCGCCCGGAACGGTACAGCCTAACCTGACTCTGCGGTGCCCAGAATCCTAGCGCGAAGCCTGCAAAAGCTGCCCCTCCGGGCAGTTCCGGATAGTTTGCCATTGCTCTGCCCCAGACTGAAGCTCTCGCGTTATTGACGATCAACGCGCCCGGGTTGACCGGAATAATCTGCGCGATTTCGCGGACCCCCTCCTTGGCGACTGCTATCAGCGTTTCGCTGGCCAGCACTGCCTGCTCCAGCCAATCGGAGCGGGGCGCGCTGAGTGCCGCCCACGATTCATTCACGGTTACGGTGGGCAGTGGTAATTCGACGTCCGTTTCGTCGAGCCGCGCCAGTCTGTCGGATACCGAGGCCAAGGAGACAGTGCAGTCGAAGCTTGCGGAATTTTCGGAGTTGTCGGAGCTGTTGGAACCGGCGGTACTGTCGGAACTTTTGGAATTTTCTGTACCGTCGGTACTGGCGAAATCTTTTGCCGGATGATCGGCGGCTGCCAATGCCATCGTCCGCAGACCGAGAATGGTCGGGGTTCCTTCGCCTAAAAGCCTTGGCCGCATCGAACAGGTCCAGGCAGCCAATACTGGGCCGGTCGACTGCAGACGAATGGCCCCATCGTCCACCGCTCGGGCACGACTAACAAAAGTTCGAAAATCGGCTAATGTCCGAGGGTCTGCGAAGCGAATACTGCTCATGCCTCATCTTCGCAAAGCTCACCCCACAGACCAAAAAGTGTGCTGCAAAACACGTAAATATCCTGGTCTAAGAGATAGTAGCTTGCCAACTCAGCGGGCTGAAGGCGTTCGACCCCGATTGAGTAAGCCTCCTATCGATTCAGCCTCCTATCGATTCAGCCTCCTATCGATATTGCTAAGCCCCTATTGATACCGCTGACCGGATCGGATCGGCAGGGGTGGCATACCGTCCATCGATCAGGTGGCAGCCTGGAAGAGAGTTGCGGCTCGGTCCGCGCCTGAGAAAGCTCAGTCGCTCCTTGCTCGGTCAGTCAACGGATAGGCTTAGGAGCATGACTGACGATGCACTAGCCCCGCTGCATGACCTCTTAGAGTTATTGAATCTCAGCGACGCTGGCGGCGCACGCACCGATGAGGATATTTTCGTCGGTAGCTCACAAAAACGATATTCGCACCGGGTATTCGGGGGTCAGGTGCTGGCCCAGTCGCTGATAGCTGGCACCCGCACGGTACAGGCGAGCCGAGCGGTGCATTCCTTGCACGGCTACTTCTTGCGAGCCGGTGATGCAGACCAGCCAATCACTTTCGGAGTGCAAAGGCTGCGAGATGGACGTTCCTTCTCGGCTCGACGGATTCATGCCTATCAGAACGGCGAACCCATCCTGTCCATGATTGCTTCTTTCCAAGAGCCTGATTTCGGAATTGATCATCAGGACACCATCCCCGAAGGCATCCCAGATCCGGAAAGCCTGCCCAGTGCAGAAAAACTGCTAGGGCACCTGGATCATCCCCTGGCGAGAGCGACGTTCCAGCGTCCCTTCGATATTAGACATGTCGGCAATAACCTATATCTGAAGAATGCAGACGATGACCGCAGACCGTATCAAGCGGTGTGGTTGAAGGCCATCGGAGCCTTCCCTGAGGACGCAAACCTGCATCGCGCCGCGCTCGCTTTTGCCAGTGACTACACTTTGCTGGAACCCTCACTGCGGCCGCACGGCTTGACCTGGACCACCCCCGGCATGTCGGTGGCCAGCCTCGATCACGCCATGTGGTGGCACCGCCCGGTTCGTGTTGATGACTGGCTGCTCTACGTTGCTGCATCGCCGAGCGCTTCCGGAGCCCGCGGACTCAATATCGGTAAGTTCTTCAACCGGGAGGGCGTGCTGGTTGCCTCGGTCGCGCAGGAAGGTATGATCCGAGTTCCTGAGCAGCTGCTCAAAGCCGAGGACGGCACCTCGTTCTAGACCCGCGATGGGGAACCGATCGTACTGGCTTAATCGTACTGGCTTAAGGATATCGGGATTGCCTATTGGTCTGCGACAGCGGATTGTCGCGGACCAATAGGCAATCCCGGATTACGGAATCGCTACATGCGGCTTAGTCGCGCGTGAGCTTCCGATAGGTCACGCGGTGAGGCCTCGCCGCATCCGCACCTAAGCGCTCGATCTTATTCTCTTCATAAGACTCAAAGTTGCCTTCGAACCAGTACCAGTTGGCCGGATTTTCCTCGGTGCCTTCGTAGGCCAGGATATGAGTTGCCACTCGGTCTAGGAACCAGCGGTCGTGCGAAACCACGACAGCGCAACCAGGGAATTCGAGAAGCGCATTTTCCAGACTGGAAAGCGTCTCGACATCGAGGTCGTTAGTTGGTTCGTCGAGCAGCAGCAAATTTCCGCCCTGTTTGAGGGTCAGCGCGAGGTTCAAACGGTTGCGCTCACCACCGGAGAGCACTCCGGCTTTCTTCTGCTGATCCGGTCCTTTGAAACCGAAGGCTGAGACATAAGCACGGGAAGGCATTTCGACGTTGCCGACCTTAATGAAGTCCAAACCGTCCGAGACAACTTCCCAGAGATTCTTCTCCGGATCAATGCCGCCACGGCTCTGATCGACGTAGGAAACCCGGACCGAGTCACCGATCTTCAGGCTTCCCCCGTCGAGCGGCTCTAAGCCGACAATAGTTTTGAACAGGGTGGTCTTACCCACACCGTTCGGGCCGATTACTCCCACAATGCCGTTGCGTGGCAATGAGAAGGATAGCCCGTTAATCAGTTCTCGATCGCCGAACCCCTTCTGCAGATTGGTGGCTTCAAGGACCAACGAGCCAAGCCTCGGTCCCGGCGGAATCTGAATTTCTTCGAAGTCGAGTTTTCGGGTACGGTCCGCTTCTGCGGCCATCTCCTCGTATCGGGCCAAGCGCGCTTTCGACTTGGTCTGCCTTCCCTTGGCATTGGACCGCACCCATTCCAGCTCTTCGCTGAGTCGTTTGGCTTGCTTCGCGTCCTTTTTGCCCTGGATTTCGAGTCTTGCGCGTTTCTTCTCCAGGTAGGTGGAGTAGTTGCCCTCATATGGATAGAGATGCCCGCGATCCACTTCCGCGATCCATTCCGCGACGTGATCTAGGAAGTAACGGTCGTGGGTGACTGCGAGCACCGCGCCGGGGTAACTAGAAAGGTGCTGCTCAAGCCAGAGCACGCTCTCAGCATCCAGATGGTTAGTGGGCTCGTCAAGCAACAGCAAATCCGGCTTTTGCAAGAGCAACTTACACAACGCCACTCGGCGACGCTCGCCACCGGAAAGCACTGTGACATCCGCATCGCCGGGCGGGCAGCGCAGAGCATCCATTGCTTGCTCGAGCTGCGAATCTAAGTCCCAGGCGTCGGCGGCATCAATGGCTTCCTGCAGCTTCCCCATCTCTTCCAATAAGGCGTCGTAATCCGCATCCGGGTTCGCCATCTCTTCCGAGATCTGATTGAACCGTTGAATCTTCTGATAGATCTCGCCGACGCCCTCTTGGACATTGCCTAAGACAGTCTTCTCTTCGTTCAGCGGCGGTTCCTGGAGCAGGATACCTACCGTGTACCCCGGGCTCAGTCGGGCTTCGCCGTTTGAGGGGGTATCCAGACCGGCCATAATTTTCAGGATGGTTGACTTACCAGCCCCGTTCGGTCCCACGACGCCAATTTTGGCACCCGGGAAAAAAGACATGCTGACATCGTCGAGGATGACCTTATCGCCCACCGCTTTGCGGGCCTTGGTCATGGTGTAAATAAATTCCGCCATGCTTCAAGGCTAGTGGGTGAGAGCCACTAACTCACAACGGACCACACAGCGGCCACCCCAGTCGGCAGCAATCCTGGCAGGAAGACCCGCATAGTCAACGACTAATCAGCGGGAAACCCGAACGCCAATCGCTGAATCGGCCAGGCTTAGCCTAGCCCTGATCACCGACAAAGCACTTTCCGGTGCTCAGCACCGGCTGCAAGGTCACGGCAACCTTGCCTTCTCTTACTTGACCAATCACACAGGATTTCTCGACCTTGACCGAACCCTGAATGGCATCTACATCGAGACCAGTGGGAGTTTTCGAGATTGAAACTTCCACGTCTTTTGCTTCGACTCCGAGGCCTTGAAGGGTGCTGCGCACCTCATCTTGGCTCGGCTTCGGTGACTTCGCCGCCAAAGAAGTGAGAGCATCATTCACTTTAGTCACCATGGAACCAACCACGCCTGGTGACCTGGTTGCCAATGCTGCAGCGGCTGGGGCGGTCTCTTCAGGGGATGTTTCGGGGCTGGGCGCTGAGCATCCCACCAAGCCAAAAATAGCCGCCACAACCACCACCGCAGGTATCACTGCACTAACTGCCGAGCGAGAGTTCGAAGCTCTCCGGCTTCTTTCGATCTGAGTCACTCATTCATTCTGTCATGAGAGATTTGTCCGGCCCGGTTCGATAAGAAATAAACACGCCAACAACGGCTATCGCAGCCGATATTGCCAGGGTTCCGATCACTGGCCAGATTCCTGCTACGGCAGCCTCGCCCGGCTGTGCGGACAGAGTCCCAAAAACCACACCGACAACGGCGAGCGCCGCGGCAGCTCCGATGGAATCAATCATCGACATTGCGGATGAAATCGCGCCTTGATTGCTCTTCGACGCTTGGCTCAACCCCATTGTGCTCAACCGGGCCAGCCCAAAGCCCATACCTGCACCGGCAAATATCCAAGCCACAATAAGCACCGGTGCCGGTGCCCCGAACAAGACCGAAATCACCACAAGAACTAAAGAAAAACACAGCGAGATGCTGCCGCCCTGCACCGCTCGCTGATGCGAGACCTGCTCGGTCAGCCTGGACTGCGTCACCGAGGCCACCGTCCAGGAGATCCCTCCCACGGTCAGCGCCAGCCCGGCCGCCGTCGGACTCAATCCGTATCTCTTGACCAACGCTAAGACCAAGTACACCTCGGCGCTAAAGAAAGCCGCCGCCAACATTCCACGCATTAAAATCACACTCGGCAAACCCCGTTGAGCCCTTAAAGTTCCGGCTGGGAGCAGCGGACGGACAGACAGCACAACTCCCCCAAGACCCACGACAACCAGGGCTACCGCTATCAGCCCGGAGAACTGGGCGGCCAGGCCCAGAACAAGTGTTGCCAGAGCGGCGGCGAATGCCCACAATAACCGTTTACCCCACGGTGCTCCAGCATTGCCCGGTCCCATCTGAGCAGCATTGGCACGAATCCCGGGCAGCATCAGCAAGAGTGCAATAGGCAAAAGGATTAACACTCCGAGGAACACCCAGCGCCAATGCAGGTGGTCAGCAATCACTCCAGCAATAAACGGGCCGACGACCGAGGGAACCGCCCAAGCCACGGAAAAAGCAGCGAATATTTTCGGCAACAGCTGCTTGGGGTAGATCCGGGCCAGCAGTACGTAGATCACCACACTAATCGCGCCACTGCCCACGCCCTGGATGGCGCGAGCCATCACCAACAGCGTCATGGAGTTCGCCGCACCAGCCAGCAATAGCCCAACGGCGAATACGCTCAAGGCCGCGAACAGCGGACCTCGCGGGCCACGCCGATCCGACCATGAACCAGCGGCAACCATTCCGATCACCCCGGTGGCATAGGTCATCGCGAACACCAAGCCGTACAGTGTGCTTCCTGAGAGCTCCGCGCTTACCGCTGGCATGATCGTGGTCACCGCGAGGGATTCGAAAGCGGTCAACACGACCACCGAAAATATCCCAATAGTTGTCAGCAAGTATTGGGGTGACCACACTGATTGCTTTGTTGCCACTGCCCCGTTGTCCAATTTCGCCACGTCTTCATCAATAGTCACAGCATCAACCTAGAACCTCAGGTTGACTTTAGGTCAAGCCTATCCTCGGTTGCTCGAAGCAGGTCGCAGCCTGTTTCAACCGACCTTTGTTCCCTATCTCTGTACTATTTCCGAATCTCTGTATTGCCTCAGCTCCGATTCAACATCGAGCGAAAGCTAGTCTTAGAAAGCTGGCTCGGTCTCCTCTTCAGCAGCGCCTGCCTCCGTCTGAGCCTCGGCATCTGCTTCATCACCGAATTCTTCCTCAGCGTCGCTCAGGTCGCCCTGCGGTCTATCCCGGCTCTCAGCCTCGCTCAAATCGCCATCGGTTCCTTGATTCCCCGCTTCGGCCGGCGACTCTTTAGAACTGGGTAGCTCAAAAGTGTGAGTGGTCCGCTTGAACTTGGCCGTCCCCCAGAAGAGGTCGTGCCCCACCGCCTCAGCGTCAATCTCTGGCGCTATTCCACGACGTTCTCCGTTCACCCATTGTCGGAGCTTTAGTTTGCCGGTGACGATGACTCTCTCGCCTTTGACCACGCTGCAGGATGCGTTCTGCGCTAAACCGCGGAACATCGATACCGAGTACCAGTTCGTTCCAGCGTCCACCCACTGCGATTTCGTTCGGTCGTATCTTCGTTCAGTTGAGCCTAATCTGAAACTTGCCACCGGCCAGCCTTGTTCGGTGAGAATAGTTTTGACCTCGCTGGCCACAAACCCTCGAACAGTCACTACATCACTCATGGCGAGAACCTTTCGTCAGTTTCCGTCGCTTATCCATCTCAAGCGCTGTCTTCAGTCTGCGTCGCCATCGCCACACCCTCCAGAGGTGATTGGCGCTATGTGCGAATTCCTGCAGCACGGGGCGATGTGGAGGAGAAGTCGCTGACATTCGGTAGAGTGGTATGGTGCTTTGTCGAAGACAGCACTCGCCTCGGTAGCTCAGCGGATAGAGCAGGAGCCTTCTAATCTCTTGGTCGCAGGTTCGATTCCTGTCCGGGGCACTCCCCGCTTCCCTTTGTTTACAAGAGGAGAAGGGCTCTATTTATCCGCCAGAACTGACATTATTTTCAGTCAAATATTGACGGATGATGGCGGTCTACGACAGCATGGTGGACACTTTTTGGACACTTTCTAAGCGACTTTTCTTTGTCGTAGCCAGATCTCAATGTCCTTGTCGTCATAGCGCATTGTCCCACCCGGCAATTGGCAGAACGTGGGGCCTTGCTTAGCATTCCGGATTAACCAGCGCTCACTGACGCCAAGACGTTCGGCAATAGTGCGAAATCCATAATATGTGCCCGGTCGGGGGTACTAATCTTGTTCAGTTTGGCCACTAACTCAATGTCGAAGACCAAATCGCTCGCACCGCCACCAAAGGAAGCGAGCTTGGCTAGCTGGTGGTCGATTGTCTGCCAGATCTCGACGGTGTCCCCGTGCGGATCAGCGTCGGGCAAGGTAGCAATCAGGGCACCGCTGTCTGCGACTTCAAGACGAGCCTGGTCGAGAATGCTCACGTACGGCGAGTTTCCAGTCGATTTCAGCCATTAGCGTTCCCCTTGGTCGTAGAGGGGTGTGGTGGCGACGGGGGTGGAGCCTTGAATGGGTCGGCGCCGCGCGAGATCGCGCGGCGCCGACTTGTCATTCGCTAGTTATTTGGGCGAATAGAGAATGATTCCCCAGTAGCCACCGCCCGAGAGGCCCGAGCAGTTTGTGGATTCGATCTTGTTCCCGCGGCGCATGAGGTCAACCACTTTCGTGTTTACGGCTTCCCAGCAGGCTGCGGAAGTGCTCTGCTTCGTCTGCCAAAGCGTTGAGGCCTCGGCGGTGGCTGCGGCACTCAAGCCCGCACCAGCGGCAAGTCCTATAGCTAGGACGGTTGCGGTCAATGATTTCTTGATGTTCATATTTACTCCTCGAGCGGATCGTGGGACGAATCCCTATGGACACTCAAAATGTAAGCCATGCCACAAGCTTTTATCCAGCTAATAGCGATAAAATCCTTTCAGTGCCTCCCGGCTGCCCGGTGTTTTGTCTTCGGATACTTGCCAGGGGGCGTGCACGCCCCCTGGCTCATAGTGCAGGACCTTCTCTAATCTTGGCTTCAAGGTCGACAATAAGCTTTTTCGCCTTCTCAAAGCTTTGACGCTCGCTTGGTTCCGACGACCTGACAGATCCGTATGGCCAGTAATGGCGAAATTCATCTCTGAGATAGCGCAGATATGCGACCCTAACAGTCTTTGTATCGTCCGTTTCGCTCATGACCTCTCTTGACCTGCACCCAATCTATTCACCCCTTGGCTCTTGCACGGCTTTAGCCAGCACGTCCGAACTAGTTGTTAGGTTGCCACCAGCAGGCTTAACGGCACGCTCGCGAACCACCCGGCCAATTCCGCGAAGGTTCTGACTGTCGACTTCACCGGCTCAGTGGCCATCAACGGGCCCGCCGACGATAGGCGGCAATCCACTGGTATAAGCCAAAGGCGACACCAAATATGGCAGCAACCCACGTACTGATTCCTGGTATCGCCGCTGCCGCAGTTGGAAGCCACTCGAGGAACTGCGAACGTCCGGATCTCGTCCCGAGCCATTCCATTAGGAATGCCATCGTGACCATAAAGATGCCAAATCCAGCGATGATCCAGCTTGTGACGTTGGCTGTGCGACTCGGTCTAGTCGCTCGAATTGCAGCCAAGTCTTTGTCGAGGCCCTTTGAATGTTCCTGGCCTTGTGCTGGGACGGTAAGGTCGTGGAGCACGTTATCAATCCATTTGAGCATTTCTACCCTTGACGCAGTTCTGGTTAGCGGGTCCCCCATGGTTGACAGCTCGATCAATCTCGGCTTTAGCAGCGCTAGCCAGTTCCTTGCCCGCTCCTGACTGCTCCATCTTGACGATGGACTAACTTGAAGGTGTTCGACCAATTCAATTTCAATAGCCCAAAGAGTCGCGACCGGTGACCGTTCATCACCCTTCGTCGAGTCTTGCACAAAGAACCCAGCAGCCTTGTTTGAAACGTGAATTATTTTCCAGGTTGACGGGAAGCGTCTAAGCCACCGCGTGCTAAACCTCGTGTACGTAAACCCCGCCTGAGCCATTACGATAAAAATCAGCCCTAAAGACGTATAGGTGGTGACGATGGAATATCCACCAAAGAATGCCAATAGGACGATCACTAGTTCGACTGAAAGAAACTCGACGACTATTGGTAGCAATGTCCGGCGATAGTATTTATTGTGTGCCCGAAGTGCCCTGCGAAGTTCCGGCCCGAATCGCCGGTCCGCAATCCTCCAGCTGTGTCCAACGTTGCTGGGTCGCCGAACGCTCTGCGTGTGCCGCAGCCAGGGCAGCCACGGTCTACGCTTTGACGCCTGCATCTCGAACTTAGTTAAGGTCATGCCACTAGCCGATTGACCCTCTGTACAGGTTACGGTAAGTGAAATTAACCACCAGCCTGCGCTTACAAGGCCGGCTAATCCAGAAAATATTATTATGTTCGCTATCACTTCCATAGGTGAAACTTAGCATTAGCGAATTCTTGCAGCTCCTAGCTTCTTAGTGATGACTTGCAGGAGTCGGCCCGTTCGGTGGATCATATGCTCCGGAAAGCCTGAAGTGATGGACACTATCTGGACACCTAGACGCCGGAATCCCTTTATTTGTAAGGGATAAATTTAAGCCTTCTAATCTCCTGGTCGCAGATTCGATTCCTGTCCGGGCACTCATCTCTTTGCCTGCGGGGTACTGTGCGTGGCTCAGCCATCGCCCACTCACGGCTGCTGGTCTACTGATTACTGCCTTCTTAATTGCCGTAGCCACAGCGTTAAGGTTTTCATGAGCGCCCCTCGGACTAACTGGACAAAAGCGATAAGCCAATGAAGCCTGCTGCCCAAGGTAACTCACGTCCCAGCAGGCAACAGGCTTCATTAGTCGAATTATTGAATTTTGGAACTGTGGAATTGCTGCATTAGTTGTAGCAAGCAATAAAGCTGAACGGAGCGGACGATACCGTACCGGAGACTGTTGCGCATTTACCAGCCATGTTCTTTTGTACGACGCCACCGGCGTAATAGGCAAAGGTTCCGCTGTCAGATGAGTAGTCCCCATTGGGGCGGGTCAGAACGATCCTCAGCGAATGGCTACCAGCTTGGTTGTCGTACAGCATGGCACATGCTGTAACCCCGTCTCTGGTCGATCTCCAGATTTCCACAAATGCAGGAGAGTTAGTGAACCGCACAGTCTTCTCCTTGACGCCGTAGCACTGGTTCACCACGATGCCGTGGGTAGCTGCTGATGCCGGTGCTGCGGCCATCACAGCGCCAGCACCGAGCAGTAATAATGCTGTCATTGAAGCTATTGTTCGTCTTAACGCTTTCATGATTACCCCTTGAGTTTGATGTGACTACGGCGCGGTTAGTCGCGGTTAGTCACAGTTAGTTAGGAACCGCTTGAATGCGGGAGGGAATGGGTTGCAATCAGCGCGATGAACCTACTTCTCCGGAGGTTCTTCATAGTTCCCCATTTTCCCCTCGACAATCGACTAGCATGGTGACGAAAGGCTATATCACGCAGAACTCGACAGCAATGGCTAAAATCGATCTCGAAATCTCCTGCTGAGCGCTCAAGATACTCAGCGAAGGTTAAACTTCGCCCGGTTACAACTGAGCGATACCGAAATCTAATACCTTAATCGATACTAAAATCGATACCGGAATTTTACTGACACGCGAATCTGCTGAGGTGGCCAGTAATTGAGTAATCTTGTTCACTCCGGGGCCCCAAGAACCACAAAGGAAGCCAACTGGCAATCGAACTTTCGATTTCTTCCTCGGCATTACTACCCTCATCGCAGGTCGATTCGTTCCCTCCTCGGCCCGCAGAAGGAACGGCTACGGCAGTAGATCAAATCAGCGTGAAATTACGGTAGTCTTATTCAGTGGGCTTCATAAAATTCTTCAGCAAACCAATTGTGCTGTGCACCATCGCGGGTCTTTGTCTTCTCACGGCAGCCGCTCAATTCTTTTTCAAAGAGCCAAATTTTCGTCTCATCACATCAGAAGTAATCACCGCCATGCTGCTGCTCTTAGCGGCAGCATCGCTTAAGTTACAGCAACCTCAGGTTGAATCTGGAGTACAACCAGCGCGACGGAAATTGAGATAGCTGATGCTGGGAAAATCTATTCAACTAGCTCCGCAAATACCCGCCGGTCGAGTTAGGTGCTAAAACGCTGGCTAGCCTCACTCATGGTTGGACTATTACTCGGTGCATTTATCGGCCTACTACTGAGCAGCATGACGTGGGGA
The DNA here is from genome assembly GCF_000950575.1 of Psychromicrobium lacuslunae. NCBI lineage: Bacteria > Bacillati > Actinomycetota > Actinomycetes > Micrococcales > Micrococcaceae > Psychromicrobium > Psychromicrobium lacuslunae. The sequence goes on from NZ_CP011005.1 coordinate 1,276,421, forward strand.
CTAATTTTAGGGCTGATCTTAGCCGTACTTATCGCCGCTGCCGCCAAAGCGGGTGCCGGCTCCTCAGCCGATCGGTAACCGTAATAGCACCTCGCCGCGATCAGCAGTCTCTGAGGCTAGTTGACCGGCCCGGTTAGCCTCTCCGCCTTAGAGGATAAAAACAAAACAGACCCCGACCGCAGCACCGGCCAGCGCACCAGCGCACACCTGAGCCACTGTGTGATCCTTGAGGACTACGCGCGACCAGGCCACTGCCAGCACCACGACAACACTCAGATACCACCAGAGCCCCAGCACATCTGCCATCCCGAGGACGAAGAAGGCTGCCACCGCGGTATGGACTGAAAGTTTCCAGAAGACGTTAACAACGCCGACGACGATCATGCCGAGGCTGACAGCAAGCAGACCAATAACTGAGATTCTCGGGGCTTGCATCAGCAAAAGCACCAGCAGCCCGACCGTTGAGGAAACCAAGGAAGCGATAATAATGGGGGCGCGCTGCTTCCGCTCCCCCACATGGTGGTCGCTGAGTTTTCCTTTACGGGTGGCCACGACGATCCCAGCGAATGGCCCCAGCGCAGTGAAGATGGCGGCTACGAATCCGCTCAACAGTCCGAACCAACCGGCGGTCAGTCCGCCAGTCGCCAGCAAGAAGACGGTAACCAGTACGGTTGGTGCAAATACTTCAGTAATGACACGGGCCAGCTTCAGCATGATGCGAGCATAGCTGAATGAGGTGGGTTAATAGCTAAGGTCGACAGCTAACTGGGAGTTGCTCGGAATACACTGGATAAATGAACCCCAAATGGTATTACCTGCTGATCGCGGTGGCGCTGATCTTAATCGCGGTGGGGATTTTCAACGTCATCATTGGGGCCCTCACCTCGCGTTGGCCGAATATCATCACAGGCTTCGGCCTGATCATCGGCTTTGGACTCAGCCTGAGGTACTGGATTCGCGCGCTTCGCGACAGTCACAGCAACCACCAGACGGCACCGGCTAATGAGCCATGAATCTAGCCGAGAGCCTATAAAGCGGTCAGCACTATCGGTCCCTGATCGGTAATCGCAACGGTATGCTCACTGTGCGCAGCCCGCTGGCCACCGGGCGAGCGAAGTGTCCAGCCATCGGCGTCATAACGGTAGTCACCGGAACCGCCAGCGATCAGCATTGGTTCAATAGCAATAACTAATCCGGCCTCTAGGATCAACCCACGACCAGCGTTGCCCTGATTGGGAACGTGCGGTTCCTCATGCATCGCCCGGCCGACGCCGTGCCCTCCGTGGTCGGCCAGAATGCCGTAGCCCGCCGCAACCGCTGTGGCACCGATTGCGGCGGCAATGTCACCAATCCGATTCCCCACTCGGGCTTGCTCAATCCCCCGCGCTAGCGCCGTGTCACAGGTGTCGATAAGCGCCTGGTCAGCCGGATTGATGGCGCCGACAATAAAACTTATTGCTGAGTCGCCGCACCAACCGTCCAAGAAAGCACCGCAGTCTATAGACACTAAGTCGCCGTCGGAAATCCGATAATCGCTCGGCACACCGTGCACAATAGCGTCGTTCACGCTAGCGCAGATCACCCCGCTAAAAGGGCTTGGTGCCCAGCGCGGATGGTAATTCAAAAAGGCTGGCTTCGCCCCCGCCTCCGCGATCACCGTGGCAGCGACTTCATCCAGTTCTTTGAGCGAGGTACCAATCAGAGCCTGTTCTCGCACCGCAGCCAGGGCCTGCGCAACCACTCGACCCGCTTCACGCAGCGCCTGAATTTCCTTACTGGACTTCAACTCGACCATGCCACCACTTTACGCAGCAATCACCGTCATTAGTCACCTTTATTGTTCAGCGGTCACTAGTTGACGACCATTGCTCGCCGGCCAATGTTTAATAACAAGATGTTTAATAATTAGATGCAGCAACGACTCATCGATCAGGTCGAGCAAGACCTCCGAGAACTAGCCGACCCCGATCGGGCGATCAAAATGCAGGCGTATATGAAGTCCTCAATGCCTTACCTCGGGGTTCCGATGCCGCAGGTTCGAAAACTCACCAGTGCCGCGGTGCGCGCTTTCCCCTTCGCGTCGGCTGAGCAGTTACTCGCGACGGCTGAGGTGCTCTGGCGCGAGGCCGAGTACCGCGAGCTGCGGTATGTGGCCCTGGCCCTCACCGCGCTCAAGCCAGCCCGCGGCAATCTGAATTTCTTGCCGCTTTACGAAGAGATGGTCAGCACGGGCGCATGGTGGGATTACGTCGATGAAGTGTCACATCGAATCCAGGAGCTACTGAAAAGTCAGCCAGCGACGATGAAGCCATTGATTCGTCGATGGAGCGTAGCTTCGGATTTCTGGTTCCGGCGGCTATCGATTATTTCTCAGCTACAACTCAAAACTGCTACCGATTTAGATCTGCTCAGCTCGGTCATTGACGCCAACGCAGCAGATAAAGAGTTCTTCATTCGGAAAGCCATTGGCTGGGCACTACGAGAATACTCAAAAACGGATCCTCAGTGGGTCAGCGCCTTCGTCGCCGCGCGGACTTCCACGCTCAGCCCACTCTCACAGCGCGAAGCCCTCAAACGGCTGAGATAGGCACTGTTGAAGAGCCGCGATGCTATCCTTCCTATGTTCTGAAGCATTCACTCCCAGTAGTAGGACCGGCGCTTGTCTGAGACCTTGCAGCATAAATTTCACCAACCACGGGCGCTTTGGCTCAGCTTCGGCGTCCTGCACCTGCTGATCCTTGCCCTACTCTCACCGCTCATCGTCAGCGGCCAAGTTTTGAGCGATATCGGCTATTACCGGGCCTGGGCGTTTGAAGGTATCCAGAACGGCGTTTGGCAAGGCATCAGTCAGGCTTGGGTCTACCCGGTTGGTGCACTGCTCCCCATCGTGCTGAGCGCTGTCTTCGGTCACTACCTCTACCAGCTAGCCTGGTTCCTGCTCTTCGCCGCGCTGAACTTCATGGCGGTTCGAACCTTGACTAAATCTGGCAGCAGCAACGGATACTTTGCAGCTTACTGGTGGCTTGGCGCAACCGCGATACTCGGCGCCGTCGCGGTCGGACGGATCGACGGTTTGACCGCGCCGATGGTGATCACAGCCTTACTCATCGTCGGAGCGCGACCATATCTCGCCTCAGCTTTACTCAGCCTGGCCACCTGGATCAAAGTCTGGCCAGCCGCGGTTCTTTTCGCCGTCGTGGTAGCCAGCAAGCACCGGCTCAAAGTAATCCTCTCTGGCGTTGCGGTGACTGCCGTAGTGGTGGCAATAGTGGCGACGGGCGGCGGTCTGCAATACCTACTTGGCTTCCTCAATGCCCAGGGCGGGCGCGGCATGCAATTGGAAGCGCCGTTCACCACCCCCGGCCTCTGGCAGGCAATCCTCCATCTCGGTGATACTTACGTTTTTGAAGATGTGATCATCAATACCCGAGAGGTACGCGGCGGTATGAGCGAGGCCATCGGCGCGGTGATGAATCCGCTGCTAGCCCTGGCTGCCCTGGTGATTCTGCTGCTCCTACTCTGGGCTCTGCGTCGCGGCGCTGAGGTGTCCCAACTGATCGCAGCCGGATCCCTCGCCCTGGTCGCGTCATTCATCGTGTTCAACAAAGTTGGTTCACCGCAATTCCAGCTCTGGCTGGTCGCGATCGTGGCGGTAGGCCTTTTCATTAATCGTCGTGGCTGGCGATTCCCGGGGTATCTCATGCTCGCTATCGCGGCGCTGACAACCTTGGTATACCCGATCTTCTATGTGCAGCTCTACGAGCTCAATCCGGTTATCGCCGTCGTCCTCACGCTGCGTAATATCGCCCTGCTGGTACTGCTAGGCTGGGCGATCCGTCAGGTCATTCTGTTGGCTAGAGCCGGCCGGAAAGAACTGAGCCAGCTGTCTTGAAGAAAACAGGGCTGAGCAACCAAGCCGAGCGAAACATTCGGTCCGTCAGGCCCTGAACAATCGGCTACGACTCGTGGCGACTAGATAATCTCGCGGCCAGAGCGGCTGCTGCTCAAGAACAGCTCTCGGGTCTTTCGGTCAATGAACACCACATAGATGGCGAAGCCTAGAGCAATAAGCGCGGCCGCAAATCGCGCGCTATCCAAATTGATCCAGGACTCCCCCTGCTGCAGGTAGGGGTAGACGTTCAGCTGATCCGAGATGGCGTAGATCATGAAGAAGGACAGCACGAAATAAAGCGTCTTGACCTGCCAGTCATTACGGATGCCGGTGATCGCAAACAACGGAATCAACCAGACCACATACCAACTTTGAATCATCGAGGACAGTAGCACCACGGCGCCTAACGCGAGCGCGGCACGGCGCATGATGCGCTCGTAACTCCCCCGGAACATCAACCACACCACAATGCCGACGGCGACCACCTTGGCAGCCAGCCAGAATTGCCGGGCCAGCGCCCAACCGTCCCAGCCGAAGGTGTTGGTCAGGCTTGCGATCACCCAGCCGATGGCACCCACCGGGGCGTACCAAATCCAGACGCTACCCGGCGCGGAGAGACCATTAATCCAGCCAAACCAGAAGCCGTTAATCCAACCGAGTACGGCCAGAATGCCGAGCGAGAGCGCCGCGGTGAGCCCCCAGTAGATAAACTTCCGCGGCCAGTTCGCCTTCTTACCAGCCCACAGCAACCCCACGAAGGGCAGCAGGATGATGGTGATCGGCTTAATCGCTATCGAGACCGTGATCAGCACGATCCCGAGCACATTTCGCTTCGTCGCTGAATAATAGAGCCCGGCAATGGCCAGGCCGATCATCAGTGCATCGTTGTGCACTGCAGCTAGGAAGTTCACCAGGAGCAGCGGATTGGCAACGCTCAGCCAGAGCGCCCGATGCGGGTTAACGCCGTGCAGCACCGCGAGCCGGGGTACATAGATCATGCAAAGCACTACACCGACAGCTGAACACAAACGGAAAAGGAAGACTGATACTTCGGGGATCCCGCCACTAATCGAGACCACGAACTGCTCAATCCAGAGGAAAACCGGCCCGTAAGGAGTGGGAGCCTCGGCCCATAATTTATCCGCTCCCAGCTGGTACCAGTTCGAGATCGCAGAAATCCCATTGACATAGGGATCAAGATTGGCCTGCATCAGCCGCCCTTGGCCGATATAGGCGTAAACATCACGGCTGAACAGTGGGATGGTCAGCATCAAAGGTAGGGACCAGAAGATGATCGCCTTCTTAACCACTGGTCCTGACTCCGGAGGCCAGCTTTTGAACCGTTGGCCCAGCCTGAGCCAAGCCCGCACCAATACCATACCGCCCACCGCAATACAGGCGACCGAGATGGCGATGCCGACCGGCTCGGCGCGCATCCAAATGAAAAAAGGATTCCTTACCAGAGCCGAGGACTGCGCCAGCCAGCCAATGCCAACCGAGCCAAACATCATCAATAGTGAGCCAATCAGCCCAGCGGTCAGTGGCTTCCAATAGTCATTTGGCAGCGCTGTCTCACTACCTCCCGCTGACACCGCTTCGGTCTTCTGGCGCGCGCCTGCTCCAGTTGCTGACTCAGGCGTTGTCATATCAGGTATCCGATCTGGCGGTGTGCTCCCAGCTCGCCGACAGTGCCGGAAAACCAGGAAAACACAAAGAAGTACAGGAAAGCAGTAAAGCTCAGACCATTTTAGACCAGTCCGTCGAAAGCGCGGCGTCAAACCGCACGGTACATTAGACGGGTGGCTAATTCCTCTATATCTGCTGATCGCATTGTCTGGATCGACTGTGAAATGACCGGGCTCGACTTGGCAGCTGATGCGCTCATTGAAGTTGCCGTGCTGGTAACCGATTCTGAGCTCAATATTCTTGGTGATGGCGTCGACGTGGTGATCAAACCTGACGACGCCGCGTTAGCGCAGATGAACGATTTCGTCAGGCAGATGCACACCACCTCGAAGTTGCTAGATGAGCTCCCTCACGGTAGCAGCATGAAAGAGGCCGAGGACAAGGTGCTCGCCTACATCACCGAGCACGTTCCGGATCCGGGTAAAGCGCAGCTCGGTGGTAATACTGTAGGCACCGACCGGGGCTTCCTGGCCCGAGATATGCCTCGGGTGATCGAACATTTGCACTATCGAATCATTGACGTTTCAACAATTAAGGAACTGGCACGACGCTGGTACCCTCGCGCTTACTTCCAGTCGCCGGCCAAACTCGGCGGACACCGCGCGCTGGGCGATATCGTCGACTCGATCAACGAACTGCGCTACTACCGAGAGGCAGTTTTTGTACCCGCGCCCGGCCCGGATACCGCGACATCACAACAGATTTCAGCCTCGGTTATGAGCACCGCCTCGAAAGCTGTAGACTAATTGTCGCTGCGGGAACGCACCTGGTGGGATTAGCTCAGTTGGTAGAGCATCTGATTGTGGTTCAGAGGGTCGCGGGTTCAAGTCCCGTATCTCACCCCAAGGAGTGCAAAAGCATTCTCAAGCGAAGGCCGCATCGGTTTACCGGTGCGGCCTTCGTGCTGAATAAACCCTGCTGACCTATTTGAGAGGCCCTGGAGATGAAGCGCTCGCTTTTCGAGGAAGATCACGAGTTATTCCGCGAAGTTGCCCGAGAATTCAATCAGCGCGAGATCGCCCCGCACTATGCACAATGGGACGCCGCCCGACTGATGGACCGCGGACTATGGACCAGCGCCGGTGAGCAGGGCCTGCTCGGTCTAGCGATTCCTGAGGAGTTCGGCGGAATGGGCATGACGGACTACCGTTTCCGCGCCGTTCTTGACGAAGAGTTCGCCCGAGCCAACCATTTTTCGGTCAGCTTAGCCTTTCACTTGCACGATGATATGGTGCTGCCGCACCTACTCGCCTATGGCTCCGATGAACTCAAGCAGCGTTGGTTGCCTGGCATGGCTTCCGGAGAGATCGTCAGTTCAATCGCCATGACAGAGCCCGGCGCGGGCTCTGATCTACGCAGCATTCGCACTCGGGCGGTGCGTGACGGTGATGACTGGCTGATTAGCGGTCAGAAGACTTTCATTGGCAATGGTATTTCAGGCGATGCCGCGCTCGTACTGGCCCGCACGGACGGCAGTAGCGGCCGCGGCCAGGCGGACTCATTTTCGCTGTTCATGGTCCGCAAAGGCGAGGGCTACAACACCGGCAAGCAACTGGACAAAATGGGGCTCAAAGCCTCTGACACGGCCGAACTCTTCTTTGAAAATGTCAGGGTTCCCGGCGGCGATTTGGTCGGTGAGCTGGGGCGCGGCCTTGAATATGTGGCCCATCAGCTCCCACAGGGACGGCTGGCGATCGCGGTAGCCGGCTCGGCCGTCGCCCGCTCCATCGTCGATGCCACCGTTCTCTACACCAAGGAACGCACCGCCTTTGGCGAGCGAGTCGCAGATTTTCAAAACACTCGCTTCGTACTCGCCGATTTACAAACTGAGGTGGAAGCCACCGAAAGTTATGTAGATCAGGCCATTAATGCCTTCAATCAGGGTGAGTTGGACGCTGTCTCAGCGGCAAAAGTGAAACTTTGGGCGAGCGAACGGGTCAAGGCTGTCACCGACCGCTGTCTTCAACTGCATGGCGGTTACGGTTACATTTTGGAATACCCGGTGGCACAAGCCTTCCTAGCTGCACGGCTACTGACCATCTTTGGCGGTACTAATGAGATCATGCACGAAGTCATTGGCCGCGATCTCACTGGAGAGCGCTAATGACCATCCATCCGGTAGTGATCCAAGGCAATCCAGTGCTGCATCGTCGGGCCGCTGAAGTTACCGACTTCAACGATGAGTTGCGCACCCTCATTGCTGATATGCATGAGACTAATACCGCCGCCAATGGTGCTGGTTTGGCCGCACCGCAAATTGGCATCGGCTTGAGGGTCTTTGTTTACGCAATGGACAATGAGGACGGCGTCGCCCCCCAAGGCGTCTTGGTTAACCCTTCATTGGTGACCGGGAAAGTTTCGGGCAATTCGCCTGATCCTGATGACGAGGCCGAAGGCTGCTTGTCAGTACCTGGCTATCATTTTCCGCTCAAGCGGGCGGAGTGGGTACGAATCAGCGGCTATGACGGTTTCGGCGAGAAAATTGAATTTGAGGCAACCGGTTGGTTCGCGCGTTGCATGCAACATGAGTACGACCACCTTGACGGCAAACTGTATGTCGACAAACTGGTCGACAGGTATAAACGGAAAGCCCGACGAGTCGCCAAGGAACACGGCTGGGGCGTGCCGGGACTGAGCTGGATGCCGGGTGTCGATCCAGATCCTTTCGGACACTGAGCGATGGATATTCAGTCGCTCCTGAAACTTGCCGAGATTCGTCCTGCGGATCAGCGGGAGGTCAGCGAACTACTAGCTCAGGAACCGACCGCGCCGGTTTTCCAAGCTCTGCAGATCTTGCGAGATAGGCTCGGCAGCATTGGCGAGCCACCACCCTCAGGTGATCAGGAGGAGCTGGTGTGGATGAACGCCTTGCTGCGCTTTCTGCCGGAACAACTTGCCTGGTATCAGCAGCAGGGCATCCCCGATCAGGTGGTGCAAGCCACCATTGCCGATATTGGCCGCCATATCGCAATTTCGCGGGTCACTAATGGGCGCTTCGGCTTGCAGACCTGGCGCTGGCTGACCGAGCACGCCACCGGAACGCTTTATCAGTTAGGCCGGTTGCAGTTCCAGATCCATCCAGGGCCGGCCGCACTCCCCGGATTGCAATCGGGAGAACACATTCTCGGCATTCACATCCCGGAGATCCAAGGCAGCCCACTAAGCCCCTCTGCCGTTCAAGACTCCCTTGCGAAGGCAAAGGACTTCTTCGCGAGGTATTTTCCTGCGCAGCCGGTAAGGCTTGCCAACTGTATTTCCTGGCTGCTGGACCCCTATCTGTCCGCGAATTTGCCGGCGGAGTCAAATATTGTCCGCTTTGCGGCACTCTTCAGCCATTATGGCGAGTTAGTGGATACCCCTAGCGATGCTGTCTATTTCACCTTTCGCCGCCGAGATTTCTCTCAGGTCAGCGATTTACCGCGCGACACCATCCTGCAGCAGGTAGTGGCTGGCCGGATCGAGCACGGCGGAGCCTGGCAGGTAGGCAAAGGCTACCTATCGCTCTAGCGGAGCCTTCAGTTTTCCCGGATCACCCGCTGCAAATCATCCGAACAAGCAGCATGCAGTTTTTCCAGTTGTTGGAGGCGCGCCTCGGTTAGCTCGCCACTCGCGTAGTCTGCCTGTGCCTTATGAAGCTGGCGCTCGGCCTCCTTGAGGTTTTGTTGCGCTAGTTCTACCGGGTTGAGCATCTCATTCATATTTTCAGGATGGACCTGTTTTGTGTTGCTTACCAGTCCCTCACGCGGATTTACTGACATCTTCAGCTAACTCACAATCTCAGGAGAAGCCGGAGGCGAAAGTGCTTTGCACAGGGCAACTTCTGAGCACTGAAAGCATCGCCGCTTTCTCCGCTGCATCCAGCCAAAGGCGATAGGCGGCCTTGACCGAGATCTGCCGGGCCACGTACTCGCAGCGGAAGGCAACATTTTTCGGTAGCCAACCGGCTGCGTCGGCGTCGCTTTTCTCCTGATTACTAGGACCATCTACCGCCATCAGGTTCAGCGGGTCGTTGGCGAAGGCCAGGCGCTGCGCCGGGCTGAGCTGCTGAGCACCTTTTTGCCAAGCATCGCTGAGCGCCACCACATGATCAATCTGGACCGAGCTCGAGCTGCTCGGGCCCCTTCGGAAGGTGAGCTGTTGCCCGGTATAAGGATCGGACAGTCGCCCGGCGGCCACCAGGCAAGCCGCGTGAGGTGTTACTTCAACATCTTGTAAGTCTCTACGCAAAATGTCATTGCGGGTGTCGCAGCTATTGTGATCCAGATCGGTCCAGGCTTCACCAAATTCCTCACGTCGGTATCCGGACTTACTGGCCCTCTCACGCACCGGAAGTCTCTGTAGCAGAGCTAAAGCCGCGGTGCTGCGAACACTAAAAACCGGACCCGGTCCTGCCTCGGAGAACGGCGATAGCTCGACAGGAGCCTTTTCCGCTGCCAGCCAGTTCGGCAGCTCTTGGCTGGTTTGCCAGCAGCCAAGCCCCGCTCCCAGTAGGAATAAGAAGACCACCCCAGCGACAATCTTCCTCACCGAAAACCGTCGAACGCCCTTGTATTGCCACTTGTATTGCCGCTCGTATTGCCGCTTGCACCGCCACTGGGGTGAGTTTCGATTCACGGTTTCAGGGTAAGGAAGAGAGAGTGCCGATTGCAGCCCTGTACTCAACATCAGGGAGCTATGTGGACAAACCGGGTGTGATAAGACAAATGTCTCAGCGTCGCGCTTTCACAGCGCACGTTCAGGCTAGATCGATAACGTGGAAAGCACCTGCACAACAGTAGGGCGAGTGACTAACTCGTTGTTCAAGCACTGGAAGGAAGAAGATCATGGGTCTTTTCGACAAGGCAGAGAACAAAGCGCAGGACCTGACTGGCCAGGCCAAGGAGAAAATTGGTGAGGCCACCGATAATCAAGATCTGCGAGCCGAAGGCGTGGCAGATCAGGGCGAGGCCGGTTTGAAGGATGTCGGGGAAAAAATCAAGGACACCGCCCAAGATCTCGGCGATAAGCTGAAGGACGCGGCCGGAAACCTTACCGACAAGTTCAAGAAGGACTAGCCTCGGCCAGCAATTCGGCTGCCGGGCCCCCTGTAATTAGCGAACAGGCCGGTTTTCCGCCAATTATGGTGGAAAACCGGCCTTCGCTCTGCCACAGATCGGGCCGTATAGCGGCTTATCAGTGGACACGTTAGCTTATTGCTATTGCAATCTGGAAAAACTTAAGCGATTTAGCAAACAAAATTTCGGCCAACTAAAAATGTGACAAACAGTTGCGAGATTACTGTAGCATCCAGCAGTTTCCCAGGTTTCCATGAAAGAACCAAAGGAGTTGCACAGCATTCGCAACACTAAATCGGTTAATGAATTGGAGGGAATTTTCGTGAAACTGCAGAGCAAACTGATAGTTGCCGCGACCCTGGCAGTCGCCCTAACGACGGCCCCAGCAGTTGCCCTTGCCCAAAGCCCCAATAAGGCGCCCGGCGCCGAGGCGGTCACCGATACTGATGGGGATGGCTTGCCCGATCTTTGGGAAACCGATGGATATGACTCCGACGGGGACGGTGTGATTGATGTGGATCTGCCTGCATTGGGGGCAGATCCACGGAAAAAGGACATCTTCGTAGAGACCGACTACCTTCCAGGCGAACTGCCGAGCGTCGCGGTGTATGACAAGATCGTGCAGATCTTCGCCGACGCCCCGGTGCAAAACCCCGACGGTAGCACTGGGATCAATATTCACCTTGACGCTGGCTCCGCCGCGCCGGCGGCCCGGTACAACCTAGGTGGCGGGAATGAGATCGCAAATGTGACCACTGTCGCTGGTGTCTCGACCGTGGCGAACGCCAAGAGCAGCAATCTTGCTGCGGCTCGTAAACCGATCTTCCGTTATATGTGGTGGGCGGATAAATATGGCAGCGGTTCCAGCAGCGGACAGGGCTACCAGCCCGGCGATACGTTCCTAGTTACCGTCGGCAAGACCTATTGGAAGAACATCTCCGACGATGGTAAGGCTGGCACCTTTGTTCACGAACTAGGACACACGCTCGGCTTAGGCCACGGTGGTGGTGACAACATCAACCGCAAGCCGAACTATCTGAGCATCCTCAATTACGCCTATCAAATCGATGGCATTCCGCTCTCTGGCGGCGGCAAGCTTTACAGCTACTCCTCCACCGCCGCGGCTACCTTGAACGAGTCGGCGCTCGATGAATCAGCAGGTCTTGGCGCGGCCGGTGCCGGTTTCAAAACCAGCTACAAGAACGGGCTCGGCAAGACAGTGGTAACTAGCGGCGACGCCAGCGGGCCCATCGACTGGAACGGTAATGGGGTGATCGACGCAGCTCCGGTATCAGTGGATATCAACGGCGAGGGCGGCAACCAGCAAAGCCTTGCCGGTTACGACGATTGGTCTCATTTGCGATACAAAGCAGGAGCGGTGGGCGCCAGCTCTGGCGCTATTGCAGAACGCAGCAGAGCCATTGCCCCTCAGCTAGTCAGTAACGAACTGACAGCCGAACTCTACGCAAAAATCAGCCGTCACTAAGCCTAGCCAAGCTCGCTGAACCGCGATTTTGATTGCTGCTGGCTGTCCTGCATGAAAGCCTCAGAGCCAGCCAGCAGCAATCGCCTAAGCCAATAGATACCCAATAGATACCGCACATTCGCTTGCTGACAACCAGCACCTGAAAGGCTGGGAACTTGCTGGAATTTGCTCCATCCAGAGTAAGGCCCACCTAAACTTGCCAGCTATAAGTGCCACAAAGCGCACTTATCAACGTAGGTTGTCATCCCCCCACAAGGAGAGATAGATGAAATTTACCAAGTTCGTTTCCGCAGCCGCACTCGCCGGATTAGTCGCTACCGGCGGCGTTGTCGGTGCAGCCCAAGCCCAGGCCGTGCAACCGGCACCGGAGATTGTTGGTGGCAGCGTCGCCAATTACAGCAGTGTCCCCTATGCCACGCAGCTCTACGTCAATGGGCAGTTCAACTGCACTTCCTCACTGATTTCCTCCACCTGGGTGCTCACCGCGAAGCACTGTGTTGGAGGCACGGTGAGCGTTCGCGTTGGCAGTGGCGCACTCGGCCAAGGAACTTTGATTTCCAGCAAGCGAGTAGTCACTTGGAGCGGCGGCGACCTCGCGCTGGTTGAGCTCTCCAGCCCGTACAACACAACCTTCGCCAAGCTGGGCGCAAGCAATCCCAGCCAGGGCACCCTCGGCCGGATCTACGGCTGGGGTCGGGAAACCACTAACGGTCCTGCCGCACCGAACTTGAAAACCGCTCAGGTCGAGGTGGCAGGCCTAGACACGGACGCTTATGGTGGCGTTGCCATCGGTCACTACGGCGTTGACGGTCAGGCTTGGAAGGGCGACTCCGGCGGCCCCTTGGTGATCAACGGCAAGGTGGTTGGCGTAGCATCAACCAGCGGCAGCGGTGGTACCGACCCGAACGCTGACTCTTACTACACCTCAGTACCTAATGGGGCCAGCTGGATCTCCTCAGTCTCGGGAGTAAGCGCTAGCTAAGCGTCCTGCTCAAATTCGAGAGCAGCTTCACAACAAATTGCTGGGCTCGGAGAGAGCGAACGAAGCTGAAGTCATTCGGCGTTGCGCCCTCCTCGGCCACTGACACAACCAATGAAGAATCACTGATACGCCTGTGCAGCAGAGGCACGTCCGAGGGATCCGCTAGGATCCCTCGGACGATAAGTCAGCATTGATCTGCACAGGGCAACACCTCAGGTTTGCTCAAGGTACCTTGATTGTCGGCGTATAAACCTTTTGATTACCCATGTAGAAAACCGCCTGGAAGTACGAACCATGCGGAACCTGAATTGTTGGACCATATGAACCCGGGTTCCCAAAGAGGAAAGGCACCTGACCGCTAGCCAACTGCGCACCGTTGAGGTAATAGACATACGGTACGTTGCCCGGAACGATAACGACACCGGGTGGTACCAAAATATCGACTCTGCCCTGTACATAATTGTTGCTCCATACTGAGCAAGCCAAGACATTATTTGTTCCCACTAGCGTATTGGCACACTTTGACGAAGCCGCATTCGCTGGCGATGCTATCGCGCCGCTCACCCCCACCAGCAATGCCAGAGTTGCCAGTACGGCAAAGATTCTTCTCTTCATGTCTATGTCCTTCCAAAACACCGATGAGTGGATCTTTGTCCAGCCTAGGCAGACTGGGCCGGACATCAAACGGAAGTAATTGGAAGTTTTATTGGAAGTTATTGGAAGTTTTCCTAACTCAAGAGCTTGCCGCTGGAAGTTTGGCTTAAGCCAAATGGGGGCGGGACTTGCCCGGCGACTCTGAAGTCAAGGTGCTGCTTGGCTGGTGCTAATAGTGAATCCGGGCGCGGGGCGAGCTGCACAGAAAGTGCTGATCACTGGGATGGGGATGAGCTACAAAGCTTGCACTGCACAGTTCGCAGCTCGGACTATCGACGTCCGGAAAGCACTCACCCAAGCAGTCCAGCCGGTCGCCAATCGTCAGCGGGCAGACGAATCGATGACCTGCGCAACGCTGGACGGCATCTCCACCAGGCAAGGCCCGGGCAACATCAAGAACGGAGCCGATAAGGGACCAACCCCACCCCAGCATCCTTTATTCGCACCTATGTGCCGATCATTATCGGAGCTTTTATTGCTTGGCTGCTCAGCCTGGGTATCCAGGTAGACACCACCGTGGAGCCAGCCTTAATTGCGGGCTTGACTGCTGTCACATCTGCCGCCTACTTCGGGCTCGTCCGGCAATTGGATCGGAAGTGGCCGTGGATTGGTGGGCTGCTAGGTGTCGCCAAGACTCGGGACTCTTACAGCATAGGGAGAAAGGATCCTCGATGCGAAGGTGTCTTTTGATTGGCATACCGCAAATGTTGGTGACTCCGTTGACACATGGTCAGTAGCTACCGACGAATCTGCAAAGACCGGTCTGACGAATATTTGCGTTGGTGGCACAGATGGACTGCCTGCTGCTCATGTATCGATTTCTTTCAGTGGCCTAAGCAAGAACCAAAAGAACAGAGCTGCGAAAACTCTCAGAGATGCTGCCGTTGAGAGAGGACGCAGGCACCCGAGAGCTGAACAATCTTAGCTCTGCCCCCCGCCTTGCGCAGGGGCTTTTCGTCATTAAGGGCAGCGATCTTGATGCAGGCGGTCTCCAGTCACTTAGGCGGGGAATATGTGCCGATTGGCGGCCAAATGACGAGATGCTGCTGGAGATCTCGAATCGTTTTAAACGTGTCCGCATCATTAATGCCAGTGACCCCGTCCCAATCAGACGCGGCACCAAGAGAGCTGCTGATGAATATGATCTCTGCCGCGATCATCGCTCTGGTCCAATCAACATGCTTCATCGGCTCGTGGGCTCGGAGTGACGCGCGGATTCGGCGACCTTCTTCGTATAGATCGGCGACGGACTCGAACCCCATGGCGACAGCGAGTTCTTCGGAGCACCGAGCTGGCCCACCCCATTGCATCAACCCCTCCCACAGAAGTCTCCGTTCAAGAGCTGTCAGGTCATAGTTGACGAGTTCGTCCTCGTTGAAGTCAAACGGCTTTTCATCGTCGGGGTACGACTTCTGCCAAATACCAGTGCTGCGAACCCACCATTGCACTCCGTAGTCGCCGTCATTTCGGAGTTTCTCCAGGGCCTCTAGTGGCACGTTCCGGTTACGAATGACTGCTCGATGAGCGCGAGGATATTCCTCGATGATTTGCAACCAGACCGAGGTCTTCGCTTCCTCACGGTACAGGTAGTTTGTGCGTTCGACTGAGGCTGGCGCGTCTAACCAGCGGATGAATTCAGATGCAGAGTTGATCACAACTCATCAAACCACAGACATGCCGCCTACCAAGTGTGTGAGTACTCCAGTAGGCGGCAGGCGGTCTTTAGCGGGTGGGGTCGGCATTGATGACGATGAGCGTCCATCCCTCGGGTGGCAGCGTCTAGTGCGGCTCTGGCGGCTTCGTAGTCGGCGCCTTCGGCGGTGATGTCTTGGGTTTCGTTGTCTTTGCGCACGGTGCCGATGATTTCCACGTTTTCAAGTCTAAAGTGTCAGACCGGTTTGAGAGCCTGGCCGGATGGAAGAGCTACCCTTCGCGCAGCGCGCTGAGTACATCGAGACGCATTGCAAGATGAAGTTCGCCAGCCAACCAGTGCCTGCGGTTATTTTGATGCGGATTTCTGACGGCACAGACGGCCTGCTTCTTCTCCTTCGCCCAAACCGGCTGGGGACCCCACCAAGCCATATCAATGCTGCCCCTGCGGTTCACCATCAATGATCTGCTCGCGGATGATTAGGGGCTCCCGTATCTGTCCAGCATTGAAATTCCCGACCGGATACGCTGATCAAACTCCGCCCAAAACTTCGTTACCCAAGCCCAATACTTCGAGTCGGCCAGCATCCTTAGCCGATCCTTCATATCCTGCTTACTCTTCACTCTGACCGGTCCGCCCACACATGCCAAGATTCTACGCTTGTCGTTTTGAGGCAGGAACTAAGTGGTTCGCCAGTGGTAATCAGGGGGAATGAGAATAGTCTACTTTTTTGACAAAATACGCTGAAATGCGCGGAAGTCGTCAGGTCACAAAATTGGACTGGATCCCCTACATGTAGGGGCATTTTCCCGTGATTCCAAGCGAAATTAGAGGTCAAGAGCGGATGGGATAGCCGATACGCCGGGTTCTGTGAAGCGGTGCCGTTACCAGCACCGCGACGACGATCATCCATCTACGGACACCGTTGCCGATGCCCTCTAGCAGCCTACCCGGTCACTCGGGCGAGCAGCCCTCAGCGTGACCTGTCTGGCCTTGCTCCGAGTGGGGTTTACCTAGCCCGCCCAGTCACCTGGGCGGCTGGTGGTCTCTTACACCGCCGTTTCACCCTTACCTTCCGAAGAAGGCGGTCTGTTTTCTGTGGCACTAGCCTGCGGGTTACCCCGAGTGGGCGTTACCCACCACTCTGCTCTGTGGAGCCCGGACGTTCCTCGAGCCACTCCGCAGAGCAGCGCGCGATCGTCTGGCTATCCCATCCGAACTTCAATTCTAGCGGCTCGCCCGCTCAGCCTCGAACCGGTTTGGTGCTTGCGAACAAGCCCCAGAACCGCTTACGACGCATTGACGCCTTAGCTGACTCCTCGGCCTGCGCGTAAATCTCAGCGACAACCTGCGGGTCGGAGAGATCGGGAAGCTTCGCCGAACGTGGGTGAAGCGGCTTCACACTACCAAAAGAAATAGCCGTCATGTTCCCTCCTCCTTCAGGATCATTCTATCGGCTGACCGCAGGCTTGTCCGCATTTCCCGGTACATAGTCTCGGCAAAGGCAATCGCCAGAATATTCGCAAACACCTGAACCACATGCCGGTCGTCCTCGGTCAGGTCACCGACATCGGCGGCGTCCAGCGTGAGCATGCCGTGCACTTCATTGGTGCTGTCGATGCGCACCGAGATAAAGGTGCGATAGCCGCGGCCGCTGCCCCCATAGTCCTCCGGCTTTTCCTTCTTGAGGTCCGGAATGAATAAGTATGAGGAGTTCGAATTGCGGAGAAAGTCAAGTGCCTTATCTCCTCGCCCCGCATCACCGCGGACAAAGGAACCGGTGGGTTGCCGAACTCCGGCGTAACGAAAGACTTCCAGCCGGTCATTCTGCGGCGTGAGCGCATAGGCAATTGCCCTGACATCTTTGGCATCGTGAAACACGTTCACCAAGGCGGTCACCGCGTAGCGGCCGAGCTCATTGAGGGTGCCAACCCGTTCCGCCGCCGATTGCGCTGGCATCTCGGCCACCGCTGCGGCCATTTGAGAAATATAAGTGTTCAGCAGATTGCTGCTCACCAATTGCCGCGCGGCGACCCGACGCTCCCAGAACGAACTGCTCAACTGCACCAGCAAGCTGAGCGCCAGAATACCCGCCGCCAGCCAGAACAGCGAAGCGTTGTCCCGTGCCCAGAAGAAAAGTACGGTGGCCCCGGCGGGAGCGGCTATGCTCAACACTTTTGCCAGCATGGCTAAAGCTGAGGCGAAGCGAGCGATGGCTCTCGCCCGCCCCGCCAAATAGCCTTTTGCCGTCGTCATTTCTCTAGATTATCGCCCAGCACCGACAGAATTCTGGGCGAAGCTGTTTGAGATATGGAAGCTAAGCTCAGCTTTCGGTACGAGGAAAAGGCTTGGGGTGTACGCCCGCCATTTCCTCCATCACCCGAACAACCTGGCAGCTATAACCGAATTCATTGTCGTACCAGACGTAGAGCACTAGGTTTTTGCCATTGGAAATAGTTGCTAGACCATCGACAATGCCAGCCCGCCGGGAACCCACGAAATCGGTGGAAACAACTTCCGGAGAATCGATGTAGTCAATTTGCCGGTGCAGTTCGGAGTGTAAGGAGATATCGCGAAGGTAGCCGTTGATTTCTTCCTTGCTGGTCTCCTGTTCCAAGTTGAGGTTCAGAATAGCCATCGAGACGTCCGGGGTTGGTACCCGGATCGAATTACCGGTCAGTTTGCCGAGCAATTCAGGTAGCGCCTTCGCCACCGCCTTAGCCGCTCCGGTCTCGGTCAATACCATATTCAAGGCTGCCGACCGTCCGCGCCGGTCTCCCTTGTGGAAGTTATCGGTGAGGTTCTGATCGTTAGTAAAAGAGTGCACGGTCTCCACGTGGCCGTGCGCAATCCCGAATTTATCGTTGATGACCTTCAGCACCGGGGTGATCGCGTTCGTTGTGCAAGAGGCCGCGGTGATGATCTTGTCGCTGGCGGAGATGCTCTGGTGATTAATACCATGCACAATGTTCTTCAAATCACCCTTGCCCGGGGCGGTGAGCAGTACGCGCGCCACTCCCCTGCTCTGCAAGTGCTGAGAGAGGCCTTCAGCATCGCGCCAACGCCCGGTATTATCCACTACCAGAGCATTCTCAATGCCGTAGGCGGTGTAGTTCACCGCGGCCGGGTTATCCGCATAGATGACCTGAATCAAGGTGCCATTGGCCAGAATGGTGTTGTTTTCCTGGTCGACGGTAATGGTGCCGTCGAAGGGACCGTGCACCGAATCGCGGCGGAGCAAGCTGGCGCGCTTCACTAGATCCTGCTCTGAGCCCTTACGAACCACGATGGCACGCAAGCGCAGACCGTTCCCGCCACCGGCGTGCTCAATCAAGATTCGGGCCAGTAATCGGCCGATCCGGCCGAAACCGTAGAGCACCACATCGGTGCTACTGCGTGAATCATTACCGCGCTGATTCACCACCTCGGCAAGTTCGGTGCGTAGGAAACTATCAAGCTCGGCGTTTTGTGCCTTGAAGTTGCGACTCAACTTCGCCAGATCAATGGAAGCAGCGCCCAAGTCGAGCTTTGCCAGACCTTGCAGCAATGGCAGGGTGTCCTCAATCGGCAGCTCGACGTCATCAATCTGCCGGGCCCAGCGATGCGCCTTGAGAATGTCGACCACCGACTGGTTGATTAACGACCGTCCATAGACACTGGTCAGTACGTTGTTCTCGCGGTACAACTGACCGATCAGCGGGATCATGGCTTCAGCCATCGCCTCCCGTTTTGCCCAGCTTTGGTAGGCCAGCTCGGGGTTTGCAGTCACTTAGGGGCGCCTTCCTCATTGAAGTCAGTCAGAACACTTTCGAATAAAAGCCTTATCAATTCTAAAGTGAGCTGAGAACGCTCAATGACCATCGTGGTCAATCTCACGTTCTGGAAGGCGCCCATGATGCCAGGGTCCGGCCCCCCGACTAAGCGCTCAGCAGCGGGTAGTCGTTATACCCCTCAGCTCCAGCCGCGTAGAACGTCGCCGGATTTGCCTCGTTCTCCGGGTGGTCCCCCATCCAGCGCTCCGCAAGATCCGGGTTCGCGATCACCGGTCTGCCAACCGCGATCACGTCGGCAATGTTCTCAGCGACCACCATCCGCGCCTCCTGCCGTGAAGTCAGCGAGCTAAAGCCACTGTTAATCATGAAAACGCCAGTAAAACGAGACCGCAGGTCCTGCACTAACTCGCCCTCTGGATCCTGGTGCAAGATGCTCAAATATGCCAAGTCCAAGGGCGCAATTCCGGCCAAAAGTGCGTGATAGGTAGCGGCGGTTTCCGCCGCATCGGTTTCAAAAACATCCTGGATATTGTGCTCTGGGGACAGCCGAATGCCTACTCGTTCAGCGCCAATCTCGGCAGCGACGGCAGTAGCAACCTCAATGCCGAACTGGGCCCTTGCCTCCGCCGATCCGCCATAGCGGTCCTCCCGAACATTCGATGAGGGGCCTAAGAACTGGTGAACTAGATAGCCGTTGGCAGCATGAATTTCCACACCGTCAAAACCCGCCTCAATGGCTCGACGCGCAGCTGCCGCAAACTCATCGCGAACCTGCTCAACTTCAGCGGTGGTTAAGGCGTGCGGCGTCTGGTGCGGCAGTTTTTCAGCGCCCACTCGAACTTCACCGGAAATAGCTATAGCACTCGGCGCGACAGTGCGATCAACACCGCTGATCTTTGAATGGCCAGTGCGCCCGCCGTTCATCAATTGCATAAAGATCCGACCGCCAGCCTGATGTACCGCCTCGGCAACCCTGGCCCAGCCGGCCACCTGCTGCTCACTGACGATTCCCGGCTGACCAGCGTAGGACTGAGATTCGAAGCTCGGGTAGGTGCCCTCACTGATCAGCAGACCCAAGCTGGCGCGCTGCGCATAATGCTCAGCAATCAACTCACCGGGCACTCCATCTGAACCGGCACGCAGGCGCGTCAAAGGCGCCATCGCGATCCGGTTGGGCAGAGTCAGCGGTCCGAGGTCAAGCGGGCTAAAGAGATTCATTGAGGCACTTTCGACGAGGTCAAATCGTATTATTGCTGAGCAGAACAACAGCTTGCGGGGCATCACCAGCACCGTGGTCCACTTGCTCTGCGCAACATCGCAATCACAGAAGCTATTCCAGTGATCCGTCTCACGCCGTCAAAATCATGCCAGCGAAACGACTAAGCTCGTCTCGTGTTGATCTTGCTGCCGCCCTCTGAAGGTAAGACTGCTGCCGTCGATAGCCGCACGGTCGAGCTAACGGAACTGTCCTTCCCCGAACTCTCAGAGCCGCGCAAGCAAGTCCTCGAAGCGCTACGGCAAGCTTCCCTGCACCCCGAGGCGCTAAAGCATCTCGGCGTCGGCCCCTCCCTGGCGGCGGAAGTCGCGCGCAACACTCGGCTTTTAGAGGAGGCTGCTGCTCCGGCGCACCAGGTTTATAGCGGCGTTCTTTACGACGCCTTGGGTTACCAGGCAATGACGCAAGCGCAACGTGCCCGGGCCGACGAAGCGGTGCTGATCATCTCAGGACTCTGGGGCGTCGTCCGGTTCGGCGATCGGATTCCCGCCTATCGATTGTCGATGTCGGTTAGTCTGCCTGGGCTGGGCAGACTGGCATCGTTTTGGCGGCCACTTCTCAGTAAGGCCATGGACGAGCGAGCCAGCAATGAATTAGTTGTCGATTGCCGTTCCAGCAACTACACCGCGGCCTGGGCCCCGCCCGCTGAGAACACCGTCGAAGTCAATGTCTTCCAGGAACGAAACGGCAAGCGGACAGTGGTCTCTCACTTCGCAAAACACACCAGAGGCGAACTGGCGGGCTTGCTATTGCGACGGCGCGGATCAGCTCCGCAGACCCCGCGCGAGCTACTCAAGGTAGCCCAACGGTATTTCAACGCTGAACTTACCCCGGGAACAGCAAAGAAGCCTCATAGTCTGAACCTGATCCTGGCAGCGGGCGTGAGCTTTGCTAAGGCAAAATCGGCAAACTAAAACAGAACTAGAACAGAACTAGTCAGGCACTAGACAAGAACTAGATAGAGTTACTGATGCTGGGCCCATCGAAGATTCCGGCGGCCTGCTGAGGACCGAGTTAGCTCCACTCGCCGGAGCGCACCAGGATGCAGCCGGAGTCCGGGCAGAACACGATGTCGTCGTCAGCCGCTTTAGAAATATCTGCCAGGTCACCGGGGCTCAGCTGCATACCTGATCCCTCCGAAGTACCGTGGAAAAGACGAGCTGCGCCAATGCCACGGCGTTCAAGGGTTTTCTGATAGACGCCAAGCAAGCTTGCCTCAAAAGTTTCAGCCAGTTCGGTGCGTTTCTGTTGAGTTTCCTCGCGGTCTGCCAGCACCTCAGCGAGTGCAGCATCTATCTCGCTCTGGACAAGCTCTAATTGCCCCTGCAAGCCCTGCACCACTGATTGTTGGGTGGCTTGGCGGCCGGTGACATCCTCGAGCCGCTCCATCACTTCCAGTTCGGCATCTTCTAGATCAGAACGACGCTTAGCTAATGAGGCGAGGTCCGCCTGTAACGCCATCAGGTCTTTCGACAGTCCGCCGGCATTCAGCCTGGCTTCGTCGCGTTCCATTCTGCTGACAACTTGTTCGACATCGCCCTCGGAGCGCTTCAATTCGAGCTGAGTGTCTGAAAGTTCAATGCTTATTTGGCCGAGCGCTGACTGGGCCGCCGCCACCTCGGCCTGTAACTGAGTCAGCCGTGGATCGGCCTTTAAGGTTTTTGCCTGTTTGTCGAGGCTTTTGACTCGGCCGTCCAACGCCTGCAAATCCAATAACCTCAATTGCTCAGCCGGAGCAGCTTTCGCCATCAGTACCCTCTTCTCCATAAAAACCAGTGTTCTAAGCCTACGGCCTCTCAGCCCTCCCCGGGAGTCAAAATGAAATCCCAGGGATCGGTGTTGACCTGGCTGACACGCAACTCGACATCAAATCCTTGATCCCCGAGTACGTTCCCCAAAGCTTGAGCGGCCGCCGGTAGCCACAGCCATTCCGAGGCGAAGTGGGAGAGATCAACGAGGTAGGGTCGGCCACCAGGGCGCCCCTCGCGTGCTTCAGAGGCGGGATGATGACGTAAATCTGCGGTCAGGTAGACGTCAGCACCCAGGTTCTGCACCAATTCCAATAGCGAGTCCCCGGCTCCTCCGCACACCGCGACGCGGCGCACCAGCCCCTGCCGATCCCCCGCAACCTTCACGCCACCGGCCACTGCCGGCAGCACGCTAAAGACCAGGGCAGCGAAATCGCCCAGTTGCATTGCCTGTGGCAAGTCTCCGATCCGGCCGATGCCTTCTTCCGGCAGACCGTGCCGGGCCGCCTGCAAGGGTTTTACCTCTTCTAGACCCAAGGCATCAGCAATCACGTCGGAGACACCGCCCACCGCGGAATCGCCATTGGTGTGCACCGCCAACAGGGCGCAGCCGGATTCGATCAAGGCATGCACCACCTGCCCCTTACCGGTGTTAGCGGCGACCGAAGTCACGCCCTTTAAGAGCAAGGGATGGTGGGTAATGATCAGATCGGCACCCCATTCAAGGGCCTCATCGACCACCTCGAGAGTTGGATCTACCGCGAAGAGTATCTTCCGCACCTGGGCGGCGGGTCTGCCCACCACAAGTCCGACAGCGTCCCATTCTTCAGCCAAGGACTCCGGCCATAACTCCTCCACGGCAAGCTGCACTTCGGCAAGAGTCGCCGTCTGAGCCTGGTATTCGGGCTCCGCTGACTGGCTTTCTTCGGGTTCAAGCTGGTCCATAGCCCCATCCTATGTCGCTGATCGGAACAGCCACGGGAATCTTCTGTCGTCGAGGAACATTGAGAGTACTGTGAAGACTTTTGTATTAGGCGGCGGCTGTTTCTGGTGCCTGGACGCGATCTATCAAAAAACCCTTGGCGTCACTGAGGTTGTTTCGGGCTATACCGGCGGCTACACCAGCCACCCAGACTACGAGTCGGTCTGCTCGGGTGTGACCGGACACGCCGAGGTGGTTGCGGTGAGCTTTGACGAGACAATTGTTCCGGAAGAGGTGATCCTCGACCTGTTCTTCGTTTCTCACGATCCCACCACCCTCAACCGGCAGGGCTACGATGTTGGCACCCAATACCGTTCCTCGATGTTCTATGTTGACGGCGAGCAGCAAGCGAGTTTTCAAGCGGCCATAGCTCGGGCACAAACGCTCTGGAACGATCCGATCGTCACCGAGGTCACCCGGCTGCCAACCTTCCACCGAGCCGAAGAATATCACCAGAATTTCTACGCCAAGCACCCTGAGCAAGGTTATTGCCAGGTGATCATTAATCCGAAGCTGGCGAAAGCCCGGAAATATTACTCTTCGTGGCTAGTGGCTTAGGCGAGAGCGGCTCGGCTGGCTAAAATTTGCAAGGACTTCAAGCAGACCAGCTAGGCACGACCCAAAGCGACTCAGATAGGAATCCGATGGCAGCCATCTACGAAAACGTCACCGAACTCGTTGGACGCACCCCCCTGGTGAAACTCAACCGCCTGACCGAGGGCTTGGACGCCACGGTCGCGGTCAAGCTGGAATTTTATAATCCGGCAAACAGTGTGAAGGATCGCATCGGTAAGGCCATCATCGACGCCGCTGAAGCTTCCGGGGCGCTAAAACCCGGTGGCACCGTCGTAGAAGGCACCTCTGGAAACACCGGCATTGCGCTGGCCATGGTCGGCGCGGCCCGTGGCTACAAGGTTATTCTGACGATGCCGGAAACCATGTCTACCGAACGTCGAGTGATGTTGCGTGCTTATGGTGCGGAAATCGTGCTCACCCCGGGTTCTGAGGGCATGCGCGGTGCGGTTGAAAAGGCGCAGGAGATCGTCGCCAGCACCGAGAATGCTATTTGGGCCCAGCAGTTCGCTAACCAGGCAAACCCGGCTGTCCACCGTGCCACCACCGCCGAAGAGATCTGGCAAGACACCGACGGTGCTGTCGATATTTTCGTCTCGGGTGTTGGTACCGGCGGTACTATTACCGGCGTCGGCCAGGTGCTGAAAGAACGCAAGCCGGACGTGCAGATTGTCGCTGTAGAGCCGAAAGACTCCCCCATCCTGAACGGTGGCAGCCCCGGACCGCACAAGATCCAGGGTCTCGGCGCTAACTTTGTTCCCGAGGTATTGGACACCGAGGTCTACGATGAGGTTTTCGACGCCACCATCGAGGATTCACTACGGATTGCGCGGGCGTTGGGTACCGAGGAAGGCATTCTCGGTGGCATCTCCTCCGGCGCCATTGTGTGGGCTGCTCTAGAATTGGCAAAGCGACCGGAAAATGCCGGGAAACTGATCGTCGCAGTGGTCTGCGACTTCGGTGAGCGCTACATCTCCACCGTTCTGTACGACGATATCCGAGGCTAAAGATGACATTCTTCGCCAGACTGCGCGAAGACCTGCAAGCTGCTGGCTCCCACGATCCGGCGGCCCGCGGCACGGCGGAGAACTTTTTCATCTATTCAGGTCTGCACGCCATTTGGGTGCATCGACTGACCCATAAGATGTGGCAGAACCCTGCGCTGCGATTCCCGGCGCGGGCGCTCTCCCAGCTGACCAGGGCGCTGACCGGAATTGAAATTCACCCCGGGGCCACCATTGGCCGGCGCTTTTTCATTGATCACGGAATGGGTGTGGTGATTGGCGAGACCACCGAAATTGGCGATGATGTCATGCTCTACCAGGGCGTCACCCTGGGCGGACGCTCGCTAGCGAAGGTGAAACGCCACCCCACGCTAGGAGATCGAGTCACCGTTGGCGCTGGCGCCAAGGTGCTCGGCCCGGTCGTGATTGGCTCAGACAGCGCAATCGGCGCAAATGCCGTGGTGGTCAAGGATGCCCCGGCAGAGTCGATTCTGACCGGCATCCCGGCTACCTGGCGGCATCGAGATGCGAAGCGAGAGACCGCTCCGGCAGTTGATCCGGCTGAATATATCGATCCGGCAATGTATATCTAACTCGAAACAAGAACTGAGGGCCTGGGGTTCGCTCGCGAGCGAACCCCAGGCCCTCAGCCGTACACCAGGAAGCTAGTGACTATCGACGGCTTCGATTTCAGACTTGTCCTCGCCCCATAGGGTGTGGAAGGTGCCCTCGGCGTCGACACGCTGGTAGGTGTGCGCACCGAAGAGGTCGCGCAAGCCCTGGGTCAACGCAGCGGGTAGCCGCTTGCGGCGCAGCCCGTCATAGTAGGCGAGCGAGGCCGAGAAAACCGGCACCGGAATGCCCAGCTGGACAGCAATCGAGACCACTCGACGCCAGGCCGGCAATGCTTGTGCAATGGCCTCCGCAAAAGCCGGGGCGAAGAGCAGATTGGCCGGTTTCTCCTCGGCAGCATAAGCCTTGGTGATGTCTTTGAGCAGTTCAGCACGAATGATGCAGCCGCCACGCCAGAGCGAAGCGATCTCGTCAAGTTTCAAATCCCAGTTGTACTCGGCTGCAGCACCGGTGAGCATATCGAGCCCCTGAGCGTAGCTGACCAATTTGGAGGCGTAGAGCGCTTGCCGAACATCCTCGACAAAGCTCTCCGGAATACTCACTTCGCTCGTCTCCGCGACTAGCAACTGCTGTGCTTCGACCCGTTGGGATGCTTTAGATGACAACGCGCGTGCGAAGACCGACTCAGCGATGCCCGAAGTTGGTGAGCCGAGTTCAAGCGCCGAGATCACCGTCCAGCGCCCGGTACCTTTTTGCCCGGCCTGGTCAACCAGCACATCGACAAACGGCTTCCCGGTTTTAGCGTCAACGTGGCCAAGCACTTCGGCGGTGATTTCGATCAGGAACGAGGAAAGTTCACCCTTGTTCCATTCCGAGAACACTTCGGCCTGTTCCGCAGGCTCCAGGCCGGCACCGCTGCGCAGTAGGTCGTAAGCCTCACCGATCACCTGCATATCGGCATATTCAATGCCGTTATGCACCATCTTGACGAAATGACCGGCACCGTCGGTGCCAATCCAGGCGCAACAAGGCTGGCCGTCGACGTGAGCGGAAATTTTCTCCAGCAACGGCCCGAGCGCCTGGTATGACTCCTGCGAGCCACCGGGCATAATCGACGGGCCGTTCAGCGCCCCTTCCTCACCACCGGAGACGCCAATGCCAACGAAGTGCAGGCCCTGCTTGGCGAGCGCTGCCTCCCGACGGCGGGTATCCTCAAAATGTGAGTTTCCGGCGTCGATGACGATATCGCCCTCTTCAAGCAGCGGAACTAGCTGATCCACCACGGAGTCAACCGGCGCTCCAGCCTTGACCATAATCAGCACCCGACGCGGCTTCTCCAGGGCACCGACCAGCTCTTCCAGGGTTTCGGTGCGGACGAAGTCGCCCTCGCTGCCGTGTTTGGCCAAAAGTTCATCGGTTCGGCTCACCGAACGGTTGTGCAAGGCTACTGTGAAGCCATTCCGGGCCAGATTTCGAGCCAAATTCGCGCCCATTACGGCCAGTCCGGTTACACCGATCTGTGCAGACATTCTTCCTCCATGGATCATAAAAGTCCTAACAGTTAAAGCCTAGTGCCCTTCGAAGCGCTTTGCCGGTCTGGTACCGCTACGTGACGCCACGCAACTCTCGGTGGACGGAAGCGATTTGACTTGTATGCAAAAGCTTGTATATTTATTTATGGCCTTCTGCGCTGGCATCCCCCAATAGTCAGCGCAGAAGGTCTTTTATTTTGGCTGAAATCCAGCTGTTCCGGGACACTGCTCAAGTAGCTCATCGGATCCCCATATTCGCACGCATCATCGGACCGTGGCAGCCCCTCTGAGGTTTTCGCAACATTCAGTCCCAAAAAAGCTCACGACATGCCGTGCCGGGTTTGCATCCTGGCCAAGCCGGACTATGCTTAAACATGACTCCTGACCGTCGTATCCCCCAATAACGACGGTCAGGAGTTTTTTAGTGCCCGAGCTGACAACCTAGGCTTAGCACTGAGCAAAACGTCCCTACTGCCAGGGTCAGCTCAGGCATTACTTCAGCGAGCCGAAGCAACTGACATAGTCAACGCCTGACTTCTTGTCCACGCTCTGGCCGTCGACGAAAATTTCGCAGCTCAACTTGCCATTACCGGTGTATTCCTTGGCACTCACCGAAATCGTGGCAAGTCCCAATACTGATTTACCGGCGATGGCCTTCTCCCAGCTTCCGTTCACCGGGATTTTGCTCTCGCTCTCATTAGCCGCCGAATAGCTGATCTCGGCGGCAACATCTGAACTGACTACCAACTTGAAGCTGTGTTCCTTATTGAGCTCAGTAGGCAGGCTAGTCGGGAACCCAGAAGGCAGATCGACGCTTTGCTGCACTGCATTACCAATCGCAATGGTGGTCACAATCGTCACCACAATTGCCACCACCATGGCTACCAAACCAAGCGAAGCGCCAATCGCGGGCATCACTTTGGCGGCACCCTTCCGAGCCAACGCGATGCCACCGCAAATCAGCGCGGCCAGGCCTAGCAACACGCTGATTAATCCGACGAAAGGGATCCAGGACAAGGCCAGCGCAATAATCCCGAGTACCAAGGCCACAATGCCGAGCGCGTTCCCCGCCCCGGACGGTGGCGCGGGCTGATAGCCTGCTGATGGGTAGCCGCCTCGGTAATTGGCCTGCTGATAGGGGTACTGTCCGGATTGCTGCCCGGATTGTGGATAGGCGTTCTGTCCCTGTTGCGGGTAGCCTGCGGGCTGGTTACCTGGAGCCGGTTGATAGGGCTGATTATTCTGCGGTTGCGCGCCAGGTAGTTGCGGAAAGTCCGACATGATGACCTCTGGATCTAATGAATCGAAAAACAGTTCTCTCCAGATGCTATCCCTTGATCTAGACGAGCTCTCGACGCTTAGTCAAAACGTGGCCTAACAGCAACTCCCCCGTCACTCATCCTCAATCAGCTTTGCTGAGTAGCTCAGCGAGCGGGGCGCCAACCGAGGTAATCTGCTCAATGGTTGAAACAATCAATTGCTGCATCGCGAGAGCGGCTCGGCTGAGCCTGAAGTCGGGACGATGAGCCAGACTGATCGTCCTACTCAATTGCGGTTGACTGAGCCGCAAGGAGTGCAGCTTCGGTCTGTCCAGGAGCACCATAGCGGGCACCACAGCCACCCCAATACCGCGCTCGACAAAGCGCAGCACGGCATCCATTTCGGCCCCTTCAACTGCGTTCCAGGGTGCGAGATGGGCGGCTCGGAAGGCGGCGTCGGTGGCTTGCCGCAAATCGTAGCTGCGGTGAAAAGCGATCTGCGGGAAGGTCGCGAGTTCTTCAAGACTGATGATCTGACGCGAGGATAAATTTGTATCAGATACCGCCCCAATCACCACTAGTTGCTCGTTCAGCAGCGGAAGTCGATTCAGGCTCATCGCGGAAGGCGCGATACTTTCGGTTGCGGTCATCAAGGCAAGGTCCAATGCCCCCTCCTCAAGTTCCTCGGCTAGACCGTTCGAGCCCCGCTCGGTAATGCGCAGCTCAATACCCGGAAATTTCTGTCGAAAGGCGGCGAGTACCTCGGGCACCAGGCTGATGCACAAGGTCGGGGTTGCCCCCAGTCGCACCGCTCCCCGACGCAGATCCGCCAATTCAGCCATTTCCAGACGCGCCAATTCAGCGTCGGCGAGCATCCGACGGGCCAGCGGCAGCAAACGCTCGCCAGCAGCGGTAAGGGTGATGTGGCCTCGGACCCGATGGAAAAGCTCGGCGCCCAAATCATGTTCAAGGGTGGCTATCTGTCTACTCAAGGACGGTTGCGCTAAATGCAGTTGCTCGGCGGCTCTGGTGAAGTGGCCAATCCGTGCGACCGCGTCAAAGCTGCGAAGCTGTTCGAGGTTCATGTCAATAGCATAAATGCATGATAACTACTCAAATTATTCATTGGAGTAATCATGTCAAGATTTCTAGCATTGACAGTATGAAGACATCGACCAATTCTGAACGTCAATTAGCTACCAATGTGCTGGTCATTGGCACCGGTGGCGCGGGGCTGCGCGCCGCCATCGAACTCGCCGAACGGGGTGTGAAGGTACTTGCGGTCGGCAAACGTCGTAAGCACGACGCTCACACCACACTCGCTGCCGGTGGCATCAATGCCGCCCTGGGCACGATGGATCCTGAGGACAGCTGGCAGCAACACGCCGCAGACACGCTACGCGAGTCCTACTATCTGGCTGACCCGGAGATTGTGGAAATCGTCGCTAAGAACGCCGCCCGTGGCATTGCAGACCTGGAACGTTGGGGAATGCCCTTTGCCAGGGAGGCCGACGGCCGGCTGAGTCAGCGTTTCTTCGGGGCGCACCGGTACCGTCGGACTTGTTTCGCCGGGGACTACACCGGCCTGGAGATTCAGCGCACCTTGGTGAACCGGGCCAGCTCCGCTGGGGTTGAGATTGTGGACACGATGTACATCACTCGGATTCTGGTCAGCGACGGGGTGGTTTTTGGTGCTTACGGTTTTGATGTGATCGATGGAACTCCGGTGGTTATTCACGCCGATGCCGTCATCCTAGCCGCTGGTGGCCACACCAGAATCTGGCGTTACACCTCCTCGCGTCGCGACGAAAACACCGGCGACTCCTTCCGCCTCGCTGCTCTCGCCGGTGGCAAGATCCGCGATGCTGAATTGGTCCAGTTCCACCCCTCCGGCCTACTGGAACCAGAGGATGCGGCGGGCACCCTGGTTTCCGAAGCGGCTCGCGGCGAAGGCGGCGTGCTGCGTAACGCGCAGGGCGAGCGCTTCATGGATCGTTATGATCCTGAACGGATGGAGCTTTCCACCCGGGATCGGGTCGCCTTAGCTAATTACACCGAGATCGCCGCGGGACGCGGCACCAAAAAAGGTGGCGTCTATCTCGACGTTTCGCATCTGCCGAAAGAGCAGATTCGGGCCAAGTTGCCTCGATTATTCCGGAGCTTGATCGACTTGCAAATGCTCGACATCACCGAAACTCCGATCGAGGTTGCACCCACCGCACACTATTCAATGGGCGGGGTTTGGGTTCGGCCGGAAGATCACGGCACCGGTGTTGAGGGCTTCTACGCCATTGGGGAAGCTTCAAGCGGCCTGCACGGGGCTAATCGACTCGGCGGCAATTCTTTGATTGAGCTAATGGTTTATGGCCGGATTGTCGGCGAGGAAGTAGCCGAGTATTCACGAAACCGGAGCCAGGTGCAGCGTGACCCGGCCGCCGTGGAAGCCGCCCGCGCCGAAATGCAAGGCCTACTGAACGGTGATGGTAAGGAAAGTCCACGTCGGATGCAGCGAGCGGTCCGCGATCTGATGACCGAGCACGCGGGAGTCGTGCGCAGCGAAGCAGGCTTGAGGGCGGGGCTGGCCAAGCTCGAGGAACTCGAAGCGCGGCTCCCCCAGGTTACTGCTTATCCAGACATTGCCGGATTCGATGACTTGGCTCATGCTTTTGACCTGCTTGGTTCGCTCTTGGCTGCCAGAGCCACCTTGGAATGCGCATTAGAACGCAGGGAAACCCGGGGCTGCCATAACCGAGAAGATTTCCCGGAACAAGACGAGGCGCTGCGCGGGAATATGGTCTGGGAACCGAACAACGGCGTGAGCTTCGAGGCTGCTAAAGAGGCACCCGACTCCTTCCGAGACCTCGCTTACGCCAGCGCCGATGATTCGGTGGCCGGGAAACTGGTGGAGTAGCTCCGTCGCACCGAGCTGCTCACGGCTCCTAGCATCTGCTTGGGACTACCTTCAAACGGCGCGAAGCGGTGTTACCTGACCCCAGCGGTCCTGTTCAGAATGGTCTTGTTCAAGTTGACCTTGCGCAAAGGCATTCCGCGTTTGCTCATCCGCTGGGATCAGGATCACAATCTGTTGCTCCGGCTCGGCTGGCGTCTCTAGCACTTCACGTTGCCACTTCGTGACGATGCCGCCGGGTAGACGGATCTGCCAGGGCCGCGATTCCGGCGGGAGATTTCGGCTGAGCCGGGCGGTAAATTCTGGGCCTGCCTGAGCCGCTATCTCAGCTTTGAGCCACTCTGCGGCGGTGAGGGTAGGGGCATGCCAAAGGTCGAAGGTCTGTACATCGGCCACATATTCCCAGTTGAGCAGCGCCTGCTGAGCCCGGGGATCAGTGAAAAGGTAGCGAAGCAGATTCGGATCTTCAGCGTCCAGTAAGCCGGTGGGCTGCAGCAGCCGATTAAAGGCGCTGGTGTGGGCCAGCACATCGCCCAATTTATTGGTAACCATCGCGACCCCAGCCGGCTCGAGCAGCCGGAGAGTTTCGAGGGTTGCAGGCCTAACTTCTTGACGTAACGGGGCGGGATTGAGCTGGCGTTGGCCAACGCAGGCCCCGCCAGCGATCTTAGCGAGGAAGGTCAGATGCCGTCGCTCCGCCACATTAAGGCTTAGCCCGTCCGCAATGGCGCGCAGCACCGGAAGAGTCGGATTGCGGTCTCGGCCTTGCTCGATCCGGGTAAGATACTCGACGCTCATCCCAGCGCGGGTGGCGAGTTCGATCCTCCGCAGACCCGGCGCACGACGTCGGCCGTCATCGGGCAAGCCCAGATCTGCTGGTGACGTGGCATCGCGCTTGGCGCGGATGAAGTCTCCCAAAGGTGTGCCCATCTCTGCATCCTACGCCGCCAGAATGGCCCCGAGGGTGGCCGTAATGGGGCTAGTCTCAGAGCGGTCTGGCTGCTGATGACTTCTGATCCGAGCCTTGAAAGGTACCAGAAGACCGCTATTGGATGACCGATAGCCATCAACAAGGAGCCTTATCGGATGTCTCAACGAATCGTCATCGTCGGCGCAGGCTACGGCGGCAGCGCCCTGGCGCATCAGCTTCAGGACCACGCCGAGGTCACCCTCATCGACCCGCGCGATGCCTTTGTCAATATTGCTGGCTCTCTCCGGGCACTCACCCGCCCCGACTGGGCGGCAAATATCTTCTTCCCGCTCGAACAGATTTTGCCTCGAGGAAAGCACCTTAGAGACAAAGCCATCTCTGTCGACCCCGGCGGCGTGAGTTTAGCCTCGGGTGATCGGGTTGAGGCCGATTACATCGTGCTGGCTACCGGTTCGAGCTACCCGTATCCGGCCAATCCCAGTTCCGATCAAACCGCGGCGGCGCTGACCGATTTCCAGGCGACTCATCAGGCCCTCGCTCAAGCCCCACGGGTGCTGATCCTTGGCGGTGGGCCGGTCGGCCTGGAACTCGCCGCAGAGATCCGCGAGGTCTGGCCCAATAAGCTCATCACCGTGGTCGAACCAGGTTCAAAGTTGCTCCCGGCCTTCCTCCCTGAAGTTCAAGAATCGCTGCTGCAGCAGCTCGGTGCCCTGAAAATCGAGATACTCACCGGCACCCGGATTGAGAAACTTTCTGATGCTGCCGCTGGCACTCTGGCGGCCATTTCAGCAACCACCGACAAGGGCCAAATAATTGAGGCCGACATCTACTTCCGCGCTTATGGCGCCGTTTTGAACACCGGCTACCTCGATGATGGCAAGCTCACCAAGCTCACCGACCGTGCTGAGGTGGCGGTGAACCCAGACCTCAGCGTCGGAGAGCATCGCCATGTCTATGCCATTGGGGATATCACCAATATCGCTGAAGCCAAGATGGCTGGTTATGCCGGGCAACATGCAGCAGTTGTCGCACAGAACATCCTCGCTCAGCTGGCCGGAAGAGAGCCGACGGAGACCTACCTACCCCATGACTACCCGATGATTCTGCTGCCGCTTGGCAGCCGGGCAGGTGTCGGCCAGCTCCCTTCGGAGAATGGACCAGCGTTCGCCGGAGCCGAACTGGTTTCTGAGTACAAGGGCACCGATATCTACACCGCGCGCTTTGAACAACAATTCTCCATCTCTCGGTAGCCGGATTCGCTGCTGCGAGGACAAAATATGCCCGCCCAAAAACCAATCCCAGTGCCTCCCTCTCTGGCGCGCCTGCTGACCGTATTGATGCCAGCAATGCTGTTGATTCCGATTGCCAGCGACATGGTTGCTCTGGTCCTTCCCGCCATCACCAGGGAATTTGCCAGCTCAACCGCGCAAGCAAGCTGGGTGGTCACCGGTTTCCTACTGGCCTGCGCCATCGGTATCCCACTGTATGGGCGACTGGCCGATCGATGGTCCTTGCAGCGCGTTTTTATCGCAGCGATCCTGGCCTACGCTGCGGGCAGCTTGATCTGCGCGCTCGCACCATCTCTCCTCACGCTTGTTATTGGACGGGTACTGAGTGGGTTCGGTGGAGCCGCTATTCCGGTACTCGCTATTGTCGCCGCCTCGCGATTGCTACCCCGCCGAGAGGTCCCGCTTGGGGTTGGCGCTATCGCGGCAGCGGGCGGAATCGGGGCCGCGCTCGGGCCCGCAATCGGGGGCGGTCTAGGGCAGCTGTTGGGCTGGCGGGCATTGTTCTGGATCATGTTTCTCGCCGCTCTCGCCCTCGTCCCTGCCCTCCGCACCGTGCTCGGGCAGGCCCGGCCGCGTTCCCGAGCCCGACTGAATCTGATCGGCGGAGCATTATTAGGGCTGAGCACTGGAGCCTTGCTTTTCGGTGTTACCCAGGCTGAAGGGGTCGGTGGGTTTACGAAACCCACCTCGTGGGCACCACTGCTGCTCGGAGCGATCGGGCTGAGCCTGGTCGCCCTGCGCAGTCGCAGCGCAGCAGATCCTTTCGTGTCTCCAGCGCTATTCCGTCAACGGGGATTCCTCGGCGCTGCCGGAGTGATCTTTTTGGCGATGGTAGCTAACCTCTCAGCCTTGGTATTGATCCCGCTGCTGATTATCAATGTGAACGGGCTGAGCGCGGGCGAGGGAAGTTTAGTGATGGTCCCGGGAGGCATTGCCTTAGCACTGACCTCCGTTTTGGCTGGCCGCCTCGGCAAAGCTGGCGCCAACGAAGGCTCGGTGAGCATTATTGGCTTGGCTCTCATTGCACTGGCGATGCTGCTCATGTCGACGGTCGCCGGGCGCCCTCCCCTGCTCGCTGCGCTCGCCGTTACCATCCTTGGTACCGGCTTCGCTCTGGTGGTGACTCTCACCACTAACGCGGTTAGTCAGCTGCTGCCTAGCGAGCTTGCCAGAGGCGGCATCGGCATCTTCCAAAGTGCGCAGTTCCTCGGAGCGGGAACGGGGCCGGCACTTTTCAGCGTACTCTTATCCTGGCGACAGTCGGCTCCCGGAGCGACGCTGAACCCGCTAGCGTCCGTCGAGGCGGACGCCTATTCAGACATCTTCTTAGCTCTCGCGGCGGTGGCATTGATAGCAATTTTTCCCGCGCTGCGGCTTCGTCGAGATCGCGGCAGGCCGCAGTAGGGACGATCGTCGAGGGCAAAGCAAGCAAGGTGTCAGGACGTGCGGAAAGCTGGTGGAATAGCTTTGAGTACTCATAGACTGAGTTCTGACCATTGCAATCACACGTCGAATCGTCGAGAGCGGGTATCTGTGACACCACCTCAGCAAGAATCCGAGGCCAGCACGAACTCCGCGATTTCTGCGGTCGTCGAAAGGTTCCTCAGCGCTTTTGTCTCCGGTACAGAGGCGGCGCAGCGGGCAGAACTACTCCGCGAGGTGTTGCTACCGGAGGCGATCATCGTCCGTACCTGCGGCCAGCAGCCAGCGATTTACTCGGTTGAGGAGTTCATCGCGCCACGAATTGAGCTACTTAGCTCGGGTCGATTCGAGAACTTTCGGGAATGGCTGGTGTCCAGCCAGATCGAGGTCTTCGGGGACATCGCCCAAGCCTGGTGCCGGTATTCGAAATCCTGGACCGAGGCGGGTGAAGAGCACCTGGAACATGGCATGAAGACAGTTCACTTAATTCGCACCGGGGACGAATGGCGAATCAGCGCGATGGCCTGGGACGACGAACGGTCTGGTCTGAAAATTCCAGACTTTCAGCCCCGAGACCCCGCAATTGCTTAGCGGGTGGATGTTATGTTGAGCCATCAACTCGCTCCGGGTACCGTACTCCGGGCTCTTGAACCTTGGCATGCCGAGGAGTTCTCTGCACATATGGATCGGGCGCGGGAGCATATCCGGCCATGGGTGGGGCCTTCCTTCGTCGCTGACGGGGTTGAAGCGGCCCGTGGCACGCTCTCCAAATATGCCCGGGCGAGCGCCGAGGACGGTGGCCGGCTGATCGGGATCTGGCTGAACGAAATCTTGGTGGGAGGCGTGATGTTTGTGGCCTTCGACGCAAAGCGACGCACCGCCGAGTTGGGTTGCTGGCTCGAGCCCTCAGCTCAGGGCAATGGCCTGATCACTAGATCCTGTCAGTTCCTTATTGACTGGGCGTTTAATCAGCGCGGTATCCACCGGATTGAATGGCATTGCCGAGCCACTAATGTTCGTTCCGCGGCGACCGCCGAGCGACTCGGGATGACCTTGGACGGCACGATGCGGCAAGCCTGGCAACTCGAGGACGGTTTCGACGACACTCAGATCTGGGCGCTGCTGGCCCGCGATGCTCCGGTTCGAGGACTCAGCAATTCATAAAGTGAGCTGACCCTGATTGTCCTTCTACGGTTTTGGGTATTTCGTTTGCCAACGGTGAATTGCAAGTCTTAAACCACAAACCGCCGTTTTGACGTGTAATACGTCTGAACGGCGGCTTCGTTGGTGGGTCCTACCGGGATCGAACCGATGACATCCACGGTGTAAACGTGGCGCTCTACCAGCTGAGCTAAAGACCCATAGTGCTTGATCGTTGTTCGGCTGTGCCGCGCAACGAAGTACTACTCTACCCGATGTTGACTTGTTTATCGCAAATCGGGCAGCTCATTGGCGAGGTACTCCAATGCTGCACCGACTCCGAGATCGATTTTCAGCGTTGCGAGATCGTCGCCTCGGGTCTGGCCGCGGTTAATAATCACCACCGATTTGCCGTCCTTCACCGCGCGTCGTGGAAACCTCAGTCCGCTCATTACGGTGAGCGATGAACCGGCGACCAACAACACTTCCGCCCGATTGAGGATCTCAAAGCTTCGCTCAACTCGTTCCTTCGGCACATTCTCGCCGAAAAAGACAAAATCTGGTTTCAGCATGCCCCCGCAGACCGGACAAGCCAGAATGTGGAACGAGTCGATCAGCTCGGCGCTATCCAGTTCGGCGTCGGCATCGGGAGCTAAGTCGATCTCCCCGCTCGCCTCTGCCCTCTCCACGAAACCAGGATTGGCCTGGTCAATCAGCAGGGCGATCTGATTCCGGCCGAACTCGGTTTCGCAGTTGAGGCAGATCACTCGATCGAAGCGGCCATGTAAATCAACCACGTTCCTCGCCCCGGCATCCTCATGCAACCTATCGACATTCTGGGTGATGGTCCCGCTCAGCAGGCCGCGTGCCTCCAACCGGGCAGCCGCAAAATGACCGGAATTTGGCTTGGCATGGTGCAAGTGCCGCCAACCTAACTGGTTTCGCGCCCAATAACGACGGCGGAGCGACTCATCCTGGGTGAACTGCTGATAGGTCAGAGGATTGCGAACCGGCGCTCCAGGACCTCGATAATCCGGGATGCCCGAGTCTGTGCTCAGGCCGGCACCGGTCAGTAAAGCGATTTGCCGCCCCTGCAACTGCGCAACGGCTTGTTCGAGGAGTTCGCGTTGCGGCTCGGTCAGTTCGACGCTCGAATCGGCACCGTCGGTCGCCACGAAGCCGGTCAAGCCCAGACCTGGCCGCCGGACCCTGGCATCGCTCACTTCGCAGCCAAAGCGGTCAGGGCATCCTGGTAGCTTTCCCAGCTACGGGCGGTGCTGCTCGGGCTGCCGAAACTGACCTGCAGCAGACCTAACTCATCGAACAGAAAGCTGCCGCGTTCGGCCATCCCGCGTGTCTCGTTAAAGACGCCAAAGGCCCGGGACACCTCACCGTGCGGCCAGAAGTCGCTTAAGAACTCAAAAGGGAGTTCGGCGGCCTCAGCATATGCTCTGAGTGCATACTTGGTATCTGTCGAGACACCGAGCACGCTTACCGCGGCAGCGGTGAAGCTCTCCGCATGTTCCTTCAACTCAAACCATTCGGAACCGCAAGTAGGCGAGAAGGCGAAGGGGTAAAAGACCAGCAGCAACCGACGGCCTAGCAAGCCATCGCTCAGGACTCGCTCGCCAAACTGATTCTCAAGGTTGAAATCAGGGAGCCTGGCGCCGGGCTTGAGCATTGTCATTTATTGCGGCGGGGAACCAAGCGAGTAGCCGCCCAGTCTTCCGAAACACCCACCGAGGAGGTGACATGCAAGCCAGCGGTGGGCGCAGCTTCCTGAATCTCAGCGGGCGGCAAGTAGCCCTCGCGTCCCGACTTGGGGCTCAGGACCCAGACCACTCCGCCGTCCTCTAAGGAAGTCAGCACATCCATCAGCGCATCCACTAAATCGCCGTCGTCGGCCCGATGCCAAAGTAAAACCGCATCGACAACCTCGTGATCATCTTCCTCGAGAAGCTCGGAACCGATCAGATCCTCAATATCGTCACGGAGGTCAAAATCAATGTCCTCGTCGTATCCGAACTCCTGAATCAGATCGCCTGCTTTGAACCCAAGTGGTACCGCCACATTCGCCGATGTGCCGGCGTCGGCCTCGCTCACGGTGTTTACCGAACCTTTCTGCAGTATGTGTTTGATCACAAGACAACACCCTAATCCCGCCAGCTTCAAGTCCCTCGTTGCCACTCCGCAATAGCTCGGAACCGCTCAGCAAGGCCTCAGGTAGCCCCGCGGCTCGGCCTCAGTATGTTCTCAAATGCCCGGAATCCCGCCGCCGCTCGCTTCATAGTCCGGCCCTCAGCTACGCATCCCTCGCCTTGGAGGACTAGAGTAAACGATGGGTTAAACCCATGAATGCTTCAGACCAATGTTGCAAAAGCATGCTTCACAAGAGAGGTTGAACGTGACTGCTGGGGAAGAAAATTCTCACATTCTGAGCGTGTTGACGAATCAGCTGCCTGACCGAGATCCGGAGGAAACGGCTGAGTGGATTGAGTCCCTTGATTCGCTGATTAAGGAACAGGGCACCGAACGGGCGCAATTCATTATGCGTTCCTTGCTGCAGCGCGCCGGAGCGCAAAGCGTCGGTGTGCCGATGGTGACCACCACCGACTACGTCAACACCATCCCCGCCGATCAGGAACCCGAGTTCCCCGGCGACGAGGAAATCGAACGTAAATACCGCGCCTGGCTGCGCTGGAATGCTGCCGTAATGGTGCACCGGGCGCAGAAGCCCAGCATTGGTGTCGGTGGGCACATCTCCACCTACGCTGGCGCGGCAACGCTCTACGAAGTGGGCTTTAATCACTTCTTCCGCGGCAAAGACCACCCCAGCGGCGGCGACCAAGTGTATTTCCAGGGTCACGCCTCCCCCGGCATGTACGCCCGCGCCTTCATGGAAGGCCGATTGAGCGAGGAAGATCTCGACGGGTTCCGTCAGGAGAAATCCAAAGAAGGTCACGGACTCTCCTCCTACCCGCACCCACGACTAATGCCTGAGTTCTGGGAATTCCCCACCGTTTCAATGGGCATCGGTCCGATGAATGCGATCTACCAGGCGCAGTCCAACCGCTATCTGGAGAACCGCGGCATCAAAGACACCTCCGATGCTCAGGTCTGGGCTTTCCTGGGTGACGGCGAAATGGACGAGCCGGAATCCCGTGGCCTGCTGCAGCTCGCTGCCAATGACAAGCTGGACAACCTTAACTTCGTGATCAACTGCAATCTGCAGCGCCTTGACGGTCCGGTGCGCGGCAACGGCAAGATTATGCAAGAACTTGAAGCTTTCTTCCGTGGCGCCGGTTGGAATGTGATCAAGGTGGTCTGGGGCCGCGAGTGGGATAGCCTGCTGGCCAAGGACGACGACGGCGCGTTGGTCGACATCATGAACACCACTGTCGACGGCGACTATCAGACCTATAAGGCAGAGTCCGGCGGTTTCGTCCGCGAGCACTTCTTCGGAAAGTCCCCGCAGACCAAGGAAATGGTCGCCGATATGACCGATGAAGAGATCTGGAACCTCAAGCGCGGCGGTCATGACTATCGCAAGGTTTACGCTGCGTACAAGGCTGCCGTGGAGTTCAAGGGCAAGCCAACTGTGATTCTGGCGCACACCGTCAAGGGTTACGGCTTGGGCACCCACTTCGAGGGCCGCAATGCGACCCACCAGATGAAGAAGCTCACTCTGCAAGACCTCAAGGATTTCCGAGATCACCTGCGGATCCCGATCACCGATGAGCAGCTCGAGGCCGATCCCTACAGCCCGCCTTACTACCACCCGGGGATGGATGCGCCGGAGATCAAGTACTTGATGGAGCGACGTCAGGCACTCGGCGGCTTCCTGCCCGAGCGTCGGCACCAGCACACCGAGCTGACGCTGCCGGGCGATAAGGCTTATGAGGTAGCCAATCGTGGTTCCGGCAAACAGCTAGCTGCCACCACGATGGCCTTCGTCCGTTTACTCAAGGACCTAATGCGGGACAAGGAATTCGGCAAGCGAGTGGTGCCGATCATCCCTGATGAGGCACGTACTTTCGGCATGGACTCGTTCTTCCCGACCGCTAAGATCTACAACCCGAAGGGTCAGAATTATCTCTCGGTGGACCGGGATCTGGTGTTGGCCTACAAGGAATCCCCGGCCGGTCAGATTGTGCACGCAGGCATTAATGAAGCTGGCTCTGTTGCGGCCTTCACCGCAGCGGGGACTTCCTACGCTACTCACGGCGAACCGCTGAT
Organism: Psychromicrobium lacuslunae; assembly: GCF_000950575.1. Classification (NCBI taxonomy): domain Bacteria; kingdom Bacillati; phylum Actinomycetota; class Actinomycetes; order Micrococcales; family Micrococcaceae; genus Psychromicrobium; species Psychromicrobium lacuslunae. Next base: position 1,316,472 of record NZ_CP011005.1, read on the forward strand.
CCCGATTTATGTTTTCTACTCGATGTTCGGCTTCCAGCGCACCGGTGACGGGCTTTGGGCTGCGGCCGATCAGATGACCCGCGGCTTCGTGATTGGGGCCACCGCTGGCCGCACCACGCTGACGGGTGAAGGTCTGCAACACGCGGATGGTCATTCGCTGATTCTGGCTTCGACTAACCCTGCGGTGGTCAGCTACGACCCGGCCTATGGTTACGAAATCGGTCACATCATGCGTTCCGGTCTGGAGCGGATGTACGGCAAGGACGGCTCGCTGACCGAAGAGCAGCGGAACGTGATGTACTACTTGACCGTCTACAACGAGCCGATCCTGCAGCCGGCAGCTCCCGAAGAACTCGACGTGAATGGCATCGTGAAGGGTATCTACCTGCTCGCCCCGGCCAAGATCGATGGTCCGCGCACACAGCTGCTAGCTAGTGGCGTGGCGGTACCGTGGGCGCTCGAAGCACAGCAGATCCTCGCTGAGGAATGGGGTGTCTCGGCGGACGTCTGGTCGGTCACTTCCTGGACCGAATTGCGTCGCGATGGCCTCGCTGCGGAAGAGGAACAGTTCCTCAACCCGGCAGCTCAGGCTCGCACCCCCTTTGTCACCCAGCAATTGGCTGGCGCGACCGGTCCGATTGTCGCGGTGACCGATCATATGAAGGCGGTACCGGATCAGATTCGCCAATTCGTGCCGAATGAGTTTGCCACCCTGGGCGCCGATGGCTTCGGCTTCTCGGATACTAGGGCCGCGGCTCGTCGTTTCTTCAAGATCGATTCGCACTCCATCGTGGTGCGAGCGCTAGAAATGCTGGCGCGTCGCGGTGAGATCGATTGGCAGGCTCCTACGCAGGCAATCGAAAAGTACCGGCTGCTTGATGTGAACGCTGGCACTACCGGCAACGCTGGCGGCGATAGCTAGTTCAGCAGGCCGTACCAAGGTGCCGTTATCTGGCCTCAGTGAATCCACGATTCACTGAGGCCAGACTGCATTAAACCCTGGATAACTGTGCTCCTGAAGGCCGTGCCGAGAAAATCCGCGCGGAGTAGGATAAGAGCACCTCAGCGGCTCGCGAGTTCCGGCTGTTCTGACCGGGGCATCGTTCTGCCAAGGACAAACTACCGGCCGCTGATTCCCGGACCGCGAAGGAGCGAGATGCTGTTGGTATCGATGGGTGTATCGATTGATGGGTATATCAACGACCGCAGTGGCGGTATCGGCTGGACAGTACCGAGCGATGAGTTGTTCGCCTTCCATCTCGCCCGAGTCAGCCAACTTGGCGGCTGCCTCTTGGGCCGACGAATGTACCAGACAATGCAAGTCTGGGAGACCGATCCAACGCTGATTAGAACACCGCTCGACGCAGAATTCGCTGAGGTCTGGAAAGCGCTACCGAAAGTCGTCTTCAGCCGTAGCCTGGATCGAGTCGAAGGGAATGCGCGCCTCGCCACCGGAACGCTGAGTGAAGAGATCGAGAGCCTTCGGGCATCCACCGATAAGGATATCGAGATCAGTGGCGCGGAGTTGGCAGGCCCGGCGATCGAGGCTGGCCTGGTCGACGAACTGGGGATTTTTCGGTATCCGATTATCGTCGGCGGTGGCACACCTTTGCTTCCCGCCGTTCCCACGCCAATCACCTTGGACCTGGTGGAAAGTCGAGTCTTCAGCCCAAACGTGATCTATGAACGCTATCGCCGGGCGAATGGCTCCTCGGCACCGAGCGATGGACCAAGCCAGTGAAACTGCTACTCACCTCCGGAGGAGTCACCAACGCGAGCATCCGTGAGGCATTGACCGAACTTTTGGACAAGCCTATCGAGGAGTCCAGCGCGCTCGTGGTACCCACCGCACAATGGGGTCAGCCGATGTGTTCAGCCCAGACGGTCTGGAAAACCATTGCAGATGGCTGGGACGCCCCAGGAGGTTTGTGCGGTCTGGGTTGGAAGTCGATTGGTGTGCTAGAACTAACTGCTTTACCAAGCATCGATGAGGAACGCTGGACCCGCTGGGTGCGAGATGCCGACGCACTGCTCGTCGATGGCGGCGAAGCCAGTTATCTCAGCCACTGGATCAAACAATCAGGTCTTGGGCAACTGTTGCCCGAGTTGCAGGAAACCGTGTGGCTTGGTGTCAGCGCAGGCAGCATGGCGCTGACACCAAGAGTTGGCCGGGAGTTCCTCAATTGGCGTCCCGAGCAAGGCGACGAAACGCTCGGCTTGGTCGATTTCTCAATATTTCCTCACCTCGACTATCCCGGTTGGCCGGATCACACCATCGAACACGCGCAGCGGTGGGCACGGAATATTCCGGGGCCTGCCTATGCCCTCGATGATCAATCAGCGATCCGGGTCGAGAACACTGAGGTAAAACTCGTTTCAGAAGGACGATGGGAACTTCTCAAGACCTGATCAAGGCCGGTCAAGGCTGATCACGAGTCTTCGACTGCCCTTCGAGGCCTCCGTCGTTCTCGACAAGGCTTGTCGGATTCACACAAAATAGTTGAGCTTATTCCTCCATAACAACTGAATGATTGTTAGATTCATACAAGAACTAGGTCTAGACTCTCTTCATGCCTTCTTTAAAACCTGCCAAGGTTAGTGCCCTGAGTAATCCGCAGACCTTGGCTAAACTACGCTCCAGCATTGGCATCCTTTCCACTACCACGACCAAACAACTCGACGTCTCGCTGCCGTGGTTCCGTCGCCTGGACGCCGAAGAGCGCAGCGCCCTGGGCCTGCTGGCCCAAAACGGCATCGCTTCGTTCGTTAGCTACTATGAAAAGCCCGCCTCACCGGCCTGGGTTCTCACCGATATTTTTGGAAACGCACCAACCGAGCTAGCTAGTTCGATTAGCCTGCAAAAAGCGCTCCAGGTAATTCGGATTGTGGTTCAGACAGTCGAAGACCAAGTCCCCGATTTAGCCGCCCCCGGCGATGAGGCTGCACTGCGGGAAGCCGTTTTGCGTTACGCCCGGGAGGTGGCGTTTGCGGCTGCGGATGTCTATGCGCGGGCGGCCGAATCACGTGGCGCGTGGGACACCCGTCTGGAATCGTTGATCGTCGATGCGATCCTGCGCGGCGAGAATACCGATGTGCTGCGTTCCCGGATTGCCGCCCTCGGTTGGAAATCAGACGACCGGTTCACCGTGATGGTCGGCTCGGCGCCGGAGGGAGCTGGCCAAGGCTTTGTCAACGAGTTGCGTCGAGCGGCCAGCCGACACGCCGAAGACGCCTTAGTGGGCATCCAAGGTGACCGGTTGATCGTGGTGCTTGGCGGGGTGAACGATTCTGAAAGCGCCTACTTCCGAATTAGCGAACTATTCGGCCAGGGTCCGGTGGTTTACGGCCCGGAGGCGGCTTCGCTCGTGGAAGCCAGCCATTCGGCTAGGGCAGCCTTCGCCGGGCTGGCAGCGATCCGCGCCTGGCCCCAAGCGCCCCGCCCCGCTGCCGCTAATGACCTATGGCCTGAGCGGGTGATGAACGGTGACGACGATGCGCGGCGAGCCTTGGTGCGAGGGATCTATCGTCCGCTGTTAGCGGCTTCAAATGGGCTGGTCGAGACGCTCAGCAGCTACCTCGCCCTGGGCCATTCGCTTGAAGCAACTGCCCGCGAGCTATTCGTCCACGCCAACACGGTGCGTTACCGCTTGCGGCGGGTGACCGATGTTACCGGTTGGGATCCGCTGCTGCCCCGGGAGGCTTTTGTCCTGCAAACCGCCCTTGCGGTCGGTAGACTGGCACAACCCATGAAAGCCCAATGATGGACAGTCAACTAAAACTCGGACTGCTTTCGTGGCAACTACTGATACTTTTTGTAGACAACCTACAAGATGCCTGCAGCAGCTTGGTGTCGACAAACACCGGAAAATCCGGTTCTTTTTGGAAAGCTAGATAACGTGTTTGCAATCCTCTGCCCTGGACAGGGCGCCCAGTCCCCCGGCTTCCTCGCTCCTTGGCTCGAGTTGCCTGGCGTTGCGGAACAATTAGCCGCGCTCAGCGAGGTCGCCGGTGTTGACTTAGCTGCACACGGTACCAGCTCTGACGCTGAGACCATTAAAGACACCGCCATCGCGCAGCCGCTGATCGTGGCCGCGGGCTTGATTGCTGGCCGGGCGCTGCTCGGCGATCAGCTGCTCAGCAGCGCTAATCCTCACGCTCTTGCCGCGGGTCATTCGGTAGGCGAAATTACCGCATCCGCGCTGACCGGGCTTTTGAACGAGACGGCGGCGATGACCTTCGTCCGGGAACGTGCCAATGGAATGGCAAAGGCGGCCGCCGTCACCCCGACCGGAATGAGCGCCGTGCTAGGTGGCGACCCCGTCGAGGTCTTGGCCGCGATTGCCGCGGCCGGGCTCACCCCGGCCAATGTCAACGGTGCGGGGCAGACCGTGGCCGCTGGCACCCTTGAGCAGCTCGCCGCGTTCGCAGAGAACCCGCCTGCCAAAGCCAGAGTCATCCCACTGAAGGTAGCCGGTGCATTCCATACCGAGCATATGGCTTCCGCGGTGACAGCACTGGAGTCCCTCAAACCAACGCTGAATCCTAGCGATCCCGCAGTCACCTTGCTTTCCAACTACGACGGGGCCGAGGTCTCCTCCGGTGCCGCCGGGCTAGAGAGCTTGATTGCGCAGGTCTCTCGTCCGGTGCGCTGGGATCTTTGCATGGAGACCATGCTGAGCCGCGGCGTCTCCGCCGTTATCGAATTGGCTCCCGCCGGGACCCTGGTGGGACTAGCCAAGCGAGCAATGCCGGGCGTGAGCAGTGTCGCGGTAAAAACACCCGCCGATCTTGAAGCAGCCCGTGAACTGATCGCAAGCGCCGCCTCGGCAGCGCCAGCGGAAGGGAAATAATGTCCACCCCCAGTCTCAAACAATCTGCTCTCCGGGAGCACAGCCGCATCCTAGGCCTCGGCTCCTACCGCTCCGAACTGGTCGTCACCAATGATGACGTTTGCCAGTGGATCGATTCCTCCGATGAGTGGATTCGGCAGCGCACCGGCATTGTCACCCGCCGTCGCGCACCGAAGGAAATCGGCGTGGTCGAAATGGCTGAGGCGGCCGCTCGCGAGGCAATGGCTCAAGCTGGCATTGAGGCCTCTCAGCTGGGCGCGGTCATCGTTTCCACCGTGACACACCAGTTCGCAACCCCCTCGGCGGCATCGCTGCTGGCCGATCGGCTCGGCGCGACTCCGGCCCCGGCTTTTGATATCTCGGCGGCCTGCGCTGGTTATTGCTATGGCATAGGTCAGGCCGATGCGCTAGTTCGCTCCGGCACCGCTGACTACGTCTTGGTGGTCGGTGTTGAGAAGCTCTCCGACGTGATCGACAACCACGAACGCACCATTTCCTTCCTGCTCGGTGATGGTGCCGGTGCGGCCGTTATTGGCCCTTCCGAAAGCGCTGGCATCGGGCCGACCATCTGGGGCTCCGACGGTAGCAAGTGGGACGCTATCGGGATGACCCATTCGCTGCTTGAGGTTCGAGATTTCTCGCTCGCAGCACGCACCGACACCGGCCCGGACGAAGCGCTGGCTTCTGCTGGCATGAACCTTTGGCCGACGCTACGTCAGGACGGCCAAACAGTTTTCCGCTGGGCGGTCTGGGAGATGGCCAAAGTGGCCAAGCAGGCGCTGGAGGCCGCTGGCGTCACCGCTGATGATCTTGCTGCTTTTGTGCCCCACCAGGCCAATATGCGAATTATTGATTCTCTGGTGAAGGAACTGAAGCTGCCCGACCACGTGGTGGTTGGCCGCGATATCGAAGACACCGGCAACACCTCCGCCGCATCGATCCCGCTGGCCACTGTCAGGCTGCTTCAAGAAAACCCTGAGCTCAGCGGCGGACTGTCGCTACAAATCGGTTTCGGTGCGGGTCTGGTATTCGGCGCCCAGGTAGTAGTTTTGCCATAAATTCATAGTTTTAGCGAGCTTTCCGCGCAAAACGCAGTGAAAGTTCGCGATTCAGGCCACATCCGTGGTTTGATCGACACTGCTCAGGACAAATTCTGCTGAGCGAACACCGTAGAAAGGGAGCCAAGAATGGCTAGCAACGAAGAAATCCTGGCCGGTTTGGCCGAGATCGTGAACGAGGAGACCGGCTTGGCTCCCGAGGCTGTGGAGCTGGACAAGTCCTTCACCGACGATCTTGACATTGACTCCATCTCGATGATGACCATCGTGGTCAACGCCGAAGAGAAGTTCGATGTACGCATTCCGGACGAAGAGGTCAAGAACCTCAAGACCGTTGGCGACGCCGTTAGCTACATCGCTAACGCCCAGAGCTAATACCCCGAAACAGCGCTGTTGCAGTGCAGCACCTGCCGTCATAGCAGCGAAGGTGCTGCGCTGAGACAGGGGCTAGCTCGGTCCGGTTAATGGTGTGCTGAACGCCGCCGCTAATCGTTATTTCATACCTTTAAGAGAGAGAAAACATGTCCCGCAAAGTTGTCATCACAGGACTGGGCGCGACCACCCCGATCGGTGGCGATGTCCCCACAACCTGGAAGAACGCGTTGATCGGCGTCTCCGGAGCGCACACCCTCACTGATGACTGGGTCGAGAAGTACGAGCTGCCGGTAACTTTTGCCGCCAGGGTATCCAACCCGGCGGATCAGGTACTGACCAGGGTCGAAGCCAAGCGGCTGGATCCATCCAGTCAGTTCGCCGTGATCGCCGCCCGCGAGGCGTGGCAAGATGCCGCGATTGAAGATGTTGATCACGATCGCTTTGCTGTTGCCTTCGCCACTGGTATTGGCGGCGTCTGGACCCTGCTCGATGCCTGGGACACCCTGCGTGACCGTGGCCCCCGACGGGTACTGCCGATGACGGTACCGATGCTGATGCCCAATGGCGCAGCTGCGGCCGTCAGCTTAGACCTCGGCGCTCGTGGCGGGGCGCATACCCCGGTTTCGGCCTGTGCTTCCGGCACTGAGGCACTCCACCAAGGGCTTGAACTGATTCGTTCAGGCAAGGTCGACGTCGTGATGGCCGGTGGCACCGAAGCAGCAATTCACCCGATGACGCTCGCCTCCTTCTCCTCCATGCAGGCGCTCTCCCGGCGCAACGATGACCCTGAGCACGCTTCCCGCCCCTACGACCTCAATCGCGATGGCTTCGTGATGGGTGAAGGTGCCGGTGCTCTGGTGCTTGAAGCAGAAGAGCACGCCCTCGCTCGCGGCGCGCGCATCTACGGTGAGCTGGCCGGCACCTCGGTGACCGCCGATGCCTACCACATCACCGCCCCTGACCCGGAAGGCCTGGGTGCGACCCGAGCCCTCAAGGCTGCACTCTTTGATGCCCGGGCGCAGGCCGAAGACGTGGTGCACGTCAATGCGCACGCCACTTCCACCCCGGTCGGCGATAAGCCGGAGTACACCGCTCTGAAGGCCGCACTGGGCAATCACGTGGACAATGTGGCGGTGTCCGCTACTAAGTCGCAGATGGGCCACCTGCTCGGCGCTTCCGGTGCTGTAGAGGCTGTGCTGACCACGATGGCAGTGGTTGATCGCAAGGCACCGGCCACCATTAACTTGGAGAACCAGGACCCGGAAATCCCGCTCGACGTGGTCACCACAGCCCGCGATTTGCCGAAGGGCGATATTGTCGCGCTCAGCAACTCATTCGGCTTTGGTGGGCACAACGCGGTGATCGTGGTGCGTAACTACTAAGACGGCGAGTTCACCGTAGGCATTCCCGCGGTGAACTCAAACGGCTGTGGGTCGGTAGGAGGATTTCCTACCGACCCACAGCCGTTTGTTCTTCTCAATTATCTGCGTCAGAGCCACTGCCGCTAATCTAGGTCTTTCGACCTCGAGGAACTAGCCAACCTGATGCAGCCAACGCACCGGCGCACCCTCGGCGGCGTGCCGGAAAGCTTCCAATTCCTCATCCCAGGCTTCGCCGAGTGCTATTGAGAGTTCATGGTAGACCCGGGCAGGATCCCCCGCTCCCGCTTCGTAGGCGTAGCGAATCCGGTCTTCGGAGACCATGATATTGCCGTGCACATCGGTGACTGCATGGAAGATGCCCAGTTCAGGGGTATGTGACCAGCGTCCGCCATCCACACCGGAGCTCGGCTCCTCTGTTACCTCGTAGCGCAAGTGAGCCCAGCCGCGGAGCGCTGAGGCCAGCAGAGACCCGGTGCCTTGCGGCCCGGTCCAGGACAGTTCTGCCCTAAACATTCCGGGCGCAGCAGGCTGAGCGGTCCACTCAAGATCGGTGCGTGCATCGAGCACCGATCCGATGGCCCACTCTACGTGCGGGCACAACGCAGTAGGGGCGGAGTGCACGAAAAGCACTCCACGTGCCATTACAACAGACATTCCATCCTCCATAGCTGTAGGTACGTCTTCCCCAACGACCTGCGTGCTAACGGATGGTTGCCGCTATTTGTTCTAAATTTATTGTGCCGTATTCGGCGACAGAACGCCAGACGCTAATTACCTCAGTGGAATTTCGTGAGTGAAACTTTCATCGAGTGGGCTAAAGGGCGAGCCGGTTGAATCAGGCGCGCGGATGAGCCTGACGGTAGCTTGCCCGCAATCTGTCGACTGAGACATGAGTGTAAATCTGAGTGGTGGCCAGCGATGAATGACCCAGAATTTCTTGCACCGCCCGCAAATCTGCTCCGCCGTCGAGCAAATGCGTTGCAGTGCTGTGCCGTAGCGCATGTGGGCTGGTCGCCGCTGTATCGCCTAAAGCAGCGAGACCTTCGGCGACCACGGCGCGCACCTGCCGTTGGTCAATGCGCCCGCCGCGGGCGCCGAGAAATAGAGCTGCTCCGCTCATTGGCTGATACAACTGAGCACGGCCTTCCCGCAGCCATCGGTTGAGCGCTTTGCTTGCCGGCAGCCCGAAAGGCACTGTACGTTCCTTATTCCCTTTACCCAGCACGCGAACCGTCCGGCGGTCAAAATCCACATCGTCGATATCGAGGGCGGCGAGCTCGCCCACTCGCAGTCCAGCGGCGTAAAGCAACTCGATCATCGCTTGGTTCCGCAGTTCCGGTGCGCTGCCCTCGGCCGCACGCAGCTCGAACTCGGCGATCAGCCGTTGCATCTGCGCCTGATGCAGCACTCCGGGCAAAGTTTTTTGTTGTTTTGGTGCTTTCAGCCGCACGGTGGGATTCTGCTCAATCAGACCCTCACGTAGCGCCCAGGCCATGAGGGTGCGTGCCGATGCCGCTCGACGAGCCAAGGTGGATCGTGCTAGCCCGGCTGAGCTCTGCTCCCCCAGCCACTGCCGGAGGATTGAAAGATCGATCTCCTGCAATGACCGTGCACCATCGGCAATGGCGAAATACATCAGCGAGATCAGATCGGAAAGATACCCGCGCACGGTGTGCTCCGAACGAGCACGTTCGGCCAGCAGATATCGCTCGAAGCCCACAAGGACCTCGGCGAAAGACTCTGGCAGTTCATTCTCCGGCACTCCTCCACTGTGCCGCCAGGAGGCCCCGCAAGCAAGCAGCATCGCCGTGTCGAGGGCGCAGATCTAATCAACCCCGCGGGTGATCCCGGCTCCAGCCGGCATTGCGGCGCTGGGCTAGTCCCAAGGCCTCTAATCGGCCGAGTCCAGCCTGAACGCTAGTGAGGGGAAGCCCCGCTAGCGCACACAATTTATCTGCGCTCGTGGTGTGATGCAGCGGTAACGCATCCAATAAGAGCAGATCCTGCACCGGAAGACCGTCGGTTTCCGAGGTCATTGAGGGCCGTTGAGTATCGATATCACCAAGCGGAGACATTAGCTCAAGTACCTCAGCTGCTTGGGTCACGCAGGCGGCACCCTCACGCAATAATCGATGGCACCCCGCTGAGTTGGCGGAATACACTGATCCGGGAACTGCGGCGACTTCACGTCCCAAGTCCAGGGCATGATGAGCAGTGCTCAGCGCTCCGGAACGCCAGCGCGCCTCTACCACCACGGTGACTGCGGCTAGGGCGGCAATCAATCGATTACGCTGCAGAAATCGATACCTGGTTGGTCGGGCACCCGGCGGCACTTCAGCCAGTACAACGCAGCGCCGCGTAATCTCCATCAGCAGTTCTTGATTACCGGAGGGATAAAAGCGATCGAGCCCACCTGCCATCACCGCAATGGTGGGTAAAGTCAGCTCGCTGGAGGCCTTTAGCGCGCTTCGGTGAGCTATCGCGTCGATTCCGTAAGCCCCGCCTGAAATCACACTTTTCCCCCGGGCGACGAGTTCATCAGAGAGCTCACTAGTCACCGCCTCACCATACGCAGTCGCGTCTCGCGCGCCCACCAGGGCTACAACATCACGAAGCGGCGGCCAGGACAAGCCGGGACCATTGGCCTTGCCCAGATACCACAAGGCAATCGGCTCTCTTAGTCCCAGGTCCCGCAGCGCGGTCGGCCAGTTCGAAGCCTCGGGTATCAATAAGCCGCCGCCCTGTGAGGCGATGAACCGCAGGTCTCGTCTAGGTGAGAGATTCGGCAGCCGAGGCCGCCAACGTGCTAGGCATTCTGTAATGCCGCTCCACTGCTTACTCGCCTGCTCCTGCAGGTAATAAGCAACTCGTTCCTCAGACTTCGGATCAAGTTTCTCGTAGTCGGCGATAATCCTCATGGTGCGCCAAGGACCAAGCACTCGAATCAATGCCAGGCCGGGTAGATCTGAAGGCTCCATTACCCGGCTAAGAGCCGCCCGAGCCAGATAAGTCCCAGATCCTGGCATCACCTGGCCATTAGCTTCTTCCGCAGCAATCCCGGCCGTCACCTTTCGCTCAGCCCCTGAGTGCGCATCGCCAAGGCTCTGCCGATCTGCTCAGCTCCTGGCTCGTCCAGTTCTGCTAGATCGGCCAGCGTCCAGGCCAGTCGCAACACCCGGTCATAACCTCTCGCGGTGAGCCGCCCGCGTTCAAGTGCCAATGCCAGGACTCGGATGGTGCTCGGCGGCAACTGCAGCGCACCACGTAGCAACTGTCCGGGTGCCTCCGAGTTGAGCGAATAGCCATATGTTCCAAGCCGATGACGCGCCCTGTCTCGTGCCCGGGCAACCCGTTGAGCAACCACCTTCGTGGACTCTGACTGTGCACTGTCAGCCAGCTGGGATGACGAGAGTCGATCAACCGTCAGCTGCACATCGACCCGGTCGAGTAGCGGTCCGGAAAGCCTGTGAAAGTATCGTCGCCGCGCAGTGGGGGTACAACTGCAGTCGAGACTTCTCCCCACTGACTTCCCGCAGGGACAAGGGTTCGCAGCGAGTACGAGCTGGAATCGCGCCGGATAATCGGCCACCCCAGCCGCTCGATGAATCACCAGACGTCCGCTCTCTAGCGGCTGCCTCAAGGCGTCGAGCACCCGGCGATCATACTCAGGAGCTTCGTCTAAGAAAAGCACCCCGCGATGCGCCCGAGACGCCGCACCGGGCCTAGGCAGACCATTTCCGCCACCAATAATCGATACCGTACTTGCTGTGTGATGCGGGCTTTCAAAAGGCGGCCGACGAATCAACTGCTGCCGATTGCCGTTTAGGCCGTCGAGCGAATGCACGGCTGTAACCTCCATCGCTTCGGCATCGCTCAGGTCGGGAAGCAATCCGGTCAATCGCTCAGCGAGCATGGTCTTGCCCGCTCCTGGTGGTCCAACTAATAACAAATGATGGCCACCCGCGGCGGCTACCTCGAGCGCCGCCTTGGCCTCGTGTTGGCCTGCCACTTCATTGAGATCGCCTGACACTGCCACCGGCGCAGCCCGGGGTTCTGTCACCGCGATAGTCTCGAGATTGAGATTGAGCTCAGCTGATTTAGCCCCGTAAGCCAGAGCGACCTGCGCCAGCGAGGTAAAGGTACTGACCTCAGCTCCCGGGACAAAGCGCGCTTCGGCAGCGTTCGCCGGCGCGACCACAACAACCGGATAGCCAGCTTGTACGGCAAAAAGTACGGCAGGTAGTACTCCTCGTATCGGACGAAGCCTGCCATCGAGACCGAGTTCAGCCAAGAACACGGTGTGGCCTGGATCATGCACATCAGCGGCAGCTTGCAGGGCGGCCATGGCGATGGCTAAGTCGAAGGAACTGCCATGTTTCGGCAGTGAGGCCGGGAGCAGATTTACGGTGATCTTGCGGCGGCTTAGTGGTAACCCGGCATTCTGCGCGGCGGAACGGATTCTCTCCTTCGCCTCAACGAGTGAGGCATCTGGCAGCCCGAGCAGTTGAAAGGCGGGTAAGGTCTGGCCAATATCGGCCTCCACCTCCACTAGGTAGCCGTTGAGACCTACCAGAGCAATTGAGAGTGTTCTGCCCAGCCCGTTCACCCGATGCCTCGGAGATGCTCAATACTGGCCTCGGCACCGCGAGGAGCCAAGACGGCAACCGCGTCAAGGCGAATCCGGCAGCTCAAATAGCCGTGGTGCCGGGCCCAAAGAACAGCTAAGGTTCTCAGACGACGTAGCTTGGCCTCAGAAATTGCCTCAAATGGATGCCCATAGCTCAAAGATCGCCTGGTTTTCACCTCAATGACAACCAGAATTTCGCCGTCAAACGCAACCAGATCTATCTCGCCTTGAGGGCACCTCCAGTTGAGGTCAACCACCTCAAAACCGCGCCGCGCGAGGAAGTCGGCGGCAAGTTCCTCACCGACTCTGCCAAGTTGCTGTTTAGTGCCCACCACCCCAGTCTGGCGAGGAGTCGGGGACTTTGCTGGCGATTGGGCGAACTCACTGGGCTATGTGAGGAAAACGCGAGAAGAATTCTCCGAGTTTCGGAAATCAGCCGGGAAGAAGGACCTCAGTTGCCTAGGTCGGTTTCCTTAGGCAATTCCAAATCATCGCTCTTCGCCAATTCTTCGACGTTCACATCTTTGAAGGTAATCACCCGCACGTTCTTCACAAAACGTGCTGAGCGATAAACATCCCAAACCCAGGCATCCTGAAGGGTGAGGTCAAAGTAAACCTCGCCGTCGGCCGATCGTGCCTGCAGGTCGACATGATTCGCCAAATAAAAGCGCCGCTCGGTCTCCACCACGTAGCTAAACAAGCCGACCACATCGCGGTACTCGCGGTAGAGCTGCAACTCCATATCGGTTTCATAGTTCTCTAGGTCTTCAGCGCTCATTCAACCATCATGCCTTACCCATCGCACCGGTCAAACGTGAGCTCGCACCGGAGCTCAACTTCCAGCTCTTGCGATGCCATTGACTCGGTCCGAACTGATCAATAGCGGCTCGATGGGCCGCAGTGGCGTAACCCTTATTGACCTTCCAGCCGAACTCGGCGTGTTGTCCATCGAGCTCCACCAAAATAGCGTCGCGTTCCACCTTAGCCAGCACACTCGCTGCTGCCACGCTCAAGCACTGCAGATCTGCTTTGATCATGGTCTGCACCGGCACCTGGACGCCAGCGCCGGCTGGCAGCGGCTGGTCGAAGATACTCAGCTGCCCTTTCGCGGAGAGCCAATCGTGATTACCATCGAGCAGCACAACTTCGGCTCGGATCGGTGACTCTTGCATTTGCTCCCAGGCGCGAGTGCCGGCAAGTTGCAGAGCGGCCATAATGCCAATAGCGTCAATTTCTGCGGCGGAGGCATGGCCTACCGCGTGTGCCAAGCTCCACTCCTTAATCAGCGGAACCAGTCTTTCCCGCTCAGCCACACTGAGGAGCTTAGAGTCCTTCACCCCCGCTAGCGGTTTCTGCGCAGAGGCATCGACCACCACCATCCCCACGGTCACTGGCCCGGCTAGCGCGCCGCGGCCAACCTCGTCGGCACCCGCCACGAACCGGAATCCCGATTCCATTAGCGATCGTTCGGTAGCGAGAGTTGGCGAAAGCCTCGCCAACGTTACTTCCCCGAATGCGTCGGCGTCGGGCTGCTCACCGGAGTCGATGAGGGTGCCGGCACATTACGGAAGGTGTCCGGATAATTGCCGATGAAGGACCAACGGTTCAGCGGCCAGGCAATAACGGTGGCGGTGCCTTCGACATCGTTCAGGTCGATGAAGCCCTGGCTTGCCAGGTTCTGGTGAAAACGGGAGTCCGCTGAGTTATTTCGGTTGTCGCCCATCACCCAGATTTTGCCGGCCGGAACGACGACATCGAAAGTCGCATTCAGACCAGCAGCATTCTCCGAGCCGGGGAACAAATATGGCTCGTCGAGAGGCTGTCCATTAACGGTGATCCGGCCCTGCGCATCACAGCAAATCACATGATCGCCGGCCATCCCGATCACTCGCTTCACCAAGTGCTGCTGCGACTCGTCTGGCATCAGGCCGATGAAAACCAAAACATCTTGGAACCAGTTAGTGGCCTTAGCCTGAGTGATGGATTGATCGCCAGCCAGCCAGCCCTGGGTATCTTTGAACACCACCACATCACCGCGTTGCAGCGCAAAGGGGCGAGGCACCAGTTCATTAATAAAAATCCGGTCCTCAACCTGCAAGGTGTTTTGCATCGACTCCGAGGGGATCACAAAGGCGCGGAAGAGGAAGGTTTTCAGCAAGAAGGAAAGAACTAGCGCAATCACGATCACGATGGCTATTTCCTTCAGCCATGATAACGGGCCGCTAGGCTTCTTTGCCTTTTTTGGTTGCTTGGACGGGTTCGCAGATTCCTCGGCCCCGGCATCCGCCTCAGCCTGATTCGCCCCAGCATCAATGGTTTCGGCCACAACGGAGCCAGCCTCAACTGACTCGCCCTTACGGGCAGGGCTGAGGTCTTGGACTACCTGCTTCGCGGTCTCCTCGTTTGCCGGAACCTCCGCGCGCCTTCGCCCGTGCGGCTGCCCGCCCTGGGGATCCTCGTTCGGTTCACATGTCGGTTGCGACATTACTGTGCGCCTTTCTGTGCATCAGGACCGATTGGAACCCGAGGTACGTTACCAAATTTATCTAAGGGCCAGAGTATCTGAATCGGACGGCCAATGACCTTATTGAGTGAGATCAAGCCACCCCCGGGTGCCCCGAGCAAAGATCGGGAATCAGCCGAAATGGATCGATGATCACCCATCAGCCACAACTTACCTGCTGGCACCACGACATCGAAGGAGGTGGCACTCGGTGCGTCGCCGGGAAAGAGATACGGTTCGTTCAATGACTCCCCATTGACGGTGATCTTCCCCTCGACCGAGCAGCATTTCACTCGATCCCCGGCAATCCCGATCACTCGCTTGACATAGACCGTGTCGCTGCCGACCACACCGATGAACTGGCCCAAACCATGCAAAGCATCAAGCACTGCCCCACGGCCGGAATCAAGCGGATCGAAGGAGCCTCGTCCGTCGAAGACCACCAGATCGCCACGGTGAATCGGACCGAAACCATAATCGGTCCGCGATACCGCAACCCGTTCCCCGCTGAGAAATTGTGGGTTCATCGATTCAGAGGGGATGTAGTACACCTCAAGCCAAAACGCCCTGATCAACGAACTGACCAGCACAATGACCAGCACAATGAGCAAAACAAAGCGCCAACCCAGTCGCCTGGATTGACGCTTTGCGACACCACTCACAAGATACCTAGGTATCTCTTACTTGCTGGCGACGTTGTCGCGCTTCTCTTTGATCTTGGCTGCCTTACCGCGCAGTTCACGCATGTAGTACAGCTTGGCGCGACGGACGTCACCGCGGGTGACGAGTTCGATCTTCTCGATGATCGGAGAGTGCACCGGGAAGGTACGCTCAACGCCGACGCCGAAGGAGACTTTGCGAACGGTGAAGGTTTCGCCGATGCCCTTGCCCTGGCGGCCGAGCACGAAGCCCTGGAACACCTGAACACGAGAACGGTTGCCTTCGATGATGTTGACGTGAACCTTCAGCGTGTCACCCGAACGGAATTCGGGAACATCGCTACGCAGGCTAGCTGCGTCAACGCTGTCAAGGATGTGCATGCTGCAACTCCTGGTGAACGCCACAGGTCATTCACTTTTATCGCGACAGTCTGGCTCCCCAAGGCCGGGAACGCCACGCTGTCGAAGTGTATTTTTCGGCCCGAAAGCGGGTTCGCTGGGCCGACGCGCTCGTTGGATGAACCAGTTCCCCCTGTGGCAGGAAAAGTTCGACGAGCACAGCTACCCATTCTGCCATATTTTCGCCTCAGCGGACTAATCAGCCGAGCTGGTGCAACTTGCCGTCCAGCAGTTGATAACCAAACTCTCTCAGGATCTGCAGATCGGCGCGGTTCAGGCGTTCAACATCGAGCAGTGCAACCAGATCTGGTCGACGTTGCACGGTTCGCCGTAGCTGCTCATCGCGCCGGAATCTGGCGATCTTGGCATGGTTCCCGCTCAGCAGCACCTCGGGAATCTCGCTCCCCCGCCATTGCGAAGGTTTGGTGTAAACCGGGTACTCAAGGAGCCCATCCTGATGCGACTCTTCGATGAGTGATTCCGGGTTACCGATCACCCCCGGCAGCAATCTAGCCACCGCCTCGACCATGGCTAGCACGGCAACCTCACCGCCATTGAGCACGTAGTCGCCTAAGCTCATTGGCCGAACCTCAAAATGCTGAGCGGCCCATTCAATCACTCGTTCGTCAATGCCCTCATAACGGCCGCAGGCGAAAACGAGTTGCTGCTCAGTCGCCAGTTCTTCGGCAATTGACTGACTGAACACCTGACCGGCGGGCGAGGGAACAATGAGGGTGGGGCGAGCACCCTCACTCAGCAAGGATTCAAGGGCCAGCGCCCAGGGTTCTGGCTTCATCACCATTCCGGCACCGCCACCGTAAGGAGTGTCGTCGACGGTTCGATGACGGTCCGTGGTGAAGTCACGTAGATCATGCACGCTCAGGTTTAGCAAACCGTCCTGTCGTGCCTTGCCGATCAGGCTGAGTTCCAACGGCGCTAAATACTCAGGAAAAATGCTGATCACATCAAGGCGCATTTAGTCAGCCGCCCCGTCCTGAGACTCCCGATTTAACTCGAATAAACCATCTGGTGGGGTGACCAGCACGAAACCTTGCTCAGGGTCCACCTCCGGCACTATTTCATCGACGAAAGGAACCAGCACTTCCTCACCGTCATCGGTGGTCACCACAAGCAGGTCTTGCACCGGCATCACCCGCAACGCGCTCACCACGCCGATTTTGCGGCCGGCCAGCCGAACCTCGAGCCCCACCAGCTCGTGTTCGTACCACCCCTCTTCGGTCTCATCCTCAACGTCTGCGGTTTCGATGAAGAGTTTGGTACCGCGCAGTTCCTCGGCTCGATTTCGATCAGGCACCTCGGCAAAGCCGAGCAGCAAGGTGTCCTTGTTCCAGCGAGCCTGGTTGACTGTCAATTCGCCGTGTTCCTGAGTGTTGAAAATGACCCCGCGGACAAACCGCTCCTCCGGTGCATCGGTAAACAGTTCCACCGTCACCTCGCCGCGTATCCCATGTGGTTTACCGATCCGGGCTACTTGAACCTGCATACTTCTCCTGATCTAAGTTCAGCGACTCTCAACTCAACGATGAGGTTCTTAAAAAGAGAGGGCTCCGGCTAATGCCGGAGCCACAATCTTAGCGTGTTGCTCAGAAACCACCGATGCTGCGCAATGACTCACGCGGCTCGGGTTTCCGAACCTAGCGACGCCGGTCAGTATCGACGACGTCCACCCGGACCTGATCGCCACCGGCGAGGGCACCGATCACAGTCCGCAGAGCTCGCGCGGTGCGGCCTTGACGGCCAATCACCCGACCCAAATCCTCTGGATGAACCCGGACTTCTAGGGTCTCGCCGCGACGGTTATTCCGCAGCGCGACCTGCACGTCATCGGGGCTATCCACGATGCCGCGAACTAGATGCTCCAGAGCCTCAGCCAACAATTTACTCAGCCTCGGTGGTCTCTGCCGGAGCCTCAGCGGCTTCTTCGGCCGGAGCCTCTTCAGCCTTCTTCTTCGAGGTGATAGCTTCCTTCACGATCACCGAAGACTTCTCCGGTGCTACGAAAGCTTCTTTAGCGGTCTTGGTCTTCAAGCGGCCTTCCTGGCCGGTGAGTCCCTTGAACTTCTGCCAGTCACCGGTGATCTTGAGGATCGCGGCAACCTGCTCGGTGGGCTGAGCACCCACTGAAAGCCAGTACTGAGCCCGCTCCGAGTCGACCTCGATGAACGAGGGCTCTTCGGTGGGGTGGTACTTACCGATTTCTTCGATCGCACGGCCATCACGCTTGGTGCGTGAGTCGGCGACAACAATGCGGTAATACGGTGCGCGCATCTTACCGAAGCGCTTAAGGCGAATCTTTACGGCCACTTTTGTGGTCACTCCTGTTTCTGAAACGGGTCGAATCCTTGATCACGCTCCCGTGGGGCGGGCCGATTCCAAAGGATTCTGAAAGGACACAATGCGCGCACGGAGAGAGGGGCCGTGCGGATCGAGTACCTGATTATTATGCCAGATCCTTGATCTTCAGGCGAACCCGCCGCGCTACTTTCCGGTTTGCGCTCGGTTTAGGCATTCAGGAAGTACAAAGCCAACCTGGAGTCCTCATCCGCTGCAGCAATTTTGGCGGCAAAACTGGCCACTTGCTTGACCAGTCGATCGGCGGTCTGTCGGGGTTCTTCAAACTCCTCGGAGTCCGCCCATTCGGTGATCAACTCGTCGAGGCCTTCTGGGTCTTCCAAGTTGAGCAGTTCGGCGAAGACCTCGGTAACCGCATCGGGAACCACTAATAACTGATCCAGATCAACGTCGACCATGCCGAGTTCGGGTTTAACTCCGGTGGCATGTACTTTCTTCGCCGCCAACTCCGCGAGAATCTCAAGCTCCAGATCTGTCACGTCGCCAAAGTCAATGAGTTCAGCAGGCTGTGCCCCTTGAGATCTGGCATAATTACTGGCCTGTCGGTGATCTGCGATGAAAAGTTGATTTGTGGACATCCCGGCCTTCTTTCGACTCTAAGCGACTGTGTCCAGAGTAACCCGGATCCGGTTCAGCCAGGGGTCTTCAAAACGCAATTCGACTCCCGTGTTAGCGGTGGCAACGCCGTGGTCTTTCAACCTCTGCTCAAGGGCGCCCAAATCATCGGCGGTCGGCAATGAGATCCGTACCTCGGCCAGGCCAAGAGTGTCCTTCCGCGGCCCGGCTCCCCGAGAGTTCCAGACGTTCATGGCCATATGGTGGTGATAGCGGCCAGCGGAGACGAAGAGCGCTTGGTCATGCCAGCCGGCTGTCCTTTCGAAGCCCATCGTGTGCACATAGAAATCTTCTGCTCTCGCAACGTCGCCAACTTGCAGATGGACGTGCCCGACGGCGGCAGCGGCCTCCCCTTGGCCTTGCACCGCTGCCTCACTCAAATTCTCACTCAGAAAATGTTGCGGACTGAGTGGATTACTCGCCATCTGCACGGTATCGCCATCCCAGTTCCAGGTGTCCCGGGGACGGTCAAAGTACAGCTCAATACCGTTACCTTCTGGGTCATTGAAGTAGAAAGCCTCACTCACCAGATGATCTGCGCTGCCCACAAAAAGGCTTGGATCGAACTGGGCGGCGCTAGCTAGCGTCGCTGCCAGTGCTGCCCGATCCTCAAAAAGCAGCGCAGTGTGGAATAGCCCGGCTTCTCCCCTACCGGGCAACTGAAGATCATGCGCGTCGCTGAGCTTGACCAGTGAGGTGCTCCCCCGACCGAGCTCCACCCCTTGGGCACCCTCGTTGAGGACTTGCAAGCCCAATGCCCGCTGGTAATAGTCGGTCATTGCAGCCAGATTCTGCACCTTAAGGGTGACGGTTTGCATGGCCAGTCCGGCCGAGAGCAGGTCTTGATCAGTAGTCATACTCGATTCAATTAGTTGAAGCTTCAATTTATTCCTGACCACTCCGCGTCCCACACCTTCCCCAAGGTTTATCTGCTAGCCTCTTGCTATCCACACGGGTGCCCTTGGCAAAGGGCTGAGATCGGGCTGTTCCGCCTGCGACCGTTCGAACCTGTCCGGGTCATTCCGGCGAAGGAAGTAGGAAGTACTGCTATGTCTGCAGATCTATCCGAGCATCACACTGCCCAAAATCACCCCTCCCATACCTTGGATCACCTGGAGGAGGGCGAATTACGGGTACCGGTCACCAGAATCGCCTTGGACGATTCACCCGAAGGGGCGAATCCAGACTTCGTGACCTATCGAACCGCTGGCCCGGGCAGCGATCCGATCCGCGGCCTACCACCACTGCGCGCCGACTGGGTCTCCGGGCGTGGTGACGTCGAAACTTATCAGGGTCGAGGCCGCGAGCTTTCCGACGATGGCCGCTCGGCGGTGCGGCGCGGGGCGGCCTCGGCCGAATGGCAAGGAGCCAAACCGGAACCCCGGCGCGCAGTTTACGGTCGGCGGATCACCCAGATGCACTACGCGAAGGCTGGAGTGATCACCCAGGAGATGCGTTTCGTCGCGCTACGTGAGGATTGCGATGTCGAACTGGTCCGTTCCGAAGTTGCCGCCGGCCGGGCCATTATCCCGAACAACATCAACCACCCGGAATCCGAACCAATGATTATTGGCAAGGCCTTCTTGGTCAAGATCAACGCCAATATCGGCAACTCGGCGGTGACCTCGTCAATTGCCGAGGAGGTCGACAAAATGCAGTGGGCCACCCGCTGGGGGGCCGATACCGTGATGGATCTTTCCACCGGCGACGATATTCACACCACCCGAGAGTGGATTATCCGCAACTCTCCGGTGCCGATCGGAACCGTACCGATTTACCAGGCCTTGGAAAAGGTCAACGGAGATGCCTCCGCGCTGAGTTGGGAAATTTTTCGGGACACCGTGATCGAGCAGTGCGAGCAGGGCGTGGACTATATGACCATCCATGCCGGGGTTTTGTTGCGTTACGTGCCGCTGACCGCGAACCGGGTCACCGGCATTGTCTCCCGTGGCGGCTCAATTATGGCGGGCTGGTGCCTGGCTCATCATCAGGAGAACTTCCTCTACACCCACTTTGACGAACTCTGTGAGATCTTCGCCCAGTACGACGTCGCTTTCTCGCTGGGCGATGGCTTGCGTCCAGGCGCCACCGCCGATGCGAACGATGCCGCCCAGTTCGCCGAGCTGGATACCTTGGCGGAATTGACCGCGAGAGCCTGGGAATTCGATGTCCAGGTGATGGTGGAAGGCCCCGGCCACATCCCCTTCCACCTGGTAAGAGAGAATGTGGAACGGCAGCAAGAGCTTTGCAAGGGTGCGCCGTTCTACACTCTGGGACCTTTGGTCACTGACATTGCCCCGGGGTATGACCACGTGACCTCGGCGATTGGGGCTACCGAGATTGCCCGCTACGGCACCGCCATGCTTTGCTACGTGACGCCCAAAGAGCACCTTGGCTTGCCGAATAAAGACGATGTGAAGACCGGCGTGGTCACCTACAAGATCGCTGCCCACGCCGCCGATCTGGCTAAGGGACACCCCGGGGCGCACTTACGAGATGACGCTCTGTCCAAGGCACGCTTCGAATTCCGCTGGAAGGATCAATTCTCGCTCTCGCTGGATCCGGCGACCGCCGAGGCGTTTCACGATGAGACGCTGCCCGCCGAGCCAGCGAAAACCGCTCACTTCTGTTCGATGTGCGGGCCGAAGTTCTGCTCAATGCGGATCTCCCAAGATATTCGCGCCGAGTTCGGTGGAGCTACCGAGCAGGCGACTCTGGTTGCCTCAATCGAGGAGATGCAGGCCGGCTTGAGGGCGAAATCGGCCGAGTTTATCGCCGCTGGGGCGGAAATCTATCAGCCACGGGAAAAAGATCCGATCGGTGCTCCTCAGAACTGAGGCAGCCGAGATTGAGCTTGGCTTGGGTTACAGCGCTGCCACCATCACCACGCGGGCACCTAGTGCATCCAGGCCAAGCTCAGTCTCACGCTGGCGTAGCGCCGCCAGCCCAGCCGAGAAGTCCTCCAGCGTCACGAAACCCGCGGTTGAGTAAAACGGGGCGTTGAACGAAACATCTCGAAAAGTGCATAAAGTCATCTCTTGATAGCCTGCACGCGCAGCCCAAGCCTTTGCCGTCTCCAGCAGAAAACGCCCAAGCCCTTGCCCAGCCGCCGGCGGCAACACCGAGAGCTGCTCCAGGTGCGCCTCGCCATCGATCTCCTCGATCCTGGCTAGGCCGAAGATTCTGCCATCAGCTTCGGCCACCAAAGTCTGTAATGAGGCTTGATATTCCTCAGGGCTGCTTGCCGCTGGCAGGCCGGGCATCTCCAGTAGTTCATCGGCAGCACGTTCAATATCGGGCAACGATTGAAAATCATCCGGACGAGCTGGGCGAATAGTGAACTCCATACTGACGAGCCTAGCCGGGGCTGGACGGAAGCTAAACCAGCTCTGAATCAGGGCTGGTTCAGAGCTATACCTGAGCTGGACCTGAGCTGATCTGCGCCGAGTCAAGAATTGGCTAGAGTCAAAATGACGCCCTTGTCCTCGGTAAGAGAAAACGATTACTCTTAGTTTTTGAGCCCGCGCTCACCCGTTCTTCACGCACTGACCAAAGGTGGTTTCTGATGTTTCTCGGTATCGATATCGGCACCGGCAGCTCCAAAGGCGTGTTAGTCAGTAGAGACGGACGCATTCTCGACCGGGAAACAGTTGAGCACACCGTGAGCACACCTCAGCCGGGTTGGTACGAGTTCGACGCCGAACTGGTCTGGTGGGCCGAGATCCAGCAACTCAGCAAAGCGCTTCTCGCTCGATCTACGGAGCCGTTGGAGGGAGTCTGCGTGAGTGGAATGGGCCCATGTCTGGTGGTCACTGACGAAGCCTTCCGACCACTGAGACCGGCAATTTTGTACGGCGTCGACAGCAGAGCCGGCCAGGAAATCGGCGAATTGAATCAAGAAATCGGCGCGCAGAGCATTTTCGAGCGCTGCGGTAAACAGCTGTCCACCCAGTCTGTTGGGCCCAAGATCCGCTGGTTGGCCCATCACCAGCCCGAGGTTTTCGCGGCCACCCGACACATTTTCAGCCTGAATTCCTTTATCGTCGCCAAACTCACCGGCGAATACATTCAAGATCACCACACCGCTAGCCAGTCCGACCCGCTCTACGATCTGCACAGCAATGACTGGATTCCCGAGAACTGGGCGACAATCGCCGGTGACATTCCGCGGCCGCGGCTGGTCTGGCCAACTGAGATCGTCGGCAAGGTGACTGCCAAGGCCGCTGCACTGACCGGCATTCCGGCAGGAACACCTGTGGTGGCAGGCACCGTGGATGCCTGGGCCGAGGCGTTTAGCGCGGGAGTGCGGCAGCCCGGCGACACCATGCTGATGTACGGTTCGACGCTTTTCGTGGTGCAAATGCTGGCGGGCTACCAAGCGCATGAAAAGTTGTGGACCACCACCGGGGTGGATCGAGAGACCCTCAGCCTAGCGGCGGGCACCTCAACCAGCGGCACTCTGACCTCCTGGCTGCGGCAACTTTTCGGCAATCCGAGCTTCGAAAAGCTGATCACCGAGGCCTCTGCAATTCCGGCCGGCTCGAATGGCTTACTGTTGCTGCCTTACTTTGCCGGTGAACGCACCCCGATCTTCGACGCCGAAGCGCGGGGCACCATCATCGGCCTGACCACGGCCCATCAACGCGGCCACCTGTTCCGGGCAGGCTACGAAGGGATCGCCTTCGGTGCCCGGCAAATCATGGATTTCCTCGCCCAAAGTGCGGAGCGTCCGCAACGCTTGGTCGCCGTCGGTGGTGGCACCCAATCAGCGCTCTGGACGCAGATCGTCTCGGATGTGACCGGCTATCCGCAGGAAGTCCCCGCGGAGACAATTGGTGCGAGCTACGGTGATGCGCTGATGGCGGCAATCGGCACTGGCAGCGTGGAAGTCGGAACAGACTGGGCAGAAATCTCGCACACCGTGCGGCCTAACCCCGAGCATCAAGAAATCTACGCCGAGCTCTATCAAGCTTTTAGCGCCCTCTACCCGGCCACGAAAGAGACTATGCATCAGCTAACGCGGCTCCAAAAGTAAGCCGCGCGCCCTCCACTCACACCGTCGAGTGTCGAGATCTGGGGTTTAAAATCGCGCTTTACGCCCCAGATCTCGACACTCGGCAGGGAGCTTGCGGTTATTTACCGAGGAACTTATCGAAGCCCTTGGGTAAATTCAGTGCCGAAGGATCGAAATCCTCGGTCTGCGCACCGAAGGACGCACCGCTGGGCGCGCTGCTCCGATTGGCACGTCGCTCTTCTGCCTCCCGCAGCTGCTGAGCCGCCTTTGCCGGGTTACCCGAGCGAGCCTTCTTTTTGGGCGAATTCTTAGCCGCCTTGCGCGCGCTACCGCCGCCTGGGCCGGTCATCCCGGGGACACCGGGCATACCACCGCCGGCGGCCATCTTCTTCATCATCTTCTGGGCCTGACCGAAGCGTTCCAGCAGCCCGTTCACTTCGGAAACATGCACCCCTGAACCGCGGGCAATACGTGCCCGGCGGGAGCCATTGATGATCTTCGGAGCCACCCGCTCATGCGGCGTCATGGAACGAACAATTGCCTCGACCCGGTCGATTTCGCGTTCATCGAACTGCTCGAGTTGCTGACGCATACCGGCGGCACCAGGCATCATCATCAGCATTTTCTTCATCGACCCCATATTGCGGATCTGATTCATCTGAGCCAGAAAGTCATCGAGGGTGAAGTCTTCCTGATCGGCGAATTTCTTCGCCATCCGGGCCGCTTCGTCCTTATCCCAAGCCTGCTGGGCCTGCTCAATCAGAGTGAGCACATCGCCCATGTCGAGGATTCGAGACGCCATCCGATCCGGGTGGAAGACCTCGAAGTCATCCAGCGCTTCACCGGTCGAAGCGAACATCACTGGTTTGCCGGTGACCGTGGCCACTGACAATGCGGCACCACCGCGTGCATCGCCGTCGAGCTTGGAGAGCACAATGCCGGTGAAGTTAACACCCTGATCGAAAGCTTGAGCGGTGGCAACCGCGTCCTGACCGATCATTGCGTCGATCACGAAGAGCACTTCGTCGGGCGAAATAGCGGCACGAATATTCGCAGCCTGCTGCATCAGCTCGGCGTCAACGCCCAAGCGCCCGGCGGTGTCAACAATCACCACATCGTGCAGTTTGCTGCGTGCCTCGGCCAGACCAGCCTGCGCGACGGCGACCGGGTCGCCAGTGGCAGCCTCGAATTCAGAGGAAACACCTGGGTGTGGCGCGAAGACCGGCACGCCAGCACGCTCACCGTTGACCTGCAACTGCTTGACTGCGTTGGGGCGCTGCAGATCAGCGGCTACCAGCAGCGGCGAATGTCCCTGACCCTTGAGCCATTTGGAGAGCTTGCCCGCCAGCGTGGTCTTACCGGCACCCTGCAGACCGGCCAGCATAATCACCGTCGGCGGGTTCTTCGCCAGCCGGATCCGCCGAGTTTGACCGCCCAAGATCTCGACGAGTTCCTCATTGACAATCTTGACGATCTGCTGCGCCGGATTCAGCGCAGCATTGACCTCAGCGCCGAGCGCCCGCTCCCTAACCTTGGCAGTGAATTCACGAACCACCGGCACCGCAACATCGGCGTCAAGCAGGGCGCGACGGATCTCCCGAACTGTGGCATCGACGTCGGCCTCGGAGAGCCGGCCCTTGCCACGCAGGTTCTTGAAGGTTGCGGAAAGCCGGTCGGAGAGAGAGTTAAACACCTGTGATCATCTTTCGAAAGAAGTCTGGAGCGGGTGGAGCATCAACTAATAAGAATAGCAAGGTCAGCGGGGCTGAACGGTCGATCTTGCCGCCAGCATAACTGGCTACTCCCCGGGGTCCGGGAAAATTCGTTGGAAGAGCAAGTTATCCTGCCAGCGCCCATCAATTTTCAGGTAGTCGGGAGCCATCCCGATCTGCTCAAAACCGTTGCGTTTCAACACCCGCTGTGAGCCCTCGTTGTCCAGCAGGGTACTGGCTTGCAGCCGATGCAAGCCGTGCTCCTCACTGACCAACCGGCAAACCTCCGCCACCGCCCGGCTGGCAACCCCGGCGCCTTGCCGGGACTGATCTACCCAGTATCCTAAATTGCCGCTCAAGAAAGGCCCGCGCACAATCCCGCTCACCGTCATGGTGCCAATGATGTGTCCGTCTTCAATGATCAACCACGGCAGCGCGCCACCACGCTCCAGTTCCTCGAGCTTGAGCTGCGCGGCGGCGCGCTGGCCGACTTCGGTGAAAAACTCGTCCGGACGGCGAGGCTCCCACGGCTTCAAGTGTTGCTGATTTCGACGGTAGCTCTCGGCTAATTCGGCTGCGTCGTCTAGCTCCACAAACCGGAGGCTCAGAGCGCTGGCCTCTCGATCCAGACTGGAAACAGCATCCGATGACTGATTACTTGGCCGTAGCGGGGTGTCGTTCATTACTCAAACAGTAGTCCTACCAGCTGTAAAAAGACGGCTACTCCCGGTGCGGTATTGCCCCATAACGCAGCTTTTGATGGCATGCTGATCAGGTGACCGAGTCTAAGAAAAACGTGAAAACAGTCAAGACAGTTAAAACACTACTCATCCTCGGAGCTTCTGGTGATCTGACCGGCAGACTGCTGCTGCCCGGCGTCGCCCGGTTGATTGCCGCCGGCCGGGCTAAGGATCTCACCCTGGTCGGTGCTGGAAATGATGCCTGGACCGACGCACAGTGGTTGGAGCGGGTCGAGTCGGTCTTCAGCGAGGCGGCTAAGAGCGCGACAGCGGCAGGCAAGGCCGCGCTCAAGAAGGTTAAAGCCGGGACCAGTTACCGCCAGGCAGACGTCACCGCGAAAGATCAACTAGCTGACCTACTGGCTCAGCTCGAGGGCCCGGTTGCCGTCTATTTCGCGCTGCCGCCGGCGGTCAGCCAACTAGCCTGCGAACAACTCACCGCAGCCGACCTTCCGGCCGAGACCAGACTGGTAATGGAGAAGCCCTTCGGCTCTTCTGCTGAATCCGCTCACTCGCTCAATGAAACGCTGGCAGCGCTCGTGCCGGAAGATCATATTCACCGAGTAGATCATTTCCTTGGCAAATCCACGGTTTTCAATATCTTGGGCCTGCGCTTCGCGAACCGCCTGCTGGAACCTTTGTGGAATGCCGATCACATTGAAAAAGTTGAGATCATTTTCGACGAAGACCTCACCTTGGAAAACCGCGCTCGCTACTACGACCACGCCGGTGCGCTGCGCGATATGATTCAGAGCCACTTGCTGCAGATTATGGCCATCATCGCGATGGAGGCTCCGGCTACGCTGGGCCAACAGGACGTTCGTGACGGTATTGCCTCGGTACTGCGAGCCAGCAGCATCGACTCCAATTTCAAGAAATCGACCCGTCGCGCCCAGTATGCCGCCGGGAAGATCGGTCGGCGCTCAGTGCCGGACTACGAAAAGGAAGAGGGCGTCGACCCGAAGAACAACACCGAGACACTGGCCGAAGTCGAGGTGCAGATCAAGAACTGGCGCTGGGCTGGGGTGCCCTTCATCCTGCGTTCCGGCAAGGCCCTTGGCAAAGCCCGCAAGGAGGCCGTGATCACCTATAAGCAGGTGCCGCACCTGCCCACCGGGTTCCGCGGCGTTGACTCCCCCACCAGACTGCACATTGGTTTCGGCCCGGACACCCTGCAACTAGACCTAGACATTAATGGCCCCGGGGATTTGTTCACTCTGAACCGAGTCAAGCTGGAAGCTGATCTTTCCGGGGACCCGCTACTGCCCTACGGTGAAGTGCTCGACGGCGTGCTGAGCGGCGATCCGCTGCTCTCGGTGCGCGCTGATACCGCCGAAATGTGCTGGCAGATTGTGGAGCCGACGCTCAAAGCGTGGAAGGCGAACAAGGTTCCGTTGGAGACCTACCCCGCCGGTTCGAACGGTCCGGAAAGTTGGACCACCAGCCACGACGCTTAACCTCATCGAGTGTGCAGATCTACACCTTAAAACCGGTTCAGAAGATGTAGATCTGCACACTCGACGACGTCGATCAGCTGCCCTCGGAAGCTAAACCGCGGCGTTGCCCCGCTCGCCGGTCCGCACTCGGACCGCTTCATCGACGTTGACCGTCCAAACCTTGCCGTCCCCCGCGCGACCGGTATTGGAACTAGAAATCAGCACATCGACAATATCGTCCACCTGATCGTTGGTCGCTAAGACCTCGATCCGGATTTTCGGTAAAAGATCGACAACGTATTCGGCCCCCCGATAGACCTCGGTGTGGCCACGCTGCCGGCCATAACCATTGGCAGCGCTGACGGTGAGACCCTGGACGCCGTAGCTCTCCAAGGCACCACGTACCTCGTCAAACTTTTCCGGTCGAATGATCGCGGTTATCAGCTTCATGACTCCACCTTAATCTGGGTCTCGATAGGCGCCTCAACATGCCGGGCCCGGAGTGCTTCATCCAAGGGATGGAAAGCACTGCCTACTCGGCCGCCGAACTCATAAGCCGTTTCGGCGTGTACCGAGATGTCGATGCCATTGACCTCGTGCTCTTCGGTGATCCGGAAGCCCATCGTCTTATTAATAATCCAACCAACGATGAAGGCCACCACAAAGGAGTAAATCAGCACCGCGAAGGAGCCGAGGGCTTGCTTGCCCAGCAACTCGAAGCCACCGCCATAGAACAAGCCGTTCACACCTGCCGGAGAGCCCTCATTCGCAGCCAAGCCAATGAACAAGGTACCGATCAAGCCACCGACGAGGTGTACTCCGACGACGTCGAGTGAGTCATCGTAACCAA
Organism: Psychromicrobium lacuslunae; assembly: GCF_000950575.1. Classification (NCBI taxonomy): domain Bacteria; kingdom Bacillati; phylum Actinomycetota; class Actinomycetes; order Micrococcales; family Micrococcaceae; genus Psychromicrobium; species Psychromicrobium lacuslunae. The sequence goes on from NZ_CP011005.1 coordinate 1,345,065, forward strand.
GCTTGTACTTCAGGCCAACCGCCAGAGCACAGACAGCCCCCGCCAGGATACCGAGCACGATCGCCCAGCCTGGCGTCAGAGCGGCGGCAGCCGGAGTAATGGCGACCAAACCGGCCACCGCACCCGAAGCCGCCCCCAGCGACGTCGCGTGCCCATCCCGAATTTTTTCCACGATCAACCAACCCAGAGTTGCCGCAGCCGGCGCAGCCAGGGTGTTGATCCAAGCCAGGCCCGCGGTGGCATTAGCCGCCAGCGCCGAGCCAGCGTTGAAGCCAAACCAGCCGAACCAGAGCAGGCCGGCGCCCAGCATGACGAAGGGCAGATTATGTGGCCGGTGACTAGGATCCTTGCCGAAGCCAAGGCGCTTGCCCAAGACCAGAGCCAGCGCAAGCGCGGCCGCACCGGCATTGATATGCACTGCAGTACCACCGGCGAAGTCAATCACGCCCAAACCTTGGCCTATCCAACCGCCAATATTGTTGCCCTCGGCGTCCTTATTGAAGTCGAAAACCCAGTGCGCGACCGGGAAGTACACCAGCACCACCCAAATACCGGCGAAAAGCATCCAGGCACCGAATTTTGCCCGGTCCGCGATCGCTCCGGAAATCAGCGCCACGGTAATAATCGCGAACACCGCCTGGAAACCAACAAACGCGATTTCCGGAATGGTGCCGACCAGAGTCGCACTGTCACCGGTGCCGAGCACCCCGTTCAACCCCAGTTTTTCAAAGGGGTTGCCGAGCAACCCTCCGCCAATATCGGTCCCGAAGGCCATTGAATAACCAAAGAGAACCCACAGCACGGTCACCAAAGCGATCGCACCAAAACTCATCATCATCATGTTCAGCACGCCTTTAGCGCGCGTCATGCCCCCATAGAAAAAAGCCAGTCCCGGGGTCATCAGCAGCACAAGCGCCGCAGAGACCAGTACCCAAGCGGTATCACCTGCGTTCATGAATACAGTGCCCCACTTCCTCATCTAGTGCGTCAGTGATCGCGGACTGCGCCTCGCCGATGGCCAGCACAGCACTGCAATCTACTCGTAGTGAGATTCTGGCTGGGGCTTGTTTCAAGCGGAAAGGTTCTGGATTTCGACGTTGTTACAAGAATTCCCGGCAGGTAAATGCTGTGTCACCTGGAGGTTTCCATAATGTTTCAGCCCCCGTCCCAGCAGATGCCAGCACTGGCGAGAAGTTCAGCGATAGGTGAGGATGAAAGGCATGACAGAGCAACCAACACGCTGGACCGAAGCAACCGTCTACCCCGATATGTGGACTGACCCGGAGAAAGATCCACGCAATAGCGAGGGACCGAGCCCGGACGGTGAACTGGCTACTCTGCTCGACTACACCACGAGCTATCGGATGACGCTGCTGATGAAGTGTGAAGGGTTGACCCCAGAGCAGCTTGCCCAGCGTTCGGTGCCGCCGTCGACAATGTCTTTACTCGGCCTGCTGCGGCACCTCGCCGAAGTGGAACGTGACTGGCATAACTGGATTGGCGATGAAGATCCGTTGCCGAAACTGTATGGCAAGCGGGACGCCGATTTTGACGAGGCTGTTGGAGAACAGGCCCAAGTGCATGCTGCCTATGCTGACCTGGCGCGTGAGCAGGCGGCCACCGATGCCGCCTTAGCCTTGCATCCCGACTTAGCTGAACGAGTGGGTGAGGAGAAGATTGCCGTCCGTGAATTGTATGTGCATCGAGTCGAGGAGTATGCCCGGCACTGTGGGCACGCCGATCTGCTGCGCGAGTGTATTGACGGACGAGTGGGTCAGTAAGAACCGCTTACTATCGCAAACGGCGAGGGACCGCTGACCCAAAGAAGTGGGTCAGCAGTCCCGGTGCGTTTTTTGGGGTTCTCCGTGGCCTGGCCTAGTTCAGGATGGCGTCAACGAACTGCTCGGCGTCGAAGGGGGCCAGATCATCCGCTCCCTCACCGAGGCCAACTAGCTTGACCGGCACACCCATGGACTTCTGAATCGCCACCACAATGCCGCCCTTGGCGGTCCCGTCGAGCTTGGTCAGCACAATGCCGGTAATATCAACCACCTCGCTGAACACTTTGGCTTGATTCAGCCCGTTCTGCCCGGTGGTGGCGTCTAGTACCAAAAGCACCTCATCTACCTGGCCCTGCTTCTCGATCACCCGCTTGACCTTGCCAAGCTCGTCCATCAGGCCGACCTTATTCTGCAAACGTCCGGCGGTATCGATCATTACCACGTCGACTTCCTGCTCGATACCGGCTTTGACCGCCTCGAAGGCCACCGAGGCCGGGTCCGCGCCATCAAGGTCAGACTTCACCGTCGGCACTCCGACTCGCGCCCCCCAGGTAGCCAGCTGTTCAGCCGCCGCCGCACGGAAAGTATCAGCAGCACCCAGCAGCACGTCTTTGTCTTCGGCCACCAGCACCCTGGCGAGCTTACCTACCGTCGTGGTCTTGCCCACGCCATTCACGCCCACCACCATCACAATGGCCGGTTGTTCGCCATGGCGCTGCACCGCCAGAGAACGATCCATCGCCGGGTCCACCAAGGCGATGAGTTCCTCGCGCAGCATGGCGCGCACCTCTTCGGGTTGCCGAGAACCCATTACCTTGACGCGCTCCCGCAAGGTGTCGACCAGCTGCATGGTCGGCTCGGTGCCAATATCCGCCAGTAACAGGGTTTCCTCGATCTCTTCCCAGACGGATTCGTCAATCTTGTCGCTCGAGAGCAAGGCCAACAAGCCCTTGCCCAGCGAGTTATTGGATTTCGCTAACCTGGCGCGCAGCCGCTGCAAACGCCCGGCGGGCGGCTCAGGACGTTCAAGGCTGGGCAGCGTGGTCGCCGGCAGTTCTTCACTGACAGTCGGCGTCTCAACCGTGCCGACCGCAGCCGCTCCTGGCTCCTCCAGCAGGGTGCCACCAGGAGCTGGATCGTTGGCGTCCCTGGTTTCGGTGTACTTAGTACGGTTCCGCGAGGTTTTCAGGAACACCATCACCACTGAGCCGATAACGGCCAAGGCGACAACGATGTAGAGAATCAAAAGCCAAGTATCATTCACTTCTCTAGCTTCTCATAGCCAGCGCCGAGCCTCGATCAGCTAGCCCAACATCGGAGTCTATGTCCGCCCGTCCTCCGAGGTATCGGGGAGGTCAAAAAGACCAGCATTATCGGCGGCCACTGCCAGTTGCACCCGATTGTCGATTCCTACGCTGCGCATGATTTGGGCCAGATGTGCTTTCACGGTGGCCTCACTAATGTGCAGCAGGTTCCCGATCTGAGCATTGGTGAGGCCATTCGCTATGGCGTGCACTATTCTGCGGTCCCGAGTGTTGAGGGCAAGGAATCGTTCGGAACGCGGCGTCCCCGACCGCTGAGCTGAGTTACTCCGGCCCATTCGTGGTGCCGAAGAAAAGACCACTCCGCCAGCGTTGACCACTCGGATGATTGAGGGCACATCCTCAAGCATGGAACGCTTATCGAGGAAGCTACTGGCGCCAGCCTCCACGAAGGTATCCAGGGTATGCAGTAATTCAAAAGATGCCAGCACAACCACCCGGGTATCGGTATCAGCGGTTTTAATCGCCTGCAAAATATTGAGGCAAACATCGATGCCTATTTCGGTGTCGATGACCGCGACCTGGGGGTGTTCGTTCTGAATTCTACGAATTGCCTCGACCTCAGTCCGGCTAATTCCGCTCACTTCAATAAAACCCGCGGTGGCGAACAGCTGTCCTAAACCAAGTCTGGTCAGGAAATTTCCGCCCGCAATGTGGACCTTAATCGGTCCACCTTCTGATGCAGGCATCTCTGATCCAATTTCCTGCCCGGTCAGTGAGACTACCGGGCGAGGAGTTGACTGAAGGCCCAAGACCGCTCCTATTCGTTGGCCCCCAAAGACGTTGAACAGCTATTACCAGCCTACTGGCTAGCTTCCGATAGTGACTAGATGGTTACCAACTCTTAATGAGTTAAGACTATCGGTTAGCCAGTCGAGCTAAATATGTCTACTCGGCTATACAACTCTATCTACCCGGCTAGCACCCTCCGGGGAAGCTGGTGACAATCTGTGTAATAGACCAATTCAATAGCGCACCAATGAGGAAGCGACGGTAGGGATCATGCGAAATCCGGGGGGATTGAGAGTCAGTAGGAAAGCTTGGGCGGGACGTCTGGTCGCTGGAATTGCGGCAGCTGCGCTAATAGCGCTGCCAATTACGCCAGCGCAGGCGGCCGGGCCAACGGTTTCCCAAGCTTTGGGGAAGTTTTTTGGCGGCCAAGTATTGGGAGTAAATCTCGATACCATCGCGGCACTCAACGGTTCGCTCGCGGATAACCCGAACGGGGCGCACCCACTGGGGCCTAATAATCAGCTGAGTGTTTCAGCTCTCGGACTCAACCTGAGTCTGGGCGGGGCGCTCAATCTGCTGGGTGGGGCCAACCCGCTGCTCGCGGTGGGACCAGCCGCGCAATACTCAAAAGCGGCAAATAACGGCGACGCGGTTGCCGCCTCCGGGGCGGTCAGTGACCAGGGTGCAATTTCGGTCGGAGCGCCCGGCACTCCCCCGGCGGACGCCCATCTGGATCTTGGCCCGGTCCTTGACACGGTGCCCGCGCTGAAGTCGATTCTCTCTACCGCACGAGTTGATGTCGGTGCTCTGGCCTCGCAGGCCCAGCAGCTAGCCGGTGGTGCGCCAAGCAGTCAGTATCTGGTCTCTGACCTCAAGGTGCAACTTACTTCTCCTGCCATCGGCGGGGTTTACACCACGCTGCGAGATCAAGTGGTTACCCCGACTTCGCAGGCTCTACAAACCCTGGCCAACTCGCTAAGCGCGATTAACATCGACCTCAATGTGGTGGCCTTACGAGCCCAAGGTTCGGTCAGCGCGGTCTTACCGGACCTCTCTGCGGTACTGCCGAGCGGATTCCTGAACGGCAATGTTGATAATGGTGTGTCGATCAACTTGGCCACCGGGGCGGTTATTTTGGATCTCACCAAAATCCTCACCGCCAACGGTTTGAACATTAATAATCTGCCGCCGAATTCTCAGTTATTCACCGGTCCGATTGCAGCCGCCATTGCCACCGGCATCACCTCCACTCTCACCGATATCATCCAAGGCACTGTGCAAAGGCTCACCAATGCAGTGAATTCCACCCGGGTGACCGGTTCTTTGGCGATCAGCAGCCTGGGCGCACCGCTCGGCAACGTCACGATCGATGCTTCATTGGCACAAATCCAGGACAATACCTCGGTGATCGTCTCCGGTAGCGTAGCCGGTCTGAACCTCGGCCTGCTGAACACCCTGCTCAAGCCATTGCTGCGGCCGGCAGTCACCACCTTGCTCAACACCGTGAACAATATTCAGACCACCGTCGTACAGCCTCTGATCAACGGTGCGGCGGCGCTGGTGGCGCCGATCCTGACCGCGCTCAATCAGCTAGTACCGGTGCGAGTGAACGTACAGCCAGCGGTCGGCGATCTGGGTGCCGGTAGCTTCACGGTGCGTGCCCTGGAAATCGGCATCCTGAATCTGGCCGCGATAGATTTTGCCTCCTCAACCGTGCATGGCACGCTGGCCCCGGTGCTGACACCAACGCTCAGCGCTAACCCCAGCACAGTGGAACAGGGCGCGAGTAGCCAGATCTCCGGCACCGGCTTCGCGCCGGGCGACGCGGTCACCATCACCTTGCCTGCCGCACCAGGTATCCCCGCTGTGGTGGTCAATGCCACCACCGATGCGAGCGGCAACCTTGGCCCGGTGCCGCTGCCCATTCCGGCTAATTACCCGCTGGGTGCGGTGACAGTCTCGGCCCACCCGACGGACAGCAATGTGACGGCTGATCCGACTGTGCAACTGACAGTGATTAAGCATGTTTACACCACCTCGTTGACCGCCGACCCGACCTCGCTACCGCAAGGCGGCACTACAACGGTCACCGGCACCGGCTACGAACCTGGCGAAACAGTGACCATCAGCGGCCCCTGCGTGACCCCGCCGGTCACCATAACGGCCGATCCGAGCGGTGGTTTCAGCACTCCAGTGACACTCAGCGCGAGCTGCCCGGTTGGCCCGACCACCATCACAGCCGAGGGGAATGTCTCGCAGACTCCGGCTACCGCAACGGTCACCATCTCGGGGCCGGCTTACAACACCGCAATCACCGCCACTCCGAGCAGCGTTCCGCAAGGTAGCTCCCCGGTAATCGCCGGTACCGGCTTCGCCCCGGGCGAGAGCGTGACGGTCACGCTGCCCGCCAAAGACGGCGTCGGACCAGTGGTGGTCAGCGGCGTAACGGTCGCCCCTGACGGTACCTTTAGTACCCCGCTCACGGTCCCGGCAACGTATCCGCTCGGCGCAGTGAACATCGACGCGGTGGGGGCTGTTTCGAATACTCCGGCTAGCACAGCTGTCACCATCGTGCCCGCAGGTGCTCCAGCGCTCAGCGCGAACCCCGCCTCGGTAGCACAGGGTGCCACCACGCAGATCTCCGGAACGAACTTCGCTGCCGGTGAGAACGTGGTGGTTACCCTACCTGCGGCAAGCCCGGCGGGCGCGGTGACGGTCAACGCCACCGCTGACTCAGCGGGTAACTTCACCGTCCCGCTCACGGTGCCGAGCAATCATCCGATCGGCGCTAGTTTCCCGGTGAACGCGACAGGCGACCAGTCATCAACTGCGTCCACCGCTATCGCGGTCGCCAAGGGCAGCTGGACCACAACCCTGACGGTGACCCCGGCCACTATTGCGCAGACCGGCACCACTACGATCAGTGGCAGCGGCTTCGCGCCGGGTGAAAGTGTGACAGTCACGCTGCCCGCCAAGGACGGAGTTGGCCCGGTCACCGCAACGAATGTGCTGGTCGCTCCCGATGGAACCTTCAGCACCCCGCTGACCATCCCGAGCAACTACCCACTGGGCGCGGTAGATGTCTCCGCTCTCGGTCCGATTTCGGATACTGCTGCTGCCACCACACTGAATGTCGTGGCAGCCGGGCCGGCCAGCATCACGGCAGTTCCCGCTACTGTGCCACAGGGCGGAACGACCCAACTCAGCGGTACAAATTTCAAAGCCGGCGAGAACGTGACAATTACCCTTCCCGCGGCTTCCCCCGCTGCTGCGGTTACCGTGAATGCCACCGCTGATTCGGCCGGTAACTTCACCGTCCCGCTGACCGTGCCAATGAACCACCCGGTCGGCGCTTCCTTCCCGCTCAATGCAGCGGGTGACCAGTCATCCACCGCGAACACCACGATCGGTGTCAGCCAGGGAAGCTGGAACACGGCAATCACCGCGACACCAAATCCGGTTGCCCAGAGCGGCGAGCTGACTGTCAGCGGCACCGGCTTCGCCGCCGGTGAGACGGTCAACGTGACGCTGCCAGCTAAGGACGGGGTCGGACCCGTCACCGTACCGAACGTGCTGGTAGCACCGGATGGCAGCTTCAGCACATCGCTGATCGTGCCGGCCAACTACCCGCTGGGATCGGTTGATGTCTCAGCGCTAGGACCGATCTCCAATACCGCGGCCAGCGCAACTGTTGACGTGGTGGCGGCCGGCCCGGCGGCTATTGCAGCCAATCCGGTTCAGGTGCCGCAAGGTACTGCCACCACCATCACCGGCACCGGATACGGCGCGGGTGAAGCAGTCATCGTTTCTCTTCCGGCCGCAGCTCCGGCTGCTGCGGTTAGCGTCCCGGTGACCGCAGACAGCGCCGGGCAGTTCAGCGTCACCCTGACGGTGCCAATGAACCACCCGGTGGCCAGCGGTGTCCTAGTGAGCGGTAATGGCCCTGATCATCAGGCCACCACCCCCATCGATGTCACCCTGGGAACCTGGACGCCGAGCATTTCACTGGCGCCAAGCACGGTTCCGCAAGGCTCGGCCACTTCCGTAACAGGCAGCGGTTTCGCCGCCGGTGAAAGCGTTACGGTAACCCTGCCGGAAAAGGACGGCGTAGGACCGATTAGCGTCACCACGACGGTCAACCCGGACGGTACTTTAGTCCCCGTTGACCTGACGGTGCCGGCAAGTTATCCCTTAGGTGGCACTACGCTCAGCGCAGTTGGCACGGTCTCCGGGACTCCGGCCACCGCAGCCGCCACCGTGGTAGCGGCTGGCCCGCCGAGCATCACGCCGATTCCGGCATCGGTGCCTCAGGGCGGCAGCACCCAGATCGCTGGTGCAAATTTCAAGGCTGGCGAGGTAGTCACCTTGACCTTCCCAGCGGCGGCACCGGCCGCGGCGGTCACCGTCACCGCTACCGCAAATAGCGCAGGACAGTTCACCGCAGTGCTGAACGTGCCGCAGAACCATCCGGTCGGCCCGACCTTCCCGGTGACGGCCGTCGGTGATCAAGCTAGCACTGCGGCAAGCAGCATCGCCGTCACTCAGGGCAGCTGGAACACCGCGCTCGCAGCTACCCCGAGCAACGTGCCGCAGGGCATTCCCACCACCATTGATGGCACCGGCTTCGCAGCGGGTGAGAGTGTCACGGTGACACTCCCCGCGGCGGGCGGCGTCGGGCCGGTGGTAGTGCCGAATGTACTGGTGGCTCCGGATGGCAGCTTCAGCACCCCGCTAACCATCCCAGCGAATTACCCGCTCGGGGCCGTCACGGTCAGCGCGGTTGGACCGATCTCGAATACCCCCGCAACGGTGCAGTTGACCGTTCTGCCGGCTGGTTCGCCAAGCATTAGCGCCGCCCCGCCGAGTGTGCCGCAGGGCGGTACTACTCAGATCAGCGGAACCAATTTTGCCGCTGGCGAGAATGTCACGCTGACCTTGCCAGCAGCTGATCCGGCGAGCGCGGTCACGGTGACCGCTACCGCTGATTCGGCGGGTAACTTCACCGTCCCGCTCACCGTGCCAATGAACCATCCGGTAGGTGCTTCGTTCCCGGTCAATGCGGTCGGCGATCAGGGTGCGAACACCGCCACCACCATCGGCGTCACCAAGGGTGATTGGAACCCGGCGGTCAGCGCAAACCCGAGCGACGTGCCGCAAGGTAGCTCAACCACCATTAGCGGCACCGGCTTCGCGGCTGGCGAGAAGGTGACAATCACGCTGCCGGCCAAGGACGGCGTCGGACCGGTCACGGTCAGCGATGTCGTGGTAGCACCCGATGGCACCTTCAGCGCCAGCTTGCCAGTACCGGCGAATTACCCGCAAGGTACCAGCACTGTCAGCGTGCTGGGCACGATCTCGGATACTCCGGCAACGGTTGACCTCAATGTGGTTCCGGGCGGTGCCGCGACGCTGAGCGCCAATCCGGGTTCAGTGCCGCAGGGCGGCTCCACCGTGGTCACCGGCACCAATTACGGACCGGGTGAGCAAGTCGTGGTCAGCATCCCGGCAGCCGCTCCGGCAGCGGCCAGCAGCGTCACGGTGACGGCAGATAGCGCCGGGCAATTCACCGTCACCCTGCCAGTGCCGAAGAACCACCCGGTGGCCAACGACGTACTGCTCAGCGGCAACGGCCCGGATCACCAGGCGACAACCACTGTCGATATCACCAAGGGCAGCTGGGAGACTTCGATCACGGCCACGCCGTCCGAGGTGCCTCAAGGTAGCAACACCACGGTAACCGGCAGCGGATTCGCCGCTGGCGAGAAAGTGACGGTGACACTACCGGCTGCTGGCAACGCTCCCGCGGTGACAGTTAGCGACGTCCTGGTGGCCCCCGACGGAACCTTCACCGCCACCCTTCCGGTGCCGGCGAACTATCCGCAAGGAGCGGCTACGGTGAGTGTTGCTGGACCGATTTCGGACACTCCGGCTACTGCGCCGATCACCGTGCTACCGGGTGGTCCGGCGACGCTCACCGCTAGCCCGAGCCAAGTACCACAAGGCACTCAGCTCACCTTGACAGGCGCCAACTACGCTGCCAATGAACTGGCGACGATAACCTTGCCAGCGGCTGCTCCGGCCGCCGCAGTGAGCGTCAAGGTCACCACCGATAGCGCGGGTCAGTTCAGCACCACCATGACGGTGCCGCAGAACCATCCGATCGCAACCGGGGTGGTACTTACCGGGGTGGGTGCGGACAGCGAACGCAGCGCCAGCGCCACCATTGAGGTGACAAAGGGAACGTGGACCCCCACTGTGACAGCCGATCCCAGCACCCTGGTACCCGGCAGCACGACCACCGTTTCCGGCCACGGATTCGCAGCCGGGGAGAAGATCACCATCACCTTGCCGGCCAAGGGCGGGGTTGGTCCGGTGGTGATCAAGGACGTGCTGGTTGGCCCCGATGGTTCCTTCGAGCAAGCGCTTAGCATCCCGGCCAATTACCCGCTCGGCCAGGTTCAACTCTCGGTGCTCGGCTCGATCTCAAACACCAAGACTGCCACCACGCTGCGGCTGGTGGCCAAGCCTCCGGTGGTCAAGCCGTCCGGGCAGCTGCCGAACAATCTGCCGAACAATAATGGTGGACAACCCGGTGGCGGTCAATTGCCCAATACCGGTGTTGCCGGGCTGGCTATGCTGCTGACAATCAGCGCGGGTGCCCTGCTTCTGGGCAGTGCAACGCTCCTGTTCAGTCGGCGAAAGAACAGCTAAGCGTCTAGGGACAGTTGAGGGGCGTTCACCGAAAGGTGAGCGCCCCTCAGTTGTCCCTCATTACCTAGCCTTTTACCTAGTCTTTTAACTTGCCTCAAACGCCGCAATTAGGCTTCGGCGTTGAGCCGCTGGCTGATCACCGTGGAGACGCCGTCACCGCGCATGGTCACGCCGTAAAGCGCATCGGCCACCTCCATGGTGCGCTTCTGGTGAGTGATCACGATCAGCTGGCTCGATTCCTGAAGTTCTTCGAAGATGGTGATCAAACGCCCCAAGTTGGTATCGTCCAGGGCAGCCTCCACCTCGTCCATCACGTAAAACGGAGAGGGCCTAGCCTTAAAGATCGCCACTAGAAGGGCAACCGCAGTCAACGAGCGCTCACCACCGGAGAGCAGCGAAAGTCGTTTGATTTTCTTTCCTGCTGGACGCGCCTCGACCTCGATGCCGGTGGTCAGCATATCCTCCGGCTCGGTGAGCACCAGGCGTCCTTCACCGCCGGGGAATAGCCGGCCAAAGACCCGCTCGAATTGCGCGGCAGTATCAGCGTAGGCAGCGGTAAAGACCTGCTCAACCCTCTCGTCGACTTCACGGATAATGTCTAGGAGGTCTTTCCGGCTCGACTTGAGATCCTCGAGTTGGCTGGCCAGGAACTGGTGACGTTCCTCGAGCGCAGCGAACTCTTCGAGAGCCAGCGGATTCACCTTGCCGAGGGCCGCCAAATCACGCTCGGCACGTTTCAGTCGTTTTTCCTGATCCGCCCGGATAAAGGCAATGCCCTCGCGAATGGCTTGCCCGTCCTCGTCGACCGGAACCCGGAGCGCAGCCCATTTATCGGTCACCTCACCCGGCCCTAAGGGCACTAAGGTATCCGGGCCGTACTCGGTCACCAAGTGCTCGGCAGTGAGTCCAAGCTCCTCAATGGCCCTGTTCTCAAGGGCTTCAATGCGAAGCCGCTGCTGTGCCCTGGCCAGCTCGTCGCGGTGTACCGAGTCGGTCAGCTCGGCGAGCTCAGCCGCGTGCACATCGTTTTGACTGCGCACCGCGGTCAACTCGGCTTCACGTTGCGTGCGTCGTTCCTCGGCGGCGTCCCGCGCTCGACCGGCCAGGTCAACCGATACATCGGCATGTTCGAGTACCAAGGCAATGGCCTGAGCCACCGCCGCGGCTTTCCGGGCCTGGAATTGTCGTAGCTTCGCCCGCTCGGCGGCCTGCGCCCGAGCCTGCCGCTCAGTTCTGGCAGCTCGTTCCAAGGAAGCCGCCCGATTAGCTGTACTGTTCAGCTGCTCTTCGGCGCTGCGCAGACCGAGCCGGGCATCCATTTCGGCAGCCCGCGCGGCAATGGCCTGCGCGGCTAACTCATCTCGCAACTCGGTGGACGGCTCTTCGTCTTCAGGGGTCTGCTGGGCGGCAGCCAGCCGCTCGGCAACCTGCTCAAGGGCGGTTTGCTCGCGAGTAATGCTTTCCTTGGCGCGTTCGATCGAGCTAGAACTCCGTTCGCTCTCAGCCACCGCCGAGCGCAAAGTGGTAGCCAAATGCCCTAACCGCTCAGCGACAGAGGCCATCCGGGCATCTGATTCGTGCAGCTTGTCAAGCGCTGCGTCGGTGGCTAGCTGGGCGTCCTCACGCTGTGCCTGGGCTCCGGCAAGTTCAAAACCGCTGCTCTCAAGCTGGCCGGTCAATTCGCCGATCCGCCTCTCGGCTTCTTCTACTGCGGCGAGTAATTCAAGTTGTGAAGGTGCCGAGGCCGAGCCGCCGCGCACCACCAGGGCACTGAAGATATCGCCGGCCGCGGTGACAGCGGTCAAGCTGGCGTCCTGCGAAATCACCTGCTGCGCTTGTTCGAGGCTGTCTACGACGACGACCTCGGCCAGTGCCAGTTGTAGCGCGCCATCGATGCCGGGCTCTGCGGTGATCAATTCCAGGGCGGCGACTGCCCCCGTCACCTTGGCCGCAACGGTTGCCGCATTTCCGGGTTTGGAAGATTTTCTCGGCGGGCCCGGTAACACCAATTCCACTCGGCCGGCGTCTTCTCGCTTCGCCCATTCCAACGCTTGCGCCGCCGCCTCAAGATCAGCGACAGCCACCGCGTCGGCTAGCGAGCCGAGGGCGGCGGCTATGGCAGTTTCGTAGCCTGCGCGGACCACCATCATCGCGGAAACACTTTTCAGCACGCCCTGCTGCCCCGCGGCCAGCAGCAGTTCGCTACCATCCTTGCGTTGCAAGCCAACCCGTAACGCGTCCCGGCGCGCCATCATCGATTCGCGTTCTCGCTCCGCCGCCTGTTGTTTAGCCTTCAGCTCGTCGATTTTCGCAACGATCTCGCTCAGCGCGTCATTGGCCTCCTCATAGTCGGAATCGAGGGACTCTTCGCCTTCTTCGACGCCGGCGATTTGGGACTCCAATGCGGTGAATTCTTGCTGAGCTGCTGTCCTGCGCTGCTCGGCAGATGCCTGCGCCTCATGCAATCGACCAAGCTCAGCTTCGGCGGCTTCCACCCTGGAGCGGGCGGCAGCCACCTGCCCGGCAAGTCTGGCCAGACCTTCACGACGGTCGGCGGCGGCCCGCAGAATGCTGGTCAACCGCTGCTCCTCGGCTTTAGCGGCTTCCTCGGCAGAACTACGCGCCTCAAGAGCTGTTTCAAGACCGGCCCGTCGCTGCTGCAAATCGGCTTGCAGTGCGGCTTCCTCTTCGCGGACCCTGGCCGCCTGCTGTTCGAGCTGTTCCGGATCCCGACCATTCTCTTGCACCGTATCGCTACTGCCCAAAAGCCTGCGACGTTCCGCCGCCAGGTTTCCGAGCGAACGTAGCCGCTCACGCTGGGAGGAGAGTTGGTACCAGGTGTCCCGGGCGGCGTTGAGCAAGGGGGTGGCTTGCGCCGCGAGTTGCTCAAGTTCGGCTTGCCGTTCCCGGCCGAGCTGTAAAGCCGATTCGACTTCCGCGCGACGGGCCTTTAAAGCTGTTTCGTCGGCGACTTCCTGTTCCAGGGTGCTCTGCAAAGTGACTAGATCGTCGGCCAGCAGGCGCGCCCTAGCGTCCCGCACCTCGAACTGCACACTCTGCGCCCGGCGAGCCACTTCGGCTTGTTTTCCCAACGGCGTCAGCTGTCGCCTGATTTCGCTGGTCAGATCGCTGAGCCTGGTCAGGTTGGCTTGCATAGCTTCCAGCTTGCGTAAGGTCTTTTCCTTGCGCCGCCGGTGTTTCAGGATACCGGCGGCCTCCTCGATGAAGCCGCGCCGGTCCTCCGGAGTGGCATGCAGCACCTTGTCGAGTTGGCCCTGTCCAACGATGACATGCATTTCGCGGCCCAGGCCGGAATCTGAAAGCAGTTCCTGAATGTCCAGCAAGCGGGCGGTGGCGCCGTTGATCGCGTATTCGCTGCCGCCGGTGCGGAAAAGCGTTCTCGAGATCGTCACTTCGCTGTAGTCGATGGGCAGCGCGCCGTCGGCGTTGTCAATGGTCAGCGACACCTGGGCCCGCCCCAGTGGCGGCCGCCCCGCGGTACCGGCGAAAATCACGTCTTCCATCTTGCCGCCACGCAGTGTTTTCGCGCCCTGCTCCCCCATCACCCAGGCGAGCGCGTCCACCACGTTTGACTTACCGGACCCGTTCGGCCCGACCACCGCTGTTACGCCCGGTTCGAAGTCAAAAGTGGTCGCCGAGGCAAAGGATTTGAAGCCTCTGAGCGTGAGGCTTTTCAGATGCACCTAAATCCCGTCTCTGGCTGCTTGATCCACTGAAGATGACATGCCAATAATCTACTGGTATTCCGGCGAAAACACCGTCATTTGACGGCGACTACTTTGGCGCAGCTTGGGGAATTCTTTAGTTCACCAATGTCCGTTTCGCGGGGTTGGCTGGCAGCGCGGGCAGAAATATGAGGAGCGATTCATGAAGGTGTCGCGCCGGATCAGGGTGGCCAGGCCAAGCTGTTCGCAGCGGCGGCACGGCTCGCCTTCTCGCCCGTAAGCGTTCAGTGAACGTTCGAAGTACCCCGATGCCCCGTTGACGTTGACGTAGAGCGAGTCGAAGCTGGTGCCGCCCGCAGCGAGGGCGGCCAGCATCACCGCTTTCACGTTCTCGACCAGTAGTTCGACCTCGGCGGTACGAAGATTCTCGGTCGCCCGCGCGTAGTGCAGTTTGCTGGCCCAGAGCGCCTCATCTGCGTAGATATTGCCGATCCCGGAAATCAGCGACTGGTCAAGCAGAGCCCTCTTCAGCCCGGTCTTGCGACGTTTGAGCGCCTGTCTAAAAGCAGGCAACGAGAAAGCGGGGTCGAGCGGGTCGCGGGCAATATGGGCCGCTTCGGCGGCGATCAAGGAGGCGGTAGTCGCGTCGCCGCCGGCATCGCTCTCACCGCTCTGCCCGCCGGGCAGGCCGTCCGGGGTCGGTACCAAGGTGGTGACGAAAAGGCCGCCAAAAATACGTTGATCAATGAATCTCAACTCGCTGGGCTCTTCCCCGCTCAGCCGCAGCCTAACCCGCAAATGCTTCTCGTCTGCCTGGCCGGCATCTTGCAAAACCAACTGGCCGCTCATGCCCAGGTGGGCCATCAGCGCCACTGGCACGGCGGGGGCTGGCAGTTCCGGATCATTGAGCGGCATCCAGAGGAATTTTCCACGCCGCACCACCGATTCGACCCGGGTGCCGAGCAGTTGTCCGCGAAAATCTTCGGCTCCGAGTGCGTGGCGGCGGATCGAGCGCGGATCAAGAACCTGGACTTCTTCAATCCGGCGACCAACGAGCCAGCGTTGCAGTCCTCGTCTGACAACTTCGACCTCGGGGAGCTCAGGCATTAGCTCTCGGTGCTGTGTAGGTCATGCCAGCTGCTCGCCGCAGCGTTTTGCTCGGCTTCTTTCTTAGAGTTACCTTCACCGCTGGAGTAACGCAGCGCGCCCATCAGCAGAGTGGCTCGGTAGATTCGGGCATGATCTGGGCCATCACCGATCACTTCGTAACGCACCTGGCCCAGCTGGTGACTCGCCGCATATTCCTGGATGCTGGTTTTCCAGTCGGTGGCCGCGCCGAGTGCAGCGGCGTCCTGAAGCAAGTCGCCGACCAGCCGCAACACCAGTTTGCGTGCGGTCTCAATACCCTGGCAGATATAAGTCGCGCCGATCAGCGCTTCCATCGTGTCAGCGAGAATCGACGACTTGTTTTTCCCGTTAGTGAGCAGTTCGCCCTGGCCAAGCAGAATGAACTCTCCCACGCCAAGGTCCCGGGCAATGGTGGCCAATGCTCGGGTGCTCACTACCGCAGAGCGCCGCTTGGCTAACTCTCCTTCGGCCAATTCCGGATTGTCACGGAATAGGGCATCGGTGACCGAGAAACCCAGCACCGAATCGCCGAGGAACTCCAGGCGTTCGTTAGTTGGCAAGCCGCCATGCTCATAGGCGTAGGAACGGTGTGTCAGGGCAAGACGAAGCGTCTCGGCGTCGATGACGACGCCGAGACGCTTCAGAAGCTCTTGATTATCCGGTGCTACGCTGCGGGACGAAGGCATATCAGCCTAGATCATTGTCGAAACGACAACGATGCTTAGACGTCAGCGACCTTGCGGCCCTTGTATTCCAGGAACAGCGCGGTGCCAGCCGAGTCGGTGACAACCTTGGCCTGGTGCGGCAGCGAGTAGCTGACTCGACCGTTCTCGATGGTCTTCACCAGGTTGGGCGCGGTGGCCTTCCACTGGGCACGGCGGGCGCGCGTATTGGCACGGGACATCTTCCGCTTGGGAACAGCCACGGCTAACTCTTTTCTCTCTTCGCGCCCCTGATTTTGCTCGGAACGCAGTTACGGCTAAAACTAGTTTTCTTGGTTCTCTGTCAAACCGCTCAGAGCGGCCCAACGAGGGTCCAAAACCTCGTGATGATGACCCGGATTATCGGCCAGTCGAATTCCGCACTCGGAACACAAACCTGGGCAGTCCTCCCGGCACACCGGTTGGAAGGGTAGTGCAGTGACCACCACATCCCGCAGCAAAGGTTCGAGATCGATAGTATCGTGCTCAACCAAACGCTGCTCGTCGTCCATGGTTTCATTCTCGTCTTCTTTGGCGGCTCGCACCGGGGCGAGACCTTCAAAGAAAAACATTTCCTGAATATCCACGTCGAGGTCATACGCAAGGGGATCTAGGCATCGGCTGCACTCGCCCACCACGTGGACACCAGCAGTTCCCGAAACAAAGATTCCTTCGTGTACGGCCTCAAGGTTCAGTTCCAGCTCAATGCTTGAGCCTTGCTGAACACCGATCAAAGCCACTCCGAGATCACTCGGCGCTGCCACTGACTCCACCAGGGTGTGAGTACTGCCTGGATTGCGAGCAAGATCCTTGACCGCAATAACCAGAGCCGAACCCGGATGTGACCGCCCGCTCGCGTTAATGAGAACTCCCGAAGAAAAACATATGACCGACGTATTATCTTAGCGTGAAAGGCCCGCCAGCCTCAAACTGCGCCGGTTATCGGCGTTTCATCACTGTGTTCTCAGTTCCGCCAATCGGCGCTGCACGCCGCGCGGCACATAATCTGAGACGTCACCGCCTAATCCGGAAACCTCTTTAATCATGGTCGAGGACAGATGCAGGTAGCGGGATTCCGCGGCCAGAAAGACGGTTTCTACACCGCTCAATTGCCGATTCATGGTCGCCATCGGGACTTCGTAGTCAAAATCTGAGGAGGAGCGCAAACCCTTAACAATGGCGCTCGCACCGCGTTGATGGCAGTACTCGGCTAGCAGACCTTGCCCCATCGGCTCGATCACGATGCCCCGCAACGCCGCCAACGATTCTTGAGCCATCTCTAAGCGCTGTTCCAAGCTGAACAAGTATTTCTTCGAATAATTCGTCGATACCGCAACAATGACCTCGTCAAAGAGGCTTGCGGCACGGGCGATCACCTCAAGGTGGCCGTTATGAAGCGGGTCAAAGGATCCGGGGCAGACAACGCGGCGCATATCTCCAATCTATCGGTTCACTCGGCTGGCTAGCCGTTTTATGCCGCCATGTTGCGGTAATTCCAAGCCAGTTGCCACGGCTCCGACCGAAGCCGCGCCGAAGTGGATAGGCTGGCGGTATGACGATCCCCTGGCAACGCACCGCTGAAGGAGCAAATCTGCTCTCCCCCGACGGCCACTTAGGCGTGACGATCTTTGAGGAAATCACCAGCTTGGCCAGCCAGACCGGGGCTATTAATCTGGGCCAGGGCTTCCCTGATCAAGATGGGCCGCAGCTGATCAAGGACAAGGTGATTGAGGCGATCCGGGATGGCGCCAATCAGTATGCGCCGGGGAAGGGCATCGTCAGCCTGCGTGAAGCCATCGCTCGCCACCAGCAACGTTTTTACGGCCTCAGCCTCGACCCGGAACGCGAGGTTCTCGTTACTACCGGTGCCACCGAAGCCATCGCCGCGAGCATTATGGCTTTTGCTGGACCGGGCGATGAGGTGCTCAGCTTCGAGCCGTTTTATGACTCTTACGGTGCCATCATTGCGCTCTCGGGCGCACAGCACATCACCGTGCCGCTCGAGGCGCCGCATTTTCAGCCCGATCTCGAACAGCTGGAAAATGCATTTTCAGAGCGCACTCGGATCGTTGTGCTGAATAATCCGCACAACCCCTCCGGTGCTGTCTTTGGCCGCGAGGTCTTGGAGCGGATCGTCGAGCTAGCCGAGCGCCATGACGCGTTGATTGTCTCGGATGAGGTCTACGAGCATCTCACCTTCGGGGTGCCGCATCTACCGATCGCGGCCATGCCCGGCGCGTTTGAACGCACCATTAGCATTTCCTCGGCCGGCAAGACTTTTTCCTTCACTGGCTGGAAAATCGGCTGGGCCAGCGGACCGGCCGATCTGATCGCCGCGATTCGCACCGTGAAGCAATTTCTGACTTACTCTTCCGGGACTCCTTTCCAAGCGGCGGTAGCCTGGGGGCTGGATCAGGGCGACGACTTCTATGCGGAGATCGCCACCGATCTGGCGCGCAAACGCGATGTTTTGACGGCCGGACTGACCGCCGCCGGGCTGAGCGTTTATTTGCCGCAAGGCAGCTACTTCATCAACGCCGATGTCGCTCCGCTGGGGGTTCAGGATGCGGCGGAACTCGCACGTAAATTACCTGAGTTGATCGGAGTGGCGGCGATCCCGGTTTCGGTGTTCTGCCACCCGGCCGGGGCGCGGCGGCATCGCAGCCTACTGCGATTCGCTTTTTGCAAGCGGGTGGAGGTGCTCCGCGAAGCTGCCGAGCGGCTCGCCACTCTTGGGGAGCGGCTCTGAAAAAGATGCTTAAGGGACTCGGTCAGCACGCCGAGATCCGGGCCGACGAATTTGTTCCCGGCGCCTTCGTGCTGAGTGTTGGCGGTGCGGATCAGTCTCAAGTTAATCTCGCCGATCCGGGCAATATTTTCTACGAATACCTACGCCGGATCGCCAATTTACTTGACCTCTTCCGTCCTGCTGGAGAGCCCATTAAGGTGCTACATCTGGGTGCCGGGGCCTTGACTCTGGCCCGCTACCTAGCGGTCTCCCGGCCCGGTTCAGAGCAGTTCGCGGTCGAGTTAGAACGTGAACTGCTCGATTTTGTTCTCGAGCAGTTGCCAATGCCGGACGGCAGTAAATTACGCACCTTGATCGGTGATGCACGCTGGGCTCTCCCAGAGCTCGCAGCAGACGGCCCCTTCGATGCCATCGTGCTGGATATTTTTTCCGGTCCGGCGGCTCCCGAGCATATTGCTCACCGAGATTTTTACCGGGAGGCTGCCGCTTTGCTGGCGCCTGAAGGTATGTTGCTGATAAATATTGGCGACGAGCCTGGGCTCACTCTGGTGCGCAGCCAATCCCGGGCATTGCGATCGCTGCTGCCGGCGACGATTCTGACCGGTGAGAGCAGCATGTTCAGCTCTCGATATCCTGGCAATCTCATTCTGGCCGCCAGCAAGAGGGAGAGCTGGCCGGTGTCCTGGACTGAGGGGCTGCTCGCCGCTGGTCCGCATCCCTGTCGAGTGGTCGAAGGCGTCGAGCTCGACGAGTTCAGCTGACTCAACTGGTTCAGTTGAGCCAGTTGAGTCAGCTGCTTCAGCTGGTGCAACTAATTCTGTTGGCAAGCATTCATTCGGTGGCTGTCGGCGCTTCCTCACCGCGCTCTGCTGGCTCCGCGAACCACAGCACGGTTTCCCCATAGCTGCGTTCGGAAAACCGTATCAGACCCTCCGGCCAGCTGGGTTCCGGGCTCCGCGAAGAACGTTCCACCACCACCACGGCGGCTTCTGCCAATTGTGGAGCTAACTGTTTCAGTACTGCGGCGAGCTCTGGCTCGGTCAGTGGATAAGGCGGATCGAGGAACACCAGATCCCAGGGGTCCACCACTTTCTGCAGGAAGCTTTCCACCTTCGCCCGGTGCACCGAGACGGAGGCTTCAGCGCCAGCCTCCCGGTTAGCTTCGCGGTGGAGCTTGCTGGCGGACTTTGAGCTAAGCCGATTGACGAGCTGAGCATTTTGTTTGGCCACTGCTGCCGCCCGGGCATCGCTTTCCACCAGCGCGACGAAGCTAGCCCCTCGACTGGCGCTTTCAATGCCTAGGGCACCGGAGCCTGCATAGAGATCAAGCACCCTCGAGCGCTTGATCACATCCATCGCCTCGAGCCGGGAAAAGAGTGCTTCTTTGACCCTATCCGTGGTGGGTCTGGTGGCACTACCGGGGACTGAGTGTAGAGAGTGTCCGCCCGCGATACCGGCAATGATCCTGCTCATCCGAGTCTCACGCTCCCTCGACCAGGCTGTTGAAGCGGTGGGATTGTTGTCCGTTCCGGTGCTGCGCCGCGCCCGTTGCCGGGCTAACCTCGTTCAAGGAAGGCCTCCTTCTCCGGATTGAGTGAAGCTTCAATGGCCTCCTCAAGATCGGGGTGTGCACTCAGAGTCGGGTCAGCCGCGATGAGCGCGCTGGCATCTGCCCGGGCTTGCTCAATGAGCTCTTCATGATCGAGTACCCGGAGCAAGCGTAAGGCGCTCCGACCGCCCGATTGGCTGGCGCCTAAAATGTCGCCCTCCCGCCGCAGCTTGAGATCTTCCTGGGACAGCGCAAAACCGTCAGTGGTAGCGGCGACAGCGTCGATTCGGCGGCGACTGGGGTGCTCTGGCTCCAGCTCGGTGACCAGCAGCGCGGTTCCCGGCAAGCCACCACGCCCGACCCGGCCACGCAGCTGATGCAGTTGGGAAATCCCGAAGCGATCGGCATCCATGATCACCATCAAGGTGGCGTTCGGCACATCCACGCCAACCTCGATCACCGTGGTGGAGACCAGAACATGCACCAAACCCGCGGCGAAGTCGGCCATCACGCGGCTCTTCTCGGCCGGATCTAACTTGCCGTGCAGAGCCTCGATCCGGCAGCCTACTAGGCTCGGTTCACGGCGAAGTTGCTCAACCATCTCGATAACCGAGGTCAGTTCTCGCGACTCCCCCGCTGAATCCTCGGGTTCATCGCCGCTGGCGGCCTCGCTGCCTTCTTGCTCGCCGATCCTGGGGCAAACCACATAGACCTGGTGTCCGGCGTCGATTTCCTCTCGGCTGCGTTGCCAAATCCGTCGGGACCATCCTGGATTCTCAGCCAGACCAACAACAAAACTGGAGATCGGGGCCCGGCCAGCTGGCAACTCTTTGAGCACCGAGGTCTCCAGATCACCGAAGACAGTCATGGCGACAGTTCGCGGGATAGGAGTCGCCGTCATCACCAGAAGATGCGGCGGATGGGCTGCTTTGAGGCGCAGCGCGTCACGCTGTTCAACGCCAAAGCGGTGCTGTTCATCCACAACGATCAAGCCCAGGTCGAAGAACTGTACCTGGTCGGAAAGCAGCGCATGGGTACCGATCACAATGCCTGCCTGACCTGAGGCGGCAGCCAATAATGAGGCCTTCTTCGCAGCGGTATTCATTGTTCCGGTCAATAGGGCCAGCTGGGTTCCCTGCTCATCACCGCCGAGCATACCGGCTTCGGCGAGCGGGCCGAGGGTCTTCCGGATTGACTGGTAGTGTTGCGCGGCGAGCACTTCGGTGGGAGCGAGCAGCGCCGCTTGACCGCCCGAATCGATGACTTGAAGCATGGCTCGCAGCGCCACCAGGGTCTTGCCGGAACCAACTTCGCCTTGTAATAAGCGGTGCATTGGGCCTTCGGAGGAAGCAGCAGAATCCCCAGCCCCGGCCGCGAGTTCCGCAGAAATCTGTTCACCGACCGCGCGTTGTCCGTCAGTGAGCGTGAACGGCAGTGCGGCGTCGAAGGCCGCCAGCAGACCATCGCTCAGCCCGGGACGCGCCACCGCGTGTTGCGCTTTGGTCTGAGCCCGACGCCTGGCCAGCGCGGTTTGCAGCAGCAACGCTTCCTGGTAGCGAAACCGATCACGCGCCCGCTGCCATTGCTCGGTATTGGCGGGCCGATGAATCATCAAATAGGCCTGATCAAGCGCTAAGAACTTTTCTCGACTCAGAATCTCGGCTGGCAAGGGATCGCTCAGCGCATCGAGTTGAACCGCGTCAAGCAGCGCTGAGATGGCGTTACCGATCTTCCAGCTGGGCAGTTTGGCCACCGCCGGATAGACCGGGATCGGCGCCAAGGCCACTGATTCAGCGGTCCCCTCGTCGTCCAGCAGAACGTAGTCGGGATTGGTCAAGGTCAGGGCTCGGTTAAAGAACCCGACCTTACCGGAGAACATTGCGCGAGCACCGGGGCGAAGTTCCTTTTCAGCCCGCCAACCGTTGAAAAAGCTGATTTTGAGCGTACCGGTCCCCGCACTGGTGTCGTCGCTAATCACCACATCGGTGATGCTGCCCTTACGCTGCCGCATTCTGCGGTTACTCACACTCAGCACCCGCGCAATCAATGTAACGTCTTCGTCGAAAGGTAGACCGCTAATCGGCGTCAGTTCGCCACGGTTTAGGTACCGCCGCGGAAAATAGTTGAGCAGTTCCGCCACCGTGCGCAGACCTAGATACTTCTCCAGGGCAGTCGCGGAGGCCTTGCCCAATAGACGCTCCAGCGGCAGCGCACCCTCAGCTGTCCGGGTGGTCATGGGTCGCGGCTCGCAGGTCAGAGACGGTGACATTACTTGGCTCCCCTAGCGCCCGAATCGCGCTCAGGGTCTGTTCCGGAGCGTCGGCGTGCACATGCACTCGCCAACGATAGAAATCCGGTGCTTCTAATTGCACCATGGGGCTCATAATTACCGAGTTACCCAGCTCATCCAGTTTCATTCTGAGGCTGGCGGCATCCAAAGGTGAAAGGTTGATTGTGCACATCACCTCTACCCCATCGACGACCGGCATTTCCTCGTGGATATGAGGTTTATGCACATCGTAACCGGCCAGTCCATCAAGCAAATCTTCCTGTAGATCCTGATGCAGAATGACAGCGCGCAAGCTATCGAGCACCAGCAGCAGTCCCACCCCGCCTGCGTCGACGACCTGGGCCCGCTCAAGCTCGCTCAGCTGATATTCGGTTTTCACCACTGCCGCCAGCGCGGCCTCCACTGCACCGTCGAGCGCCATCGCCAAAGCCCGATTACTATCGTCGCCGCTCAGCGCGTCGTCGACGGTGGCGGCACCCTCAGCGGCAGATTCCAGAACCGAGAGCATGGTGCCTTGAATCGGGTCGCTGAGCGCCGACCACGATCTGATCTGAGCACGTCGCAAAGCGGAAGCCAATAACGGCGCGCTCAACCGGTTCGCGCCTTGCAGCGGCTCAGCCATCGCCGCGAGCAGCACCGCAAGCAAGGTCCCGGAATTACCGCGGGCCTCCTCCATTGCAGCTTGGGCGGCGACGCTCAGTAAAACCCCAAGGTCGGAGCTTTGGCACTCCTGGGCTGCACGGTTCGCCGCCCGGACGGTGAGGTAGAGATTTGTCCCAGTGTCTCCATCGGCTACTGGGAAGATATTGATCGCGTTCAATCGGTCGCTGTGATTACCAAGGGTCTCTTCACTTCTTGCTAACCAACGCCGAATTGCCGCAGCGTTGGCAGCGATCTTAATCTGCAAAATGATCCCATCCGACCGTGCTGCTGCGCTGCCCTGCAACAGTCACCCAATCAGTAATCCCAGCTATTGTGGTTTCTGCCTTCGAGCGTACCGAGCCTATCGCGGTGAAGCCAGCGGGCAACACGGTATCGGCAGCAAATGTGCATAACAATCCGTGGTCTTCTCCTCCACCGAGTACCCAAGCCAAGGGGTCTTGCTTTAAAAAATGCGCTGCCGGTTGAAGTTCCTCCACAAAGGCACCCAGCGCAGCCGGGTCGAGGTCAATCTGCACTCCACTCGCCTTCGCCAACCGGGTAGCGTCTCGCACCAAACCATCGGAGATGTCGAGCATTGCGGTGGCTCCGCATTGGGCCGCCATCGGACCTGCCGACAACGGCGGCCTGGGGCAACGGAAGTAGTCGATCAAAGCGAGCATTTCAGCATCGAGTGAGGAAACCGGCTGGGAGCCCTCCAATAAGGCCCAACCCGCTGCTGCCCTGCCTAAGACGCCAGCCACGGCGAGCTGATCGCCCGGAGCACCACCGCCGCGACGGACTGCCTCCCGGCCCTCCAGGTCGCCCAGCACAGCGGCTGTGATGACCAACTCTGCCCCGGCCGAAAGGTCGCCACCAGCCACTACGCAGCGATCGGCGCCTAGCTCGGAGATTGCGGCGCTCAACCCATCGGCCAGATCCAGCACCCAACTCACCGGAGTCTGCGGCGGCATGGTCAGGCTCAGCACCAGACCGGTAGGCACCGCTCCCATCGCGTTGATATCACTGAGGTTTTGCGCCGCTGATTTCCAGCCCACGTCAAAGCCGGTCGAGGCGTAGCCATTGTTCCATTCCAGCCGAAAGTCCTGATCTTGCACCTGGGTGTCGATGGAGACTACGGTCCGACCATCAGGGGCCGCCAGAATTGCGGCGTCGTCGCCGGGACCGAGCAATGCGGTCGCGTTACCTCGCAAGCGCGGCAGGATGAGTTTGAGCAGCTCGGTCTCACTCAGCTGACCGACGGTCTGTTCCGCAGCCTGATTCGCTATCCCACCCATCTAACAACCGTAACCCGGATGACCGACAGTCCGGTTCCCGAATCCGAGCCAGTTCGCTCTTAGCCAGCAAACTGGTAGCGACCGTTCGTGATGGTTGGCCTCGACTAAGCTGGAAAGCATGCAGCGCCGTCCTCGCACTCTTGCCTTATCACTTGCTTTACTGCCCATCGCGGCTATTACCCTCTCTTCTTGCACCCCTGCGGTTGAGGTTTCTGCGGCGAAGGATTCGGCAAATCCGGCGTGCGCACCGATGATGATTGCGCTGCCTGATAAAGTTGCCGACGCTCCGCTTCGTGAGACAAGCTCCCAGGCCACCGCGGCTTGGGGTAATCCCTCAGTGCTAATCCTGCGTTGCGGGGTGACGCCGCCGCCGAGGACCTCCACCGATCAGTGTGTTGGGGTCAATGGGGTGGACTGGCTCATGAAGCAAGACGGCGACACCTGGACGCTGACCACCTACGGCCGAATTCCGGCTACCGAAATCTTGTTCAACCAGAAAAATGTCGCCTCAAGCACCGTATTACCTGAGCTGGCTGCGGCGGTGGGCAAAATCCCGCAGAGCTACAAATGCCTCAGCCTAGCCGATGTGCCCAAACCCTCGGCGAGCCCTTCAGCAAAGTAGTTCGTCAGTCACCACCGAGCTCACGAGGTAAGGGGCAGCAGGCGAACGGGCCCCGCATCCGAGGGCCCCACTCCGAACCTAAGAGAGCCTGCAGGGGTCCCCTGCCGAGCTTGCGAGGTAAGGGGCAGCAGGCGAACGCTAGCGCAATCCGGTCTTGCGCTGCAGGGCAAGCTGAATGAGTTCCTCGACCAGCTCTGGATAACTCATCCCGCTAGCCGCCCACATCTGCGGGAACATAGACTGCGGGGTAAAGCCCGGCATGGTGTTAATTTCGTTGATCACCAGTTCACCTTCCGGGGTGTAGAAGAAATCCACCCGGGAGAGTCCCTCGGCCTCGATGGCGTCGAAAGCCTTTACCGCGGCATCTCGGAGCTGTTCAATGACCGGTTCCGGCAATTCAGCCGGACAACTCACCTCAGTACCGGAATCGGCAAGATACTTCGCTTCAAAGTCATAGAAGCTGTGCTCTGCCGAGGCAATCACTTCGCCCGGGAACGAAGTTCGAGGCCCCGCTCCGTCCTTGCCTTGCAGCACCCCGATTTCAATTTCACGACCCCTGACAGCGGCTTCCACCATCACTTTCGGATCGTATTCGCGGGCCGCTTCAATGGCGGCTTCAAGCTGCTCCGGGCCGTCAACTTTGCTGATACCGATGGAAGAACCCGCGCGGGCGGGTTTGACGAACACCGGCCAGCCCAATTCGGCCACTTTACGGAGCACCTCGGTGCGGGACTGCTGCCAGTCTCGATCACGGATCACCCGGTAGGGGTGGACGTTAAGGCCGGCCGCAGCCAGCACGATCTTCATGAATTCTTTATCCATCCCGACGGCTGAGGCGGTCACCCCCGCACCCACATACCGGGTATCGGCAAGCTCCAACAGGCCCTGGATGGTGCCATCTTCACCGAAAGGACCGTGGAGCAGCGGAAACACCACATCAACTTCACCGAGCAGTTCCGGCACCCGGCCAGGCTCATTACTCACCAATTCGGCGCCGGTAACTGTTCTGGACAGCGTGATGGCTTGCGCGTCTGGGTTGACCTCCGGCAGACTCCCGGCCTCAATCCGCCATTGCTGTGTTTCTTGCCCGGCCAAGACCCACTGCCCGGCCTTGCTAATGCCGATCGGCACCACGTCGTATTTCGTGGGGTCAATGACGCTCAGCACGCTCATCGCCGTGACGCAACTCACCGCATGCTCACTGGAGCGACCGCCAAACAATACGGCGATTCGCGGTTTTCGAGTGTCGCCGCTCATCCGGACGCTCCTTCTGATTTAAGTTCACGGGCTAAAAGCAATGGGCCGAGGCCGTCTACGTCAAGTTTTCCTTCTAACACGGCAACCACTGCGGAGGTGATCGGCATATCGACGCCGAGTTTCTTCGCTAGCTCATGTACCGCACGCCCAGATTTAATACCTTCGGCGGTCTGCGTCATCCGAGCATTGACTTCAGCCAGGCTGAGCCCCTCACCGAGCAACCGCCCGGCGCTGTGATTGCGGCTCAGCGGCGAGGAGCAGGTGGCAACTAAGTCGCCTAGGCCGGCCAATCCTGCCATAGTATCCGCCTCACCGCCCAGCGCAAGCGCCAGTCTGGTGGTTTCTGCCAAACCCCGAGTAATCACCGAGGCCTTGGTGTTATCGCCCATTTGCTTGCCTTCGCAAATGCCGACCGCAAGGGCGATCACGTTCTTCACGATGCCACCGATTTCGACACCCACCACATCGGTATTGGTGTAGGGGCGGAAGTAACTCGGGGTGCACAGCGCGGCGACTTGGCCAGCCACCGCTTCATCTACACAAGCCACCACGGAGGCGGTTGGTTCGCGCCGGGCGATCTCCATAGCCAGGTTCGGCCCGGAGACCACCACAATCCGATTGGCGGCGAGGCCAAGTTCTTCAGCAATGACTTCGCTCATTCTGGCATCGGTGTCTAGCTCAAGTCCCTTCATCAGGGACACCACAATAGCCCCGGGAGCGAGCAGCCCACGCCAGTGCGCGAGCTGAGCTCGAAGCGACTGGGCTGGCACCGCCAGGGTAACCAGGCTGGCCTCACGCAACACCTCGGCGACGTCTGAGCTAGCGACAATATTAGTTGGCAGTTCAATGTCCGGCAGGTAGTCCTGGTTCCGGTGCGAAGCGTTGATCTGATCGACAATCTGCTGGCGTCTGCCCCACAGCTTCACGGTGCGACCGGGATTGGCATCAGCGAGAATCTTGGCGAAAGTCGTCCCCCAGCTGCCCGCACCAAGTACCGCGAGCGGCTGCTGATCACTCATGAGCCAACCTCGGGATCCTTGTCGATCTGACGTCCTCGGACGGTTTGGTTGTGTTGGCTCGGGTCCCAACGCTCTTTCGGCGGAACCTCATTGCGCAGACCCGCGAGCAGGATGGTGATCTGATCCAGTATTTTTTCGGTGGCAGCGTCAAGCAGAAATTTATCGATAGGCCGGCCTCTGAACTCGTCAAGATCTACCGGGTCACCAACGATCATCCGCACCTTCTTGCGTGGAAACAGTTTGACCATCTTGGCATATCGCGGGAAGACCTCCTGCGCTCCCCAATGCGCCACCGGAATTACCGGGGCACCGGTTTGCAGGGCAAGTCGAGCCGCGCCGGTGTGTCCCTTCATCGGCCACAAGTCCGGATCACGGGTCAGGGTCCCCTCGGGGTAGATCACGATGGCACCGTTTTTATCAAGCACTTGCTGGGCGACTTCGAGAGAACGGCGAGCGGTAGGGCCAGCCCGATCAACCGGGATTTGCAAGGAACCAGCCAACACCTTACCCACCACCGGCACCTTGAAAAGCGATGCCTTAGTGAGGAAGTGCGGCGGATAGCCATTGCTGTAGAGCATGTGGCCGACCAGCACCGGGTCAATCTCAGTGCAGTGGTTCGGGCAGACAATGAAGCCGGAATCCTTCGGAAGCTTCTCCAGATCAATCCATTGCTTGCCCATCATGAGGTTCATTGCCGGGCGCAGAGTGTCTGCCAGAATATGGAACATCACCCGCATTCCGAAGGGAAGTTTTTCCTGCATGCTCAGACTCCTGAACTCGTGCTCAGGTCGACGTCGGCACCGAGTGCGGCCAGTTTGTCGGTGAAACGTTCATAGCCACGGTTAATCACATCTATGCCGGTCACCCTTGAAGTCCCGGTGGCCGCCAACGCTGCGATCAGGTGACTGAAACCACCGCGCAGATCGGGCACATCAATTTCGGTACCACGCAGCGGTGCCGGCCCTGAGATCACCGCGGAGTGTCTAAAGTTACGCTGCCCGAAGCGGCAGGGCGTGCTGCCCAAGCATTCCCGATGCACTTGGATGTTCGCGCCCATCCGGCTGAGCGCCTCGGTGAAGCCGAAACGATTCTCATAGACGGTTTCGTGCACGATGGAGACCCCGTCAGCTTGGCTGAGGGCCACTACTAGTGGTTGCTGCCAATCTGTCATGAATCCGGGGTGCACGTCAGTTTCCAGTACTAACGGGCTCAGCTTGCCGCCCGGATGATAGAACCGAATACCGTCTTCCTCAATGTCCATCCCGCCACCGATCTTGCGGAAAGTATTGATAAAAGTCATCATGTCGCGTTGCGCCGCGCCCTGAACGAAAATGTCACCCCGAGTGACCAGCGCTGCCGAAGCCCAGGAGGCTGCTTCATTACGATCGGGCAGCGCCCGGTGGACGTAACCGCCCAGGCTCTTGACCCCTTCAATCCGAATAGTCCGCTCGGATTGCACATTAATAATTGCGCCCATCTTCTGCAGTACCGCGATCAAATCAATGATCTCCGGTTCAACGGCGGCGCCAATGAGTTCGGTGATTCCCTCGGCTCGAGTAGCTGACAGCAGCACCTGCTCGGTCGCTCCGACGCTAGGGTAGGGCAGCGAGATTTTCGCTCCTTGCAAGCCTCTGGGCGCCGAGATATGAATCCCGCCCGGACGTTTTTCCACTACGGCGCCGAACTGCCGGAGCACATTCAGATGGAAATCGATCGGCCGGTCGCCAATTTTGCAACCGCCAAGGTCGGGGATAAAAGCCTCCCCAATGGCGTGGATCAGTGGGCCGCAGAGCAGGATCGGAATCCTGGAATCACCAGCGTGCGCGTCGATTTCGCTGCTCGAAGCCGTCGTGGCGTGCTGCGGATCGAGGGTCAGATCACCGGTGTCGGCGTCCTTGACTACCGAAACGCCGTGTAGTTGCAAAAGCGAGGTGACCACCTCGACGTCTTTGATTTCCGGAACGTTCCGTAGCACTGAGGGAGAATTACCCAGCAGCGCGGCGACCATAGCCTTAGGCACCAGGTTTTTTGCCCCCCGCACCGAGATCCGCCCAGCTAAGGGCACCCCACCACGAACCGTTAAAACGCTGCTCATTACACCAACTTACTCGCTGACAACACTATGTCTAGATTTCTCATACTCCAGCAACCAAGCATAGTTTCTTGACGCGACTAAAGCTGGAAATCGCCGTTCGTGCAGCGTGTTCAGCGAGAATACTAGCTCAGAGTGGACTCCACTCGGGCTGGCAAGGTGGTTGGCTTGAAGCTTGGCCGCTTCGCCTCGTAATCGGTGATCTCCTGCTCGTGAACCATGGTCAGCGCAATATCGTCGAGTCCTTCCAGGAGCCGCCAACGAATGTAATCATCAATGCTGAATCGGGCCACCACCGATCCGCAGCTCACTGTTCGACTCTCCAGATCGACGGTGATCTCGGTGCCGGGCGCGTTCTCCAACACCTTCCAGATCAGTTCGATATCGGCTTGATCCAGCTGGGCGGTGAGCAAACCTTGCTTGCCTGAGTTACCTCGGAAGATATCGCCGAACCGCGAGGACAATACCGCCTTGAAACCGTAGTCGCGTAAGGCCCACACCGCATGTTCGCGGGAGGAGCCGGTGCCGAAATCAGGCCCTGCCACCAGTACCGAGCCGTGCTTGAAGGGCTCCTGGTTGAGGATGAAGTCTTCATTCTTACGCCAGGAGGCGAAAAGCGCGTCGTCAAAACCGGTTTTGGTGATCCGTTTCAGGTAGACCGCCGGAATGATCTGGTCGGTGTCTACGTCAGATTCGCGTAACGGCACCCCAACGCCGGTGTGTGTGCTGAACTTTTCCATCGTCTTTTCCTTCGTTACGCAGCGTTGACTGCCCCGGTGACCGGGGCTAAATCGACCGGGGCCAAATCAGAGGGTGAGCTGAGTGTGCCGCGCACCGCAGTGGCGGCGGCGACTACCGGTGAGACCAAGTGAGTTCGGCCCCCTTTGCCCTGCCGTCCCTCGAAGTTTCGGTTCGACGTCGAGGCGCACCGCTCCCCCGGTTGCAGCTGATCAGGATTCATGCCCAGACACATTGAACAACCGGCAAAGCGCCACTCGGCACCGAAGTTTTTGAACACCTGGTCCAGGCCCTCGGCCTCCGCTTCCAGCCGTACCCGAGCCGAACCGGGAACGACCAGCATGCGCACCGCCGGATCCTTCTGCCTGCCCTGGATCACCTGAGCCGCAGCCCGTAAATCTTCAATTCTGGAATTGGTGCAGGAACCCAGGAACACGGTATCAACCCGGATCTCCTTCATCGCGGTCCCCGCCTGCAAGCCCATGTAGTTCAGGGCACGCTCGCAAGCGGCTTTGGCGTTCTCGTCGGCGAAGTCCTCAGGGCCGGGCACTCGATCATTGAGCGGAACACCCTGTCCTGGGTTGGTCCCCCAGGTGACGAAAGGCTCAAGCTCATCGGCGTTCAACTCCACTTCAGCGTCAAAGACCGCATCTTGCTCGGTATGCAGGGAACGCCAGTACTGTACGGCTGCATCCCATTCCTCGCCCTGTGGAGCGTGCGGGCGACCCTTGAGATAGTCAAAGGTGACATCATCTGGGGCGATCATCCCGGCCCTGGCGCCAGCCTCGATCGACATATTGCAAATTGTCATTCTGGCGTCCATTGACAAGTTTCGAATCGCTGAACCGCGATATTCCAGTACATAACCTTGGCCGCCACCGGTACCAATTTTGGCGATTACCGCCAAGATAATGTCCTTCGAACTCACCCCGGGTCGAAGCGTGCCCTCGACATTGATCGCCATTGTCTTAAAGGGCTTAAGCGGCAAGGTCTGGGTCGCCATTACGTGTTCGACTTCGGAGGTGCCAATGCCAAAAGCCAGTGCCCCAAAAGCGCCATGAGTTGAGGTATGAGAGTCGCCGCAGACCACCGTCATACCGGGCTGGGTCAGCCCCAGCTGCGGACCGACAATGTGCACAATGCCTTGTTCTGCGTCGCCCAGCGAGTGCAGCCTGACACCGAATTCCTGACAGTTTTTCCGCAGTGTCTCAATCTGAGTTCGGCTAGTTGGATCGGCAATCGGCTTGTCGATATCAAGCGTTGGAGTGTTGTGGTCTTCAGTGGCGATGGTCAAATCGACTCGGCGTAGACCGCGACCCGCCAGGCGCAAGCCCTCGAAGGCTTGCGGCGAAGTGACTTCGTGGAGCAAATGAAGGTCGATGAATAGCAGATCAGGCTCATTGTCCTGACCTTTTCGCACCAGATGGTCGGCCCAGACCTTCTCGGCCAAAGTTTTGGGAACGCTGTTACTCACGATCGACTCCTGTACTGAAGGCGGTGATTGCCTACCATCTACTCTGACAGCGCGTCTCTGGAGGCGCCAGCGATTCGATGTGCATCTCAAATAATGAGACGCTAGTATCACCTTATGGACACTTCAAGTGGAGTCGGCGTCATTGATAAGGCTGCTCAGGTACTCGATGCCTTAGAGGCCGGGCCGACCACCCTGGCCCAACTCGTCACCGCCACCGGGCTTGCCCGGCCCACCGTGCATCGGCTGGCTCAGGCCCTGGTGCATCATCGACTGGTTAGTCGCGACATTCATGGCCGCTTCGTACTCGGCAGCAGGCTGGTCGAACTTGCCTCGGCTGCGGGCGAGGACCGACTCATCGCCGCGGCCGGTCCGGTGTTGCTTCAGTTACGGGACAGCACCGGCGAATCCGCGCAAATCTTCCGCAGGCAAGGAGACTGGCGAGTCTGCGTCGCCTCGGCCGAGCGGCCGATCGGATTACGCGACACCATCCCGGTTGGCACCAAGCTCAGCATGAAAGCAGGCTCGGCGGCACAAGTGCTGCTGGCCTGGGAGGATCACGAACGGCTGTTGGATGGCTTGCAGAATGCTCGCTTCACGCCGACCGTCCTCGCCGGTGTACGACGCCGGGGCTGGGCGCAGAGCCTCGGCGAACGTGAGATGGGGGTGGCTTCGGTCTCCGCCCCGGTGCGTGGCCCGTCCGGGCGGGTGATCGCCGCAGTTTCCATCTCCGGACCGATAGAACGGCTCACCAGGCAGCCCGGCAGACTGCACGCAGAGGTCGTCGGGGCAGCGGCGAAGAATCTGACCGAAGCACTGAAGAAGAGCAACCAATAGCGTTCAGGCTTGCCCCTCTGCCTACCCTCGCCGGCTGCAGCAAAGTACGCTGCTGATCGGTTCCCACTGTCCTCACCAGGAAGTAGGCTCGTGGCATGGAACACTTCGTGGTGCTATTGCGCGGCGTCAACGTCGGCGGCATCAATATTAAGATGGCCGAGCTCAAAACTTGCCTAGCCGAGCTACCGGTCCAGCAGGTCAAAACCTTATTGGCCAGCGGCAATGTGGTGCTGAGCACTGAGCTATCGGCGAGCCAGTTGAAATCGCAAGTCGAGGAAGCTCTGGCCGCACGATTTGGCTATCAAGCCTGGGTCGTGGTGCTGACGATAACCCGGATTTCCGAGCTAATCGCAAGCTGCCCCTATCCTGCGGACTCCACCGACCAACACAGCTACGTCACGCTGGCCTCCGATCCCGCAGCGATTAAACGATTGCTCGATGAAGCCGCCAAGTTATCAGAGGAAATGGTGGAACTCGGGCCCGAAGCGGTCGCCTGGCTGGCGCCAGTAGGTGGCACGCTGGAATCGGCGATAAGCAAGCTCACCGCGAAGGCAAGTTATAAATCCACTACCACAACGCGGAATCTGCGCACCCTGATCAAGATCAGGGATGCTGGCGCTGCGCTGTCAGCCTGAGCAACGATCCGGCACTGCTCAGGATCAGAACGCCACTGAGAATGAGCCAAAGTAGCACCGGATAGACCGCCAGCCGCTCAATGCCGCCAACACCGAGCCCGAAGCCGCCCAATTTAGTGCCGGCTATAGCGGATAGCCCGATCACCGCGAGCACGAGCGAGCTAACTGCATAACCGCGGAAGCTTCGCCAGAACACTATGGCGGCCGCGAGCAGCATCAGGTTTCCCACGCCAATCGCCAGTAAGGCACCGATCCCGTGCATCATCATCCGGGCCTCCCCACCAATTGCTTCTGCCGTTGAGCCTGGGAAGCTGCCGACAATAATGATGCCAATACCGAAGAGCGCGGTGGGGACGGCGAGTAGGATTCGACGCCAACCGGCAAGCAGCCGAATCAGCAACAGTAAGGCCAGCAGGGTGAGCACCCCGACACTGATAAAAGCGGTGTTCATCACGCCATGAGCGGGCGAACAGACGATCCGGTCCAGGGTGAGGCACTCGGGCACACCTAGGTCGCTAATGTAGTTGTTGTTCCAGTCATAGGGCGCTTTGCTCCACGCCGCGGCGGTGATCAACTCGCCGATGAAGTAGACGATTGTCAGGCTAAGTGCTGTCCCGGCCAGCTTCAGGGCAAGAGGCGTCTTTTGCTCATTGGTCATATTTTTATCGAAGCACTTTTACAACGACTCGCCAACTTTTGTGACCCTTAACACAGAAGAAGCAGGCGGCCCCGGAGGTGCTAATAGCGGCATAGAAAAAGGCCCCTGATCTGCGTTTCCGCAGATCAGGGGCCTTCCACTGTGACCCCAACGGGATTTGAACCCGTGTTACCGCCGTGAGAGGGCGACGTACTAGGCCGCTATACGATGGGGCCGTGCTTGCTTTCAGCAACCGCTGACAGCGCTGGGATACCAGGACTCGAACCTAGAATGACGGTACCAGAAACCGTTGTGTTGCCAATTACACCATATCCCAATGGCTCTTGCCTGACATCTTCGGTTCACCAAAAGACTCCCCGAATGGCTCAAGCGCCGGGATATAACTTTACCCGAGAATCGCTGACGCTCCAAACCAGCATCCCTTGACTGCATGTTTTCCGGTTTTTAAGGACTCCAGAGCGAACCGCGAACGAGGCCCAAAAACGTCGAAATATCACTCGAAATTATCGCGCCGCTCTTGACAGCAGGATGTGAATCTGCGGTAGGTTACTCATTAGTAGCAGAGAGTGTTAGCTACATCACAGTCAAAATTCGTTCTTCTGATGGGAAAAACTCGTGTCAACTAGCAGAGTCGCTAGACCCACACCGAATCCACGTCGGCACAATATCGTGATCGCAATACTGGGGCTTCTGGTCCTGCTATTGCTCGTGCTTTTCGCGGTCGTCACACTCAAGGTCGCGGATGGCGGCAATCAGTTGGCGGATGGCACGAAGCTGCTCAGAAGTAAGGTGGTGAACGAGCTCGCGCCCGGCGTCCAGCAAGCCAAAGATGGAACCGATAAGCTCGCGGCTGGCGCGCAGCAGCTCTCCCAGGCTGTGACCCCTAGCAAGACCGGAAAAGAGGAGAACAACCTCGCCGACGGCGCTTCGCAGATTTCGGACGGCTCAAATCAGTTACAGGCGGGCGCTTCAAAGCTCAATACCGCTATTGGCACTCAAGTTGTACCCGGTGCACAGCAAATTAGCGACGGGGCCAGCAAGTTGGCTAGCGGCATCAACAACGTGGGATTGCCCGGCGCGATTCAGTTGCAAGATGGCGCCCGAATCATTTCCAACCGGGTCAATAAAATCCTGACCCCAGGCCTCGTTCAGCTAAGCGACGGCGGAAAGGAACTATCAGGCGCTGTCAGTGGCAAGCTGTCCCCCGGGATTGATCAGTTGAGCACGGGTGTTAACCAGGACTTAGTTCCTGGCTTGAACAAGATCAGCGACGGAATCAACAAAGAATTAGTCCCCGGGATTCAGCAGCTTGACCAGGGAGTGAACGGCGATCTAGTTCCTGGCTTGAACAAGATCAGCGACGGAATCAACAAAGAATTAGTCCCCGGGATTCAGCAGCTTGACCAGGGAGTGAACGGCAAGCTTGTGCCCGGCGTTAAGCAGGCAGCAGCTGGGGTCTTACCTATCAAGACCAAGCTAGGAGACACGTGCGAGACTCTCCATGTGACGTCGGTCGATCCAAACTCAACTCTTGTTGATGGGATCAATTACCTTGCAGGCGTGCATAGTCCGGGAAATGCCGATTACACCCAGGCATGCGGAATGGCGCAACTTCAAGAAGGCATCAAGAAGTTGTACGACACAGCTAACTCCCCCCTGGGTTTGGTAGCGACGCTCGCTTTGGTGAAGGACCAGATCAAACAACTCTATGACGGCGCCACTCTCGCAGATCAAGGAACCCAAGCGCTAGTTCAGGGAACGCAAGGACCAGATTCACCTACCAAACCGAACCTCGTCAACGGCATCAACCAACTCAAAGCCGGTGTCATTGGTCCGGGCACAGCAAGTGAACCTAGCTTGGTCGAAGGCGTTGCGAAGCTAAAATCGGGTGTGATTGGCCCGCGTCCCGACGGCTCCCCCGCATTGCAGCCTGGCTTCGCGCAGCTCAAAGCCGGCATTGTCGGCCCCGGAACCAAAGCAAAACCAAGCCTGGTTGAAGGAATTACCAAACTAAAGTCAGGTGTCATTGGCCCGCGTCCCGACGGCTCTCCCGCACTACAGCCTGGCTTCGCGCAGCTCAAAGCCGGTATCGTCGGCCCCGGAACCAAAGCAAAACCAAGCCTCGTCGACGGAGTTGCTCAACTCAAGAGCGGCATCAATGGAGCAAATGGCGGCCAAAAGAACCTTCTTAACGGCTCGAAGGAACTGTCATCCGGCATCGACCAAGCGTTACAGGGCATGTACAAGGACCCCTTGAATGAATCTCCTTATGGTCTGGCCGAGGGGACTCAGCAACTTGCCGATGGCACCAATCAACTGCTCAACGGCATGTACCACGACCCGGCCGACCCAAGCCAGGATGGCCTCGCACCAGGTTCCACGAAGCTAGCTAACGGAGCCCTGCAGCTACTTCAAGGACTCACGAACCCTGATCCGAACAACGGTCTGCTCGCCGGCTCGAATAAGTTACTCGATGGCACCAATCAGCTCAAAGCTGGCGGACAAAAGTTGGTGACAGGCGTTGGTACCTTGACTCAGAAGGTCAATAGCGATGATCCGAAAGCCCCTGGCCTGGTTCTCGGAACCCAGTTACTCAAGGATGGCATGGCCAAGATGCAAGACGGCATGACCAATCCGGTCCCCGAAGAGGGCATGATCGCCGGTAGCACCAAACTTGATAACGGCGCAAAACAGCTGCAAAGCGAATCAACCATGATCAGCCCCATGGGCCCGGTAGGCATTATCGGCA
The DNA here is from genome assembly GCF_000950575.1 of Psychromicrobium lacuslunae. Lineage (NCBI taxonomy): Bacteria > Bacillati > Actinomycetota > Actinomycetes > Micrococcales > Micrococcaceae > Psychromicrobium > Psychromicrobium lacuslunae. Next base: position 1,381,729 of record NZ_CP011005.1, read on the forward strand.
TCATCGTTTGCGCGATCATTCTGATCGGCTGCATTCTCTCCATCATCTTGCGACGGCGAGGTGTGATCTCCTAAGCACTAAAACCTGCTAAACGCACTGAGGGTGCTGGACCGTTGAGACGGTCCAGCACCCTCAGTGCGTTTCCAGCTAGAGAAGCAGAAATTAGAGCAAGCTGAGCAATCCGCCCAAATCAGCAACTTGCGGCCCCTGCCAGCTACCGCCGTCGGGCAAACTGCCGGACTTCCCGTCCCGATTGAGCCAGAGTGCTGGCAGGCCCGCCGCGCTGGCTCCAACGGCATCCACCAGCAGATTGTCGCCGACGTACAGCGTCTGCTCGGCCCGGAAACCCAGTTGCCGAACGCCCTCCAGGAAAATTTCTGGCTCAGGTTTGGGTACACCAACGGTATCCGTGCCGATCAGCACCGAAATCCTGTCCAGGCCAGCCAAATCGAGCTTGCGGCGCTGGTACGCCTCAACATTATTGCTGACCGCTCCGTAAACCACACCGGCCGCGTCGAGGGCGTCCAGAGCTTCAGCCACATCCGAATAAGCCAGCCAGTTCCGTTGAGCTTCCCGCTCGTAGTCGGCATTCCATTGCGTCACCCTGTGCTCCGGTAGCGCTCCCCCGGCCAAGCTGAAAGCTTTTTGCGCCCTGGCAATCCGCTGTTCGACAAACCCTAGTTCGCCGCGCAGGAAGGCGTCATAGTGGCCACCTGGATCCTCACGGAACTCACGATGCAGTTCGGCCCAGCCTTGCTCTGAGAGCGCTGGCAAGTATTCGGCGCTGACACTACGTACCGCAATTTCCATTGCGGTACGCAGGTCGACCAGAGTGTCATCGATATCGAACAGTACAGCCCGAATCTGCCCCTCAAACCCAGCATTCACCACGTTTTCAGCTCGCTGAAAAGCCGCGCAACCGTGCCAGCGAAGAGTCCTTGCCCAAAATCACCATTGATTCAAAGAGCGGTGGAGAGATGCGGCGGCCGGAGATGGCGGTGCGCACCGGGCCGAAGGCCAGCCGGGGCTTCACTCCCAGCTCCTCGACTAACGCTGCGCGCAACGCCCCCTGGATCGACTCCGCGGACCATTCCTCCAGCGGTTCAAGGGCAGCAATCGCCGCCCCGAGTACTTCATCCAGGTTTTCCGGCAACCCTTTGAGAGCGTCCTCGGTGGGCGCAACATCATCGTCCGCGACGAACAGGAAGCGCAGCATCTCCGGCGCTTCGCCCAGCAGCTGGACGCGCTCCTGAATCAGCGGGGCAGCCTCGTTGAGAGTCGCTTCCTGACGCTCAGTCAGGCGCTCTGTCAACAAACCCGCGTTCTGCAAATAAGGCACTAAGCGCGAACGGAAATCCTCAGCTGAGAGCATCCGAATGTGGGTGCCGTTGATTGCCTCGGCCTTCTTCAGGTCGAAGCGAGCCGGGTTGCCCAGCACATCGTGCACATCGAAGGCGGCAACCAACTGATCAACGCTGAAAATATCCTCGTCGGCGCTCAACGACCAGCCCAACAGCGCCAAGTAGTTCAGCAATCCCTCCTTGATGTAGCCCCAGTCCCGCAACAGGAACAGGCTCGACTCCGGGTCGCGCTTGGAGAGCTTTTTATTGCCCTGCCCCATCACATAGGGCAGATGGCCGAAGAGCGGCTGGTACTTGGCCACGCCGACAGCGTAAAGCGCTCGGTAAAGCGCGATCTGTCGCGGTGTCGAAGAAAGTAAATCTTCACCACGCAACACATGAGTGATGCCCATTAACGCGTCATCCACCGGGTTCACCAAGGTGTATAGCGGCGCACCGTTCGGACGCACTACAGCGAAGTCGGGAACCGAACCCGCCTTGAAGGTTATCTCGCCGCGCACCAGGTCATTGAAGGTCAAGTCTTCGTCCGGCATCCGCAGTCGCAATGCTGGCTGACGGCCCTCGGCCTTGAAAGCCGCGATCTGCTCCTCGCTGAGCTCCCGGTCGAAACCGTCATACCCCAGTTTGGGATCACGTCCGGCTGCCCTATGACGTGCTTCAATCTCCTCCGGCGTCGAGTAGGACTCGTAGATGAAGCCGCCGTCGCGCAGTTTCGCGATCACGTCCTGGTAGATTTCACCGCGCTGGGACTGTCGGTAAGGTTCGTGCGGCCCACCGGTCTCCACGCCCTCGTCCCAGTCAATACCTAGCCAGCGCAGCCCGTCGAGCAGCTGGTGGTAGCTTTCCTCGCTATCGCGGGCCGCGTCGGTGTCCTCGACCCGGAAAATCAGCTTGCCGCCGGTGTGTCGAGCGTAAGCCCAGTTGAACAGCGCGGTGCGAATCAGGCCAACGTGTGGGGTACCGGTCGGCGAGGGGCAAAACCGCACTCGGACAGGGGTGCTGGAATCAACTTCAGGAATAGTCATGATGCATCCATCTTAAACGAGATCTCACAATTGAACCCGCACTACTTTGCCGTGTGCAATGTGATGCAGGGGTGTCTCAGCACCACATTGTGGCCTGAAAACGGTGCTGTTGTTGCGGTTAGTTTGGCTCTCGCCGCAAAATTCCGGGTGCTCCTGGCATCCCTAGAACTGCTCTGCCGCTAGCGGCGAGCGATCGGATTGGAAAGAGTGCCAATGCCTTCGATCTCCACCTCAAAGCGATCGCCCTCGCTGAGCAGTCCGACACCGGCCGGCGTGCCGGTCATAATGACGTCGCCCGGTAGCAAGGTAAAGGCCTGCGAAACATAAGAAACCAATTGCCGGACGCCGAAAATCATCTGGCTGGTCCGACCGTCCTGCACCACATCGCCGTTCAGTCGGCCCTGCACCGAAAGGTCCTCCACGTCGAGTTCGGTCTCAATCCACGGACCCAGCGGGGCCGAACCATCGAAGCCCTTAGCCCTGGCCCATTGATTATCAGTGCGCTGTACGTCCCGCGCGGTCAAGTCATTGCCGCAGGTGTAGCCGAAGATCACTTCGTCCACCCGCTCCTCAGGCACATCCTTGCAGATCCGTCCGATCACCACGCAGAGCTCGGCCTCATAGGAGACCTCCTCGGAGAATTCGGGCAGGCTGATCGGGTCACCGGGACCTAATACCGAAGTGTTCGGCTTCAGGAACATCAGCGGGCTGGTCGGTACCTCATTGCCCAGTTCCTTGGCGTGATCAGCGTAATTACGACCGATGCCAATCACCTTGGAGCGTGGAATAATCGGCGCGAGCAGCCGCACATCCTCCAAAGCATGGCTTTGCCCAGTGGGCTCGACGCCGTTGAAGAACGGGTCGCCTTTAATTACGTGCACGGTTTCGGCGGCTTCATCAACCACGCCGTAAAGAGGTTCGGCGTCCAGGACAAATCGGGCTATACGCATAGTCCAACTATTTCACGGCTTCGGTCAGCGCGGCGACTCAAGCCGCCAGCACCCCGCCGCGGCCTCTCCGGTGAGACGAAAAAGCCGGTGGCGAACTCTTTGAGTTCGCCACCGGCAACTAAGTGGTTCGGCCTTGTTTTAGACTAAGCGGCGCAACCAGCCGTGCTTATCCGGCACGGTGCCGGTCTGGATCCCCAGCAATTCCTCCCGGATACTCATCGTCACCTCGCCAGCTTGCGCCTCCGCAGATCCGATTTCCTCGTTCTCATCCTTCAGCAGACCGATCGGAGTGATCACCGCAGCGGTACCACAGGCAAAGATCTCGGTGATTTCGCCGGAGGCGACGCCCGAGCGCCATTCGTCGAGCGTGATCTTCCGCTCCTGCACGTTCAGCCCACGGTCACGTCCTAATTGCAGCACCGACGAGCGGGTGACACCTTCCAGGATGCTGCCGGAGAGCGCAGGAGTAACCAGGGAACCGTCCTTGAAAACGAAGAACACGTTCATTCCGCCGAGCTCTTCAATGGCATTGTCATTCTCTTGGTCCAGGAACAGCACCTGCTTACACCCATGGGCTTCCGCCTCAAGCTGTGGCAGCAAGGAGGCCGCATAATTGCCGCCGCACTTGGCCGCACCGGTGCCACCGCGACCAGCCCGAGCATAGCTGCGGGAAATCCAGATTGAGACCGGCTTGAGTTCGCCGCCGAAGTAGTTTCCGGCTGGCGAAGCAATCACCCTGAAAGACACTTCGCGGGCAGCCCGAACTCCTAAGAACGCTTCGGTGGCGATCATGAAGGGACGCAGGTAGAGGCTCTCGCCATCGCCTGAGGGAACCCATTGCTGATCTGCCTGCACCAAAGACGTGATGGCGTCCAAGAAGGTCTGCTCGGGCAATTGTGGCAGCGCTAGGCGCTGCGCCGAACGGTTCAGCCGGGCAGCATTGGCTTCCGGACGGAAAGTCCAAACCGAACCATCGGCGTGCCGGTAAGCCTTCAAACCTTCAAAAATCTCCTGGCCATAATGCAGGACGCAAGCGGCCGGATCCAGCGCGATCGGACCATAGGGCTCAATCCGGGCATCAAACCAACCACCCTCACCCTGGGCGTCCACCTTATAGTCGACGACGGCGGTGTGATCGGTAAAGTGGTCGCCAAAACCGGGATTAGCCAGAATCGCTTCCCGTTCGGCCGCGCTCTTCGGGGTTTCTGACAATCGCTGCGCGAAAGCCAATTCACTCGACACTTGAGTCATCGTCGTCCTCCAAAGGTGCGGTATTTCAATAACTGAACTCGGTTATGGTGCGTTAACTGTACCTCGCTTAAGGGAGGTACATCGATGGCCACCGGTCTATCTGTGGCCCTAGCTCAAAGCGGCAATAATTGCCTCACCGATTTGCGAGGTGGTGCGCGGGCCGAGCTCACTGCGGCCAGCGATATCCTGCTCAACGGCTCGCCCGATCCGGGCAGCTAATTCCGGGTGACCTAGATGGTCCAGCAAGAGTGCCGCCGAAAGCACGGCAGCGGTGGGATCTGCTTTCTGCTGGCCCGCAATATCCGGCGCCGAGCCGTGCACCGGCTCAAACATGCTGGGCGCACTGCGGTCCATATTAATATTCCCAGAAGCAGCCAAGCCGATGCCGCCCGTGATTGCTGCCGCTAGATCAGTCAGAATATCGCCGAACAGATTATCGGTGACGATGATGTCGAACCGAGCCGGATCGGTGACCAGGAAGATGGTAGCAGCGTCAACGTGCAGGTAATCGACTGTCACTTCCGGGAAGTCGGCGGCTACCGCCTCAACCGTTCGCTTCCAGAGGTGACCGGCGTGCACCAAGACATTGTGTTTGTGGACATAGCTGAGCTTCTTCCGCTCAGTTTGTGCGGCGCGCCGGAAGGCGTCTTTCACCACCCGCTGAACGCCGAAGGCGGTATTGACCGAAACCTCGGTGGCGATCTCTTGATCTGTTCCGGTGCGCAGCGCACCACCGTTGCCAACATAGGGACCTTCGGTGCCTTCTCGGACCACGACAAAATCAACCACGCCCGGTGCAGCCAAGGGGCTCGGCACACCAGGATAGAGCTTCGATGGCCTCAGGTTCACATAGTGATCAAGGCTGAAACGCAGTTTGAGCAGCAGTTCTCGCTCAATCAGTCCGGAGGGGATCCTGGTGTCGCCCGGGGCAGCACCGACCGCGCCGAAAAGGATGGCGTCGTGCTGCCGCAGGGCCGCAAGGGTTTCATCCGGAAGCGTCTCTCCCGTTGTCAACCAGTGCTCGGCGCCCAGCGTGTACTCGGTCAGGCTCACGCCGAGCCCGGCATCATCGGCAACTTTTTGCAGCACCTTGACCGCCTCGGCCACCACCTCCGGCCCAATGCCGTCGCCGGGAATGACTGCCACATCAATTGAGGAACTCATGCTTCCAGCCTAAAGAAGCATCCAGATACTGGACAAACCGTCTCATTTATTGAGACTAATCATCCTCGACCCACTGCACCAGCCCAGCCGCCCTCGTCGAGTGTCGAGATCTGGGGCTTAAAATCGCTGTTTAGGCCCCAGATCTCGACACTCGAGGGCTGAAAGATGGGGATATCAACCCTTGGCAGGATGCTTGACGCCTTGGGATGGCCGTAAAGTCAGACTATGGTCATGCACCGGATCTACGAGTGGTTCCGCACACATCGCTTTGTGGTGGACCTTACCGTTGCCTGCCTGCTGTGGCTCGGACTGGCCTTTTTTCCGAGCACCGAAATGGGAGTCACGGTGGTCTTCGCCACCCTGCTCATCGCGCCGCTTGCCTGGCGACGCACCCGACCGGTACTCGCGGGCAGCATTATCGCCGCCACCGCGATCTTGCAATGGGCATTCGCAGTCACTCCGATGCCAGCCGACCTAGCGGTGATCTTGGTGGTGTACGCCCTAGCCGCTTTCGGGCCACGTTGGGCGAGCCTAAGTGGCTTAGGGCTTGCGCTCATCGGCGGCATCCTGCTGGTCACTCGCTACTATCTCTATCTTGGCTTAGACGAATCGACCTTCAGCGTGGCCAGCCTGCCCTATGCCGTGATTCTGGTGATGCTGGTCTGGTTCCTTGTGCTCTTCTCCTGGACCTTCGGCGACCTGACCCGAACCCGCAGGCTTCGTGAACAGGCGCTGGAGGATCGGGCACAACGCTTGGAGATTGAGCAACAACAGGAACGCGCACTGGCCGCCAATGACGAACGCGCGCATATCGCCCGAGAAATGCACGATATCGTCGCGCATTCGCTCTCGGTAATCATCACCCAAGCCGACGGCGGCCGCTATGCCGCGGAGCAAGATCCGAAGATTGCTACCAGCACCTTACAAACCATCGCCGACACCGGACGGAATTCATTACGCGAAATGCGTCGGCTGCTCGGTGTGCTGCGTGGCGACGAAGAGGCTTCAACTCGACCGCTACCCGGCCTAGCCGACCTGGATGAACTATTACTGGGTTTCCGCTCTGCGGGCCTCACCACGGAGTTCGTCACCGAAGGACAACCGCGGCGTCAGTTACCAGCCGGTGCCGAGCTGACCGCTTACCGAGTGATTCAAGAGGCACTCACTAATGTGCTCAAACATGCCGGCCCCAAAGCGCATAGTCGCGTCAGCTTGCTCTGGCAATCCCGCGGACTGCAGATCGTGGTGCTCGATGATGGCCGCGGTGCCGCTGCTGACCCGCCGAGCGGTGGCGGCGGCAACGGCTTACGTGGGATGAGCGAGCGGGTCAGGCTTTACGATGGAACCCTGGACGCCAAACCGCAAACCGGTGGTGGCTTCCAGGTAGACGCCTTCATCCCCTACACCGAAGCCTGACCAGCTATCGAAATCGCCGCACATTGAAATCAGAGGATCAGATGACCGAGGTAACCGAGAACTCACCCGAGGCCGTGATCAAGGTGGCCCTGGTCGACGACCAGCAACTGGTTCGATCAGGATTCACCATGCTCATCAACTCCCAACCGGACCTTGAGGTCGTGGTTCAGGCTGGTGATGGTCGTGAGGCCTTGGGCGCGCTAGCCGCCACCGTGCCCGATGTGGTGCTGATGGATGTCCGGATGCCAGGCATGGACGGCATCGAAACCACCCGCAAATTAATGGAACGAGTCCGCCAAGCCACCCCGGGCTCGCGGCTGGCCGGGCTCAAGATCGTGGTACTGACCACCTTCGATCTCGACGAGTACGCCCTGGCGGCAATTCAAGCTGGCGCCAGCGGCTTCCTGCTCAAAGACGCGCCGCCCGAAGAACTTCTTGAAGCGATCCGCACGGTTTACCGCGGGGACGCAGTGATCGCACCCTCCACCACCAGGCGTTTGCTCGACCACGTTGCCCCGATGTTGAGCGCCCCAAGCCCGGCGAACGATGTGCACCAGGAAGCGGTGAACTCGCTGACCACCCGAGAGCACGAAGTATTCTTGCTGATTGCCCAAGGCTACTCGAACCCGGAAATCGCTTCCTCGCTTTTCCTTTCGGAAGCGACCGTGAAGACCCATGTGGGACATATTCTGAGCAAGCTCGGCGCCCGGGACCGCGTCCAGATAGTGGTGATCGCCTACGAAACCGGCTCCGTTTCGGTGAGCTGAACCACTCACGAACCATCTCAGGCTCCCCCGGTTTGGTGAGCGCCCTCATACCTGGGTCGGAGTTCTTCCATCACGAAGATACTGATAATCATTCCCTAGCCCGATTCGATAGCCGTGAGCGCCCCGTAGCTTGGAGATATGACCACTTTGACTGATCATCTGTCCGGGCCGGGAAACGGCCAGCAAGGCACCGCCGTCTCGGCGCGCGGCTTGCAGAAGAACTACGGCCGCGGCGAGACCACGGTGGCCGCGCTGCGCAATGTCGATATTGATTTCGATGCCGGCCGGTTCACCGCCATTATGGGTCCCTCCGGTAGCGGAAAATCTACCCTGATGCACTGCCTGGCCGGACTCGACACGGTCGATTCGGGAAACATTATGCTGGGTGGAACCGACATCACCAAGCTCAACGATTCTCAGCTCACCGCGCTACGTCGCGATCGGATCGGTTTCATTTTCCAAGCCTTCAATCTGGTCCCCACCCTGACCGCTGAGCAAAACATCACCCTGCCGGTGGCACTGGCTAATGGCAAAGTAGATCCGGAGTGGTTCGGCTTCGTCACCTCAACTCTCGGCCTCACTGATCGGCTCGGGCACCGACCGCATCAGCTCTCCGGCGGACAGCAGCAACGTGTTGCGGTGGCCCGAGCGCTGCTGACTCGCCCGGAGGTGATTTTCGCCGACGAGCCCACCGGCAACCTAGATTCCCGGGTCGGGGCTGAAGTCCTTGGCATGCTGCGTCGCTCCTCTCAAGAGATGGGCCAGAGCATCATTATGGTAACTCACGATCCGATCGCAGCTTCTTATGCAGATCGGGTGGTACTGCTTAGCGACGGCCAGTTGGCGGGCGAACTCAGCAACCCCACGCCACAGACCGTGCTCGCAGCGCTGGCCCAGTTGGGGGCCTGAAATGCTGCAAGTCGCTCTCGCCCAAGTCAAAACCCATGCCAGACGATTCATTGCCATCGGCCTTGCAGTGATGCTCGCGGTTGGTTTCCTGGTCGCCACGCTCCTGGTTGGCAGCTCCACTCAAGCCACCCTGAAAGCCAGCATTGGTCAGTCTTTCAACAAAGCTGATGCCGTTATTTCGAGCACTGATTACACTAAACCGCTCAGCTCGGCGAATTTCGAGGCCGTGAAAAAGGTCTCCGGGGTCAAAGAGAGCTACGCTCAGCTTTCGGCTCAAATCCAGGTCAGCGCAAAGGAGGGCAGCTTCAACGCGCAACTCCAAAACACCGCGCCGAGCGCCGCACTGCAATCCGGATCGCTGATCAAGGGCAACCTGCCCAGTGCTCCGAACCAAGTGGCAATCGATCAGCAATCGGCCGAGCGTCAACAACTCAATGTCGGCTCGACAGTGACATTGAGCAATGCCAAAGGCGAGCAGGCTCAGGCCACCGTGACCGCTTTGATCAAGCCGAGTAATGACCCTAAAGCCTCAGGCATGGCTCAAATGCTGGCCAGTTCACAGACCGTGACACCGCTGGCCACCTTGCCCTTATCCTTCGATACCATCCAGCTGAAGCTTGACTCCCCGCTCAGCCAGAGCAGCAAGACCGCGATCGAAAAGGCGCTCCAATCAACCGGCCTGACCGAGTACACAGTGCTAAATTCCGACGAGCAGACCACCGCGGTGATGAAGCAAATGACCGGCGGCCAGGATGTGCTCACCATTGTGCTGTTGGCTTTCGCCGCAATCGCACTGATAGTTGCCGCGCTAGTGGTCGCCAATACCTTTGCGGTCTTGGTGGCTCAGCGGACCAAGGAGCTGGCGCTACTGCGTTGCGTGGGGGCAAACCGCAGCCAAATCCGCAATTCAGTATTACTTGAAGCCCTCGTGGTCGGAGTGATTTCCTCGCTCGTCGGCATTGCCCTAGCAATTGGCGGGATGGCCGCACTGGTCGCAGTGCTGAGCACCGTCCCCGGCTACGAATTCGCCACCTTCGAGGCGAATTGGCTCGCACCCACCGTCGGATTGATCATCGGTGTACTACTCACCCTGGTGGCCGCACTAGTCCCGGCCCGGGCAGCCACCGCAGTCGCTCCGCTCGCCGCGATGCGCCCCGCCGAGGACGCCACGCTGAGCAATCGAAGCGGTCGGCTCCGGCTGGTGATCGGCGGCTTGCTCATCGTGATTGGTGGCCTTGCCTTGGCCGCCGGAGCGGTTTCCGCGAATCTAATGATCGCGGTACCCGGCGGTGCCGCCAGTTTCATCGGTTTGCTACTGTGCGCCAACCTCTTTGTACCACGGCTGGTTTCCGGAGTCGGCAAACTCGCTGCCCCGGCCGGAGTGCCAGGCAAACTGGCAGCCCTGAATGCGGTGCGAAACCCCGGACGGACCACAGCGACGGCAGCAGCTTTGCTAATCGGTGTCACCTTAGTCTCCATGATGGTCACCGGCGCGGCTACCGCGCGGAGCGCTTTCGACTCCACCCTCGAAGACCGCTATCCGGTCGACGTTTTAGTCAACGATGGTAAATATACGCCGCAACAGCTCAACGCGGTGAAGAACCTGCCAGGCGTAACTCAAACCGTCGGCGTTCCCAAAGTTGGCGAATTGGCTGGCAACTCGGCCGGCACTCCGGTCTACGGTATCTCGACAGCAGATGCGAATCTGCTGCTGAGTACCCCGCAGAACCGAGTGCAACCGGGCCAACTGCTGATGCCTAAGGGCACCAAAGCCACTTCGCTGCCGATGCTTGCCAAGGGTAGTGCCGCGAAAGAGCTGCCCATTGCCCAAGCCACCGTCGACTATTTACCGGTGATGGTCAACTTGGAGACTGTCTCGGCGCCGGACGGAGCGGAACAGCAGGTCTGGATCAAGCTGGCCCCGGGACAGGACAACGGTCAGCTGCTTGAACTACAGGGCAAAATTGCCAAAGCCCTCGGCGTTCAGGACTATCAAGTAGCCGGCGGCGCATTGATCAAGGCCTCCTTTAATCAGGTGATCGACATCCTACTAATGGTGGTCACCGGGTTGCTCGCCATAGCGATCCTGATTGCGTTGATCGGCGTCGCGAATACCCTTTCGCTCTCGGTCCTCGAACGAACCCGGGAGAACGCGCTGCTTCGAGCGCTCGGACTGACCAAACGAGCCCTACGCGGCATGCTTGCCCTGGAAGCCGTGCTGGTCGCCGGAGTCGCTGCCCTGATCGGCGTGGTGCTGGGCAGCTTGTACGGCTGGCTCGGTGCGCAGTCCGGCCTGGGCAGTCTCACTGCCGTGATGCCGAACATCCCTTGGTTGCAGCTGCTGGTGATTGTGTTGATCGCAGCGGTAGCTGGTCTGGCCGCTTCGGTGATCCCAGCCCGACGGGCCGCTCGACTCTCGCCGGTTGAAGGCTTAGCCACCGATTAAGCACAGCAAAACTGAGGGCGGATATCCTGGGCCAGACCGGCCCGAGATATCCGCCCTCAGTCATCTCCACTCATCGCGAGTCTATGAAGTCCGAAAAATTCAGCTCCCGGTAGGTTCCTCGTAGCGTGGGAAAATCGGCTGCGGGGCGGGCAAGGCGGTGCCGGGCTGCAGCGCTGAGTCAATCGCACTGAAGTCCCTCGCCCCGTGCTGCGCTGAAACTCCCAGCACGTCCAAGAGCTTCGCCGCCGACTCCGGCATCACCGGCTGAATCAGTAGCGCAACGATCCGGAGCACCTCGAGCGTGACGTAGAGCACGGTGGCCATCCGGGCAGGATCGGTTTTACGCAGCACCCAGGGAGCTTGCTCGGCAAAGTAGGCGTTGGTCTCCCCCAGCACCGTCCAAATTGCCTCCAGCGCACGGTGGAACTCCTGTACCTGATAGGCCGCCCGGTTAGTTTCAAGCAAGGCGCGCGCCTGAGCCAGAATAGCTTGATCCGCCTCAGTGAGTTCGCCCGGCTGCGGAACCTGTGCCTCGCAGTTTTTTGCCACCATCGACAGTGAACGCTGTGCCAGGTTTCCGAGATTATTGGCCAGATCGGAGTTCATCCGGCCAACGATGGCGTCATGGCTGTAGTTGCCATCCTGACCGTAGGAAAACTCACGGAGCATGAAGAAGCGCACCGCGTCACGGCCGTAACTGGCTACCCAGTCAGCGGGAGCCACCACATTGCCAATCGACTTGGACATCTTAACGCCGTTATTGAACAGGAAGCCGTGGATCATTACCCGTTTCGGCAATTCGATCCCGGCGCTCATCAGGAAGGCTGGCCAGAACACTGCATGGAACCGGGAGATATCTTTGCCAATAATGTGCACATCGGCGGGCCAGAACCGCCACTGCGCTGAGTCGGTGTCTGGGAAGCCTGCGCCGGTCAGGTAGTTAGTCAGCGCGTCCACCCAGACGTACATTACGTGCTTGTCGTTGCCGGGCACCGGAATGCCCCAGTCGAAGGAAGTGCGACTGATCGAGAGATCTTGCAGTCCCGATTTCACGAAGCTGATCACTTCATTGAAGCGGTAGCGCGGCGCGGCGAACTCAGGCTGGCTCTGATAGAGCTCGAGCAGCTTCTCCTGATACTGCGAGAGCCGGAAAAAATAGGATTCTTCCTCGGTCCAGGTGACCTCGGTATCGGTCTCCTTGGAGTAGCGCAGACCGTCTTCGCGCAGCTCGGTCTCGTCGTCGTTGTAGAAGGCCTCATCCCGTACCGAGTACCAGCCAGCGTATTTATCCAGGTAGATATCGCCATTGGCTTCCATCCGACGCCATAGCTCCTGAGCGGCGACCTTATGATCAGCGTCGGTGGTGCGAATGAAGCGGTCAAAGCTGCTGTTCACCAGGTGATGCACCTCCCGGATCGCAGCAGAGTTTCGGTCGACGAGTTGCTTTGGGCTAATCCCTTCTTTTTCGGCGGTCTGCTGAACTTTCAGGCCGTGCTCGTCAGTGCCGGTCATATAAAAAACGTCGAAACCATCCAGGCGCTTGAAACGAGCCAAGGCGTCGGCGGAAATGTACTCATAGGCATGGCCAATATGCGGCACACCATTGGGGTAGGTAATCGCCGTGGTGAGGTAGAACGGAGGTTTATCAGAAGACGTAGTAGACACAGTCACCCCTTGAAAATACCGTCAGCCCGGCGGCTTAAGAAATCGTTACGACGTTGACCGATCGCTGACTCAGCTAAGCAAGCAGGTCAATGCCGAAGTGCTGCAGCAGCGCTTCACTCCCCCGTGGCGTTATTTTGAGTGCCCGACTGCTCTGCCGCTGGGCCACCCAGCCCTGCTCCAGGAAGCACTCAAACAAGCCGCGCCCGAGCTTTCCGGCCAGGTGATGATTTTGCTCGGTCCAGTCGATGCAATAGCGAATCAGTGGCCGGTTGCCCGGCACCAGTTTGACCCCTAAGCTACCGATAAAATCATCCCCGGCCGGAGTCAGCCGGTAATCATGATCCCGTCCCGCACTAGCCGGTCGATCCGCCTGGCTTTTCAGCCGATGATAGGTACCATCCCCTCCACAGAGCAGCTCCTGACGCAGCATGCTTTGCATCACCGAAACCCCCAACCTGCCAGCGAGATGGTCATAGCAAGTACGAGCCAAACTCAATTGCGCGGCCTTAGTTCCTTCTCGCAGCGAACGGATTGGTTCCTCAGAGGCGAGCTCAGAGAGCTTTTCTATTACCTCGGCGACCTGCGCACTGGCCAGCCGGTAGTAGCGGTTCCTGCCGTACTCGGTGACCGCAATCATGCCGCCTTCATGCAGCTTGCGCAGGTGGCTGCTCGCTGTGGAACGGCTGATCCCAGCTTCGCTGGCCAGAGTGCTGGCGGGCAGCTCCTTACCGGAGTGCAGCGCCATCAAGATACGGCTGCGCGCTCGATCGGCGAAAAGCTCGCCGACCCGGGACAGATTGACTTCTCCTCGCACCGTCATGTCCTCACTTTAGCTCCGCGACCACACTGGCGGCACCGTGATGATCCGGTCCTTCCGGTCCAGCCAAGCCGGGCCGGAAGGTGCTGGGCCGCGCGGCGGTGGCGAACCAGGTGCCCACCACTGCGAGCAGATAACAACCCGCAACAATGATCATTAGCGGCACCAGAATCGCCGTACTGTCCGGACGGCTGCCTAGCACGGCACCCAGCACCGCAATACCGATGGCGCCGCCCATCTGACGGGAAGTGTTCAACACCCCGCTGGCCAAACCACGGTGCTGGTGGGGAGCCGAGTAGAGCGCCACCGAAGTCATCGCGGGCATCGCCAAGGAACACAATCCCAGCACACCCATGCCGACCATAAGGAGCGGAATCGATCCGTTCAGTCCGGCCAGCAACACGATGAGAGCGCCGATAATTCCGGAACAGAAACCTAAGAGCATCGGGATCCGCGGGCCGAAGCGAGCGGCCAGGAAGCCGCTAGCCGGAGCCCCGAAACAGACCACCACGGCGAGCGGGAAAACAGCCAAACCGCTAGCTATCCCGGTTAGCCCGAGCACGCTCTGTAAGACCAAAGTGGCACAAAGCAGAGTGCCGTAAATACAGAAGTTGAATAAGAAGCCGACGCCAATAGCCCAACTAAACGTTGCAGACGAAAAGATCTTCAGTGGCAACATCGCTGCTGGGCGTCGCTCGCGTTGGATGAAGAAATACCCCAGTACGACCGCGACAAGTAGCGGGAGCAAATAGTAAAGCAAGTCGCCGTGGCTGGTTTCGATGATGCCTGCAGTCAGCGCCGCCAGCATCAGCACGCCCAATAATGCACCTAACAGATCTAAGGGGCGTTGCTGTGCCGGTGACTCTGCCGCGAGCAAGCGAATAACCAGCCCAATCAGCAGCGCAATCGGGATATTCAGCCAGAAAATCGACTGCCAAGAGAAGCTACTCAGCAGCAGTCCGCCGAGCAGCGGGCCGGCCGCGAATCCCACGCTCGCCACCCCACCCCAGACGCCCAGGGCCCTGGCTCGTGCGGCTGGCTCCGGAAAGAGCCGACTTACTAGGGCCAGCGACGAAGGTAGCAACACCGCTGCCCCGAGGCCCTGGAACACTCTGCCGGCGATCAGCCAACCGAGTTGCGGAGCAAGTGCGCAAAGCACCGAGGCTAGGGTGAAGAGCACTATGCCGCTCAGGCAAAGTTTTCGGTGTCCGATTCGGTCGCCCAAGGAGCCAGCGGTCAGCATAAAGGCGGCAAAGGGCACTGTGTAACCATCAACCACCCACTGCATCGCACTCACATCCCCACCCAGATCATGCCGGATGGCGCTCAGCGCAATGGTGACAATAGAGGCGTCCAACTGAATCAGCGCAAAGGCCAGCGAGAGCGCAATCAACGCGAACCAATTTTGCCGCGCCGTAGCTGCGGTATTTGTCAGATTTGACGTGTCTATTGGACTTGATTGTCCTTGCGGCGTGGGCCCGGTGGGGTGCATTAGCTCTCCTTGCTGATTGCTTCTCAGTCAAGTCTGCAACCGGAATGATTCGCTCACGGTCGAACTATTATGTCTTAGCCGCGGGATGGCAAAAATCCACCAAAACAAACAACTGCCCGGCGGACCGCTATCTTCTGGCGGTACACCGGGCAGTTAGAGAGCTGGGACTGTCTACCTACCCTTCCAGGTCAACCTCGCGTGCGGTACTGGCCTCAATCGAGGCCCGCACGGTGTCAAGCACAGCTTGCGGAACCGCGCTATCCACGGTGAGCAGGCAGAGCACCTGACGGCCCGCAGCAGATCCCGTCGAACTAATCGAACTCGTTGAATTGGCGTCAGCGGCCCGGGACACCTGCATCCCGGCGATGTTGATACCGTTCTCAGCAAGAATGCCACCGACCGTGCCGACCACACCGGGGCGGTCCTGGTAGATCAGCACGATCAAATGATCGCTGATCGGGATTTCGACGTCGTAACCATTCACGCCGACCAGTTTCTCGATTTGCTTGGGCCCGGTCAGCGTGCCGGAAACCGAGATTTGCGAACCGTCCGAAAGAGCGCCGCGCAGGGTCAGCACATTGCGGTAATCGGTGGCTTCTTCGGTGGTGATCAGCCTCACGTTGATGCCACGCTGCTCGGCCAGTACCGGAGCGTTCACATAGGAGACTTGTTCGCTCACCACATCGGTGAAAACGCCCTTGAGCGCCGCCAATTCGAGCGCCTTGACGTCCTTAACAGCGATTTCACCGGCCACCTCGACGTCGATCTGGGTTACCGAAGCATGGGTCAGGGCGGTAAAGACTCGACCGAGCTTTTCGATCAGTGGGATGCCCGGACGGACGTCTTTATCGATCACGCCACCCGCCACGTTCACGGCGTCCGGCACCAACTCGCCTGCTAAGGCCAGACGCACGGATTTCGCCACCGAAACACCCGCCTTCTCCTGAGCTTCATCGGTGGAAGCTCCCAGGTGGGGGGTGACAACGACATTATCCAGGCCGAAGAAGGGCAGATCAGTGGACGGTTCTTTCACGAAAACGTCGATGCCCGCGCCCGCGATCTCGCCTGTTTGCAGCGCATCATAGAGCGCAGATTCGTCGATCAGACCGCCACGCGCCACGTTCACCACATAGGCGCTGTTCTTCATCTTCTTGAAGGCCTCGGGTCCAATCATCCCCACGGTCTCTGGCGTCTTTGGCATGTGGATGGTGATGAAGTCCGACTGTTCGAGCAACTCGTCGAGGGTGACTAGCTGCACGCCGAGCTGAGCTGCCCGGGCACTGGTGACATAGGGATCGTAAGCCAGAATCTGGGTCTCAAAGGCTTGCAATCGGGCAGCAATCAGGGCACCGATCCGGCCCAGGCCGATAATGCCGATCTTCTTCTCATACAGCTCGGTGCCGGTGTATTTGGAGCGTTTCCACTCCCCCGCTTTGAGCGCCGAGCTGGCCGCCGGGATATGCCGAGCCAAGCTCAGGATGTGCCCCACCGTGAGTTCGGCAGCGGAAACGATATTAGAGGTCGGTGCATTGACCACCATCACCCCAGCCTGAGTGGCGGCTTTGATGTCGACATTGTCGAGGCCGACGCCGGCCCGGGCGATCACCCTGAGCTTCTTAGCGGCAGCGATGGCTTCAGCATCGACCTGGGTGGCGGAGCGCACCAGAATAGCGTCGACGTCGGTAATCGCGGAAAGCAATTGCGCACGGTCCGCACCGTCGGTCTGACGGATCTCAAAATCCGGGCCGAGGGCTTCGACGGTCGCGGGGGAAAGTTCTTCGGCGAGCAACACTACGGGCTTAGCAGTCACGGGGATTCCTCGGGATCAGTCGGTCGGGATATCAGCAGTCTATTGATACAGCGAAGGCCGAGCCCACACTATTACGTGAGCTCGGCCTCATCGCCGTCGTACATTCACTTCTTCGCGAGTTCGGGGTGCCTCGCGGATTCGCGTGTTTTTACAGGCGAATCCGAGAACCACCCACGAATTCACCGGAAGGGGCGGTTCGCGAACAGAGTGGGACGCGAGGGCCCCACCGTGGCGACGTAGTCGACACTGTGGGAGCGTCCCACTCGTCAGCGGGCTACCGAGCCTTCGGTGTAGTCGTCCTCGTTCTTGATCCAGGAGAACAGCTTGCGCAGCTCGCGACCGGTGGTCTCGATCGGGTGTTGTTCGCCCTTGAGCCGCAGCGCCTTGAACTCGGGGGCACCGGCATCCTGATCGTCGATGAAACGCTTCGCGAAGGTGCCGTCCTGGATGTCTTTGAGCACTGCCTTCATGTTTTCCTTGACGTGCGGATCGATCACCCGCGGCCCGGAAACGTAGTCACCGTATTCGGCGGTGTCGGAGACGCTCCAACGCTGCTTGGCGATGCCGCCCTCGACCATTAGGTCGACGATCAGCTTGAGCTCGTGCAGCACCTCGAAGTAGGCGACCTCGGGCTTGTAACCCGCTTCGGTCAGGGTTTCGAAACCGTACTGGATGAGCTGCGAAGCACCACCACAGAGCACCGCCTGCTCGCCAAAGAGATCGGTTTCGGTCTCCTCGGTAAAGGTGGTCTCAATCACGCCGGCACGGGTGCCACCAATGGCCTTGGCGTAGGAAAGCGCCAACGCCCTAGCGTTGCCTGAGGGGTCCTGCTCGACCGCAATCAGATCCGGCACGCCACGGCCAGCTTCGAACTCGCGGCGCACAATGTGCCCCGGACCCTTGGGCGCGACCAGAGCGACATCGACGTCGGCCGGAGGTTTGATGTAGCCATAACGGATATTGAAGCCATGTCCGAAGAACAGCGCGTCTCCGGCCTGCAGATTGGCTTCAATCGACTCCGCGTAAACGTGTCGCTGCACCTGATCCGGGGTGAGCACCATAATCAGATCAGCCTCGGCTACTGCCTCAGCCACATTGAGTACCCGCAGACCTTCGGCTTCGGCCTTTGCCCGGGACTTTGATCCCTCGGCCAGGCCGACTCGCACGTCCACGCCGGAATCGCGCAAGCTGAGCGCGTGGGCGTGGCCTTGGCTTCCGTAGCCGATGACGGCGACGGTGCGACCCTGGATGATGGACAGATCGGCGTCGTCGTCATAGAACAACTCAGTCACGTTAGATACTCCTTGGTATAGACATCAAAAGAATGTCGTTGATATTTCTCAGATTACGGGGTTAGGCGCTGCGGAGGGCGCGTTCGCTCATCGAACGAGCGCCTCGACCAATCGCCAGCGTGCCGGATTGCACGATTTCCCGGACGCCGAAGGGCTCCAGCACATTGAGCAGTGCTGTGAGCTTTTCGGGGTGGCCGGTGGCCTCGATAATAAGTGAATCCTGGGATACATCCACTACCGCGGCGCGGAACAAATCTGCAGCTTGGGTGACCTGCAGCCGGGTTGCCGCATCCGCGCGTACTTTGACCAGGATGTGGTCGCGTTGCACGGAGGAATCCGAAACCAGTTCAACGATTTTGATCACATTGACTAGTTTGTTCAGTTGTTTGGTGACCTGTTCGATCAAATCTCCTTCGGCTTCCACCACCACGGTGATCCGGGAGACCCCGGTGACCTCGGTGGGGCCGACGGCGAGCGAGTTGATGTTGAAGGCGCGGCGGGCGAACAGGCTGGAAACCCTGGTCAGCACGCCGGGCTTGTCTTCAACCAAAACGGAAAGGGTATGGCGCGACATGTTTAGTCCTCCTCTTCCCACTGCGGGGTCAGATTGCGAGCAACCTGAATCTGATCGTTGCTGACTCCGGAAGGCACCATCGGCCAGACCATCGAGTTCGGGCTGACTACGAAGTCAATCACCACCGGCCGATCATTGATCTCCAGAGCTTTCTGAATGGTGGCGTCGATATCTTCTTCGCGTTCGCAACGCAAGCCAACACAGTCATAAGCTTCGGCCAGTTTGACGAAATCGGGTACTCGAATAGTGGCGTGACCCGTATTCAGAT
Organism: Psychromicrobium lacuslunae; assembly: GCF_000950575.1. Taxonomy (NCBI): domain Bacteria; kingdom Bacillati; phylum Actinomycetota; class Actinomycetes; order Micrococcales; family Micrococcaceae; genus Psychromicrobium; species Psychromicrobium lacuslunae. Next base: position 1,400,936 of record NZ_CP011005.1, read on the forward strand.
CGGTATTGGAATAGCGGCCCTCATAGAACAGGGTCTGCCATTGCCGCACCATGCCGAGTGAAGAGTTATTGATCACCGCGACCTTGATCGGGATGTTATTGATCCGGCAGGTAGCGAGTTCCTGATTGGTCATCTGGAAGCAACCATCGCCGTCAATCGCCCAGACCACTCGGTCAGGGTTGCCGACCTTGGCACCCATTGCGGCTGGCACCGAATAGCCCATGGTGCCAGCGCCACCGGAGTTCAGCCAGGAATGCGGACGCTCGTAGTTAATGAACTGGGCAGCCCACATTTGATGCTGACCAACGCCAGCAACGTAGACTCCCTCGGGCCCGGTCAGTGCGCCAATTCGCTGGATCACCTTCTGCGGAGAGGTCAGGCCATCGTCGGGTTCGGTCCAGCCCAGCGGGTAGGTTTCCCGCAGGTTATTCAGGAAGGCCCACCACTCGGTGAGGTCGGGGCTGCCGGCCTCGGCAAACTCAGCGCGCACCGCCTCGGAGAGATCAGGAATGATCTCCTTCACAGAGCCGACAATCGGCACATCGGCGGTGCGATTCTTGGAAATCTCGGCCGGATCGATGTCTGCGTGAATGACCTTCGCGCCGGGAGCAAAGCTGGCCAGAATCCCGGTCACCCGGTCATCGAAACGAGCACCTAGAGTAATCAGCAGATCGGCCTGCTGTAGCGCCGTGACTGCCGACACCGCCCCGTGCATGCCCGGCATCCCGACATGCTGTTGATGCGAATCAGGGAAAGCACCGCGAGCCATCAGCGTGGTGACCACGGGTGCGTTGGTGAGCTCAGCCAGGTCCAGCAGTTCAGCGGAGGCGTGCCCCTTGATCACACCGCCGCCAACATAGAGCACGGGCTTCTTCGACGAGGCGATCAGTCGGGCGGCTTCACGCAACTGCTTTGAGTGGCCGCGGAACACCGGGTGATAGCCAGGCAGGTCAATGGTGGGCGGCCAGGAGAAAGTCATCGGCCCTTGCTGGGCATCCTTAGCGATATCCACCAGCACGGGACCAGGGCGCCCGGTGGATGCTAAGTGAAAAGCTTCCGCCAGCACCCGGGGAATGTCATTGGGATCAGTGACTAAGTAGGAGTGCTTAGTGATCGGCATGGTGATACCGACAATGTCAGCTTCCTGGAAGGCGTCGGTGCCGATCACTCCAGAAGCCACCTGACCGGTGATCGCAACCAAGGGCACCGAGTCCATATGGGCATCCATAATGGCGGTGACCAAATTGGTGGCACCGGGACCCGACGTTGCAATACAGACGCCGACTCGGCCGGTCACCATGGCATAGCCTTCGGCGGCATGCCCGGCACCCTGCTCATGACGCACCAGTACGTGGTTCATTTCCGAGGCCATTAACGGATCGTAAGTCGGCAGGATAGCGCCGCCAGGCAGGCCGAAGATATCGTCGACGCCGAGTTCCTCAAGGGAGCGCACGATGGCCTGCGAGCCAATCATCTGAACCGGAGCAATGACCCTATTCGGCCCTTGTACCAAGGAGGACGCGACCGGGCTGAGCTTGGTAACTGCCGCCTTCTCGCTGACAGTGGCAGCGACAGTGGCACCGCCTGACTTCGCCGGTTGGTGCGTATTGGCCATCAGTGCCGGACTGGCTTTCGCCGCCGGACCGGTGGTCGTGCTTTTACTCATGAGACTCTTCTTTCGTTTTCACCGCCGCTGGCTTGGCGGTGATCCGGTGTCGCATCAGGTGGAGGGTGCTCCGTCTACAATCTATGAAAATGAAAAAACCCCTCAAGCCGGTGGGCTCTGCGAGGGGTTTGCGCGTGCTATGCAGCTCGGACTGTTACCAGTCGGGACGGTGGGCCTTGTGGGCTAAGCCGTCACGCGCTTGGTAAGGACTACAAGAATTCCGATCTGCATACCTGTAGTTTTCCGTCTCCCCAGAAAGGTGTCAACTGGACACCCCTCCGTCTCATTATATGGACAGAGGGTCCAGTTAGTGGACGTTCACCGATTTCACCTCAGCAAGATCACCCTCGAGTCACCTTGCAAGATCACCCTCGAGCCACCCATTTATGCCCCAGCACTCCCCGGGAACTCCGGCGGCCTGGGCCGCTCCTTAAACAGCGGCACTACTTTTAGCTGGCAAAGTGGTGCTGGAGTATCTCCGCACCACTTTGCCGCCTCAATCTAGTGCTGCTGTTTAAGCGTTTAGCCGCAGACCGCGCCTTCGGAAGCCGAATGCACCAGCTTGGCGTACTTGGCCAGCACACCCTTGCTGAACTTCGCTGGCAGCGGCTGCCAGCCCTCCTTGCGGGCATCCAGTTCGGCCTGGTCAACCAGCAGGTCAAAGCTCTTATTCGGAATATCCACCCGAATCCGGTCACCGTCCTGGACGAACGCGATAGGTCCGCCGTCGACCGCTTCCGGGGCAACGTGCCCGATGCACAGACCGGTGGTTCCCCCAGAAAAACGTCCATCGGTCAAAAGCAAAACGTCCTTGCCCAGACCGGCACCCTTGATCGCGCCGGTAATGGCGAGCATTTCGCGCATCCCGGGACCACCCTTTGGCCCCTCATAGCGGATTACCACCACGTCGCCCGCTTGGATCTCCCCCGCTTTGAGCGCCTCCAGGGCACCCTGCTCACGTTCGAAGACGCGCGCCGGTCCTTCAAAGACCTCGGCGTCGAAGCCGGCAGTTTTCACCACCGCACCGTCGGGAGCCAGCGAGCCCTTCAGCACGCTCAAACCGCCGGTCTTATGGATCGGGTTATCCAGCGCCCGCAAAATCTTGCCGTCTAGGTCCGGCGGGTTGATCTCGGCCAGGTTCTCGGCCAGCGTCTTACCGGTCACGGTGAGCGCATCCCCGTGCAGTAAGCCAGCGTCGAGCAGCGCTTTCATGATCACCGGCACGCCGCCCACCCGATCGACATCGTTCATCACGTACCGTCCGAAGGGTTTCAAATCACCCAGGTGCGGGATCTTGTCGCCGATCCGGTTGAAGTCTTCAAGCTGTAAATCAACCTCAGCCTCGCGAGCAATTGCTAGCAGGTGAAGCACCGCGTTGGTGGAGCCACCAAAAGCCATCGTGACCGCGATGGCGTTCTCGAAAGCCTTTTTGGTCATAATGTCGCGGGCGGTGATGCCGAGTCGCAGCAGGTTCACTACCGCTTCGCCGGACTTGTGCGCATAGGAATCGCGACGTCGGTCGGCGCTGGGCGGTGCGGCTGAGCCGGGCAAGGACATGCCAAGCGCTTCGCCAATTGCTGCCATCGTGTTCGCGGTGTACATGCCGCCGCAGGCGCCTTCGCCCGGACAGATCGCGCGTTCAATCCGGTCCAAGTCGCCCAGCGACATCTTTCCGGCAGCACAAGCGCCAACCGCTTCAAAGGCGTCGATCAAGGTGACGTCCTTCTCAGTGCCGTCCTCAAGCTTTACCCAGCCGGGCATAATCGAGCCGGCGTAAAGGAAAACACTGGCCAGGTCGAGCCGAGCCGCGGCCATCAACATGCCCGGGAGCGACTTATCGCAACCCGCGAGCAGCACGGAGCCGTCGATCCGCTCCGCCATCATCACCGTCTCTACTGAGTCGGCAATAACTTCCCGCGAGACCAGAGAGAAGTGCATGCCTTCGTGCCCCATCGAGATGCCATCGGAGACCGAAATAGTACCGAACTGCATCGGGAAACCGCCGCCGGAGTGCACGCCCTCTTTGGCGCCCTGAGCGAGTCGGTTGAGCGAGAGGTTGCAGGGGGTAATTTCGTTCCAGGAGCTGGCCACGCCAATTTGAGGTTTCGCAAAGTCTTCATCCCCGAAGCCAACGGCGCGAAGCATCCCTCGTGCCGGGGCAGCAGCGATGCCGTCGGTGACGACGCGGCTGCGGGGCTTGATATCTGGCTGATCTGTTTTGGATTCTGTCTTGGCTGTTTCCACGCTCATAAGCAGAGTCTAAGACTGCGCCCGGCGACGAGCGAACCAAGGCGCGTTCATGACGAGCATTAGTCATCAAGGGTTCTGAGCATGCCGGAATGAGCATATATCCGGGCAGGTTCCACCTAGCAGTTCCCGGCGCGCCGTGATGCTCACCACTCAATTTCACAGTCACCACAAAACCATGTAGCATTACATGTCGTCGCGAATCGCAGATTTATCTTCCTGAAGGTGATGAAAGAAGCGCAAAGTAGTTGCACCTCTAGCTCAACTGGCAGAGCAATTGACTCTTAATCAATGGGTTCCGGGTTCGAGTCCCGGGGGGTGCACAGAAGAAGGTCCTCACCGCCTGCAGGCGGTGAGGACCTTTTGTTTAAGACGCGAATTTGTGAGTCGAATAATTATCCGGTCACCTGCAAACGAACCACCCAGTCCTCGGCTCGGCGGGGGCCCCAGAACCGGCCTCTCAGCTTCCTACGAGAGAAGTTAAACAGCTAGGGTGGGCCAGCCTTGACACAGCTGACCCACCCCACCCGAAATAACTAGCTAGCCGACGTCAACTGGCACCTCGATCACTGCGGTGTGCTGATTCCGATGCCCCGGCCGGAAGCCCTTCTTACTCGCGAGCACGACGAGCAGGGCGAGAATGGCCAGACCCGTCAATATCCACGGGAAGCTGAGCACACCGAGCGGTTCAAGCAGTAGACCACCGAGCAAGCCGCCACCGGCAACCGCAAGATTAAAGACGGTAACCAACATTGACAACGCCACATCCGCGTCGGCACCGCCAATATCGGCCGTAGCGGTCTGCAAAATAGTGGGGGCACCACCGAAGGTCAGTCCCCACAGAGCGATGCTAATAAAAGCCACTGGCGCGGAGTGCACCGCGAAGGCCAGCACGAGTGCCGCCACTGTGAAGCCCGCCAGCGAAATAATTGACAGCAGACGCAGCGCGGCGTCCACTTTCCAACCCACCAGCCAAACCCCGATCACCGATGAGATGCCGAAGACGGCGAGAAGTATTCCGGTATTTTTGGCTCCGATTCCGGTTGCTTCTGCAAAGGGCGCGATGTAGGTATAGAGCACGTTATGAGCCAAGATCCACAAAAAGATCACGCTGAGCACTGGAACCAGACCAGGAATCCGGAGCACCTGGAGCACCGAGCGCTGCCCCTCCCCTTGCTGACCGGGCACATTAGGAACCACCGCCAATATCCAGATGAATAGCAATGCGGCAATGCCTGACATCACCCAGAACACGCCTCGCCAGTCGAGGAAACTGCCGAGCCAGGCACCAATCGGCACCCCAAGACATAGCGCGATCGGCTGACCAACGCCGACGACCGCCATCGCCTTGCCCTGTTGCTCAACCGGCACCATGCGTCGGGCGTAGCCTGCCAGCACACCCCAGATCACCCCTGCGGCCATACCAGCGATAAATCGGGCTCCCATGGTCAGTAGGTAGCTGCCTGAGAAAGCCGTAATTGAGTTGAAAATGAAGAGCGCGGCAATGGTGCCTAAGAGTAGCGGGCGACGGTCCCAGCGACGTGTTGCTGTCACCACCGGAATTGCCGCCAGCACCGAGCCAAGTGCATAAAGTGTCAGTAATTGCCCGGCCAGACCTTCAGAAACACCGAGATCCCTGCTGATCTCCGGCAACAAACCGGAGGGCATATTCTCGGTCATAATGGTCAGGAAGCCACTGACCGTGAACGATAGAAGGCCCAGTAGCGGAAAGGTTGCCGCGCGCGTAACCGTGGTGGTCATTATTTTGCCCCCTCCGGCTGATGGGCCAAGGGACCGTATTCCGGCTGTTTCACCAAGTCGCCCTTGGCTGCCTGAATATTTGGTCCATAAACCTCTAACATCCACCGGCTTTGCTCCACCGATTCCATGGTGATTGACACCGCGCCGCTCTCTACGGTGAAGGTTTCCTCAATCAGGATGGTGAGCTTGTCGATGAATTCCTTCCGGCTATCTTGAGAGAACGCGGTGGGAAAATGTTGCACGGTGATATGCGGCATACTCTTTGCTTTCTTGGTGGGAGACTCTGCTGGCTGGCCGCTCAGTTCTTGGAGTACTGAGTCGGCAGTGGCTTGGACATAGGGTTCTTGCAGGATCTGATAGTGGTTATCGTGAAGTTTCTTACTCTTGAGCTTCACTTCGGTGACCAGTCCTTCTAAGAACGAATCGTCGTCTTCAACCGCCCTGAACAAGGTCACCGGCACTTCGACCTTGCGTTCGGAGAGTTCTTTGAAGGTGTACTCGAAGGAGTAGGACTTTTCGACCAGATCGATGATTCGGTAAGCCAGTTCATGATCAAGGGTCAGCGAAGCGCTGATCGCGGCGAGGAAACTGTGCTTATCGGTGGTATTTGCCACCACCTCTTCCACTTCCTCTCCATCGGCGCGAGAGAAGAACACCGAGTACAGCAAGCGGATAAATCGGGCGTCTTGGTAGGGTCCTTCGGCCTCCGGATTCAACGCCACCGCGCCAGTATCAGGCTGGCCGGGAGCCAGCAATATCAGGGCAGCCACCCGATCACCGGCTTGCTCAAGCTGATAAGCCACTTCAAAGGCGACCCGCGCCCCGAAGGAGTAGCCAATCAGGGTGTAGGGGCCTTCATGCTGTCGACGTTTTATCTCGGCAATGTCCTGGGCCGCCATCTGCTGAATCGAGGTATCGACAAGTTCGCCCTCATTAAGCCCTGTTGCCTGAACGCCGAAGCAGTCAAAGCCTTTTTCGGCCAGTAGCAAGGCCAGCCGACGAAGGTTCATCGGGTAGCCACCCAGGCCGGGCCAGAGGTGAACACGCTGCCCCGAGCTGGGAGCCAATGAAACAACCCTGGCGCTCTTAGCCTGGGCGCCATGCTTAGCCCGGGCGGCAGCCTGCTTGGCCACTGTGTCATCCTCAAACACGTTCTGGATCGGCATGCTGAACCCCAGCCGCTTCTTGAACGCCTGGACTAGTTGAGCGGCGGTCAGCGAACTGCCTCCCAGCGAGAAGAATGACTCTTCTACCGAGACCTGCTCACGACCGAGTAATTCAGCCCAGATCTGGGCGATCTCCTCTTCACCGGACGATCTCGGTGCGATGAATTCGCTAGCCTGCCAGCTAGCGCTCTGCTCCTTCTCTTCGGCTTCAATTTTCTTCCGGTCGATCTTTCCGTTGGGCAGCCTGGGCAGTTCCCGTCTGATCCGAATCGCGTCCGGCACCATGTAGTGCGGCAACATATTGGCAATATCTGCGGCAATGATCTCGGCCGGCCCTCGCATATGTACGGCATCTTCATCCATGCCCTGATGAGCTATCTGATGATCAGAAATCACCCCACCGACCGCGAAGTAGGAAGAGATCGCATCGTTCTGCATAAATGCTTTGATCCGCCGCGCGGTGGCTAGATCCCTACCGCTCAGCGAAGAGTAACCAGAGGACATCAGTCCAAGGTTGAGCTTATTCATTTCCGCTCGTTGCAGGGCACGGCCCAATGAGACATAGTGCTCTGGTTCTTGTCCGGCATGCAGAATCAACCCGAAACTGGCTTGCTGGTAAATGCTCTGGTTAATCGCGATGACATCTTTTCGCCGAATCAGCTGACTGCCAGTGAGCTGAACCAGACCATTTCCGCTGGGCTGATAGACGCCCTTTTCAGCTTCAGCATCGCCCAGCACCTCGACCTTCACTTCCACCGCCAGCAGCCGATCAGCGAGCTGTTCGGTGTTGGTTAAGAACCAGCTGCCAATTGCTATGTAGTCCTGCTGATCGGGGATCAGCAGTTGCTCAAGATCAACCGCAATGTTTTCGCGAGCCGTCAGTCGGTGCCCGGTGGCCGGTGCCACGGTGTCCAATAAACCGAGCAGATGACCGGCCTCGAAGTTGAGCACCTCGTCGACATTCGTACTATAGACGGAGGTGATCACCGAACGCTGCCCGATTAAGATCACTTCCACTCCAGAGCGCGGTCCGTAATGGTCTGCGACGCGTTGCAAGCGGTCGCTGGAGGGGTTGAGGTAGTAAGTACCATCAGCGATGTCTTCGAGTCCGGAAATCCCCAGGAAGACCTGGACGCCGTACAGTGCCCCCGGAGAGGCGTAGGCGTATTTGGGCAACAGCCGAGTATCGCTTTCAAAACGAGTTAGCGAGCGGCAAAGGAACCCCAGGGTCTGCCGATTCCATCCTGCTGGGAACTCTTCAACCAGTTCTCGCGGCTTCCGGACCAGTTCCGCAAGGGCCTGAAGCTGCTGCCGATCAGCTCGCTCCGCTTGGTAATGCCGATAGGTTTTTCTGGCAAAAGCCAGTTGACGGAGTTCTTGCTCCGCTTTCACACTGACCGGCAAAGCCAGCCCGGGATCGTTGAAATCTTTTCTCACGCCGAGCCCGGAAAGCTGGGCTTTGACCTGCACTCGACTGGATTTGGACTGGTGATGATCGCCGTGCACACCCTGGTCCATCAGGGCAGCTTCATGCGGATTCAATTCCACATAAGCAACCAAACGGGGATCACCGCTTTCTGGGTTCTTCGCCACCATTACTTCGGCGTGCCGAACCCAGTCATGATGCCGTACAGTTTCAGCGATCTCTCCCAGTTCAATGCGATGCCCGCGAACTTTCACCTGGTCGTCATTGCGGCCTTTGAAGAAATATTCTGAGCCGCGCCGACCGACCAGGTCACCGGTTCGGTAAAACCGCACCGACTCCCCTTCAAACTCGAGTTCAACGAAGCGCTGCTCAGTCTGTTCTGGTCGATTTCGGTACCCTTCGGCGAGCTGCGGCCCGGCGATGGCCAATTCCCCCGTGAGCTGATCGCTGAGACCAGCATTTTCATCAAGCAAGACGAATCGCAAGCCTGGCACCGGCTGGCCGATCGCTACGGTTGAACTCTTTGTCGCGGTATCGCGCTCAGCGTCAAAACGATGGAAGGCGGCATTGATAGTGGCTTCGGTCGGGCCGTAAAGGTTGACAATGGCAGCTTGCGGTAGCTGGCTCTGCAAGGTAGCCGCCAGCTTGACCGGTAGCGCCTCTCCCCCGCTGCAAAGGTAACTCAGCCCGCTTTGAGCGAAATCTTCATCTTCGCTCAAAGCCTGCAGCAAGGTTGGTACGGCCTGCAGGTGGCTTACCCCATGTTCCTTGATGGTGGCCAGCAGTTCGAAGGGATCACGATATGCCTCGGCGCCCGCTGCGACCAGCGTCGCGCCGGTGGCGTTCGCTAGCAATTCCCACTGCGCGGCATCGAAACTGATCGGGGTCTTATGAATAATTCTGGCCTGAGAGTTCAGCTCCAACTCGGTGTTGATCCAGGCCATTTGGTGAGCCAGCGCCCGATGAGAGACTTCCACCCCTTTGGGATGACCGGTCGAACCCGAGGTGTAAAGCACATATGCCAAGGAGTCGATAACAGCCAGGTTCTGCACTGGTCGGTCAACGGCAATTTCGGCAAGCTGATGCGAATCAGGCACCCTGAGAATGCTCAAGCCTAGGTCGCCCAGGATAGCGGTGGCTTCATCGGCCAATTGTTCGGGGACCAGCACGGCGTCCACCCCCGCGTCCTCCACCATGTACCTGAGTCGTTCATCGGGATAAGTAGGAGCCAGCGGAACGTAGGGTACTCCGCTGCTCAGGCACGCCCAAGCGCTGGCAACCAGCTCAGCTGAAGGTGTGGCGTAAAGTCCCACCGTATGGGCGCCAGCCGCAGCCAGTTCAAGCTGAAGCGCCGAGACCGCGCGTCCGAGCTCGTGATAGCTCCACTGCGATGATGCGGTGACCACTGCGGTCGCGTTTGGTTGCCCGGAGAGGCGGCTGAGAAAGGAATTAATAAGAGGTGACGAAGAAGGAGTCAATTCAGAGCACAACATTGGAAGCCGTCCAGTGTGAGAAGGGGATGGTGATTATTGCTCAGTACCTGGTCGCTCAGGATGAGCGATCAGTGCTTTTCGAAAAGTGAACCCCAATATGAAAATTGGTCCTTTATACCTAGGGACCGCAATGCGTGCCAGTAGAGCACGACGTTATTAGACAGCACGGGCTTGCCGAGGAAGATTTCGGCCGCCGCAGCAAAACGAGCCATCGGCATGTTTGTACCGACCTGCACAATGGCTTGCACCTCGTCGCTATTGACCGCCAAGGTAGCCTCTCGGAGCTGATCGAAGTTAATGTCTCCAATCGAGGCAGGCGTTTGTGCGCCGAGCCCCCTGATGCCAACCACCTGGTACTCCATATCGTCGAAGTAACGCTGAACCGTGGTATCGCCAATCGCAAGGTATGGTGTCAGCACGGCAATTCGGCTGATATCCAGAGCTTTAAAGGCAGCGGTGAAGGCATCTGCACTGGTGAGTACCGGAGTGCCTTTCGCGTCCTGCACGAATTCAGCGACCACCCGGTCCTGATTTTCCTTACCCGCCCAGAACCCTTCGGGGGACACTCCGACCGCAATGATGTCCGGGCTGGCGGTACTGAGCGATTCAATCGCAGGGGTAGCCGAGGCTCGGATATCGGAGAGCACTTGATCGAAGCCGGGTTGCTTGACCATTGACGAGTTTCTGATCGTCATCCGCGAGATGTGGTTGGTCACCCTGTGTGGACGCAAATCATCGATCTCAGGCTGGGCGGTGGTATTTGTGGAGGGAACCACATAGCCGATAGTGGCGCGAATGTTCTGCATCAGATACCACTAGCCGGTGACAGCTGCTCGGCCAGGTAGCTAGCAATCATGTCTTGCGATCCCAAGCCGGACTGGCTCGCCGCTCGGTAACGTTCTTGGCTGGCTTCAGCCACCGGTAGCCAGGCTCCGGACTGCTGAGCAGCTTCCTCGACCAATCCAGCATCCTTGAGCGCATTATCAATGCTGAAGGTGGTGCCGAAGTCGTCATTCACAATGGCGCCTAGCTTAGAGCTGACAAATGGTGAGTCCAGCGGTCCGCCACTGATCGCCTCTTGAAGTTGCTGAAGCGGTAAGTTGAGGGCTGCCGCTAATTTCGCTGCCTCGGCAACGCCGTGAGTCAGCGCGCCAATGAAGGAGTTCACCACGACTTTCAACGCGCTGGCCCCACCTGGTTGATCGCCCACCCAGAGCGTCTTTTTAGCTATCGCCTCGAAAACCGGTGTGACCGCGTCGTGCAGTGATTCCTCCGCCGCCGCGAGCACCACCAATTGGGCATTTTCAGCCGGAGCCTTGGAGCCCAGAATCGGCGCATCCACCAAGGCAATTTTTCGCTCAGCAGCCCAGTCCTGAATGCGAGCTATTTCCTTCAGTCCGACGGTGCTGATCTGCACCAGAATCGCCTCGGCCTTGAGCTTCGCCTCGGCTGATTGCAAAGCCTCGAGCACCGCATTCCCGTCTTTCAGAACGGTCAGCACAAAATCCGCTCCCTCAACGGCCGCGGCAGGATCCGAATGAACAGTGATTCCGTCAGCTTTAAGCCCTTCGGCCTTTGCTATGGTGCGGTTCCACACCGAAACTTGGTATCCCGCTTTCTGTAAATTCCGGGCAATCGGAGCGCCGATAATACCAGTGCCGAGAACTGCGATCTTCCTCGGGTTTTCCGTGTCCTGCATCATTAACCTTTCTGTACTGTTCAGTCCAGTTAAGAGGATAATCGTTCCAGAACACCTTGGCTAGAGGGCTGTAATGAATGTTAAAAAATGTTCATTCATCAATCAGCGCGAGGGCGGTATCTATCGCCGCCTGCAGCCAGGCCTCCCGCGCCTCCGACCCCATCCCCTTGGCAATCACTCGCATTCCTTGCACTAAAGTCACTACTGTAATCGCGGCGGTCTCCGAATCTCTGCCGACGGCGAGATTCCTTAACTGGGCGTTACGAAAAAGTACCGCTAGAGAGTGTTTCAACATCTCTAGATTGAATGCGGTCAGCTTGGTGATGGACTCATCTCGACCCGCGATCTCCAAGGCGGCATTCGCAACCATACAGCCATATCCCTGGGTATCACTCAGTTCTTCGTCTTTGATTCCGCTCAGGAACGCCGCCAAGGCAGCTCGCGGATCCGAGGAGGTTTGCAGCTCCAAATAGACATCTGACTGCAATTCGTCGTAACGCTTAAGCGCGGCTAGGTACAGCTCACGCTTATTGATGAAGGTGTTGTACAGGCTACTTCTGGTCAGTCCCGTAGCCTTGGTCAGATCTTCAATCGAAGTATCCGCGTAACCCAGCCGCCAAAACACCTTCATTGCAGAGTCGAGCACCTCGACTTTGTCGAAACCAATGCTTCGCACACTACCCCCAAAATCTTTTCGTACCAATTGTTCCAATAAAAAGCATACTGCGTTAACTTTGATGACGGAAGGGTTAACGCCTATGACGAGACATCCGATTCCCGTTTCGTGAAATTTCTCGGCATGACGATGCCTAAAAGTGATCCGCTAGAAGTCCCCGGGTGCTACCTGCAGCACTGGTAAGCCAATCGCCCGCCACATATCGACAACCTGCTGCCTGTCGTCGAAGACCGCACGGACATTGTATTTTCCACGAATATGCCTGTTGAAAAGTTCATATTTGACCGTGGCATCGACCCTGCCGTCCGCCTTGGCTCGGTGGAAAACATCGACGAACTGAAACCCTTGGTCCTGCAACCAGGCTCGGGTCTCCACCGCACATCCCTCGGTTCGTCCAGTGACGAAGATCAGCTCACGCCCGCTGCGCATCAAATCAAAGAGGATATCCGCGATTGGCTGATTCAAACGATCGCTACCGACTTTCCGTTCGTCGTAAGGGTTACGACCAGCCAGCAGCGCCACGGTACCGTCAATGTCGACAAGATAGATCTCGGGCAACCCAGGAGTTGGCTGCCAAACCTCCCATTCCATCTCTGTCCTTCCAAGCCTTCCTAAGGCATCCAAGTCTTTCCCTGCGCAGCTCTGTACCACTCCACTTTTGGCCGGGCGGCAGCCCCGGCGTTAATCGTAGTTCAGCCTTGCTCAGGAAGTCTGGTTACTCCGCCATGATCTGTTGAAACCTTGGCGAAGATCCTCGGCCAGCGTGCTGTCGAACAGCCGAACAAAAATGCCACCAAATAGAGATGCCGCCGGGGCGGCAGCCCCCGGCGGCATCTCCTTGAGTTAGCGGCGGTTACTGCAGTGTGCCATCGTAATCGGGAAGCTTATAGGTTTTCTCAGCATAGCCTCCGGCCAAGTCAGTTGGCCGGTTACCGACATTCGCAATGATCGAATAACCGCGGTCCACGATATCGGCTCGACTTGCGGTTTTGAACTCCTGCACCGGAATCCGATGGTCGCCTGTTTGATGATAAATTTCAAAAACCGGATACCCCGCGTTAGTTAGTGCCTGCTTCGTAGACGAATTGCTGGTGCGGTCACCTTGGTAAAGCCGGTTGCTAATGAAGAAGACCCTCACCCCGAGGGAGTCAGCCTTTTTCGCCAGTGCCAAGGTGGCATCAATCGCGGGAATATTGCTACGGTCCTGAGCGAAATCTGTCGCCAGGCTAGTGTCATCAATATCGAAAACAATGGCTAGTTTCTCGCCGTCCTGTTGCTTGTCGACGCGCTCCTGCAGATAGTCGAGGGATCCGTCCAGTACGGTGTCCACATCAGCCAGCCAGTCCTTGGGCTGAATCCCTTTGAAGGCCTGCAGCCCCTCAGTGGAGCTCACCACGGAGGAGAGAGCCGTGCCGGGCGCGGCCGACGAAATACCTGCGGTCACCCCCAACACCCCCATTGAAAGTGCCGCAATAGCAATCGCTCCGGTAGCTTTCTTTACTAAAACTTTCATTGTCGAAATCCGTTCTCGATGGATGGAATGCGGTTATACCTTAGTCAAGGCCGCGCCGAATCTATCGAGAAACAAGAAATCCTCGGTTAAACTCCAGTGAGTTTTGAGCTAAGAGTAATAAAACGTCACCCTGTGCCAACCCGTTTTTAGAGCAGGCTCAGCGGCGTCGTAATGCTGCATCGGCCAATGCTGGCTGCTGATAATCAGTGTCGATCGGGTTCAGATCAATGCCTGGAGTGACGATCCGATCGATCTCGTCGAGCACATCTGCCGAGAGTTGTAAATCAGCCGCCGCTAATTGGTCATCGAGCTGTTCAATCGTTCTCGGGCCAAGGATGACCGATGAGACGACCGGATGATTGGCGACGAAGGCCAGTGCTAAGTGCGTCAGTGAACTGCCAGCCTGGTCGGCGAGCGCGATCAGGCTCTCAACGGCGTCGAGCTTGCGCTGGTTGCCTGGCAATGACAGGTCGAATTTGTGACTGATCATCCGCCGGAACCCCTGGTTATCAATGGTCTGCCCTTGACGAATTCGCCCGGTCAACCAGCCGCTGTTCAACGGACTCCAGGTGAGAACTCCCAAGCCATATCGTTGCGCTGTCGGCAGTAGGTGCCCCTCAATCCCCCGCACGAAAAGAGAGTACGGGGACTGTTCAGTACTGAAGTAGATGTGATGGCGTTGCTGAGCGACCCACCGTGCTTCCACCAACTGTTCGGCTGAAAACCCTGAAGAACCAATCGCCATGATCTTCCCGGCCCTGACCAGATCTGAAAGTACCGAAAGTGTCTCATCAATATCCGTGTTCGGGTCCGGCCGATGAATTTGATAAAGATCAATATAGTCAGTACCGAGCCTGCGGAGGCTGTCCTCGACAGCCTTGGTGATCCAGAGCCTTGAATTTCCATGTCTATTGGTTCTCACCTCGGGGTAGCCCACCGGGAAATGCCCCTTGGTGGCCAACACCACATCATCGCGTCGACCACGCAGCGCCTTAGCCAGGATCTCTTCTGACTCTCCATTTGAATACATATCGGCGGTGTCAATCAGATTGATACCGGCGTCGATAGCACGATTGATAAGTCTGGCAGCGTCTTCGTGGTCCGGATTACCCCAAGTCCCCAGGTGCATCGTACCCAGTGCGAACTTGCTCACCGAAATGCCCGTGCGTCCTAATATTCTCTGTTCAATCATGCAATCAGCCTAAAACTTGGAGTGCACTCCAAGGCAAGTGCTTTGCTCGAAGTTATTTACTCGATGATCGCAGGTCTTTCGGACGCCGGGAATAGTCTCGGGGTCGTCGAGGTTCAACTGCATGCAAACGCATTTACTTTGACAAAGGAGCGACAATCAAATGAGCAATCTCTGGGATCCCATCAGCTTGGGAAACACCGTCTTGAAGAATAGGTTGGCAATGGCTCCAATGACTCGCAATAGGACCACGGTTGAAGGCGTGCCAACCGAGCTGACCGTTGAGTACTACCGGCAACGCTCCGGCCTGGGCCTCATTATCACCGAAGGGACCCAGCCTTCGGCTGAGGGCCAGGGATATCTGTTAACTCCCGGAATTTACAACCAGGCCCAGATTGAGGGCTGGGCGAAGGTAGCGGATGCCGTGCATGCTGAGGGCAGCGCCCTCTTCATCCAGGTGATGCACGCCGGCCGGATCAGTCACCCCGACAATACGCTGGGCGGCACACTTCCGGTCGCGCCTTCAGCGGTCAATCCAGAAACGCATATTTATACCCTTGACGGTGCCAAAGACATCCCCACCCCTCGCGAGCTCGCCACCGAGGAAATTGCGGGCGTCGTAGAAGAGTTCCGCACTGCCGCCCGTTCGGCAATTGCGGCAGGAGCCGATGGCATCGAAATTCATTCAGCCAATGGCTATTTGCTCCACCAATTCCTCTCCCCCAACACCAACCTCCGCGCTGACGGCTATGGCGGAGACATCGCAGCCAGAGCCCGGATCGTGCTCGAGGTTGTCCGGGCCGCGGTGGAGGAGATCGGGGCCGATCGGGTCGGCATCCGGCTCTCGCCAAACAACGGTGCTGGCGGCACCGTGGAGGGTGAGAACTATCGTGAGACCTACCAGTACCTGGTCCAGCAACTCGCCCCGCTCGGCTTAGCGTATCTGCACTTGCTGCACATCGGCGACGAAGGACTGCTGGGCTGGATCCGAGAGAATTGGCCCAGCCGTCTGATTCTCAATCGAGCCGGCCGCCCGGTCAGCCAGATCGGTGCTGATATCCAAGCCGGACTCGCAGACATTGAATCGGTAGGTCAACCTGTCCTGGCCAATCCGGACCTCCAGGAACGGCTGCAAAGCTCCGCAGCCTTAAACGAAGCCGACGCAAGCACCTTCTACGGCGGTGGACAGCAAGGCTACACCGATTACCCAACGCTGCAAGAGATCTCCTAACAATCGCTACTAGGTGGGGTCGTCTGACCTGAGAGCAGACGACCCCACCAGTCAATGAGCCTGCCTCGCGCTAAACCGTGGCACCCACCGGAGATCAACACAGCTGCTTAAACGAACTTCCCTGGCACCGCTGCTGCGATCGTCCGGCTGATCGACGAAGCGCAGGCAGCTAGCGCGGCCTCACAACGCTCCAAATTGATCCTGCCAGCCCTTCCTGAAATCGCCAGGGCGGCAATCACCTGGCCCGCCGAATTCCGCAAGGGAGCGGCAATGCCGTTCACCGTCTCAAAGGACTCCTGGCGGTCAAAGGCCAACCCGCGGAGGCGGATCTTTGCCAGCTCAGCCAGCAGCCCCTCCATGCTAGTGATGGTTTTCGGCGTCAATTGTCGAAGTCCAGCCTGTTGCACCGCCTGCAATACCGGCTCAGCAGCGAAAGCCAACATCGCCTTGCCCGAGCAACTGGCATGTGCTGGCCATCGACCGCCAACCCGCTGAGGCAGCCTCGGTGCATCCCGCCCCGGCAGCGCTTCCAGATAGACCACCTCGGCACCGTCAAGCACAGCAAGACCGACGTTTTGTTGGGTGGCTTGCTGGAGGTCTTGCATAGAAGGCTTCGCGGCCTCGCGTAAGGTGCGCTCGGCGGGCACCATTTGGCCAAGTTCGAAGAACACCGTCCCTAGCTGGAGCCCGCACTCGCCACGGCTCAGCCAGCCGAGTCGCAGCATTTCATCCACCATCCGGTGCACTGTGGTTTTCGGCAGATCTGTGCTTCTCACCAGGTGCTCGACGGTCATATAGGGAACGGGTCGGAGGAACTCGCGGAGCAGCACGGTGGCTCTGCCGAGGGAACTAATTTCCGACGTGTTCCGATGAACGGGACTCATTCCTTGAGTCTTGGTTCCGGTCCTGAGAATGTCAAGGCACGTGCTCATTCCCACCGCTATGAGCTCTCGCTGAAGGATCCTCAAAGAAAGATTCTGCTATGCCAGAAAGCCAGTCCCCCTCGAGCATGACTCCCCCACGAACACCGATCTTCCTGCAGGATTCTCAAATTCGGGTCGGCAATGCATTGATCAGCAGAATCACGGAAATCGCGCACTGGCCTTTTCCCGCCAAGCTACTCTTCCCTGACATCAGTGCTGATCAGTTGGCCAGTATCAAGAACCCTGCACTGTTCGACCAGGACAGCGGCGAGCTAATTCTGGCGATTCACAGTTACCTGATCGAACTGGCAGACACCCGGCTATTAGTTGATCCTGGCAATGGCAGCGCAAAAGAGCGTCCGGCCTTGCTGGCCCATCATCAGCTTGAGACAGATTTTCCGGGCACGCTCAGGGCCGCCGGTTATTCGCCGGAGAAGATCGACCTGGTGATTTCAACTCATCTTCATCCAGATCATTGTGGTGGCAATACCCAGCTGGTTACAGGTGATTGGCAGCCGACTTTTCCTCAGGCTCAGTATCTTTTTGGACGGATCGGCCTGACCGAGCTGACCGCGTTGACGCACAAATCCGAGCTGAGCGCGATCGAAGAAGATTTCCTTCGGTTATTCGACGACAGCATCAAACCCGTGCTTGATAGTGGCCTGGCTAAGATCGTGGACGAAGACCAGATTCTGCTGCGGGACGGTAGCACCGAGGTACGAGTGATTCCGACGCCGGGACACACAGCCGGCCATCTCGCTGTCGAAGTTTCTGCCGCCGACGGCAGCGGAGCGTTGATCTCCGGCGATATCATTCATCACCCCGTGCAACTGAGATATCCCGAGTTATCCCAAGCCGGGGATGAATCAGCCAAACAGGCCAGAGAGACTCGGGATTGGCTACTTGAGCGCTCAGCGGCCACCGGCTGGCCGATACTGACGACGCATTTTGTGGAAAGCGATCCAAAAGCTAACTAGTTTCGGCATAACGGGTGAGCTAATCTCAGCGGTTATCGCGACTTGAGTGCCAAGGAGTGTAGATATAGTCGAATAATGACGACTGTATCGGCCGGAAGCGCTCCGTCCGAGGAAACAAACTCAAAATCCGAACGCACTCGCGAGCGGATACTTCATGCGGCCGCCCAAGTATTGAGCAAAAAAGGCTACGCCGGAATGCGCCTGGGCGATGTCGCCGTTGTTGCCGAGGTGCAAGCACCGGCGATTTACTATTACTTTGAATCTCGGGATGATTTGGTTGAAGAAGTAGTCTGGGTCGGCGCCTACCGCGTGCGGACAAATCTGGAAAGCATGCTGGCAAAACTCCCGGCAGAGACTACCGCGATGCAGCGGATTATGTGCGCAGTCGAATCGCACCTCTGGTTTGGCTTACACATCTCACATTACGCAACCGCAGCAATCCGGATTGTCGGGCAGGTACCCGAGCAACTAAGGACCCGATCGCTAGCCGAGGAAGCCCGTTATCAGCAGATCTGGCATGAATTGCTGAAAGCGGCCCAGGGGTCCGGTGAGTTGCGTGCCGACATCGATCTACGGACGACCCAAATGCTAATCCTCGGCGCGATGAATTGGGCCAGCGAATGGTGGGATCCTCAGCAGCAATCGTTGGAAAACCTGGTGTCCGCTACTCAGGAGTTAGTACGTTACGGCATGGGCCTACGAGTCGAGCGGCCGAGATAGCGATCGCGATATGCTCAAAACATGCCTGAAAACAGATTAGTAGCTGGTGAGCCCGCACCACTTTTTACCCTGTCCGATGCCAACGAACAGCAAGTGTCTTTGAAAGACTTTGCGGGCCGCAAGACGGTGATCTACTTCTACCCGGCCGCTTCAACTCCAGCCTGCGCCAAGCAAGCCTGCGATTTTCGAGACAATCTCAACACTTTTGCCGCAGCTGGCTACCAGGTTCTCGGCATTTCGCCAGATGAGCCGAAAGCACTCGCCAAGTTCGCCGCTGAAGACTCGCTTAATTTCCCGCTGCTGGCAGACCCTGATCACCGGGTAGCTGAGGCCTACCGGGCCTGGGGTGAGAAGAAAAACTATGGCCGGACTTATCAAGGGCTCATTCGATCAACCTTCGTGGTGGACGAAAAAGGCCTCATCGAGGTGGCGCAATACAACGTTCGAGCCACCGGGCACGTCGCCAAGCTGCGCCGGGACCTCGGTTTAGACTAGGATAGGTATTCGGCCCGCTAAGCGGCCGATGCGCGAGTGGTGAAATTGGTATACACGCCAGATTTAGGTTCTGGTGTCTTCGGACGTGCGGGTTCAAGTCCCGCCTCGCGCACCAAACTATTAGCCACAATTAGCTCTCCCCCCCCCCCCGAAACGTCAGAAGAATGTATTCTGCGCGATGTCACTGACATCGGCCTTCGCATAGCTGACATCGAAATGCCGAAAGGCCTCAACGCGTTCGTGATCTTCGCGAGGCCGATTTGTGATCTGTGATCCCTAACCTCGTGGTTTGTGAAAAAGATCTCGCTATTTCTGGTTATCAGTAGCGCCATGTTCGCCTCAGGCTGCTCAATGCTTCATCTGAAGGTTCAGCACGAGCATCCGAGCTCCGGACAGCGAGCCGCCCTGGACAGCTCGATCACTGCTAGCCAGTCCTGATGGCCAGCTTAGCTATTTCGTCCCCGAGCAACCACGGTCCAGTCAGTGAGTGTGCCGTCCGTTTTGCGCACTAAGACCCGGTCGACCAGATTCATCGTCAGGCAGACGTGATTAGGCACTAAGCGCAGCCGCTCCCCTAAGGCTGGTAACGGGGTCTGCGGTGGGAAAAGCACGGTGGCATGATGCTCCGAGAGCACGCTCACCCGAGCTGCTGGATGGTCAAGCAGACGCGCAAACCCGGAGGCCCAGTTCGGCCGGTCGCTACCGAGCACTTTTGACCCGGCGTTGACCACCACCCGACGTAGCGCCGGATCTCCATCGTGCCTGCTCACCACGGTGCCCAACACGGTCAAGGAGATATCGGCGGGCTCGGCTCGGCCAAGCTCCCATTGTTGGGCGTCGCCGAACACATAGACGCCGGAGCGGATTTCCTGCGCAATGGTGGTCTCCTGAGCTGTTGGCGTGGAGCCTCCGCTGAGGTGTCGCACGGTGAACCCATCTGCCTCCAACAGCGCCGCAGCTTGCCCGAGCGCCGCACTCTCCCCTGCCGCGGCACTGACGCTGGCTCCCGGCGCATAGCTGTGCCCGGGAAAAGTGAACAGACCATCAATAAGCACGCCGGCGCTGCGGCCAGCACGAGCGATGCTCAGCACTTCTCCGGTCAAGGCACCACTTCGATGGTGCCCGCTATCAAGCTCTATCGACACCCGGCCACCCACCGCACTGAATGACGCAAGTTTGCTCACGGCTTCAACTGAATCCGTACCTATCCGTAGCTGAATCCGCTCGCCGAGGGCAATGATCCTGCGCAGCAAAAGTTCGTCCGGCCACAATGGATAGGCAATGAAAATATCAGCCACACCGTGGTCCGCAAACACCTCAGCTTCACCGACCGTCGCCACGGTGATGCCACTCGCGCCCGCGGCTAACTGTTTAGCCGCGATCTGCGCCACCTTATGTGTCTTAACATGCGGTCGCAGGCTGATCCCGCGACTCGCTGACGAAGCCGCCAGTCCGGCAATATTAGCGTCGAGCACCTTCTCGTCGATCAGCACGACCGGTGTCTCAATCTGATCAAGCGGGTTCACAGCGACCTTCCGTTGCTGGTGGAAAACATGAAATCACTTACAACAATGGCTTGATCAAAGCCTCGAATTTCTGTTCAAGATAAACATGACCTGCCACCGTGGGATGGTCACCATCCGGGCCGATAAGTTCGGATTTATCGTCCATAATCCAATGATCCTCAATGGGGTCAGCAAACTTGGCGCCGGCGCTCTGCGCTCCGCTCTTTATTTGGTCGCGAATCATCAGTAAATCTGGATCGACCTCGGGGCTGTAGGACGCCGGGCCGACGAAAAGCAAGGTAGCTTGCGGCGCGTGAGCTTTCACTGTTGCTGCGGTGTTAGCCACCTGAGAGCTGATATCTCCGAGCTCAGATCCCAGGTCGTTTTCCGAGCCGTAGACCACCACTAACTGCGTTTGACTTGGTACCTGGGTTGCCGCCTGTTGCTCGAAAGTCTTTCCGCCATCCCCTTCAACCAGATAACCCGCGCCGTTTTCAGCCGCATTGACCAACACGATCGGGGTTCCTTCAGCAGCCAGTTTTTGTTCTAGGCGAGTAGGCCAGGCGTCCGCAGCCGAGGTCTGAAAGCCGGTGCTGATGGAATCCCCGATCACCACGACGGTTGGTCCATTGCTCGCGTTGGCGGCAAACTCGCTCGGCGCTAGGGTGCCAGCAACATCGCCGGTAGCATCGCTCACGCACGCCGCCAACATCAGCACCACCACTGCTGTGCCAAACACGAGCAGTGAGCGGTTCCGCCGAGTTCTTTGGCCAGCTCGCTTCATAGTCCCACGCTAACCCAGCTCCCAGGCCTGCCGATAGCTGGAAAGAAATGCGCGCCAGGAATTAGGCAAATTCACAGTGATCGGGGCCAATAAAAATTTTCTGCCACTTCGACCCATCCGGTCTAGCCGAGTCAACGAACTTGCTGTGAGACATCGACCAGAGGGCCGATGGACATATTTGAAGGAGCTTTCCGATGAAACTGGCAAAACACACATCTATTGCCGTGTTCGCTGTAGCAGCAGCCGCGACTCTCACGCTTTCCGCTTGCGGTGGTGGATCCTCCACCAGCGGTAGCTCCAGCGCGGCACCGAGTAGCTCATCGTCCTCGCCGTCGATGGCGACCGAGACTCCCTCGATGGCGGCTAGCGGCATGGTCGGCCCGGGTTGCTCAGCCTACGCTAGCCAAGTACCGAGCGGGCCCGGTTCGGTGAGCGGTATGGCAGCGGACCCGGTTGCAGTGGCGGCGTCGAACAACCCATTGCTGAAGACCCTGGTCGCGGCGGTATCCGGAAAACTGAATCCCAAGGTCAATCTGGTCAGCACCCTGAACGGCAGCGAGTTCACTGTCTTTGCTCCGGTCGATGACGCCTTCGCGAAGATCCCGGCGGCGACCATCAACGGCCTGAAAACTGACGATAAAACGCTTTCGAAGATTCTGACTTATCACGTGATCCCCGGTCAGCTCAGCCCGGAGCAGATCGTCGGCAGCCACAAGACCGTAGAAGGTGGCAGCGTGACCGTCGCGGGCAGCGGGGATAACCTCACCGTGGATGGCAGCGCGAAGGTAATCTGCGGCGGCGTCAAGACCGCTAACGCCACCGTCTACCTGATCGATTCGGTGTTGATGCCCAAGTAGAAGCGCATCAGCTAACTAAGGTCAAGAGCGGGCGTCCTGCTTGGGGGATGCCCGCTCTTCGCTGCTCGCGGTTCATAGTCTCGCTGATTACAATAAGGTAATTCATCTTCTTGAGCTGCGATATGGGAGTTTGCGTGCAACGACGACTGAGGCCTGCAAGATCGAGGGCTTCCGCTATTTGCGCAGCCCTCTTGGCGTTGCTGCTGTCCGCCTGCACCAATGAACCGGCTCCGCCACCAACGACCACGAGTACCATGCAGCTGAAGACCTTTTCTTTCGGTACCGCAGCTGATCCGGCGGGTTTAGATCCGGCGCTGGTCTCCGATGTTGATTCGAACCGGGTCAGTCGCCAGATTTTTGAAGGACTGGTAACCGCCGATCCAACCACTGGAGAGCCCGCACCAGCCCTTGCCACCAGTTGGAACTCCATCAACAATGGTCTGGGTTATGAATTCACCCTGCGCGAAAAAGTGAAATTCCAGGATGGTCAGCCGTTTAACGCCGCCGCGGTGTGTATGAACTTCAATCGGTGGTTTAACTACCCGGTGCAAAAGAATCCGGCCGCGATCCCCTCAGCCTTTAAAGACCTGTTCCGCACCTTCGCTAACGACGCCAAGAATTCGGTTTATAAGAGTTGCACAGTGGACAGTGAGTACAAACTCACTGTCTCGCTCAACCTGGTGCGCACTGGATTCCTCGATGCGCTCACCCAGGCAGCCTTCGGCATCGCGTCGCCTGCCGCTCTGAAGTCGGGAACCGCCGATGTGCTTGATCAGCGCCGGGACTCCTATCAACTCTCTAAATTTGCGCTACACCCGGTGGGCACCGGCCCCTACCAACTCACCAGCTGGCAAGACGGTGTGGTCACTTTGCAGCAAAACCCCGACTACTGGGGTGATAAGGGTCAGATCAACACCATAAAGTTCATCACCTATCAGCAATCTCAAGCCAGGAGCCAGGCCCTGCTGACCGGAAAAATTGATGGTTACGACTTCGTCACGCCGGATAACTTCGACGCGCTGGTGAAGCGTGGTCTGCAAGTTCAGCAGCGGGACCCGTTCTCGGTGTTCTATCTCGGCCTCAATCAGCAAATTCCAGCGCTTGCCGATATCAAGGTGCGCCAAGCTATCTCGATAGCCATTGATAAGGATGCTCTCGTCAAGAAGTTCTTCATCGACGGCAGCACCTCGACCAACCAGTTCATTCCACCCAAACTCAGTGGTTTCAACAATCAAGTACCGGGTGCTGGTTACGATCGAGAGAAAGCTCGGAAACTCATTAAAGAGTCGAGCTACCGGGGTGCACCGTTAAAGTTCTACTACCCCTTGAATGTCACCCGGCCGTATCTCCCGACGCCGGAAAAAATCTATGCCGAAATCGCCGCAGAGCTAACGGCTATTGGGCTGAACATCAAGCCAGTACCGGTGGACTGGTCAGATAACTACCTGGAAAAAGTCAGCAGCTCTGGCGATCATGCCCTCCACCTTTTGGGCTTGAACGGCTCGTACTCGGATCCCGACAATTTCGTCGGGCCGTTGTTCGGTGCGCCCAATGCTGAATTTGGCCCCGCCGACAGCCAGCTGATCTCGAAGATCGAAAGGGCTAAGACGCTTCCCGACGGCGCAGAGCGCAGCCAGGCCTATCAATCGATCAACGCAGATATTGCCAGCACTATCCCGGCGATCCCGATAGCCTTTCCGATCTCGGCTTTGGCCTTGTCCTCTCGGGTTAGCAGTTACCCGGTCAGCCCAGTGCTGAACGAGGTGTTTAATAAGATCACGCTGAACTCCTGAGCGAGCCAAATCACCTGGTCCAAATTTAGGGAACCTGCCTCGCGCGCGATACGCTTCTAAGGCGCTTTGCATCGTTAGCAGCTACCGGAGAAACACCAGTGACCTTCATCTCACAAACCAAAGAAGCCGACGTCGTCTTGATCGGTGGCGGCATCATGAGCGCCACCCTGGGCGCGATGATCAGCAAGATCGAGCCGAATTGGTCGATTGCCTTGTTTGAACGGCTAGACGAGTTGGGCTTGGAGTCCTCTGGGCCGTGGAACAACGCCGGCACGGGCCACTCAGCACTGTGCGAATTGAACTACACCCCGGCGGCAAAAGACGGTTCGGTCAATCCGGATAAGGCGATCGGTATTAATGAGCAATTCCAGCTCTCCCGGCAGTTCTGGTCCCATCTGGTCACCGAAGGACATATCGGCTCGCCCAAAGGGTTCATCAACACCGTGCCGCACATGTCCTTCGTGATGGGCGAGGAGCATTCGAATTATCTGAAGACTCGGTTCGAAGCGCTCAAGCCACACGCACTTTTCTCCTCAATGGAGTACTCCGAGGACCGCGATCAGATCGCACAATGGGCACCTCTAGTCATCAACGGACGTCAAGGCAATGGTCGGCTGGCCGCCACTCAAGCAGCCGAAGGCACCGATGTGGACTTCGGCGCACTCACCAAAGACCTAGTGAAGTTCCTCAGCGCCCAGGGCGGTGAGATTAACTACAGCACCGACGTCGTCGATGTGAAGCGCGGCAGCGACCGCAAGTGGGAGCTCAAACTCAAGCACAAGGGCTCGGGCGAGACCAGCAGCATCAAAGCTCGCTTCGTTTTCATCGGAAGCGGCGGCGGAGCCCTGCACTTGCTGCAACGCTCAGGCATTCCTGAGGGCAAAGGCTACGGCGGCTTTCCGGTCTCCGGGCAGTTCTTCCGCTGCACTAACGACGAAATTGCCGCTCAGCACAGCGCCAAGGTTTACGGTCAGGCCTCGGTCGGCGCTCCGCCGATGTCGGTACCGCACCTGGATACCCGGTATGTCGGTGGTCGGAAATCGCTACTCTTCGGCCCTTATGCTGGCTTCTCAACTAACTTTCTCAAAGCAGGCTCGCTATGGGACCTGCCACTGTCAATCCGGCCGTCGAATATCTACCCGATGCTCGCCGCCGGTCTGCATAACCTTGGGCTGACCAAATACCTGGTTTCTGAAGTGCTGAAATCCCGCTCTTCGAAGGTCACCACCATGCAGGAGTACTTCCCCGAAGCCAATGGCAATGATTGGGAACTAATTACTGCCGGGCAGCGTGTGCAAATCATGAAGAAGGATCGCAAGCAAGGCGGCATCCTGCAATTCGGCACCGAGGTGATCACCTCCTCTGATGGTTCCATCGGAGCGCTACTTGGCGCTTCTCCCGGAGCTTCCACTGCGGTGCCGATTATGTTGGAACTCTTGCAGCGCTGCTTCCCGCGTGAATTCAAACTTCAGTGGCAAGACAAAATCAAGGAAATGATCCCCACCTTCGGCGTCAAGCTCAATGACAATCCGGATCTGGCGGCGGAGACCATGGCCAAGACTGCGGCGACCTTGCAACTGAGCTAGCGTTCCACCACCTGCTTGACTCCACCAGTTACCGCCTACCTCGGAGATGACCGATGTTTCGTCTGGCCACCCTGTCCCTGCGTAATCGTGCGCTGATCGCCTTGGTGACGGTCTTCGTCGCCGTCTTTGGTGTTATTTCGATGGGCTCGCTCAAGCAGGAGCTGATCCCTTCCCTCGAATTGCCGCAGATCACCGTGGTCACCTCGATGCCGGGAGCATCAGCTGAGGTGATAGACGCCCAAGTCAGTCGGCCACTGGAGACCGCGCTGAACGCAGTGGAGAACCTCAGTTCCTCCACCTCTACCTCGCGCAGCGGGGTATCGACAATTAATCTGAGCTTCCCCTACGGCACAAATCTCGACCGGGCACGGAACCAGATAGACCGCGCGATTGCTAATGCCCGCGCGCAACTACCCGACGATACTCAGCCCCAGGCCGTGGCCGGCAATATTAGTGACTTCCCGATCCTCTACCTCGCGGTGGCCTCGGACAAGTCACTCTCCGAACTCAATTCAGATCTGCAGCGCATTGCGGTGCCCAAGATCTTGAAGGTCGATGGCGTTCGTGGTGCCGATGTGACCGGTGCCAATGGGCAGCACATCGAGATCCAGCCAGACCCTGCAAAACTTGCCGCTTCCGGTGTTGCCGTGAGCGCAATCGCCGATGCGCTCAAGAACAACGGCGCACTGGTGCCGGCCGGTACCATCACCGACTCGGGCAAGTCCCTTTCGGTGCAAATCGGCAGTCCAGTAGATTCGCTCGATGCGGTCAAGGCTCTGCCTCTAGCCGGGGCCAAGGGGGGGCAGTCCGCGCCGACCATCGGATCGGTAGCGTCCGTTTCCTTGCAGGACGACCAAACCACCTCGATCACCCGTACAAATGGCAAACCTACTCTGGCGCTCTCGGTAACCAAGACCCCGGATGCAGATACCGTCACGGTCTCACACGCCATCAACAAGTTGCTTCCCGAGCTCAAGGAAGAGCTCGGTTCGAATGCCACCTTCACCACGGTCCTTGATCAGGCCCCTTTCATTGAGAAATCAATTGAAGACCTCGGCACCGAAGGCCTGCTCGGCCTGGGCTTCGCCGTGATCGTGATCTTGATCTTCTTGCTCTCGGTGCGTTCCACGCTGGTGACCGCGATTTCGATTCCGCTTTCACTTTTGGTCACCTTGATCGGGTTGTGGGCGACTCACTATTCGCTCAATATTCTGACCCTAGGTGCCTTGACAATCGCGATTGGCCGGGTGGTCGATGACTCGATTGTGGTGATCGAAAACATCAAACGACACCTCAGCTATGGCGAGGATAAACTCACCGCGATCACCTCAGCGATCAAGGAAGTTGCTGGCGCGGTCACCGCCTCCACCCTCACCACGGTCGCGGTCTTTGCGCCGATTGCCTTTGTCGGCGATATTGCTGGCGAGCTCTTCCGCCCCTTCGCGCTCACCGTCACCATTGCCCTGATTGCTTCCTTGTTGGTATCACTCACGATCGTGCCGGTACTCGCCTATTGGTTCCTGCGCTCCCCCAAAGACGCCAAACAGCCCACCCCGGAGATGCTCGCGGCGGTCGAGGAGAAAGAACGCAAAGGCTGGTTGCAGCGCGGCTATCTGCCGATTCTGCACGGCACTCAGAAACACCCGGTCTGGACTTTGGCGGCAGGTCTGGTCATTCTGATCGGCACCCTAGCGATGACGCCACTGCTTCCGCAGAACCTGCTCGGCAATTCGGGGCAGAACTCGCTCTCAATCACCCAGACCATGCCGCTAGGCAGCAGCCTGGACACCACCTCTAAAGCCGCCCAAAAAGTCGAGGATGCGCTGCGCGGTGTCGAGGGTGTGCAGGATATTCAGGTGACCGTGGGCAATGCTAGCGGCGGCTTCTCCTCATTACTGTCCTCTGGCGCATCCAGTGCAAATTTCCAGGTGGTGACCGATGAAAAGGTTAACCAGGACAAGCTGAAGGACAAGGTTCAAGAAGCCATCGATGGTGTCAAGGATGCCGGCACGATTAGGTTGAGCGCCAGCGGCGGCGGACTGGGCACCTCAAGCACAGTTGATGTGAACGTCAAAGCCAGTAGCAGTGACGATCTGCAAAAAGCTAATGACGCCGTGCTGTCAGCCTTACAGAACACTCCGAACAGCACCAACATCACCAGCAATCTCTCGGCTTCCAATCCGGTGGTACAGATCAGTATTGACCGCGCTAAAGCTGTCGCGGCAGGCCTCAACGAGCAGCAGGTGGCCGGTATCCTGGCCGCGACGGTAAGCCCCATCCCGGGTGGTACTGTGCGGATCGACACCACTGATTACAAGGTTCAGATTGGTAAGGGCACGCAGTTCAGTTCAATTGAAGCGCTCGGGCAAGCTCCGTTGCCAACCGCTTCCGGCTCGGTTCCGCTCTCCACTATCGCCAGCGTCAAGCAGGTGAATATCCCCTCATCGATCACCTCTTCCAATGGACAGCGCAGCGCTAAAGTCTCCTTGACTCCGAGCGGGAACGATCTCGGTGCGCTCAGCACCGAGGTGCAAAAGAAGCTTGACAGCCTGAGTCTGCCGGCAGGTGCCACCGCAACCCTGGGCGGCGCCAGTACCCAGCAGCGAGAGTCATTCGGCCAACTCGGCCTGGCGCTGATTGCCGCCATCGCCATTGTCTATGTCATTATGGTGGCCGCTTTCAAGTCACTGATTCAACCACTGTTGCTCCTGGTCTCTATTCCGTTCGCCGCCACCGGTGCGATTGGCTTACTCTTGATCACCGGTATCCCGCTAGGTCTGCCCTCGCTGATTGGTATGTTGATGCTGGTCGGTATCGTGGTGACCAATGCGATCGTGCTGATTGATCTGATCAATCAGTCAAGGCGAGATACCCCGACCAAGGCTGGGCTCTCGGTTGCCGACGCTATTGAGTACGGCGCGCGTCACCGCTTGCGGCCGATTCTGATGACCGCGCTGGCGACAATTTTTGCGCTCACTCCGATGGCACTTGGCCTGACCGGCGGGGGTGGATTCATTTCACAACCACTCGCTATCGTGGTGATCGGCGGCTTGATCTCCTCGACCGTGCTGACCCTAATCCTGGTCCCCGTGCTGTATCGACTCGTGGAAGGTCGACGAGAACGCCGCAAGTTGCTGAAGGATTTGCAACAAGTACCTAAGGAGCAGGACCACGCAGTGGTTTCCGAAGCCTCACAAGATTGGACCACGGGCGCCATCCCGAAAGTTCGAGGACGGCGGGCAAGCAGCTAGAACATCACCCTGGCATCCCGGGCCGCGATCGAGTAGAGCAGCCCTTTATAGCTGTAAATTGCGGCGCTGGCGCCGGTGTTCACCACTACCGTCCAGCCATTATTGAGCAGTCTGGTTTTTACCTGGCTACCTGCCACTGATGTGATTGGACCGGAACCGTAGACACTTGAGCGTTGCAGGTCCTTGAGAGTGTTGAATGTCGAATCGTTGAGATTGACGCTCGCGGTGGTGACCGACTCGTACATTTGGCTACCCGTGGTCGGATATTGCTGTTGGCAACTGGGGGTGGCCTGGGTCAGGCTTCCCTCGATCAGGTTGCTTGTCGCTGACTTGGAAAGAAGTGCCCAGCCCAAATTGAGCCGCTGCTCGGCGGTGCGTCGATTCTTCGCTGCCGCAGCGATGTTTGCCGCGTTGTAGTCAGTGCTCTTGAGGCAAGGCGCCACCGGAACTTGCTTGCTTTGGTTGTAGCTAGTGCTTGGCACGTTCCGCAAGTCAACGTTGTAGTCATGCATAATCACTCTGACTTGCATTCTGGAGAATTGCGCCGAAAAGCCTGCTTGTGCGGTGATCTCATTATCATTCAACCAGGCGCCATTGCCCCACTGGGTGGTAAATTCGCGTAGCACGCCGTCGATGACCGGCGCAGAACTTGCCACCTCAGGCTGCATTCGCAAAGCACCGAGGCTAACGGCACGTTCACTCTGCACGCTGTAGATCTTCGCCCCGCTGGCATTAATTGCGGTGCCTTGCTGGCGTAACGAATTGAAAATATCGACCCCCAGATTTACCCACATTTGCACCGGTCGCCCCGCCGAGCTCTTTGTCTGCCTGCTAAGCACTCCCAAGGTTCGAACCATATCGTCGCCGTATTGGGCGCTATTCGTCCAAGGGCCATAACTGCCTACCTGTTCCAGATCGATGCCGTGTTGCGGGGACATATTGGCATCATCGAACATCACCCCGTCGAAACGCACCGCCGGTGCACCGGTGACGCCTGGCTGGGACGGATTGTTGAGAATGGCGGTGATCCTGGCTTGGCAGGCACTGAGGAAGGCCGTCGAAGCGATATTAGAAACCAGCAGTTGACCACCAAAGTCAGGGTATCTGACGTAGTTTTTACCGGCTACGGTGACTATTGCCCCGACATCTTTGAGCTTTTGAGAATTTGACTCAATAAAATACTTATTCTCCGGATCGGTTGAATATTTTGGCGTACTGACACAGGTAGTTTGAAAATCACTCCAGGCGCCTAGATTTTCGTCTTTAGGACGCGCCACAGCAATATTCAGATACGCCAAAAATTTGGTATTAGGATTGGCCGCCTTCATATCAGCTAGGTTGCAATCCCCGGTCAGCGCCACCTTGACCGCGAAGGGCTCAATAATGGCTTCCTTGAGCTTGCCTTGCAGAGCGCCACCTGGGCAGAGCATCTGCTCCTGACGGGCTCCCTGCAGGTAGCCGACGCCTTGTGGAAGAGTGGTGGCCGAGGCCTGGCTGATGACGATCGGCAGGTTCGAAGCCAACAGCAGCAGCGCGGTGAGGCCGATCAGGATACTGGGCTTAAAATCACGGATAAAAAGCTTAATTCCCGCAAACATGGCACGACCTCCAAGGGTAAGCCCTCCCCCCAAGGCGATTTTATTCTCTTAGGATGCCAATCATACGCAGCAGAAAGCGGTCCGCACTAGACTTTTTCATGAAGTTGAATCGTGCCGCTAAACGCCAATTTTGGCACAAAAAATAGTACAATTGCGGATAGAATTCCGGTCACGCCGCACACGGCCCAGACCAGCAGATAACCGCTCAACGATCCTGCGGTCTGGCTTTGACCTTCAACAGCCTGCAAGGCTTGGCTAGCTAGCGCAATGCCGAAAACGCAGGAGGCGAAGGAGCCACCGAGGGTTTTGGTGGCATTGGTTAGCCCGGTAGCCATCCCGGTTTGAGTCAAGGGGGCAGCCGCAGCTGCTGCCGAGGGCAACGCCGCAACCAGCGCACCGGAACCCAAGCCGGCGATCAACATATTCAACATCAGCTGCCATAGCGTGGCATGCAAGGGTAGGAAAAGCAGATAGCCAAGACCTACTAATAGCGCCGCTCCGATCAGGGTGATCCGCGGCGTGCTCCGACGCACGGCCAAAGGAAAGATCAAAGCTCCGACCAAGAGTGAGAGCACATAGACCCCGATAAGTATCGAGACCAGTCCTGAACCCAGGCCAAGACCGTAGCCCACCTCCTCCGGCTTGGTTCTGGCAAACGTTGATAACGGAGCTTGAGCGCCCAGTACCGAAACGCCAAAGAGGAAGGCGGTTAGCTGCACCGGCCACATGCTGGGCTGACGGAGCAGCCTAATATCGACCAGCGGGTCATCCTGGTGCAGTTCATAACGAGTGAAAACATACAACACAACCATTCCCAGCAGGATCGCCAGCCACGCCCACCAGGTGCCAGGGCCATTGATTCGCATAAAGGTAAGACCAGCGGTGATCAGCAGGAGCGCGAAGCTAATCAGCAGTAAACCATTACCATCGAGCCGACCGCCAGCCCGCGTCGGCGATTCCGGAACGCCTCGCCAAATCACCACGAAGCATAGGCTTACACAGATCGCCGGAATCATCAGTGTCAGCCACAACTTGCCGGCCAACACCTCGCCCAGCATGCCACTGCTGAGCGCACCGAGGATAACGCCTAGCTCAAGCCCGGCAACCAGAATTCCGGCGGCCCGACGGGTCAATCCAGCTGGGTCCTCACTACGCTGACTGCGCGAATAGATCAGCGCGATCTCCAAGGGCAGCCAGACCACATAGAACCCTTGGAAGGCCCAAGCAATCAAAAAGGTCCAGAAATCCGGTGCGAGCGCAACACCCCAGGAAGCCAGCGCGGTCAGCGCAGTGGAAATGAGCAGGATTCGGCGGTGCCCAATCATATCGCCAAGCTTTGCTAGCGCTGGAACAACTAGCGCGCTGACCAGTAATTGTGCTGCTTCAAACCAGTTCACGTCGGCATCATGGATGCCCAGGTGCCGGGCAATATCGGTGAGCAGGGGCGTGTAGTACCCCTGCAAGATGCCCGAAGTCATCTCGACCAAAAACAAAAAACCGACGATCGCGCCCGCTCCCCCGAGCAAGCCCGTTTTCCCTGCCAACCGCATCTTCATTGCGATCCCCTCATCGTTTCCAACGCCAGCTTGGGCCGCGGGAATACAACCGCTGCGAGTCCGGTTCTCATGGATAATAGATGCAAACGTATTTATTTTTAGCTATCGGAAAGAGGACCGAATCGTGCAAATCGGCATCTTCACTGTGGGAGACGTTACAACAGACCCCACGGATAACACCACCCCCAGCGAGTTCGAACGCATCAAGGCGATGACCACCATTGCTAAGCACGCCGAAGAAGTAGGGCTGGATGTCTTTGCCACTGGGGAACATCACAACCACCCGTTCGTGCCTAGCTCACCCACCACGATGCTCGGCTATATCGCCGCGCAAACTGAACGCATCATCCTTTCCACCACAACAACATTGATCACCACTAACGACCCGGTGAAAATCGCCGAAGACTTTGCCATGCTGCAGCATCTGGCTGACGGCCGGGTTGATTTGGTGCTAGGTCGCGGCAACACTGCCCCGGTCTATCCGTGGTTCGGCAAGAGTATGCAGGACAGCGTCGAACTAACCGTGGAAAACTACGCGCTGCTGCGCAAGCTCTGGGACGAGGAGGTAGTGAATTGGCAGGGCAAATTCCGCACCCCGCTGAACGGCTTCACCTCCACCCCTCGACCGCTCGACGGCGTCGCCCCCTTTGTCTGGCACGGCTCCATCCGCACTCCTCAGGTCGCGGAGATCGCCGCCTATCACGGCGATGGGTTCTTCGCGAACAACATCTTCTGGCCCAAAGAGCATTACCAACAGCTGATCGGTCTCTACCGTGAGCGTTACGAACACTATGGACACGGCGCCGCTGATCAGGCAATTGTCGGACTGGGCGGACAGTTCTTCATCCGCAAGAACTCGCAGGATGCAATCAAGGAGTTCCGGCCCTACTTCGATAATGCCCCGGTCTACGGCCATGGCCCCTCGATGGAGGATTTCACCTCGCAGACACCGCTCACGGTCGGCAGCCCGCAGGAGATGATTGAGAAGACCTTGACCTTCCGGGAATTCTTCGGCGATTATCAGCGGCAGTTGTTCCTGGTGGACCATGCCGGCCTGCCGCTCAAAACAGTGCTCGAGCAGCTGGATCTGTTCGGCTCTGAGGTGCTTCCCACCTTGCGCAAGGAATTTGCCGCTAAGAAACCGGCTCACGTCCCCGATGGGCCAACCTTCGCCGCACGCAAAGCTGCGGCCCAGAAAGTTACAGTGGAGTCATGAACGACGTGAAATTGAGTGTGCAGAGCTGGGAGTCCTTCTTCCGAGCCCAGGTTACGGTGCTGCGGCAATTGCAGACCGACCCAGTGTTCAAGAAGCTCAGCGTGCGTGAATACGATGTGCTCTACACACTCTCCAATTGCCCCACCGGCTGGGTCAGGCTCAATGAGCTGAATAAACACAGCCTGCTGACTCAGCCGAGTATCTCCCGGCTGGTGGAGCGTTTGGAAGCCCGCGGCCTGATTCAGCGCAGAGTGGCTGAGGATGATCGGCGTGGTGTAGAAGTTGGGCTCACCAAACAGGGCCTCGAGTTACAGAAGACAGTGGGACGTGAGCACGCCCGCGATATCCACTGCCTGTTCAGCTCCAGTTTGACCGAAGCCGAAATGCGTGAGCTGATCCGGCTCAGCAATAAGCTCAAAGCCACCGCCAAACAGCGGAAGTAATCAGTGGAACCGGCCGTCCTGCAAGATCGTGAGCTAGTGCTCTCGGCGCTCAGCTTGCAGGATGCGGCCGCCCATCTAGCGGGCGAGGATGCTGAGTTGGTGCGCTGGCTCAATGGTGGGGTGGGTACCTCGGTCACCGTTGAGGCATTCATCCGAAGAAGTCTCCAGCACTGGGAACGGGGCGGCCCAATACTAGCTTTCGGTATTCGTGAGGACTCCGTATTAGCTGGCACCCTGGAGATTCAGTTCGAGCAAGCTGGGCTGCCTGAGCACGCGGTAAACATCAGTTATGGGCTCTACCCCGGATTCCGGGGCCGGGGACTAGCTAGTAGGGCCGTGTGCCTCGCCTGCGCTTACGCCGGCCGACTCGGTGCGACAACGGCGATCATTAAGGTTGAACCGGAAAATCTTGCCTCCCTCGCGGTTGCGGTCCGATCGGGATTCGCGGAATTTGATCGGCTGACTGAGGACGGCGGAACTGAGCTCGTGCTGTTTCAAAAAATTCTTGGATCGGCTGAGCCTAAGCAATGAAAGTTAAGCAAGCAAAGCCCTAACGCAGGCTAACTAAGGCGGTGGCATCCTCCGGCGGCAGTTCCCCCTCGATCACCGCGCCTACCTTAATTTCCTTGAGCGTGAGCGAACCACCGACCGTAGAGAGAAACGCGGTGTCAGCGGCATCCCGGCCGGTCGAGATCCGCAGCATGGATTCACGTGGCGCTAAGCCGGTGGCATCGACAACCAGCCACTGTCCGTCCACCCAAGCTTCGGCCACCGCATGGAAGTCCATCGGGGTGAGCCCGGGCGCGTAGACAGCGGCAAGCCGGGCCGGCACGTCCTTGGCCCGGAGCAGGGAAACCGCAAGGTGAGCGAAGTCCCGGCAGACCCCGCGTCGTGCAAGTAGCGCCTGTACGGCACTATCGGTGGGGCTCGATGATCCGCTGACATAACGCAGTTCTCTCGCCACCCAAAGCCGCACCGCGTCGACCAAGGCGAGCCCTCGCAAGCCGGGAAACTCGGCGTAAGAGGTGGGCAGCAAGCGGTCTGATTCGCAATAACGGCTTGGTCGAACATAGCGAATCAAGTCGGTTTCGCTGGTTTCTTCGGCTGCGGCGACGCCCTCCACCACAGCCCGGTAGCTGACCAGGACCTCAGTGGGCTCGGTAACCTCAGCGGCAAATAATCGACCACCGTGCTGATCTGGTAGTTCCCGATAGCTCAGCTGAGAACCTGCGCCCTCGATGCTGATTTCTTCCTGCACCGAGCGATAGCCGCGATCAGCTACCGCAATCGCTAAGACAAAAGAGGTTTGTGGTTGCGTACTGAAGAGCAAATGGGAAGTGACGGTTCTGCGCACCGCCTCAGTCTATGTGAGTTTCCACTAACCAAGCTTGCCCAACAAGGTTCGGTAGAACCGCACTCCTTCGGCCAGCGTATCCAGCGATATTCTCTCGTTGGCGGCATGCAGGGCACTTCGTTCCTGGGCGCTCATTCGAAACGGCGCGAAGCGAAACACTGATTTGCTCAGCCTGTCAAAATGCCGGGAATCGGTCATCGCCATCACAAGATACGGCGCCACCAGGACATCGGGAAACACCTCATGAACTGTTTCCCGGAGCAGATTGAATTGCTCACCGTCGGAAGCTGAGACCTGGGATGGTTCAGCGCTCTCCAACACTTCAATCTGCACGCTGGAATCATTAATGATCCGGCGAAGCCGTCGCAGGGTTTCGGTGACGCTGCTGCCAACCGCGATTCGAAAATTAACAGTGGCACTTGCGTTGGCAGCGAGCGCGTTGGCCGCCTTACTGCCACTGAGTTGGGTGACCGCTGTGGTGGTTCGCACCACGGCTGACGCTTCGGGGCCGAAAAATGGCAACAGCCGGGCGAGCGGCCAGCGTAGTCGCCGGGCGCGGCTCAGTAGCCCGCGAGCGGCCCCGGACATCTCGGCGGCGAAAAGCTCTAGCATCTTGGCGCTCTCGGGGTGCAGTTCGACCGGAAATGGGTGCCGATCAAGCCGGGTGATCGCCCGGGCCAGCCGCGCGGTAGCGCCACCCTGCGGTGGAGTTGAGGAGTGTCCGCCCGGATCTTTGAAGCGCAGCGCCACATTCAAAACCCCCTTTTCGGCCACCCCGATCATTGCCGCATCGCGGCTCACACCCGGGAAAGCCTGCCCGGCCACCGCTCCCCCTTCGTCCACGACCAGCCAGGGCTGGACACCTCGTTCCGCCAACAGTTCAACCGCAGCGGCAGCGTCCTCGCCGCCCACCTCTTCATCGGCGCCGAAGGAGAGATAGACGTCGCTATCCGGGCGAAATCCCTGTGCCAGCAAAGACTCCACCGCCTCGAAAATTGCCACCGCGCTGCCTTTATCGTCCAAGGCACCGCGGCCCCAGAGATAGCCCTCAGCCTGCACCCCGGCAAAGGCCGGGTATTGCCAGCTGTCGTCTGGATCAACCGGAACCACGTCGAGGTGGGCCATCAGCACGAGGGTCCGCGACGCTCCCGAGCGGCTGCCCGGCCAGCGGAATAACAGCCCGTTGCGCCCCACTCGCTCTCGTTCCAGACTGCTGTGCGTCAGCGGGTACATCTTTTCCAGCGCCAGCCGCTGAGCATCGAATTCTGCTTGCTCGACCAGTTGCCAGTCGGGAAGAGAGACAGTTCTAAATCCGATCAAGGTGCTGAGATTCTGCGCTGCTCGTTGAGTCAGTTGATCTTCAGACTTATTCCGCTGTTCCGCTGCCATGATCGGAGTTTATCGCGCCACCCGGCTCTCAATAAGTGAACCTAGTGGCCCGGGGAGGACAGCGCTTCGTCATTGCCAAATTGTCAGCCGCTCGGGGGAGAATAGCTAGATGAGCACCCTGAGCATTCTGCACCTCACCGATACGCATCTGCTCTCACACGGCCTGCACAGCGGCGTGGTGGATACTCGGCAGACTCTTTTGGATGCGCTACGCGCGCTGCGCGGCGTGGATTCACTTGACCTGTTAGTCATCTCCGGGGATGTTTCCGATGACGGCAGCGTCGAGTCTTATCGGCAGGTGCGGGAACTGGCCGAAGACTACGCTCAGCATCGCGGTGCCCAGGTGGTCTATGCGATGGGCAACCACGATGAGCGCCCCGGGTTTTGGCAGGTTCTTGGCAACGGGCATCCCGCCGCGCAGCCGGAGCACGACGGTGGCCAGCTGCCGATCTATGGCAGCAGCACTCTGGCTGGCTTTCGAGTGGTTACCCTGGATTCGTCGGTCCCGGGCCGCACCCATGGTTTTCTGGATCGTGGTCAGCTCGATTGGTTGGCCGAGGAACTCAGCAATCCATCCGAAGCGGGCACGGTGCTCATTGTGCATCACGCCCCGGTGCAACCGGTAACCCCGTTGCACGACGGTATTGAACTGCAGAATCCGGACGATTTGGCCGCGGTGCTGCGTGGCAGCGACGTTCGACTGATCCTTTCCGGGCATTACCACCATGCCCTCAGCGACTCGCTGGGTGAGCAGCACATCCCGGTGCTGGTTGCCCCAGGAATAGTGAATATCAACGACGTGCTCGCCCCCGAAGGGCATGAACGAGCCTTGCGGTCCAGTGGAGCGCAGCTCATCACGCTCTTCAGCTCGGCTCCTACGGCACAGTCGGCTCGGGTCCGCCAGCTGCCATTGCAGCTAACGGAGATTCCTGCAGTCTTCGATTGGGGACCTGAAAAAGTGGCCGAAGTTTCCAGCAAAATTTCGGTCCGCCCGACCGAAATAGAAGCTTTTGAGGACTCCGACAATAACCTGGCCGAATAACGATCTAGGCTGAGTAGATGCTCGCTGATTTTTCAACCGCAGTGCAGACCGCCGATTGGCGTCAACAGACTTTTGAGCTGTACGCCCGAGTGCGAAAGTTGGCGGCCGAGCAACCCGCGGCAGCGCACCAATATTGGCTGGAGCGGCGCAATGAGCTCTTTCGCACACACCCGGCTTCGGCGTTACCCAAGACAGCGAAGAGCAGCTTGAGCGGGCTGCGTCATGCTGACTACGATCCGGCGTATCGTTTCGAAGCAGCACTAACCGAACGAGGACGTGGTGAGACCTTACAGCAGCGAACCGGCACGGATGGCGTGGTGCATTTCGAGTGTCTCGGCAGCCTGGAGTTCGAGGGCCTCGGCGAGCTTTCACTCTGGCGACACTGCGGTTACGGCGGCGGACTGTTCCTGCCCTTCCGTGATGCCAGTTCCGGAAAGGCGGGAGGCAGCTATGGTGGGGGACGTTATCTGCTGGACACCATTAAGGGAGCTTACTTAGGGACCGTCAGCAACCAGTCTCCGTTGCACCATCGCTTAGTGGTGGATTTCAACTTCGCCTATAACCCTTCCTGCGCTTATGACGAGCGATGGGCTTGCCCCTTGCCTGGACCGGGCAATCGACTTGAGGCTGCCGTGCCGGTCGGTGAACTTCTCAGCTGAAATCAAGCCAATATTTGGCAGCGGCTGGGGAAGCTGTCAGAGTTTAAGAGTTATGACAAAGTCTGTCGCCGATACTGTTCCGGCCACCAAGCCCCCGCAAGCTGCTGCCGAATCGGCACCGGCTGCTGGACTGTGGCGACAGATCGGCGGTTTCCTTTTTGTCGGGGCAATTTGCACCGCAGCGTCCCTGGCTATTTTCGCCGGACTACGGCCCTTCACCGGCAGCCAATGGGCGAATCTGATTGCGCTGGTATTGACCTCAATCCTGAACACCGAATTGAACCGGCGGCACAGCTGGGCAATTAAGGAGAGACAGCATTGGTTCCGAGACCATCGACGCGGCCTTTGGGTGATGCTACTTGCCCTGTTACTGACCAGCTCAAGTCTCTGGCTACTGCACGCCATTAATCCGAACCCCACTGTCTTCGAAGATGTGCTGACCATCACCGCCGCTAACGTTTTGGCCGCGCTGAGCCGTTTCTTGCTGCTGCGCTACTGGATCTTCCGACGGGTTCGAAGCCGGGGATCGGCTGCCAAATAAATTTGACGGGCTAAAGCGCCGATTCACCTCCCATCAGCTATCACTGAACTTGGCGCGGCCGCTAACATAGCCTGGTGACGACTAACAATCGGGCGAGTGTGCTCACCTCACCCAAGGCTGATTTCCCCCGCTGGTACCAAGACGTTTTGGAGAAGGCCGAGCTGGCTGAGAACGGTCCGGTGCGCGGCACTATGGTGATCCGACCGTATGCTTACGGACTCTGGGAACGTATGCAGGCAGAGGTTGATCGACGGATCAAGACAACCGGCGCCGAGAACGTCTATCTACCGCTGTTCATTCCGCAGTCATACCTGGAGCGGGAGGCCGAACATGTCGAAGGATTCAGCCCCGAGCTGGCAGTAGTCACGCACGCTGGTGGTAAGGATTTGGCTGAGCCTGTGGTGGTCAGGCCGACGAGCGAAACCTTGTTTGGCGAGTTGATGTCTAAGTGGATCCAGTCGCATCGAGATCTGCCCATGCTGCTGAACCAATGGGCGAATGTGGTGCGCTGGGAGATGCGACCGCGCCTCTTCCTGCGCACTTCGGAGTTTCTGTGGCAAGAAGGCCACACCGCGCATGCCAGCCGTGAAGATGCCAATGCCTACGCGCTGCGGATTCATCTCGAGGTTTACCGCGATTTCCTGCAGGACGTGCTCGCAATTCCGGTACTCGTCGGCGTAAAGTCTCGGCGTGAACGGTTCGCGGGAGCCATTAACACGATGACCTGCGAGGCCATGATGGGCGACGGTAAGGCGCTGCAGATGGCCACTAGTCACGAGTTAGGGCAAAACTTCGCAAAGGCCTTCGATATCAGCTTTACCAGTGCCTCGGGCCAGCTCGAAACCTGCTGGACGACCTCGTGGGGTTCCAGTACGCGGATGCTCGGCGGACTGATCATGGCGCACGGCGACGAGCAGGGAATCCGGATACCGCCCCGCGTCGCGCCGGTACAGATTGTGGTGCTCGCGGTTAAAGATGACGAGCGGACGCTGACAACCGCGGCCTCGCTGGTTAGCGAACTGACCACAGCAGGAGTGCGCGCCCGGCTCGATGATCGGACCACGCAGGGCTTCGGCCGGCGGGCCACCGAGTGGGAGCTCAAGGGCGTTCCGCTGCGTCTGGAAGTCGGTCCTCGCGATCTTGAGCAGGGTGAGGCGACGATCGTGCGGCGCGACGGCGGCGCGAAGCAGACGGTCAAGCTCGCTGAGATTAATACCACTGTGCTCGCTCTGCTGGAGAGCATGCACACTGAGATGATCGAGACTGCCCGCCAAAGACTAGCTGAGCGCACCGTCGAAGCGGCGTCGGTGGCTGAGGCGCTGGAGGCCGCCAAAACAGGATTTGCTCGAATCCCTTGGCAGCGTCTCGGTGAGGAAGGCGAAGAAGCGCTCAACCGGGAAGCAGTAAGCGTCCGCTGTCTGCAGACCCGGGAAGGCACAGTGCCGGGAGATGAAGACCACGACTCAGAGCTGATCGCTATTGTCGGCCGCAGTTACTGACCTTCTGGGCGCGATTGTCTCGCTGAGCAGTGAGCTACCGAGCCTCGCCACCGAGCTTGGCTAATTTAGTTACCGCCTGCACTAGTGCCTCGACCGTCTGATCAAGTTCAAGCCTGGTCACCGAACTCGGCAGGCTGAACCGGACCGCGGTCTGGGCGAGTTCGGCAGAAATTCCTAATGCCAGCAATACCGGCGAAGGTTCAGCTGATCCGGCAGCACAGGCCGAGCCCGAAGAGCAGATAATGGAACGCCGTTCCAGCTCTAGGAGAACTGATTCACCGTGTGTGCCGGGGAAACAGAAGGAGGCAATCGACGGCAGTCTGGCCTCCCCGCTTGGTCCGGTCAGCAGGGCCTGCGGTAACCGACTCTGCACCGCGGCGATGAAGTCGTCCCGCAGTCCGGAGACTCGACTAAAGGCTTCAGCACGCTCCGCTTCGGCGAGCTGAATGGCGCAGGCCAGAGCCACTGCAAAAGCCACGTTCTCGGTGCCGGAGCGCAGCCCTGACTGCTGCCCGCCGCCGTGAATCAAAGGCTCAGCCAGGGTCCGCGAACGCAAGATCAGCGCACCTACTCCTTTGGGCGCCCCGAATTTGTGTCCCGAAAGACTCAGCGCATCAACACCGAGCTCGGCAATATTCAGGCTCAACCAGCCGCTGGCCTGCACCGCATCAGTGTGCAGCGGCACCCGATGCGCAGTCGTCAACTCGGCTAGCTCAGCCAATGGCTGAATGCTTCCGATCTCGTTATTGGCGTACATCACGCTAGCTAGCGCGACGTCCGGCCCTAGTTTTTCGGCGAAAATGGCACTATCAATCAGACCCGAACGATGCACCGGAATAACATCTACCTCGAAGCCATGCACACGGGCCAGAAACTCGGCTGATTCCATCACTGCCGGGTGTTCAATGGCACTGATGAGGATTCGATTCCGTGTTTTGTCGAGCTGTCTGCGCGCCAGCGCGATGCCCTTAATCGCGAGATTATCCGCCTCGGTGCCACCGGAGGTAAAAATCACTTCTCCCGGTCGGCAGCCCACCAACTCAGCAATCTGCGTTTTGGCCTGTTCGAGAGCCGCGGCAGCTTGCTCACCAAGGTCATGATGGCTAGAGGGGTTGCCAAAGCTACCGGTCAAGTAGGGGAACATCGCCTCGATGACCTCCCGGCGAACCGGGGTGGTGGCTGCAGCATCGAGAAAAATCATGCCGCATTCGCCTCAGCTTCAGTGTGTGCCGAGGTCACTGCTCAAGCTCAATCTCTACATCGAGCCCCAGGTCCAAGGCTCGCACCGAATGTGTCAGCGCGCCCA
The DNA here is from genome assembly GCF_000950575.1 of Psychromicrobium lacuslunae. NCBI lineage: Bacteria > Bacillati > Actinomycetota > Actinomycetes > Micrococcales > Micrococcaceae > Psychromicrobium > Psychromicrobium lacuslunae. Next base: position 1,442,497 of record NZ_CP011005.1, read on the forward strand.
CCGAGATCAGATCGACACCGGTTTGCGCGATCTGCGCAATGGTATCCAAACGGACATTGCCGCTCGCTTCCACCAGGGCCCTGCCGTTGATGAGTTTCACACCTTCGCGTAGTTCTTCAAGGCTGAAGTTATCGAGCAAGATAGTGTCAACCCCGGCGGCGAGCACCGGCTCGATCTGTTCGATTTGATCCACCTCAACCTCAAGATGCGTGGTGTGCGAGAGCCGGGGACGCAGTGTCTGCAGCGCAGCCGTTAGCTTGCTGCTATCCCCCCTCGTCAGCACGGCCAGATGATTATCCTTGGCCATCACCGCATCGGAGAGACTGTAGCGGTGATTATGCCCGCCACCGCAACGCACCGCGAAACGCTCCACTGCCCGCAAGCCCGGGGTGGTCTTGCGGGTATCCACCACTCGGGCTGTTGCTCCGGTCTCGGCCACAGCCGCCACGTACTGTGCGGTTAGGGTGGCTATCCCGCTCATCCTCTGCACCAGGTTAAGGGCCACCCGTTCGGCGGTGAGCAGCGCCCGCGCCGGCCCGGCGACTCGGGCAAGTTGTGCGCCGGCGCCGAACTTTTCACCGTCGGTGAGCTGCCATTGCACGCTGATCGTCGGATCGGTCAAAGTCATCGCTGCCTCAAAGACCCCGGTGCCACTGAACACTCCGGCCTCACGCGCGTTCAGCCAGGCTGTGGCACGGGCCGATTCGGGGATCAGCAGTTGCGAGGTGAGATCGCCGTAAGGTGCATCTTCGGCGAGAGCGGCGAGCACAATCGAGCTGATCTGAGTGCGACTCAGTGGCAAAATATCGGTCACGGCAAGGCCTTTCCAGCAGTTATCGGTGGGTGAGATTTAGTCGAGCTCAGCGCTCGCGTTGACGAAGCTGCGGCTGCTCGCACCGGGTTGCTCGCTAAAGTCCGAACGCCAGTGGGCGCCGAGCGATCCTTCATGCCGCAAGGCGGCGGCGACCAGCAGCCTCGCAGCGGTCAGCAACCGTGAGCTCTGCGAGTCGCTGGCCGACCACTGGGCCAATTGCTTAGCCGCTACTTCAAGGTTTGCAGCGTCCCGCACCACCCCGGCGTTGCTCATCATCAGGGCACGCAATTGAGCTACCTCCATTGGCTGATGGCCAGTTGGTAGTTCAAGGGACTCAGCTTCGAAGACCGGCCAGGCTGAATCGCCGTGCAAGATTTCGTTGACCGCCTGAGCCGCGAAGACGGCGGCTTCAAGCAAGGAATTCGAGGCCAAGCGGTTTGCGCCATGTACTCCGGTGCAGGCCAGCTCCCCCGCCGCGAAAAGACCGGGCAGCGAGGTCCGGCCCAGTAAGTCGGTGGCCACCCCGCCCATCCAGTAATGTGCACCGGGGGTGACCGGTAAGAGCTCCGTTTCCCAGTCGTAGCCCCGGGCGGCGAGCGCCGCCGCGATGCCCGGAAACCGGCGGGCAAGGAAGCCTTCGCCCTGTTGCGCAGCAACGCCGCGGACATCGAGAAATACTTGGCCACCGCGTGCAAGCTCCTGGGCAATACCGCGTGAGACCACATCCCGCGGCGCCAACTCGGCATTCGGATGCTGAGCCGTCATGAATCGTTCGCCCCGCTCATTGCAGAGCACGGCTCCTTCGCCGCGCACGGCCTCGGAAATCATGAAGGGCTCGTCGTGCACCAGCAGAGTCGGATGGAATTGGTAGTACTCAAGGTCTTTGACCACCGCACCAGCCCGCCAGGCAATGGCCAAGCCATCAGCGGTTGCCCCCGCTGGGTTAGTGCTCTGAGCGTAGAGCTGGCCGCCACCACCGGTGGCTAAAATAACCGCGTCCGCGCTGATTTCGCGCTGCTCACCACCGGGTTCGATGATGCTAAGACCCGTGACTTTGCCCTTTTCGGTGATCAATTCGACCAGTTCGGTATTCTCCCTTAAAACCAGCCTCCGATCCTCGGCTAAGGCGCGCACCGCGATTTTTAGCGCATCAATAATGCCCGCCCCGGTGCTATCTCCGCCGCTGTGCAGAATTCTCGGGTAACTGTGCGCGGCCTCCAGGCCCAGCGCCCAGTGCTCACCACTTTCGTCCTGCACGGTGTCGAACCCGACCCCGTGGTTCACCAGGTCGGCAATCACTCCGGCCGCCGATTCGCAAATCTGCCGCACCGCGGCGAGATCGTTGATCTGGGCACCGGCAATCATGGTGTCCTGAATGTGCGCGGCAATTGAATCGCCCGGGCTGCGTCGGGCCAGGCCGAGCTCCGGTGAGATCTCAGTAGCGCCTTCCGGCAGCACCGCTGAGATACCGCCCTGGGCGTAGCGAGAATTACTTTCGCCTAGCTCGGCCTTAGTGATCAGCTGAATCTCAAGCGGCGCGGCAGCCGCCACCAGGTGCAGTACCGAGGTCAGGCCGGCCAGGCCACTGCCCACCACCACGACCCGCTGCGGGGTTTTCATGGCTTGGCTGCTAGCATTCGCTCGAGCGCCACCCGAGCTGGCACCGCAACATTTTCAGGCACCCGGATCTGATTGACCACGGTTTTCTGCACCAGGGACTCAAGCACCCAGGCGAGATAACCCGGATGAATCCGATACATCGTGGAACACGGGCAAATCACCGGATCGAGGCAGAAGATGGTGTGCTGCGGATATTCTTCGGCCAACCGATTTACCAAATTGATCTCGGTTCCAATGGCAAAAGTAGTGCCCGCCGGTGCAGCCTGGATAGCCTTGACGATGTAATCAGTCGATCCTGACTCGTCGGCGGCGTCGACCACCGGCATCGGGCATTCTGGATGCACGATCACCCGAACTCCCGGGTACTCGGCCCGCGCCTGGTCGATCTGGGCGACGCTGAACCTGCGATGCACCGAGCAGAAGCCGTGCCAGAGAATCACCCGGGCATCTTGCAACGTTTCCAGGCTGGTGCCACCCCAGGGCTTGCGCGGCGACCACATCGGCATCTGTTCTAAGGGCACGCCCATCGCCTTCGCGGTGTTCCGGCCCAAATGCTGATCGGGGAAAAACAGCACCCGTTGGCCGCGCTGGAAAGCCCACTCCAGCACGGTTTTTGCATTGGATGAGGTGCAAACGATGCCACCATGCTCGCCGCAGAATCCCTTGAGCGCCGCCGAGGAATTCATATAGGTCACCGGAATCACCGGCACTTTACCCTCAGCATCGGTGGCGGTCATATCGCCGTAAATTTCTTCCAGCTGAGCCCAACAAGCCTCAACCGATTCGATATCGGCCATATCGGCCATTGAACAGCCCGCCGCCAGATTAGGCAGAATCACCGCTTGTTCGGGGCCGGAGAGCATATCGGCGGTTTCCGCCATAAAGTGCACCCCGCAGAACACGATGGCTTCGGCTTCGGGTTTCGACTTCGCGGCATTGGCCAGCTGGAAGGAATCACCCACGAAGTCAGCGTATTTGATCACTTCATCACGCTGGTAGAAGTGCCCCAGAATCACCACCCGATCGCCGAGAGTGGCTTTGGCCGCCAGGATTCGCTCGTCTAGCTCTTGCTCCGAGGCATCCTTGTATTGTTGCGGAATCTGAATCTGCTGTGGGGTGCTGCTCGGTGCCTGATCGGCCAGTGAGGCACCTGGACCATAGCTCGGCACCCCCTCGAGGGCGGCGCTCAAGTCGAATTCCCACGGCCCTTTAGCCAGATCGGTACCGCAGGTCGACTCCTTGGAGGCACCACGAACTGAGAGCTGGATGGCGGTATTAACTGAACTCACGATATTCCCTCGATATCTTGTGGTGCCGAAGCACGCTGGTTCTGGCTGAAAATCTCGGTATTTCCGGTGTAGCGGTAGAGCCGGGGCGGACGATGTTTGCCACCTTGCAGGTATTCGTCGGTGGCTTCAATATCCACCGTCGCCTTGAGCTGCCTGCGAAAGTTGGCCGGATCGAGCTGCTTGCCCAATACCGCCTCGTAGACCTCGCGGACTTGAGCCAAGGTGAACTTTTCACCTAGGAAGTGATAGGCAATCGAGCCATATTCGATCTTGTTGCGCAACCGCCAGAGCGCATATTCGACAATCTCTTGATGGTCGAAAGCCAGCTCAGGAAGCCGATCGGCACGGATCCAGCTGACATTCTCATCGCATTTGGTGATTTGGGCTTCGGTCGCTTGCACCAAAGCCCAATAAACGATTGAGACAACTCGCTGGGCGGTCACACTCTTCGCTGTCGACCTCTGAAGGCCGCCGAAAGCATAAAGCTGTTCGAGAAACCGTGGCCGCAGACCGGTGGTCTCGAGCAGGTTCCGCCCGGCCGCGTCCACCAGTGATTCGTGGTGGCTGAGCGGTCCGCCGGGAAGCGCCCAAAGCCCCTTGAACGGCTCCCTGATTCGCCTGACCAAGGGCAGCCACAAGGTGGGACGTCCCGAGCTTTCGCTCGGTCTGAGCGCGAAAATAACTGTTGAAATGGCTAGCGACGGCGGAGCAGCGGAGCGCTCGGAAACATTAGCTCCGCTGGCATAATGCACCAACCGGGCTGCTGAACTTTGAGTTTCTGGCGCTGCGCTCACCTCCCCACGATCAACCAATCGATCAATTAGTCAGTTCTAGTCAGTTATAGTCAAAACGACTATAACTGATCTTAGACCTCGATCTCCTCAGCAGCAAATCTGCCTCGACTCAAAAGACTAGCCGCGCCGTCGGATACCCTCGGTTGGCGAGACGCGGCAGCTAACCAGCCGCCAATTCTTGCGCAGCTACGCTCGCGCAGCCGTCTCGAATAAGGGCAGCGCCCGCGCCTCAAAATGAGTATTCAAGGCAAGCACGGTGCTGGAACGCACCACCACCTCGGTGGCGGCAATCGAGTCGAGCACCCGCTGCAAATCAGCGTTAGAACGGGCCGCCACCTTGACCAACATGTCGCTCTCCCCCGAGACGGTATGCACATCCATCACCTCAGGAATTTCGACCAGCGCCTGCACCACAATGTCGTGGCCACGGTTTTGTTCAATGGTGAGAAAGCAGAAAGCCAGCACCGGAAAACCAAAATTAGCTGGCGCCAGACTGGGCGACCATGAACGGATTGCGCCGGAGGCCTGCAGTTTTTCTAGTCTCGAGGTAAGTGTGGCCCGGGCCACGCCCAGTTGACGCGAAGCTTCCAGAGCCGAGGTCCTAGGCTCCTCGGTGTAGAGTCTGACAATTCGAGCATCAAGAGTGTCAATCACTGTGCAAGCCTCCTAGGTTACGACGTTGGCCCCCGACAATATGATAGATCTGAAAACTCTCCCTCGAACAAAAAGGCATTCAATGACGAACGCGTCAGTCGAAGTCACCCCAAAGCTCAGTCGAAGCTTGAAACCACGCCAGCTCATTATGATGGCGCTGGGATCCTCCATTGGCACCGGCCTGTTCATCGGCTCCGGCAAGGCTATCGGCGTGGCTGGCCCGGCTGTGCTGATCTCGTTCTTGGTTGCGGGCGCGATCCTGATCTTCGTGATGCGGATGCTCGGCGAGATGGCTGCGGCCCACCCCAATAGCGGAGCATTTTCCTACTATGCGGAAAAAGCAATGGGACGGGTAGCAGGCGCCACCGTCGGCTGGTTATGGTGGATCCAGATTGTGGTGGTGGTGGCTGCCGAAGCGACCGGCGCAGCAGCCATTCTGAATAGCATCTGGAGCGCACTGCCGCAGTGGTTACTCACCCTGGTTTTTATGGTCGTTTTTACCGTGATCAACCTGCTCGGGGTCGGAAAGTTTGGCCAGCTGGAATTTTGGTTCGCGATTCTCAAAGTCGCGGTGATCGTGATTTTCCTGGTGGTCGGCGCACTGCTGATTTTTGGCATCATTCCTAGTGATGGCGGCGCTGGCCTCGGTAATTTGGTCAACCACGGTGGCTTCCTGCCCACCGGCTGGGGCGGCGTCGCAGCTGGCCTACTGATTGTGATTTTTGCCTTTGGTGGCACCGAATTGGTCACCATTGCGGCGGCCGAAACCGAGAACGCAGAGCACAATGTGGGACGCGCCATTCGCTCGGTGGTCTGGCGGATTCTGGTGTTCTACATCGGCTCGGTTTTCGTGATGGTCACTGTACTGCCTTGGAACTCGGAAGCGACCGCCAACCCCTTTGCCTCGGTCCTAGCCCAGGCACATATCCCCTACGCTGAGGAGATCACCACACTGGTGATCGCCATCGCTGTACTTTCCGCTCTCAACGCCAATTTATACGGTTCCTCGCGGATGATTTTCTCACTCAGCGAGCGCAGTATGGCACCAAAATTCCTCAGCCAGGTCACCGCTAAGCATGTACCGGTAGCCGCCGTGGTTGCCTCAGTGCTGTTCGGATTCGTCGCAGTAATCCTCAACTTTATCGATCCGGAACACATCCTCAGCGTATTGCTGCAATTGGTAGGTTCTACTGCGCTGATGATGTGGCTGGCCACCGTCATTTCGCAAATCATCTTGCGCCGCCGCGCCGAAGCAGCGGGCGAGCGACTAGCGGTGCCAATGTGGGGATTCCCCTACCTCTCCTGGCTGGCACTCCTGCTCATCATCGGCGTCTTCGTGCTCGGCTTCCTGGATTCTGACGTCCGAATTCAGCTACTGAGCACCTTTGCTCTGACAGCCTTCATCGTGCTGGCCTGTTGGATCGGCTTGCGCAGTAAAAAGCTTGAGTTGGGAGAATCAACCTCGACGACTCAGCATTAAAAAATATATACAAATTGCCCATATTTATCGGATAAATATGGGCAATTTTTATCAGACTGTCAGCTCTGACTAGCCTAGTTGCATATGTGCATGACTGTGAATAGGCTCACATCATGACCCAAGCCCGTAATGAACGCCTCAGCACGGCGTCAACCCTTGAGGTGCCCGCATTGGCGCTGAGCAGCGAGCAACAGCGAGAGCTTTATCAGCTGCTGGAAACAGTTCGCCACCTTGACCTTTCGGCAATTGCCTGGCAACGCCAAGGCATCATCCCGGGCTATGCGCCAGAGCGTGGCCAGGAAGCGGCACAAGTTGGTAGCGCCTATGCGATGAATCGGGAGTTGGACTTCATCTTCCCGACCTATCGTGAACTGGGAGTAGCGAGAGCCTGGGGGGTGGACATGGTGGCCTACATGTCCACCCACAAGGCGAGTTGGCACGGCGGACTCTATGATCCGGTGGCTAGCCGCTTCGCCCCCATCCAGGCCGTAGTCGGCGGTTCGGTGCTACACGCCGTGGGTTGGGCGCATGGACAGACTCTCAATGGCCCGCTCAACACCAGCACCGACGAACCCCAGCCCAGCGGCAAGTATGGTGTTGCAATCAGTTACTTTGGTGACGGCGCCTCCTCTCAAGGCGATGTGCATGAAGCAATGAACTTTGCCAGCGTGTTCAAGGCCCCGGTGATCTTCTTCGTGCAGAACAATGGCTGGGCGATTTCGGTGCCCACCGATCGCCAGGTGGCAGGCGGCTCGGTGGCCGCGCGCGCCGCCGGCTATGGCATGCCGACCATCCAGGTCGACGGTAACGATATCGAAGCGGTCTATGCCGCCACCTCAGCAGCCCGCACCCATGCGGCCTCGGGGCAGGGGCCGGTGCTGATCGAAGCCATGACCTATCGCCGTGGCCCGCATTCCACCAGCGACGATCCGGGCCGATATCGCAGTCTCGATGAAGAACGGAGCGAGGCAGGCCAGGATCCGGTTGACCGCTACGCCGAGAAGCTTCAGGCGGCTGGCGTGGTCGATCAGACCTTCTTAGCCAATGCGCTCAGTAACGCACAAGACGAGGAAGAACAGGTCCGGGCCGGTGTGATCGCGCTCGGCTCACGACCTGGTCAGGAGATGTTCGACTTCGTTTATGCCGAGCCCACCGCTGAATTAAAAGCCCAGGCAGCGTCCTGGCGTGAGGAGAGCGAACATGTCTGAGATCACGACTATCTCAATGCAGAAAGCGCTCAATCTAGCCCTCGCAGACTCGCTCCGTGCGGACCCTAAGGTGCTGATTCTTGGCGAGGATGTCGGCACCCTGGGCGGAGTTTTTAGGATTACCGACGGATTGCAGGCCGAGTTTGGCTCGCAACGGGTTTTCGATACCCCGCTTGCCGAGTCTGGGATCCTGGGCATGAGCGTCGGACTCGCGCTGGCAGGTTATCACCCGATCCCCGAAGTCCAGTTCGACGGCTTCGCCTATCCGGCGGTGAATCAGATCATTAGTCAGATTGGCCGGATGAATTACCGCAGCCGCGGCACCATGCCAATGCCGATCACCCTCCGGATGCCAAGTTTTGGCGGGCTGCGCGCACCAGAGATGCATACCGAGAGCCTCGAGGCCATGCTGGCGCACGTGCCCGGACTCAAGGTGGTCTCCCCCGCGGACCCGCAACAGGCTTACCACCTGCTCAAGCTTGCTGCCAGCATGCCCGACCCGGTAATGTTCCTCGAGCCCAAGCCCCGCTACTGGCAAAAAGCCGAAGTCGACGTCACCAACCCGGGTAATTTGCAAGGTGCCCGTATTGCTAGGGAAGGTAAGCATGTCAGCCTGATCGCCTACGGCGCGATGGTGGCCCGTTGCCTGCAGGTCGCCGAATTAGCGGCCGAGGACGGCATCGAGGTTGAGGTAGTCGATCTGCGTTGGCTGAAACCTATCGACACCGCGACCGTGGCTGCCTCGGTGGCCAAAACTCGCCGCGCCGTGGTGGTACACGAGGCACCGCTCACCGCGGGTCTGGGCGGCGAAATTGCCAGTCGGATCACCGAAGCCTGCTTTGACACGTTGAAAGCACCGGTTGAACGAGTTACCGGCTTCGACGTACCGTATCCTTCAGGAGATCTCGAAGACGAATATGTCCCCAATGTGGATCGCATTCTCTTCGGAATTCAACGAGTGCTGACCTACAAACGGCTTGGAGCGTAGTCATGGCTGAAATTTCCTTCCCCTTACCGGACCTTGGCGAAGGCTTGATTGAAGCCACCGTGCTGGAGTGGTTGGTCGCCGAAGGCGATCAGATCGAACGGAACACTCCGCTGGTCGAAGTGGAAACCACCAAATCAGCGGTAGAGCTGCCCTCCCCGCAGGCCGGCAAGGTGGTGAAGACCTTTGGCGAGCCCGGCGACACCATCAACGTCGGTGATCCACTCATTATTTTTGAGGTTCCCGATGACACCGCTGGCATCGTCGGCACCGTGCCCACTGAGGAAGCACCTAAACGCCGCGTCAAGCTCTCGCTGAACCTCGACGAGGACTAAGGCGATGACGCACTCTGTTGAAGGACGCTCATCGACCTTGAGCAGCTACCATTTCGGCGCCGCTACCGGCCGTCCAGTATTGCTGATTCACGGTTTCGCTTCCTCCACCGAGCTCAATTGGGTACAGGCTGGCTGGCTTGGCGCGCTGGAAGCCGCCGGACGACGGGTGATCTCCATTGACCTTCCAGGGCATGGCGACACCGAAGCACCAGAGGCGCTCGACGAGTACACACCAAGCAGAATCCGGGCCGAAATCCTACAGACCCTCTTCGATTCCGGCGTGCGACCGCTGGACTCAGACGTAGCGGATTCCGGGGTGGATATTATTGGCTATTCGCTTGGCTCTCGGCTGGCCTGGGAGTTTGGTGCCGCCCAGGCAGAGCTGGTTCATCGGATGGTGCTCGGCGGTCCGGCGGCGATTGATCCGCTTGCTGACTTTGATCTTGACGCCGCCGAACGATTGATCGGCAGCGGCGAGGAAATCGCCGACGAGTCCACCGCTGCGCTGATGCGGATGGCCTCTTTGGTACCCAATCAGAACATGTTCGCACTGCTCAGCCTGGTTCGGGCAATTAAGACTGAACCTTTCGACCCGGCAGAATCAGTGCCCAAAATGCCGATCCTACTAGTCGCCGGGGATCGCGATGAACTTGCCAGCACGATGCCTCGGCTGGCCGAATTGAGCGCTCAGGCTGGCGGCGAGGCCGAACAACTACTGCTGCCTGCCCGAAGCCACGCCAATGCGATAACCTCCCGAGCCTTCAAACAAGCCGCCATCGAGTTCCTGGCGGGCTAAGATCCCACCTCTTCGGCTAAATGAATGCCGGTGACATAACTCAGTGTGGTTTTCGCTCCGCTGCTGAACTCGTAATGCGCGCCTAGCTGGTCTGTTCCGATCACTTCAAGATGGTCGTCGGCGTCCTTCACAATCTGTGGTGCGGCAAAGCCAAAACGTGCCCCCACTTCTTCAAGCACCTTGAGTGCCTTGGTCCGATCATCTCCGCGTAACGCCAGTTCGGCCACCCAAGCGGCGCTTGAGTAATTCACTGCTTGACCGGGCGCCCCCGGTACATCCACGTTGATCGAAGCGCCCTGCTGGAATTCGCTCCAGCCGATGCCAGCGAAATTCTTCGAAAGCTCACTCTTCATTTCGCTGAGCATCGAGTCGTATTTCTTCACCACGGTTTGCAGGCTTGGCCTGGCACCAAAGTCTATTGAGGACACGTTATCCGCCTTTCCGGAACAAGCACTGAGTAGAAACACCGTACAGAGCAGGACGATCATCGCTGCCTTGACGGTTGATACGGGTTTATCAATCAATCGAAAATTCCCTTAACTCCACCGATTAATCCGTTGGCTACGCCCTTGGCGTCGTCCAACGCCGAATTGGCAGCACCATCCACGCCCCCAACCAGGGTACCTATCCCAGTACCGACGACTCTTCCAGGCAGTCCTGCAATATCGTCGCCAATATCTCCACCTTGCGCCGCCCCATCCAAGGCACCACCCGCTCCACCGCGAATAATGTCAATACCGGGCGGAACGACAGGTACTGGTACCGGGAAACCTGGCACTGGGACCGCGAGACCCGTGATGCCAATCAAACCACGCGCCGCGTCGCCGAATCCGGAATTTTGACCTTCCACCGCTAAGTCGGGACGCCCGGCTACCACGCTAGCGATGTTGTACTGACTCGTGGTGTCGGTTTGTAGATACTTGCTATGTCCGCTGGAGGCGTCACCGTGCGACGAATCAGATGTCGAGAGATCGTTCAGCCCGGACATCTGATTAGGATCGTCGCCAAAGGCTCCTAAATCAGCGACCGCATCGCCCTTGGCTTCAAGCACGAACTTATGACCGTCCGGCACATGCAGGTCACCCGCATCGCTGGTGCCGATCCCGGGCGAACCGAAGACGACAAAGTTGTCGAAGACATCGGTGTTTTGCGCAGCCTCACCGGTGACATAAGAACCGTAAGAGTGCCCGATCGCGGTGAGGTTCGAGTCCGGATTAGCCGCATCCAGTCCTTCGGCGAAGTGCGCCAGCCCGCGCCCGCCCTCGATGCCGTTAATGGGGTTCGCAGCTTCTACCACACGTGGGTCCGGAATCTTGCCGTCTCCAGGTCCGGAAGGGGCGTCGTAACCGATCCAGGCGATCAAAGCAGTGCTGTCGTCACTACCGGTTGACATATTCAAGCGATCGGTGCGTCGTTTCAATGCCAGCATGTCGTTCACATAGCCGTTCAACTTGGTATCCGGCTCGGAGCCAATACCCGGAGTGAAAACGCCGACATTATCAGCGGTATCAGCATTGCCGACTCCGACTGCTGCCCGCGGTGGCTGTAGCGAGTCGTCAAAGAGCAACACCTGAGCTTGCTCGCCGGCCGCTTCGACGTCAGTGACTGACTTCCTGATCTGGCCAATGGTGCCGAGCGCTTTGTTGATCTCCGCCCGTCGTTCATCATCGTCCGGCCCCAATCCAGCCAGCTCCTTGAGCAACGCCGTCTCTTCGCTGTCCAGCCGAAGTCGATTCGCCGCATCCCGCGCGCTCGCCGGGATGCCATCCAGATTGCCAATGTCCCCTGGATGCTCGCGAATATAGCGAGCTTTTTCCTCCTCGCTGAGCGAGTTCCACCACTTCGTGACATCTTTAGGGTCGCTTCCGGCGGCGGGTGCTGTGGGCAACGGGGGCTGGGGTGAGATACCGTCCGCACCCGCCCCGGCGCCGATGCCCGCGCTAACCACCGCGCTGGCCTTGATTTGCTCTTCGGCATTGCGGACCAAAACCTTGGCAACTTCGCTCAACATCGAGATTGCCTGACTCAGATGAGGGCGCATCGAGGAGGCCCAATGCTGTCGGCATCGTGCCGCGTCCTGACCGAACCAGCGAATCTGACCATTGAGCACCGCATCCAGAGTGTTAGTGGTCAGGTCTAGATCGTGCGAGGTCTTATCTATATATTTGGCGAAGCCCTTGAGGTCGTCTGGGTTGGCACCCAGCATTGAGTCATTCACGATAAGTCCCCCGTCGGTGAATCTTTGTCTTAGCAAGAAGACTAAACTTCCGGCAATAAAACGTCGATGGGTAGCTCTCCCCTGTTTCGCTAGGCCTTCCCGTCCCTAGAAACGCAGCATCGACGCCAAGACTCGCCACAAAACCGTTATTGCCAGAGCATCGCCCCGGCCCAGGAATACACTGATTCTCAACCGGATGTGTTCACTTCCCACTCTTTTGAGGAACGCAATGGAGCAAGTTTTGTGCGGCCGATATCGGCTGTCCGAACGAATTGGTATAGGTGCCTGCGCGGCGGTGTTCAGCGCCCGTGACCTTCAGTTGAACCGTCATGTCGCGGTAAAAATCTTTGCTGCGGACTCGGCGGATGTGCGTCGGCAAGAACAAGAAATTCGTGCCCTCACAAAAGTGCAGCATCCCTTCCTGATCAGCCTTTTTGATTGCGGAATTTACGAAACCGAGTTGGATGCACCGCGGGCTTTTATGGTGATGGAACTCATCGACGGCCGAGACCTACGCAGCCTGCTCAGCGAAGCCCCCGGGTCAGTCGGCCTGAGACCTGCTAAGACCGCACGCTTCGGCTGGGCTTTGGCCGAAGCGTTAGCCGCAGTACATGCCGCGGGTGTGGTGCATCGTGACGTCAAACCCGCGAATATCTTGATCGGCAGTTCCCAATTACCCATTTTGTGCGACTTTGGCGTCGCTCGACTCAACGATTCCGCCGAGGCCACCAGCCCCGGTCAGACTATTGGCACCGCCAGTTACCTCAGCCCCGAGCAAGCTCTCGGTGAGGCAGTGCATCCCAGTGCTGATATCTACTCCCTGGGCCTCGTGCTGCTGGAGTGTCTGAGCGGCGAAAAGGCGTTTCCTGGTACTGCTTTGGAAGCCTCGCTGGCGCGGCTGCTGCGAGATCCGGTGATTCCGGACCAACTAGAGCCGGGCTGGCAGCGGTTGCTGACCGCCATGACCCAGCGCGAGCCACTGTTACGTCCCAGTGCCACAGACTGCGCCGAGGCGCTCTTCGAACTGCAGCTTCCGGTACCCGCGCACCGCTGAGCCCGCAACTCGACGGTCGACACTCGACGGTCGGCGGAAAACACTTCAGACGCTCTTGACGTGGCCCGAATCACCTTTTAGGCTGATCGTATACGATTTCATATCTTATCGATGATCGAGGCAATCCTAGGAGAGTACGAATTTTTCTAGCTCGATTGGTTGAGAGAGAACCGCGAGGAGTGCGATGACGCAGCAAGTTGATGAAACGTTCCTGCAATCAGTGGGCAAGGTGATTGCTGTGCATATCAACTACCCCTCTCGAGCAGCGCAGCGTGGCCGAACCCCCAAGCTGCCCTCCTACTTCCTCAAGCCGAGCAGTTCGCTGAGCATCTCGGGTCAACTAGAACGGCCAGCTGGTTGCGAATTACTGGGTTACGAAGGTGAAATTGCGCTGATTATTGGCACCCCAGCCCGCAGAGTCTCCCCCGAGGAAGCCTGGCAGCACGTGCAGTGGGTCACCGCGAGTAACGACCTCGGCGTCTACGATTTGCGCTATGCAGACAAAGGCTCCAATTTACGATCAAAGGGCGGTGATGGCTTCACCCCGATCGGACCGGGCCTGATGAGCGCGCGCGAGATCGACCCCACTCAGCTGACGGTGCGGACCTGGCTCAATAACGAACTGGTGCAGGACGACGAGACCAGCACTCTACTCTTTCCCTTCAGCCAGCTGATCGCCGATCTGAGCCAGCTGCTCACCCTGGAAACCGGAGACGTGGTCCTGACCGGAACCCCGGCGGGAGCCTCGGTCGCGGTGCCCGGCGACGTGGTCGAGGTCGAAGTTAGCAATGGCACGCTTTCCAGCGGTCGACTGCGCACCGAGGTAACCGAAGGAACCGTCCCGCTGGCTGAGTTTGGCGCGCAACCGAAAGTTGATGATCTGCAGCGGGCTGAGGCCTGGGGCACTCCAGCAGCCGAAACCAAAGCAACGCTCACCTCGGAACTCAAAACCAAGCTGCTCAGGGTTGCTACCGCTACCCTCTCCTCGCAGCTACGCAAACGCGGCTTCAATAACGTCAGCATTGACGGGCTCAGCCCCACTCGGCCAGGCGAAAAGGTCGTCGGTACCGCGCGCACGCTGCGTTATGTGCCCAATCGAGAAGACCTCTTTAAGGAATTTGGCGGCGGCTATAACGCGCAAAAACGGGCCATCGACTCGCTCAAAGAGGGCGAGGTGTTAGTGATGGAAGCGCGCGGCGAAAAAGGCACTGGCACACTCGGTGATATTTTGGCGCTGCGAGCTCTGCACAACGGGGCTGCCGCCATTATTTCCGACGGCGGGGTCCGCGACTACACCGCGGTGGCTGAATTAGAACTGCCGGTCTTCGCCGCCAACCCACACCCCGCCGTACTCGGGCGCCGCCACGTGCCCTGGGCTGTCGATGAAACCGTGGCTTGCGGCGGCAGTACCGTACAGCCAGGGGACATCATCGTTGCCGACGACGACGGCATCCTCGTCATCCCGCCGAGCCTGGCCGAGGAGCTAGCAAACGATTCCTTGCAACAAGAACACGAAGAAACCTTCATCGCTGAAATGGTTCGCGCCGGCCACGGCGTCGACGGGCTGTACCCAATGAACGCCGAGTGGAAGAGCAAGTACACCAGCTGGGCCAGCCAGAATCCGCTCGAAGCATGAACAGCGGTACACCTAGCTCGAGCAATAACTCAAGTAAATCCGAGCTGGCCTATCATTCGATCCGGGATCGGATCCTCAGCGGCGACTACTCCCCCGGCCACCGCTTGGTGCTCTCCCGAATCGCCGAGCAACTGAGCGTTAGCGTGGTTCCGGTCCGGGAAGCCATTCGGCGCTTAGAGGCCGAGGGCCTGCTCACCTTCGAACGCAATGTCGGAGCCACCGTTGCCGGTATCGACCGCGACGAGTATCTCTTCACTATGCAGACCCTGAGCATTGTCGAGAGCGCCGCGACCGCGCTGGCGCTGCCAGCCCTGGGTAGCGACGACCTGGCCAAAGCGCAGCAGATCAACCACGAGATGGAGAACTGTCTGGCACGCTTCGACCCGGTTCGGTTTACCGAGCTGAATCACGATTTTCATCAGGTGCTCTACCAGAATTGCCCCAATCCGCACCTGCTAGATCTGGTTCACCGTGGTTGGAATCGGCTCGGCGCCTTGCGCAGTTCTACCTTCAACTACATTCCCGGGCGTGCAGAACAGTCAGTGCAGGAACATCAAGCGCTGCTCGATTTAATTGCCGCCAAGGCAAGTGCCGACGAGGTCGAACGCGCCTGCCGAGCCCACCGCAACGCCACCCTGAACGCATACCTCAGTCCGGAGCAGCCAGCCTCCGAGACAGCCCAGTTAACTAGCTCACTATCGACCAACTCATTACCGAAGGAGATTCACCAGTGAAGTTCCGTTCCGACCCAGCCAAGAATTTTGGCGGCTCGTTTGCTGCCATGTTCACCCCTTTCACCGAGCAGGGTTCGGTGGATCACGACTCACTACGTGCCATGGTCGAATGGCAGATCGCCTCCGGCTCGCACGGCGTCACGATTGGCGGGTCGACCGGCGAACCCGGCGCACAATCCGTCGAGGAACGTGCCGAAGCAATCCGCACTGTTGCCGCTGCCACCGCGGACCGAGTGCCCTTCCTGGCCGGCACCGGCACCGCGCAGCTGCCGGAAACCCTTGAGCTCACTCAGGTCGCCGTCGATGCCGGGGCAGACGCCTCGATGATCATCACGCCGTACTATGCCCGGCCCACTCAGGAAGCGCTCTACCAGTGGTACGCCACGATTGCCCGCGAGTTCCCACAGATGCCGTTCATTATTTACAACGTACCCTCACGTACCGCCGTCGATATTGCCCCGGAGACGGTGGGCAGGCTGTTCAAAGATTTCGAGAACATCGTCGGCATCAAAGAGACCACCAAGGACTTTGAGCACTTTTCCCGAGTGTTGCACCTTGCTGGCAAGGATCTGCTGGTCTGGAGCGGTCTGGAACTGCTCTGCTTGCCGCTCATGGCACTCGGCGGTGTTGGATTCATCTCAGCGCTGGCAAATATCGCGCCCAAAGCTTCGGCAGAGATGTATAACGCCTGGATCGAGGGCGATCTGGAAACCGCGCAGCGCATCCACTACGGAGTGCACCCGCTGGTAGATCTGCTCTTCGCGGAGACCAACCCGGCCCCGGCGAAATGGCTGATGGCGCAACGTGGCCTGATTGCCTCGGATTATGTCCGGCCGCCGCTGATCCGCCCTACCGAGAACGGGCTGAAAACCATTAACTCATTGCTCTTAGCCGGCAAAGACTATCTGACCCCGGTTCCCGGTAACCATGAGAATTCCCAGGAGGCCTGAAATGACACAGCATTACATTCCGGAGAACCTGCCGGAGAAGATTCAGCACTACATTAACGGCAAATTTGTCGATTCCATCAGCGGCGCAACTTTCGAGGTGCTGGACCCGGTGTCCAATACCAGCTACACCACGGCGGCCGCCGGTCAGAAGGAAGACATCGACGCTGCGGTGGCAGCTGCCCGCGAAGCGTTCGTCAATGGCCCCTGGCCGAAACTCAAGCCTCGCGAACGCGCCCGGGTGCTCAATAAGATCGCCGACGCGGTGGAAGAGCAAAACGATCGATTGGCCGAGCTAGAGACTTTCGATACCGGTCTGCCGATTAAGCAAGCTCGCGGTCAGGCGCTCCGTGCCGCCGAGAACTTCCGCTTCTTTGCGGACCTGATTGTTGCCCAATTCGATGACGCGATGAAGGTTCCCGGCGCACAAATCAACTATGTAAACCGGAAGCCAATCGGCGTCGCCGGGCTGATCACGCCGTGGAATACCCCTTTCATGTTGGAGTCCTGGAAGCTTGCCCCGGCGCTCGCCACCGGCAACACAGTGGTGCTCAAGCCCGCCGAGTTCACCCCACTTTCGGCGTCGTTGTGGGCCACCATCTTCCAAGAGGCCGGCTTGCCGGACGGTGTTTTTAACTTGGTCAATGGACTGGGCGAGGAAGCCGGCGACGCCCTCGTGAAACACCCGGAGGTGCCGCTGATCTCCTTCACCGGTGAGACCACCACGGGCCAAACCATCTTCCGGAACGCTGCGGCGAACCTGAAGGGCCTCTCGATGGAGCTCGGCGGTAAGTCTCCGGCTGTCATTTTCGAGGACGCAGACTTGGAAGCAGCTATCGACTCCACCCTTTTTGGCGTGTTCTCCTTGAACGGCGAGCGCTGCACAGCCGGTTCACGCATCTTGGTGCAACGCAGTATTTACGACGATTTCTGCGAGCGCTACGCTGCCCGGGCGAAGAACATTGTGGTTGGCGATCCACACGACCCGGCCACCGAGGTCGGCGCGTTAGTGCACCCGGAACACTATGCCAAGGTGATGTCCTATGTGGAGATCGGCAAGTCGGAGGGGCGTCTCTTGGCGGGCGGTGGCAGGCCGGACAATCTACCCGAAGGCCAACAGGACGGCAGTTACGTCTCCCCCACTGTCTTCGCCGATGTGGCCCCCGAAGCGCGGATCTTCCAAGAGGAGATTTTCGGCCCGGTGGTCGCGATCACTCCCTTCGACACCGACGAGGAAGCCCTGAAGCTAGCCAATGGCGTGAAGTACGGGCTTGCTGCCTACATTTGGACTCAGGATCTAACCAGGGCACATAATTTCGCGCAGAATGTGGAGGCTGGCATGGTCTGGCTCAACTCACATAATGTGCGGGATCTGCGCACCCCGTTCGGTGGAGTTAAATCCTCCGGCCTAGGCCACGAGGGCGGCTACCGTTCAATCGACTTCTACACCGATCAGCAGGCCGTGCACATCACCCTTGGCGCTGTGCACACCCCCCGTTTCGGGGCAACAGAGCTTGGAGCAAGCAAATGAGCGCATCCGCGGCAGAAACCTTCAACGCAGCAGCACCGGACATCGTCCGCTGCGCCTATCTGGAACTCGTGGTGACAGATCTGGCGGCATCACGGGCGTTCTACGTCGACGTGCTCGGCTTACACGTCACCGAAGAGGACGACGAGGTGATTTACCTACGTTCCTTCGAGGAATTCATTCATCACAATTTGGTGCTCCGCAAGGGACCGGTGGCGGCGGCTGCGGCCTTCGCTTACCGGGTCCGTACCCCGGAGGACGTCGATAGGGCCGAGGCCTGGTACGCCGAGCGTGGCTGCCGCACCGAACGACGTCGTGACGGCTTCGTCAAGGGCATCGGCGACTCGGTGCGGGTGGAAGATCCGCTCGGCTTCCCCTACGAGTTCTTCTACGAAACCGAGCACGTCGAACGGCTCACCCAACGCTACGATCTGTATAACGCTGGCGAGCTGGTGCGTCTCGACCACTTCAACCAGGTCACCCCGGACGTGCCGAAGGGCCGGGCTTACCTCGAAGACCTTGGCTTCAAGGTCTCCGAGGACATTAAGGATTCCGACGGCGTCACCTACGCCGCCTGGATGTACCGCAAGCAGACTGTGCACGATACCGCCCTGACCGGCGGCGACGGGCCTCGCTTGCACCACATCGCCTTCTCCACCCATGAGAAGCACAACATCATCCAAATCTGCGACAAAATGGGCGCGCTGCGGATCTCCGACCGAATTGAGCGTGGTCCGGGCCGACACGGCGTCTCGAACGCTTTCTACCTCTACATCCTGGATCCGGATGGCCACCGGGTGGAGATCTACACCCAGGATTACTACACCGGCGACCCGGACAACCCCACGGTCAGCTGGGACGTGCACGATAATCAGCGCCGCGACTGGTGGGGCAACCCGGTGGTGCCGAGCTGGTACACCGAGGCTTCACTGGTGCTCGACCTGGATGGCAACCCGCAGCCGGTAGTGGTCCGCGAGGACAAGTCCGAAATGGCGGTCACCGTTGGCGCGGATGGTTTCTCCTACACTCGGCAACCCAGCGAGTTCGAGGAACCGGGCGAAGAAGTAGGCTTCAAACTCGGCAAGCAACTTTAGCGAGGGCCTCTGAGGGAAGGGAAAGATTGGCAACAGCAACGTTAGCTTGATGCACTATCTGGCCAGGTAGGACGATTTTTGTAGCCCCGCATCGCGGGCTCCCGCGTGGCGCGTCAGCGACACGCGAAGTCCCGTGTCTAAGGGGCGGAAAATCGTCTTACCTCGGCAAATCAGGAGGAAGGACGGGGCGGAAATCCTCGTCCTCGAAGGGCCAGACGAGACCAGCAAACGGGGAAGCTGGTGAAGAGCAAGAAACTACGAACAAGGGAGTTCAGATGAGCGGGACAGCAGTCACTCGCAGCAAAATGTCCACCGAGGACCGCAAGGTCCTCGCCGGCACCCTGGTCGGCACCACCATCGAGTGGTACGACTTCTTCATTTACGCCCAGGCCGCGGGCCTGGTTTTCGCACAGCTCTACTTCAAGCCGCTGGCAGCGGACAGCCCCGGCCTGGATCAGTTGATCTCCTGGGCTTCGGTGGGGATTTCTTTCCTGTTCCGCCCGCTTGGTGCCATTGTGGCCGGTCATTTGGGCGATCGAGTTGGCCGGAAGGCCATGCTGGTACTCACCCTGATTATGATGGGAGCGTCAACGGCACTGATTGGCGTACTACCGACCTATGTTCAGATCGGTGTTTGGGCTCCGCTGCTACTGACCTTGCTGCGGATCCTGCAGGGCTTCTCGGCGGGCGGCGAATGGGGTGGCGCAGCCTTGATGGCGGTTGAGCACGCGCCGACCACTAAGCGCGGTCTTTGGGGTTCCTACCCACAGATCGGTGTTCCGGTCGGGCTAATCCTGGCTTCGACTGTGATCTTCGTGATGAATGCCACGCTGGGCGTTGAACAGTACCTCGCTTGGGGTTGGCGAGTACCATTCCTGATCTCGGTGTTGCTGATCGTAGTGGGATACATTATTCGCCGCGCGGTCGCCGAAAGTCCCGTCTTCAAAGAACTTGCCGAGCGCAAACGGGAATCCTCCGCTCCCCTGGTCCAGCTTTTCCGCAGCAATACCAAAGAGGTCGTGCTGACCGCACTGATCTTCATTGGTAACAACGCTGTCGGTTACCTGCTGATTGCGTTCTTCTCTTCCTACGCTACCAAGACACTCAAAATGCCAACCGGGACAGTGTTGGTGATCGTGATGGCCGGTGCGGTGAGCTGGCTGGCATTTTCGATGTTCGGCGGCTCGCTCTCAGATCGTATCGGCCGGGTCCGCACCTTCCAGATTGGCTACCTCGCATTGATTGTCTGGATGATTCCGATGTTCTTGTTAATCGACAGCAAGAACATCTGGCTCTTCCTAATTGCGGTATTAGTGATGGGCTTTGGACTTGGTCTCTCCTATGGGCCGATGTCGGCACTCTATGCCGAGATGTTCCCGGTCGAGGTGAGGTACTCGGGGGTTTCCATTGGTTATGCGCTCGGCGCGATTCTGGGTGGTGCCTTCGCTCCGCTACTCGCCCAATGGCTGCTCGATAACACTCACTGGTCCGGCAGCATCGCAATCTACATGATTGTGCTCTGCCTGATCTCGATTGTCGGAGTCTCGCTGGTGAAGGAACCACGCGGTGCCAGGCTGCGAGTGGCCGAGGTCAGCGAGCAGGCCTAAGGACGACTAAAGCACGCCGTCAAAGGCTATGGTGGGCAAATCCACCACATGGGCGCCACCGTCGGCAACGATGGTGGCGCCTGTGATGTAAGAAGCCTCCGATGAACCAAGGAAACTGGCAATCGCTGCTATTTCAGCGGGATCGGCAGGCCTAGCCAGGGGCACGTTTGCGGTGACCTTGCGGTAAGCCTCCTCACGGCTTGCGATCCCAGCAGCAGCCGCGTATTCGTCCATTTCGGCATCCGCCATCGGGGTGCGCACCCAACCCGGGCAAAGCGCGTTAACCCGGACACCTCGTTTGCCATAGTCCCTGGCCAAGGATTTGGTCAGACCGATCAAAGCATGTTTTCCGACCGTGTAACCAGCCACATTCGGACCAGCAAACAAACCGGCCAGGGACGAGACGATGACGGCACTTCCCTGCTGGGCAATCAGCTGAGGCAGTGCCTCACGCAACGTGACAAAGGCGGTATCCAAGTTTGCGGCCATGCTGCTCCGCCAGGATTCATCGTCGGTTTCGGCTACTGAAGAAAAGCCGTGCCCACCGGCATTGGCCACCACCAGGTCCAGCTGGCCGAACTCAGCCACAATCTGTTCGATCACTGCCTTGACCTCTCCGGGAGCTGACATATCGGCGGCGATAGCCCGCGCTGAAAGCCGCTCTGCGGCCGCCTCTAGCGGTTCAGGCCGTCGCCCGGTCAGAATCACTTTTGCCCCTTCGGCAACTAATCTGCCGGCAATTGCCGCGCCGATCCCGGTGCCACCGCCGGTCACCAAAGCTACTTTGGCTTGGTGACGCTGCGAACTTGTCAGCTGTGTTTCGGTTTCAGTCATCGTTTAACATCTTTTCTGCTCAGGCCTGTGGTTTCAGGCTGGGAAAGCTGACCTGGCTAAGTAGCCGAAATCTGACACCAAGCTGGTGCCATTAATGGGTTCCGAGCAGTACGAGGCCAGATACAGCACATGATGCGCTACCTGCTCGGGTGTTTGCACCGGAAAGTCCAATAACTCAATCGTCCCCTCGGCAATGCCCAAATCCTGGCGTGCCATTGGGGTGTCAACAATTGAGGGGCACAGGCAATTAACTCGGACCGCCGAGTCGCTCAGTTCGACTGAAAGTGCCCGGGTGAGCTGCAGCAGGGCCCCCTTTGAAGCGTTATAGGGCACCATCCCGGGGGCCGCCACAAAACTAGAATCCGAGGCGATGAAGATCAGATTGCCGCTCTTCGCTTCGCGCAGATAGCGGGCGGTTTGCCTGGCGAGCAGGAACTGCCCGGTGACATTGACCTCCAGAACTCGGGAAAAGTCTCGGCTCGAAATGTGTTCGAATCCGACCCCGAACGGACCGGAGATACCCGCTGAGCCGATCACCACGTCAATTCCACCAAAAGAGCCAGCAATAGAATCCACCGCAGCGGCGACCTCTACCTCATTGGTGATATCCGCCGAGACAAAAATACAGGGCACATCGGCAGCTAGCTCCCTCTCCAAGGCAATGCCGGCGGGCTCGTCAATGTCGATCAGCGCCAGGTTCGCCCCTTCCTCGGCAAAGGCTCGAGCGCAGGCACGACCGATACCGGAGGCCGCTCCCGAAATAATCACCGTTTTCCCGGTGAGTCCTAATTCCATCTGGAATCCCTTTCCCACAACGTCACTTCATCCTGCCAATCGCTCAGCTGGCGCCTTTGCTCCTGAAGGAACATCAGTTGACGATCCAGGCACAGCGCGGTCGCACAGTGGAGCTAGCGCTCAGAAGAGAGTAGTTTTAGCAGATAAGTGATGTGGCTTACAGCCGAACGGGAACGTCTCTGAGCAGTGAACCCGCTCGTGAAAGGTTGGATATGACGTCTATCGCCGAGACCCGGCCTTTATTAGCTGGCCAGCCAACCGGTGCGGGCGTCAACACCGCTGTGGCCCGGGATTTCCCAGCCTGGCAACGACTGGTGACCGAGTCCTTCGTACCCCTTGATGTGACCACCGATCACCCGGACGAATTCCACGGTCAGCTTCGTTCCAGGGTGCTCGACGAGGTGTCGATTGTTGAAGTTACTGCCAAAGGCCACACTGTCTTCCGTACCCCGCACTTAATCGCGCGGTCGGATCGGATGTACTTCAAACTCAGCTTGCAGATTTCCGGCACCGGAATGTTGATTCAAGATAACCGGGAAGCCGTTTTAGAGCCCGGCGACTTGGCTGTCTATGACACGCACCGGCCTTATTCGCTGATCTTCGACGATGATTTCCGTTCCATGGTGCTGATGTTCCCGCATGATTTGATCGAGCTGCCGGTGGACACCGTCGGCCAGCTAACCGCCGTCCGGATGGCCGGCGACAGCGGCCTGGGCAAAATGATCAGCCCGTTCTTGGTGCAGCTGACCGCTAATCTCGATCAGCTTTCCGGGGCCAGCGGCTTACGGATGGCGCACAACGCCTTGGATCTGGTGACCACGATGTTTGCTGCTGAACTCAATCTCGGCCGGAACAATTCGGAAAATCCGCACCGTGCCTTAGTGAATAAGATCAGGGACTTCATCGAGTTGCATCTCGGCGATCCGGAGCTGAGCCCCGCTGCCATTGCCAACGAGCACTTCATCTCGACCCGGCATTTACACAATCTTTTCCAGTCTGAGGGCACCACGGTGGCACATTGGATCCGCACCCGGAGACTTGAGCACTGCCGCCGGGATTTGCGTGATCCCGTCTATCAGCACCGTCCGGTGGCCGCCATTGCTTCGCGCTGGGGATTCATTGACGCCGCTCACTTCAGTCGAATCTTCCGCTCCGCCTTCGGCGAATCACCCAGCAATTACCGCAACAGCGGTCACCCAGCGGGCTGAGCTTGGCAGCTCAGGACATTGCTTCCAAGACCGGAACGCTATCCACGATTTGCTCAAAACTCACTGCCTTGCCATCGGCCACTTCCCACAGATGAACCACCCGGGTGAGCAGAGTCTTACCGGTCTTCTTGTTCTTCCCCCGATAGTTGGCCACCGCCACGATTCGCTCCCCGGCATCGAGTAGCCGTTCCAGGTCTACGCCAAAGTCGTCCCAGTCCTTGGCGAGGGCAGCAAAGACATTCTGCAGCACCGCCTGCGGGCCTACATAAGTCCCGGCTAGCGGGAATCCGGCTGCTTCGGTCCAGCGAATATCGTCAGCGAGTGGCGCCAGCATACCCTCGAGATCACCCCGGGCTGAGGCCTCGTAGTGGGCGGCGATGAGGTCCAGATTAGTTGTCATGATTAGCCTTCCAATTTGTTAAGAATTCGATGAAAAATTATTGGTAGCGATCGGCTCTGGACCCTGGCTATTGGGGCCCCTGAGTAATGGATTAGATCGGCTGGGCATCGGGATAGCGCACCGAGCCCAAAGGATAGATGTCACCGCCACCCCTCGAATGCTCTACCTCGCCGCTGCCGTTAAGCCCAAGGAATATCCCGGTGGTTTTCAGCTGATAACCCAGATCATGTAACCACACACTGGCCACCGGAATGCGGAACTCGCGGAAGCAGAAGACGTAAAGGCCCTCCGCTAGCTTCCACACCGTGGCGAGGTCCATATCGCCATGTCCCCGTTGTACCCCTTCAAGACACTGCCAGGCGTATCGCTCGGAGGAGATGTAAACGTGTTCGTAGAGGTGCGAGGGGCTGTACCGGTAGATGTTCCGCAACCCGATCAAATCGCGGGATTCTGCCGGCTGCTCACCGCTTGCCTGCACTCCCTGTAGCCGGGCGGCCTGAAAATGCTGCCGCACCCTGGGCACGCCTGGCGATTCAGTTTCGGCAATCAGTGACTCCACCAGCACGGCGCGACCAGTAGCCGTCGAATAGGCCACCGTGAGGCTCGAGCCGTCGAGCTTTAGGTTCAGGAAATACGCTTCACTTCGCACCTGCACCGCATCGTATTCGGCTTTGCCCTGTGAGTCCGAAAGCAGCTCCAAGGCCGCGGACCATTGGGCTGTCTGGGCATCGAGGAAATCCACGGCAAGGGTTTCGCCGGAGTCCAGCACAAACTCTAGGTGCTGGCCTGATCGATCGGACTGGGGTAACCGGAAACTATCGATTCCGTCGGCAAATTCGTCGTAACTCTTCCAGCCATCCTCATCGATGACTTGTGTTGCTGCTTCGTTCACAACGCACTCCTGATCGCTAGCGATAAATACCGGCCTTGGCTGTCATAACGAAATAACAGCCAAAGAATAATCACGACATTAGAGTGCCGTTGGCTGCTGTTCTTGGTTCAGCGCGCACGCCTGTTGTCTGTGCCGGAACTGCTCGACAAAGGCTTAGGAACCGTAGCTCAGATACCGAATGTGACCGGGCGCACATGTGCCGTGAGGAACAACTGGTGTTCACCGGCAGACAAGAAAGCCGAGGAACGAGAACTTTACGCTGGAGGCTATTCGCCGCATGAACCGCTGCCGGAGGGGCCGGAAACAGCGAAAGCGGCAATCGCTATCAACTCACCACTGATGAGAGGTTCGACGATGAAGACTCGCTCCATCCAGTACGCCGCAGTCGCTGCGGTTGGCATGCTATTGCTGAGCGCCTGCGGCGAGGACAGCAATAGCAATAACTCCGCAGCAGTCGGCTCGAACGGCAATATCGTGGTCGGCTCGGTCAATGCCCTCAGCGGTGCGGCCACCTTCCCGGAGGCTTCGAAAGCGGCTCAGGCCGTCTTCGACCAAGTCAATGCCTCTGGCGGTATCAATGGCAAGAAGATCGACTATGTGGTCACCGACGATAAGGGTGATCCGGCTACTGCAGCACAGTCCGCTCGTGATGTGGTGGGTTCAAAGAACGCGGTCGCCCTGGTGGGCTCCGCCAGCTTGCTGGACTGTGATGTCAATGCCAAGTATTACCAGGAGAATGGCATTCTCTCCATCCAGGGCACCGGAGTGGACCAGGCATGCTTCAGTTCACCGGCAGTCTCCCCGGTCAATGTCGGACCCTTTCTGGATACCGAGATGACACTGACCTACGGTTCGGAAACGCTCAAGCTGGACAAGATCTGCGGCTTCTTGGAAATCGCCGGTGCCACCGGCCCCGCGTACAAGGCGGCGATTGAAAACTGGAAGAAGAAGACCGGCAAGGATTTGGTATTTCTCGATGACAGTGTGCCTTACGGCAGCCCCGACTACACCCCTCAGGTGATCAAGGCGAAGAACGCTGGCTGCAAAGCTGTCTATATCAACGCCACTGAACCTGACGGCCTGGGTATGCTCAAAGCGGCGGAAGCTCAAGGGTTCAATGATGTGACCTGGCTTTTCCTCACCTCCACCTATACCGAGCAGTTCGCTCAGGCCGCCGGGAAGGTCGGCAATGGCGTCTACGTCCCAGCCGAGTTCGCCCCGTACACCGATGAGAATGAAGCCGCGAATAAAGACTGGCGAGAGCTGATGACCTCGAAGAACATTCCCTTGACTTCCTTCGCCCAGGGTGGATACCTAGCCGCCAAGTACTTTGTCGAGGTGCTGCAGGGAATCTCTGGTGATATTACCCGCGCCGCGGTGACCAAGGCGCTGCAGGAGATGAAACCGATCAGCAACCCGATGGTGGGGACACCGTACGTCTTCGGCCCGGGCAGTGCGCATAATTCCAGCACCGGTGTGTGGCCGGTCAAGCTGCAGGACGGCAAATGGGTCAAGGCCGCCGATAACTGGCTACTGCAGAAGTAAGCACGATCACCTGATGAGTTTTGAGGCCGGTCGACGGTCGGCCTCAAAACTCGTGATCGATCAGGCTTGATCCGAGGAAGGAACAGCATGCTCCAAGGTGCCTTAGCCGGGCTTGCGGCGGGCGGGCTCTACGCCGTCATTGCGGTCTGTTTGACGCTAATGTCACGTTTGGTCCGAGTTATTAACTTCTCCCAAGTCGCGATCGGAATGTTCGGCGCGTACACAGCCGTACTATTTGCCGAACGTGGTCTGCCGCAATGGGCCGCAACGCTGTGCGGAATAGTCATTGGCGCGATTATTTCAGCGCTGATCGGCTGGATCATCGCGCAATGGTTACCGGAAGCCGACGTGAGCAGGCGCTCAGCCGTTTCGGTAGCCACGCTTTTGCTGCTGATCTCGCTGGCCTTCATTATTTTTGGCAGCAAACCAAAGACTTTCCGCCCGATACTCTCGGGACCAGCGTTCTCCCTCGGCGACGTAGTTGTCACCCAAGTCACCGTGGTGATGGTGCTCCTCGCCGTATTGGTCGCGATTGCTTGCCGGTTATTGCTGACCAAAAGCAAAATTGGCACCAGGCTTCGTGCGCTTTCGGAGCGGCCCACCACCGCCGAGCTGCTCGGCATTCCGGCGAAACGACTCTCCGTAGCGGTCTGGTTGGTTTCCGGCCTGATCTGCACGGTCGCCATCAGCATCGTGGCACCGACTCAGACCAACGACCCGGTGTCACTGTCTTTCATAATCGTGCCTGCCTCAGCAGCTGCTCTACTCGGCGGCTTCAAGCGCCTCGATCTGGCGGTGATCGGCGGCCTGGCACTGGGCATGTTGCAGGGTGCGCTCGCGCAGTTCGAGCAGCTGTCAATTCTCCGCAACTGGGTTCCATTCCTGATCATCGTCGCTTTCCTGTTGTGGACCCAACGAAAAGAGGTGTGGGATGTCGCCCGCTAAACCACTGAATATTTCGCTGTTCCGAGCAGGCTGGCCCCGAACCCTGCTGATAGCAGCGCTGGCCATCCTGCTTGGCTGGTTGCTGAGTGCTGTATTACCCGGTTACCTGGTGTTCCTTGGCACCAGCGCTGTGGTGGCAATGATCTCCTTGCTCGGTCTTGGTGTGGTTACCGGCAGCGCCGGCATGATGGCCTTGTGTCAGCTCAGCTTCGCCGCAGTGGGGGCCTGGGTGGTTTCTTGGCTCAACACCGCCGGGGCGCCAGGCGGACTGATGTTGTGGTTGCCATTGGGGGGTCTGGCCGCAGCGGCTGTTGGCCTGCTGGTCGGCCTACCGGCGTTGCGCTTGCGTGGCGTCAACCTGGCCGTGGTGACGCTCGGCTTCGCCGCTGCGGCCGATCTGACCCTGGGTAAAATTCAGTTCCCCGGCACGCTCTCCGGCGTTCAGGTGCCTCGTCCGGAGCTGTTCCCCGGAGACCGGCGCTACTTCCTGTTCGCCGTGATCATCCTGGTGCTCTGCGCTTTGCTGGTGGCTTTCCTGCACAACAGTTCCTGGGGCCGCAGTTGGAGATTCGTCGCTTTCTCCGAGCGGGGCACTGCCTCCGCCGGTACGAGCGTGACCTTCGCCAAACTGACCGCTTTTGCGGTCAGCGCCTTCCTGGCCGGGATCGGCGGCGCTTTGCTTTCCGGTCAAGTCGGCCTGGTTTATCCGACCAGCTTCACCACCATTCAGTCGCTAGCACTCTATGTGCTGGCCATTGTCTCGGGCTCCTATCTGATCGATATGGCGGTGCTTGGCGGAATCCTCTGGGTATTGGTACCAGAATTGCTGAAGAGATTCGGCATCTCCCAGGATTGGGGTTTTGTGGTGTTCGGTGCTCTGGGTATTCAGGCGCTAACGACCGGTTCGAATCTGGGTGAAGATCTGCGTGCTTGGTGGTGGCGTCGTCGGCTCCGCCGGATCGGCAGCACCGGCCCCAAGAAACCGCTGGAGACGAGCGCGGCAGAAGCCGAGCAATCCGTACCTTCGGCGGCTGAGGTAGCCCAGCAGACCCCGCAAGCAGCAGCCTCTACCCGGCTCGAACCGGCGGCAGCCACACCGAAACCACAATCCATCGACTCTGAGCAGCTGCTGAAAGTGCGTGGGCTAACTGTTTCCTTTGGCCCAGTCTCCGCACTCAAGAATGTCGACCTTGAGCTGTCAACGGGCAGCATCACCGGACTAATGGGGCCTAATGGTGCTGGCAAATCGACCTTTGTCGACGCGCTCTCCGGTTTCCTGCCCCAGCATCAAGGCAGTATCACCCTCGCTGGTGAATCCTTGGACAGTCTCTCCCCCGCGCAACGTGCTCGTTCCGGGCTCCGCCGGACCTTCCAGCAAGATCGAGTGCCACCCACTCTGACGGTGGGGGGTTACGCGAACTTCATTTCGCGTGGTAAAAGCGATGCCGAGCAGCTTGCCCAGATACTTGCCTACTTCGACTGCCCTTCGGTGGAGGTGCAACTCGCCAGAGTCGACGTGGGCACCCGGCGGTTGATCGAGGTTGCCGCTAATGTAGCCGCTCAGCCACGGTTGCTATTGCTCGACGAACCAGCCGCTGGTCTGTCGCATCAGGAACATCTTGCCTTTGCTCAGCAGCTACTGAGAGTTCCGCAGGAATTCGGCATCTCGCTGCTGCTCATCGAACATGACCTCGACTTGGTGCGCAGCACCTGCAGCAACATCGTGGTGCTGAATTTTGGCGAAGTGATCGCCTCAGGACCGCAACAAGAAGTACTCGCCGATCGTGCCGTGATGAACGCCTATATGGGTGAACTGGAGACCTCATGAACCAGGCCTTACAACTCGAAGAACTTGCCGTCAGCCGCGGCTCCGGGCCGGTTATTTCCGGGGTGAACCTGACTGTGCAACCCGGAAGGCTGATGGCCTTGGTCGGTCCTAATGGAGCCGGCAAGACCAGCCTGCTGGAGGCGATCTCCGGGGTGGTGCCGGCTAGCTCAGGCAGCATTTCCATCGACGGCACCTCGCTGACCAAACTCTCCCGGATGAAGCGCTCACGGCTGGGCTTGGTGCACGTCGAACAGGGACGAACGGTCTTCCCTTCGCTCACCGTACAAGAAAATCTGGAGCTCACCGCGGTCTCCGCCAAGGAACTCGACCAGGCCCTCGAACTGTTCCCCGAATTGCAGAAGCGACGACATTCGGCCAGCGGCCTACTCTCCGGCGGCGAACAGCAGATGGTGGTGTTGGCCCGAGCCTTCGCGGCACAGCCTAAATACTTACTCATCGACGAGATGTCGCTTGGCTTAGCACCGGTGGTCTTCTTGCGTTTACTGCCGATCATCCGCCAGATCGCCGATTCCGGCGTCGGGGTGCTGATGGTGGAGCAATTTGCCCAACTCTCACTCGGCATTGCCGACGCTGCCCTGGTGGTCTCCGGCGGCAAGGTGACTTATCAAGGCGAGGCAAACACGCTGCTCGCTGAGCCGAGCGTGCTACACGCCGCCTACTTGGGGAACTAAACGACCGATGAGAAAGACCGGTCAGCGCGGCTGACCGGTCTTTCTGCGGCTCGTTATTTGCCCAGCTGAATTTCGAACATCTAATGCTCAGTGAGGAAGAACTCCACAGCCTTTTCCGCAATCAACATCACCGGCGCATTGGTATTTCCGCTGGTGACCTGCGGCATGATCGAGGCATCGGCAATTCTCAGACCGGCAATGCCGTGCACACGCAGTTGCGGATCGACCACGGCGAGCTGGTCGATGCCCATTTTGCAGCTGCCAACCTGATGGTGATAGGTCACTACATTGGCACGGACGTAGTCTTCCAAATCCTGATCGGCGACCTCCGGACCGGGGTGGATCTCGGCGGCTCCCCATTCCTCCGCGAGTGCCGCGGCCCGACCAATTTCCCGGCACTGCCGAACCGAGGCCAGCAGCGCCCGAAGATCGGCAGGGTCGGCGAGCGCTGCCAGATCGATCAGCACTTCGTCGTCAATACTCGGACCGCTGAGCCGCAGGCTCCCCCGGCTTTGAGTGCCGATCAGCCCAGCCATTAGTGAGAAGCCGGTCTCCGGGCCGCTCAGTTCGTCCTGATACATCGGCACGCTGAAGTTAATCGGCTGGGTATCGGGCACCTCAAGATCGGGCTGGCTGCGCCAGAACAAATGAGTCTGCGCGGGTGTCTGCCCCGCCTTGGGCGGCTCGACTCGTCGCTTGCTGGTACCAAAAATCACCGGAACTAGGAAATGATCATGCAAGTTCTTGCCCACCCCCGGCAAGTCGTGAACAACTTCAATGCCCAGCTCGCTGAGCTCCTCAGCCGGGCCGATACCGGAGCGGAGCAATAGCGCCGGTGAGTCCAACGCCCCAGCGCAGAGGAACACTTGATCCGCGTATAGCTGCTGAACCTCTTCGCCATCGATGACATACTCGACGCCGAGCACCACCCCGTCGTCGATCAGCAAGCGAACCGCCTGAGCGTTGGTCAAGATCTCGAGGTTCTCGGCCCCGGCCACTGGCTCAAGGTAGGCCCGGTAACTGCTGAGCCGCTCACCATCGCGCACAGTCAGCTGAACCTGGGAAATTCCGTCCAGCTGTCCTGAGTTGTAGTCCGGATTATGCGCTAAGCCGGTTTGCACCGCAGCGTCAATAATCGATTGCTGAATGGGCTGTAGCGGATAGTCACCCAGCACGTCCAAGGGTCCGCCGGTGGATCGCACTTCGCTTGGCCCACCGTCGAAATTCTCGATCTTAAGGTACGTAGGCAGCACCTCCTGCCATGACCAGCCGGGGTTTCCGGCGGCTGCCCAACCATCAAAATCCTGAGCGGCACAGCGCACGTAAATCATCGCGTTCAGGGCATGCGAACCGCCCAGTACCTTGCCTCGGGG
Source organism: Psychromicrobium lacuslunae (assembly GCF_000950575.1). NCBI lineage: Bacteria > Bacillati > Actinomycetota > Actinomycetes > Micrococcales > Micrococcaceae > Psychromicrobium > Psychromicrobium lacuslunae. The sequence continues at coordinate 1,473,802 of NZ_CP011005.1, forward strand.
CAGGTGCAACCGCCGCCCGGCCGCATTGGCTTGGGGCACCGTGTAGTAATCCCAATCCTGTTCCGAATGCCAAAGTTCCCCGGCCCGGGAGATGTCCTGGATCGCCGGATTAGTTACTGGTCCGCCCGCCTCCAGGACGGTTACCTGATGACCGGCATCCACCAGGCGTCTGCTCACTATCGAGCCCGCAGAACCTGCGCCAATCACAATTATTCGTTGCGACATGTCTTCTTTGACCTTCCCACCAAGTGCTTCGAGATTATCCATGCGGTATTAGCCTGACAGCCGGGAAACTGTTTTGATTGGCCTGGAATGCAGCACTTTTGTCCGGCAGTGAACAACCCTTCGGTCGCTTACTTCACTATCAGTCAATCCTTCTGCCGGAACAGACAAGACCCGGCAGCTTTAAGCGGCGCACACTCTAGGTATGACAACTCAGCTCACCGACACCAGTAATTGGCTCCCGCTTGATGGATTGGCCCCGGGTTTCGATGCCAATAAGGCAGCGCCGGTGCAGGATCTGGCCGGGACCGGTTATCACCTCAAACTCGCAACTGGGGTGCAGCACTTTGATTTCAGCGCTGACTCGCTGAGTTGGCAATTGGCTGACGGTGGAAAAGGTGAAGATAGCTATGAGACCTTCGCGGTCGCCCCGCAGCTCTACTACGTGCAATGGCAGCACAGCAGCGACCCGAGACTCTCCAGTTCTTTGATTCTTGACCTGGCCGCTGGGCGTTCGCTGTATGTCGGTGCCCGGCTCATTGATCAGTCAGAGATTGCGCCCGGCCGTACCGGGGTGAGCCATCAGTTCCTCCCCGGAATCATTGCTGGCCAGCAGCTCAGCGGCGAAGAGATGGCGCCAACTCAGGCGTTGATTGGCCGCCGAGTGCAATGGGTTTACAGCGAGCAGCACGCCTACGAGCACATTTACCTGAGTTCGCAATGGTATACCTGGCAATGCCTGGCTGGCCCGGAGCGCGGTCTGGCCGATACCGACGAAAACACCGTTTATCAGCTCAGACCGGGCATTTATCTCTTCAGCTGGCGGGAGAAGGTCATCCCCTGCGGTTCGATTACGGTGGCCGATCATCGTGATGTTTCGGCGATCCGATCGCATGGCGCACTTTTTGGTTGGGATGAATCGGGGAGCTTGCCAGTGCACTTCAGCTTCGGTGCGCATGGCAAGCTGATCTCGGTGACGATTCACCCCGATCCCTACGAGCCGGCGCACTGGCAGCTGTGATGAACGCTCAGCTATTCAGCAATGGCACAATCTGGACCGGGGACGCTGAACAGCCTTGGGCCAGTAGCATGTTGCTCAGCCGGGGCAAGATCCTCGCCATTGGCTCCGCAGAGAGCGTCGCGGAGCAGCAAAGCACTGAGCTAATAGCGCAGGAGCAGATCGATCTGGCGGGTCAGTTCGTGATGCCTGGGCTTCATGATGTTCATAATCATCATTTCCTGGCCGGCCACACCGACCTCTTCGAATGCAGCTTCCTGCCAACTGACGGCTTAGCCGAGGTACTGACGACGATCAGCCAGTGGGCCGCTCAGCTGCCGCCCGGTGCCTGGGTCACCGGCGGCAGCGTCGGCAGCGGGCTGTTCAATGAGCTTTCGACGCCTCAGGCGCTGCGGCAATTGGATCAAGCCAGTCACGGCCATCCGGTGCTGGTCACCGATGACAGCAAGCACAACCGCTGGGCCAACTCTGCCGCGCTGCGCCAGGCCGGCGTGGATGCAAAGAGCATTGATCCTGCCGGCGGGCAGATCCTTCGTGATCAAAGCGGCCAACCCACCGGAGTGCTGATCGAAGGGGCCAGCGTATTACTGGAGAAAGCGCTAGCCGCGCAACAACAGCTCAGCGTCGAGGATGCCGCCCGAGCGAGTCAACGCGGCATCGAAATTCTGCATTCGCACGGCATCACCGCGTTCCAGGACGCCGCGACTTCGCTGCCGATCATGCGAGCGCTCAAGCACCTCGACGACGCCGGAGCGCTGAAGGCCTGGGTAGTTTCCTCATTGCAGGTCAACGACTTCATCTTCGGCACCGATCCAGTCGGTAAAGAGCTCATTGAACTCGGCGAAAACTATCGATCCACCCATCACCGACCCGACTTCGTGAAAATCTTCCTGGACGGGGTGCCGCCGACCCGCACCGCAGCCTTCCTGGAGGCGTACCTACCCGATGATGAGCACGGAAAACACTTCCATGGTCACACTTCGCTCGACCCAGCGGAACTCTTAGACTGGCTGCGCTGGAGTGCACACCGCGGTCTCTCGGCGAAAATCCATTGCACCGGCGACGCTTCGGTTCGAGCCGTGCTCGACGCCGTGCAGGTGCTCCGGGCGGAGGGATTTGGCGAGCAAAACTATCAGATTGCCCACGGCCAGTTCGTGCATCCCGACGACCTAGCCCGGTTTGCTGAACTCAATGTTCATGCCGATATTTCGCCGCCGCTCTGGTTCCCCGGTGTGATCCCGGAAGCCATCAAGACCGTTTTACCCGCTGAGCGAGCGATCCGCCTGCAGCCTAATCGCGACCTATTGGATAGCGGAGCGATCATCGCTGGCGGCTCCGACTGGCCGGTCAGTGTCTCCCCTAATCCTTGGGAAGGCATCCAAGGTCTAGTAACCCGGGCAGATCCTAGTGGAAATTTCGGCGGAACTCTCTGGCCGGAACAGGCCATCGGGCTCGGCGAAGCGCTCAGCGCCTACACCAGCGCGGCCGCAAAGACGATGCGAATCGCTGAGCTGAGCGGCTCGCTCGAAGTGGGCAAGTCAGCAGATTTCATCGTGCTGGATCGGAATCCTTTCGAAACACCCCATGATCAGCTGATCCGGACCAAGACCTTGCAAACCTGGTTCGCTGGCGAACGGGTTTATCAGGCTGATTGAACCGATCAGCTTGAGTGCCTGATCTTGGGGTTCGTCAGCATCAGCCCCTATGATATTTCGATGCCTGCTGATTCCCCACGACGCCGCCCGGACGTCGATACCGTCGAACTCATTGGTGGCATCGAAAAACGAGCCCTGAGCCTCAATGAGTATGATCCGAGTTGGCCGGAGCAATTCGATCTGCACCGCGTGCGGGTCAGTGATGCTCTGGGCGCTACCGCGTTACTCATCGAGCACATCGGCTCCACCTCGGTGCCCGGCTTAGCCGCCAAACCGATCATTGACATCCTCGTGGTGGTGTCGGATATCACCGCTGAAGAAGATTATTTAGACCAGTTGCTCGCCGCCGGTTATCGGCTGCGCGTGCGCGAACCCGGCCATCGCTTGGTGCGCACCGAGCAACTCGACGTGCACATCCATCTGTTGGAAACCGCAGACCCGGCCATTGAAGACTATCTCTTACTCCGCGACCAGCTCCGCAATGCGCCAGCTGACCGAGAGCAATACGAGCGAGTGAAACGTGATCTGCTGAGTCAGGACTGGCCTGATATGAACAGTTACGCAGAGGCCAAGACCACGGTGATCGAGGAAATCAAGGCTCGCGCTCGGCAGCACCGGTAGGTGTTGCCGAGCGCCGCCAAGACTCCAATCAGTTAATCTCGCTCCAAGGCCTTACCCCAGTAATATCAACTGAATAGTCCCACAACCGGGCACTATCCTCCGGGTCAATCGCCCATGACTTAACCCCACCGATCACCATATTGTCGTCTGTGGAAAGACGTGCAACGTCGTTATCTTGGGCGTAAACGCCACTGAAGTCTGCCAGCCTTTCGGAGGTCGCCGCCCAGACAGCAGTCGCTGCGCCCTGGGCCGGAGTCTTCAACTGCAAAGCAGGATTCGGGGCACCATCCTGATTCACCCAGCCGAGGGCAATTTGATCCTCGATTGATAAGTGTCTTTGTAAGGGCGTCATGATGTTACCGGGGTGCACTGAATAGGCCAACACTCCCTTGTCTTTGCCGCGTTCGGCTAATTCAGCCGCAAAAAGCGCGTTCGCTGTTTTTGACTGCCCATAGGCAAGCCATGGGTCATATGGTTCAGTCGTAAAGTGAATGTCCGGCCAACGAATGCCACTCGCGAAGTGCCCCGCGGAGGAGAGCATTACAACCCTTGATCCCGACTCGTTTAGCAGTGAGGTCAAGCCGCCAATAAGCGCGAAGTGGCCCAAGTGATTAATAGCGAAATGAGATTCCCAACCGTCGCCAATCCGGGACTCAGGCGCCGCCATAATGCCAGCGCTGCCAATCACAATGTCCAGCACCGTTCGTTCCGCGCTGAGCTTCTCGACTAATGTCAGAACGGTTCTTAGGTCGGCGAGATCGCCGGGCACGATTCGGATGCCCGGCAGGTCTTTGGTATTTTGCACAGCGAGCGATGGTCTCCGGGCCGGAATAATCACGTTGGCTCCGGCCGAAGAAAACGCCCGGCTCATTTCATAACCAATGCCGGAATAACCTCCGGTGATGAGAACCTGTTTGCCTTTCAGGTCCATACCTGCCAAGATCTCGGCTGCCTGATTTTCCCGGGTAAACCCGGAAGGAATAGGGTGTTGGCGGTCTAGCCGCTGCTCCAAAGTTGTCATACCGGCCACGCTACAATTTAGAGTGAACTCTAGGTCAAATGGTGGTTGCTGACCGAGAATCGGGCTAAATCCGTGGGAGGAATAAGCGATGCAGGTCGCCGGTGAACGACAGTACTCAATAGGCGAAGTTGCAGAGCGAACCGGGCTCAGTGTGCACGCCTTGCGCTGGTTCGAACGAGAAGGATTATTTCCCGATCAGGTCGAACGCAACTCCGCCGGACGTCGGGTGTTCGACGACGACGTGCTTTATTGGATCACGCTGTGTGTGAAATTGCGCCACACAGGGATGCCGATTGCAAAGCTTAAAGAGTTCGCCGCATTGGTCAAGGATGGGCCGGGTAATGAGCCTGAACGCCTGCTGTTATTGGAGCAGCACGAGGCTTCGGTGCGGCAGAAAATTGCTGAATTGCAGGACTCCCTTGAGGTGATCACAGAGAAAGCTGTCCGCTATCGAGCCCACATTAGCGCCGGCACGGTGAGAGGAGTTTGGGAACCCGATGAGCAACGTCGCAAAGCATTGCCGGAGTCAGGGAATGAGCAATAAACAACTGACAATCGGCACCAGCCGGAACAACCCTTACTCTTGTGTGTCAATCTTTTTTGCACGACTCAGGTCTTGATCCAGCTCTCGATAAAGCTGTGGCCGGTGTCTACTGAGCCACCAAGCGGCCAAGCCGCCAGCCATAGCCAGCAGCGGCAGCAAAAGCGGCAACATCGCCACCACCGGGCTATCCGAACCGGCCACCAGTCCGAAATTCAGTACCACCAGGCCTACAATGCCGCTTAAGCCCAGGGCCCCGAGCCCCGGAGCAATCAAAGTGCGCCACAGCCTACGATCGCGCTGTCGTCGGAAGCTCACCACAATGGCCACCGCGGCTAACAATTGCAGGCTGAGAATGCCCAAAGTGCCCAGGCCGGTCATTGAGGCGGTCAGCGCGGCTATCGGGTCGAGGCCGAGCACGAAATAGAGCACGGCCACCGCGGTTGCGAAGAGGATTTGTAAGAGACTCGCTCTCTGCGGAACTCCCGTCCCGACCCGGGTGGTGCCCAGCGAACGTGGCAGAATACCAACCCGCCCGAAAGCGTAAAGGTACCGGGTGGTCGAGTTATGCAACGCCAGCAAGGCCGCGAAAAGCGAGACCAGAAGCAGTACCATCATCACTTTCAGTAACGCATCCCCCAAATACTCATGCGCCAAGCTGAAAACGAGGTCACCGCTGGCCAGGTGTTCCAGCGCGGCGTCCTTGGCCTGTGCTACCCCGGTGGCACTGACAATCGCCCAGCTGGTGAAAGCGGCAAAGACCCCGATAAAAGCAATCGCCACGTAGGTGGCACGCGGAATGGTGGTCAGCGGTTTGCGGGCCTCCTCACTGAACAGCCCGGTGGCTTCAAAGCCGATGAAGACGTTCGCCGCAAACAACAGACCAAGCGCTGCGGAGCCGGAGAAGAACGCCTCGACCGAGAAAGCCTGCCAGCTAAAGCCGGTGCTGAACAGCACCCGAAAATCAAAGACCAGCAAAATAGCGACTTCGAGGACCAAGCAGACACCCAGCACCTTGGCCGAAACATCAATCCCTCGCCGACTCAATAGGAACACCGCGGCTGCCGAAACCAGACTCCACAGAATCCAGGGCGTCTCTAATCCGGTCAAGTCTTTGAGCACGCTCGCGGTGAAGAACCCGGAGGTCCCCACCGCGCCAGCAACAAAACAGTTATATCCCAGTAATGCGATGTATCCGGCGATAATGCCGGCCGGTCTACCGAGGCCCTTGAGCACAAAAGCGTAGAAGCCACCGGCACTGACCAGCTGCCGTGACATCTGTGCGTAGCCAACCGCGAAGAGCAGCAGAATTACGGTGACCAGCAGAAAGGAAAGCGGCATGCCGCCGCCGTTGCCGAGCGCAATGCCCAGAGTGGCAATCACCACGATGCCGGTGAGCGGCGCAACCGCGGCCAGCACCAAAAACACGATACTGGCCACGCCTAGGGAGTTCTTCGCCAAACCTTGATGTGCTCCGCGTGCATCGGATTCGCTGCTGACTGGTGAAGGCATATCGTCCATTTCTGTCGGCTGATTGAGCTGAGCGACTTCGGCCTGACCGAGAATTACCGGGTCGGCGGTGAATCAATTGTTAGTGACTGCCGGGAAGAATTCATTGCCATTGCCGGAAAAGCAGTTGACCAGCAGCGCAGCTTGCCGAGCTGTTCACGCACAGTCAAGGCACCTTCGCCAGCAGACAAACCTGCATCCGCACGAACCGGAATACTAAAGATGCACAGCTGAATGATTTGCTTCATCGAAGGAGTGTCCGTGGCTACCAAGCTTTATATTGACGGTGATTGGATCGACGGCGATTCGGAACCGTTCGATAGTTATGATCCGGCCGAAGGACGGGTATTTGAGCAGGTTTCTCAGGCCTCCTCGCAACAGGTGGACGAGGCGGTTGCCGCCGCCCGAGCAGCCTTTGGCAGTTCCGCTTGGCGGGACCTGCTTCCGGTGCAGCGAGCGGCCCTGCTGTTCCGTTTGGCAGATCTGATTGATCAGCATGCCGAGGAGCTTGCGGCCTTGGAAACCCGAGATCAGGGCCAACCCTTAGAGATTTCCCGCACGGTGAGCGTACGGGGAGCTGCCGAACATTTTCGCTACTATGCGGGCTGGGTGACCAAAATTGAAGGCAGTACCTCACCAGTGTCCTTTCCCGACACCTTGCATTACACCCGCAAGGAACCAATCGGAGTGAACGCACTCATCACGCCGTGGAATTTCCCGCTGATGATCCTGGCCTGGAAACTAGCGCCGGCGCTAGCCACCGGTAACACCGTGGTGATCAAACCGTCCGAGGTCACCTCACTGAGTAGTGTGCGCCTGGTCGAATTGGCCGCTCAAGCGGGCTTCCCCGCCGGCGTGGTCAATCTGGTCACCGGCGGCGGCGAGACCGGGGCGCTACTGAGCGCACACCGGGATGTCGACCACCTTTCCTATACTGGCTCAACCGCGGTGGGCAAGCTGATCACCAAAGCCAGTGCGGAATCCAATTTGAAAAGGCTCACCCTGGAACTCGGTGGTAAAGCGCCGAGCATTATCGCCGCCGACGCTGATATCGACGCCGCGGTTGCCGGGAATCTAGCTGGCGGCTTACTCAATAGCGGGCAGGTCTGCGCGGCCTATACCCGTTTCTATGTCGATAAGCGGCGAGAGCAGGAATTCGTTGAAAAACTCGCCCGGGGCGTCTCCACGATGGTACTGGGTGCTGGCCTGGATCCGTCGAGCCAACTTGGTCCGCTGGTCTCAGAAAAGCATCTGAACCATGTGCAACGCCTTGTCGAGGTAGGCCGCGCGGAGGGCGCCGAACTCGTCACTGGTGGGCGGGTCGCCGATCGCGAAGGCTATTTCTTCCAGCCCACCGTTTTTGCCGGAGTGCAGGACAGTATGACGGTGGTACATGAAGAAATCTTCGGCCCGGTACTTTCGGTGCTCTCCTACGATGGTCCGGACGAGCTGGAGTCCCTGATTGCTCGCGCGAACGACACCGAATACGGCCTAGCGGCCACGGTCTGGACCAAAGACATCGCCACCGCGCAAAGATTGGCTAATGGCATCCGCGCCGGCGCGGTCTTCGTAAATATGCCGCCAATCCCTGATATGGCGGCTCCCTGGGGTGGTTATAAGGCCAGTGGCTGGGGCCGCGAAATGGGGCCGCAGGCGATTGACGCCTACACCGAGACGAAGGCGGTCTGGCTCAACTACGGTTACTGAGAAGACCAGCTAACCATGTCAGAAAACCAGAGCAGCCCGAAAAAGAGTGAACAGATGGAACAGATGGAACACTGTCATTGTCATCCGGCCGAGCATGGCTGCCAGAGTCCAGCTCCGGCGTTGCCTCATCCGCTCGACCCGCTGAGTGCCGAAGAGATCTCCGCAGCCCGGCGAATCCTTGACGAAGCAGGAAAACTCACCAGCACTAGCCGCTTTCCTCAGGTGTTGCCGGTCGAACCGGAGAAATCAGTCGTGCTCGGTTTCAGCGAAGGAGACGCGGTGGAGCGCCGCGTGCTGCTCACCGTCCTGGACACGGCGACCGGAGATGCCGCCGAGGCTCTCGTCTCGGTCACCACAGACTCATTGCTTTCCTGGCAGGCACTAAATAATCGGCAGGCGCCTTATGGCCAACCGCAGTATCTCTTTGAGGAGTACGATCTGGCGGCCGAAATCGTGAAAGCTGACCCGCAATGGCAGGCCGCCATGGCCCGGCGCGGTCTGACCGACTTGGAAAACGCCTTCGCCGCTCCACTGGCGCCCGGTTCTTTCGGGCGTGCCGATGAGGTCGGCCGTCGAGTGATCCGCTCACTGACTTTTATGCGGAACTTTGCCGGTGACAGCCCCTGGGCACACCCAGTCGAGGGGCTGATTGTGCATATCGACCTCACCGAGCGGCGGGTGATCCGGGTTGACGACGATGGTGACGTGCCGGTGCCGCAGGCCGAAGGGAACTATGCGGCAAAGTTCACCGGCCCAGCCAGAACCAGCCTGAAGCCGATTGAGATTAGTCAGCCCGAGGGCCCAAGCTTCAGCGTGAGAGGAAATCAGGTCAGTTGGGAGAACTGGAAGCTTCGGGTCGGCTTCAACGCCAAAGAAGGCTTGGTGCTCAACACGGTCAGCTTCCGTGACGGCGAAGAAGACCGTTCGGTGCTTTATCGTGCCTCGGTCCCCGAAATGGTGGTGCCCTACGGTGACACCACGAACACTCGGTTCTGGATCAGCTACTTTGATGCTGGCGAATATCTACTCGGCAAAAACGCTAACTCATTGAAACTGGGCTGCGACTGCCTCGGGGTGATCCACTACTTCGACGGTTTTGTCGCCGACGATCACGGCCACCCGGTAAAGATTCCGCAAGTGATCTGCATGCACGAGGAAGATTATGGGATTCTCTGGAAGCACACCGAGCCCGGTGAGAAATCGGTGGTTCGCCGCTCCCGCCGCCTGGTGATCTCTTACTTCGCGACCATTGGTAACTACGATTACGGCTTCTTTTGGTACTTCTACCTTGACGGCACCATCCAGGTGGAGGCTAAGGCCACCGGCATTGTCTTTGCCGGCGCGACCGTCCCAGGAACGCCTAATCGGCACGCCCCAGAGGTGGCGCCAGGGGTTATAGCCCCGGTGCATCAGCACCTGTTCTGCGCCCGACTGGACGTCGCCATCGACGGCTTGAACAATACTGTTGAAGAGGGCGAGGTGGTGGGCATTCCGACCGGACCGGAGAACCCCTATGGCAACGCCTTCACCCACCGACGCACGGTGCTGGGACGGGAGTCCGAAGCCTCCCGGCTAGCAGATACCGCGGTGGGTCGATCCTGGTATGTCAGCAATCCAGCGCGGCTCAATCACGTTGGTCAACCGACCTCCTACCACTTGATCCCGCAGCCCGGCCCGACTCTGATGGCACAGCCAGGTTCCTCGGTGGCCGAGCGGGCGGCCTTCGCCACTAAACATCTGTGGGTAACCCAGTTCGATCCGGCCGAGCGATTCCCGGCTGGCGACTACCCCAATCAGCACACCGGGGACGGGCTTAAACGCTGGACCGCCGCCGATCGCAATCTGGAAAACACCGACGTGGTGCTCTGGCATGTCTTCGGGCCAACCCATATTCCACGCACCGAAGACTGGCCAATCATGCCGGTTGATTATTCGGGCTTCATGTTCAAGCCTTACGGATTTTTAGACCGGAATCCGGCCTTAGACCTGCCGGATGGCAGCACCACCCACGGTACTGACCAGGATTGCAGTTGCTGTGATGGCTAGATTTTGGGCTGGCAGCAGATTCGCTCCGCCGCCAGCCCAAAAATGCTTCCACTAATTTTTTTGAGTGAACCAGCCAAGGGCCGGATTGCTTACCTCCGGAACATTCCGCTGCGCCTGCTGCGGCGCGGCCCACCGCACCGCATTGGCAAGAACTTTGCGGATCTCTGGCTGCTGGTAGACCGGGTATTCCTGGTCGCCGGGGCTAAAGTAAAACACCTTACCGCGTCCCCTGGTGTAGGTCACTCCGGAGCGGAACACCTCACCGCCGGCGAAAGAGCTAATAAATACCAACTCCTCCGGGGCTGGTATGTCGAAAAATTCGCCGTACATTTCCTGCTCCCCGACGATCAGCGGTTGAGCAATGCCGTCGGCAATCGGATGGCTCGGTGCAACCGTCCAGACCAACTCGCGTTCCGCTTCGTTGCGCCAGGCTAGCGAACAGGTGGTACCCATCAATTTCTTGAAAATTTTGGAAAAGTGCCCCGAGTGCAGCACCAGGATGCCCATTCCGGCGAGAACCTGTTGGTGAATTCGTTCCACAACAGCGTCATCAACCTGGTCGTGCGCGATATGGCCCCACCAGAGCAGCACATCGGTGTTGTTCAGCACCTCTTCGCTCAGACCGTGCTCGGGATCAGCGAGCGTAGCGGTGCGCAGTTGAACCTGATCACCGAGTAGTTCCTGCAGACCCTCAGCGATCGCGCCGTGAATGCCCCGCGGGTAAATCGCTGCAATATCAGGCTGCGTGGTCTCGTGGACGTTCTCGTTCCACACCGTGACTTGAATGCTCATGCCGAGGCTCCTTGCTGATTCTGCTCGAGAACTACTTCACGGCCCGAGGCCGCAGAGAGGTAGCAGGCGTCAATAATCGCCGCGCGTTTCAAACCGACCGAGCCATCGTAGGCTGCCCAGTTCTGCCGGTCCAGCACGTGTTCGATGAAGGTCTGGACCACCGCTGGATGGTTGCCGTTCTCTACCGGCACCAGTTCGTGGTCGGTATGCTCTTCGCCTTCACCGCTGAAAATTTTCACCGGCACGTCAGACTCGTAGTCGACCACTCGGAGCTCGGCACCGCCGTCCGTACCGTAAAGAGTGATACCGAACTCATCCCCGTTGGGGCGGTAAGCAGCCCACGAAGTTTCCAGGATGAGCGAGGCCCCATTGCTAAAACGGATTAAAGCGCTCGCCAGATCTTCCACCTCATAATCCGACTCCAGACTGCGCCGAGCGGCCCAATCGGAGCCACCCAAACCGCGCACCCCAAGTTCTGAATGAGTCACTGCGGAGACCGAATGAACCTCTGGGTCGCCGAGGAGATGCAGCGCGTAGTCGAGCACGTGCACACCAATATCGATTAGTGGACCGCCGCCGGACATTTCTTGATTGGTGAACCAGCTGCCGAGCGAGGGAATACCGGCACGTCGCATCCAGTATGCCCGGGCATGGTAGGGCCGGCCGAGCTCGCCATTGTCGATTGCCTGTTTGAGCACGGTAATATCGCCGCGGCGCCGATGGTTGAAAGCGACCTCCAGCACCCGGCCGGCTTTTCGGGCGGCCTCGGTCATCTCCAGAGCTTCGGCGGCGGTGCGCGCCATCGGCTTCTCACTCAGCACATGAATGCCCGCCTCCAACGCTGCCACCGCGATCGGGGCATGCAGGAAGGTGGGCACCGCAACGCTAATCACATCCAGCTCCCCGGCATCGATCATTTCCTGCCATTCGCGGTGCAGTCTGCTCAAACCATACGTCTGTCCTAGCTCGGCCAACACGTCCTCTTCCATCCCCGCGATGGCCACCAGTTCGACGTCTTCCATGGCATGATAGGCGGCCATATGCGCCTGCCCGGCCCAACCAATACCAACCACGCCAGCACGTAACTTCACACCGTGCCCACCGATTGTCTGCCGAACGCTATTGCTCATCCCATCAGCCCTTCTGCGCCGTTGTTTACCGAGGAAAACTATCCGAGTTCTAGACAACCATAATTTTGGCGAAAATGGGCAACTTTTGCCTAAAAGTTGGTAAAAGTTTTTTGGTTCCCGCTAGCCACTTCAGCACCGGCCTCCAAGCTGTCCGACCGAGCACGGTTAGAGTTACTGGGGCGCACCAGAATCCAGCACATTTGCCGCTCCTGCACCGCTCAATGGGATGCTTGGGAGCGAGCTGCCAGAGTCGCACCGAAGAGGACGTCCGGGCTTTGTCGACCTCAGTCTTCGCGAGCTAAGAATTCTCTTACTCGGGCCTGCAAGGGCTCGGTCTGATAGGAATTCACCAAGGCCCCGGCCATCCGTACTGGATCGCCGAAGAAGAAGTACTCATAGAGGGCCTGCCGACCTGAGAAGGCAGAGACCGATGCATCGTAGGCCAGCTTGAACAAGCGAACCCGCTCCGGACCGGTGAGTGTCTTCGCTTGTAAATAGAGTTCAATATCAGCCAGCGACTCGGAGTGCAGGTCAGCCTCGCCAGGTAGTGCCATCAAGCCGGAGGCCGAGAACTTCCTAATAATCTGCGGGAATCTCTGCGCCACCTTCGGATACCAATTCCGGGCGGCATTCAGAGTGCTCCACTTCGGCAGCATCACCCCGTCCTCACTGGGCGCAGCATCAGCTTCTGATGCTCGCATTAACGCCTTACCGATTTCTACGGCTTGGATCAGCTCAGCGAGATCCTCTTGAATGTGCTGGAAGCCATCGATACCAATCGACGAAGCTAGCTCGGCGGCCAGGCCAAGGAAGAACTCGCTCTTGGCGATTGTCCGGGTGACCACCTGATGGGTCATGAGCGCAGCGGCACCGGTCTCTGAATAAAACGCATTACAAAGCTCGGGGTGACCGAGCATGAAGATACGTTCCCGGGGTACGAAGACGTGATCAAAGATCACCACGGCATCCATCTCTTCGAAACGCCCGGCCAGCGGTTCGTCGTGTACGCCTTTCCCGGTATAAAGCGAGGTACGGCAAAGATAACGTAACCCTGGAGTGTCATTGGGAATCGCAAAAGCGTATGAATATGGCGCATCCTCGGGGGTACTGCGCAACACCGTGGATGGAAACACCAACAGCTCATCGGCGATGGGGGCGCTCGTCGCGAGCATCCGAGCACCGTGCACCACAATGCCGTCAGCGCGCTCCTCCACCACCCGGGCCGCCAGCTGTCCCCCCAGCTGCTCGGATCCGGAGACCGAACGATTGACCTGCGGCGGAATCAGGGTATGCGTGGCCAACAAGTCGTTCTCACGGCAATACTCGTAGTAACGACGAATATTCTCCCCAAAATCTGGGTCGGCCTGAGCAAACCACTTCTCGGCGGCGGCCAACGCGGTCAACGCTGAGTTCATATAGTCGCCGGTGCGGCCCAGAAAGCCGTTTGAGTACTCGGCCCAGCTGGAGATCGCGGCACGGCGATGCGCCAGATCTTCTTGACTACGAGGCACCAGGAAAGAAGCATTCACCCGATCCCCGCTACTGGGCGACTGATAGGTCAACACCGATTGAAACCTCGGGTCATGCTGCAGATCGAAAAGCTTGGCATAGCTCCGTGCGACATTCCTGAAGGCGGGGTGCTCGGCAATGTTTTCACTCACCACTTCGCCGTCAATCGCGATATGCGGTCGCATTGAATTCAGCTTATCCAGGTATTGCTGCCCGGTCCGAATGCCCATTTTCCTGCTTTCTTCTCTGCACTAATCGAGCACGACAAGCAGTCGCGTCGTCGAGATTCTCGTCGCTAGAGTAGGTCCTCTACGCCGAGCTGACTCTCCGGGATGGTGGTAAAGCGCGAGTTCGCGAAGGCCAGCGCATCGCCACTGCGATAACTGAAATCCACCACCTCCCCGAGATACAAGGTGTGATCTCCGCCGTCGTAAGCCGCCCAGGGCGTACATTCGAAGAAGGCCAGCACATTCGCCAGTCTCGGCGCCACTTGACCCTCGATCCAGAGCGGCTCGTGCGCTTGCGGACGACCGGCGAAATGCATGGCTAGACTCTGCTGCTCGGCCCCGAGAATATTGACGGTAAAAGGGCGATTGGCCAACTCATCATGTGATCTGGCGGTCCGGGCAATCGAGGCGAGGACCAAGGGTGGTTCCATCGAGACCGAAGTGAAGGAGTTGACGGTGATGCCATGTCGGGTGGTGCCTTCAAAAGTCACTATGGCTACTCCGGTGGCGAACCGTCCCAGCGAACCGCGGAAATGGTGGTCCCGGGACCTGATGGTTCGTCGTTGATACTCGCTCGGATCGCCCATACTCTGCCCCCTCGACCCCGCCCCCTGCCGGAACGTGGCCCACATCCTCGAAGTGTTCTATTATCGAACACCATGTGCTAATAATGATTGCTTAGTAACAGCCACGTCAAACCATAGTCTGGAGCAGCTGTGCCCGGTGAACAAGCGGAAGCCGCCGCCCACTCGCAAACCCTCTCTCGAGGGATCCGAGCCCTTGAGCTGCTAGCGCAGGCTGCCACTCCACTCAGCATTGCTGAATTATCTGAACAGCTCGGGGTTCACCGTTCGATTGCTTACCGCATTCTCCGAACACTGGAGGACCACTCACTTGTCTTCCGGGATGATGCCGGTCGGGTGGCTCCCGGTGCTGGCCTTGCCATTCTAGCGCGCTCGGTTTCCCGCGATCTGCAAGCTGTTGCCTTGCCAGAACTCAACCAGCTCAGCGATGAGCTCGGGATGACTGCCTTTATCGGCGTCTGGGATCGGCAAGATTGTGTCACTTTGGTTGCCGTGGAACCTCAACACACCGGGGCCACCGTAGCGCAGCGTCCGGGTAGCCGCCATCCACTCTCAACTGGTGCGCCCGGTATCGCCATCCAATCCACTATGAATGCTGCACAGTGGGCGCGACTTGCCCCGGATCAGCCCTATCGAGATGCAGCCAAACTAGCTAAGGAACGCGGTTTCGCACACAGCCATGATGAGGTTATTCCCGGCCTGAATTCGGTCGCCGCCGCCATTACCATCCCGGGTGCTCGGCCGGCGGCCCTTGCGGTGGTGTACATCCGAAGCGAAATCTCCGAGGAACTACTTGGAGCCCGGGTTGCCGAATCGGCTGTCCGAATTTCAGCGCTGCTGCGCTAGCCGCTACCGGCTGCGCTGCTAGCTCCGCCAGCCGTGATCGAACTGCTTTCAGGCGCTTGCACGCCTTCAGGTTGTGCTGTGCACGCTCGCCCCACGCAGCCAAGCCGCGGTCAGCAGCCCTAAGAGGAAAAGCAAGCTTGCGGCGGCCACCGGAACGATGAACGCTTGATGATATCCAGAGCCCTCGGCGAGCGAGCCGGCCAAAGACGAGCCCAGCGCGGTACCCGCCACAATACCGCTTGCCAGTAAGGTCATCACGGTGCCCAGCCAGCGTCGTGGTGCGACCAGTCCGCCAATACTGAATATCGTGACCATGGTCGGGCCGACCGGAATGCCTAGTAAGAACAAGGCCAGCAGCATGGTCGGGACAGTGTCCGGCAACAATAAAAATACCGAGAGGATCGCCATCGCCGCCGCCAGCACCAGCCAACGCCAGCGTTGGCCGAAGGAGCGGGGCCAATAAGCCACCGATAGCGCCGCAGCAGCCGAGCTAAGCCCCATCACTGCATAAAGCAGACCAGCCAGCTCAGAACCACCTGAGTTCGCCGCCACTGAGCCGGTGAAAGCGCTCAGCGAGGTCAGCGTCGAACCGAAGAACGTGCCCATACAGAGCATGCCCAATACCGGGACCGCGACCTTCAACCAGACCGAACGATCATTACCAGCTACAGGTTCCGGAGCGATCTTGCCGCCGCGCTGGGCCGCGACGGCATGCACGGTGCGATGCAGCGCGAAAGCGGTGACCAGGCTGAGTGTCAGGGCGGCGGCCAGCACGATTGGCAGCCACGGAGCGATCAGCGAAGCCAAGATACCCACCAGGGCCGGACCAAGCACAAAGGTCAGCTCGTCGGCGGTGCTCTCATAGGAGAGAGCGGTATCTAAGGCACCATCCCTACGTGATTCCGGCACCTTCCTGACCAGGGCCATCCAGCGGACCCTGGCCAGCGGTCCGACCTGCGGGGAACTCGCACCGGCAAGCCAGCTAGCGACCAGGATCCAGGCGATGTTCGCTCCGTTAAACCCCTCCTCCGCGCCGGCTATCCAATAGCTCAGCGCAATCACCAGGCCCAGGAAAACGGTATTGGCCACCGCAGCCGCGATGAGGACCGGTTTCTGACCAATCCGGTCGGCGATGAAACCAAGTAATGGTGCGCCCATTGCCGAGCCGATGCCCGCGGCCCCGGCGGCAAAACCACCAATCGCGTAGGAGTGGCTGACCGCGGTGACCAGGGTGAGCACTCCGACATTGAGCATCGCCAGCGGAAGCCGGGCAAACAACCCTAGCGGCACAAAGCCCCGACCGGAAAGAGCTAGGATTCGGCCGAAACGCCCCGGCGATTGTTCCGAATCCGGTGCAGCGGAGCTTCCAGCAGTGGATTCGCCTTGAGTAACGGACCCCGTTGGGTCAACGGTGATCTGCTGGGGATTTATCGTCTCAGAAGGTATCCCCAGTGAATCTTCAGGGGCAGAGGATTTAGCGGATTGAGGCACAATGCGCCTTTCGGGTACGCGTCACAACGTGCATCGTCCCTCCGCCCGATGCACCCGACCCGGTTACACCACTATTCTAGCTCATCAAGAACCTTGGTGGTCAGCGTGGAACCGGCCCGGCCTTTGATCACTTGGAGCTGCTGCGGAATTCGCAGTTTCATCTCGGCAACATGACTCACCAGGCCGACCACCCGACCACTATCGCGCAAGTTCTCTAATGAGGTCATCACCTGATCCAAGGCCTGTTCATCCAAGCTGCCGAATCCTTCATCCACGAACAACGTCTCAATCTGCAGGCCGCCCGACTCTTGTTGCACCACATCCGCTAAGCCCAAGGCCAAAGCCAGGGAAGCCATAAACGACTCGCCACCGGAAAGCGTTGAGGTATCCCGACGTTGATCGGTCCAGCCGTCAATGACTTCCAAGCCAAGCCCAGATTTACGCGACCGCCCCGCCAGGGCATCGCTATATTCGAGCGAATAGCGTCCGTCGCTCATGGTCAGCAACCGTTCGGTCGCGGCGGCCGCGACCTGCTCCAGCCTGGCGGCGAGAACGTAGGCGCTCAGCGGCATCTTGTAATCGTTATGGCCTAGGCCACGGGCAGTTTCCGCTAATGCCGTGAGCATCTGGGAGCGCTCTCGAAGCGGTCTTAGTTGTTCATCGAGGATCGTATAACGGCTCGCCGATTCGGTCACCGTGGCGAACAACTGGCTGGCTAATGCGGATTGCAGCGCTGTCGTTCTAACTTCTCGCGCCGCTTCCTCCCTGGCAACGCCGAGCTGACCGAGTAGTTCCTCACTGGGCGGGGTGATCTGCTCTGCCCGCTCCTGCAAAGCGGCTTGCACCTCGGCGCTCTGCCAGGCCTGTTCGGCTCGAATGGCTTCTTCCTGATAATGACTCAGACGCTGCTGTAGCTCGGCCAAGCGTTCAGCGCTCAACAAGGCCGCCGAAACGGCTTCCGCGCTGTCAAAAACAGTACCAGCGAGCTTATCGTCGAGCAGGCGTTGTGCGGTGTTCGCTTCCTGACTGCGTTGCGCTAGGACCCCATCTGCGGTAGCTGCTTCAAGTAGCAGGCGTTCTTGCTCGGTGAGTCGGCGGATCTTGCTCTGCAAGGTGGAGTCGGAGCCGAGCTGCTCGGCTATTTTTGCGCTCCGCTCGGCAATTGACGCCTCAAGCGTCGAGGCTTTGGCGCTCAACTGATGCACCCGGGTCTCGGACTCCTGCAAAGTGATGCTCAGCTCGCCGTGCTCGGCTACCAATTCGAGCATGGTGAGTTTTAGCTGATCGCTGAGTTCTGCTGCCGCGGTGGCGGCTTGCTGGGCTGCCAGGTTGTGCTGATGCTGTTCGGTCAGCACTTCCAGGCTGCTCTCCCCTGCCTGGGCCGCCGAAGCTGCCAGCTCAGCCCTCAGCGCCGCATGTCGTTCTGTCAGTATTTCAACCAGTTGTTGACGTTCCTCTTGCTGCGCCATTGCCTGTTCTTCAAGCCGCTCCGAGCCGCGCACCTCATCGCCGTTGCTCGCTGGTCGTGGATGTTCCAGGGCACCGCAGACCGGGCAGGCTTCGCCCGGGGAAAGCTTGGCAGCTAGCTCAGCCGCTGCATGTTCTAGCCGAGCCTGTAGCAGTTTCAACCATTGTTCTTTAGCCTCAAGTTGTGCTGCTTTCGCCTCCTGCAGCTGCTCATCGAGATCTCGAAAGCTTTCAGCAAGCCTTTCGCGTTGCTGAAAGGCTTTGAGCTTCTCTGCGGAGTTGGTAAGTTGTTGCTCGCGTAATTCAGCCTGCGAGGCAGCCTTTTCGGCTGCGGCTGCCTCGCTGGACACCTCGTTTTGCTGTGCGAGAAGCTCGCTCAAGCGGCCGCCGAGCTGTTCCACCTTTTGTTGCTGATCGAGCAGTTCGCCGCGAGTTTGCTGCAGTTCCGTGCGCTGATCATCAACTAGTTGCTGTTCCGGGAGCATTGCCTCTGCCACGCTGGACTCTCGGGCTAGCTGCCGAGCAGCTGCTTGCCAATCAGCCGAATCGCTCGAGGCAAATTCTGCGGGTAACTCTGACCGCAGTCGCTCCATGGTGTTCGCGGCAAGTAACTGGTCTCGGCTGGCTTGCCGCAAGCGTTCGATCTCGCTGCCGAAGCCCTCGGCCAAATGATGCAGTTCAAAGGCAGCTTGGGCCGCCGCTCGATCCATTGATTGAGCCTGAACAGCGGCTTTGACGGTTTCGGCGGCAGCAAGTGCACTATGTCGAAGGCTGAGTTGTTCCGCCTTCTGCAGCTCTAGCTGACTGCTCAGCTCCTCGGACTCGGCGCGCTGCAGTGCAGTGAGCGAATCAACTTGAGCCTGTTCGGCGAGACTGAGGATTTCGACGAAATCAGCTTCTTCGGTTGCTTCATGCTGAGCTAGCCGAGGCTCCGCAGGCTCGGTGCGTTCCTCGCTCTCCGCAGTCGCAACGGCCGGATGAGCTTCTTCAGAGCGCGGCAGGAATCGTCGCAATTGCTCTCGGGCCTGCTGCAGGATAGCGGCCAGCGCCGCGTCCTGCTCAGCAACCTCGCTAGCTAAGCTTGTCGCGGTCGCCGCCAGCTGCTCTTCGACAGCTTGGAACCGGTCGGTGCTGAAAAGCTTCTGCAGCAGTTCTTTGCGTTCCTTGACCTGGGCACGTAGAAAAGCGGCGAACTCACCTTGGGCGAGCATCACAACTTTGGTGAACTGCTCGCGATTCATGCCCAGTAACGCCGAAATCTCGCCACCAGCTTCTTGGCTGCGGGAGGTCATTGGCTGCCAGCTGCCCTCAACTTTTTCTTGAAGCAGGGTCCGGGCCTGCTCAGTGACAGTTGATTTTCCGCGCTTAGCCGGACGCTGCCAGGCTGGGCTGCGCTCCACCAGGAATTGCCGGTCGGCCACACTGAATTCCAGGATCACCAGCGGCTCTAGATCAATCGGGGCGTGATCGCTGCGCAGCCGGTGGCCGTCTTGCCGAGCCCCGGGAACTGAGCCATACAGAGCAAAGCAGATGGCATCCAAAACACTGGTTTTACCAGCTCCGGTCGCTCCGTTGAGTAAGAAAAGCCCCTGTTCGCCGAGCTGATCGAAGTCAACCTTTTGCCGATCGGCGAACGGTCCAAAGGCCTGCACTTCGAGGCGATGCACTCTCATTCCGTCACCTCAGCGGCGAGTACCGAATCCAGGGCTTGACTGAACGCTTCCGCCTCCGTGGTACTAGCCTGCTGAGAACGAACATGGGCAAGGAAGCCTGTGCAGACCTCAAGATCGCCGGTGGCCGCGGCAATCCGGTGTGCATAGCTCGGTTTATCGCCGTCCCGCACTACGCTCGGCGCATACTCAAGCACCAGGGTGTAAGGAAAACGTTCACGCAGCCGATCCATTGCGCGGGCCGGTCGTTGCTGATCTGTCAGTACCACTTGGCAATATTTTTGTTCGGCCTCGCGCAGACTCGGCTCGGCCAAGAGCTCAGCTAATTCGCCGCGCAGAGTGGCTAGCTGCCGCTCGGCCGGCCAGTTCACTGCCTCGACTTCGCCCAGCCCGTGCTGATCAATCTCCACCAACCAACCACCTTTGGCTTGCTCGGCGTCGGCAAAGGAGTATGCCAGCGGTGATCCGCTGTAACGAACCTGGTCGCTGAGTTGTTGGCGACGGTGCAGGTGTCCCAGCGCGGCATAGTCGAAGTCAGTGAAAAGATCCAGAGGAACCGCGCCAATCCCGCCGCTACGCATGCCGCTGAGCACTCGCTCATCGTCAGAGCTGAGGGCTCCGGAGGCAAAAGTATGGGCCATCACCACGGAGCGAATTCCGGGCCGTTCGGCTAGGTCCGCCCGGATTCGATCCAGTGCGGCGGCCATCACCGAGCCATGGTCGGGCTGCTGCACATCAAGGTCTTCTGCCACCAAGCGCGGCTCAAGATAGGGCACCCCGTAAATAGCGATTCCATCGATCAGTACCGGACGATCAAGCTCGGCAATTCCGGCGCGAATATGCACGCCGCCTTGGCTCAACACCTCGGCAGCGAATCCCAGCCGAGTGGCGGAGTCATGATTACCGCTGCTGAGCACCACAGTTGCTCCGGCCGCATGCAAGCGGGTCAACGCGGAACTGAACAGCCGGACGACGTCCACCCCAGGCAGTGCCCGGTCATAGACATCCCCGGAGATCAGCACCACATCGACCTGGCGCTCAAGCACCGTCTGCAGCAGCTGATCGATGAACCTGCGCTGAGCGGAGAGCAAACCGACGCCATGGAAGGAGCGACCAAGGTGCCAGTCAGAGGTGTGTAGCAATCTCATGGGGAAAGCCTAAGGGCTGACACCGACATCGGTGCCAGCCCTTAGTAACTCCTAGTCTCTAGTCCTCTTTGGACTTGGCTTCGTCGGCCGACTTTGGGCTGGTCTTGCCGTCGAAGAAGTCACGCGCTTCCTGGTTAACAGTGCTCTCCGGGACGGCTGCCTCGGTCGCTTGGCTCCCGGCCAGCTGGCCTTCGGCGACCGTCGCGAGCTCCTGCTCACCTTCGGTTTCCAGCGGCGCTGCGTCGGCTACGGTCCTCGGCGCATCACCGTCGGTGACGATGAAACCACGGTAGATCAAGCCAGCCAGGGCGGCACCGATCAGCGGGGCGACCCAGAACAACCAGAGCTGGCCAACCGCCCAGCCATCGGTAAAGAAAACCACTGCGGTGGAGCGAGCCGGGTTCAGGCTGCCATTGGTGAACGGGCCGAGCACGGTCAGCAGCACCGCGAGGCTGAGACCAATCGCGAACGGACCGACCGCCTTATTGCTCTTCAACCGGCCAACAGCAAGAATCACCGAGACAAATACTGCGGTGGCAATGATTTCAATCAAGGCAGCGCTGAGCATCGGCAACTTGAGCTGCGAGTGGTCGTCAAAACCATTGGCCAGCTGACCGAAGAAGCTGCTCAGCCCGCCGCCTTCGGTCGGGGTTTGGAAGGCTGGCACCCGGACCAGGGTGACATAGAGGATGAGCGCGGCCAGCAGTCCGCCAATCACCTGAGCGATCACGTAGTAGAGGCCATGCAGCCACTTGATACCGCCTGCAATGGCAGCGCCGAGAGTGACAGCGGGGTTGAAATGGCCTCCGGATACCTGACCAAAAGCGATAGCGGCGACCACGAGGGCCAGACCAAAGGCAAGCGCCGACGGTATTTGTGAGGCGCCCTGCAGGCCACCCCACATTGCCGCTCCCAGGCCACCGAAGACCAAAATGAAGGTGCCAATCACCTCCGCACCGAGCCGCGCCCACAGCGACGGTGCCTTGCTTTCAACGATTTCATTTTCGGATTCAACAACTGATTCGCTGTTGACGGTACTCACCTGAGACATCGGCTTCCTTCATCTTGGTTGGTTTATCCGCAACTTACTGTACCGTTCAACCCTGCCGACTTGCTGTGAGGGCTCGACGAGCGCCGCTCCAACGGGGCAGTAAATTGGAAAGATGAACTTTTCTTCTACGGTGCGTGGCTGCCTAATGGCGGGCGCTCTCGGCGATTCTTTCGGTTATCTGATTGAGCGAGATGATCTGGCCAGCATTAAGAATCGTTTCGGGAATGAGGGGTTACTCGACCTTTCGCAATCCGACGCCCCGGTACATTTCTCCGATGACACCCAGCTGACTCTTTTCACCCTGGATGGGTTGATCGAGGCCATTGACTGGGCCAACCAGGGCATTGCGGCCGACCATCTGGCCTGTCTCTGGCTCGCCTATCTTCGCTGGCTGCGCACCCAGGGCGAGCAGATCCCCGAGAACGCTCCCCAGCCCCCGAGGCGGTGGCTTGATCAGCAACAAGTTCTGCTCCACCGTCGTGACCCAGGGAAGGCTTGTCTGTCTTCATTGCTGAGCGGAGACATGGGCACCATTCAGAAGCCTATTGCCGCCGAGGCCAAGGGCTGCGGCAGTGTGATGCGGTCCGCCCCGTTTGGACTGATTCCACATCTTGATGCCGAGCTGGCTGCTCGAATGAGCTTGAACGCTGCAGCCCTGACGCACGGCCATCCGGTGGCTTATCAGGCCTCTGCTGCGTTCAGCTGGCTGATCCATCAATTGGCGGTAAAGCGGCTCTCACTCGCCGAGGCGATGACCTCGATGAAAGGCTACCTCGAAACCCTTAGCGCGGAATCGGTGCTGCTGGGTGCTGTGCAAGACGCGCTTCGACTTGCCAGCGAACAAACTGGAGCCAGCTACCCTGCCGGTGCTGAACTGAGCAGCGCTTTAGGCCTCGGCTGGGTGGCTGAGGAGGCACTGGCCTTGGCCTGCTATTGTGCGCTGGTGACCGAGCCTGAGGCGACAAGTCCGACGGCTCATTACCTCACCGCGATCAGAGTGGCGGCAAACCACGACGGAGACTCGGACTCGGTTGCCGCGATTACCGGGAACATTCTCGGCGCACATTATGGCGAGGCCTGTCTGCCAACGGGCTGGCTCCTAGCTGCCGAGGCACCCGAGCTCATCTATGCGATGGCCGATGAGTTCGTTCGGGTCACTGGCTCGGAAGCGAGCTAGCTGGCACGCCGATCTGATTGCAGGCTTCACAGACCGAGGCCGGGATGACCCCCAGGCGTTGTAAGAAACCGAAGATTGTGCAGCCCAAGCAAAATCCAAGGAAGGACTCTAGTGAGGCCGCAATAATCAGCAACACCAGGAGCGACCAAGCGAGCAACGGCACCCCGCTGAAGTAAGAAATCGTTGCCGCTAAGGAGATTACCGCGCCAATCCCCTGGGCAAACCTCTTCGGTGGCCCGGGGACGAGCTTCGCTTCGCCGACTAACGGTGCCAGCACCTTGACCGACAGTAGCGCGAAGGGTGAGATTCGTGGTCCGAAAAGTACCCGCAGCACGAACCCGGCGGCTAAGATCGCCAAGCCCCACCCCCAGGAGGTGAGCAGTGTGAGCAGTGCCAACAGCACGACCAAGCCCGCGGTGATTCGAGCCGCATGTTCATTGACTGGATTAGGGAACCAAAAGACGCGTTGCAGAGCACTCCGCGGCACGGTCAGTTGCTGTTCTGCCGGCAAAGCCGCGGTTGGGAAGCCCGCTTTGGAGGCCGCCCCGGTGCGCGGCGAAGGAGAGTCGGTGCGCGGCGAATTTGATAGCTGAGCCATCTATCCAGGGTAGGTTTTCCACTGTCGGCTACCCAAGGAATGTGTCGAACTAAGTAGCTTCCAGTGAAAGCTCCTCGTTGAGCACGGGTCGGCGTTCAGCGCTGATCGGCCGGACCGCCTTCCGTGTCGAGGCGGGTGATGAGCGATTTACTAGCGACACGGCGATAGGAACTATCCAAAAGCTCTGCAATCTCCTGCCAGTCTGGTGTCGTTATGGTCAGATCAATGCCCAGCCAGCCTGCTGGGGCCAAATAGGATGGCAGGTAGCAGCGCTCCTCAGTCAAAAGCGCTTCACGCTCAGCTTCCTCCAGTAGGACTAGTACCGAAAAGGGCCGCGGATGCCCTGACTGGCCCTGACCGAAGTAGCTAAAGACCTTGCCCTTCTCACCGGCCCGGAAGGTCGGTCGGCCAAAGGCCTCTTTCTCAATCGCCTCGGGAAATGCCAAGGCCAACGCTCTTAACTCAGCCAAACCAAAATCGTCATCGTCGTACATTCTGGGATGCGCCATCTGCTCAGATTAGCCGGACTGTACGCTGAAGTCATGGCTAAGTCATTGAACATTCTGGTCACCGGTGGCAGCAGTGGAATCGGCTATTTCGTTGCGGAACAACTTGCCGAGGCCGGTCACCGGGTCACCATCGCGGCCCGGAGTCCAGAGCGAGCCCGGGCCGCAATAGCGAGTATCAGCCAACGAGCGCAACGAGCGCCGAGGCGTCAGCCTGGCTTCCAGCAGCTTGATTTGGCTTCCTTAGCGTCGATTGAGACAGCAGCCGAACAACTGCTCGCAGGGCCCAAGCTAGATGTCGTGATTGCCAATGCTGGGGTGGTGCATCACCCCGCGGTGATCAGCACCAGCGATGGCTATGAAGTGTTTTTCGGCACCAACCACCTCGGCCATTTTGCGCTCTTGGCCAGACTTTTCCCAATGCTTCAGGAGACCGCGGGAGCACGAATTGTGCATTTGGGCAGCCTCTCGCACTTGTGGGCGAAGCCTCGGCTCAACGCACCGGGCAGCAACGGCTGGTTCAGCAATTATCAGAACTCAAAATTGGCCGTGATGCAGTTCGGCTTCGAACTAGACCGCCGCTTGCGGGAACACCAGCTGCCGGTTCACTCGGTGGTGGCCCATCCTGGCAACTCCCCCGAGCAATACACTCCGGCGCGTCCTGTCCCCGCGAAGACCGCTAAGAAGAGCGGTAGGTTGCCAGCCGCGCTGCGCACCCTCGGACAACCTTTCTGCCAGGGTAAGGACGCCGGAGCGTGGCCTATTGTGCACGCAGCAAGTGCCGACGAGGTACCAGGTGGTTCCTACTGGGGGCCAGCCAAAATGTTCCACATGGTCGGTCAACCGACCCGGCAGCGCGCTGCCTCCGCTGCCTATGACCGCTCGGCCGCCGAAGCATTGTGGACTCTCTCGGCAACACTGACCGGAGTTGATTTCACGTTCTAACCGATCATTTGCATGAACTCCCCTTCGGAGAGCACCTCGATTTTCTGTCCCTTGCCGTGTAGTTCAAGCACCCTACGTGCTTTCGCCGTCACCCTGCCCGCGCCGGTATCACCGCGCCGTAGGTCTGCGGCAATAAAACCGTCCCCGACCACGAGCACGGTGGTTTTACCGGTCACCGTGCTGGCTGGTTGGGCACCTAGCTGGGCGGCGCGCTGTTTGGCCGTGCCACGCGAGATCTGCAGATTCCCGGTAAAAACTACTGTCTGCCCGAAAAGCGGATGATTATGATCCGCGAGCGCATTGGCCTGAGGGTTTGCGCCTTCCTCAGGCCAGCCGAACCAATTCGCGGCCACCTTGGCAGGTGGTGTCGCCGGGGCGAGCGGATCCGGCACAAATGCTGGCATCTTCGGCAAGGCGAGATTGAGCAGTTGATAGAGCTCCACGACGCTCGCGGCACCGTGCTTGGCGGCAATGTCAATCAAGATTCCCGCGCAAGCTCTGGCATCTTCAATGGCATCGTGGTGATTGATCAGTGGTACCTGCGCGGCTTCGGCGACGAAGGGCAGAGAGTAGGACGGCAAGGAATAGCTCAGCCGAGCAAGTATTACCGTGCAGGCGTACGAGAATGCCGGACCGGACCGGGCGCTGGCTTGCAGCGCAGCCTTAATCACCCCGGTATCGAAGGCCGCATTATGAGCCACCAGGACGTCGTCGGCTAAGAATTCAGAGATCTCATCGAAAACCTCAGCGAAGCGGGGTTGACTGGCTACTTGCTGCGGTGTCACGCCATGAATTTCAATATTCCGCGGTTCAAAGTGATCGTGTCCCGCTGGCGGGCGCATCAGCCAAAAGGCTTCTTCGACAATCCGACCATCCCGCACTCGGCTCAATCCGACGGCACAGGGCGAACCACGAAAGCCGTTCGCCGTTTCAAAATCGATAGCCGTGAAATCCAAACCCACTTATCAAGACTAACGCCGCCGCCACGGCTTGGTGCGCGCGGCGTGCCGGATAAGCTGAGAAGCGTGAACTGGTATCTCTTTGACTACGGAATGGTGATCTCTCAGCCACCCACCGCGGCTGATTGGGAGGCTTTGGCGGAGGCTAGCGGATTCGCTGCTGAGCCAGAAAGCAGTGCTTATTGGCAGCATCGGAGGGGTTACGACGCCGGTGAGCTCAGCACCGAACAGTATTGGCAGCGAGTGCTCGGGCGGTCGGTCTCTAGCGGACAGCTGGCGCAACTGCACGCCCTAGATGTACGTGCTTGGTCTCATCTCAACGGCGAGACTCTTGACGTTCTGGAGGCCATCGACTCAACCGGTGCAGGCCTGGCACTGCTGTCGAATATGCCGGTCGAGCTGGCCAAGGATCTAGGTGCTTCGAGCGTTTGGCCACGCTTTTTCAGCAAGTTATATTTCAGCGGACAGCTTGGTTTAGTGAAACCCGACGCTCAGATCTACCAGCACGTACTCGACGACCTTGCCGTCCCGGCAGCCCAAGTGACCTTCATCGATGACCGACAGGAAAACCTCGACGCCGCGGCAGCCCTAGGTTTCAACACCGTGCTGCACACCCCGGAAACCGACCTAGCCGTAGAGCTCAAGCTCTCCTCTTAAAAACCGTCGAGTGTCGAGATCTGGGGCTTATTCTGTCGTTTTAAGCCCCAGATCTCGACACTCGACCGCTGAGTGAGGTGGCGACGGTGCGCCCGAGCTACCGGGCGTTAAGGCACCGGGCGTTAAGGCACTGGGCGTTAGGGGGTGGCTCGGCGCAGGGTGAGGTAAGAGCCGCCAGCCAGCAAAACACTCAGCGCCAGCAACCAGCCGGCAATGCTCAGATTGCTTTGCGCTCCGAACCAGCCGAAGAAGTCAAGCCACCAGCCCTGCCAGGTGAGCAGTGCCACCAGGCCGACAATAATCACTGCCAGCCCGATGGTGACCACCAGTACGCCGTTGACCTGCCAGCGCTTATAGAGTGTGGCCGCCCAAAAGCCGAAAAGATAGAGGAACATCATAATGGAGAAGAAGAACAGGATCGTGGCGTACCAGGCACCATCGGAGACCCAGGGCAGGTAGAACATGTGCCCGTTCATCCCCCAACCATTAGTGGCGTTCTCAATCAGGCCCATCACCCAGTAGAACAGAGCCATCACCAGAGCCACAGTGCCGAAGAGCAACATTGAGCCCAGGTAGAAGGCGCGACGGCTAATGCTCAGACCTTGTGAGAACGGGAAAGTCAGGGTCAGCGCCTGAAGTCCGAGGGCGAAGAAATACCAGATCACACCCTGACCCGCACCGGAGAACTTGAATTCGACGCTATTGGGAATGATCGCGAAAATCGCCAAACTGAGCAGGAAACATCCCGCCAGGATCACCGCCGGAATACCTAGGAACGTCCACTTATTCGTCAATTGCATTCTGACTACATTGATAACCTTGCTCATCGCGATGCCTCCTTAGCGAGCACTTCTTGCTCGGCCTTCTCGGCGAAATCCTCGGCCGAAGAATTGATTGTCTTGCGCACTACTAGTTGCTGAAGCGAGACGGGAGCCAGTTCCAAGCCAAGTTCATTGGCCCGTCCGCGCTCCGCCGGACTGAGTTGACCATTAATGGTCACCGAGGCCAGCGAGGCGAAATTCTCCCGGTGCAAGATCTCTCGACCAGCCACGAAGCCGTCGATCTTCGAGGCCGGCCCCACCACGGTGACCGCACCGCCGCGGATGTTTTCCGCGTCATCGTCAATGATGATCTTGCCCTTATCAATCACGATTACATGTTCTAGCAAATTCGAAACCTCATCGATCAAATGTGAGGAGAGCACGATGGTGCGCGGGTGCTCGGCGTAATCCTCTACCAAGCGGTCGTAGAAGAGCTGTCGCGCCACTGCGTCGAGCCCTAAGTACGGTTCGTCGAAGAAAGTTAGCTCGGCCCGCGAGGCGAGGCCAATAATGACGCCGACCGCCGAAAGCTGACCACGTGAAAGCTTCTTGATCCGACGGTTCAACGGCAACTGAAAATCTTCCACCAGTCGATCCGCCAGTTCCTGATCCCAGTTCTCGAAGAACAGCTTTGCGGAAGCAAAAGCATGCTTGGGCCGGAAGTCATCCGGATATTTCTGCGATTCCCTAATAAAGCAGATCCGGCTGAGGATCTTATCGTTTTCGTAAGGGTCACCGCCGAAAACTTCAATCTCACCACTGGAGCGGAACCCTTGCGCAGTCAGAATCGACATGATGGTGGTCTTACCCGCGCCGTTGCGTCCTAAAAGACCATAGATTTTGTTCGGCTGCAACTCAAAGCTGACAGAATCCAATGCCTTGAAGTCGCGATAATTCTTGCTCAGATTTCGAACTTTCACCACCGCACTGTTGGCGTGTTGAGTTACCTCATTCATGATCTCGCTGCCCCTTCTACCGCTTCCTGCGGTTGTTCCGACTGAGCACCGTCCCTGGTGATCATCTCGGCAAGTTGTTTACTGTCAATGCCTAATTTGCGAGCTTCTACTCGCAGTGGCGCTACGTATTGTTGATAAAACTTCTCGCGTCTGCGCGCAATCAAGATGCCCCTCGCTCCGGTTGCTACGAACATGCCAATTCCTCGTCGCTTGTACAGAATGCCGTCATCGACCAGCAGGTTGACCCCCTTGGCCGCGGTTGCGGGATTGATCCGATGGAACGAGGCGAACTCATTGGTCGAGGGCACCTGAGTTTCCTCGGCAAAACTGCCCTCGACAATTTCGTTCTCTATCAGCTCCGCAATCTGCAGGAAGATTGGCTTATCGTTATCGATCACGAATCCCCCTTTCAGAACAGGCCAAGCTAGTTACTTGGTTAGCCGGTTCATTACTCATGTAACTAACCTAGAGATAATCCTCCACGTTGTCAACTATTTTGCGTTCCTCCCCCGAGCGGGAGAGCATGAAGTGTGCAGCAAACAGTCCAGGTCAGTGCGGTGGCGATTTTCAACCAGCAGGGTGAATTGCTCACGGTACGGAAACGCGGCACCGCCAAATTCCAGCTGCCGGGCGGCAAGGCCGACCCGGGCGAAACGGCAGAACAAGCCGCCCTTCGTGAGGTCAGCGAAGAAGTCGGCCTCGAGCTTTCGATCGATCAGCTAAGCTATCTAGGCCATTGGCTTGGCGAAGCGGCCAATCAGGACGCTGATCTGGTCAGCGCCGAAGTTTTCCTCGCCTCCGGAGAGCATCAAGCCACCGCCCAGGCGGAAATCGCCGAGCTGCGTTGGATTCCGCTCAACACAGCAGCCAACGCCGATCTAGCCCCGCTTATCGCTCTTTTTCTGCTGCCCCTGCTGCGCCTGAAGGCTTCGCCTGCGTCGCTGCCGACCGAGCAGCAGTAATGCCCGCTTGAACTCGTTTCTCCAGGGCAGCTAGGGCCTCGTCCGGCAGCACGATCAATCCGTCAAGTTCCTTACGCGTCCGCTCGTAGGCCAGCTGTCGCTCAGCTGGGGTGGAAGCCTCATCCACCGCAATCGGCAGCAGTTTTTTCGCGGTCTTGAGTCGCTGCCGTTCTGGCTCGGTGAAATGCTGATCTTTCAGCCGTTTTGCCTCTCGCTCAGCAATGTCGAAGCTGACCTCAAAATTGCGCACTGCCTGACGATACTCAATCAGCTGAGCTTCGGTCGAAATTTCGCTGGCATGCTCGGGGCGCAAACCGTCGGCGAGACGCTTCGCTCGCAGGAAATCGACTGTCAGCGGCTCGCGCACATCAGACATCATCGGATAGTCGATCAGCTTGGCCACGTCGAGTTCGTAGTCCAGCCAGCGGGCGTTCACCGCGTCGTGATCAGTGACCAGCCGTTCGGCTTCGCTGGGTCGCTGAGACTTTGGCTGTTGATTTGGTTGTTGATACTGCGTTGCCTGCTGATGCGCGGCTTGATAGGCCGCAGAGAGATCCGGCCCGGTTTGGCTAATGGGCTGAGGTCCATTACCTCGCAGCGTCGAGTAATCATCACCTCGTCCGCGTTCAGCACGTTTCCGGGAACGCTGATCCCAGCCAAAAGTTGCCCGGATGATGCCGCCAAATACCGGTAATAGGAAAATCAACCACCAGTGTGAGCCAATCCAGCCAAAAATTTGTCCCATCTCATCCACAGCGCATCACCCCTACATCCTGCCACGGCAGTGCATGGCCCTCAATGACGTTTGTCACCGAAGCCAAGCCGCGTCATCCCGTCATGAAGCCACCGGAGGTTCCCTGCGGGCAACCGAGTCGGTCAGGAACTGGCACAATGATCGAATGGAATTCATTGGGGTCTTGCTGGCTATTGTGCTGGTGGTCTGCGCGGTGAGCGCGATAGGTAAGAGAATCAATATCTCCGCGCCGCTGTTGCTCGTGGTGGTGGGCGCAGCTGCCTCGTTTATCCCCCAGGTGGAGGTGGAACTGAACCCAGAGATCATCCTGGTCGCCATCCTGCCACCGCTGCTCTTCGCCGCCGCCTATCAAACCTCGCTCGTTGATTTCCGCAGCAATAGGCGCGCTATCGGTCTGCTCTCGGTGGGTTATGTGATTTTCACCGCGCTCGGCGTCGGGTTGGTGGCTTATTGGGTTTTCCCCGGCATCTCGCTAGCTGCGGCGATCGCGCTGGGTGCAGTGGTCGCTCCCCCGGATGCTGTCGCCGCCACCGCGATCGCTCGCCGAGTCGGAATGCCCCGACGAGTTGTCAGCATTCTGGAGGGCGAATCCTTGGTCAACGACGCCACCGCGCTAGTCACCTTGCGCGCCGCGATCGCCGCCACCGGTGGGGTTATTTCGGTCTGGCAGACCGGTGCTCAGTTCCTCTGGGCAGCGGGCGGCGGCGTGGTGATCGGCGTCGTTGTAGCGATCATCCTGACCTTTATCCGCAAACGAGTACGCAACGTAGCGATCAATACGTCAATGTCCCTGGCCGCGCCGTTCCTGGCGTACCTACCGGCCGAGGAACTCCATCTCTTCGACATGCCGGCCTCTGGTGTGCTCGCCGTGGTGGTCTGCGGCCTGCTCATGGGTTTCAAGAGCCCGGCGATGCCCGGCGGTGCTTCCCGGATGAGCCAGCGCAGCAACTGGACCACGGTGCAGTTCCTCTTGGAGAATTCGGTTTTCTTAATCATTGGTTTGCAGGCTAAGACAATCATTCAGGAAGTCCAGGAGGATTCTCTGGGACTGGCCGCGATCTGGTGGGGTTGCCTCGCGGTACTTGTCGCCGTTCTTCTCTTACGACCCATCTGGGTCTTCCCAGCAACCTATTTGCCGCGACTCATTCCGGCGGTGCGCCAGGCCGACCCCAATCCTTCCTGGACCTCTCCGGCCATCATTTCCTGGGCCGGAATGCGCGGCGTGGTGACACTTGCTGCAGCGCTCACCCTACCCACCGAGCTACCGCATCGCGAAGTTCTTATCCTTGCCGCCCTGGTGGTGGTAGGTGGCACCTTAGCGCTGCAAGGCTTCACTCTGCCAGCCTTGGTCCGCACCCTCAAGGTGCGTGGCCCAGACAAACGCGAGGACCTACTCTCCGAGGCCGCCGTGATGCAGCGTGCCACCTCCGCTGGCGTGGCTCATCTGCGCGAAATCACCACCGATGATGATCCTCCGGAAGTGCTGGCAATGCTTAAGCGTCGCACCCAGGAGCGCGGCCTCGCGGCCTGGGAGCGACTGGGTAGGCCAGGTAGCGAGGCAATGACCCCCTCCCAGCGTTACGCACAGCTTCGCCAGGAGATGCTGGACGCAGAACGTCAGGAAGTGCTCAGCCTGCGGCGTGGCGGCGATTATCCTCATGAGGTGCTGGCCGAGGTGCTCAATCGACTTGATGTGGAGGAGTCGATGCTGGAAAGCGCCCTGGAAGACCCCGAGTTTGACGATCCCACCGAGGAGAGCATCACAGAGGGCGGCTGCGAACATCTGCAAGCTGCGCGTGACCGCCCGGTCCCCGAGACCTTGGTCTGCGAGGACTGCGTTAAGGAGGGCACCAGCACTGTGCACTACAGAATGTGCCTGAGCTGCGGCAAGGTGGCCTGTTGCGATTCCTCGGTGGGCCGACATGCGGATCGCCACTACCGGCAGAGCGGCCATCCGGTGATGCGTAGTGTGGAGACCGGTGAAAGCTGGCGGTGGTGCTATCCGGACGAGTTGCTGGGCTAGGTCCGTAGGGAACTTCGCTTAGATCTCAAAACCCGCTGCTTAGTTGTTCCCTGTGCTCGCTTCACAGTCAGCGCTGCCTAGGCTGCTGAGTGCTGTACCGTACCCTTGAAGGGTGACTCTTTTAGCTTCAGGCCTCGGGGCCTTTGACCTTCAGGCAGCTTTCCTCGGCGGACCGGTGCGTACCGGTCTGCTCCCGGATTGGCTCAACCCGATCAATATTCTGGACAACCCGGCTCTGGGTTTCTGGGTGATCGTGATCGCCTGTGGCATTATTTTCGCCGAGACCGGCCTGCTCCTCGGTTTCTTCCTCCCCGGTGATTCGCTGCTCTTCACCGCTGGGCTGTTGACCGCTGCGGGCAAGCTACCAATCAATATCTGGGTGCTGGTCCTGCTGCTGATAATCTGCGCAGTGGTAGGAAATCAGGTGGGTTATATGATCGGCGCAAAGGCCGGGCCAGCCATCTTCAACCGACCAGATTCACGGTTCTTCAAGCAGGAGAACATCACTAAAGCACACGAGTTCTTTGAGAAGCACGGCGGCAAAGCGCTTATTTTGGCCCGCTTCGTACCGATCGTCCGAACCTTTGTGCCGGTCATTGTTGGCGTAGCCCAGATGAACAAGCGGCACTTCACCATCTTCAATCTGGTTGGTGGCGTGCTTTGGGCTGGCGGCGTTACGCTGCTCGGCTTCATTCTGGGTGACCGAATCCCCTGGGTCACCGAGAACCTCGACTTGATCTTCATCTTGATCGTGCTGATCTCGGTAATCCCGATCATCATTGAGGTTATCCGCGGTTGGCGATCCCGTCGGAAGCAAGCCGAACAGAGCTAAGTCGGCCATCTCTTCTTGCTGAGTGTGCAGATCTACACGTTGTGAGTGCTCTAAAACGTGTAGAACTGCACACTCAGTTCTTTAAAAGCTCGGGTTCAGCGTTCTCCGGGCAATTCGCTCAGGGTGGCTATTACCGCAGGCAGCAACTTCCGGAAAGCCTGGCCGCGGTGCGAGATTCGATTCTTCTCGGTCGGGTCCAGTTCGGCGCAGGAAAGCTCCATGCCCTCGGGTTGCAGGATCGGATCGTAGCCGAAGCCATTACTTCCCCGCGGTTCACTGAGCAGAGTGCCCCGCAATTCGGCCAGCTCAACCACTTCGACGCCGGGGGCCACCAGCGCTGCTGCGCAGACGAATCCGGCGGCACGATGTTCGGCGGAGATATCGCCCAATTGGGCCAATAAGAGATGAAGGTTAGCCAGGTCATCACCGTGTTTTCCGGCCCAGCGCGCGGAGAAAATCCCCGGCGCACCACCGAGCACATCCACCGCTAAACCCGAGTCATCGGCAATCGCTGGCAGGCCGGTCGCGGCGCTCACGGCGTGGGCTTTGAGTAGCGCGTTTTCGGCGAAAGTCACCCCGGTCTCGACCACATCGGGGGCACCCGCCGCGGCTGCGTCGATTACCTGGGTGTCGACGTCAAGGTTCGGGACCTGGCCGCGCAACAACTCCCGCAGTTCCCGCAACTTACCTTGATTGTGGGTGGCCAGGATTAGCCGCGGCTCGGCCATCAGGACCATCGTCTCAGCTCAGCGTCTCGCGCTGGATCTCGGCCAGCTGAGCGGTGCCGAGCAGAGCCAGATCCAATAGCGCATTGAGCTCATCGCGATCAAAAGGCGCGCCCTCAGCGGTACCCTGCACTTCAACGAATTTACCGCTACCGGTCACCACCACATTCATGTCGGTCTCGGCACTGACATCTTCCACATAAGCCAGATCCAGCATAGGTTCGCCATCAATAATGCCCACCGATACCGCCGCTACGGTGTCCAACAGCGGTTGTGCTGAAGCTGAAATCAGTTTCTTCTCGCGGGCGAAGCGAATGGACTCGGCGAGCGCAACATAAGCGCCGGTGATTGCCGCCGTGCGGGTGCCGCCGTCGGCCTGCAGCACATCACAGTCCAGCACGATGGTGTTCTCGCCGAGCGCCTTGGTGTCGATGATGGACCGCAGCGAACGACCAATCAGCCGAGATATCTCATGCGTACGGCCGCCGATTTTTCCCTTCACCGATTCCCGGTCTGAACGGGTATTGGTCGCCCTTGGCAGCATCGCGTATTCAGCGGTAACCCATCCCTTGCCCTCACCGCGCAGCCAGCGCGGCACGCCTTCGGTCAGTGAGGCGGTGCAAAGCACCCGGGTGTTCCCGAACTCAATAAGAGCTGACCCTTCAGCCTGACTTGACCATCCTCTGGTGATCGATATATCCCGAAGTTGGTCCGCCGTCCGGCCATCCGCCCGAAGGTTTTCCGCTGAAGTATGTGATCCGCTCAATGACATGGTTCCAGCCTACCCAACCCTCACCTGTTGTCCCACCGACGACGCCCAGAGTGAAGAATGTACCGCTCTCAAGGGAACTGCCACCCCCTCCGCCACAATCCATGGGACAGCTCGGAAAGCTTGCCGGATCCGCGGACCAAACGGAGATGGTGGCCACTGACAAGATGGTCAGATGGTGTAGTGGACTCCGGCTACCGCGACGGCGACATCCCCCGGATAGACCGCCTTGGCCTCGGCGACCACCACGCTTGGCTCCGTCCAGACCGGAAGGTGGGTTAGCAAGAGTCGTCGCACGCCGGCCTGCACCGCGGCCTCGGCGGCTCGTTTACCGCTCAAATGGACGCCCTTAATGGCATCGTCCCGGCCCTCCTGGAAGGCAGCTTCGCAAAGAAAGAAATGCGCGTCCTGAGCAGCCTCCACCAGGCCTGGGCAGGAATCGGTGTCGCCCGAGTAACTCAGTACCACGGTGCGATCCACTCCGGTGCCGTCGTACTCGGTAACCTCCACCCGCAAAGCGTAGGCCTCTTCCATAGGGTGGTCGACGGCGTACGGGGTGATTCGAAACGGGCCGAGCTGCACCGCAGCTTTCTCCGTCCAAACCTTAAAATCAAACTCCTCGCTCATGCCAGGCTCGGGATCCAAACCGTAGGCAGTGGCAAGCCGGTCCGCTGTGGCGGCTGGCCCCCAGACCGGGATCCTACCCGCTGCCCAACCATCGGGATCCCAGCGCACCGCGACATGGAGGCCGCACAGGTCCATGCAATGATCGGGGTGCAGATGGCTCAGGAAAATTCCGTCAATATCCTGCAGATCCATGTATTTCTGTACCGCGCCGAGCGCCCCGCTGCCCAAATCCAGCAGAATCCGCCAAGCACGCTCACCGTCGTGAGCGGTCAGCAGGTAGCAGGAGGCAGGAGACTGCGGGCCGGGGAACGAGCCGCTACAGCCGACAATGGTGAGCTTCATCGACGCACTCCGCTCACAGTGCTCGCCGCTGCTGCGCTGCGGAGATCATTTCCGGCGTAATCCGGGCCAGCGATCCGGTGGGATAGTGTGCCGAAACGTGAGCGGCATGTTCCACCGAAATCACCTCCGGACCGAGGAATCGCCGGGCCAGGGACTCGAAGGTCTGCGCATCACCGGTCGCCACAAAACGATGTTCGGGTTGCTGCACCGCAGTACGCTCCAAGTGGTGTCGGACAAGCGCAGCGTAGACATCTTTAGCGGTTTCTTCCGCGCTGGAAACTAAGCTGACGCCATCGCCCATCACATAGGAAATCACCCCGGTGAGCAGTGGGTAGTGGGTGCAGCCGAGGATCAAAGTATCCACCCCGGCGGCCTTCAGCGGTGCCAGGTACCTCTCGGCGGTGCTAAGTAACTCCGGTCCCGAGGTAATGCCAGACTCCACGAATCGCACGAACTCTGGGCAGGCCACCGAGGTGATCTGCAGGTGCGGCGCCGCCGCAAAGTTATCCTCATAGGCTCGGGAAGTGACCGTGGCGGTGGTGCCGATGACGCCGATCTTACCGTTGCGGGTAGCGGCGACCGCTCGGCGCACCGCAGGTCGAATCACCTCAACGACTGGAATTCCCGCCTTTGCGGTGTACCGTTCACGAGCGTCAGAGAGCACCGCTGCAGTCGCTGAATTGCAGGCGATGACCAGCAACTTAACCCCGGAATCCACTAATTCATCCATCACCCCGAGGGCGTTCGCCCGCACCTCAGCGATCGGTAATGGCCCATACGGTGCATTCGCGGTATCGCCAACGTAGAGAATAGCCTCATGCGGCAGCTGATCGATCACGGCGCGGGCTACCGTCAAGCCGCCAACGCCAGAATCGAAAATTCCGATCGGCGATTGCGTCCCGAGCTCTGGCACTCCGCTAAGACCGGCTGAAGCCGTCATTCTTCATCCTCCCGGCCGCTGCTGCCAAGGTGCTCATCGCTTTGCTGAGTCTGCCGCAATCTGAGCATCGCGTGCACTAGTGCGCCGTGCAGGGCGGAGGCGAACCGGAAGATCACGCCTAGCACGTCTTCTTCAGACTCCGCTTCCGAGTTGGTTTCCGAGTCTGCTTCACCGGCTTCAGCAGGTTCCACAAGTTGCTCGGTTAACAATTCAACCGCTTCGGCGGAGTGCAGGTTCAGCCTTTCAGCAAGCACCAGCCGAACATCATTGAGCGCCCTAGCGAGCAGCTCTGCCTGCGCTAGGCTCAGTCTGAGTTCCTCGGAATCAAACATCAAACTGGCCGCCCGGAGCGCACCCACCTTGCTTTGCCGCACCGAACGCTCGGTCAACCGTCGGAGTTCCAGCGCCTCCTCCGGGTTCTCAGCAACTCCGTCGGGAAGTAATCGACGCAGCGCCGGATCCTCGGGTGCAGAGATTTCTTGATCCCAGCCGACCAGCGCCTCCAGCGGATCGGCGGTGGCTTCATCAACCGGCTCCAGAATTTCAATCACGGAGGAAAAAATCCCCTGAAAAAGCCTGCGTTCGCTCTCCCCTATGCCGCCAATAATGCTGTCTTGAGTGACAACGAATTCTCTACTCATGTCCACCTTGACGCACGGTAGCCTGCAAACCATAGGAATGCATTGCCATCAGATCGGTTTCAGCTTTCTCCCGGGATCCCTCGGAGACCACCGCTTGGCCAGAGCGGTGAACCTGCAGCATCAAGGCTCTGGCGCGCTTCTGGGGGTAGTTGAAGTAGCTCTGAAAAACGTACTCAACGTATTCCATCGTATTGATCGGATCATCCCAGACCACCAGCAGCCAGGGCGCAGCGCTAGCGGCGGCCTCTAAGGCAGAACTTTCTGCGGCAACCTCGGACAAAGTACTAGTACTCATCTGCCTATTCTAGGCGAGCCCGGTTAGAGTACTGCTGTGATCTCCATCAACTCGCGCACCTCGTTATTCACTGACCACTACGAACTGACCATGTTGCAAGCAGCTTTGCACTCGGGCCGGGCCATGCGTCCTAGCGTTTTCGAGGCTTTCGCCCGGAGGCTGCCAGATGGCCGCCGTTACGGCGTGGTAGGCGGCACCGGACGGCTGCTCGAGGGGATCATGAACTTCCGTTTTGAGGAAGCCGAACTGGACTTTTTGGCGACGCAACAGGTCGTCGATCAACAAACCCTCGACTTCCTGGCGAACTTCCGTTTTTCCGGAAATATTTACGGCTACGCCGAAGGCGAAGTCTATTTTCCTAACTCGCCAATTTTGATCGTCGAATCGACCTTCGCGGAAGCATGCATCTTGGAGACGTACATCCTCTCGGTGCTGAATCACGATAGTGCGATTGCCTCGGCGGCTTCCCGGATGACCGCAGCGGCGGGTGGCCGGCCTTGCATCGAAATGGGCTCCCGTCGCACTCATGAGGAAGCAGCGGTGGCCGCCGCTCGGGCCGCTGTGATCGCTGGCTTCGCCAGTACCTCGAACCTCGAGGCAGGGCTGCGCTACGGAGTGCCAACGGTAGGCACCGCGGCGCATTCCTTCACCCTGCTGCACGACTCCGAGCGCGAAGCGTTCCAGGCCCAGCTCGCTTCACAGGGCGTCGGAACCACCCTGTTGGTCGATACCTATGACGTGAACGAGGCGGTGCGCACAGCGGTTGAGCTTGCCGGGCCGGAACTCGGTGCGGTGCGCTTGGATTCCGGTGATCTGATCGCCCAAGCCCACGAAGTGCGAGCTCTACTCGACTCGCTAGGGAACGAAAACACCAGGATTGTAGTGACCTCCGATCTGGATGAGTACGCAATCGCCGCGCTGGCTGCTGCTCCAGTCGATTCCTACGGCGTTGGCACCTCCTTGGTTACCGGTTCCGGCGCGCCGACCGCGGGGATGGTCTATAAGTTGGTCAGTCGGGCCAACGACGAGGGCGATTTCGTTTCGGTTGCCAAGGCCGCGAAAAACAAAACCAGCGTGGGTGGCCGCAAATACGCCTTACGTCGGCGCTCCCCCGAGGGACGCGCAGTGCAGGAACTGATTGGTATTGGTCACCGCCCACAAGACGACGGCGACGATCGTGCCTTAATGAACGACTTCGTGGTCAATGGCGTGCTGGTCGACGGTTGGACCGGCAATGCGGGTGTCCAGCGAGCGACCGCACGTCACCAGGCCTCAACAGCAGAATTACCCAGTTCGTGGCGACGCCTGCAAAAGGGCGAGCCAGTGATCCCCACCGAATACGAGTCCTAGGAGTTCCGCATGCCCAAAGCGCTGATCATTGTCGATGTGCAAAATGACTTCTGCGAGGGCGGTTCTCTCGCGGTCAGCGGCGGCGAGGAAGTCGCCACCGGCATTTCGGAACTACTAGATTCCACCTTTGGCGCCGAAAGCCGTGAATTCGATTATGTGCTGGCTACTCAGGACTGGCATATTGACCCGGGCAGTCATTTTTCCGAGACCCCAGACTTTATCGACTCCTGGCCGGTGCACTGCGTGGCCGGGAGCAAGGGGGCTCAACTCCATCCGAACCTGGATACCGAGTATGTGGACGCATACTTCCGCAAGGGCAAGTATCAGGCCGCCTATTCAGGGTTTGAGGGTTTCTTAGCTCCCGAAGACGAAGTGCCCACCGGGCCACGAAATCCCGAGCAGACCGAAAACCCCGAAAACTCAGAGAGCTCCGGGGACGTGGGGTACGACGGGGACGACGATGGGCCGAGCCTTGATGAGTGGCTGCAAGAGCACGAGGTCGACTCGGTCAGCATTGTCGGCCTAGCTACCGACTATTGCGTCCGGGCTACCGCCTTGGACGCAGTTTCGGCGGGCTACGAGGTGACCCTGCTCAGCGAGCTCTGCGCCGGAATCGATCCAGCCGGTAGTCAGGCTGCGCTGACCGAGCTCACCGAGGCTGGCGTCGAAATTATCTAAGGCTCTGAATCTTTCGCTCCGCATCTCTCGGGCCGCAGGGTTAGCCACCGAGTTCTCTGCAGAGCTTGGCATACCTCGTGTCCTGACCGCTATGCTAGGTAGATGAAGTTCTTGTTGAGCACGACGACGCTGGGCAGTCCCGGCGTCATTCAGTGCGAGCAACCGTAGCAACTAACTGATAGCAGACCCTGGGAGTGATTCCCGGGGTCTTTTTGTTTGTCTCGGGCGCTCCCTTCAGCAGAAGGAAAATCATGGAACAACAACATCTTGATCATCGCGAGTTCGGCAGCGAGCTGGATCTCTTCGCCTCACATCCCTTGGTCGGCCCGGGGCTGCCGCTCTGGCTACCCGCTGGCGCGGTAATCCGTTCGGAACTCGAAAAACTTGCGGCCGAGGAGGCGCTGCGTAGCGGAGCTCAGCGGGT
This sequence comes from Psychromicrobium lacuslunae, assembly GCF_000950575.1. Classification (NCBI taxonomy): domain Bacteria; kingdom Bacillati; phylum Actinomycetota; class Actinomycetes; order Micrococcales; family Micrococcaceae; genus Psychromicrobium; species Psychromicrobium lacuslunae. Next base: position 1,514,038 of record NZ_CP011005.1, read on the forward strand.
CTACTCCCCCGTCCTCGCCAAACGCGAACTCTACGAGCTCAGTGGGCACTGGCAGAAATTCTCCGAGGATATGTTCCCGGTGCTCAAGGTGGGCCAGCAGGAACTAGTGCTACGCCCTGCGAACTGCCCACATCACGCGATGATCTATGCTTCTAGACCTCATTCTTGGCGCGATTTGCCGGTGCGCTATGCCGAGTTGGGCGCGATGTTCAGAAGTGAACTCTCCGGAGTGCTTTCTGGCTTGAGCCGGGTGCGGCAAATCAATTTGGACGATTGCCATGTCTTCTGCACCCCAAATCAAGCCCGTCAGGAAGTGGTTCGCGCCATCCAGGCAATTCAACGTGGCTACCAAATCCTGGATCTCCAGGTTGATTACTACCGGCTCTCTGCCCGTGGGCCAGAGTCTCTGGGGGAATCGGAACAGTGGGATCAGGCGGAAGCTCTACTGGAAAGTGTCTTACAGGAACTGGCTCTGCCCTATCGTCGGGTGGAAGGTGAAGCAGCTTTCTACGGGCCGAAGATCGACGCGCAATTCATTGACGCCGCTGGCAAAGAAGAAACCATCTCCACCGTGCAATTCGACTTTGTGCAACCCGAGCGTTTCGGCTTGAAGTACATTGCCGAGGATGGTGCAGCGCGGCAGCCGCTGATGATCCACCGCGGGCTCTTCGGCTCGATGGAACGAATGATTTCCTTGTTGTTGGAGAAGTACCAAGCGCAGCTTCCGCCGTGGCTCGCCCCGATTCAGCTCGTGCTGCTGCCGATTGGTGAGGCGCAGCTGGCCGCTGCGGAGTCTGCGGCTGAGAGCTTAGCCGGTCAGGGGGTGCGGGTCGATCTTGAACTCGAGGGCAGTTTGGGCTCCCGGATCCGAAAAGCAAGGAATAACCGGGTGCCGTGGATCGCGGTGATCGGTGCTCGGGAGGCAGAGTCAGGAACCGTCAACCTTTCGCTGCCGAAGCTCGGCGTTGACCGTGAACTAGCGGTCGATGAGCTAATCCTCTCACTGAGCAAAAACCTAGCCGAACGCTCGAGTTCCCCGTCGCTCTAACCGCACTTCTTCTCCCAGCTGTCCCGCTGAATGATTCAGCTGATGCAGATGATCAGCATTTATTGGAACATCCGTCACTCCGCTAACACTCGATGGGACGGCTGGGAGCGATGCGGTTACTTTCGGCCGATGAACCAGCCCTGTAAACGTCTAATGCGCTCTTCTAGCTGCGCCTCGTTTGCCTGTGCCACTGCCGGACCGCCGCAGAGCTTCCGTAGTTCGGTGTGTACCACACCGTGCGGGGTCCCGGTCCGCGCCGACCAGGCTGAGACGTTCTTGGCCAGTTCATTACGCAAGTCCATCAACTGCCGGTGATCCGGGATAGCCGCGGCCTGGGGCTGCGGTTTGGTCCGACGCCGGCTGACCTGCTCGGCCTGTCGCTGCCGCAGCAGCGTCGCCACTTGGTCCGCGTCGAGCAAACCTGGGATGCCCAGGAAATCTTGCTCTTCCTCGCTACCAATCTCGCCCGCATGGCCGAATTCGCCGCCGTCGAAAAGTACTCGATCAAAAGATGCCTGTGACTCCAATGCTTCGAAGGCAGACTTCTGCTGGCCATCTGAAGCTTTCTCTTCCCGATTTGCCTCAAGCATCTCGGCATCCTCGGTCTGAAAACCGTCGGCTTCCTGCTCTGGCCGGTCGAGTGCGTGATCGCGTTCGAGCTCCAGCTCGTTCGCTAGCCCCATTAGCTGTGGCACCGAGGGCAGGAAGATCGAGGCCGTTTCGCCACGTTTGCGAGCGCGCACAAAACGGCCGACGGCCTGCGCGAAGAACAACGGTGTCGAGGTCGAGGTGGCATAGACCCCGACGGCTAGCCGCGGCACGTCGACGCCTTCGGAGACCATCCGAACGGCCACCATCCAACGGCTGGTGTTGGCGCTAAATTCTTCGATCTTGCTAGAAGCTCGAGAGTCGTCGGAAAGAATCACGGTAGGAGATTCACCGGTCAGTTTTTTCAGCTGGCCTGCATAGGCCCTAGCATCTTCATGATCGGTGGCAATCACCAAGGCACCGGCATCGGGAACGGTACGCCGCACCTCGGAGAGGCGCTTATCCGCGGCAGCTAAGACCGCCGGGATCCACTCGCCACCGGGGTTAAGCGCGGTTCGCCAGGCCTGAGCGGTAATGTCTTTGGTTACCGCCGCACCGAGCGTTGCGGCAACTTCCTCCCCGGCACTGGTTCGCCAACGCATCTGCCCCGAGTAGGCCATGAAGATCACCGGGCGAACCACGTGATCCTTAAGCGCTTCCCCATAGCCGTAGCTGTAGTCGGAACGAGAGCGCCTAATGCCGTCACGATCCTCGGCATACTCCACGAAAGGGATCGGCGAGGTGTCGGAGCGGAACGGCGTTCCGGTTAGTGCCAGTCGCCGCTGCGCTGGCTCGAAGGCCTCCCTAATGCCGTCGCCCCAGGAGAGCGCGTCACCGGCGTGGTGCACCTCGTCAAGAATGACCAAAGTCTTTCCGGCTTCGGTTTTAGCACGGTGTAGGGCCGGCTTCGAAGCGACCTGCGCATAGGTTACCGCGACGCCGGTGAAGTCGCGACCATGTCTGCCATCGGCGTTCTTGAAGTTTGGGTCAATCGCGATGCCCACCCGCGCGGCAGCATCCGCCCACTGTCGCTTCAGGTGGTCGGTCGGCGTGACGATGGTGATCCGATTGATTTGGCCACCATCCAGTAAGGTCCGAGCAGCGGTCAATGCGAAGGTAGTTTTACCGGCACCGGGGGTAGCCACCGCAAGAAAGTCCTGCGGCGCTTCGGTGAAGTATTTGTGTAGCGCTTCTGACTGCCAGGCACGCAGCTTCTGGGCGGTGCCCCAGGCAGCACGATCCGGGTATGCCGGAGGCAGCACAGGGTCAGGCGCATTGGCACCCGAGCCAGCGGAATCGGGCCCAAAGAGGGTTTCAGTCACTTGCTACTTTCAAGCTTTCGGCCGCCAGAATGCGGCACGGTTAGCCTACTTTTTGTCTTTATCTTTGTCTGATTTACCAGGCCGCAGGCCATCATAGATCGCTTTGCAATCCGGGCAGACCGGAAACTTATTAGGGTCCCGCCCCGGCACCCACACTTTTCCGCAGAGCGCGATCACGGGCTCGCCGCTGAGAGCCGATTCAAGGATTTTCTCTTTGCGCACATAATGAGCAAAGCGTTCACTATCCCCGGGCTCCAGTTCTTCACGTTGTTCAGTGCGCTCCAACGTCGCCGTGGAGCCACCGGGAGAGCTACTACCGGGATCGTTTTCAAAGGGATCGGGAGGCAAACTCATAGTCTCCATGCTACCCGGAATCGGCTGACAGTTTCGTTGCGCTGTCGTCCCGCGCCGCTAAAAACCCCTAGAGCCCCTGCCAATGCGGCTTATTGGCCCAGGTGTGTCGGTAGTAGTCGGCGAGTTCCAGTTGGACGGCGGATTCCTCATCGATTAAGACAGTGACATGCGGATGGAGCTGTAGCACCGAGGCCGGGCAAAAAGCAGCCACCGGCCCTTCGATCAGCGCTTTAACAGCGGCAGCCTTTTGCCCACCATTAGCGATCAACAAGATGTGTTTCGCCTCCATGATGGTGCCGAGGCCCTGAGTGACCACATGATGCGGCACCTCGTCGAGTGAGTTGAAGAACCGCGCATTATCTGCTCGGGTCTGCTCGGTGAGAGTCTTAATCCTGGTGCGCGATGCTAAAGAGGAAACCGGCTCATTAAAACCTATGTGCCCGTCGGTGCCGATTCCCAAGATCTGCAGATCGACACCACCGGCAAGCTTAATAGCTTCCTCATACTCAGCGCAGGCAGCCACCAGATCGGCGGCAGCACCGTTGGGCGCATGTACCCGGCTAGGGTCGATATCCACCCGTTCGGTGAACTCACGGCGTAACACTTCGCGGTATGACTCCGGGTGCCCGACCGGCAAGCCAACGTACTCGTCGAGTGCAAACCCTTGAGCTTGAGTGAAACTCAAACCCAGTTCGTCGTGTCGACGGGCTAGTTCGTTGTAAATCGGCAATGGTGACGAACCGGTTGCCAAACCGAGTACCGCCTCCGGCTTGGCCCTGAAAAGTGCTTCAATAGCGTCAGCCGCAACAGCCCCGGCCTCTTCTTTACCCGAGAGGATAACAACTTCCACGCAGCCCAGCCTTCCACAGAGGTTCGTACGGCCAAACGGCCACATTCCATTCTCCGCACTGCGCGGCCAATACTCCAGTCAGTTCGACTGATGTTTACTTTTGCGCCGCCAAACTGCCCAGTAGCTCGGGAGCCCTGCGGTCGAAAATCCGGCCGCCAATCCGCAGACCGAGGACCATTAGTGCCCCGCCGAGCAGCACACCGACTAGGAGCGAAATCCAGCCCAGAGACGGTTGATTGCCGAGCGTGGCGAGCAGGGTCAGAATGAATTCCGGCAAAGCCAGCACAGCCAGGCCGAGTAGGCCAGCCATTTGCAGCAGCGCAAAAAGGAAATTGTTGCCCGGCCGCGATTTAAAGGGATTGTCCCCGGGCGCTGGCACATTGAAAATCCAGATCGCCGACATCACCGAGCCGAGGCCTAGACCGCTTAAGGTAATACCGATTACCAACCCCAATTGCGCCGGAAGAGTTGTCCAACTATTGGTTAGCAGCGCACCTAGGATGGCATAAATCACGCCAAGTGGTAAGGAAACCACCAGGTAGGCCACGGCTCGGCCCAGCCGGTCAGAGAATCCGGAAACGCCGGTCGCCACGTGCAGAGCGAAGGCGGTGTTGTCATAAGAGGTGTCCGAGGCCAAGGACCAGACCAGCAGGAAAACCGCGACCGCGCCAGCAAAGGCGGCCATTCCCCAGCCACCACCGCCACCTCGGGAGTACAGACCGGGCACCACCAGCAGAAACGGCAGGATCGGAGCAATCACCAGGCTGCCGATATACCGGGGATCACGGAAAAAGTAAGTTAGCGAACGGGCCGCCACTGAGCCCCAGGCGGTCGCCGGGAAGTAACCGAAGAACCCTAGTTTGCCCGCAGAACGACGTTTACTAGCGTTATAGGCGGGAGTCACCAGAGCGCGAGCCAAGCTAACCTTCCACAGCCAGCCAAGAAGCGCTGCTGTGGCCAGCGCGATCAGGAATTTCAGACCGGCTTGCCCCCAGGCACCGGCGACAATGTCTGCCGGCACCGACCACGCCGCTCCGAGCGGGGTAAACGAGACCGCATCGGCAAAACCAGGCAGGAACTGGCCAAAGTTCCTGACGCCCTGGCTGATTCCGGTAATAATCGGTCCAAGGAACATCAACGGAATGAGCAGCACCAGGAAGCTTAGATCACGAAATTTACGGGACCCCGCCAGATTGCTGCTCAGCGAAGTCAGCGCTCGAGAACCGAGCACGCAGGTGGCTACCCCTAGCAGCCCGCAGATAATCGCCGCGACGGCGGCGAGCGGATTTCGTAGCCAGGTTAACGCGGTGCCCACCGAGGCAAGTAGCGTGATGATGCCCGGAATTCCGATCAGCGCGGCAAGGCCTAAACCAGTCAATAGCTGACGCATGGGGACCGCGAAGGTGACAAAGCGCTCCGGGTCAAGCGTCATGTCGAGACCAGAAGTGAAGAGCGGCACTATCAGCCAGCCCAGCACCAAAGCCGAACCGGCCAACACCAGAACCGTTTTTGAAATCTCGAAGGGCGCGAAGCTCAAACCAAAAAGTCCGGCTATCATTAACACCAGAATTCCGAGGCCATAGAGCCCTCCGAAAATCACCCCGATCAATTGCGCTGTGCTGCGCCGCATTGAGTTGCGTAAAATGTCTAGCTTTAGCCGAACTAGGTGCGCAACCATGAGAGCCCCTCTCCGTGATTGCGCCCGCCGACTAGCTCGACGAAACGGTCTTCCAGGCTCTGCCCGGCCCGCACCTCATCTACTGTGCCCGCCGCCAGCACATTGCCGGCCGCAATCACCGCGACATGATCACACATCCGCTGCACCAGATCCATCACATGACTGGAGACAATCACGGTGCCCCCAGAGCGCACATAATCACTGAGAATATCTCTGATATTGGCGGCGGAGATTGGGTCGACTGATTCGAAAGGCTCATCCAGGATGAGCACCCGAGGCGCGTGAATGAGGGCAGAGGCCAGCGCGATCTTCTTGGTCATACCGGCTGAATAGTCGACCACCAGGGTGCCAGCGTCCTTGCTCAGGTCAAGCGCATCGAGCAGGTCTTTCACCCGAGTTTGTACGGTCTCCCGGTCCATGCCGCGCAGCAGCCCTGAATAAGTTACTAGTTGTTCCCCGCTCAGCCGGTCAAAGAGCCGCACCCCATCAGGCAAAATCCCCATTACCTTCTTTGCGGCCAGCGGGTCTTGCCAGACGTTGACGCCATGCACCCAGGCTTCACCGCCGTCGGGTCGTAACAACCCGGTAGCCATTGACAGGGTGGTGGTTTTCCCCGCTCCATTCGGGCCGACCAGCCCGTAGAACGAGCCTGCGGGGACCTCCAGGTTCACCCCGTTTACGGCTACTTTTTCGCCGAAGCGTTTGAAAAGTCCTCGAATACTCATCGCCGAGGGCGAGAGTTGCGCGTTCTCCGTCATCCTTCAACGCTATTACATCACTTGCCGAGAATGATCATCCCTGTGGACTAATCGGCGGCCCAGTTCGACGAACGAGCGGTGAGCTTAGAACAGGGCCCGGGCGAGTGCTTGGCGCGCCTTCGCTACCCGTGGATCGCTGCCACCGACCACTTCGAAGAGCTCAAGCACTCGTACTCGGGCCGCCTCACGTTCCGGGCCGAAGTGCGCGGCGATAAAACCAACCACCCGAGCCAGCGCGTCTTCCACGTGACCTCCGATCAGATCGAGGTCGGCCACCGCCAGCTGAGCATCCACCTCGTCGGGCTGGGCGGCCGCTTGCTGTCGAATTTCATCGGCAGCTGCAGCATCTAAACCTTCGGTTCGTCGCATCAGCAGCACCTGTGCGAGCCCCGCTTTGGCTTCAGCGTCGGCAGGTCGCTCAGCAAGTGCCTTTCGATAAGCCGCTTCAGCCGCTTCCAGATTTCCCGCATCAATGGCGTCAACCGCCTCTTGATGCAAGGGCGGCAACGGCGCTTCCTCTGCCTGCGCACCGGCCTCACCCAGAGTGCCATCGACGCCGTTGGCGGCCGCTACTTTAAGCAGTTCCTCCAAGTACTGCCGAGTTTCCGCGTCGCCAAGCTCACCGTTGAACAGCGGTACGGGTTGCCCCTTCACCAGTGCCACAACAGCTGGGACTCCTTGCACACCAAAGGCCTGAGCGAGCTGCGGAAAGGTCTCAATATTCGCTCGGGCGAGCAGCAAGCGTCCCTGATAAGCGGCGATGAGCCGTTCCAAAGTGGCCAGCACCGATTGGGATTGCGGCGACCAGCTTGCGAACATTGACACGACCACCGGCACCTCGGCGGAAAGCTGTACCAATTCCGGGAAACTTGCCTCGGTAGCATCGACCGCAAAACCCTGGTTGCCGCCCTGCGCCGGCGCGCCCTGAGAAACCGGAGCCTGTTCGGTCGGCGCCGAACGTAACGCTGAAAGATCGACCGCGCCGCGCAAATTAGCACCGATTTTTTCTTCCGGAGCACCCGCGCCTCGCGCGGCTGAAGAAGCAGATTCAGTCATGTGCTTTAGCTTACCGAGCTATTTGAACGAGGCTGCAATCAAGCCCCGTTCAGCAGCTACCACCGTCACCGGTTTACTGTCGCTACCCGCCGGAATATAGAGCACCGCTCGCTCGGTGAAGTTCAAGGTGTAGCCCTTTTGGGTTGTATCCCCACCGGCCAATGCTTTAGTTCCGCTATCGGTCAGAGTCAAGGTGGCATTAGCGGTCTTCGCAGTGGCAGCGATAGTGAAATCAAGGCTGCCCATCACCAGGGTTCCGCCATTGGAGGTACGGAACGCTGTCACCGTTTCCGGCAACACCACATGCTTGAAGCTGAAAGTCGCGTCCTTGCTGTCGCTGACCAACTTGTTCTGCAAGTCCTTACCGTCATTGACAAAAATCGAGCTGGCGAAATTGCTCTTCGCTTTACCGTCCGGGTTGCCAAGCAATTCGGCAAAGGAATTCATCGCAGCGATTGGCGAGATGCTAGTGCCATCCTTGGCATCATTGGCCAGCGGGGCGGCTTGCGGCTGGCTGGGAACCTCGAGCAATTGCCCCGGCAACAGCCTGGCGGTCTGAGTCAATTTATAGTTATCCCGCGGTGTTTTCTGAACCAGAGTCAAAACCTGCGGAACCAGATTCGAACTGCCCTGGGTCACCGCAATTGCCGTTCTGGGCCACTGCCGGTCGGTCGAGACAATCTTGCTCTTCAGTGCGGTATCCGCCACCGGCTCCCGGGCCGGGTAATCAGGAGCAGCAGCCCGGATCTTGTAGTTAGCGGTGCGCTCCTGCAATGCGGGGCCGTCAACGCGCGGGCTCAGCAACTTGGCGTTCTTGCCTGCGTCGCCGCTAGCGACTGTCTTCACCACCATGCTGAGCACCCGGGAGAACTGGTCATCGTTCAGCACCGGCACGGCCGAGGAGTCCTCAGTGCCGGTGCTCTCGGCGGTGTTGCTTGCCTCGCTACTGGTTGCTTCGGTGGAGGTGGGAGCGGCTGATTCCGAACCCGTCACCGAGGGGCTGCTGCTTGGTGACGGTGAGTTACTTTCATCAGCTGCAGCCGAGGGGATATTGCCTTGGCCAAGAGCAACTACGGTTAGGCCAATCACCAAAGCGGTAGCGGCACCAGCGGCACGCCGTCCCGAAGAACCAGTTTTAGGTTTGCTCATTCGGCGCAGGAACCACCAGAGCGCAAGGCCCAGCAGAATCAGCACAGCACCGATCACCATATTGGGAATTGCCCAGGGCGTGGAATTGTCGTTCGGCACCGTCAGGGAAATCTTCTGCGGCGCTGCTGAGCTACCGTCCGAAGCGAGTAACAGCGACCAATCCCCCTCACTGGGCGACTGCCAGTCATAGTTCAATTGACCATTGCTGGTTTGCTCAGCGGTCCACAGATCGGAGCCAGCTGGATTCGCTGACTTCTCTTGGCCGTCGACGAAATTAGCATTCAATGCGCTGAAATCATCATTGGCGCCGGCCACCTCGAGGTGGGGCGTCTTGCCGACCCAGGCAGCGACATCATCGGCTCTGCCCTGTGCCAGGAAAATCTGACCACTGCCCTCTACCTTGATCTGCACCGGTCCGGTCCGCTGTGAAAGCGCACTGGACTTCACCATGGTTAGCGGCGCATTCTGCCCCGAGGACAGCGAGGCGGTATCCAGCTGAGCGGTTACCGTGGCCGGCGGCTGCCAGATGGTGCGTTGCGCGATTCCCGAGGCTAAAAGCAGCACACCGAGCACGATCAAGATCAGTGGGGGCAGCCATGAGAGTCGTCGTAGCACGTGGTCAATCCTTAAAAATTGTTCTGGCTAATCCCGGGGGATTATTACCCCCGCTGATCCGCCTGTGTCGTCTTGTTGTCGTCTTGTTTTCGTCTTGTTTTCGTTGCGGTTCAATGTTTTCGCTCTTATAAGGGTACCGGTTCTGGGTTTTGCGGCACGATTCGAGGCCTGAGAAAATCACAGAATACCCACCAATACAGTCACCGGCTGATATGGTTTGGCTACCTTGAGCAGTTATCCAATAGCTGAGCAATAACGACCCAACAACGCTGAAAGCGAGCGGCAGTGAGTACCGAAGAGAACGTCGAAAGCTCTGGGCAGCACCCGACCCCGGAGGCCTCGACGGCCGAGCCTAAGGGCGGCCCGCTGGGAAAGCTGATCCACAAGCTTGGCAAACCGCTACAAGATAAGCAAGATTCACAATCTAAAGCTGAGCAGCTTCAGACAGAGCCGACGACTGATGACAAACCCTCAGCGGCCAAATCAAAGGCTGCTAAAACGGCGAGCACGGGGGTCATCCACCGGCCGATCTACTTAGGCTTTATGTTCACCCTGGGCGTTGGTATTGCGCTTGGACTGTACTTCATTGCCTCCAATGTCACCCAGCTGCTGATCTGGATGCTAACCGCGCTCTTCATTGCGCTCGGACTCGATCCGGTGGTGCGTTTCCTGCAAGCCCGGAAGATCCCGCGGCCCGCCGGTATAGCCATCACTCTGGTGGTTTTGGTTGCCGCTGTCGGCGGATTCTTTGCCACCCTCATTCCAACCATCGTTGACCAGACCACCCAATTGGTACAAAGCGCTCCGGGCTGGATTCAAGATTTCCTTAATTCGGATTTCTTCAAGCAGGTTGATAGCCAGTTCAACATCCGTGATCGACTCAATGATGAGGTGCAAAAATTCTTCGCTAACTCACAGGCCGTCGGCGGAGTATTCGGCAGCGTGGTCAATGTCGGCAATACCGTAGCTAACGGTCTTTTCGGCACTCTGATCGTGGTGGTGCTGAGTCTTTATTTCCTGGCCTCGCTACCTGCTATGAAGCGCTGGGCCTATCAGCTCGCACCACGCTCGCGGCGGCCCCGCGTCGAGGAATTGAGCGAAGAAATCACCCGTTCCGTTGGCAACTATGTGATCGGCCAGGCTGCGGTGGCGGTGCTCAACGCAATCTTTGCTTTTATTGTGATGTCGATTCTCGGTGTGCCATTTAGCATCCTGTTGGCATTCCTGGTCGCGCTGCTCGCCTTCATTCCCTTGGTTGGCGGCGTCATTGCCCTGGCCCTGGTCAGCCTGGTGGCACTGACCAATAGCTGGCAAACCGCGGTGCTCTACCTGGTGCTCTACGCGATCTATTTGCAGTTCGAGGCTTACTTCGTCTCGCCCCGCATCATGCAGCGCGCTGTCTCGGTGCCGGGCGCCGTGGTAGTAATCGCAGTAATTGCCGGCGGCAGCTTGCTAGGTGTACTGGGCGCACTGATTGCCATTCCTACCGCAGCGGCAATCATGCTGCTGATCAAAGAGATCTTCATTCGACGGCAAAATCAGCGCTAAAACTGCGCGAAGTGCCCGCTGAGGCGAGCGAGCCGCGAACTGAACAGGCCTGAACGGACCTGAACGGATCAGAACAGATCAGGCCGACTCATTGCGCCTTGGCCATTGGCCCGTTCCAGTCCGTCGGCAACTCAATGGGCTGGCCAAGCACCGTGGAACTGATCTCATTGAGCGCCCGCTGCACGTACTTCTCGCCGACCCAGAGGTGCTTGCCGCCGTCAATCCCGACGACTTCGGCTTGCGGCACCCGGGCAAAGCGTTGTTGAGCGGCTTCGGGCTGCAGGTAGTCGTCGAATTCCGGAACAAGGGCCAGCACCGGCTTGCCACTTGCCGCCCAGTGATCAAGGTCGGTCTGATCAGCACGCTTGAGCGGTGGGGAAAGCAAGATCGCCCCTTCGGTCTGTTCGAGGGCGGGGCTGAGCGCGCCGTATTTCAGCACCAGCTCGGTGCCAAAGGACCAACCGAGCAGCCAGCGGTTGGCTAGACCTCTATCGACCGCAAACTGACAGGCAGCGACTAGGTCAAATCGCTCCCCTACGCCCTCTTCGAATTCACCCTGGCTAGTTCCCCGGGGCGAGGAGGTGCCTCGGGTGTTGAAGCGAAGCACCGCAATTCCAGTCAGGGCAGGTAAGCGGAAAGAGGCCTTCCGGTAAACATGCGAGTCCATGAATCCACCGTGCGTGGGTAATGGATGCAAAGTGATCAGGGTACCCCTGATATTTCCGTCTTCGGGCAGCGCCAACTCACCAAGCAGGGTCAGACCATCTTCGGTGTGCAGTTCGATATTCTCCCGGTGCGCGGGCAAAACCGACGAGGCCCGGATCTCTTCCGGCTGGCCCGAGTCGACAAACTGATAACTGGCTGGATCAAAAGTCACCAAGCCATCCTATCCCCGCCCAGTTCGCAGCTATCCCCCGTCCAGTTCGCGCTAAAGTCTCGGATTCGCCAGTAATTACTAGCGAATCCGAGAGAAAACCACGAACTCAGCGGCGGTGGGCGGGGGGGCGTTAGCGGGTTCGGAAGCTGCGACCGCGCCAGCAGGCGGTATGCCAGTGGCGGCGACCCTCGATAGCGTCGGCCTCACCGAAGATCCAATCCTCACGCCAAACCACCAAATGTGGGTTGCCGGGCATTACCGAGCGACCGCAGCCCGGACAGCTGTACGTTTTTTTGGCGGCCGCTGCGCTCACTTCGCGCACCATCCACTCACCGTCGCCAGCGCTCTCCACCCGAGCCATTCCGCCCAGCACTCGGTCTGCATCGAGCGGTTCGACCTCAGCTGGCCGGCTGCTTTTGCTGTGTCGGCGACGCGGGTGATTGGAACGAGGCACTTTTCTATTTTGCCTTACCCACAGCCTCGCTGCGCCGCCGAGACTTTTTGCGTCCAGCAATCTCGGCTGGACCGCGAGTGAGGCAAAGAACGGGTAGAGTTTTGCTGTGCGTTTGGTGATTGCTCGTTGCTCAGTTGATTATGAAGGTCGGCTCAAGGCCCATCTGCCCGAAGCGACCCGTTTACTAATGGTCAAAGCCGATGGTTCTGTGCTGATTCACTCCGATGGCGGTTCCTATAAGCCGCTCAACTGGATGAGCCCACCGGCCACCCTACGAGTCCTGCACGAAGGCCTCGACGATGGCGTGATTGAGCAGTGGGTGGTTCAGTCAGCCAAGACCGATGACCGCTTGCTGATCAATGTGCTGGAGAATTTCCATGACACCGCCCATGATCTCGGAGTTGACCCCGGACTGATCAAAGATGGCGTGGAAGCTGATTTGCAACGACTCCTAGCCGATCAAATCGAAACCCTCGGCAGTGGATTCTCTTTGATCCGCCGTGAATACTTCACCGCGATCGGTCCAGTGGACATTTTGGCCAGGGACGCTAATGGCACCACAGTCGCCATCGAACTGAAACGCCGAGGAGATATCGACGGAGTCGAGCAACTCACGCGTTACCTGGAATTGCTCAACCGAGATCCGCTTTTAGCCCCGGTACGCGGTATCTTCGCGGCTCAGCAGATCAAACCGCAGGCCCGGGTGCTGGCCACCGATCGTGGTATTGATTGCGTGACCTTAGATTATGACGCGATGCGCGGTGTGGACGACAGCGCATCCCGCTTATTCTGAGAGCATGACTTCTTCTGCTCCCACCGCACCTCGCGCAATTTACGGCACTCTGATTACGGACGGCCAACGCATCCCGGACGGGGTGGTCCTGATAGAAGCAGATCGAATCAGCTACGCGGGCCCAGCGCAGTCCTATCAGCCGGACGCTGCGGTCGAGGAAACTAAATTAGCCCCAGGGACTCTGGTGTTACCAGGCCTGGTAGACGTCCATAACCATGGCGCCGCCGGTGGCGACTTCCCCGGCGGACAAGAGGACTCGGCGCGAAAGGCCATTGACTTCCTGCATCGGCACGGCACCACGACACTGTTAGCTTCGATGGTCACCGCGGCGGAGTCTGACCTTCTGCGCGGCGTGGAGCTCTATGTCGAGCTCTGCAAGGAAGGACTGCTTGCCGGTATTCATTTGGAGGGACCGTTCCTCTCTGAGGCTCGTTGCGGCGCCCAGGATCCGGCGTATCTGCTGTCACCAGATCTGGATTTGGCGCAACGGCTCATCGATGCTGGCCAAGGCAAAATTGTCACGATGACTTACGCGCCAGAGCTGCCCGGCGCCGCAGCCCTCATCGATCTGCTCACCAGCCACGGCATCACCCCCTCTCTCGGGCATACCGATGCAGACGCCGGAACCGCAGCGACATCGCTGATTCAAGCACGCGAAGGCCTAGCCGCTGCGGGATTCGACGGCAATACCGGTCGCCCGACGGTGACTCATCTGTTCAATGGCATGCCGCCGATGCACCACCGCTCCCCCGGCCCGGTGGCGTCTTGCCTCAGATTGGCGAAGGCCGGCAAAGCCGCGGTCGAGTTGGTTGCAGATAATACTCATTTGGACCCGCAGACCGTGCTCACGGTCTTTGAGTTATTAGGCGCCCAGAACATCCTGCTGGTCACCGATTCAATGGCAGCCACCGGGCTGAGTGACGGCAGCTACCGTCTCGGTCCGGCCCAGGTGACCGTACATCAGGGTGTCGCCACCCTCGATGCCACCGGCTCAATTGCTGGTGGCACCGCCACGCTGCTTCAAGTGGTGTTCCGAACTGCCGCGGCCGGGGTGCCGCTAGAATCGGCGGTGCTGAGCGCCACCGCGGTGCCAGCGCGCGCTCTGGGCCTCTCCGACGAACTGGGCGGGCTGCGCCGAGGGCTACGCGCGGACCTGGTAATAGCGGACGCTAAAGGCACTCTGCAGGCAGTAATGCGCGGTGGAAACTGGCTGGAAACCGCCAAATAAGCAGCAAAAGCGAAGTTTAGATTAACTTATAGCTTCTTTTCCCATGGCGACGTTGACCTACACGGATACACATGGAATGCTTAGTAGCAGTCTTTGTGTACGTGTTTTTCATGCTCGCAAGACAAGTTGCGAGCGTGAAGCGCCCGGGCTAACGAATATCGTTGATCAGGATTCTTCTCGCGCAGTAACTGGGGAGTTACACATTTGGGTGTATCTTCACAACGTTTCACCACGAGGAGAACAATAAATGGCTCAGGGAACCGTCAAATGGTTCAACGCCGAAAAAGGCTTCGGCTTCATCACCCCTGATGACTCGGATAGTGACGTTTTCGTTCACTACTCGGAGATTCAGACCAAGGGTTTCCGTACCCTGGATGAGAATCAGCGCGTAGAATTCGAAATCGGACAAGGCGCAAAGGGCCCTCAGGCCACTGGCGTCATCGTCCTCTAATCGAGCTTCGCTTCAGAAATGCCTCCGGTTTCGGCCGGGGGCATTTTTGTGTTCTGGCGGGCTCCGCACCTTCCAGCAGAGCACTATTTTGAAGCTATAAAATGGCGCAGAGACGTTGGAGCGCCAGCTTGCTCGGCCAATGTGGTGCTCTCGTGAGGACAGAATTGCCAAGGATTAGCCGAGTCATTCCTGCCGGGCAATCGTCATCTTAAACTCTGGGCAGTCAACCAACCGCTGGTGAGTACAGACGGCAGCATGCTCAAGGCTGGCTCGCATTCGACCCAGTTGCGCGATCCGCTCATTGAGTTCAACCACTTTGACCGCCATCTTGGCGCGCAAATCAGAATCATCCGGTTTGGCATTGAGCAATGCGGCTATTTCCGCGATAGTGAAGCCGCCACTACGAGCACAGGAGATTAGCGCCAAGCGAGCCAACGCCTCAGGCTGATAGGTGCGTCGTAGACCGTTGCGCCCAGCAGAATCTAGCAGCCCACGACGCTCGTAAAATCGTAACGCCGACGGTGCCACCCCTGAACGTTCGGCGACTTCGGCAATATCCAATAATTCCATTTCGCACTCTCCCGCCTCGCAGTTGACTTGAACCTAAGTTCAAGTGCAAGTCTAGCGATATGAAAATTTATCACCTCAATTGCGGGTCCGTGCGTGAGATCGAAGCTACCTACGCCGGCCCGGCCGTCAAACATGCGGTAAACCACTGTCTGCTCATCGATACCGAATCCGCCGGTCTAGTGCTGGTAGAGACCGGTCTGGGCTTGGCAGACATTACCAATCCCACTGAAAGCTTAGGAGGGGCGTGGGTCGAGCGAACCCAGCCAGCCCTCGACGCCGAGGAGACCGCTTACCGACAAATTCTCCGGCTCGGGTATCAGCCCGCTGATGTCAAACACATCTTGCTCACCCACCTTGACGTCGATCACTGCGGCGGCCTACCGGACTTCCCGGCTGCCAAAGTGCATGTCTTGGCAGCCGAACTGGCTGCGGCACTCTCCGAGGCGCCAAGCTTTCGTTACCGGCCTGCTCATTGGCAGCACCAACCCGATTGGCAAAGCTATCCGGCAGAAGCCGATGGACAGTGGTTTGGCTTCGACGCGATTCAGCCCAAGGGGTTACCTGAAGAATTCCAGTTGATTCCCCTAGGCGGTCACACCGCAGGCCACACGGGCGTCGCGGTCAAAGACGACGACGGCCATTGGCTGCTGCACTGCGGGGACGCCTATTACTATCATCGTGAGTTACAAACGCCAGTCGAAAGGCATCCGCTGCTGGACCAAGTACAAACAGGCGCTGAGGTGCAGCGGGAGCTTCGACTAGGAACCCAGGCTCGACTTCGTGAATTAGTGCGCGATCACGGCGCAGAAGTCACCTTGTTCTCTGCCCACGACCCGTGGGAATTCGCGGAACTCAGCACTCCTAGCGATCAGGAATAGTTGAGGCGCAACCAACTGTGGGAGTGCAGCAATAGAGTGGTGCACGAGGGCCCCACCGTGGCGCGAACTAGCAACCGACACTACGGGAGTGCACCAATCTCTAGCGCCAGGTCCCGACGCCAATCACCGGGCCGGCCTCCAGCCACGAGCTAAGCCCCGCATAGGCGTCGAACTTCATCGCCATCAGGAACTCTTGACCCTCATAACGTAGCGAGACGATCACCACATCCGGCTGAACCAGCGGACGCTCTGCTTCAGTCGGATGGCGGCGACCTAGTACCTCAAGCGTGCTGCGGCGAAAGGTGAAGCGTGGTCTGGGGCTCAGCGAGATTAGCCTGAACCACTCCAGATCCTTGTCCTGATAACGACAAACCCCCATCCGCCAGCGGTTGTCCGCTAAGCAGATGGAGGCGTCGACGGTGCCTAGTGCTCGACGCAATTGAAAGCGTCGAAGCACGAAAAGACACACAAAAAGTACAACCAGCAAGAACAGCGCAGCAATAACGATGAACGGAGCCCCCACTTCGATCACCTAGGTAACTCGCTCATCGCGGCGTGGCTATCGAGTCCCTGCGGAGGATGCCTTGGCGTCCTGAAGTTGCGCGTTATCGGCCACAATGACCACACGGTTGCTGTCTACCGAGAAGAAACCGCCGTCGACGCTGACCTCAAGACGAGCGCCTTCGATCGGTTCAATGGCCAGCTCGCCGGCGGCGAGGATGGCAAGCACCGGAGCGTGGCCCGGCAGAATGCCAATTTCGCCGTCAGACGTTTTGGCTTTCACCATGCTCGCCGCGCCGGACCAGACAAAGTGGTCCGCCGCAACGATTTCAACGTCGAGTTCAGCCATCTTAGCTCGCCGATTCCTGAATCTTCGCCCATTGACGCTCGACATCGTCCAAGCCGCCAACGTTGAAGAATGCCTGCTCAGCAATGTGGTCTACATCGCCATCGCAAATCGCCTTGAAGCCCGCGATGGTGTCCTTAATGGAAACCGTCGAGCCCTCCACGCCGGTGAACTGCTTAGCGGTGTAGGTGTTCTGCGAGAGGAACTGCTGAATACGACGAGCGCGGGAAACCACGATCTTGTCTTCTTCAGAAAGCTCGTCAACACCCAAGATGGCGATGATGTCCTGAAGTTCCTTGTTCTTCTGCAGAATCTGCTTCACCCGAGTCGCGGTGTCATAGTGATCCCGGCCAACGTACTGCGGGTCCAGAATACGCGAGGTCGAGGTCAGCGGATCCACGGCCGGGTACAGACCACGGGAGGCGATTTCACGCGAAAGTTCGGTGGTCGCATCCAAGTGAGCGAAGGTCGCTGCCGGGGCCGGGTCGGTGTAGTCATCGGCTGGCACGTAAACCGCCTGCATTGAGGTGATGGAGTGACCCTTGGTCGAGGTGATGCGCTCCTGGAGGAGACCCATCTCATCGGCCAGGTTGGGCTGGTACCCCACAGCGGAAGGCATCCGGCCCAGCAAGGTGGAAACCTCGGAACCTGCCTGCGTGAAGCGGAAGATATTGTCGATGAAGAGCAGCACGTCCTGGTTCTGCACATCGCGGAAGTACTCCGCCATGGTCAGCGCTGACAGCGCCACCCGCAGACGCGTTCCCGGCGGCTCATCCATCTGGCCGAAGACTAGCGCGGTGTCTTTGAGCACACCGGCCTCGTCCATTTCGACCCAGAGGTCGTTACCTTCACGGGTACGCTCCCCCACACCGGCGAATACCGAGGTACCACCGAAGTTACGAGCCACACGAGTGATCATTTCCTGGATCAGCACGGTCTTACCCACGCCTGCACCACCGAAGAGTCCGATCTTGCCACCCTTGATATACGGGGTCAGCAAATCAATCACCTTGATACCAGTCTCCAGCATCTCAGTGGATCCTTCGAGCTGGTCAAACCTCGGTGGTTTGCGGTGAATCGGCCAGCGCTCGGTGATGGCCAGCTCTGATTCTGCTACGTCGAGCGGCTTACCCAGCACGTTGAAGATATGACCCTTCACCACATCGCCCACCGGAACCGAAATCGGAGCACCAGTATCGGTCACTGAGGCGCCGCGTACCAAGCCGTCGGTAGCCTGCAGCGAAATGGCGCGCACCAGGTTGTCACCGAGGTGCTGTGAGACCTCGAAGGTCACGGTGTGGGTAGCGCCGTTCAAGGTGATGTCGGCGGTCAATGCGTTATAAATTTCCGGAATCGCGTCGGCTGGGAACTCGACGTCGACGACCGGTCCGATAACACGGGCGATACGCCCGGTGGCACCAGCTGTGGTGGCCCCTTGTTCGGTTGCTGTGGCAGTCATCTCTCTCACTTCACTTGGTGTAGATGGCGTGGTGTTCATGGTGTATTTCTTCGCGGATTAGGAGGCGCTGAGCGAGTCCGCACCGGCGACAATTTCTGATAGCTCTTGGGTGATTTCGGCTTGGCGGGCGGTGTTCGCCAAGCGGGTGAACTTCTTCACCAAGTCGCTGGCGTTATCGCTCGCCGATTTCATTGCCCGCTGGCGAGCGGCAAGCTCGCTGGCAGCTGCTTGCAACATCGCGTTGAAAATTCGGGATTCGATGTAACGCGGCAAAAGCGCATCCAAAACTGCTTCCGGCTCTGGCTCGTATTCATACAACGGCAGCAGATCGGAGGAATCGGTGACCTCCTCTTCCGCAACCTCAAGCGGCAACAACCGGATCACGGTAGGTTCTTGCACCACCATGGACTTGAACCGAGTGTAGACCACATGAATCTCATCGACACCGCCGTCTTCGTACTCCGTAGCGAAATCATCGAGCAGAACCTTGCTGATCTCTCGAGCGGTGGAAAACTGCGGAGCGTCGGTTGACTCGGTCCAGGACCGCTCAAAAGAGCGATTGCGGAACTGGAAATAAGCCTGCGCCTTATTTCCGACCAGGTAGGTCTTGACTTCTTTGCCTTCGCCCTGGAGCAGCCCGGTGAGCTGTTCCAGCTGTTTCAGCACACTCGCCGAGTACGAACCGGCCAGACCACGATTCGAGGTCAGTACGAGTACCGCAGCACGCCGAATCTGCTCTGGCTCGGTGGTCAGCGGATGGTCGATCTCCGACTGAGAGGCGACCGCCGAGACAGCACGCGTAATGGCATTGGCGTAGGGCAACGAGGCCGCAACCCGTGCGCGCGCCTTGCCAATGCGCGAGGTGGCGATCAGTTCCATCGCCTTGAAGAGCTTTCCCATCGACTGCGTCGACTTGATTCTCTGGCGGTAGACCCGAAGCTGGGCTCCCATTCTTGTCCTTCCTCACTACCTAAAGTCTTAACTAGTGCCTCGTCCGAGACGAGACGCTAGGTGGGCCGCTCCTTGGCCCGCCGAATAATTCAGCGGGCCAAGATCTCAGCGGATTGAGAGTGGAACGCTCGGTGAGCGTCCCACTCGTTAGCGCTTCTGTTTGACGATCTTTTCCTGATCAACATCGGACTCGGAAAGCGCATCGAACTCTTCGTGACCGGCGCCAACCAAGTGGTTATCCCCGTCACCGAAGAAACCGCGCTTGAAGTCGGTGATTGAGGTCTTGAGTGCTTCCACCGTGTCGTCTTCCAACTTCTTGGTCTCCGCCAAGGTAGTCAGAATCCCCGAAGTATGCCGCAGGTGTTCTAGGAACTCCGCCTCAAAGCGGTTAATGTCCTCTACCGGGACATCATCCAAGTAGCCCTTGGTACCGGCCCAGATTGAGACGACCTGCTCCTCAACCGGGAACGGGGTGTACTGAGGCTGCTTGAGCAACTCCATCAGCCGGGCACCACGGGTCAGCTGCTGACGTGAAGCGGCGTCCAAATCGGAAGCGAACATTGCGAAGGCCTGCATATCGCGGTACTGCGCGAGATCAAGCTTCAAAGTACCCGAAACCGACTTCATTGACTTTACCTGAGCGGCGCCGCCAACACGGGACACCGAGATGCCCACGTCAACAGCGGGACGCTGGTTGGCGTTGAAGAGGTCGGACTGCAAGAAGATCTGGCCGTCGGTAATCGAGATCACGTTGGTCGGAATGAACGCGCCGACGTCATTTGCCTTGGTTTCGATGATCGGCAAACCGGTCATCGAGCCCGCACCGAGATCATCGGAGAGCTTAGCGCAACGTTCCAGCAGACGGGAGTGTAAGTAGAACACATCGCCCGGGTAGGCTTCACGTCCCGGCGGGCGGCGAAGCAACAGCGACACGGCGCGGTAAGCTTCAGCCTGCTTGGAGAGATCATCAAAAATGATCAAAACGTGCTTGCCGCCGTACATCCAGTGCTGGCCAATGGCTGAACCGGCGTAGGGCGCCAGGTACTTGAAGCCGGCAGGGTCAGAAGCCGGGGAGGCCACGATGGTGGTGTACTCCAAGGCGCCATTGTCCTCGAGGGTCTGACGAACCTCGGCAATGGTGGAAGCCTTCTGTCCGATAGCGACGTAGATGCAGCGGACCTGCTTCTCGACGTCACCCGAGGCCCAGTTAGCCTTCTGGTTCAGGATGGTGTCAACAGCAATCGCGGTCTTACCGGTCTTACGGTCACCAATGATCAGCTGACGCTGACCGCGACCGATCGGGATCATCGCGTCGATAGCCTTCAGACCGGTCTGCAGCGGCTCATGCACCGACTTACGCTCAGTTACACCGGGAGCCTGGAGTTCCAAGGCACGAGTGGTCTCGGCCTTGATCTCGCCGAGACCATCGATTGGTTCACCGAGCGGATCGACGACCCGGCCCAGGAAGGCATCGCCCACCGGAACGGAGAGGATCTCACCGGTACGGTGAACTTCCTGGCCTTCTTCAATACCAGTGAAGTCACCAAGGATGATGACGCCGATCTCCCGAACGTCAAGGTTCTGGGCTAGGCCCAGGGTGCCATCTTCAAAGCGCAGCAGTTCGTTCGCCATGACCGAGGGAAGTCCCTCGACCCGGGCGATGCCGTCGCTGGCGGTGGTAACCCGACCAACCTCGACACGTTCTGCGTTGCCAGGCTCGTAGGACGCCGCGAACTCGTTCAACGCATTACGCACGTCGTCGGCGTTGATGGTCAATTCGGCCATCTGCAGTCCCTGCTCTCCTCAATCACGGCGACCGCATTGCGGTGCGCCTTTGTGTACTTCCTCATTATTCTTTAGCCGGCTAATTGCCGACGAAGTTCTCCCAGACGGGCGATTACAGTAGCGTCAACCACTTCGTCGCCCACCTTGACACGCACTCCGCCAATGAGCGTCGGATCAACGCTGATATTGACTTTGAGTTCGCGTCCGTAAAGCTTGTTCAGCCCTGCTTCAAGACGGCTCTGCTGGCTTTCACTCAGCGGATGACTCACTGTAACCACGGCAATCCAGCGTTCCTGACGCCGAGCTGCCAAAGTGGCAAACCGTTCCACCAGCTTGGCCGGCCGAACCCCGCGGGGGTTGCTAACCGCCTGGCTGATCAGCAGCTTCGCGGCATCACCAGCCTGCGGCACCAGAGCCAAGGCCAGCTTGACCTTAGCTGCGTTGCTAGCCTGCGGGGCGCTCAGTGCTCGCTGCACCTCGTGGCTAGCATCGACCTGTTGGTTGAAGGAGAACAAGTCGTTCTCCAGTCTTTCCAGACCAGCGGCTCCGTCTTGCGAGTTCTCCGCCACCGCGATAGCCACCGTGGCTGCAACTGTCTCCAGCGCATCACCAAGATCGCGCGGCGTGGCCCAGCGTTCGGTGGCCAGCGAGTCAGCAATCTTTTCGGTCTCGGCAGAAACTTTGCCACCCACCAGCGAGGCGAGCAGACCGCTCTTGGCGGCCGCATCCCTTGACGGGTCGGTTAAAGCTCGACGGAGCCCAGCGGAGGAATCCAGCGTGCTGAGTACGGCGAACAGTTCCTCCGCCAAAGACAGCGAGGCAGTAGCCAGTGACGGCTCCAGGTCTCCCAGAACCTTGGCTTCAGAAGCGCTCGATACTCCGGCCATTACTGCTTCGCACCTTCTGTATTGCTCGCGGCGCTGTGATCTTCCAAATCGGCCAGGAAGCGATCAACCACGCGAGCCGAGCGGGCGTCGTCATCGAGAGACTCGCCGACGATGCGACCGGCCAAGGTGGTGGCCAAGCTACCAACCTCGGTGCGCAGCGAAACGACCGCAGCTTGACGCTCGGCGGCAATAGCCGCATGAGCCTGCTCGGTGATGCGGGCGGATTCCGTAGCGGCCTTGGCCTTCAAATCAGCCAAAATCTGGGAGCCTTCGGCGCGAGCCTCTTCCCGGATACGATTCGCTTCAGTGCGCGCATCTAGTAGCTGCTGCTTGTACTCTTCGAGCGCGGCAGTAGCTTCAGCCTGTGCCTGCTCAGCCTTGGCGATGCCGCCTTCAATGGCTTCAGTGCGCTCGGCGAAGGTCTTCTCAAACATCGGAACGATGAATTTGACCACAATGAAGAGCAGGATCGCGAAGCCGAGGAGTACCAACCCCATATCCCAGATATTGGGAATAATTGGATTGACACCTTCTCCACCGCCGGCGGCGACAATATTGAGGTTACCCACCTGCTACCTCTCCTTATCTGCGTGGACTAAGTCCAACGGCATTGACCTTGGACTTATTTGATGATGAACGCGAAGACCAAACCGAGGATCGCGAGCGCTTCAGTGAAGGCCAGACCAAGGAAGGCGATGGGCTGCAGCACACGCTGTGCCTCCGGCTGGCGAGCAACGCCACTGACGTAAGCGGCGAACACCAGACCCACGCCGATACCGCCACCGATAGCGGAGAGGCCGTAACCGATCATGTTGAGAGAGCCAGTGAGTTCGATAGTGCCGTTGAGAGCCTCAGCTGCTTGAATCATGATTTTCCTTTCAAGATACCGTCACCATGACGGTAGGTTGTTGGAGATATCCCGGTCGGGAATCCTTTTAGATAGAACGTTAGTGCGCATCCGCGTGGATGGCACCCTCGATATAAGTAGCGGTCAACAGGGTGAACACGTAGGCCTGTAGGAACATGATCAACAGTTCCAAGAAGTACATGCCCAGGAATCCGGCAATCACCAGAAGCGAGGCACCCTTCAACAGCACGTTTTCCTGCATAATCAAGAACTCGGTGCCATAACCCGCCATCAGCACGATCATGTGTCCGGCCAGCATGGTGGCGAAAAGACGCAAGGAGTGAGTCATCGGACGGACCAAGTAGTTCGAGATGATTTCGATCGGAACCACCATCACCAGCAAATAGCCAGGAACCCCTGACGGAACCACCGAGAGCTTGAAGTACCGGAAGCCGTTTTTCTTAATACCTAGAATGATCCAGGTCAGGTAGACCACGCCAGCCAGCACATAGGCACCGCCAACATGGGAGAAGGTAGGAATCTCAGCGATCGGGATCGCGCCGAACATATTATTCACCACGATAAAGAAGAACAAAGTGAACAGCATCGGCACATATTTAATGAAGTCACGACCGCCGATGATGTCCTTAGCGATGGAGTTCCGCACAAAGCCGTAGGCGATCTCGCCGGCGAACTGCAGCCGACCAGGGACAAGCTGCTTCTTCCGGCCAGCGACCAGGAAGAAAACAGCAATGAGGATGACCGAGAGCACAATCAGGACGTGATATTTACCGATGCCATCCCAGGCGAACCAGGCGCCGGGCAGGCCAGCGTCGTCGATTCCCGGTGGGTTGAATTCGCCGTTCGACGATTCCTCGGCGGGGAGCATAAGCGCGTTCAACGCGTTTCCTCTCTGCAGTGTCCTTCATTGGGCAAGATCTTGAATGCGGCGGAGCAACATTCGTTTATGGATTTTTCAAAACGTGCCAGATAAGACTGTCTCATCACGACCGATCACTCTTACCGTTCACATCTTCTTTGACGTGCTGGCTGCGAAACCTCGGCGCAAAGGATAGATAAAGCCCTCCGGCGAGCCCAACGAGAGCACCGACAAGCACTATCCACTGAGTTTTGAACAAAGCGTCCAACCCCCACCCTATCAAACTCCAGACCACGATTCCGCCAAGAATGTAGCTGAAGACGGTCATCCCGGCGTTGTAGGTGGTACTGCCCTCGGCGGCATCGGTGCCACCAGCGGCTGCTGAGATCAAGGGAGGTTTCTCGGAGCCCTTGCGCTCCCCTGCGTTCCGCTTAGTCATGATCCGAAGTCACCCCCGGCGCGTTTGGCTCGTTGAAAATTTGCTGTCTGGTACGGGAGAAAACGATGACCTCGACGGCTTGCCAGATCAACACAGAGGCGAGCGCGGCGACAAAAAACCACAGGCGGTCTAACCATTCCGGCGCACCGATTGTAATGAGCAATGCGGCAAAGCCGACGAACTTCACGACATAGGCGACCGCGAACGCGCCAAGCGCACCGGTCGGATTCTTGCGACCAACAAAATGGCCGATCAGCAGCGAGATGGTAAAGAAAATGATGACCATTCCGCCGCCAAAGAAAGCACTCAATAAGCCGGAGCCACCAGCAAAAAAGAGCGAAATTACAGCGACCAACACAACTGCGGAGACGGTCCAGATCAAGCAGCGGATCAGAATCCGCAACCAGGGAGACGCAGTGGGGCCAGACGGCTCAATCCGCGAGGGCGTCGAAGCACCACCGGCGGTGTGGGAGTCAGTCATTGGAACCCAATCTAGTTCAGGCTTTGGTCTGGAAGCCAGCGAAACAGGAGCGTTGCTGAGGATTTGCTGGCAACGCACTATAAATTCTACACGAGATAGAACAGTGCTCTTGACCACAAGAGCTGATCGCGGACAATCCAGCTATTACCGATCTCGGAACCAGGTTTATTCGGACTTTACCGGCCCCTTGGCCAGCGTGATGGTCACCCAGGCCATCAATAATGCTGCCAGCACATCAACCACGATGACCCACTGCCAAGGAAAGAAGGCGAAGGCAATGCCGCCGAAAGCCAGCACAAAGGTCCAGGAGTACATCAGCACCACCGCACCACGATGCGAATAGCCAAGGTCAAGCAGGCGGTGATGCAGGTGCCCACGATCAGCCGAGAACGGCGAACGACCCGCCATGGTACGACGGACCACGGCCAGGCCAAGATCCAGCAGGGGCACTAGGAGAATGGCGATCGGCAAAACGATCGGCACAATCGCGGAAACACCGCCGACTCGATTATAGAAGCCACTGCTGACGGTATCTGGGTTGTATCCCAAGGCCGCAATACTTGCCGAAGCCATCAGCAGGCCGATTAGCATAGAGCCGGAGTCGCCCATGAAGATCTTGGCCGGGTGCCAGTTATGTATCAGGAATCCCACGCAGATACCTACCAGTAGCGCCATCAGCAGAGTGGAAAGGTCGTACCAATCGGTGGCCGCCGAGCTACGACGAACCCAATAGGAAGCGATGAAAAAAGCCAGGCCGCCGATGCCGGCAACGCCGATGGCCAAGCCATCAAGTCCGTCCACAAAGTTAAAGGCGTTCATCACCAGCACGATGAAGAACACAGTCAGAAAAATCCGCAGTGTTGGCGATTCAATCGGCAATGGTTTACCGGGCCACGGGAAGACGAAAAGTCTTACACCCCAAAGAGCCACTGCACTGGCACCGACAATCTGCCCGATCATCTTGACCCACCAGCGTAAGTCAATGATGTCGTCGACAATGCCGACCGCAACCACAATTGCTGCACCCAACAGCACACCCCACGGGCTGTAGGTATCTTTGAAGACACCTTTCACAAAATAGGTCTGTGACGAGACTGCCAACGCCACGGCGAAACCAATGAATAAGCCCAGGCCGCCCAGCCTTGGAACCCGATCCGAATGTACATCTCGTTCTCGGATCGGAGTGTAGACCTCGAATTTCCTGGCCAGAGAGCGCGCGCCCCAGGTGGCGGCATAAGACGATACGGCGGCCAGCGCCATCATCAACAAGTAGATTGTCATTGAGCTGAGACTCCAACCCCGGTGAGCCGGGTGATGGTTGCCGCAAGGCGCGAGCAGACATCTGAAGTCATGCCGTCAATTCTGCCACTGTTCCGCTGAGACACCCGCTGCTCAGCGCTCCGGTGAGTCGGCAGGACGGCCAGCAGCGCTCGGAGCGTGAGTGAAAGCACCGCGATAACCAATCTTGCGCAGCGAGGTTGGCACCAAGCGATATCCGCCGCGTACCAGCACATTGCCGAACCAGCGTAGCGGCCCGATATAGCCTGCTTTGAGCATTTTTCCCTGCAGTCGGAGCTCCGCACTGAACATTTCCTTACCGCCTCGGCGGTGATAAGCCCCGGCGGAAACCCGGTACTTCAGTAATGGCTGCGATAGATTAGCGGCCTTGGCACCGCGATGCAGCATTCGCAACCAGAGCCAGTAATCCTCGACACTCGCCATCGCACCATAGCCACCGGCTTCAAGCACCGCGCTCTTGCGGTACACCACAGTGGGGTGATGGAAAGGACTGCGGAAGCTGGAGCCGGAAAAAATCTGTTGCTGATCCAGTGGCACCGGTCGGTAAGCCAGACTATTCGATTCATCCTCGGCGATTTCCTCAAGCGCCGAGCCGATAATGTCATAACCGGACTCCAAATAGGGCAGTTGAAGTTCGAAGCGTTCCGGCCGTGAAACGTCATCGGCGTCCATCCTGGCCACGAATTCGTGACTGCATTCGGCCAAACCAGCATCCAGGGCTCGAGCCAGCCCGCCCGCTTGCGGCAACCGCACCACTTTGACGTTGGCCAGCCGGGCCTCGGCTTCTGTGATCTGCTCCGCTATCCGTGCATCGACCGGGCCGTCCTGCACAATCACCACTTCAGCGGGCTGCCGGTGCTGCTCAATTGTCACCGAATCCAAGGCACGCCGGAACCGGTTCGCCTCGTCACCGATATAGACCGGAATTAGCACCGAAAAGTCAGCCACTTGATCGGCTGAGACTTGAAGCTTCCAGGCCGGTAGCTGATGGACTCCGGCCAGCGCCTGTTCATTGCTGCGTGGCTGGCTCAACAAGCCGTCCCGCAGGCCCCGCCATCCTGCCTTTAGCACCGCCGCCCGAGAAGAGCTTCGCCGCACCATGGAGAACCAGCGGCGCACGCTCGAACCACCGTAGAGCAGGCGCTCCCCCGTGGTCAGCGCCGAAGACCTGCTAAACGTCCAGATCTTATTGCGTACCTCAAAAAAGAAACGCTCACCAATATCGACGGTGTTCGAATCGAAGACTTTAGTGTGATGGCTGACCACAGATTTCTCACTCGCCAGAGCCGTTCGGTGCCTGGCCAGCCGGGCGGTAAATTCAAAGTCGTCGTTCCAGAGGAAGTAGTCGACGATCGGCAAACCATCCTGACGAATTGCCTCCGCGGAGACAAAAAGTGAAACAAATGACGCCGAACGGATCGGCCGAGCGGAGAACTTAGCCGCCCGAGACTTCTGCGCTGCTGAAGCACCTACCCGGGTTCGCGGCGAATTCATCGGGTGCTCCCGGCCATCGGTCCACAGTACCCGGCTGGCGATCAGTGCGGGGGTCTCGGCGGCCGGATAGTTCTGCCAAAGCTCTAAAGCTTCGCTCAGCGTCTCGCGGTGCGGCTCGGTATCGTCGTCCATGATCCAGAGCAGGTCTGGCCGATGATTGGCCAATGCGTGTGCCATTCCGACCGTGAAGCCGCCAGCACCGCCGGTATTTTTTGTCAGTTCCACCAGTTCGTAATCACAGGGCAATTGGAGTGAACGTAAATAGTCAACCGAGCCATCGGTGGAGGCATTATCGACAATCACCAAAGCGTCCGGCAGCCGAACGGCCCGGCAGATCGATTCGACTGCCCTGCGTAGCAGTTCTTCCCGGTTGAAGCTCACCAGCACCGCAACGACGCGGGTGGAACTCATGCGCTCTCGCTTTGCGTGGGTTTGTTATCGCTCTGCGTTACCTGCTTTACCGCTGCCTCGCTCGGAGTTTCCACCCCAGCTTGCAACTTCTCAGCGGCGCTAATTGCCTCTTCCAGTTCGTTAAGGCTCTTCTCACGGTCTACTGATTCTTGTGAGATGTCTGAATCGGCTGGTTCCGTGGAGTCAGCAGACTCAACTGATTCGACCGACTCCCCGGGATCAGCTGATTGCTCGACCGAGGAATCGACAGAATCAACGGTGTCAGCAGTGTCTTCTGTTATTGGCTCAGCCGCGGGTTCCTCGCCGATGTCCAAGACGCTCGGCACAATCGCGCGCAACTGTTCGAGCGTGATTGCGCCGCGGCGAACCACTCGAAGTTGCTCCCCGGTGGCATCCACAATTGTCGACGATAGGCTCTGCGCCTCAGCCTCCTCGGCGCTGCTCTCGGCACCCGTGGCCACTTTGGGACGTTCACCGTCACCCAGGTAAACCTCGACCACTTCGCCCAGCTGTTCCCGGGCACCGGCGGCGGTGCTTGGTGTTGGCTGGCCGGTGCGGTTGGCCGAAGAAACCGCAAGCGGCCCGGTCAGGGTGAGCAAGTCTAGGGCTAGAGCATCGTCGGGCATCCGCAGTGCTACGGTGCCGAAGGTCTCCCCTAGATCCCAGTCCAAGCTGGGCTGAGCATGAAAAATCAAGGTCAATCCGCCCGGCCAGAAAGCATCGGCAAGTTTGCGCGCGTCCTCGCTAATATCGGTCGCCAAGCCGTCCATGGTTTGAATCCGTTGGATCAGCACTGGCGGCGGCATCGAACGGCCGCGCCCTTTCGCGGCAAGCAAAGTAGCTACCGCAACCGGCGAGAAGGCATCGGCGGCAATGCCGTAGACGGTGTCCGTAGGCATCACCACCGTCTGCTTCTGAGCAATCGCTTTCTGGGCATGTTGCAGTCCCTCGGCGCGCTGAGATTCGATGGTGCAGTCGTAAACGATGGTACTCACTGAGTCATTCTTTCATCATGTCCGCTAGTTTGCTGGTCAACGCTACTTTGTCCGCTGGTCGCCCGATCCTTACCCGCCAGATCCCGATGCCCTTGCACCTGAGTAAATCCGGCCTGCTGAAACAGCCGCTGGATTGCGGCAGCCTGCACCTCGGCATGTTCCATTACGAAGTAGCCACCCGGTTTGAGCAACCGCGCAGCGCTAACCAAGGCCGCGGCCGGCAGCTCAAGGCCGTCGATCCCGCCGCCGTAAAGAGCGATCTCCGGATCGTGTTCGGCGACTTCAGGCTCATTCGGTACCGCATCGGCCGGAATGTAGGGTGGATTGCTGACCACCACGTCCACCTGGCCGTTCAGTTCGGGGAAAGCCGTCCGCAGGTCACCCAGTCGCAGTTCCACCGAGTGCCCGGCCAGGTTCTGAGCCGCCCAGGCATGGGCGAGTTCGGAAAGCTCGACGGCATATACTTTCGAGCCCGTGACTTCGGAGGCAATTGCGGCGGCCAGCGCTCCGGATCCGGTGCCGAGGTCGACGACTACCGCAGCATCGAGCAATAAGGCTTGATCAATAGCCAGCTGAGCTACGCTCTCGGTTTCAGGTCTGGGCACAAAAACACCAGGACCAACCGCCAGTTCTAACTGTCGAAAATAAGCTTTGCCGGTGAGGTGTTGCAATGGCAATCGTTTGGCGCGCTCGGCAATAAGTTCGCTATAACCGACTGGCGTTGCCACTCCACGCAGCGCTGCGGCCCGGAGCTCCCCCGGCGACAATCCGAGCAAATGGCCAGCCAATAATTCGGCGTCGATTCGTGGACTTGGCACGCCCGCTGCGGTCAGCTGCGCCGTCGCCTGGCGGATCGAATCTGCCAGTTCCAAGCTATCAGTGAGATCCATCTCGTTCACCAGTCACCTCGGATGATCGTCAAATCTACTCGCCGAGGGCATCCAACCGAGATTGCTCGTCCATCTCAATAGCCGATTGAATCACTGGCTCCAGATCGCCGTTCATCACGGCATCCAGGTTGTACGCCTTGTAACCGGTGCGGTGATCGGCAATTCGATTTTCCGGGAAGTTGTAGGTGCGAATCCGTTCGGAACGATCCATAGTGCGGATCTGGGACTTTCGCTGCGCAGAGTTCGCGGCATCGATTTCAGCCTGCTGATGGGCCAGAATACGAGCCCGCAACACGCGCATACCGGCTTCGCGGTTTTGCAACTGAGACTTCTCATTCTGCATCGCCACCACAATGCCGGTGGGCAAGTGAGTAATTCGCACCGCGGAGTCAGTGGTATTCACCGACTGACCACCCGGACCGGAGGAACGATAGACATCGATCTTCAGATCGTTCTGGTTGATCTCCACCTCTTCGGGTTCATCAACCTCGGGAAGCACCAGCACGCCAGCGGCGGAAGTGTGAATCCGGCCCTGCGATTCGGTCACCGGTACCCGCTGAACCCGGTGCACGCCACCTTCGAACTTCAGCGAGGCATAGACACCTTCGGCCGGATCATTCGAGCGGCCCTTGACCGCAATGGAAATATCTTTATAACCACCGAGGTCTGACTCAGTAGCCGAGATAACTTCGGTTTTCCAGCCCTTGGTCTCGGCGTAGCGAGTGTACATCCGGACCAAATCGGCGGCGAATAGTGCCGATTCATCGCCACCCTCGCCGGCTTTGACTTCCAGAATGACATCACGAGCGTCATCCGGATCACGCGGAATCAACAGTCGGCGCAATTTCTCCTGCGCGGCAGCGAGTTGCTCTTCGAGCTCTGGAACTTCGGCGGCAAACTCAGGGTCTTCTGAGGCCATCTCACGAGCGGCGGCCAAGTCATCGCTGAGCTGCTGAACCTGGTGATTGCCTTCCACGATATTGCTCAGTTCGGCATAGCGTCGGCCAAGCTTACGAGCCAAACCCTGATCTGCGTGCACAGCGGGGTCGCTCAGCTTCAGCTGCAACTCAGCATGCTCTTCTAATAGCCCGTGGATGGACTCAAACATCTCATAACCTTCCGCGTCAGGAATTCCAAACAAATCCAGCTGCCCCACTGAATGTTGCCCGAGTTACCGAAGTGAAGGATTTCTCTTCACTTGAGTAACTCTAGCCACACTCAGTGGGACAGCTGGGATAAAGCTAGCTACTTATCGTCGTCGGACTTAGCGCTCAGCGTCGACTTCTGAATCTGCATCAGGAACTCCACATTGCTCTGCGTCTCACGCAGCTTGGAGGTCAGCAACTCTAGCGCCTGCTGCTGCTCGAGGCCGGAGAGCACTCGGCGCAGACGCCACATGATCTTGACCTCTTCTTGGGAGAGCAGGTTCTCTTCGCGACGGGTGCTGGATGCATTAACATCCACCGCCGGGAAGATGCGCTTATCGGCCAGCGAACGGGAAAGCCGCAACTCGGAGTTGCCGGTACCCTTGAACTCTTCGAAGATGACCTCGTCGGCCTTGGAACCGGTCTCCACCAGGGCACTGGCAATGATGGTCAGCGAACCGCCGTTCTCGATATTGCGAGCAGCACCGAAGAAACGCTTCGGCGGGTAGAGCGCAGCGGCGTCCACACCACCGGAGAGGATACGTCCGGAAGAAGGTGCCGAGTTATTGTAGGCCCGGCCCAAACGGGTCATCGAGTCAAGCAGCACGACGACGTCCATGCCCATTTCGACCAGTCGCTTAGCGCGCTCAATCGACAGCTCGGCGACCTGAGTGTGATCATCGGCCGGGCGATCGAAGGTCGAAGCAATCACTTCGCCGCGCACGGTGCGCTGCATATCGGTGACTTCTTCTGGCCGCTCGTCAACCAGCACCATCATCAAATGAACTTCGGGGTTATTGGTAGTGATCGCCTCGGCGATGGACTGCAAGATCAGTGTCTTACCGGCCTTCGGCGGGGAAACGATCAGACCACGCTGGCCCTTGCCGATCGGGGCGATCAAGTCAATAACTCGAGGGCCGATCTTCTTCGGATCGGTCTCCAAGCGCAAGCGCTCGGTCGGGTACAAGGGCACCAACTTGGTGAACTCGACCCGGTCCTTGAGTTCTTCCGGGTTCTTGCCATTGACGCTAGTTACCCGCACCAGAGCGTTGAACTTCTGCCGCTGATTCTGGTTCCGGTCCTCGCCCTCGCGTGGCGCACGGATCGCACCGACCACGGCGTCGCCCTTGCGCATATTGTGCTTCTTGACCTGAGCCAGCGAAACATAAACATCGTTCGGTCCGGGCAGGTAGCCGGAGGTACGCACGAAGGCGTAGTTTTCCAGCACGTCCAGGATGCCCGCTACCGGCAGCAGGACGTCATCCTCGGTGACCTCGACGTCGTCGACGTCCGGGCCCTGATTGCGGCCGCGGCGGCGATCATTGCGGTCACGGTAACGATCATTCCGGCTATTGCCACGATCATTGCGGTTATTGCCACGATCCTCGCCGGAGTTGCCGCCGTTATCGCGGTCATTACGACCATTGCGCTGGCGACGGCGCTCGTTGCGGTTGCCCCGGTCTTCGCCGTCGTTCTTCTCGCCACGGTTCTGCTGGTTATCGCGACCCTGACGGTTCTCATTGCGGTTCTGATTCTGAGCGCCCTCGGCAGAATTCTGCTGTGAAGCGTCTTTTTCGCCTTGCTCAGCTGCGCCCTCGGTGGACTCAGCAGAGGTGTTATTACGGTTATTGTCCCGACGATTGCGACCACGCTGGCGGCGCTGGCCACCTTCGTTCTCGCTATTCTCGTTGGCCGAGTCATTGCTAGGCTGCTCCACCGCAGCTTCCACATTCTCAGTGCTGGCGGCAGTGCTGACCACTCCGTCGCTCGCAGCACGACGGCTACGGCCACGGCCACGGCCGGTGCTTGCCGGTGCGGATTCAGCGGACTCGCTGGAAGCAGCCTCGACGGCGGGAGCTGCTTCGGTGGCTGGTGCCTTTTCTTGTTCTTGCTCTCGACTTTGGCGCGCCTTGCTGCCGCGGCCGTTGCTATTGCTCTTGGTGTCGCGATCGGCGACCGATGAGCCACGCTGGTGGGCCGAGATGGCCGTCACCAAGTCGCTCTTGCGCATCCGCGAGCCGCCGGTAATTCCGAGCTGGCCTGCAAGAGCCTGTAATTGCGCCAATTTCAGTCCGGCGAGCCCATTGCTCTTGGCCGGGGCCGCAGCATTGCCAGCGGCAGTTTCAGAATTGGCATTGTCCACGCCTGCGGGCAGGCTGGTGGTTTCTGTCACGAAGGATCCTTCCCCCTCGATACCGATCCATGGCGTCCATGGGATCGCATTGGTTGATGTCAGTTCACAGGCGTTCTGGCCAGTCAGCTAGATGCTGGCGAGCCGGTCCCGGCGCTCTGATTTTCAGCAAGCTGCAACGCAACTTCTGTGCTGATAGGTGAAACAACTTCCGCACACCTTTGAGACGTGGCGAGAAGTATTGCATCTGCAAATATTGCCGGTAAAAGTCATACCAAGAAATTTGGCGGGTAGCTATAACTACCGATGCATGACTATTTTAGCACCCTCCAGGTCAATTTCGAGTTCTCGAACACGCCAGGGACTTTCCGGAGCGAATTCGCTCGGCTCAGAGCGGCCGGCCGCGAGCGCCACCTGCTGTGCTAATTCTGCTTCTCCGGGGTTAGCAGTCAGTATTAATACTGTCGGCCCCGCGCCCGAAATAACTGCTGCCAGATGTCTCGATCGCGCCGCGCTCATCAGTTCAGCGCTTTCCACCATCGCCTGAGCACGATAACCCTGATGCAAATAGTCCTCGGTGGCGGCGAATAAGAATTCCGGTGCTTGCGCCAAGGCGTGGATGAGCAGGGCAGAGCGGCCCGAATTCGCGGCTGCACTTTGATGAGAGACCGATGAAGGTAACAGCTCTCGGGCGACTTCGGTAGACAGTTCGTGACTAGGCACGGCAACCAGCGGAACAACGCTGGGGTGCACCTGAACCTTGGCGGTTCGGTAGCTATCTTCTTCTTGCCAGGAAATCGCTAAACCACCAAAAAGCGCAGGAGCTACGTTATCCGGATGTCCTTCTAACTCGGAGGCATGCTGGAAAATCCATTGAGTTCCTGGGCGGGCATGTTCAGGTAATAGTTGATGAGCCGCGCTGAGCGCTGCGACAATGGCAGCCGCCGAGGAACCCAGGCCACGGCCATGCGGAATCACGTTATTCGCCACGATGCGCAGTCCGGCACGAGCATAGCCCGCGCTACTGAGTGCGTGATCAATACACCGCACGCTCAAATGCGAGGCGTCCCGCGGCAGCGAATCGGCGCCCTCACCATTGAGCTCGAACAACAATTCAGGACTATCCAAGGTCTGCACAGTCAAAGTGTCATAGAGACCCAGTGCTAGACCCAGCGAATCAAAGCCCGGACCGAGATTGGCGCTAGTGGCGGGCACCTGAACTGTTACCGTTTGCCCGGCAGCAATCAGCGGCAGCTCGGCAGGGACTGAATCGGCGACTGAGGGGCACATTTAAGCTTCCAGGCCGAGCGCGCGGGCCACACTGACAACGTCGAACTCAACCTTCTCCGGCTGCACAGCACTGCCGTCCGGGTTCTTCAATGCCCAATCTGGATCCTTTAGGCCGTGCCCAGTCACGGTGATCACGATGCTCTGGCCAGCTGTGAGCTCTCCGGCACGATATTTCTTGAGGATGCCTGCCACCCCGGCAGCAGAGGCCGGTTCGACGAAAACACCTTCCTTCGAAGAAAGCCAGCGGTGAGCTTCCAGGATCTGCTCATCGGTGACAGCTTCGATCACACCAGCAGATTCATCTCGGGCAGCAATTGCTTGCTGCCAAGAAGCAGGGTTGCCAATTCGGATTGCCGTGGCGATGGTGTCCGGCTGGTCAATCGGATGCCCGGCCACAATGGGTGCCGCACCGGCGGCTTGGAAACCCCACATTGCCGGAGTTTTGCTGGCCACCGCGGGCAGTTCGCCATGCTCGGTCTGGAAAGGCGCAGCGTATTCCTGATAGCCCTTCCAATAAGCGGTGATATTGCCGGCGTTGCCGACCGGCAAAGCATGAATATCAGGGGCATCGCCGAGGGCGTCCACAACTTCGAAGGAACCTGTCTTTTGCCCTTGGATTCTGGCCGGGTTCACTGAGTTGACGAGGAACACCGGATAGGCCTCGGCTAGCTTGCGGGCCACCTCGAGGCAATTATCAAAATTACCGTCGATTTGCAGCAAGGTGGCGCCGTGGGCAATGGCCTGGCTCAGCTTACCCATCGAAATCTTGCCCTCGGGCACCAGAACCGCGCAGGTCAATCCAGCAGCAGTTGCATAGGCTGCAGCAGAGGCGGAGGTATTACCGGTCGAAGCACACACCACGGCTTTGGCACCGGCCTGCACTGCGGCGGTGATCGCCATGGTCATGCCGCGGTCCTTGAAGCTGCCGGTCGGGTTCATCCCTTCCACCTTCAAGTACACAGTGCAAGAAGTGAGTTCGGAAAGCGCCCTGGCCGCCACCAGAGGGGTTCCCCCCTCCCCCAGGGTGATGATCTTGGTGCTCTCGGTTACTGGCAACCGGTCGGCGTATTCGCGGATTACTCCGCGCCATTGCTGAGCCATGTTTTCGTCAGATTCCTTCTACTCGGAGGACGGAAGTAACTCCGGTAATCACCGGAAGTTCGCGAATTTTCTGCACCGTGCTGGCGAGCGCTGATTCAACGGCTCGATGGGTCACAATGCGCAGCTCGGCGTAGCTTGGTTCGCCCGCCTCACCGTGGTGGATAGTTTGCCGCATCGTCTCGATCGAGACTTCATGCGTGGCAAAAATTTGGGTGATCTGGGCCAGTACGCCAGGTTGATCTGTCACCGTCAGGCCAATGCAATAACTGGTCTGCACCTGGTCGATACCGAGCGCGGCGACCTGCCCGGTAGTGGTCTCGGTTCGTCCCGGACCGCCCAACACGATACGCCGCGCGGCCGACACCAGATCGCCGAGCACCGCGGAAGCGGTCGGGTTACCACCGGCTCCCTGACCGTAGAACATCAGCTCCCCGGCATACTCCGCCTCGATGAAAACAGCATTGAAGGCACCTCGCACGGCGGCCAGGGGGTGTTCGCGGGGCAGCAGCGTGGGGTGGACCCGTACGCTGACCCCCGCGAGGCCGTCAGCGCTCTGTGACTTTTCAGCGATGGCCAGTAGTTTGATCACCAAACCGGCTTCTTTGGCCGCTTCGATATCGGCGGCGCTAATCGATGAAATCCCCTCACAATGCACATCGGGGAGCGCAAAGCGGGTGTGAAAGGACAGTGAGGCGAGGATCGCTGCCTTCGCGGCAGCATCATGACCTTCCACATCAGCGGTCGGATCAGCTTCGGCATAACCCAGTCGCTGCGCTTCGGCCAGCGCGGTAGCAAAGTCCGCCCCAGTGCTATCCATCTGGTCGAGGATGTAATTAGTCGTGCCATTGACGATGCCCAGTACTCGGGTGATTTTGTCCCCGGAGAGAGAATCCCGAATCGGCCGCAGAATCGGAATGGCTCCGGCCACCGCTGCCTCGTAGGAAAGCTGCACACCGGCGGCGTCCGCCTGTTCGTAGAGCGCTGGTCCTTCAGCCGCGAGCAGGGCCTTATTAGCGCTCACCACGCACGCACCGTGTGCGATGGCCGTTTGAATCAGCGATCTGGCTGGTTCAATACCGCCGAGCAACTCTATTACCAGATCAGCTTCCTTGACCAGCGACTCAGCATCAGTGGTGAATAACTCCGCAGGCAAGGGCACCTCGCGGGGTGCCTCTAGACGCCTCACCGCAATGCCGATCAGCTCCAGCCGGGCGCCCGTTCTAGCAGCCAGCGAGTCAGCGTCTTGTAGCAAGATGCGAGCAACTTGAGAGCCGACATTGCCGCAGCCCAAAAGGGCCACCTTCAATGGCTGGTGCTCTTGTTCTGAGGCGAATGGGGTGGTCATTAGGCTCCTGGATCGCGGGCGAGCAAATCTTCTTCGGTCTCCGCCCGGACAATGACGCGGGGAACGCCGTCGCGGACGGCAACCACGGCTGGGCGGGGTAAATAGTTGTAATTACTTGCCAGGGACCAGCA
Source organism: Psychromicrobium lacuslunae (assembly GCF_000950575.1). Taxonomy (NCBI): domain Bacteria; kingdom Bacillati; phylum Actinomycetota; class Actinomycetes; order Micrococcales; family Micrococcaceae; genus Psychromicrobium; species Psychromicrobium lacuslunae. Next base: position 1,551,063 of record NZ_CP011005.1, read on the forward strand.
GTACGCTCCGGTCGCCGGCACAGCGAGCAGATCGCCAGCAGCGACATCGTCTGGCAGGTAGACATCGCGGACCACGATATCCCCGCTCTCGCAGTGTTTACCCACCACTCGGCTCAACACCGGCGCGGCAGAGCTGGCTCGATTTGCTAACACGGCGGTGTAGTCGGCCTCATAAAGCACCGGACGCGGGTTATCGCTCATTCCGCCATCAACCGCAATATACCGACGCTCCGCTGGCTGCTCACCCGCAGCTGGTTGGTCTACCAAGACGGTCTTGACGGTACCCACCCGATACAGCGTGAAGGTGCTAGGGCCGACAATAGCCCGGCCTGGCTCTATTGAGATCCGGGGGGCGCTGAGGCCGTGCTTGACACATTCGGCGCGTACTACAGAAGCCATCTGCTCAGCAATTTCGGCGGTCGGTCGAGGGGTGTCGGCTTCGGTGTAGGCAATGCCGTAGCCACCACCTAGATCCAGCTCGGAGACCGCGATGCCGTGCTGGTCCCGCAAATCCGCGCTGAAGGCCAACAACCTACGAGCGGCTTCAGCGAAGCCTTCGGCGTCGAAAATCTGCGAGCCAATGTGGCAATGCAGACCAAGGAAATTTATTCGCTCGGAGTGATGTACGGCGAGCACCGCTTGCTCAGCGATACTGCTGCGCTCACCGGTGTCGCTGGTCAGCTCGGCCAATGAAAGCCCGAACTTCTGATCTTCGTGCGCGGTGGCAATAAATTCGTGGGTGTGCGCGTGTACCCCGGGGGTGAGCCGCAGCATCACATTGGCGCGGACGCCGAGTTCCCCAGCCAGCTGATCGATTCTTTCGATCTCGCTCAGCGAATCGGCGACGATCCTGCCCACGCCTAAGGCTAGCGCGCGCCGCAACTCGGCCTCGGACTTATTATTGCCATGCAGGCTCAAGCTTTCGGCCGGCACCCCTGCTCGCTCAGCCACTAACAATTCACCGCCGGAGCAGGTGTCTAAGCGAAGTCCCTCGGAGATCACCCAGCGGGCAACCTCGGTACAGAGAAACGACTTTCCGGCGTAATAGACATCGACGCCGCCACAAATATCCGCAAAAGCAGCGTTGAACGAGTCTCTGAATTCCCGAGCCCGACGCCGGAAATCGGCCTCAGACATGACAAATAGCGGGCTGCCAAACTCTTCAGCGAGACGGTGCACACTAACTCCGTCGATCGCTAGCTCCCCCGCCGGGTGACGCACCACATCACTTGCCCATTCCTGCGCACGCAGAGCGTTACTCGAATCGGGGTAGCTGAGCCAAGCCGGGGCAAGCACTGAAGCGGGCATCGTTACATCCTCTCCGGCGCGGTGACGCCGAGCAAATCAAGGCCGTTCGCCAGGACCTGTCCGGTGGCATCATTGAGCCACAATCTGGTGCGGTTGAGATCGGTTACCGGCTCCTCACCTTGCGGAGTGACCCGACACGCGTCATACCAACGGTGATAGGCGCCAGCGATCACTTCAAGATGCCTGGCGACCCGGTGCGGCTCGCGGAATTTTGCTGCCTCGGCCACGACTGAAGGGAAGCTACCTAAGGCGGCCAGTAGTTCTGATTCGGTCGGGTGCTCCAGCAAGCTAGCGTCAAAAGCAAAATCAGCGGAAACCACGCCGACACCTGCTGCCTCGGCATTCCGGTCGACAGCCTTGGTTCGAGCATGGGCGTACTGCACGTAGAACACCGGGTTGTCATTACTGGCCTTTTGCAATTGCTCCGGCTCGAGTGAAAGCGGCGAGTTAGCCGGTGATCGACCCAGCGAATAGCGCAAGGCGTCCGCGCCCAGCCAATTCAACAGATCACGCAATTCCACAATGTTTCCTGCCCGCTTAGAAAGCCGGGCGCCGTTGACCGAAACCATCTGACCGATCAGCACTTCAATATTGTGTTCCGGATCGTCACCTGCACAAGCGGCAATCGCCTTTAACCGGCCGATATAGCCGTGGTGATCAGCGCCCAATAGGTAAATTTTCTGATCGAAACCACGGTCCTTTTTCGACAGATAATAAGCTGCGTCGGCGGAAAAATAAGTCGGCTCGCCATTCGCCCGGATCAACACACGATCTTTATCATCGGTGAAATCAGTGGTCCGCAACCAGACCGCGCCGTCCTGGTCGAAGACGTGGCCTTGAGCACGCAGCCGGTCGACCGCCTGGCTAATGGCTCCGCTGCTGTGCAGGCTCTGCTCAGAAAAGAAGACATCGAAATGCACGCCGAAAGCCTCGAGGGTCTCCTTGATATCGGCCATTTGCGCCTGATAGGCGGCTTGCCGCACGACTGGCAGTGCCGCAACCTCGGTGAGTTCACGAATGGCGGGGTGTTCGGTGAGCACCTGATGCGCCAAATCATCAATATAGGATCCCGGGTAGCCGCCCTCGGGCGTGGGCTCTCCCTTGATCGAGGCCAGCACCGAGGCAGCAAAATTGTTCATCTGCGAACCCGCGTCATTGATGTAATACTCTTTGCTGACCTTCGCACCGCTCGCCCTCAGGACTCGGGCCAGGGAGTCACCTACCGCTGCCCACCGGGTGTGCGCGAGGTGCAACGGGCCAGTGGGATTAGCCGAGATGAACTCCAAGTTAATGACCTGCCCGGCCAGCGAATCATTCTGACCGTAGCGTGCACCGGCTATCACAATGTTCTTCGCCAGCGCACCGGCAGCGGCGGCGTCCAAGGTGATGTTCAGAAAACCTGGACCGGCAATCTCAACCCGGGACACCCCGGCAATCGCCTCCAGCCGTGCTTTAAGAATCTCAGCCACCGTGCGCGGCGGCACGCCCGCAGACTTCGCCAGCTGCAACGCAATATTCGTGGCCCAATCGCCATGCTCTCGATTCTTCGGTCGCTCGACCTTAACCTGTGCCGGGATGGCATCGCGGGCTACGCTGAGCTCGCTTTCGGTCACAGCGGCCCGCAGGGCATCGGTCAGAGCAAGAGAGAGTTCATCGGGAGTCACCGCTCAAGCATAGTTGGAAGGGGCTAAGCCGCCCAAGACGAAGCTCTCTGCGCACGCAATACTACGGCGTGAGAGTGATCACTGGCGAAGGGGTGGGACTCGGGCTAGCCGAGGCGCTCGGAGTCGGATTAGCCGGGGTTGCCGAACCCTCCGGAGAAGTTGGCTCGGTGCTTGGGCTGTCAGTAGAAGGTTTCGGACTCGGCGTCGGGGTCTGCGATGGCGGCTCTGTTGAGGAGCTCGGGCAATTCGACGGCAGGGGTGTCGGGCTGCCTGTTCCAGTGGGCCAGACCCGGCAACGTGGCGTGACCAGAGTGGAGACCGAAGGATCACTGCTAGCCGAAGGCAGCGCAGTCGGTGTGACCGGAGCTGTTTTCTGAGGATCGGCGGGAACTGTCGGCTGCATTGGCGAACTTGGCTCAGCGATGGGTAGCGAGGGATCCGCGGGCAGTTTCGGTGCCACACTCTGTGTCGGCTTGGCTTGCGTTATCGGGTACTTCTGCACCGGCCACCCGGGGAAGAAGGAGGCCGTGGAATGTTGGTCAGTCGGCACTAGGACCTCGGGGCAGTTCGACAAGACCGCAGCGAGAACGTCATGCTCAATCTTGCTGAGCCACAGATCGTAGGTCGCTTTAACACTGATCTGCCGGGCCGCATAGCTGCAACGGTAGGCATCATTACTGGGCAGCCAGGAGGAGGCGTCCTTTGAATCCTTTGAGATTATGGTCATCGACTCGACGGCAATCAGGTTGAGCGGATCATTGGCAAAAGCTATTCGCTGTGCCGGGCTTAGCCCTTGGGCACCCTTTTGCCAGGCATCCGCGAGGGACACCACCTGATCAATCTGCACACTGCTTGGCAGAGAACTCTTGAAGTTGATTTTATTGGTGCTGTAAGGATCGAGAAGCTCTCCCGATTCCACCACGCACTTCGGCTCACCAGCTGCAAAGCCAAGATGCTGTAAATCTCGGCGCAAAATATCGTTCCGAGTATCACAGCCGTTGTGATCCACATCTGGCCAGGCTGGGCCGAATTTTGAGCGCTGATAGCCAGCGTTTGAGGCAGCAGGCTTAATAGGTAGCCGAGCCAAGAGGTCCACCGCACGAGTGTGCGCGGGCGGCTGGGCGTGCGGAGCTCGGGCACCGGCCGGAACCACAGTGGAAACCGGGACCGGCTGAATCGGTGGTAGATCCATCGAGGCGTCGCCGGTAGGCGGCAGGGTGATATAAATCGTGGCCGGCGGATCGCTGCTAGGTGACGTTGAGGCCGGTGACTCTAAGACATTGCGTAGCGCACCGCCAATAAACACAATAAGCACGATGACAGCCACCCACGCAGTCAGCCCCAACCAGAACCGTGATCTCGGTGGTTCTTGGTCAGTGCTTTGCTGGGTATGGCTAGCCGACTGCTTCAGCATCTCCCGGTTCGCAATCTTCCTCAAGGTTTCCCAGTCCACAGGTGAACTCTTCTCAGGAAGATTAGCCGGGAATCCTGAAAATTGGCAGGGTATTTCCCGATGTTTTAGAAAGTCAGCAACCGGATTACTAACGCTTCAGTTGCTGATCTTCCAGAAAACTTGGCCGACATGCATAGAGCGCGCCTACGCCCAGTAAAGCCAAAGTAACAAAGAGGAAGAGGAAGCCGACCGTCCAACCTCCGGTGGCTTGATGCAGAATTCCGAACAATAACGGGCCGATACATGCCAAGCCGTAACCGACACCCTGGCTGAAACCGGACAATGCACCGGCCCCCTGCTTGGATCGAGTACGCATATTGATCAGCAAGAGCGAGAGTGGGAAAGTACCAGGCCCGATTCCGGCCAGCACCACCCATAACCAGGTCAGATTGCCAGGGCTCAGCAGAAGCCCCAGATAGCCAGCGACGAAGCTGACCAGCAGCACCAGCACTATTGGCATTGGGTTGCGCATCCGGCTAGCGAACAAGGGAATAATCAGACTCAGCGGCAGCCCTAGGCCCGCGAATAGCGCAAGCATCGAGCCAGCGGCTGCCTGGCTGAGCCCGGCTTCGGTAAGGATCTGCGGCATCCAGGCAAACATCGAGTAGGTATTGAGCGAGGTACAGCCGAACATGAGGGTCAGCCCAAGTCCCATTGGCGAGCGCCAGACGCTCAGCTTAAGCGGCGCCTCGCTCGGCGGTTCCCCCGCTGTCGCATCCGCTGGAGCCGTTTTCCCTCGCCGTGACTCGCTGAAAAGCGTGATCAGCCAGGGCACTGCGGCAATAAAGTTGAAAGCGGCCCAACTAGCGAGCGAGGTCTGCCAGCCTGCTGCTGCCGATACCGGCACGGCGAACTGCGCCGGCAAGGCAGTACCGACACTGATCATGGTCACGTAGAGCGCCGTCACCAGACCTAGGCGGTCTGGAAAGTAGTGTTTGACCAACGGCGGCAGCAACACATTCCCGGCACCGAGGCCGGCCAGCGCCAGCACGGTGAAAATCAAGAATACCGGGGTATTTGGCGCAAAAACCCGGGCAACCTGCCCGATAGCAGCCACCGACATGGAGGCGATCAGTAGCTTTTCCAAGCTGGTCCAGCGCATCATCAGCGGGGTGAAGAACCCGAAAAGAGCGAAAGCCAGGGTCGGCAGCATGCCCATAAGGCCGATGGTCAGCGAGTCAATAGCTAAGTCTTTAGCGATATCCGGCACTACCGGAGGGACCACTGTGACCGCCGATCTTAAGGTGCCAGCGGCCAGCAGAATCCCGACTAAGGCAAGGACCCTACCTTTGAAAGACGCTGACTTCACCACTCTGCAACGTTATCAGTGCATATAGATACCAGCAGGGGAATACATCTCAGATGACGTGTTCCGTTGCTCACAGTGCTGTTCCGGTTCACAGCGAAACTCAAGGTAAATAGTTGAACTCTTCACCGATTCGCAACGTCTCCTAGAATGACAGCCACGCCAATAGGAGGATTAATGAAAATCACCCATCGCAAATCACTGTTCGTCTCGGCCGCCGGAATCGCCCTGATCGGGGGCGTCGCCGGCTGCGCACCGGCAGCAACCCAAAGTGCGCCGTCAACCCCCGCAAGCAGCAGTGATCAGAGTTCCTCCTCAGCGACCACTAGCAGCAGTTCCAGCAGCAGTGGTTACAAAGATGGCAGCTACAGTGCGGATGGCAACTACACCTCCCCCAATGGCCAAGAGACCATCGGCGTCAAACTGACCTTGAGCTCCGGGGTGGTGAGCGAGCTGGAGCTCACTCCGCATCCCTCCAACCCCAATACGCAGAAATTCCAGGGCGAATTCATCTCCGGCATCAATGCCCTCGTGGTCGGCAAGAAAATCGATGAACTGAATGTCTCGAAGGTCTCCGGCTCCTCGCTGACCAGCGGCGGGTTCAACCAGGCTATTGAAGAAATCAAAAAGGAAGCATCCAGCTAATCGTGAATAACGCGGCGGAAGAGGTGGCTGCTCAGGCGCAGTATCGTTTTGAAGCGATTGGCACGCATTGGCAAATTGATACCGCAGAAGAACTGAGCCCGACGGTAAGGCAGGAGCTTGGCGCCCTGATCGAGCGCTACGATCAAGCCTTCTCTCGATTCCGCGGCGATTCCCTGGTCTCTCAAGCTGCCCGAGAACCGGGGCGCTATCAGCTTCCTCCGCCAGCTGAGCAGCTGGCAGAGTTTTACCGCAAGCTGTACGAGTTGACCGACGGGGCGATGACCCCACTGGTTGGCGACTCGCTCAGCCATCTGGGCTATGACGCCAGTTATAGCCTGCGAGCCGGCGACGGATTTCTGCCCCCACCCAGTTGGCAGGCCGCCATCGAGTGGCAAGGTACGCAGCTACACACCAAACTGCCGGTGGCTCTGGACCTCGGTGCAGCAGGCAAGGGGCAGCTGGTGGACCTGTTAGCCGAATTACTCACCGAGCACGGGGTGATGAATTTCGTAATTGACGCCAGCGGCGATATGTTCACCTCCCTGTCTAGCCCACTCAGCATTGCGCTGGAGCATCCCTACGATGCCAGCTCGGCGATCGGCGTCGTGCAGCTCGGTGGGCGCAATACGAACTACCGAGCAATCTGCGCCTCCGCCAGCAATCGACGGAACTGGGGCGATGGTTTACATCATGTGCTAGATGGCGGTACCGGCCAACCAGTGCAGACTGTGGTTGCCAGCTGGGTCTTAGCCGCCGATGCCATGCATGCGGACGGCCTGGCTACAGCTTTGTTCTTCACCGACCATTCGGTGCTGCAGCAGGACTTTGATTTTGCCAGTGTGCGGCTGTTTTCTGATGGGCGAGCAGAAGTGTCAGCCAACTTTGACGGCGAACTATTTTTCAGGAGTGATCAGCAATGAGAGCCTGGCTTGATGGCTTACTTGGCCGTTTCACCATGTATCGACTGGTACTGGTAGTACTGGGCGTATTGGCGCTCTATTCGATAATCCTCGACCTCTTGGGCTGGCTGACCTTCGGACTCCCCGCGATCTTCGCCAGCCTGCTTATCTCTTTACTGGTCACCACGCTAGTGAGCTGGCTTTTAGGTCTAGTGTTCCGGGTGAAGGTGCAACTGGAATCGAGTTTAATCAGCGGTCTGTTGATTTACTTCCTGTTTTGGCCGAGCCTGCAGGCCGGCGAACTGGCCGGTATTGCCTTGGCAGCGGCGACAGCCTCCGCATCGAAGTTCCTGTTGGCCTGGCGGGGCCGACACATTTTTAATCCCGCAGCAATCGGAGCGTTCCTGGTCTCCCTCACCGGCTTGAATATTGCTACCTGGTGGACGGCAACTCCGGCCATGCTCTGGCTCCTGGTTCCTGCTGCAGCACTGGTGCTCTATCGCAGTTCCAAACTGATCTTCGCTGCTATTTTCATTGTTACTGCCGCCACCATCATCATCGTTCGACTGCTCAGTAATGGCCTGGCGCTCGGCGCAGCGCTCAGCCAGCCCTTTGCCTCGTTGCCGGTGCTGTTTTTTGTCGGATTCATGCTCTCCGAGCCGCTTACCTTGCCGCCGAGACGTTATCAGCAGTGGTTGTTGGCTGGGCTGGTCGCGGTGCTGTTTTCCGTACCGTTCCAGCTCGGGCCGGTCTTCTCGACCCCTGAGTTGGCTTTGTTAATCGGGAATCTGCTGGCCTTCACGGTTGGCCAACGCGGCGGCCTACGGCTGAGTTTCCAGGGTGCCCGGCAGCTCACTCCGACCAGCATGGAATATAGGTTTAGCGCCGCTAGACCGGTTCGCTTCGCCGCCGGACAGTACATGGAGCTCTCCTTGCCGCACCGCAAACCGGACTGGCGCGGCAGCCGACGGGTCTTCAGCCTGACTACTGATCCGCGCCAGGGCGCTCAGCTGGCCTTCGGACTACGTTTAGCAGAGCCCTCCAGCAGTTTTAAGCGAGAGCTGAACAGCTTGAAAGCCGGGGCTGTTATTTCGGCCACCGGAGTCTGGGGAGATTTCGTCCTGCCTGCTGGTCGCGCTCCGCTGCTGCTGATGGCGGCCGGCGTTGGGATCACCCCATTCCTGAGTCAGCTAAGGCATTTGCAGCACAGCGCTGCTGAACATCGGGACGTGGTCCTGCTTTATGTGATCAGCTCACTTGATGAGTTCGGCTACCGTGAGGAACTTCTCAAGCTAACTGCTGCTGAAGGTATTCGGTTGCTGATCAGTGCCCCGGAAGACCCTGGCGTGGGCGAGTATCTCAGCACCGGTTATCCTAGTGCCGAGCAACTCAAGACCGCGGTACCAGACATTTCCGCCCGTCGCAGCTATGCTTCAGGCTCCCCCACTTTTGTCGCCCACGCACGTAGCATCGGTCACCATGCTGGCGCTCGCAAGGTGCATACCGACAGCTTCTTGGGTTACTAGCCGAGCCGTTCGCCGAACTCAGTTTGCTCTTCGGTCGGACTTAGCTGCTAAACTCTATGAGTCCCTTGCCCTCGTAGCTCAGGGGATAGAGCGGTTGCCTCCGGAGCAACAGGCCGTAGGTTCGAATCCTATCGAGGGCACTTTGCTTCATTCTTATTATCGCTGCGTCGTGGCCCGCCGACAGGTAACTTCACTCCTACTTGACTCATCCCCTAAGGGACAGGTTTATCGTCATTTCTGGAGGTGATGAGCGTGTTAGCCAAGGAACTAGCCAGACAATGTGGCACCAGCGTCAAAGCGCTACGGTACTTCGAACAGTGCGGTCTACTGAAGCCATCCCGGCTCAGCAATGGCTATCGTGACTACTCGGCAGCTGACGCTTTTATCGTGGAGAAAATCCTCGAACTACGCGGCCTGGGTTTTTCCGTTGAGGGCACCAAACCATTTATCGATTGTTTGCGGCTCGGCCATGAACAAGGCGACGAATGCGCCGACTCGTTGATCGCCTACCGCACCGAGATAAGCAGAATCGAGGCAACCGTTGCGCAGCTGAATCAGTATCGCGAGCTGCTCCAACAGCGCCTATACACCGCTGCGGCCCGCGGCTTTCCGAACTCAGAGACAATGGAGGTATCCCAGATGCCCAGCACAAGCTACGAAAAACTCCCGGAGAACCTTCCGGTTCCGCAAGATGACGGCCTCGCCGATCACCTGCCGGGCCTGTCCCTCCCGGAGTTGAACCTGCCGAGCACTTCCGGTGAAACCATTGATTTGGCAGCAATAACCGGCCGCTGGGTGCTTTTTATTTACCCCTCCACCGGGGTGCCGGGCGTTGATATGCCCGAGGGTTGGGACAACATTCCGGGTGCGCGTGGCTGCACTCCCGAAGCCTGTGGCTTCCGTGACAATATCGATTCGCTGCGTGCTGCCGGAGCCGAAGCTATCTATGGTCTTTCCGGCCAGGGCCTGAATTATCAGCAAGAACTAGCCAAGCGTTTGCATCTGCCCTACCCCTTGCTGAGCGATCCTCAGACCGAGCTCGCTGAGGCATTGCAGCTACCTCGCTTCGACATTGCCGGTCAAAGTTTTTACCAACGATTGACTTTGATCATTAACTACGGCGTGATTGAACACGCTTTTTACCCCATCTTCCCGCCGGATCAACACGCCAATCAGGTGCACAGTTGGCTTCGTGAAAATCCGATGCCAGGCGCTAGCTAGTCAGCAAGCTTAAACCCTGCCTCGGCGAGCGCCAGTTTGAGGATACTGATCGCCTTGGGGCCGACTCCGTGCAGTGCGAGCAGCTGGCGCTCGGAGACACCGTCGAGGGAATCCAAACTGGCGAATCCCGCGAGCTTGAGCGCGCCAGTGGCCGGTGCGCCAATTTTAGGTAGTGGAGTGTTCTGCTGATCGGTCATGGGGTCAGTCTATTCAGCCGCCAGGAAGGTTCTGCCAGCTTTGCTGCTTTCAGGACAGCTTTTGTCCTGAATTTTGCCTAAGCTGAGTGCATGATTGAGACCTCAGCCCGGCTGCTACAACTGCTTTCGCTACTTCAGGTGCGCCGCGAATGGACCGGAGCGGCGCTAGCCGACCGGATGCAGGTCACCGAGCGGACCGTACGGCGTGATATCGACAAACTACGCACCCTGGGATACCCGATCAATGCCTCCCCCGGCGTGGCCGGCGGGTACCAGCTCGGGGCGGGGGCTGATTTGCCACCGCTGCTGCTGGACGACGACGAAGCACTGGCGGTGGCCCTTGGCCTGAGCACCGTCGCGGTCGGGCCGGTGGCTGGTATCGGTGAAGCCTCAGTGCGTGCCCTCAGCAAACTTGAACAGGTTTTGCCACCGAGGCTGCGCCCGCGCTTCACCTCGTTGAAAAATGCCGTCAGCCGGATCGCGGTGCCACATGATGCCATCGACCCGCAGTTGCTGACCCAGCTTTCCGCCGCTATCTCGGAGCGGCGAGCGCTCGGGGTGCGGTATCAAAAGCACGACGGTGATACCTCCAGCAGAGTTCTAGAACCATACCGATTAGTGGATTCCGGCAATCGTTGGTACCTGGTGGCCTGGGACGTACACCGCGAAGACTGGCGAACTTTCCGGGTCGACCGAATTCTCGGCAAGCCGAGCGAACGCCAGCGATTCGCGCCGCGTCCACTGCCGGCCAAAGATCTCACCGACTATGTACATCGGGCTATTACCCGATCCCCTTACCGTTACGACCTGGTAGTTCGGCTCTATGCCGCTGCCTCCACGGTCGCTGAGTACTTCTCCACCGGCACCGCAGTACTGGAATCTGAAGGGCCTCAACAGACAGTGATGCGACTGGGCTGGGACTCTTTGGATTCACCACTTGGGCAGCTGGCGGGCAGTGGCCTGGACTTTGAGATCGTAGCGCCGGTTGAGCTACGCGAGCGGGCACTATTGATGGCGGAAAGGCTCCGCCAGTCGGCCGCGGGCTAGTCACGCTCCGGGTCGAGATCAAATAGACTAGTCAGGCTATGAGCCTGACCATCACTTATCCCCCGGAACTTCCGGTTTCTGCGCGCCGCGAAGAGCTGATGGCGGCAATCCGTGATCATCAAGTAGTGATCATCGCCGGTGAAACCGGTTCAGGGAAGACCACCCAGATCCCCAAAATGTGCCTGGAACTTGGCCTTGCCGAACCTGATGCTCAGGGCCGCCAACGACTAATCGGCCACACCCAGCCGCGTCGGCTAGCCGCTCGCACCGTAGCCGAGCGAATAGCCGAGGAGCTTCAGGGCAAGATCGGCGAAGAGGTTGGCTTTCAGGTCCGTTTCACCGGTGAAGTCAGCAAGCAGACAAAGGTCAAGGTAATGACCGACGGTATCCTGCTCGCCGAGATTCAACGGGACAAGCTACTACGCCGCTACTCAACTCTGATCATTGATGAAGCCCACGAACGCAGCCTGAACATTGACTTCATTCTCGGTTATCTGCGCCAGATCCTGCCGCAACGGCCGGATCTCAAAATCATTATTACCTCGGCGACTATTGATCCTGAGCGTTTTGCTGAGCACTTCGCACTGCCTGCCGCCGATGGCACCACCGCCCCGGCCCCGGTCTTAGAGGTCTCCGGCCGCACCTATCCAGTGGAGATTAGATACCGCCCGCTGGAGGCAGCGGATGAAGACTCTGATAGCGACGCCGACGCTTCAGACGCCACCGAAGATCGCGACCCGCTCGACGCGGTCTGTGACGCTGTCGAGGAGCTCTCCGGGGAAGCGCCCGGCGATGTGTTGATTTTCTTCTCCGGTGAGCGCGAAATTCGGGATGCCGCGGAGGCCCTGCGGGGCCGCTTCGCGCACCACCCGCTGCTCCGGGAAGCCGAGATTCTGCCGCTCTTTGCTAGGCTCTCACTCGCCGAACAGCATGCGGTTTTCACCCCAGGATCCCGGCGGAGAATCGTGCTGGCCACCAATGTCGCCGAAACCTCGCTCACGGTGCCGGGGATTAAATACGTGATTGATACCGGAACCGCCAGGATTTCGCGTTACTCGCACCGCACCAAAGTGCAACGGCTGCCCATCGAGCGGATCTCCCAGGCCAGCGCCAATCAGCGCTCCGGGCGGTGCGGCCGCGTCTCCGACGGCATCTGCATTCGGTTGTACTCCGAGCAGGATTTCGACTCGCGCCGTGAGTTCACCGATCCGGAAATTTTGCGCACCAACCTTGCCGCCGTAATCCTGCAAATGATCTCTATCGGAGTTGCACAGGGACCGAAAGATGTTTCGAACTTCCCCTTCGTGCAGCCTCCGGATGAGAAAGCAATTGCCGACGGTGTTGCGCTGTTGCGCGAGCTGGGCGCCTTGAGCAGTCCCCGGCAGGCCGGAGCGACGGCGACGAGTATTTCAAAGCTGGGCCGCCAGCTCGCGCAATTGCCGGTCGATCCGCGGCTTGGCCGGATGATCATTGAATCGGGGCAACGCGACTGTGCCCGCGAAGTAATGATTCTGGCAGCCGCGCTGACCATTCAAGACCCGCGCGAACGGCCTAGCGAGAAAAGGCCTCAGGCTGATGAAAAGCACAAACGTTTTAGCGATGAAAACTCCGATTTCACCGGTTATCTGAACCTCTGGCGGTACCTGCAGGAAAAGCAAAAAGAGCTCTCCGGCACCGCTTTTAGACGGCTCTGCAAAGCGGAGTTCATCAACTATCTCCGAGTCCGCGAATGGCAGGACCTCTTCGCTCAGCTGCGGCAACTCGCCAAGCCTCTCAACATCACGTTGCGCAGCGGGGAGGTTGACCCGGTTGGTTTACATGCCGCGATCCACCAGAGCTTGCTCTCCGGGCTACTGAGCCATATCGGGCTGTATGACGAGCGGAAACGCGAATACGCGGGTGCCCGGAACGCCCGGTTTGCGATCTTCCCGGGTTCCGCGTTGTTCAAAAAGTCACCGGACTGGGTGATGAGCGCCGAGTTAGTGGAGACTTCCAGGCTTTGGGCGCGGGTCAACGCGAAGATCGACCCGCTCTGGGCCGAGCAAGTGGCCGGTGACCTGGTAAAACGGAGCTACTCCGAACCGCACTGGTCCAAACGCAATGGTTCAGTGATGGCCTATGAGAAGGTCACCCTCTTTGGTGTGCCGATCGTGCCACAGCGCCGGATCAACTATGGCCGGATCGATCCTGCCTTAGCCCGCGAACTCTTCATCCGACACGCCCTGGTCGAGGGCGATTGGCGTACGCATCACAAGTTTTTCCACCGCAATCGGGCTCTGCTCGCCGAGGTTGAGGAAATGGAAACCAGGATGCGGCGCCGCGATCTGAGGGTCGACGACGAAGCGCTCTTTGAGTTTTACGATGCCCGGATCGGCAGCGAAGTGGTCTCCGAGCGGCATTTCGATAAGTGGTGGAAACACGCCAGGCACGAAAATCCGACGCTGCTGGACTTTGACCCTGGCGTGGTGATGGCCGAGGTCGAAGAGCTCGATGAATCGGCTTTCCCGAAGATCTGGCAACAGGGCGAGTTCAGCCTGCCGCTGAGCTACGAGTTTCAGCCCAGCGCCCCGCACCTCCCTGCAGGGTCTGTAGTGAATGAGTCCGATGGCGTCACCGTCCAGGTGCCGGTGCTTTTCCTCAATCAGCTCGATGACGCACCGTTCCGCTGGCTCATTCCCGGGCTGCGGGCGGATCTGATCACCGCGCTGATTAAGTCGCTACCCAAACCGGTCCGCAAGAACTTTGTGCCAGCCCCCGACGTCGCTCGGCAAGCTGCCGCCGCGCTGGCCGAGGACTTCGACCCGGCCAACGATGAACTAGAGCCCTCGCTTGAGCTGGCACTACGCCGGCTCAAAGGCCATATTATTCCGCCAGGCTCCTGGAACTGGGCGGCAGTCCCAGTGCATCTGCGGATGACTTTCCAGGTGGTCGACTCCGCTGGCAAGGTCCTTGACGAGGGTAAGGACCTTGCCGCCCTGCAAGAATCATTGGCTGGTGCCACCCGCCGGGCCATTGCCGAGTCCCTTGGCGCCACACCCAAGACAGTGAGCCATAAAGCTACCGCCAGCTCGGCACCCGATAACGACTCGAGTGGCAGCAACACCAGCGGATTGATTCAGGAACGCAGTGGACTGACCGCTTGGTCCGTCGGCAGCATCGAACGCTCGGTGCAACGCCAGGTCAAGGGTCACACCGTGACCGGCTACCCAGCTCTGGTCGATGAAGGCGACACCGCCGGCCTGCGGGTCTTTCAAGCCGCTGAGGAAGCGCTTGAGGCGCACCGAGCCGGGGTGATTCGGCTGCTAGCGCTCCGACTGCCCTCCCCCGATCGCTATGTCCTCGATCATCTGAGCAACACTGAGAAACTCACCTTCAGCCAGAATCCGCACGGTTCCGTTACTGAGCTGATCGCCGATTGCACCTTGGCGGCGATCGACAAACTGCTACCTGAGGCCTTGCCTTTTACCGAAGCAGAATTCGAAACCCGCTATGAAAAGAGCCGGGCCGAACTGATCGACACCGTCTTCGCGGTGGTCGCTGTGGTCGAACGCATCTTGTCCTCGTCTCGCCGGATCCAGCGCGAGCTCAAGGGCAGCACCAGTCTGGCTTTAATCAGCGCACTGAACGATCTGAAAGCCCAGTTGGAAGGCCTGGTTTACCCGGGTTTCGTGGCACGCACCGGATACGCCCAACTCAGCCAGCTACCCCGTTATTTGGCCGCAATGGAACGCAGGCTAGAGAAGTTGCCCAGCAATGTGCAACGCGACGGTCTGCAGATGGCCGTGGTGCAAAGCCTGGAGGACAGCTACGACGACGCGGTGGCGGCGCTAGCTGCGGGGCGCTCGGTACCACCCGGATTGCGCAAGGTGCGTTGGATGCTCGAGGAACTGCGAGTTTCGCTGTTCGCGGTGGAACTCGGTACCGCCTACAGCGTCTCCGAGAAGCGAATTAGAACGGCTATGGCGCAAGCGCTGGCTTAGTTTGGTGTCGGTCAGTTGGCTTGGTGCATTAACCTGGTGCAGCTTGGCCCGTTCCTGTTTGGAAAGGGCCAAGCTGCAAGCGCTTAGCTGCTATTACCCGAAATTCAGGCCGTAGTTTGAGCTCAGGGGTGCTAACTCTCCGGAACGAACTCGCTGTGCCCAGCAGCACGCAAGGCATCTCGCAGCACCTCAGCGCTAGTATCGAGCTCGGCTGGCTCCGGGTCGTTGTTTACCGAGGCGAAGTTGTACTCGGCCATCGAGTTGGAGGGCCAGACATGCAGGTGCAAATGATCCACTTCGAACCCGGCAATAATCAGCCCGGCGCGTGCCGATGAGAAGGCAGCGACCTGTGCCTTGCCAATCGTCTGGGCCACCGTGCTGAGCTTCTGCATCAGCTCGGGCGAGGCGTCGGTCCAGCGATTCACCTCTTCGCGGGGCACCACCAGAACATGCCCGGGAGCGAGCGGAGCGATGGTTAAAAACGCCACCACCTCGGGATCCTTCCAGACGAAGCGCCCGGGCAACTCACCGTCGATAATCTTGCTGAATAGAGTTGGCATACCTTCCCTTTCTGACCCTCTCTGATCTGAGTCGGAGTTTCGTTGTAGAGTCTTGGGGCTTAGAGCGTCGCGGTGTCGAGCACGAAACGATACTTGACGTCTCCGGCCACCATTCGATCATAGGCAGCGTTCAAGCCCTCGCCGTCGACCATCTCAATATCGGAAACAATGCCGTGCTCAGCGCAGAAATCAAGCATTTCCTGAGTCTCGGCAATGCCACCGATCATCGAGCCACCGTAAGCCAGCCGACGCCGGATCAGCTGGCCTGGGTCAACCGGCGGCATCGCGTGCTCCGGCAGCCCAAGCTGCACAATGGCACCGTCACGCTTCAGCGTCTTCAGGTAGCTATTGATGTCGTGATCCGCAGCTACCGTATCGATAATCAGATTCAGCGAATTACGCGCGTCCTTCATCTGCGCTACGTCCTTGGAGACTACTACCTGGTCAGCACCCAGGCTGCGCGCGGCCTCGGCCTTCGAGGCACTGGTGGTGAAGACGGTGACCTCTGCCCCCATCGCCTTGGCGATCTTGACCGCCATGTGGCCCAAGCCGCCGAGCCCGACAACGCCGACGCTGTCGCCTTCTTCAACGCCGAAGTAACGCAGCGGTGAGTAGGTGGTAATGCCAGCACAGAGCAATGGAGCGGCAGCGGCCTTATCTAGGCTTTCGGGGACACGCACCACATAGTTCTCATCGACCACTACAGAGCTCGAATAGCCGCCCTGAGTAATGCTGTCTTGATTGCGCTTGTCAACGGCACCGTAGGTGCCGACCATGCCCTTTTCGCAGTACTGTTCGAAGCCCTCCAGACAGGAATCACATTCCCGGCAGGAATCGACCATGCAGCCCACTCCGACAGAATCCCCAGCTTTGAATTCTGTGACTTCGCTGCCTACTCGGGCCACCGTGCCGACGATTTCGTGCCCCGGGGTCAATGGCCACTGCTGATCGCCCCACTCGCCCCGAATGGAGTGCACATCGGAGTGGCAGAGGCCGCAGAATTCAATATCGATCTCGACGTCGTGAGCCCCCGGCTCGCGACGATCAATGGTGGTTGGTTCTAATCCAGTAGTAGCGGACATCGCGGCATAAGCTTTAGCAACAGTCATGATCTAAGCGTATCCCCACCTCCTCCCAAAGCTCGTGCCTCGCTTCGGGCCCCTCGGAGTCGTGGCCCCAGCCCGCGGGACCCGCGTCGAGCCTGTGAGCGTTCGTTGCTTCCCCTCTGGCAAAAAGCCGCCAAGGGGCCCCTCGCAACTCCCTGTGGGAGGGAGACGCGCGGTACCCCCCCCCAAGAATTTAGGAAGTTTCTACGGGTAAGTCTGGGTGATTTGACCAGGCCGACCAGGAGCCGGGGAACAGCGCCGCCTTGAAACCGGCGATCTCCAGGGCCGCAATTTCATGTGCGGCGGTCACACCGGAACCGCAATAAACGGCGACCTCGCTCATCGGTGCTAGGCCCAGCGCGGCAAAGCGCTTACGGAGTTGTTCAGCGGACAAGAACTTTTGGTCGGCAGCGAGATTACCCATTGTCGGTGCACTCACCGCACCGGGAATGTGCCCCGCCTTGGGGTCTATCGGCTCCACCTCGCCGCGATATCGCTCCCCCGCCCGGGCGTCCAACAGCGGGCCTCGCACCGGCCATTGCGCGACCTCGGTCACGTTGGCCACCCGCATCGCCCCGAACTCAAGAGTGACATCGCCCGGAGTTGCGACCACCTCTCCACTTGCTAGCTCAAAACCCGCTTCACGCCAGGCGGAAAGTCCCCCGTCGAGCAGGCGCACTGCCTCGAAACCGGCGTGCCGCAAAAGCCACCAGAGCCGAGCGGCGGAGGCGTTCCCGCTATTGTCATAAGCCACTACGAGATCACCCTCGCGCACGCCCCACGAACGAACGGCCGCCTGAAAATCGGCGAGCGCGGGCAGCGGGTGCCTGCCGTCTTGCGGCGTGCCATGGCCGGCTAGCTCCGTCTCCAGATCGACATAAACCGCGTCCGGCAGATGACCATCAAGGTAATGCTTATGCCCCTCCGGGTCCCCCAAGGCCCAGCGCACGTCGAGCAGCACTATGCGTTCAGTGGAGTCGAGTTCAGTGGAGTCGAGTTGGCTCTTCAGAGTTGCCGCGTCAATCAGGATTGCGGGCTGTGCAGGAGCTGTCATCTCTCCATAGTATTCCCCGGGCCGAAGGGTGGCTCGGCTAAACTCAGAGGGTGGATTTTACAGCTTGCACCCCGGCCCGCCGTTGGGCAGATGAAGCCCTTCGTCGAATCGAAGCGGAGAACAATCGCTCGGCAGACACTCATCTCTACGCAGTGCCGTTACCAGAGCATTGGGGCGTACAGCTTTACCTCAAGGATGAGTCAACACACAGATCGGGAAGTCTGAAGCACCGCCTGGCCCGCTCACTGTTTTTATTCGGCCTGGTCAACGGCTGGATCGCTGAAGGTACCACTATTGTTGAGGCCTCCTCGGGGAGCACTGCCGTCTCGGAAGCTTATTTCGCGCGATTGCTCGGTCTGCCATTCATCGCAGTGATGCCGCGCAGCACCAGTTCAGAAAAAATTGCGCTGATCGAACAGTACGGTGGTCGCTGCCATTTCGTGGAGAATTCTTCCCAGGTCTACGCCGCCGCCGCGCAACTAGCCGCAGAGACCGGCGGCCACTACATGGACCAGTTCACCTATGCTGAGCGTGCCACCGACTGGCGAGGGAACAACAATATCGCCGAATCTATTTTTCAGCAGCTCTCCTTGGAGAAGCATCCGGTACCGCGCTGGATCGTAGTTGGGGCTGGCACCGGTGGCACCAGCGCAACCATTGGCAGGTACTTGCGCTACCACTCCTACCCCACCCAGCTCGCTGTGGTCGACCCGGAGAATTCGGCGTTTTATCCGGGCTGGAAGAACAATGAACCGAGGCACGAGACAGGGCTGCCCTCCCGCATTGAAGGCATCGGTCGGCCTCGGATGGAACCCAGTTTTGTGCCCAGCGTGATCGACGCCATGATCCAGGTGCCGGACGCTGCATCAATAGCCGCAATGCAGCACCTCAGTGATTATGCTGGTTTGCCCGCCGGGCCCTCCACCGGAACCAACCTTTGGGGTGTCTGGCAGCTGATCGCACAAATGATCTTGACGGGTGAACAAGGCAGCGTGGTTTCCTTGCTCTGCGATAGTGCAGAGCGGTATCAGGCCAGTTACTACAATCCCGAATGGCTGCTGGAAAAAGAGCTCCAGCCGGAACGATTCATCCCGGTTATTGAGGAGTTTTTCCGCACTGGAAAATGGTCTGCTGAGGCATAGAAGCTACTCTTGATCAGCCAAGGACCGCACCATGAAAACGCTGTGCCGGTCCGTTCGGTAGTCGCCAAAAGGCCCACAATCGACAAAACCGGCGCGTTGGTAGAGGCGGCGGGCCGGGGCGAAATGTTCTTGCGAACCCGTCTCCAGGAAAACGTTCTGGTAACCACGACGTTTCGCCTCGGCTAGTAGCGTCTGCAGAACTGCCGCACCAACACCGCGGTTACGCGCGGCGGCGCTGGTGCGCATCGATTTAATCTCCGCTGCTTGGCTGGAAAGTTCCTTAAGCGCTCCGCAACCGAGCAACACACCGGCATCGCGCGCCGTCCAAAAAGTCATCTCAACGCCGCTCAGCGCTGTGGCATCGAGGGCGTGCACGCTTTCCTTGGGAGATGTGGCGTGCATTTCGCCGAGATGTTCAGCGAGTAAGGCCAGCACGTCCGGGCTCTCCGGCGATTCGATAGAAATGATCATGCCTCGAGCTCAATGCTCTCCCGTACCGCCAAGTGCTGAAAGCTAACACCATGCGGCGCAGCTAGCAAGCTGATTTGCTGTTCGACGAATTTCAGCCCCACCTCGGAGAGCAACACATCGTGGATTTGATAAGCCCGGGGCGCCCTGACAGAGCTGACGAAATCCACCACCTCCGAGGTCTTTGACCAGGGAGCGTGGATTGGTGTGAGCAGATTTTTGACCTGCACTCCCGCGGGCACGATCAGCGAATCCCCTGGGTGGTAAAGATTCTGATCGATCAGGTAACCAATGTTCGCGACCACCGGAATTTGCGGATTGATCAGTGCGTGTTGACCGCCAAAAGTTTGCACCGCGAAACCCGCGACCTCAAATGACTCACCTACCCCCGCGTCGTGAATCCGTTCCGCCGAACCGGCCGCTTCCCGTATTACGGCAGCGACTCCGGCGGGGGCATAAATTTGCAGCTCAGCCGACGCCTGTAGAGCTGCTTTGAGTGCCTCGATGTCGAAATGGTCAGCATGTTCATGGGTGATCAGCACCGCATCGGCAGCTTCCAGTGCCTCCGCCGCTTCGGAGAATGTTCCCGGATCTATCACCAGGACCGAGCCATCTTTTTCGAGCCGAACACAAGCATGAGTGAATTTAGTCAGCAGCATGCTCTAAGCGTATCCCCACGGGACCCGCGTCGAGTGCCGAGATATGGGGCTTAAGACGCCGTTTTAAGCCCCATATCTCGACACTCGACGGCGAGAGGTGAGCGTGAACAAGTTGCGATGTGGGATTGGCGACAGCTGAGGGCTGGAATACTTGGCTGGCTGATAGCCTTAAACGGTGGTAAGGAGTGAAAATGTCTGAAACTGGTGCCCCGGTCAAGGAGCAGCGAGTTACTAAGCAACGCCTTGCGGTAAGTGCTGCTCTTGACGATCTGAACGATTTTGTCAGTACCCAAGAGCTGCATCGAATCCTGCACGAACGCGGCGTCGCGGTCTCGCTAGCAACCTCCTACCGCATCCTGCAATCAATGGCCGAGGATGGGGCCGTCGACGTGCTTCGAAACCCGGAGGGTGAAGCCGTTTACCGCCGTTGCACGGCTGCCGAGCATCACCATCATTTGCTCTGCCGTAATTGCGGTAAGGCGGTCGAGATCGAAGCTCCGGCGGTTGAATCCTGGGCTGCTGAGATCGCAGCAAAACACGGCTATACCGAGCCCAGCCATACCGTTGAGATCATTGGCTTGTGTCCCGAGTGCACGGTCAAGCTTCACGGTGCCCGCTAGAACAGGTAGCTAAGGCAGTCAGTTAGCGCAACCAGTTAACGCAGCCAGTCGGGACTTCCTATCTACCAGACCGGGCGTCTAGCAGCCTAAGCCGCCGAGACAGAGCGCACTCGCCCATTTCGCCCAGAGCGCCGCCGCCTCCCAATCAGGCGGCAAACCAGGTAAATCAAGAACGACAAGGTGGTCACATAGGGGCTGATCGGAATGCTGCCGCCCAGCGCCAGCAAAATGCCACCAACTGTCGAGCCGACCGCAAAGAGCACACTGAGCAACACCACCAAGCGCGGCGAAGCAGCCACCTGCATAGCCGCTGCCGCCGGAGTGATCAGCAGGGCGAGTACTAGCAGTGCTCCAACGATCTGGATCGACAACGCCACCGAAATACCCAGCAACACCATAAAGATCAGTGACAGTCCACGCACCGGCACACCACGCGCTCCAGCAATATCCGGATCGACGCTGGCGAAGCTCAACGGCCGCCACAAAACCGCCAAGGCAATAATCACTACCACTGCTGCGGTCACCAAAGCGCCCAACTGGGTGGCATCGACGGAGACGATCTGTCCGGTCAGCAAGCCGAATTTATTCGCTGCGCGGCCTTGGTAAAGCGAGAGAAAAAGGATGCCCAGGCCAAGTCCGAAGGGCATCAACACGCCAATGATCGAATTACGATCTCTGGCACGCACCCCCATCAGGCCGAGCAGCACGGCGGCCAGTACCGAGCCCACCAGCGACCCGGCAATCACGTCGACGCCGATCAACAACGCAAAAGCGGCGCCGGCAAAGGAGAGCTCAGCGATGCCGTGCACCGCGAAAGCTAGGTCCCGCATCATCACGAAGGTACCGATCAAGCCACCAACCACGCCGAGCACCGCTCCGGCTAAGAGCGAATCCCGGAAGAGTGGCAGCAGTTCTGCGTAGTTTGAGAAATTGAAAATCGCGTTCCAGAGATCCTGCCACGACACTAGCCGCTCACCTCCTCGGTGTGGTGATGATGCGTGGTGGCATCTGGCTGGCCGACCACCACTATTCTGCCGTTGCTGCGGAAGACGTCCACCGCCGTGCCGTAGAGCTCACTGAGTACTTCGGAAGTCATTACTTCATCCACACTGCCAACCCGGAACTGGCCGCCAGCCAGATAGAGTACCCGATCGACATGGTCAATAATCGGGTTGATCTCGTGGGTGACAAAGACCACTGCGGTGCCGCGCTGATGTGCCTGCTCTGCGACCAGAGAACTGACCGCTTTCTGATGCTGCAGATCGAGCGAGAGTAATGGTTCATCACAGAGCAGCAACTCCGGGCTGGTGGCCAAGGCCTGCGCTATTCGCAAGCGCTGCTGCTCACCTCCAGAGAGTAAGCCAACCGGCACATTGGCGTAGTCAGTGGCACCGACCTGAGCTAACAAATCATCCACCCGTTGCCGATATGCCGCGGAGCGCACTCTGATTCCCCAACGGTTCCCGTCAACACCAAGCCCAACTAAATCCCGGGCGCGCAGCGGAGTCTGCGGGTCGAAGCCCTTTTGCTGCGGCACATAACCAATTGCTCGATTCCCCCGCCGGGCTGGCTTGCCGGCTATCTTTAGGCTGCCAGTGTTCAGGTGCTGCAAGCCGAGCAGCACCTTGAGGAAGCTGGTCTTGCCACTACCGTTGGGGCCCAACACGGCGAAAAACTCACCCGGCTGAATCTCCAAATCAAGGCCTGACCACAGGCTGCGGTCGCCGTAGCTCAATGACGCATTGCGTAATTCGAGCACACTCGATGGCACAGAGAAACACTCTTTCAACTAGCCAGCTTGACGCTGGGATGTATTGCTAAGGTCTAGTGTTTGGCCAGAGCCTTGGCAATGTTGTCAGCATTCTGCTGCATCCAACCGAGATAATCTTGCCCCTCAGGGAGCGTCTCGGTGAAATTGACCACCGGAACGCCCGCAGCTTCAGCAGCCTTCTTGAGGCCTTCAGTCTGCGGTCCCTCGGTTTGGTCGTTATAGGCCAGGAACTTCACCGCTTTCGAGCTAATCAGATCGGTGGCAGCCTTCAAAACCGCCGGTGGCACGTCGCTGCCCTCCTCAATGGCATGGCTGTAAGCCTCAGGGGTCTTGTTCACCAATCCCGCCGATTGCAACATCCAAAGCGGTACCGGCTCGGTGATCGCCACCGGCTGATCAGCCGAGCTGGATTTCAACTTGGCCAGACTTGCCTCGATGCCGCCGAGCGAGTCCTTGAATTTTGTGGCATTGGCGGTGAACTCAGCCGCGTGCGCAGAGTCCAGGGTGGCGAACTTGCTGGCCAATTGATCGGCCAGCTTGCTTATCGTCGGCAGTGAGTACCAGACATGCTCGTTGAATTCATCGGCATTCGCCGCGGTCTTCAAACCGGAAAGATCGACCACATTAATGAGCTTCGACTTTTCAGCGTCGCCAACCAACTTGTCGAAGAAGTCATCATAGCCGCCGCCATTTTCGATCAGCACTGAGGCCTTGCTGACCGCGAGCTTATCCTGTGCGGTGGTCTCATAGGAGTGCGGATCTTGGCTGGTATTGGCGATAATCGAGGTCACCTTGACCCGCTCCCCGCCAATTTTGCTGGCGATATCACCATAAACATTGGTTACCGCTACGACGTCGATGGTGCCATTAGCCGTTGAGGGAGCGGAAGTGGCGCTGCCACCGCAAGCGGTCAGCAAGACGCTCAGCCCGACGGCGGCAGCCGCCACCGCGGGGAGCGTTTTGAGGGCATGAGAGGAGCGAGCAGGGGACACGGAGATGGACCGCATAAAAGCCTCGGTTCTAAGCAGCGAGCTGCGAGAGTTATTGAGAATGAGTTGCAACATCCAGCATAAGCTAATTGGAATCATTCGCAAAAACAGCGCGAGCTAACGGATGTCTCGCCGTTCACTATCCCGAATTTCGCCCACCAGCTCCTCGATTACATCCTCCAAATACAACACACCGGAGGTCACACCACTCGGGCCGATCACGCGGGCCAGGTGAGAACCGGTACGCTGCATAATGCGCAGGGCGTCTTCGACCTCTTCGGCCTCAGCCAAGTTGATCAAGGTGCGCACCCGAGACTCCGCCAACGGCATCTCGTACTCATCTTCCGGGACAGTCAGTACATCTTTAATGTGCACATAGCTAGTCAGCTTGCCCTCGTCATCCTGCAGCACGAAACGGGAGAACCCGGTTTGCCGCACCGCCGCTTCTACATCGAGCGGGGTCGCCCGAGTGCTCAGCGTGTGCAACGTCTCCAAAGGCACCATCACCTGAGCCGCCGTACGGTCAGAGAACTCCAGTGCCCCACTCAGCAAGCCAGTCTCATCATCCACCAAACCGTGCTTAGTGGACTCGGCGACGATTGACTGCACTTCTTCCAAGGTGAAGCTCGAAGTCACCTCGTCCTTGGGCTCGATCTTGAACAGCCGAACAATGTGATTAGCCAGCCAGTTCAAGCTGACGATCACTGGGCGAACCACCTTGGAGATCCAGACTAAGGGCGGGGCGAGAAACAAAGCAGCCTTATCGGCAACCGAAACCGAGATGTTCTTTGGCACCATCTCGCCAAAGGTGACGTGCAAGAAGGTCACCAGCAGCAAGGCGATGATGAAAGAAGCCGTACCAGTCGCGGCTTCCGGCACACCCAGCGCGTGCAGCGGCACTTCGAGCAGGTGGTGGATCGAGGGCTCAGCCACATTCAAGATCAGCAAGGAAGCTACCGTGATACCCAATTGCGCACAGGCCAACATCAACGAGACGTGTTCCATCGCGTAGAGCGTGGTGCGGGCCCGGGCCGAACCAGCCTCGGCGAGCGGCTCAATCTGACTGCGTCTGGCACTCATAATCGCAAACTCGGCACCGACGAAGAAGGCATTGGCCAGCAGCAAGATGACTAGCCAGAGGATTCCCATCCAGTCGCTCATTTCTGCTCACCGCCTTCCAGCTCAGCCTCGACCGCCGGGACGAATCGAATCCGATCAATTCGGCGGCCATCCATCCGCTCGACTTCCAATCTGCCCCCGTAAACCTCGACAGCGTCGCCAGTTTCCGGTATCCGGCCAAGTTCCGCCATCACAAATCCGCCGACGGTTTCATAACTCGCCTCGTCCGGCACCCGCAAACCTGGGATTTGGTCGGTAATCTCATCCGGGCGCATTAAGCCGGGGAAATGCCAGTCGCCATTGGTGCTCTGCAGCACTCCAGGCTTGGTGGCATCGTGTTCATCCTCGACCTCACCGACAATTTCTTCGACCAAGTCCTCCAAGGTGGCCGCCCCGGCAGTGCCGCCGTACTCATCCACCACCACCGCGAGTTGTAGATTGCCTTCCCGCAGTTCACGCAGCAGCGCATCCAGATGAATGGTCTCCGGAACCCTGAGTACATCTTCTTTGATTGTTCCGGCCTGCAATCCCACTCGACGCTCGGTGGGCACCGCAATAGCTCGTTTGACGTGCACCACGCCCAACACGTCGTCAGCAGATTCTCCGATCACCGGGAACCGGGAGAAGCCGGTGCGGCGCGCGGCGTCAATAACGTCGGTGAGCGGGGCGTCGATATCGATGGTTTCCAATCGGATTCGCGGCGTCATCACATCGGCAGCGGTGCGGTCGGAGAAACTCAGCGAACGTGCAAGGAAGTTAGCGGTACCGGCGTCAAGGGTGCCCATCTCGGCTGATCTGCGCACCAATGAGGCAAGCTCGGAGGGGGTGCGGGCACCCGAGATCTCTTCTTTCGCCTCTAAACCAAAGACGTTCAACACTCGATTAGAAAACCCGTTCAGCAGCACAATGGCCGGTTTGAAAATCGTGGTGAAGACCAGTTGGGGCCGGGCTACAAGTTTGCCGATCTGGAAGGCCCGGGCGATGGCCATGTTCTTCGGCACCAATTCACCCAAGAGCATTGAGAGCAGGGTGGCCAGCACCATCGAAACAATGAGAGATACGGTGCCAGCCATCGCGCCTTCAACGCCGATGGCACGCAGCGGGGTTGCTAACAGCGCACCTAGCGAAGGCTCCATCACGAAGCCAGTCAGCAGGGTGGTCAAGGTGATGCCCAGCTGGCAGCTGGAGAGCTGAGTTGAAAGGGTTTTCAGGCATCGCAACAGCGGCTCAGCACCCTTGTCACCCTGATCGATAGCGCGTTGCACGCTGCTCTGATCAAGCGCGACGAGCGAAAATTCGACGGCGACAAAGAAGCCGGTGCCAAGAATAAGGACGAAGCCTACGACGAGTAATAGCCACTCCATTTAGCGGTTCACCCCCGCTCGGGACAGTTGCGCGCAACGCGCTGCAAGTGATGGGGGTTGGTCGTCTGTCGATGCCTCGCTTAGCGCGACGGCGGAGACAACCTCGGAACTGGGCTTGCCGGCCATAATGTCCACTGGAGTGGAGGGCCGGCTTCTAGAGTGATAGTCCATAGCTCTTATAGTTTAGCGGATAGCGGAGCGCTGCCCGATCGAATGCAGCCCAGAGCTGAATCCGCTACCAACTCTGCGGCAGCGGCCTACCTTCTTCATAACCGGCGGCCGACTGGACACCGACCAAAGCTCGTTCCCGGAACTCGGCCAAACTAGTTGCGCCAGCATAGGTCAGCGAGCTGCGCAGTCCCGAGGTGATCATGTCGATCAAATCCTCCACCCCAGGTCGAGCCGGATCGAGGTACATTTTTGAAGAGGAGATGCCCTCTTCAAATAAAGACTTCCGGGCCCGGTCAAAGGCGCCCTCACGCTGGGTGCGATTTTGCACTGCCCGCGCGCTAGCCATGCCAAAGCTCTCTTTGTATTTGCGCCCGGTCGAGTCGACCAGGAGGTCGCCAGGGCTCTCGTAGGTTCCGGCAAACCAGGACCCAATCATCACTTGGCTCGCTCCGGCGGCGAGCGCAAGCGCGACGTCGCGAGGATAGCGAACGCCGCCGTCCGCCCACACCGTCTTGCCAAGTTCCCGAGCCGCAGCGGAACACTCAAGTACCGCTGAGAACTGCGGCCGTCCCACTGCGGTCATCATCCGGGTGGTACACATCGCTCCCGGGCCAACGCCAACCTTGATAATGTCTGCCCCAGCGGCCACCAGGTCGCGAACGCCCTCGGCACTCACCACATTGCCGGCCACAATCGGCACCGCAGGATCGAGCGATTTAACCGCAGCAAGCGCCTCGAACATCTTCCGCTGATGACCGTGCGCGGTGTCCACCACCAGGCAGTCGACGCCGCCGTCCAGCAGTTCCTCGGCCTTCGCTCGCACATCGCCGTTAATGCCCACCGCGGCGGCAACTCGCAGCCTTCCCTGGGCATCCACAGCGGGTTGATAGATGGTTGACCGGAGCGCTCCGGTGCGGGTCATCGCGCCGACTAAACGGCCCTCTCTCAGTACCGGCGCGAAGCCACCCGGCGCGGCATCCAGCAACTCAAACGCGGCACGTAGCGCCACTGTCTGCTCTGCGGCTGACTGTTCTGCGGCTGAATCAAAAATCTCGGCGGCAATACCGGGGACCTGTTTCATCACGGCATCGAGCGAGGTGAAACGATCCACCCCTTCGCAATCCGCAGCACTCACCACACCCAGGCAACGGTTCTCGTCATCGACCACCACCACCGCACCGTGCGCCCGCTTGTCGATCAGATGCATAGCATCGATCACGGTGTCCGCTGGCTTCAGGGTGACCGGCGTCTCGAACAGCACCGAACGCGCCTTAACCCACTCGGTCACCTCACGGAGTACCGGCAACGGCACGTCTTGCGGCAACACAGCTAGTCCGCCGCGCCGGGCCAACGTCTCCACCATGCGCTTACCGGTAACCGCTGTCATATTCGCCACCACGAGAGGGATGGTCGTGCCGGTGCCGTCATCGCTGGAGAGGTCCACGTCTAGCCGGGAGATCACCTCGGAGCGGGACGGCACCAAGAAGACATCCGAGTAGGTCAGATCGGCACCTTGAGAGCTTGCAGCATTGAGAAATCGCATATGCCCAGTCTAGTTCGCTGAGCACCCCACACAGCCCTTACCTCTTCCCTTCCCAACTGTGCCACTGAGTGTTACCTAAGGTGGCACATGTGGCGTTTCCAAGTGATCGTGCACCAGATCAGTGACACCCAATGGGACAACTGGAACAGAGGGCGCTGTGGCGTGCGCCACAGATAACGGAAACATGGCGTCTAGATTGGCCTGCACGGCCTTGGCCTTACTAGACTGACATGCGGACGGCAATGTCTTGAACTCATGGAAGAGGCGTATTTCAGGTGCCAGATGAATCCCTCCACCGTTTGACCGAAGAATTCGGTGGTAACGAGTGGCTCGTCGACGAACTCTACGAACAATATCGGCAGAACAAGAACTCGGTGGATCAGAAGTGGTGGCCGCTTTTCGCCTCCCTCGACGCCGACGCTTCGGCCAGCGGTAAGCACGCGGCGGGTGATACCGGAACCCCAGCAGCGGCCGCCACCCAACGACCAGTGACCCAGCCGCTGCCGGTGGTCAAGCCAACCGCAACGGCTCAGCCGGCAGCAACCCCCCCGGCCGCCGCCAAGCCGAATCCTGCACCGACCTCGGCCGCGGCTCCCGCAGCAGCACCAACTGCCGCCGCGCCGAAAGCGGCCCAGGCAGCACCAACCGCGCCGACGACGAAACCCAAGACCAACACCACCCCGATTCCTGCGCAGTTGCCGCCAACCGCCAAGAACAACACCGCCCCCGAAGAGGATTCGGTAAGCATTTTGCGTGGCCCGGCCAAGGCCATTGCCGCCAATATGGTGGCCAGCCTCGAAGTGCCGACCGCAACCAGTGTGCGCGCGGTACCGGCGAAGCTGCTGATCGACAACCGCTTGGTGATCAACTCCAATCTGGCGCGCGCCCGTGGCGGTAAAGTCTCTTTCACCCACTTGATCGGCTATGCGGTCATCAGGGCGCTCAAGCAGTTCCCCTCGATGAACGTGCATTACGACGAGCAGGACGGCAAGCCGGTCGCGGTACAGCCGGCGCACATTAACTTCGGCATCGCCATTGATATGCCCAAGCCAGATGGCACTCGTTCGCTCGTGGTGCCGAACATTAAGAAGTCCGAGACGCTGAGCTTCTCCGAGTTCTGGCGGACTTATGAGGATCTGATCAAGCGCGCCCGGGCTGGCAAGCTGACCGCAGATGACTACGCGGGCACCACTGTTTCGCTGACCAATCCCGGCGGCATTGGCACAGTGCACTCGGTGCCTCGTCTCTCCAAGGGCCAGGCCAGCATCATCGGCGTCGGCGCTTTGGATTACCCCGCCGAGTTCCAGGGCACCAGCGAACGAATCATCGCTAAGAACGCGATCAGCAAGGTCGTTACACTGACCTCGACCTACGACCACCGGGTCATCCAGGGGGCGGGCAGCGGCGAGTTCCTCAAGCTAGTACACCAACTCCTGCTCGGCGCCGACGACTTCTACGATGAGATCTTCGAATCGCTACGAATTCCCTACGAGCCAGTGCGCTGGAGCCCCGACGTTCAGGTCGATCCCTTTGACCAGATCAATAAGGTTGCCCGGATCCAGCAGCTCATTCATGCCTACCGGGTGCGCGGTCACCTGATGGCGGATACCGATCCGCTGGAATATGTGCAGCGTAAACACCCCGACCTGGACGTGCTCAACCACGGCCTGACTCTCTGGGACTTGGATCGCGAATGGCCGACCGGCGGCTTCGGTGGCAAGCAGAGCCTGAAATTCCGCGATAT
The DNA here is from genome assembly GCF_000950575.1 of Psychromicrobium lacuslunae. NCBI lineage: Bacteria > Bacillati > Actinomycetota > Actinomycetes > Micrococcales > Micrococcaceae > Psychromicrobium > Psychromicrobium lacuslunae. Next base: position 1,580,619 of record NZ_CP011005.1, read on the forward strand.
TCTCGGTGTGCTGCGGGACGCGTACTGCCGTACCACCGGTGTCGAATACATGCACCTGCAAGATCCGGAACAGCGCAAGTGGTTCCAGGACGAGTTGGAGCATCCCTACTCCAAGCCGAGCCGTGAAGAGCAGCTACGCATTGTCTCCAAGCTCAACGCTGCCGAAGCTTTCGAAACGTTCTTGCAGACCAAGTACGTCGGTCAGAAGCGCTTCTCCTTGGAAGGCGGCGAATCACTGATTCCGCTGCTGGACTCGGTGCTCGCCGACGCCGCCGATGAGGGCCTGGACGAGGTAGCCATCGGAATGGCACACCGCGGTCGACTCAATGTGCTCACCAATATTGCTGGCAAGACCTACGGCCAGGTGTTCCGCGAGTTCGAGGGCAACGACGACCCGCGCAGCGTGCAGGGCTCCGGCGATGTGAAGTACCACCTCGGTACCGAAGGAACCTTCACCTCGATCAACGGCAACCAGACGAAGGTTTACCTGGCCGCCAATCCGTCCCACCTCGAGGCAGCTGACCCGGTGTTGGAAGGCATCGTCCGTGCCAAGCAGGACGTGCTGGATACCAACGGCGCGAGCTTCGATGTCTTACCCTTGCTGATCCACGGTGATGCGGCCTTTGCCGGTCAGGGCGTGGTGGCGGAAACGCTCAACCTTTCACAGCTCCGCGGCTACCGCACCGGTGGCACCATCCACGTGGTGGTGAACAACCAGGTCGGCTTTACCACCTCCCCCTCTTCCTCGCGTTCTTCGGTGTACTCCACCGACGTCGCGAAGATGATTCAGGCACCGATCTTCCACGTCAACGGGGATGACCCGGAGGCAGTGGTCCGGGTGGCTCAGCTGGCCTTCAAGTACCGGCAGAAGTTCGCCGCCGATATTGTCATCGATCTGGTCTGCTACCGTCGCCGCGGGCACAACGAGGGCGACGATCCCTCGATGACCCAACCGCTGATGTACAACCTGATCGAAGCCAAGCGCTCAGTCCGTCGTCTCTACACCGAGGCGCTGATTGGCCGTGGTGATATCACCGGCGAGGAAGCCGAGCAATTACTGCGCGACTACCAAGAACGGCTGGAACGCGCTTTCGCGGAAACACATGCCGCACAAACCTCACCGATTCCGATTGTCACCGAGGACAAGAAGGCTGTTGCCGACTTGGAGCGCCCAGTGGCGCAGCGCGGTCAGGAGGATTCGACTCGTGCGGTTCCCACCGTGAGCGCGCAGATGATTGCCCATATCGGCAGCGTACAGACCACGCCACCGGAGGGCTTCACGCTGCACCCGAAGATCGAACCGCTGCTGCGCAAACGTGAGGTGATGTCTCGCGAGGGCAATATCGACTGGGGCTTCGGCGAGCTACTAGCGCTTGGCTCATTGGCGATGGAGGGTGTGCCGATCCGGTTCACCGGCCAGGACACCCAGCGCGGCACCTTCGCGCAGCGCCACTCGGTGCTTCACGACCGGAAGAACGGCGAGGAATGGGCTCCCTATCAGGAACTCTCTGACTCGCAGGCTCGCTTCATGGTCTACAACTCCTCACTAAGCGAGTACGCCGCCCTCGGCTTCGAGTACGGCTACTCGGTGGAGCGCACCGATGCCATGGTGCTCTGGGAAGCGCAATACGGCGACTTCGCCAATGGCGCACAGTCAATGATCGATGTCTTCATTTCCTCTGCTGAGCAGAAGTGGGGCCAACGCTCTTCGCTGGTAATGCTGCTGCCACACGGCTACGAGGGGCAGGGACCGGAGCACACCTCAGCGCACATTGAGCGTTACCTGCAGATGTGTGCCGAGGACAATATGGTGCTGGCTCAGCCGACCACTCCGGCCTCGCACTTCCACCTGCTCCGCCGTCAGGCTTATAGCCGACCACGCAAGCCGCTCATTGTCTTCACCCCGAAGCAGTTGCTACGGCTGAAGGCCGCTGCCTCTTCGTTGGAAGACTTCACCAGCGGTGAGTTCCAGCCGGTAATCGGTGATAGCGCGGCATCGGGCAACATCGACCGGGTGGTTTTGGTCTCCGGCCGGCTCTACTATGATTTGCTAGCCGCCCGAACCAAGTCGGGGGACACCTCGACCGCACTGGTTCGAGTCGAGCAGCTTTACCCGTTCCCGGTGGAAGAAATCGCCGCCGAGCTGGCAAAATACCCGAATGCCGAAGTTGTTTGGGCACAGGACGAGCCTGCTAACCAGGGACCATGGCCAATCATGGGATTGATCTTGCCGCCAGCGCTAGGCAAGGCCATCCGCCCGATTTCCCGGCCAGCTTCAGCGTCCACCGCTACTGGTTCCTCGAAGCGGCACGCAGTAGAGCAGGAAGCCTTGGTCAGCAAGGTCTTCGCGCGCTAGCTAGCTCATCGATGCCCAGTCTGGTCCGCCGGGCTGGGCATCGGCGTACCCGGACGGGTACTGTTCGAACAAGAAGGTTTAATATCCGTTTAAGCAGGGAAGGCTAGGCAGTGGAACAGAGGAAGATTCGGCTGGCCGCTGTTGGCGACGAATTATTGGCCGGGGTGGGTGACCCACGGGCACTCGGTTGGCTGGGCAGAGTGCTGGCCAGGACCCCGCAAGAGGAGTTTTCGCTCGAGTCCTACAGCCTGGCCTGCCCCGAAGAGGGCACCGAGGCGCTGGCTTCTCGCTGGCTCTCCGAAGCGGGACGACGATTCGACGATTTCCATGAGAACCGTCTGGTGATCGGCCTCTCGGACCGCGATCTTGAGCTTGGTCTGTCCACCGCGCGAAGCAGGCTAAACCTGGCAAATATCCTGGACGGCGCGGCACAACTTAGTGTCCCGGTTTTTGTGGTCGGCCCTCCCCCAGGTTTGGACGCCGCAGCGAACCAGAAGCTCAGTGAGTTGAACACCGCATTTGCCGATGTCACCACCAGGCGCCGTCATGTCTATGTCGACACCTTCTCGCCACTGCTCAATCACGAGCAATGGCGCACCGATTTGGCGGCTAATAACGGCGCTCCGGGTCAGGCTGGCTACGGTCTAATGGCTTGGCTGGTGCTGCATCGCGGCTGGTATCAGTGGATGGGTATCCCCGAAGTCAGCTAAACGCTATCCCGCCAACGAAAATACTGTGGCCCCGATTCTGGCTCCCCGAGCCAGAATCGGGGCTGCTGTCTTTACTGCATACTTAGCATACTTAGCAGCCAGGTAGCACGGGCGCGAGATGACCGGAAAAATAAACGCGATATATCTTGACCTGTAGTAAGTCGCGTTATATCGTGAATATATCAACGCGATATATCTCAACTTATTTTGGAGGAATGATGAGCCACTGGGAAATCGATGCCCCGCAAACCATCGAGGTCGATGAGGTGCGCGAGCTCCGTGCTTCTATCGTCCGCGGCAGACTTGATGTGATCACTCACCAAGAGGCCAGCACTCGGATCGAAGTTGCCGAAATCAGCGGCACCCCGCTCGAGGTGACCTTGGAGAACGGCACACTACGGATCCGGCACCGGGATGAAGACGAGATCGGCTGGCTGAAGCGGCTAACCGGGATGAAAAACCACCACGCTATTGTGAGTATTGCGGTGCCGGCAGGCATTTCCGTGCTGGCTAATACGGTCAGCGGCGAAGGGCTGGTCAGCGGCACCAGCGCAGAGACCAGCTTGAAGACGGTATCCGGCTCGCTCATGTCAGATGACACCTCGGGTTCGCTGACCGTGGATACTGTCAGCGGCGAAATCATTGTTCGCAATCATCGTGGCCCCCTCGTTGCTGGCACTGTCAGCGGCGAAATCACCGCTTCCGGTGAACTGCAAACCGTCAAGGCAAAATCCGTCAGCGGGGATCTGAGCTTCGATTTGAAAGGCATCCCGGAGGAACTGAGCAGCAACGGCGTCTCCGGGGAGCTCACCGTGCGGGTGCCGAGCGGACTCGGTGTACAGCTTGACGCCAAATCAGTCTCCGGGAACATCATTCTCGACGATCAGCGCTTTTCCGGCACCTCACCAAACGTCCGAGTGAACAGCGGTCCGGAATCCCCCAGAATGCAGGTCCACAGCAAATCTGTCTCTGGCAATATCTCCATCGTCCGCGAACACGGCGCGGCCTGATTCGATCCGGAAGGACAGCTGAGATGGAAACCTGGACCATTGATTCTCCGCAAACCATAGAGCTCGACGGGATAAGGAACCTTCGACTGCTCGCCATAAAAGGCAGATTCGACGTGATTGCCCATCAGGATCCCACGGAAACAGTCACCCGACTAAGCATCGCCGAAGTCACCGGCGATCCTCTAGAGGTCGTCAAAGCTGACGAGCGTCTGGAAATCAGACACGGCAAGACCGACGCCGCAAGCTGGCTGAGCAAGGATAACCCGCTGAGCTCGCAGAACCATCTAGTGATCACCGTCGAGGTCCCCAAAAACACCTCTGTGGACGCGAAAACGGTGGGTGGCGAGGGTCTTCTTTCCGGACTTGACTCGCTGCTGAAAATCTCTTCGGTCAACGGTTCCTTGGTCTGCGATGCGACAGTCGGTGAACTCCACGTCAACACCGTTTCCGGCGAAGCTATTGTGCAAAATCACTACGGCACCTTCTCCTCAAACTCAGTTTCCGGTGAGGTCACCGCCTCGGGAGAATTGCAAACCATCAAATCGACTACTGTCACTGGCGATCTCAGCTTCGACGTGTTCGGTCCGATTAGCTCAATCACCACGAACTCGGTGTCCGGAAATGTGCTGATCCGACTGCCCGAAAAGCTCAGTACCAAAGTCAAGGTCAACTCAGTATCAGGTAGCGTGAACGTCAATGACGAAACCATCAAGGTGATCGGCAACACCAGCCGTCAGTTCGGTGACGCAAGTCATGGCATCGTCAATATTTCGGTTAACTCGGTCTCTGGCTCGGTGACTGTTTTCAATCGACTAGCCCAGCAGGAGGTGCGTAACTAATGCCCCCGGTTTTTGCCCACGGCGCGCTACGGCTCTATCTACTGGCTCTGCTGGAAGAGGGACCAAAGCACGGCTACGAGGTGATTCGTGCACTCAGTGATCGCTTCGGTGGCACCTACTCCCCCAGCGCGGGAACCGTCTACCCTCGGCTCGGAAAGCTTGAAGAAGAAGGGCTGGTAAGCACCAGCACCGATGGTCGACGCACCATCTATTCGATTACCGCCAGCGGTGTTGCCGAATTGAATAGCCGCCGGGATGAACTGAACGCGGTGGAACAGGACATTTCCGCCTCAGTGCGCCGTCTAGCCGATGACCTGCGCTCCGATATTAGAACTAATATGAAGGGTCTACGTGCCGATCTCGCGGTCACTGCGGAAGCGGCCCGCAACGCGGCCCGGAAGATGCCCAATTCCGGTCGTTACTCCCCTAGCAATCAACGGATTCTCAAAGAGGCGGAAATGCTTCTACAATCCTTCCGCGATGAAATGCGAGTCGAGCTACGTCAGCGAGCCCGCGAAGACATGCTCGGCGACCTCACTCTGGAAACCGTACGCACTGTGCTGGCGCAAGCGAAAATTGCCATCCGAACCACGCTGCCGCACCCCGGGAATGGTGAGCGCCACGGCAAAGGCCCCGGCCGATCAGAGTCTAGTAGCCCGGAGCAAGGTTAGCGAGATGCGCATCCACTGGAGTTACCAGCCTCCTGCTCAGGAACGAGTCGTGCTCGCTCCGCCCCGGCGTCGGCCCTGCAATCCAGTTGAGCAACTCAATGCGGAAAGCAGCGCTTCGCGGCAGCGCCAGTGCTGAACATTCCAGCCGGTTAGGTAGCGCGCCGAAGGTGTGACAAACTTAACCGGAATCTTTTTGAAGAATGGAGGCTGCTATGTCCAAGCGTGCACGCAAGCGTCGTGACCGGAAGCGTGGCGGCGCGAACCACGGTAAGCGTCCCAACACCTAAACCAAAGACCCCCGAAGCCAATGGCTAAGGGGGTCTTTTAGTTCCGCATCGCAAACTGCTTAGCTTGAAACGTCTGCAGCTTTCATGGCGTGGATACGTTCCAGAATGGAAGCCTTCAGGTTCTCCGGGGCCAGCTCGGTGCAGCTACGCTTCACCGCAGAGCGAATAACACACTCCAGGTCATACTCGCCGGCACATTCCGGGCAGGTGTCCAAATGCTGCTTGATCTCGGCCAGATCGTCGGCTGAGAGAGAGCGATCTAAATATTCATAGATCTTTTGAACCCTCGTGTCGTCGCAATCGCCCAGGCTCTGGCAGTCGCTCATTTCGTGCTCCTCATATCTTCTTTAAGCAATGACTCGCCACCGTTATCGGCAGCACGGAATCCCCGTTCCGCAGCATATTCAGACAGCAAATCACGCAGCATCTTGCGCCCGCGGTGGAGTCGGGACATCACAGTGCCAATTGGGGTGTTCATAATGTCTGAAATTTCTTTATAGGCATAGCCCTCAACATCTGCGAAGTAGACGGCCAGCCGGAATTCTTCTGGGATCGATTGCAGGGCGTTCTTGACGTCCGAATCCGGCAGGTGATCCAAGGCTTCCGACTCAGCACTGCGTAGACCCGATGAGGTATGCGATTCGGCGCGAGCAAGCTGCCAGTCTTCAACCTGATCCGAGCCGGAGGGCAAGGGTTCACGCTGCCGCTTCCGGTAAAGATTGATGTACGTGTTAGTCAGGATGCGGTAGAGCCAGGCCTTGAGGTTAGTGCCCGGACGGTACTGGTGGAAGGCCGAAAATGCCTTGGTGTAGGCCTCCTGGACCAGGTCCTCCGCATCGGCGGGATTTCGCGCCATCCGCATCGCGGCGGAATACAGCTGATCGACATACTGCATGGCGTCGCGTTCAAACCGAGCGCGCCGTTCTTCAATTGACTCCGCAGCCAGGTCGACCGTTTCCTCCGCGGGGGCGGGTGTCTGGTCAACCGACTCAGTGCTATCTACGCTATTCATTGCCCCCAAGTCTAGTCTGAGGCGAAGGTCAACAGCGCTATTGGCGGACTTCTCTGTCTCTCGAGCAGGCTCCAGCAGCAATGCCGTCATTGAGTGTTTACCGTCCTATCCCGTCGTAGTACTTCAATGGCAAAACCGGCCGAAAAGCGAAATTATTCCGTAAAAGTGCCAGACTAGAAGCAAGCTTAGGAATCAACCATCCGAGGAGTTAGCTATGTCGTTCATCCGCACCATCGCCCGCCCGTTACTCGCATCAACCTTTATTGTCGCCGGGGTGGAACGGATTAGGCATGCGGATGAAACAGCTCACAGCCTTGGCGCGGTGCTCCGTCCGGTCGCGAACGCTCTCCCCAATGCTGACGAGAAGCTGCTGGCTAAAGCCTTCGGCGGCGTCCAGCTCGGTGCCGGCATTCTGTTGGCGGCCGGCAAGCTGCCCCGTTTCGCAGGTTTCTTGCTCACTATTACCTCGACCCTGAACACGGCGGCAGAATTCAGCGCGGCTGATACCAGCACGGCCGAAGGACGTCGCTGGCAGCGCGCTCAGCTACTCAAGAATGTCTCCCTCTTGGGTGGCGTGCTGCTGGCCTCGGTGGACACCGCGGGCAAGCCCGGGCTGGCCTGGCGTGCAGAGCACCTCACCGATTCGGCTGTGCAGGCCACTAAAAAAGCCAGCAAGAAGCAGCTAAAAGCGGCTAGCAAGTCGGTCAAGAAGACCGCTTCGGAGATTGCTGACGCGGTGCACGTTCAGTGACCTGGGCGGCACCGACGGCAGCTGCACCGCTTGACGCTGAGCTCACAGTCCCCGGCTCCAAGTCGCTCACCAATCGCTATTTGATCTTAGCGGCGCTTGCCGACTCGCCCTCGCGCTTACGAAAGCCGCTCCACTCCAGAGACTCCGCACTGATGATCGGTGCACTCCGCGCCCTGGGTGCGGAAATTCGGGAAGTTGCGGGTTCTGGCAGCTACGGATCAGATCTGTCCGTTACCCCCATTCCGGACGGCCATCGACTAGCCCAAGACACCACGATCGACTGCGGCCTGGCCGGCACCGTGATGCGATTCGTGCCCCCGGTCGCTGCTTTGGTGCAGGGCTCGGTACGGTTCGATGGTGACCCACAGGCCCGGAAACGGCCAATGGGGCCGGTCCTTAGCGCCTTGCGAGCGCTCGGCGTCAAGCTCGACGAAGCGGACAGTCTGCCCTTTTCGCTCGATGCCAGTGGCAGCGTGCGAGGCGGCTATGTAGCTCTCGACGCTTCCGGCTCCTCCCAATTTGTCTCGGCACTGCTATTAGCTGCGCCGCGGTTCGTCGATGGTCTGCACATCGAGCACATCGGCAAGCCGGTGCCGAGCCTCGATCACATCGCCATGAGCGTGCGGTTATTGCGCGAATCCGGTATTGAGGTGGACGATTCGGTGCCTCATCACTGGCGGGTCTCCCCCGGCAGCATTCCAGGCTTCGATCGCCTGGTCGAGCAAGACCTTTCCAATGCCGGACCCTTTTTGGCCGCTGCTTTGGTCACCCGAGGCACCGTCCGGATACCGCACTGGCCGGTCGGCACCAGCCAGGTTGGCGACGAATGGCGCAATATTTTGCCGGCCTTCGGTGCCGAGGTGACTCTCGACGGCGACACTTTGGTTGTTACCGGCGGCGCCCAAATCAGGGGCGTTGAACTAGCCGACACCTCCGAACTTGCGCCGACCGTGGCCGCCCTCTGCGCACTCGCTGATTCCCCCAGTAGATTGACCGGGATCGCACACTTACGCGGTCATGAGACCGATAGGCTCGCGGCTCTGGTGGCCGAGATCAACGGTCTTGGTGGCGATGTTGAGGAAATAGCTGACGGCTTGATTATTAGGCCACGGCCGCTGCACGGTGGCCTGTTTCGCAGTTATGAAGATCATCGAATGGCAACTGCTGGGGCGATTATCGGCTTAGCCGTGCCCGGCGTCGAGATTGACGACATCGGCACAACAGCCAAAACTATGCCGGAATTTCCCCAATTGTGGCAGCATATGCTCGCTCCGCAGGCCCTTGAGCGAGCGAACTAATGCCACGTGAGTGGGATGAATCCGATGTTCGGATCAGACCGAACAAAAAGGGCAGTCGGCCTCGTACCAAGGATCGCCCCGCTCATCAGGATGCACTGATCGGCCGGATCATCACCGTTGACCGCGGCCGTTATACCGCCATAGTCGATGAAGCCACCGACCAAGAACGGACGCTAGTCGCCGCCCGTGCCAGGGAGCTCCGTCGCTCCCCCGTCGTGGTCGGCGACTTTGTTGCCTTGGTCGGCGATGTCTCAGGCGAGCCCGACACGCTGGCGCGGCTGGTTCGGATTGAGCAGCGCCGCACCGTGCTGCGTCGTTCCGCTGATGACTCAGACCCGGTGGAGCGGGTGCTCGTCGCCAATGCCGACCAGCTGGTCATCGTGGTTGCCGCCGCTAGCCCGGAGCCTCGCACCGGCTTTATCGATCGGGCCCTGGTGGCAGCTTATGACGCGGGAATCGAGCCCCTGCTGCTGATCACCAAAACCGACGTCAAGGAGCCAACCGCACTGCTGGAGCACTACCAACAGCTGGATCTGAAAATTTTACTCAGCCGCACTACTGCGGAGCAGGCTGCAAGTGGCTCGGCAAGATTGGTTAGCGACGCGGTACAGCAGTTGCACGCCGAGTTGGACGGTAAGGTTTCGGTGCTGGTCGGGCATTCCGGCGTCGGGAAGTCCACCATGGTGAATGCCCTCACCGGCTCACAACGCGCCACCGGAGGGGTTAACACGGTCACCGGACGGGGCAGACATACCTCATCCTCAGCACTCGCTTTGCGCCTGGAAGCGGCAGCGCCCGGGAGCTGGATCATCGACACCCCGGGAATTCGATCATTCGGCCTGGCCCATGTGGATGCCAACCGCATCCTGCACGCTTTCGAAGATCTTGAGCCTGGCATAGCGGACTGCCCGCGCGGTTGCCGGCACGATGAAGCCGCCCCGGAATGCGGCTTGGACGCCTGGGTGGCCGGCGGTCAAGCCGGCCAGGGCGGACCCGCGCGGCTAATCTCCTACCGCCGCCTGCTCAGTGCGATCCGTGCCGTGCAATGACTTTCAGTGCCGCTCCATTACTTTCAGTGAGCTCAGACCGCTAAAACCTCACCGATCCGGGGCTTTCCCTCTCCGCCTCCCCGAAATCTGTAGCATCTCGGGATAGCGTGAGGACATGACATTGCACCTTCAGGGCTATAACGACGACCTTCGTCTGGCCCATGTGCTAGCCGATTCAGTGGATGCACAGACCATGAGCCGGTTCAAAGCGCTCGATCTGACCATTGAAACGAAACCCGATTTAACCCCGGTGACCGACGCTGATAAGGACGCCGAGGACGCCATCCGAAGCCAGCTTTCCAGAGTCCGACCGCGGGACGCCGTGTTAGGCGAAGAATTCGGTAGCAGTGGTCATGGTTCACGGCGCTGGATTATCGACCCGATTGATGGAACGAAGAATTTCATTCGAGGGGTCCCGGTCTGGGCCACCTTGATCTCGCTGGTGGACGAAGGCGTACCCGTGCTGGGCGTGGTGAGCGCACCGGCGCTGGGAAAGCGCTGGTGGGCCGCGAAAGGGACCGGAGCCTTCACCGGAAAATCGCTTGCCGCAGCCTCCCGGATCAGGGTCTCCAATGTTTCTAAGCTCTCCGACGCCTCTGTTTCCTATTCTTCGCTCAACGGTTGGCGGGAGCGCGGTAATCAGGAACAGTTCCTGGAGTTGCTTGAGACCACCTGGCGAAGCAGGGCATATGGTGATTTCTGGTCCTATTGTCTGGTCGCTGAGGGTGCCGTCGACATCGCCTGCGAACCTTCGCTCAATCTCTACGATATGGCTGCCTTGGTCCCCATTGTCACCGAAGCTGGCGGACGCTTCACTTCGCTGGAGGGCGCGGACGGACCATTCGGCGGCAACGCACTGGCCACCAATGGTATTTTGCACTCCGAGACGCTCCGGCTACTCAATCCCGAGCTAGACGATCTACTGAGCTAACCTGGTTAGCTGGCTAACTAACCTGGGGCGATTGTGACGTAACAGATTATTCCCCGGGCGATTGATCCGTTTAAGCTACTCATAGGTCACGAGTGCCAGCGCTAAACCCCGGTTTGCTGGCCGGCAACCCTCCTTTCGCGGTGGGGTGCCCCGGGTGACGACCTGGTCGATATCAAAAGATACCGGCAAGCGCGGACCCCCGATCTTGGCATCGAGGGCCTCTCAGTGGAGGATTAAATGAGTGCTGTCAGTACCGTCACGTTTCAGCAATTAGCAACCCTTGAAGACCATCAGTCGGTCGCTACAATCCAAGCCCTACAACCGGTGGTGGGCGCCGGTTTACTCGCCCCCTTGGTGCAAGGCGGTGAAGCCCGCTACGTCAACCTCGATTATGCAGCCTCGGCCCCGGCCCTAGCTTCAGTTGCTGAGTATCTCAATGAGATTCTGCCGTACTACGCCAGCGTGCACCGCGGCGCCGGTTACAGTTCTCAAATCAGCACCTCGGTCTATGAGAATTCCCGCCATATCGTGCGGGATTTCGTCAATGCCCGGCCCGATGACACAGTGATTTTCACTCGGAACACCACGGATGCCCTCAATCTTTTGGCGCGCTGCCTGCCCGCCCAAGGCGAGGTGCTCTATCTCGATATTGAGCACCACGCGAATTTGTTGCCCTGGCAACATGTCCCGCATCGCAGCGTGCTGGCCGGAGAAAGCATCGCGGAGACGATTCAGACCCTGGAACAAGAATTCAGCTTGGGCGGGGTTTCACTGCTAGCCATCACTGGCGCTTCGAATGTCACCGGCGAAGTGCTGCCGATCGCGGAACTCACCTCACTGGCGCATCGACATGGCGCCCGGATTGTGGTGGACGCCGCACAGCTAGCACCGCACCGCGCGATTGACGTGAGCGGCTGGGAGGTGGATTATCTGGCCTTTTCTGGGCATAAATTGTATGCCCCGTTCGGCTCGGGAGTACTGGTTGGACGCGCCGACTGGTTAGATACTGGTGTTCCGCTGCTTTTCGGCGGCGGTGCGGTCAAAGAGGTAAGACTGGATACGGTGAGTTGGGCTGAGGGACCGGCTCGGCACGAAGGTGGCAGCCCCAATGTGCTGGGCGCGGCTACTCTCGCCAAAGCCGCGGAGGTGCTCTCCGGGCTCAATCAAGCAGCTTGGCAGCGTCATGAACAGGATCTCCGCGAGAGTCTTGTCCGAGGCCTGGAACAAATCCCCGGCGTCAGCATTCACCGGCTTTTCAAGGATTCGGATAGCTATCCAAATAGCGGCAGTATCGGCGTGGTCAACTTTTCGGTCTCCGGCTATGACTCAGGCTTTGTCGCTGCTTACCTTTCCGCCGAGTTCGCGATCGGGGTCCGTGATGGACGTTTTTGCGCTCATCCCTTGCTACGACGCCTTGGCCTGCCCACCGGATCGCTACGCGCCAGTTTCGGCCTAGGCTCACAAGGTGAGGACGCTCAGCGGCTGATTGACGGCGTGCGCAAATTAGTTGAGCACGGCCCGTCCGGGGACTACCTAGTGGAAAGTGGCCGCTGGGTGCCAGCTAACGACTTCAGGGCTTTCCCCAGCTGGGCGCCAAATACTCCGGGCACCGCTGGCGCGGCTCCCTGCGTGGTGACTGAGTAGTTAGTGACTGAGTAGCTAGTGACAGAGTAATTGGTGACAGAGTAGTTTCTGCCGCCCTCAGCAGTGCTGATAGCTCGCCAGGATATTCTGGACTAATGCTCTTGAGGTATCACCGTTGAAGCCGGTCAAAGGCCCTAAAATCGCACCGGAACGACGCGTAGAGCTCGCCGCCGCCTTCCTGAGCGGCGGCGAGCTCTACGATCGGGTGCGACCAAGTTACCCCGTACACAGCGCCTCCTGGCTGATCCCTGAGCATGCAATGGAGGTAATCGATCTGGGCGCCGGCACTGGAAAGTTCACCGAACGATTAGTGGCTCATGGACTCAGCGTGACAGCTGTTGACCCCTCAGCGGATATGTTGCAGCAACTCAGCAACCGCTTGTCGATGGTTCGTACTGTAGTTGGCACCGCCGAGCAGTTTCCCTTGCCGAGTAGCAGCACCGACGCGGTTTTTGTAGCTCAAGCCTGGCATTGGTTCGATGCCAGCGCGGCGAGCGCTGAAATTGCTCGGGTACTCCGTCCGGGCGGCAGGCTAGGTTTGCTCTGGAATCAGCTAGACGTTCGGATTCCCTGGGTACACCGACTCTCCCGAATCATGCATGCTGGGGACGTGCATCGGCCCGAGGCCAGACCAGCAATTGGTCCGCAGTTCGGCCCAGCCACAGCGCACCTTTCACACTGGGCGCAGGAATTGACGACTGAAGACTTGATTGAATTGGTAAAGTCCCGCAGCTATTACCTGCGCGCCTCGGAGCAGAGCAGGTCTCGGGTGCTCAATAACCTGGATTGGTATCTCTTCGAGCATTTGAACTACCGGCGCGGGCAACTCATCGAACTGCCCTACCTAACCCTGGCCTGGCGGGCCGACAAACTGGCCTAGGCGACACACCGAAGCCAAAAGACTGATTGCGGGATCCAGTAGAAGTTTCTATTATTAGGCATACCGAAACTTTTTTATCAGGAGAGCCGACATGACTAGTGCGCCGCCGCAAATCGCATCCCCGCAGAGGAAAATCGGTGACGCTCGGCTTTTGGTTTTGCTCGGACCGGCCTTCGTCGCCGCGATTGCCTATGTCGACCCGGGAAATGTGGCGGCCAACCTGACTAGCGGGGCGAAATTCGGCTATCTGCTGGTCTGGGTCCTGGTTGTCGCCAATGTGATGGCGATGATGATCCAGTATCAGTCCGCCAAGCTAGGTTTAGTCACCGGAAAATCCCTGCCTGAGTTACTCGGCCAACGACTTCGTCCCACCGCGCGAAGAGCCTTCTGGTTACAAGCCGAACTTGTTGCAATGGCCACCGACTTAGCCGAGGTAATCGGCGGTGCGATCGCACTCAACTTGCTCTTCCAACTGCCCCTACCGCTAGGTGGCTTGATCGTTGGGGTGATCTCGATGGCGATGCTGGCGGTGCAGAGTCGTTTCGGCCAACGACCTTTTGAATCGGTGATCATCTGCCTGCTACTAATCATCACCGTTGGTTTCTTATTCGGCCTGGTGATCAACCCAGCGAACCCGGCCGAAGCCGCAGCGGGCTTGATCCCGCGCTTTGATGGCGCCGAATCGGTGCTACTGGCCGCCAGCATGCTGGGAGCCACCGTGATGCCACATGCTATCTACCTGCACTCAGCTCTAGCCCGGGATCGACACCGCGCTGACCCTCAGGTGCAACCCGAGCAGAGCGCATTGCGCAGACTGATCAAAGCGACCCGACTCGATGTCGTGGTGGCTCTAGTGCTGGCCGGCAGCGTCAATATTGGCATGCTCTTATTAGCCGCTTCAACGCTACCCGGGGTGGCTGGCACCGACACCATTGAGGGCGCCCACCAGGCAATTTCGGCCTCGCTCGGCCCGGTGGTAGCGATCATCTTTGGAATTGGCCTGCTGGCCTCCGGCCTCGCCTCCACCTCAGTAGGTTGCTATGCCGGAGCCACCGTAATGTCCGGTCTTCTGACTTTCAAAGTGCCACTTTTATTACGCCGAGTGATCAGCCTGATTCCGGCCTTGATTCTGTTATTGCTTGGCGTGGATCCAACCTGGGCCTTGGTCGTCAGCCAGATGGCGCTGAGCTTCGGCATTCCCTTCGCTCTGATCCCGCTATTGCGGCTCACTTCGAATCGCCAGATTATGGGCTCTCATCGCGACGGCTTGCCGCTGAGGCTCGCCGCGATGGTCAGCGCAGCTCTCATCATTAGCCTTAACCTGGCCTTGATTTACCTCACCGTAACCGGCGCAAGCTGAACTCGCCTAAGCATCCGGCGCAGCTGGACGGTATTGTGAGAGATGTGAAGCCAACCTCCTCTAGCGTCGAAGACTACGTCAAAGTCATCTATGCCTACACCGAGTGGCAGGACAAGCCGATCAATTCTTCCCAGTTGGCCATCAGGCTGGGAGTGGCAAATTCTTCGGTCTCTGAAATGGTCCGTAAGCTCAAGGAGCTGGGCCTGGTCACTCATCAGCCCTACAGCAGCATTGAGTTGACCAAGCAAGGTCTCACCCTAGCCCTTTCGATGGTTCGCCGGCATCGCCTGCTGGAGACCTATCTAGCTCAGGAACTCGGCTATCGCTGGGATCAGGTACATGACGAGGCTGAGCTCCTAGAACACGCCGTTTCCGATGTTTTCATTGAACGACTGTCGGAGAAACTCGGCCATCCCAGCAGGGATCCACACGGCGACCCAATTCCCAGCCCGGACGGGCAGATCACTCTGCCGACAGCTCGTCGGCTGATCGAATTGGATACCGGTCACCAGGGCGAGATCACTCGGATCAGCGATCATAATCCGCTGTTACTTCGATATTTGGACGAAGAAAACATTGAGCTTGACGCACCAATTGAGGTACTGGGGCGGAAGCCGTTTGGCGGCTCCCTGATGGTGCGGTTGGGCCGCGCCGCCGAATCCCGGGAACTCGATCTCAGCGATGAGATTGGCAGCGCCCTCTGGGTGCAGGACACCGCTGTGCACCAAGGTTGCACCCTGCAGAGTCAATGAAACGGCGTCGATGAAATCGATGAGTTCCTGGCCGCCGCTGTCGGCGTGGCTGGCCGTTGGCATTGCCGGGATTCTCGGCACCGAGGCACGTTATGGTCTTGGCCTGATTTTCCCGGAGAGTTCAACCGCTTTGCCGTTCACCACCCTGTCCATCAATGTGCTCGGATCCTTCCTGCTGGGAACTTTGAGCGGGTATTGGTCTAAACGTTCGGTGCGCTGGTGGATTCGAGCCGGGCTCGGCCCAGGCTTACTTGGCTCTTTCACCACGTTCTCGGCAGTCGTCTACGCCGTTGACCAGTTCGCTCGGGCCGGTAGTTCGGCGCTCTGGGTCTGGTATTTAATCTTGACCATGCTGTTGGGGTGCGCAGCGGCCTGGGCCGGTCTTTTTCTCGGCTCTCGACTGCCAACTGGACTCGCTGGCCACGGTCATCAAGCTGCTGAGAAACCATGACGGCCCTCATTGTCGGATTGGCCGGGATGATCGGGGCGCTGCTGCGCTTCAGCTTGGATACGCTCTTCGCCCAGGGCGGGCGTTTTGCCTCCGGAAAGCCCGGCCATCTTCCGCTGGCCACGCTGCTGGTCAATGCAGTCGGCAGCCTATTGATCGGCTACGTCGGCGGGCTCGCAATTCACGCTGAAATCTCCCCCACCTGGCATACCGCCCTGGCCACCGGTTTGGCAGGTGGCCTGACCACCTTCAGCTCCTTTGCGGTGTCAACCGTTGTGCTCTGGCGGGAGGGGCGACGACTCGTCTCCGCCCTCAATGTCGCCGTTAATCTTGTGCTCGGCCTCGGCCTCGCCTGGCTGGGTTTTTGGCTGGCCAGCTGATCGATGACGCAAATAGAAACTCAAAGCGGTATTGAGTAGCGCCAGGACGATCATAATAATCCCAGGAATTGGAAGCTTGACCAGCAATAATCCGAGCCCGGCAAGCAAGAACAAGAGCAGCGCCACAATCGGCTGAGTTGGCCAAGACAAGCGGTACTTGGCCTTGGGAGCCATCAGATATGACCAGAACACCACGATCACGGCAGCCGCGACAATACCGATCAATACGCCCCAGGGGGCGGCCAAGCTGCGGAATCCCCAAAAGAAAATAGCGACGAGCATGGCCACCTCGAGCAGGAAGGCGATAACGCTGTTAACCGCCGTCAAGGTCCGGGTAGTCGATGTCGATTCCACAGGCAACTGCATATCAAGATCCTAGCAATCCCTGAGTCCACTGTGTTTCATGCCACCGTTGGGGAGCTGTCCGAACCTGGATCTCGCGAATCTGAGAGGACCGTTGCGGGCCGGGGGTTTTGAATGCCGAAGGCTGAAATCACGCCACCAATGACTAGCAGAATTGCCGTCACCAGGGACACCAACCGCGTGCTTTCGGTATCCAGCACACCGCCCATCACCACACCGGCCAAGGCCACCGTAACTAGCCCTGCAATTCTGGCTATCGCATTATTGACCGCAGAACCAATACCGGCTCGCTCAGCACTGACCGAGCCGAGGATGCCGGAAGTCAGCGGAGCCACCGTGATCGCCAACCCTAGCCCGAAAATCAATATTCCCGGCAGCACCTGCCACCAATAGTTGAAGGCTTCGGTGAGACTGAGTAACCAGAAGAATCCGGCACCCGCAATGATCGGGCCGAGCGCCATAAAGAGTCTGGGCCCAAAACGCCCGGACAATGAACCAAACCAGGACGAGAGCAGCAGCATCAGCACGGTGGAAGGCAACATCGCGATACCGGCGATCGTCGCACTCAGTCCCGCGACTTGTTGCAGGTATAGGCCAAGGGCGAAGAAACCCAGCGAAAGCGCCCCGTAGATGAAAAAAGTGGAGATATTTCCTACCCAGAAGTTCCGCAGTGAGAATAGGCTCAGCGGCATCATTGGCTGGGCGGTGCGGCGTTCATGCCAGAGGAACCCCACCAGTGCGAGCAATCCAACGATCAACGGGATCAGGACCACCGGACTGCGCCAACCGAAACTGGCCTGTTCAATCATCGCGTACACGACTCCGCCGAGGCCCACCACGGCTAGCGCAGCTCCCAACACATCGACCATGGCCGCTGGATCTCTGGCCGCATCCGAATCGCGCAGCCGGAACAGCATTGGCAGGCAAACTGCGATAGGCAGCAAGTTAATGAAAAAGACGAATTGCCAGGAGAGGAAGTCCACGGCGAGCCCGCCGACTAAGGGGGCGACAAGCGTCGAAGCCCCGGTCCAGGCCGTCCATTGGCCAATCGCTTTACTCTGCGCAGTGCCTGAGAAAGTGGCGATAATGAGCGCCAATGAACTAGGCACCAGCAGCGCACCGGCTACTCCCTGCAGGCCTCGGGCCAGGATCAGCATCATATCGCTGCTGGCGATGCCGCACAGCACTGAAGTGATGCCGAATCCGATCAGGCCCCAGATCAGAATGCGAACCCGGCCAAATAGATCAGAAAGGCTGCCGGCCACCAGAATCAATGAGCCGAGCGTGAGCATATAAGCGTCAACAATCCATTGCTGTGAGCTCAGTCCGCCGCCGAGATCCCTGCTGATCGCGGGTAGCGCTAGGTTAACTACGCTGCCGTCCAGAATAGAAACGAATGAGGCCAGAATCGCGACGAAGAGAACTCTGCGCTGATAACCGGTCAGCGGCACGGTGTTGGCGGACATGAGTCAAAGTTACTCCGTCTTCGACGACTGGACTGCTATTGCCGTTTACTGGTCGAGATGAAAATTCCTTCCCGCGGTGCCGTTCATCGCCGCTTCACGATTTCACCATAGACTGTTCTAAAGCATCACCACTCACCTTAAGGATTCTGATGAAAAAGAAAGTTCTTGCCGTTCCGGCATTTTTGCTGATCTTCGGCCTGGCAGCCTGCACCGCCCCCAGCGGAAGCGGCCAAAACACGGATAGTGATTCGAACGCAAAGTCTTCGAGTTCCACCGCAGCCACCAGCAGCGATCAAGCGTCCTCGCCAAGCAGCGCTTCAGCGTCTTCGAATCCGGCGAAGATCTTTACCACCCAGCAGCTGGGCGCCATCATCCCGATGCTGAAAGACTCCAGCGGCACCCCCTTCACCGCTGCCCCTCAAGAGCAGCTCAATCAGGGAATTCAGCTTGCCAAAGAACAGCTAGCCAAGACCCAGGTGACGCCCCAGGCTTGCCAGCAATTAATGGATCAGAATAGCCAAATCGTACCGGGCAGCAACTTCGCCGGCGGCACGTCGCCAAAGGATGGCACAGTGCTCAGCCTGGTTTCTTTCAAGGACGCTAATGTATTGGTCAAGTCAGTCACCGATGGCCAGCAAGCTGTAGAGAGTTGCGAGAGCTTCAGCATCAGCATCGCGGGGCAGAAAATCGACGCCACGGTGAAGACTCTTCCGGTGAAAACCAATGGTGAAGTGAGCGTGGCCAAGCTGGTGAAGGAGAGCTTGCCCGGCGGCAAAACCATGGACGTGCTCAGCGTTTCCGGCGTCAAGGGAAATCTCGCCGTCGCAGCGGTCAAGATCGCCGAAAAAGTCGATGACGCTGCTGCCCAGGACCTCGCTGCCCTGGTTAACGACGCCTTCGCTAAAGCCGGAGTCTAAGCACGGCCCCGTGATCGGGAACAATCTGCGGTTCGCCTAAGATTCACAGCAAACATCCGGCCTGCGTTCATTGTCACACAGGCTACTCACAAGTAACATCGCTGAGACAGGCACTGTGAATCAGATCACAGAGCAGATGATCACGGAGTATGACCAATGAAGTTCAACTTTCGTCCCATATCAGCGGTGGCCGCGCTGGGGATAGCCGCAGGGCTATTAGTCATTGCGAGCCCCAGTGCGACCGCCGCCACGCCAGTCCCCACCGCTGAAGTCACCGCGAAAGACTCGTTCTATCGCTACGACGGCAGCACCCCACTGGCTTCCTACTCCCCCGGTGCGATTCTCAAGAGCCGCACCATCAGTTACCACGCGATCGGCATTCCACTGCCACTGACCGCGATCCAATTGCTCTACCGCTCCACCGATATCAATGGAAATCCTTCGGCGAATGTCACCTCTGTGATTAAGCCGCCACTGCTGAATACCGGCCGGGGCAAAGGAAAGGCCATTTCTTACCAATCCGCTTATGATTCGCTGAACCCCGAGGATAGCCCCTCCCGCTCAATCGCTGGCGGCCTGAGCTTAGGTGGATTGATCGCAAGCGCGGAAACGGCGGTGATCACTCCGTCTCTGCTCCAGGGTTACACCGTGATCGTTCCGGACACCGAAGGCCAGGATGCTGTCTTTGCGGCCGGACCGGCTTACGGCACTTACACTTTGGATTCGGCTCGCGCGGCCCTGAAGTCCAGCGCTACCGGGTTGAACGCAAATACTAAGCTTGCGTTGCTCGGCTATTCCGGCGGGGCCATTGCAACCGGCTGGGCCTCCCAATTGGCACCGAGCTACGCACCGGATATCAATAAGAATCTGGTTGGCGCGGCTGAGGGCGGCTTATTGGTTGCGCCAGCGCACAATCTGAAGTACGTTTCCGGCAGCCTAGTTTGGGCAGGCGTTGCACCGATGGCAATTATTGGCGTCGCCCGGGCTCTCAATCTTGACTTCAGCCCTTATCTCAACAGCTACGGGCTGCAGGTCTTCGCCAAGCTAAAGTATGCTTCGATTATCAATGCCTTGGCCCAATACCCCGGTCTGACCTGGGAGAAGATCGCCAAACCGGAATATAGCAATCCGAATAGCATTCCGATCTTCGTCGAAGCTGTGAACCGAGTAAATAGGGGCCAAGCACCTTCTCCGACTATCCCGATGTTCATTGCGCAGGGTAGCAACGGGGTGCTGGAAGGCACCGCAGGCTTCGGTGTCGGTGACGGCGTGATGATCGCCGGCGATGTACGCTCGCTCGCCCGCCAGTTCTGTGCCAGCGGAACTACTGTGCAGTATGACCAGTATTACCTGCTCTCGCATTCCATCGGCACGGTGCCGTGGTTCATCAAAGCCCTAGGCTGGATCGACCAGCGCTTTGCGGGTGCTAGCGCGCCGAATAATTGCGGATCAATTGCGCCCGGAAACTCACTGGCTCCGGAGCAAGTAGTTTCCTAGAAGTCTTCTCGAGGCTAGTTCGCCAAGTAGAGGTGTGCTCCCCATTATTGGGAGCACACCTCTACTTTATCCTGACCTTCAATGCCTGCCGCTACAGCCGAGCCCTCCGGTTCAGCGGCGGCTTGCTACACAGCTGACGCTCGTGTTGCCGCTCTGCTTCGAAACCGACTTGCCGTCAATCTTGATCTCACAGCTGACCGTCTGCCCGGTCGCAGTAACATCACCAATTACGCTTAGGGTGGCCACATCGAAACCGGTGAGTTTAGCTGTTTCCTTCCAGTCGCTGGTGACAGTCTTCTGCGAGGTTCCGCCAGAACTACCATAGGAAACCGTTGCCGAGCCGCCCTTGGTTGTGACAATATACTCCACCTCTGAAGTGCCCTCAGACTTTTGCGAAATTTCAGCCGACGCTGAATTGATAGCGTTGCTAATACCGGTGATGGCTAGGGCAGTAATTGCCGCAACAATAATGGCGATCACGACGGCAATGGCACCCAGAATAATGCCAGTGATCGAGGTGCCTTTCTTGCTACCTTTCTTCAACACAACACCGAGGATACCCAGAATGATGGCAATCGGGCCGAGGACAAAGGCGCCCCAGCCGAGGAATGGAATAAAAGAGATTACTAGCGCCACAATGCCCACCACCAGAGCGGCAATGCCGAAGCCGTTGCTCTGAGATTGCTGAGGCATGGGTTGCAGCTGGTAGGGCTGCTGGGGTTGTTGATAAATTGGCGGCTGTTCGGACATTGAAAACTCCTCTTGTCGGTTCCTGGTTTGCTATCGATACCGACTTCGGACGCCCGTAGTCCTTTAGCGATTCACCGAGCCCATCTGCCGCAAACGCACTTCAGTTGAATATTAGCTTTGAAAATCCCAAAAATTACTTGTGTGTATAAAACCGTTACAAACGGTTTAGTGAGCTTTGCTGATCCGGTAGCAGCGCAGCAGGCTTAGGTAAAATGTTTGGAGATGAGGCGTCAGGTAGCTGGATTGGTTAACCAGCTGCTGCTGATACGAAGGAGAGCACGATGACGGTGAACTCGATTGCCGAGTATATCGATCAGTACGACGGAGAGGTGCAGCAGCGACTACTCACCGTATACGAACTGATCCGCTCAGCCGCGCCCCATACAGCGGTCGAATCAATCAGCTGGCGGATGCCGACCTTTAAACTCGATACCGAGCCTCTTTTCTTCTTCACTGCTGCGAAGCGTCATATCAGCTTCTACCCCACCGCAGAAGTGATAGCGCATTTCGACAGCGACCTTGATGGATATGGCACCACCGAGCACGCTATCCAATTCCCCCATAACGCCCCGCTACCGATTGAACTCATCCGTCAGATCATTGACTGGCGGCTACAACAGCTGCCCTCGGGTAATAGCTGAGCCAACAACCTTAGTCGTTCCGGGCACAAAACAATAGCCCCGGAATCACGGAGATTCCGGGGCTATTTCAGTGGAGATGGGGGGAATTGAACCCCCGTCCGATGTCGTGTTGTCAGGGCTTCTCCGGGCGCAGTTTGCGTTCGGTCTACTTGGCTCCAGCAATCTTGCAAACGAGTTGCTGCCAAGCCCAGTCGTCTAAAAGTCCCTTGCATTGCAACGACAACAACACAAAGCAGTGGCTCTCTAGATGACGCCAAGATCCGGGTAGAGAGCATTCCCGGTTTGACGGACCGTCAGGCTGCTTTAGGCAGCGAGAGCGAAGTCAGTGCGCTTAGAATTGGCACTTATTGGTTTACAGAGAGCGTTTACGAGATAACCCTGTATCCTCGGCCCGCTTCACCTGTCGCGACTAACATCGTCGAAACCTGTCATCCCCATATGTACTTATCAAGGTAATCCACTCTACCCCAAATGGCAGCCACTCTCTACAGCAATCCGGACTCTGCTTTTATTTCCAGTACTTTCAGAGCAGCAGCATCAACCAGTTTCGCGAACGCCGGATCAGCCTTAGAGCGTTGCACTAGACCCTGGTACATGGCCGGCAACAGCGCCTGGTTGGTGCACAGTGCCATGGTGCCGCCGGCCGCCAGGAAGTTGACCCCGCGGTTGGCCACTGCGTACGGCGAAAGCTGCACGGCATCGCAGATATCATCAGAGACCACGATGCCGTTGAAGCCCAGGTCGCCACGCAACATCTGATTAATCACCACCGGCGAGAACGGCGCAATGTTCGTGGCATCAATACGCGGGTAGAGCGCATTAGAGACCATCACCCAGCGCACTCCTGAATTCACTGCGTCCTTGAAAGGCAGCAGGTAGGGGTCGTTCCGGCTCGTGGTTGGATCGGTTACCCCGCTGGCGACGTCGGTGTTCTCCGTGACCCGGCCTAAGCCCGGGAAGTGCTTCACGGTCGGCGCGACTCCGCTGGCGGCAAAGCCCAGCGCCGCTGATACCCCGTAACTGGAGACCGCTTGCGGAGTGTAGCCGTACTGTCGTCCGAAATGACCGATCGGCGCGTTCTGCGGCGCAAAAGCTGCCGAAGGCACAGTATCTAGCACCGGGGCGAAGTTGACGTTCACCCCGGCGGCAGCGAGCTGCTGACCCCAGCTGGTTGCCTCGGTCTTCAGCTGGGCCGGGCTCACCCCGGTTTGGTCGATTGCCGAGGGCATCGCAGAGAAGCCCGGTCCGTTCATGATCTGCACCAGGCCGCCTTCTTGGTCAGTGGCGACGAACTGCTTCACTCCCCCGGTACTTTTTGCGTTCACCGTGGCCTTGAGCTGATTGACCAGCGCAGCGACCGCCGGAGCCCCGTCATAGCTGCGGCCCTTCAAAAAGACGTTTCCGACGTGCATGCTATTGAGCGCTGCCAGGGTATTGGCATCGGCACCGGTCACCGGAGAGGAGACCATCAGTACTTGGCCGACTTTCTGCTCGAGGCTCAGCTTGGCAAGGACTTGTTGCGCCGGGCTCGGTGCAGGGCTGCTCGGGTCCGGCGTTGGGCTGTTGGAAGCGCCCGGGCCGTTGGAGGCGCTGGTGCTGCTGGAAGCACTGGGGCTGTTTGAGACACTGGGCGAGGCTGAAGTTGTCGAGCTGACCGGGCTGCTGCTTTGCCCCGTCGTCGAACTTTGCGCCGCTGCCGGTTGGCCAAGCAGTCCGGAGGCATTGAGCCCAAACACGATCGCCAGTACCAGCAGCAAAGCAACGATCACCGCCGAAACAACTATCCAGCCCTTTTTACCCCACGCCCTCGTCATGATGATCTCCCGTCGTTGCCGTAAAACCGTTGTAAATGTGCCTCGCTGAGGGCTTCCATCTCTTCATCGCTCAGTTCGTCCACGGCCGCCCGCTCCCGCTTATCCATGGTGGCAAATCGCATGAACATCAGAATGAGCAACGGCAGATCGGCCGCCTCGGCGATGAACCAAAGCCAGTCCCCGGCTAATTGCTGGTCTCGCAGCGGGTTGGGGAACCAGGGTGGCTGCGCTCCAGAGAACGGCGCGGCACCATCCAGGACAGTATTAGATAGCCGCAAGAAAACTCCGGGCACGGCGTCGAGCAGTAATTCGATAAAAGCGAAGAGCAGCTGCAGCACGATCAAACCGTTGAGCGCTTTACCGCCAGCCTCGGCTACCGGCAGCACCATCAATAGACCGACCAGCGGCAACAGCACGGTCAGACCTTGATCCAGCGGGGCGTTCAGTCGCAGTGTTCCGGCCAACGGGGTGAGCATCATTGAAAACAGCAGGAGGCCCAATATTGGCGCCACCACGGCATTACCGAAGAACGCCAGCGGACGACGAGTCAACCTCGCCAGTACGGTTCGAGTCCGGCCCCTGGGAAAAGCTAATCGCGCCAGCGTCAACGGCTTCCCTAACGCCAGCAGCAACGGGACAACAAAGAGCAACAGGGCGAGCTTGATCGAAAAGGCCCACCGGAGTTCCTCAGCATAGCTCCCCAAGAAGCCGCAGCTCACCCAGAGATAGCTAGCCAAACCCAGCAGAAAAAACATTGCCGTTCTGCGCAGCGGCCACCGCTCCGCCACCGAGCGCACCGCCCAAAGGTAGCTACCGCCGAGGAATAGCGCGGTCAGCAACGCCCAAGGATCGAAGGTCCAGACGCTCAGGAACTCCGCGAAAGAAGGCATTTAGCCGTGGTTCTTCTCTCGCATGGCCCGCTGAGCTTCACGAGAATCCTGAGCCTCACGCAGCGCCTGCCGCTTATCGTATTCACGCTTACCTTTAGCCAGTGCGATCTCGACCTTGACCTTGCCGTCAAGGAAGTAGAGTTGCAGGGGCACAATGGTAAAGCCCGCCTCGCGGGTCTTATGCGAAATCTTAATCAACTCGGCACGATGCAGCAGTAACTTACGACGACGGCGAGCCGAGTGATTGGTCCAGGAGCCGTTGAGATATTCAGGGATGTAGACGGCTTCCAGCCACAACTCGTCACCGTAAAAGGTGGCAAAACCATCTGTTAGATTAGCTTTGCCCTCGCGCAAGGACTTGACCTCGGTGCCCATCAGGGCCAGGCCAGCTTCGTAGGTATCTGAAATGAGGTAGTCGTGCCGCGCCTTGCGATTGGTGGCCACTACCTTCCGGCCACTTTCCTTTGGCACAGCAGAACTCCTTCATTTAGTGGGCAAGTTAACTAGTGTACTCCCCGGGCCAAACGGGCAAATTTAGAGCAAACCCGAAGGGTCGACCGGCTGACCGTTCACCCAGGTCTCAAAGTGCGCGTGGCAGCCAGTGGAGTTTCCGGTACCGCCGCTGTAGGCGATGATGTCACCGCGGTTGACCTGTTGACCAGCTGAAACCGCCACCGATGAGTTGTGGTAGTAAACGGTGGTCAAGGCATTTCCTTGCACCACGCCGTGGTCGATGTGCACCGTGAAGCCACCACCATTATTGAGCCAACCAGCCACTGCGATGGTGCCCGAGGCAGGTGCCCGGACCGGAGTGCCACACGGCACTCCATAATCAATACCGGTGTGCAAGTATGAGCCGGTGCCGTTGAAGTCAATGGTGCCTGGCGGCACTAGACGCCAGCCCCAGCCCGAGGTGATCGGGAAACCAGCGAACGGAGATACCAAGCCAAAAGCCGAGGGGTTTCCGGGTGGCGGTGGCTGGTAGTTATTGTTTCCGGCAGCCGCGGCAGCAGCTTTGGCAGCGGCTTCGGCAGCTTCACGAGCTTTGCGGGCCCGCTCAGCGATCTGCGCTGCAACATTGTCTTGCTGGGTCTTCACCGCGGCTAGTTTGGCCTGGATCTGAGGTTTCTTTGCGTTCAGCTCTTTACTCAACGCGGTGGTGTCCGCCAAAAGTTTATCCAGCTTGGCCTTCTGCGCGGCAGCCTCTTGCTGAGCTGACTTCTCGGCGGCCAACGCGTCGTCCGCTTTTGCCTTGAGGTCCTTAATTTCGACCTCAACAGCGGCCAAACGTGCTTTGGCGTTGATATTA
Source organism: Psychromicrobium lacuslunae (assembly GCF_000950575.1). NCBI lineage: Bacteria > Bacillati > Actinomycetota > Actinomycetes > Micrococcales > Micrococcaceae > Psychromicrobium > Psychromicrobium lacuslunae. Next base: position 1,606,644 of record NZ_CP011005.1, read on the forward strand.
GTGGCGTTTTGCTGAGCCAGCTTATTCAAGGTGGCGGTTTGGCTGCGGGTTGCCTGATCGGCAGCGCTCAGGCTCTCCGCTAGATTCTTCATATCGGAGCCGAGTAAGAAGGTCAGACCAGCGGGCAATCCACCCGTTTTATACGATTGCGCAGCAATTTGACCGATTACCTTTTTAGATTCGGCAGCTTTCTTTTGATCTGCCGCAATCTGCGCGATGATGTTGTCTTTATTTTGTTCAGCGAGATCTACCCGGGCAGACAAAGCCTCAACTTGCGAGGTCGCGGCAGCGACGCGACTCTGAGCGGTTGATACTGCTTGCTGAGCGGCTGGCAACATGCCGGTGTACAAGGTGAGGTTGGCGGCCGATTTGGCGATTCCAGCATCGACGAACTCCAGCGAAGACTGCACCTCAGCGGCTTGTTGTTGCAGGCTATTTGCTTGATCCTCAAGGCTGTCGGCGGAAGCCGGGGCAGTGCCCAGGAAAAGCGGAACGACTAGGCCGGCAGCCAAGCCAGCAGTAACGCATAAACTCAGCACACGCCGAAACGGTTTTTCCCCCAGAGCATCTCGCTTGATGATGTTCATCATTAGCCTCTCCAGATTTTCACTGCTTTAGCCATCTTAGACCTTCAAGTACTTCCTGAGGGTTATCCAAGAAGAGAATCCGGCAACAATAATGCTGATTCCGATCAGAATTGGACAGACCCACCAAACTTGACCCACATTTATGAAGACCATCCCCGGATTATTTGGGGCCAGCACTCCTTCAACGAGGAACTTAGTCACTGCCCACAAGGCCACCGAAGCTAAAACGGAGCCCACTAGTGCGGCGATGATGCCCTCCAAAATAAAGGGCAATTGCACCACGGTTTTAGAGGCGCCGACCAGACGCATAATCGCGGTCTCGCGCCGTCGGCTGAATGCAGAGAGCCTGATTGTGGTGGAGACAAGCAAGAAGGCAGCGACCACCATGAGCCCCGCCACTACCACCGAAATGATTGTGCAGGTATTCAGAATGCCGAATAGGCCCTCAAAAATTTTCCGTTGATCAATGACCTGATCAACACCAGCCACTGAGGAAAACCGCTCCTGGAAAATCGAGTATTTTTCCGGGTTGATCAGGCCGATTCGGAAGGAGGCTTGCAGTTGATCCTCGGTGACCGAGGCGCCGATCGGTGAGTCTTTGAACTGTTCACGAACGTGCACCAGAGCTTCGGCCTGAGACTCAAAAGCGGTGCTCTTGATGTACTGCTTGATCTCCGGCGATTCGAGCAGGGCTTTAATATTGGCTTGCTGCTCCGGAGTCACTGCACCAGCGGCGCAAGTAGGGCTGACCGAATCTTTATTGCAAAGGAAAATTGAGACTTGGACCTTGTCGTACCAGTAATCCTTCATCACGTCGATTTGCTTCTGCAGCATGAAAGCGGCGCCGACGAAGGTCAACGAAACCAGGGTCACCAAGACCACCGAGATCACCATCGCCAGATTACGACGCAGCCCTGAACCGATCTCGCCGAGAATGAATCCGAGCCTCACTTCTGCTCCTCGGCTTCCTCGCGCTCGGACGGTTGCTGATCACGCTTTTCGGAGTCGCCGACCTGCGGGATCATTGAGGTGTATAGCGCCTTCGCCTCGTCGCGGACGATGACGCCGTTTCGCAACTCGATCACGCGTTTACGATACTGATTGACGATATCGTCGTCGTGAGTGGCCATCACCACCGTGGTGCCGTTCTGGTTGATTTTGTCTAGCACCTTCATAATCCCCAGTGATGTTTCTGGATCGAGGTTTCCGGTCGGTTCATCAGCCAACAAGATGCCGGGCTTATTCACCACGGCCCGGGCTATTGCTACTCTCTGCTGCTCACCACCAGAAAGTTCATGCGGCATCCGGTTCTCTTTGCCCTGTAGGCCCACGGTTTTCAGTACGTCCGGTACGGTTTCCCGAATGATGCTACGGCTGCGGCCAATCACCTGCATAGCGAAAGCGACATTGGCGAAAACAGTCTTTTGCGGCAGCAATCGGAAGTCTTGGAAGACGACGCCAATGCCGCGTCGCAGCTTAGGTACCCGCCAAGAAGAAATATGAGCGACGTTCTGCCCAGCGACATAGACGGCGCCGCTGGAGGCCTTGTCTTCTTTGAGGACCAGCCGCAGAAAGGTCGACTTTCCGGAGCCGGAAGCACCGACCAGGAAGGCGAATTCACTGCGGTCAATCTCCAAGGAAACCTTGTCCAGCGCGGGACGGCTTTTCCGGTCATAGACCTTGGTGACACTGTCGAAACGAATCATGGCTCTTTTTTCACCCAGTTCAGAGCCGGCGGCTGGGCAGGATCGGGGAAGAGTCCACCGGCTTTTCGACTATATGCACCAGTGGACCGGTATTGCGGGGACTCGGCTCGGTGTGTCGGCGAATTCTCCGAATCAACAGCTGGCTAACAGCTTGACGGGCCAGCTCCTCCGAGCCGAGCTACTCACTCAGCGGCGTTGCGCTGATTCGCCCGCCAGCGGATGCCCGCATCGATGAAGTCGTCGATATCCCCGTCGAGCACGCCAGCGGTATTCCCGACTTCGTGTTCGGTGCGCAGGTCCTTGACCATCTGATACGGATTGAGCACATAGGAACGCATCTGATCGCCCCAGGAAGCTTTCACGTCACCAGCGAGTGCCTTCTTCTCCGCATCCTCTTCCTGCTTCTTCAGCAGCAGCAGCCTTGATTGCAACACCCGCAAGGCCGCGGCCCGATTTTGCAATTGCGACTTTTCATTCTGCATCGACACCACTGTGCCGGTGGGAATGTGAGTCAGTCGCACCGCTGAGTCGGTGGTATTCACCGACTGCCCACCGGGGCCAGAGGAGCGGAAAACATCGACCCGAATATCGTTTTCCGGGATCTCGATGCTGTCGGTCTGCTCAATCAGCGGGATGACTTCGACGGCAGCAAAGGAGGTCTGACGGCGCCCCTGGTTGTCGAAGGGACTGATCCGGACTAGACGATGGGTGCCGGCTTCCACGCTGAGAGTGCCGAAAGCGTAAGGCGCCTTGACTTCGAAAGTCGCTGATTTCAAACCAGCTTCTTCGGCATAGGAGGTGTCCAATACCTGAGTTGAGTAGCCGTGTCGCTCCGCCCAGCGCAAATACATCCGCAACAGCATCTCAGCGAAATCGGCAGCGTCCACGCCGCCCGCACCGGATCGAATAGTGACGACGGCCTCGCGCTCGTCATACTCCCCCGCCAGCAAAGTGGTCACTTCGAGCTCCTGGAGAGACTTCTGCAAAGCCAGCAGTTCCTTGCCCGCTTCTGCCAAGGAATCGGCATCCGCTTCGGCCTCAGCTAGCTCCACCAGCACCTCGAGGTCGTCGATTCGAGATGCCAAAGATTCCAACCGCTCTAGTTTTGATTGAGCATGAGATAGCTGAGAGGTCACTTTCTGGGCCTTGGCTGGATCGTCCCAAAGGTCTGGAACACCAGCTTCAGCCGAAAGCGCCTCAATGTCCCTGCGCAAGGCCGCGGCATCAACCACCCGCTCGATTGACTCGTAGGTGGCACGGAGCGTGCGGATTTCTACCGGAAAGTCGATTTCTGCCATGATCAACAAGCTTATGGCATCGCGAGCCGTGCCGAGATGAGAAGCCCGGTTAACGGTGTAATTGGGGCCGTGAAGTGCTCTCAGCGCTGATCGGAATACCGTCAGGGATCAACAGACTAAGGATCGGCGGATGTGCCACTGCGGTCAGCACGACCCGTGCGCTTTGCCCGTCGGGGCTTCCGGTGCCGGCTGAGATAGAGAGCTGGTCAAATTCGCCCGAGGCCACGTAGTCCTTGAGATATTGCTGAGCGGCGCTGATCACGACGTTCGAATCGAGGTGCAGCCCTGGGTGACTTTGAGAGTTATTGAGGGAAATTTGGTCCGCGGCGGCGGCAGCAGCTCCATCAGCAACCGACAGCAGCTTCTTGCTCTCAATATAGAGCGCCGAAGCTGCCGTCACGGTGGCGACAATCATTAGGCTAAGCAGCATGTATCCAATAGCCAGGACAGCAATCTGCCCCTCCTCCCCTTGATTCGCCCGCCACGCCGACACTGGCTTCGCCCGGTCATCGATAGCTGTCTGGTCATCGATAGCTACTGACAATTTGAGTGGCTTCCGACTGCATTGTTGCTGCTGTGGTGTGCAGGGTGGGCAAAGTCGGTATGAGCGGCAAGGGCACCTTCAGTGAAATCTTCACTGAGATGGCTGTCCCCGGCGCCGTACAGTCGGACGGCGAACACGAAACCTGCATGGTGAATTGCTCCGCCGAGAAACCATAATCTGCCGCGGCCAGGATGATTGCCTGGTTCGCTTGCTGCTGAGCTAAGGCTGGCTGCTTGGACGTCGCCAGGATCTTTGCCGCCTGATCGGCCAATTCGACCGTCGCATAGGCACCCCCTTGCATTTGCCCCAACGTCACAACCAGGTAAATCACCGGAATCAGCAACACCGCGACCAAGAAGACGAACTCCACCACGGCGCTGCCTTGCTCGGCTGGTTTGCCTGGTTCGCCTTGGACATCCGGTTGAGCCTGCCTGGCCTCTTCAGCTTCCGGACTACACCGGACGGCGATACGGTCCATGGGCGTTATCAGCCAGGTCGCGGTCCGGCGGACAGCATTCTGTTCAAGGTTGCAGGACCGCATGACCGCTGACCTCTAGGGCTTGCTGTACCCCTAGGAAACCGATCAGCGGCAACGGTGCCCTGATCGAAACTTGAAGTACTTTGAGGCCGCCCAGTTCTTGCTCTGAGCAGCTCACATCGGTGGAAAAGCTGGAGTTCAGGGCAGCATTGATCAGCTGCTTAGAACGTTCAGCGGCTTGTTCAGGCGATCGGTCGGCGAGCGCACCGAATTGTGCTCCGGAGACTGCAGCATCGATCAAGGTATTCCTGACGTGCAGCACTAAGGCGAGCTGGGCAATCGAGACGAAGAGCAAGCTGAGCAACGCGCCGACCAAGACAAAATCCACCACCGCAGATCCAGCTTGCCGACGCAGCGACTCTGACTCTGACTCTGACATTATTTGTGCACTTGCTGAATGGCGTCGTTGAACATCCCGGTCAGCGCAGGCCCAGCAATGGCCAACAGCGCCGCAACCAGCAGCGCCGACATTAGCGTGACCATGACCCAGCCCGGAACATCGCCGCGCTCCGGATGATCCGCAGCACGCAGTCGACGGAGGAGCAGCTGCCAAAAAAGTAATAGCCGGGCAGAGAGTGGCAGAGCACGATCAGATTTATTAATCGGTTTAAGAGGGATAGACGACATAACGGTTCCTTCCATGGTTAGAGACCAAAGGTGAGTAATTGCAGGCCGGGAAAAGCCGCAAAAATGACAGTCAGCGGCAGGATGCCAAAAACCAGCGGAACCATCATGGCAATCTCTTTCTTGCCAGCACTTTCGATGAGCTGCCGTTTTGCAAACTCCCTAACATCCTGGGCTTGAGCACGCAGCACCTCGACCATCGGGGTGCCCCGCTCCACTCCGATCGCCAAGCCCTCGGTGAAACGAATCAGCGGAGCCACGCTGCTGCGCCGGGAGAAGTCCGAAAGTGCGTCGGCGAGCGAGCTGCCAGTTCTGGTTTGGGCTAATATCCGGCTGAACTCCTTGGCAAGCGGCCCGGCAGAGTTTTGACAGACTCTCTCTAAGGCACCCGTAACACTCTCACCCGCCCCCACAGCCAACGCCATCAGTTCGGCTAAGGCTGGGAACTCGGCCAGCATCCTGCTCTCTCGACGGTGGATCTGCCGATTCAGAAGCCATTCCGGAGCGTAAAGGCCCATGATGCCACCGGTGATCGTCACCAAAAAGGCGAGTAGTAGATTGAAGCCTCCGTTCGCACCGTAAAACATCAGCACTACGCTCGCCACAATCAGACCGGCAACGACTGAAATTACCTGCACAGCCCGAAAGTACAAGGTATTCTCCGGCCGTCCTGCCCTTTCCAGCCTCAGCGCCAGCCCCGCAGTCCCTGGCCTCAGTCGCGCTAGCCAGCCGCTGGCATCGTCAGCCAATAATCGAATGATCCGTTCGAGGGGCTCAAGAACCCCAGCACCGGGCAAATCTTCGGATAGCAGTTTCGACTGCCGTGCTAAGGCAGTGAGCTGAGACGCAATGCGATCGCTGAAATCACCGCGACGATTCCACAGCAATCGCGCAAGGAGTAACCACAGCCCCGCTCCCATGCCCATCCCGGAGATCACACCCACAGCCGTATTCACATTCATGCCAGGGCTCGCAGTTCCTCTGGCAGGGCACCGATTCTGAGCATCACGCGATAACAAATAATTGAGATCAGTAGGCCGATCAGTAAGACTAGCCATCCAGTGACCGAGTTATAAGCCTGGATGGTCTGTGGGTGGCTAGCCAATACCAGGAGCAATAGCCACGGTGCCAGCACGGCAAGTTTGGCGGCATTGATTAACCAGGACTGTTTTGCCTCAAGTTCCGCTCGAATCCGAATGTTCTCCCTGAGGAAACTGCTAAGAATGAATAGCAGGCCGCCCAAATCCGTGCCGCCAACATCCCGAGCCAGCTTTAACGCCTCAATGATTCGATCCGCCACCGGATCGGCCAATTGCGCTTTGAGTCGTTCAAGGGCTTGATCGAACCGACCACCAAGTCGGTAATCGGCAGAAAAATCGGCGAAATAGCTCCTCAACTCTGCCGGACCACGATCCGCCAGCTGCGCCAGTGCTTCTGAGATGCTGAGCCCGGCGCGCACCGCCGAACGTAAATTATCCACCACCTCAGGCCATAACTCCCGAAGCGCCTTTGAGCGTCGTCTAGCCCGCCGTCGCACTAGCGCAATCGGTAGCCAGGCAGCTAAACCAGCAAAACAAACACTCATTGGTGGTGAACGAGTGATGAGGATAACTATCAAAAAAGCCGAGAATCCTGCCAGCAGACAAGACGCGAAGAAGCGAAAAGCTGTGGTCTTCTGCAAACCAGCCTGAATGAGCAACTGGTTAATCCGCCGAAATTGCGGTGCTTGGACAAAAGCGATGTGGCTGGGCCAAAAAGAACACCAGATTAAGAAAAATCCGGCGCCTAACAACAGGCCAGCTAAGATGCTCATCAGCTTGCCGCCAGTAAAGCAGATACCTGGTACCCGGCGGCGGCGAACTTCTGCGCGGCCGGCATTGAGTTGGCAACAATAGTTAACTCGCCACCCTGTCGACGGAAAATAGGAGAACTTTCAATGACCTTCCCTTCCACCCTGCCACTAAGTGAGATGATCTCCGTTACTTGTCTTAGACCACGAGCCGACCTCTGGCAGTGCACTACTAAATCAATGCAGGAAGCCACCGTGGGAACTACAAAATCCGAAGTGATATTTACCCCTGCTAGCAGCGGCAAAGTGCAGAGCTTTATGACTGCGTCATGCGCCGAATTTGCGTGTATCGTGCACATTCCGGGTAATCCAGAATTCAGCGCAATCAACATATCGAGACTCTCCGCCTCACGAACTTCCCCAACAATCAGGCGGTCGGGGCGCATTCTGAGCGCTTCTTTCACCAGCCTGCGCAACGGGACAACACCTTGCCCTTCTAAATTCGACTGACGGCACTGCATTGCCACCACATCACGAATTGGAAACTGCAATTCAAAGACTTCCTCAACGGTGACCACCCGTTCTCGCGGGCCAATACCACTGGCGAGACAGTTCAACAGCGTTGTTTTGCCGGCCTGAGTGGCACCCGATACCAGGATATTGAGCCCGGCAACCACAGCAGCGCTCAAAAAACGAGAGGCCTCAGAACTAAGAGTTCCTAGCTCAACGAGATTTTCTAAGCGATTAGCCCGCACCACGAATTTCCGAATATTGATGGCCCAATGCTCCCGGGTTATTTCGGGAATCACCACATGTAGCCGAGAACCATCAGGAAGGGCCGCGTCAACAAAAGGGCTGCTGAGATCAAGACGACGCCCGGAAGACTTGAGCATTCGCTCCACGAGGTCCTTGACTTCCTGAGCTGAAAAGGTCAGCGAGGTGAGTTCCGCAGCGCCATTTTTGGCGATATAAACCTGTTGGGGAGAATTAATCCATATTTCCTCAACCGCAGGATCGTCAAGATAGGGCTGCAAGCGACCGAATCCGGACAGTGAGTCAATAATCGTTTTCCGGATTTGAGCAATCCCAGTAACCGGTGGAACAGCACCGAGTAATGAGCGTTGGCTATAGTCTTCAAGCACGGCATCAATAAGCCCTTGCACCTCGGCGAGCTGTCGCATCGGGTCTAGGCCTCGGCGCTTGATTAACTCCCGAACTTCATTTTCAATAATATCCAATGCAGTCATCCAGGAGTTCCTTAGCTCCGATTAATGATGTGAAAAGATCGTAAATCAATTAATTCGATTCGCCAAGAGAAATTTTTAATTGTGGAAAACCTCTACGACCATCGGCGCCTTACGGCCTAGTCGATAGCAAGTGTCGCTTCAAGCAAGCCGGGGAATCTATTAGCTAAATCGGCTCGCCTGACCTCGACCTTGCGACTGCGGCCGTGCTTAGTGGTTGCGGTCAGCCCGGCTTGCCGAAGTACCCGCCAATGGTGGGAAACGGTTGCCGGGGTGAGCTTGATATCTGCTGCCACAATACTGCAATCAATCGGTCCTTCATCCCGATACAGGGCTCGCATAATCGCCAGCCGCACCGGATCGGCCAGCGCAGCTAAGACACTTACCAAGTCGATCTCTTGCACCGACGGCTGACTCAAGTTGTCCACGTAGGCCTCCCTAATAGTTTGACTATTATCTAATTATCGCCATAACATCGACCCATGTCACTTCGACAATCATCTAATTATCTTGGACCCGCCCAGCTCTGGACCCTCGCCGCCGGACCCTTCGTGCTGGGCATCGACGGTTTTGTCCTCGCTGGCTTACTGCCACAGCTGGCAAACGAGCTCGGGGTCAGCATTGCGCAGGCCGGACAACTAACGACACTCTTCGCACTCGTATATGCGGTTGCCTCACCCATGATTGCGATACTCACCGGACGATGGGAACGTCGCCGCCTGCTAGTACTAGGAATGGCAATCTTTGCGGCGGGAATGCTGTTTCAAGCGGCCGGTAGTTCCTTTGTCATGGTGGCAGTTGGCCGGATAGTTGCCGCCCTCGGCGCAGCAACTTTTCAAGCTAACGCCTACGCTGTTGCTGGCGTGTTGGCCTCCGAAACCACTCGGCCACGCAATCTCGCGGCAGTTGCCCTAGGAACTTCACTTTCATTAGTAGCTGGACTGCCATTCGGCGTCGCGATCGGATCTTGGCTCGGCTGGCGCGCCTCAATCTGGCTGCTATTGGTGCTAGCGCTTCTGGTAGGCGCACTGCTCGGCAGCTTACCTAAAGTGAAGATCGCGGCCATTGGGTTTCGAACGCGGCTTGCCGCACTACGCCAGAGCGCGGTGCTCAGGCTGCTTATCAGCACACTGCTAGCACTGACTCCCGCCTACCTGATATTGAGCTACCTGCCGAGCATCGTGCCCGACAGCGGCGGCATGATCATTATTGCCATGCTCTGTTTCGGCGCCGGACAGGTCATCGGCACGCGTCTAGTTGTCCCGCTGATTACCCGGTTCGGGGACTGGCCCACCTTCCTCGGCGGAGCTATCGCCACGCCGCTAGTCCTTATCCTACTCAGCGTCACTCAGCAGTCATCGGTACTGGCGTCCCTGTCACTTCTTCTTCTCGGCGGATGCGTCGGGGTGCTCATCGTTCCGCAGCAACAGCGGTTATTCAGCCTTATCCCAGACCTGGCCCCGATAGCCCTGGGATTCAACGGGTCTGCTAGCTACATCGGCTCTGCTGTCGGTGCGGGCCTTGGCGGGCTGGTACTGGCAGGCAGTCCGACGGGCTGGCTCGCGCCCGCAGCAGCGATAACCGCCGTGGTCACGCTCGGCCTAGTTTTCGCACTCGCCCCCGAGCGCACCACTGCCAAGCACCCGCAGGAACACTCAGGCCGCACCGAGGACCCCTCTTAGTATCTCCCAGATATCTCCCACTTTTCAGCGACGCCGGGGCGCGGGGTCAATTGGTGAGCAAACCGATAAGTCAAAGTTCCAAACACTTCCAGAAAAACTTCCAATCCGAGGCGGCAAATTGCCGAGCACCATCTGCCAGGCTGGTTGATATCAGCGGTTCATCTCGTTCAACGGCTCAATTGCTTCCCGATGAGACCCGCACCCTGCAGTTTGAAGGAAGGGAAAGAAATTAATGAAACGATTACAACGTTTGAAAACGCTCAGCGGCATATTGGCCACGGCGTTATTCGCCACAGCAGCCCTGTCGTTGGCAGCGGCGCCCGGCGCACAGGCAGCCCAATCACCGAAATTGGTGATATCAGGTGACTTCCCCGATCCCGATGTGCTTCAGGTTGGCTCCACCTATTACGCATACTCAACAAATTCGAATGCCGGAAACATACCATTCGCTACTTCCTCCTCGCCCTACGGGCCATGGAGTATGCAGGGCAACGCTTTGCCGAAGCGTCCTGCCTGGGCAGTACAGAGCGGTGGTTGGATGTGGGCACCCGATGTCACTGAGCTCAAGGATGGCAGCTTCCTGATGTACTTCGCCGCGAAGAGCATCAGCCCTGGAAGGCACTGCATCGGCGCGGCCACTTCGGCTTCGCCGCGTGGGCCCTTCGTCTCCACCGCCGCTGCGCCGTTGTTCTGCCAGTACAGCGAAGGTGGCAGCATCGATCCAGCGAGCTTCGTAGACACCGACGGCAAGCGCTACTTGCTCTATAAGACAGACGGCGTCACCACTAATCTACCCACTCGGCTCTACCTACAGCAGGTTGCCGACGACGGGGTCACGCTGATCGGAAGCCGGAGCCTGCTATTGAGTAGTGGTGCCGCCAGCGAGCATGGCAATATCGAAGCCCCGACCTTGGTCAAGCGGGACAGCAAGTACGTCTTGCTCTATTCGGGCGGCATCTATACCTATGACGGCGGTAACTCCAGCTACAACATCTCCTACGGGATTTCTAGTTCAATCCGCGGTCCGTACACCAAGTCGAGCCAGTCCTTAATGACCACCCAGTCAAATGGCCGGGCCGTTGTCGGCCCAGGCGGACAAGATGTGGTCACTTCTGCACAGGGCGATGTCCTCATGTTGCATGGTTGGACTAACTCCGGTGCCGCGCGTTCAATGTTCGCCACACCAATTTCCTGGACCAATGGTTACCCGGTACTGCCGACTGCCGTCGGTGCTTCAGCAGCTTCAGTGAAGTCCGCTGGCGATCTCGTGGCGGCGGACTCCGACGGCATTCTCTGGAACTACCCGGCACGTGGTGACGGTCAATTCGCTGGCAGAGTCCAGATTGGGCAGGGCTGGACCGGAGTGCGATCGATCAAGGTCATTGACTGGAATGCCGACGGCGTACTAGATCTGGTAGCCCAGTGGAATAACGGCAAGGTCAATGTCTACCTTGGCTCCTCTGGTGGTGGCTTCAGTACTGGTCCTGTTCTTTCCGCTCAAGGCTGGGCCGATGTGCAGCTGACGATCGGCTATTGGATCAAAGGCAGCAAATACCCGCAGTTGCTGAGTAAAGAAAGCAGCGGGATCATGCGGCTCTGGCACAACACCAATGGCACCGCACTAAGTGACCCCACTCAGATCGGCCAAGGTTGGGGCAGCCTGAACACCACCATGGTCGATTTCGACGGTGACGGCAATCAGGATCTATTAGCTCAAAGTAGCGATGGTGCGATGCGCTTATATCGCTCAAATGGTGCCGGAGCCTTTATCTCAGAGACCCGCACTGTGATCGGCTCAGGTTGGCAGAACATGACTAGCGTCAGTCTGCGTTCAGGCTTCCAGGGGATCAACAGCATTGGTGTCACTGCGAGGAACCAAACCGGCGAAATTTATTACTATCCCATTCAACAGAATCGCCGTTGGGGTGCGCCCCAGCTGATTGGCCCGGGCTGGGGCAACTACCTCATTGCCGGCGGCGAAAATATTAACCCCACTAGCTAGCAGTCTTAGTTAACTTTTCGTTCTGTGGGCTGGTGTCTCGGTTATTGAGGGACACCAGCCCACAGCTTTAGCGGCGGGCACCAGGTTTCACCGCTCTGGCAGCCGGTCACGAACCGATCAATAAAAAGACCAAAAGGCCACGGTACTAGGGGCATAGCAACCGTGGCCTTTCGGCCAGCTTGTGATTGTCTCAGCGAGTGGATGAGAACCATTCTTTAGCGAGGAGAATGGTGTTGCTGGCTCGGGCACTTGGCTGGTCGAAGCGTCGACTCGCTCCGACCGCCCCCAATACGCCTGCGCAAGAAAACTGGAATCGATGGTCAAGGGTATAGCTCATGACTTCTTCCTTTCTTCTCACGGTCAACAACATTGTGTCCAAGCCTCAGCAGCTGTTTCAGCCGCCGCCTGCGCACAGAGGTCTCCTAGCCGCAATCAACGGGAAGACCAGATCGAGCGCTGGCAGTAATTCCAGAATCTCAGATGATGCACGCCCGTTCGCTGCACGGGACTGGAAGTTTTTCTGGAAGTGATTGGAAGTTTTTTCTGAGGATCCAAAAATTCCAATCACTTCCAAAAAAACTTCCAATCGCTGATCGACTTTTATAAGCACTTCCCTGCCAGCATTACTACATCGAACATCGAATCTGTGTCCCCGCTGAGCTGCTGATAGGGAAGATCTGGTGTCACTTCGGAAAACTGAGGACCACAATGAAAAAAGCACATTGGAAACTACTCGCGGCAATACCGGTGGTTTCATTCTTCTTGCTCGGACTCGGCACTCAACAAGCAGCGGCCGATCCGCTGCTGTATTTGCCTTTCCCCGCTGGACAAACTCACACCATCACGCAATATCCACATGGCGGTGATCAGTACAACGGCTATGCCATGGACATCGGTATGCCGTTGAATAACTCCATCCTTGCCTCAGCCGCTGGGACCGTTGTCACCGCTGGATCTGTCAATAATGCCTCTACCGCAGTTAACGGCAATCAGGTCATCATCGACCACGGCGGAAATTTCTGCACACAGTACAACCACCTCAACTGGGTCAACGTCTCGGTTGGACAGAGCGTCGGGCGAGGCGCCCTGCTCGGTGGCGCGGGCAGCACCGGCACGGCCTACGGCGTGCATCTGCATTGGAACACCATCTATTGCTCGACTTTGACCACTCGTGGCGCTTTGCATACGGCTGAATACCCCGGCGGTTTCAGTAATGGGATGTCAATCACCAGCCAGAACTCCGGCGGTGGGCCGACGATTGGTGATGCTGGCTCGCTGGTCGCGATCAATCCTTCCGGCCAACTCGTCAACTACGGCGCCAAACTCCCACTAGTCTCCCCACCCAACCTCATCGGACCAGGCTGGGCAGACTTCAAAAGCGTCCACGTCACCGACTGGAACAACGACGGCGTCCTAGACCTCCTCGCCCAAGCCAACGGCGGTAACCTCACCATCTACTACGGAAGCTCAAACGGAGGCTTCAACAACCCCCTCCAAATCGGCCACGGCTGGGCCAACCTCGACATCCAAATCGCCAAATTCGACGGCCCCAACACCTACCCCGGCATCATCGCCAAAACCAACACCGGCGCCCTCCTGTTCTACCCCAACCTCGGCAGCAACAAAATCGGCAACCCACGCACCATCGGATCCGGCTGGAACAACATCTCCGACTTCACCACCCTGGACTGGAACAACGACGGCGCCACCGACGTCATCGGCATCCAAGCCTCCACCGGAGACCTCATCGCCTACGTCAAAAACGGCGGCAACACCTTCGAAAGCCAAAAAATCGGACAAGGCTGGACCGGCATCCGCATCCAAGCCATCACCAGCTTCAACGGCACCGGAACCAAAGGACTCCTCGCCACCAAAACCGACGGCACCCTCCACTACTACCCCATCACCGGAACAACCTTCGGCACCCCCAGCCAAATCGGCAACGGCTGGAACACCATGAAAATCGCCGGACACTAACCATCCACCAAAGGCAAAGAATCATGAAATTTTCAAGGGAAATGACCGCACGAGTTGCGATCGGGGCACTACTGCTCTCCGGCTTGGGGCTGCTACCCGCTCCGCTAGCCGGGGCAGCTGAGGAGCTGCCCACGGTAGGCGACCATGTGCCAGCAACCGAGCTCAGCTCCGCTCAGCTAACCGAAGAGGCTTGCTACGTTCCATCGACCGCTGACGATAACGTCCTCAAAACAATGAAATCCATCGGCGATCAACGTGGTATCAGCTACCGCGTGCGATTGGCAATGTTTGAAACCGCCTGGGTTGAATCACACGCTAATAATCTCAACTGTGGGGATCTCGACTCGGTCGGCGTCTTTCAGCAGCGGCCAGCTGCTGGTTGGGGAACCGTGGCGCAGTGCACCAATGTTGTCTATGCGACGAATAAGTTCCTCGATCAAGCCATTCCGAACGCCGCTAACTACCCCAGCTGGAGTGCTGGAACGGTCGCCCAAAGTGTGCAAAGGTCTGCTTATCCGGAACGATACGATCAAGCTCAGTCAATCGCTGAAGCTTTGATTCAGCGCTCAAATGCTCTCGGTGGGCCGACGATTGGTGATGCTGGCTCGCTGGTCGCGATCAATCCTTCCGGCCAACTCGTCAACTACGGCGCCAAACTCCCACTAGTCTCCCCACCCAACCTCATCGGACCAGGCTGGGCAGACTTCAAAAGCGTCCACGTCACCGACTGGAACAACGACGGCGTCCTAGACCTCCTCGCCCAAGCCAACGGCGGTAACCTCACCATCTACTACGGAAGCTCAAACGGAGGCTTCAACAACCCCCTCCAAATCGGCCACGGCTGGGCCAACCTCGACATCCAAATCGCCAAATTCGACGGCCCCAACACCTACCCCGGCATCATCGCCAAAACCAACACCGGCGCCCTCCTGTTCTACCCCAACCTCGGCAGCAACAAAATCGGCAACCCACGCACCATCGGATCCGGCTGGAACAACATCTCCGACTTCACCACCCTGGACTGGAACAACGACGGCGCCACCGACGTCATCGGCATCCAAGCCTCCACCGGAGACCTCATCGCCTACGTCAAAAACGGCGGCAACACCTTCGAAAGCCAAAAAATCGGACAAGGCTGGACCGGCATCCGCATCCAAGCCATCACCAGCTTCAACGGCACCGGAACCAAAGGACTCCTCGCCACCAAAACCGACGGCACCCTCCACTACTACCCCATCACCGGAACAACCTTCGGCACCCCCAGCCAAATCGGCAACGGCTGGAACACCATGAAAATCGCCGGACACTAACCATCCACCAAAGGCAAAGGAGCGGGCCACCCTGAGGGTGGCCCGCTCCTTTGCCTTTGTCCGGAGCCATTTAGGGATGCGAGTTTAGCTGCTTCGTTGGTGGCAATTGAGAGGATTGGCGATACGTAGCTAGCTGACTAAGTTCTGGGGGCAATTGGTACCTCACCGAGAGAACGCTAAAAATCGATATCATTTTGGGCATACTCAGTAACAATACTAACTCTGGCCACACCAGTAACACCGGTGATACGCTATCCAAGCTAAGGCGAGTCGCTCCGGGGGAAGCGGATCCATGCTACTCGGAGTAAAAAATGACAAAGAACCGCAGCCCCTTCCTAGACTTTTGCAATATCACTAGCCGGCTTCTCAGCATCGGAGGGCTCCTCGGGGTCTCTCTGGTGGCAACCAGTGCCGTGGCTCAGGCCGCCCCCGCCCCCGGCCCGGAAGTACCCTCGTCAAGCCTCAGTTCGCTGGTCAGCGCGAATCAGACACCATCAGTTGCGCCAAGCAGCAATCTCAGTCCTGCAGCCGAGACTGAGCTAAAAGCCGCTCAAGGCACCAACGGTGCCAAAATGGGCTGGAAACAAGATCAGGCTGCAGCTTCGGCTTTGCTATCGCGAGCACCGAAGGATCAGGGTGCGGTCGGTGCGGCCGCAGCTGCCCAGCCAGAAGCTGCAGGTAATACTTATATTCCGAACTGGGGCGTACTCGGCTTAGATGTCTCCGGCTGGCAGGGCACACCGAATCCCGACGGCACACGAACTGATAACGTCAATTGGTCAGCAGAGTGGAACCGCGGCGCGCGTTTCGCCTACGTCAAGGCGACCGAAGGGTCCAACTCCACATCGCTCACCTTCAACCAGCAATACACCTCCTCATACACCACAGGGATGATCCGAGGCGCCTATCATTTCGCGTTGCCGAGTCAATCGAGCGGGACGACTCAGGCCAACTGGTTCGTGGCGAATGGCGGAGGTTGGTCAGCGGACGGAAAGACTCTTCCACCGCTGCTGGACATTGAATACAATCCTTACTCGAATTTGGGCGATACTTGCTACAACATGGCCGGTAGTAGGATGGTCGCCTGGCTTCAGGAGTTCTCCAAGGCTATGCTCGCCAAAACCGGCAGGCTGCCTGCGATCTACACCACCGCTGACTGGTGGTCTCGTTGCACCGGCAATAGCAGTGCTTTTGGCAACCAACCACTCCATATTGCTGCTTACAACAACATTGGGCCTGGATCATTGCCCGCTGGCTGGAGTCAGTACAGCATCTGGCAATATAGCTCAACCGGACCAACTGCGGGCGACTCCAATGTTTGGAACGGCACTTACGAAAACCTCAAGGTCTTCGCCACCGGTGCAACAACCGGTTCAAAGGGCGCGATTACCGCACGCTGGCAAGCCATGGGAGGTGCCGCCGGCAGCCTGGGGGCCGCCATTTCCGGCAGCGATATTTGCGGACTTTACGGCGGTGGCTGCTACCAACAATATGCCAATGGAAATATTTACTGGAGTGCAGCCACTGGTGCTTACGCAGTCACCGGACCCTACTACAGCGCCTGGGGACAAGCCGGCTGGCAAAAAGCCATCGGCTACCCCACCGGCAACGTCACCTGCGGACTCTACGGCAACGGCTGCTACCAACCCTTCACCGGCGGCAACATCTACAAATCCCCCACCACCAACGCCTACGCAGTCACCGGACCCTACTACAGCGCCTGGGGACAAGCCGGCTGGCAAAAAGCCATCGGCTACCCCACCGGCAACGTCACCTGCGGACTCTACGGCAACGGCTGCTACCAACCCTTCACCGGCGGCAACATCTACAAATCCCCCACCACCAACGCCTACGCAGTCACCGGACCCTACTACAGCGCCTGGGGACAAGCCGGCTGGCAAAAAGCCATCGGCTACCCCACCGGCAACGTCACCTGCGGACTCTACGGCAACGGCTGCTACCAACCCTTCACCGGCGGCAACATCTACAAATCCCCCACCACCAACGCCTACGCAGTCACCGGACCCTACTACAGCGCCTGGGGACAAGCCGGCTGGCAAAAAGCCATCGGCTACCCCACCGGCAACGTCACCTGCGGACTCTACGGCAACGGCTGCTACCAACCCTTCACCGGCGGCAACATCTACAAATCCCCCACCACCAACGCCTACGCAGTCACCGGACCCTACTACAGCGCCTGGGGACAAGCCGGCTGGCAAAAAGCCATCGGCTACCCCACCGGCAACGTCACCTGCGGACTCTACGGCAACGGCTGCTACCAACCCTTCACCGGCGGCAACATCTACAAATCCCCCACCACCAACGCCTACGCAGTCACCGGACCCTACTACAGCGCCTGGGGACAAGCCGGCTGGCAAAAAGCCATCGGCTACCCCACCGGCAACGTCACCTGCGGACTCTACGGCAACGGCTGCTACCAACCCTTCACCGGCGGCAACATCTACAAATCCCCCACCACCAACGCCTACGCAGTCACCGGACCCTACTACAGCGCCTGGGGACAAGCCGGCTGGCAAAAAGCCATCGGCTACCCCACCGGCAACGTCACCTGCGGACTCTACGGCAACGGCTGCTACCAACCCTTCACCGGCGGCAACATCTACTGGACGGCGGGCTCGGGAGCCCATGCCGTCAATGAGCCTTATCGCGCAGCCTGGAAGAACGCTGGCTGGCAGATGGGTAAGTTAGGGTACCCGCTGGCTGCCGCTGTCGCTGCCGGTGGCTATAAGACCGTGAAATTCCAGGGCGGCACAATGACCTGGAGTAGTACTGGGGTAGCGGTTCGCTAGAGAAATCTACCGGGCTCGCAGTCGTCAGCGTATTTAGCGTTGCGGGTCGCGAACCGAGGTTTCGTCTTGATCTGTTGGCAGCGGAGCCTCATCTAGAGCAATTCTACGAGAAAGCTTGGTCATGGTTGACTCCATTTGCCGGAAACGCTGGTAAGTGGTCGCCATGAATACCAGGAAACTCACTACCAAGGCATAGAGCACTAGGTCGGTGCCACGGCCAATACCGAAGAAACGCGCCAGGCCGGTGAGCATCTCCGGGAAGAAAATGGAAAATGCAGCCAGCAACGCGAAGAGCATCACCATGATTCGACGCACCGCAAGATGCCTGGCGTTCGACCCGCCCCGCATTAATACCAGGGAGCCCAGAACGACGGCGACAACGAGTACGATTTGGACGGCTATTTGCACAATGTCACCTAAAGAAGAGTTCTGCGAGAATATTGACTGAGTTCAGCAAGGACTGCCCTTTGGATTTGGAGTACTCGGTATAGATGATCTCCACCGGATGCTCAACCCAATGCGGTTTCATTTCGGCCAACTGGTGAACAAGTTCAGAAGCATGCGCCATTCGGTTCTGCTGTAAATGGATGCCCTTAGCCACCTGAGGACTGAAAGCTCGCAAGCCGTTGTGCGCGTCGGTTAGCGCCATTCCAGTGGAAAAGCGAGATTGAATAGCCGCGGTGCGCAGCACAAGTCTTTTCGCCGCAGATAATTTAGTCCGATCGTCAAGGAACCGAGAGCCCAGAACGACCTCCGCCTCGCCAGAAATAATCCGTTGCGCCATCGCCTGAGCATCTTCAACGCGGTGCTGCCCATCTGCGTCAAAGGTGATAATGCAGTCCAGCTCAGGGTCCTGCAAAGCGAATTCCAAGCCAGTCTGCAGCGCGGCGCCCTGACCAAGGTTAATCGGGTGCTGTACCACTACAGCGCCAGCCTCACGGGCCACTTTCTGCGAGCCGTCGCTACTGCCATCGTCAATGCAGACGACATGGGGAAAAACTTCGCGCAAGCCCTCAATGACAGTGCCGACGACGGTAGCTTCGTTGTACATCGGGATGACAATCCAAGTGCGACTCACCGGATAAGTATTTCATACCAAGGCTCTTTCACCCCACACGCCGACCTCACGGCCAGCCGTGCTGGGCTAAGGAGTGAGCTAAGGAGTCGACCGTATCCGCCTGGCCATGCGTTTTTTTAACCGCCAGGCTAAGAACCCTAGACAAAGCAATACCCCCACCACCACGATGGTCAGCAATCCGGTGATGATGTCGCGTGGCAGCATCAATAGCAATAGCACATACCCGGCCGCGGCCAACGAACATATCGCGAATACCAATAGCGACCATCCGCCACGAGCCCTCCGCCAGGAGACCACGAAATAGCCGACACCAAGCAGGAAAAACGAAATAACTAAAGCTACTGCGACGGCGACCAGATTCCCCTGGCTGGCCGGGAAATAGGTAACTCCCACCCCGATTAGCAGGACAACCGGCGTGACAATCGCCAGCAGCCAAGTCATCGAGTCGGCAAAAAGCAGGGTTGAGGCATTGAGGTAGAGCAGATACCCCATCGCCACCAACGGCATGATTTGCGCTACCGGGATCAGGTCTTCGCGTCCCACCGCAATAATGTGGGTGACTACATTGGCGCCAGCGGCGGCGACCACGACGATTCCCAGCCCCGCTATGCTCGCGGTCCGCATCGTGCTGCGCATTCTTTCCACCCGCTGCTGTCCACTCACCGACATAATGGCAGGCACCCAGGCATTGTTGAGCGCTCCGAGCAAGGTGATAGTCCCCAAGACGAAGATCTGCACCTTGCCCCAGTCACCGGAGACTCCGCGTACCGCAACCGCGGCCAAAAGAAACGCCGCTCCTTGAGTCATCAGCATCAAAGCACCGGTGTGCGGCAGTACCGGCAGACCGATCTTGAGTGCTTCCTTCGCGGCACCGGAAACCGCAAAAGGGGAGGTCGGCCGGGTCAGCAGCACAGCGGCAGCTGCGGTCAGCAGCACGGCAAGCCCGAATCCCACCATGAAATTACTTGCCTTGGCACCCATCAGCAGCATCGCCAGCAAGCCAACCAGATAGGCAAAAACCGAGGAGCCAATGCTGAGCAGCACAAAGACCACGGGGCGTTCCTGGGCTCTCAGAATCGCTTGCCCGGCTAAGACGCTGGCCAAAAGTCCCATTGATACCAGGGCGATGGTGAAGCTCAGCGACTCACCTGAGCCTGCCATTAAGAACCAGCAAACCAGGCCAGCAAGCAAGCCAAGAAGTAGCCCGACAGCGCAGAGGAACCCGCTAATCGCCCTAGCCTTGGCATGACCGTCCGGAGCAAACCAGGCTTTGGTAATGGCCAGCGGCAGCCCAGCGCTAGCCAGCACCACGCCGATCTGAATTACCGACACTGAAAGGTAAAGTTCTTGCCATTGCGCATCGTTATTCAGCATTCGGATGGCGAAGGGCTGCACTAGCACCATTCCCAGACCCTGCATGAGGGCCCCGACCAAATACAGAATCGAATTGCGGCCGGTCTTGACAGGGCCAGCCCCCGACGCCGGGCTAGTCCCCTCCTCGAGACTACTCACCTGCGAGTTGAATCCATTCCAGTACCCGCTTGATTACTCGATCCTGATCTGACTCGGTGAGATCGGTCGAACACGGTAGTGAAAGGCCACGCGCGAAGAGATCTTCGCCTACCTCACCGCCGATAACCGCTTCAGCTTTGAGCGGGGGCTGCATATGTAGCGGACGCCATAGCGAGCGAGACTCAATATCAACCTCTGCGAGGAAGTCCTGCAGTTCATCCCGGGCATGTTCACCGCGGGAAGCAGGCACCTGGATCGAGTAAAGCCAGTAGGTAGATTCTTTACCCGGCAAATCAGGTGGGGTCTGAATATCGGTGCCCGCAAAAGCCTCATTGTAGCGTCGTGCGATGGCACGTTTGGTTGCCACGAATTCGTCCAAACGTTCCAGCTGGGCGATCCCGAGCGCCGCCGCGACATTGGTAAGCCGATAGTTGAAGCCAATCTCGTCGTGCAAATAACCACGATCAGGCAGCCGAGCCTGAGTCGATAGGTGCTTGGCCCGCTGCGCTAGGGCTTCATCATCGGTGGTGAACATGCCGCCGCCGCCGGTGGTGATGATCTTATTCCCGTTGAAGGAATAGGCACCCATCTGTCCCACTGTGCCGACGTGCTTGCCTGCGAGCGGCCCCTCGGTCCAGACCGCGCCAAGCGCTTCTGCGGCATCTTCGATCACGGTGATGCCATACTCAGCGGCAAGTTCAATAACCGCGTGGGCATCTGCCGGCTGACCGAGAATATGCACGATCTCAATGACTTTAGGTAGTTTCTCGCCAGCTGCTTTGCGTCGTTCCAACTCGGCCCGCAGCTTCACCACATCCATGCTCCAAGACTCAGGCTCGGAATCAACCAGAAGCAGCTCGGCGAACTGATAGGAGGCAGCGTTCGAGCTAGCCATGAAGGTGAAGTCTGAGACCGCGACCAAGTCTCCAGGTTGCACGCCAGCAAGCCGCATCGCAATGTGTAGAGCCGCTGTCCCGGAAGCGCAGGCAACCGCGTATTTCGCCCCGACATACTCGGCGAACTGAGTCTCGAACTCAGAGACGAAACGTCCTACTGAGGAGACAAAGCCGCTGCGCACCGCTTCGTTGACCAGCTCAATTTCCCGATCGCCGATATTCGGGATCGCCAGCGGAATTCGTTCAGTCACAGTTACCTTCCTGGGCTATCGCGAGTACTTAGTGGCAGTAGAGAGGTCGACTCCCCTGGCAGCAATCCAGTCTGCTGACTGTCGCAAGCCGTCTTCCAGGCTGGTTTGTGGTGCCCAGCCCAATTCGGCCAGCGCCTGAGCCGGATCTGAAAGCAAGTGCATCACTTCGCTAGCCTCCGGACGTACCCGGACCTCTTCGGTGATGATCTCGGCGGTGGAACCGGTCACCTTTCGGGCCATCTCAACAAGTTCGCCAATACTCACATCGCGACCAGTACCCAGTTGAATGACCTGTCCCTGCAAGGGAATCTGAGCGCTAGCGGCCTTAATGAAGCCATCGGCTGTGTCAGCGACGAAGGTGAAGTCACGACGCGGCGTGAGCGAGCCGAGGTGAATCTTCTCGACACCACCGAGCATTTGCTGCAGCACGGTCGGGATCACTGCACGTGCAGACTGACGAGGACCGAAGGTATTGAACGGCCGGAGCACCAAAACCGGCGTCTCGAATGAACTTGCCCAAGCCTCGCAGAGTTTATCGGCGGCGATCTTGGTGGCACTGTAAGGAGATTGCCCACGCAGCTCGTTCTCAATCGTGATCGGCACCGTCTTAGGCGTGCCATAGACTTCCGAGGTGGAGGTGTTCACCAGCCGGGCAACATCATGACGGCGTACCGCTTCAAGCACATTGAGGGTACCAACCACATTGGTTTCTACATAGGAACGCGGAGCCTGGTAGGAGTATGGAATGGCGATCAGCGCAGCGAGGTGAAGGACCACATCCGCACCCTTGACTAAATCAGAGACGAATTCGGCGTCACGAACATCGCCCAGCCGCAAATCGACGGCATCCCGCTCCTCCGCGCTCAGATCATCGAGCCAGCCGAAGGAGCCATTCGAGTTGTAGACGCATAACGCCCTGACCTTGGCGCCTTCGGCGATGAGACGCTGAGTGACGTGGCTGCCAATAAAGCCGTCCGCTCCGGTGACAACGACAGTCTTACCGGCGAGATTCTGATATTCCATGAGTAACTATTGGCCTTTCGCAGTTGCCAGGTCTTTGGGTGTTCCAACGTCGATCCAGTCAGATTCTATCGGCCACGCGGCCACAGTCTTCGACTCTGCCAAACAAGAATTGACCAGATCAGGCATCGAGAAGGGTTCGAGGTACGGCACCATGTCCAGAGCTTCCGGAGATACCGCATAGATCCCAGTGCTGATTTCGAATTCCAGATTCGGTTTTTCTACCACACCGGAGATCTTGCGGTCAGCCGAGACTTCAAGCACCCCGAAGGGCACTTGGTGGACATAAGGGCGCGCAGCGACCGTGACGGCGGCACCCTGCGCAGCGTGGAAAGCCAGCAGGTCTGCGGCCGAATACTGAACCATCAGATCCGCATTGGTGACAATCACCGGCTCTGAAATATCAGCCACTTCGTGTCGCAGGATACCCAGCGCACCGGCAGTGTTAAGCGGCTTCTCGGGGTCCTCATGCAGATAGCTGATCTGACAGCCGAGTGCCGAGCCGTCGCCCAACTGGGCGATGATTTTCTCAGCCAAATAAGCCACTGAGACGTAGATCCGGGTGATTCCCGACTCCACCAAGCCGAGAATGATCCACTCAATAATGCTGCGATCCGCCACTGTCATCAGCGGCTTAGGCGTCTCTTTGGTGAGCGCCCCCAGCCGGGTCCCCTTACCGCCAGCCATGATCACGGCGATATTGTCCAGCTTGCGACGGCCGACGATATCGGTCAGGGTGTGTAGGCCCACCAGCTTTCCTTCGGCGTTAACCACTGGAAGCTCGCTGATCCGCAGGCTGCGCATGGTATCTAACACCGCTGCGCGGCTAGTCGATGGAAGTGCGGTATGCGGTCGATTATTGGCGTAGTCAATAATCGGACCTTCTAAACTCGCTCCCTTAAGCAGTCCGCGACGAATGTCACCATCTGTCACCACGCCGAGCAGGGATTCCTGCTCATCAATGACCAAGGCGATCGCGGAGGCGCCGAGGTCGATGGCTTCCAGCGCTTGGCGGACAGTCGCGTCGGGCGCAATGCACACCTTGGCAAGTGAGCCGTCGATACTCATAGATCTACTTTCCTAGCGTCACAATCAACAAAAGCCTTACTCAGAGCCTGCTCCCCGCTGGCCAGAACCACCTGGCTGATGCGTTCGGCGGCATGCGAATCACCATAAGGATTGATCACGCTCTGGCAGAATTGCTGAAAGTCTGAACTCAAGGCCTTCTCAATAGTAGCTTGTAAGGCGGCGGGATCATCCGAGCTGTGCAGCACATTGGCCCCGTGTTCACGGCCTCTCTGCCGCTCACCAACGTCAACCACCGGCATCTGGAAACTTGCTGCTTCCAGTATTCCCGAGGAAGAATTTCCAATCATCGCCTGGGCGGTGGCCATCACCCGCGGATAAAGCGGCCCAAGGCTCTCCCGCACCACCACGCCGGTCAGCTGCTGGGCATTGAGCCGCTGCAACTCGGCGATGATTTCGTCCCGGCCCGCGTCGAATCCCGGATAAGTCAGGATCACGGTCTTAGCCGCCGCGATTGCCGCTTCAAAGACCTGGCGCGCCAATTCGCCGGGGCGACCCACACCGCCGGCGGTCGGCGGGTGATAGGTGACTAGTAGCAGTGGCTGACGCAGTGGCTGGCCGAACTCAGCTTCGAACTCTTGAGCGGTTAAGGGCTGTTGCTCTCGGAACCGGTCCAGTCCTGGCGCCCCGGTACGATGGATACGCTCCGCTGCCTCGCCCAATTGCGCGACCCTCCGAGCTGAACCGTCGGTACTGACACAATGCTGATCAGCTAGCTTAGTGACGGCGTGTCGCACTCTTTCGTCAAGCGCTCCTTCGGTGACCTCACCTCCGTGTAGATGGATCAGCCGGACCCCGCTGATCACCACGGGCGGCAGCAAATAAAGCAGTTCCCAGCGATCCCCCAGCACCACAACAGCCTCCGCAGCAATCCGCGGCAATAGCGTAGCGATCTGTTCGGAGAGCAAAGGTCCGAGGCGAAGCTGCTCGGCTGCGGTAGCGCTCTGCAGATAGAGCCCCAGATCATGGTGTGTGAAGCTTCCGGCGGGCACTCCAGCTTGCTGAATCCGTTCCTCGGCGGTTCCGGGTTCAAAGCCAATGGCGGTCACGATGTGCAACTCGACGCTGGGGTCGGTGGCGAGTGATTCCAGTACCGGACCGAGCGGAAAGAGATCAGCCCGAGTGCCGGCAAAAGCCAAAACCCGCATATTAGGCGAGGTCCTCAGCGAGCAACGGGGCACCTGCCTGAATGTCCCGTACAGCTCGGCGGCCAATCACCTGAGCAGAGGGCGCGAGTCCCCCTTCTGGACGCAGGATGGCCACGTCGGCCGCCTGCAACACGGCACCCGCCGTTACTGGCCGGACCACCTGATAGGAGCGGCGCACCAAAGGGGCGTTCGCCTCTTCGCTGGGCATCCGTCGTTTCTTTCCGTCGCCGAGAGCGCTGTGCGCCTGACGCACCGAACGAACGTATTCGGCGAATTCATCGCGTTCCAGGGAGGCGCTGTGATCAGGGCCGTTGCGAGTCTTATCGGTGGTGATGTGCTTCTCCAGCAGGGTCGAGCCAAGCGCGGTGGCGGCAATCGCGGTGAGCGCACCGGGGGTGTGATCCGACCAACCGACTTCTACACCGAACTCTTCCCGGAGCGCAGGGATGGCACGAAGATTGGCTTCTTCGAGCGGCGCAGGATAGGCGGAAACACAGTGCAGCAACACGGTTGCCGGAGCTGCCTCGGTGGCTTTCAGCGCGGCAGCAATCTCCTCTCGAGTTCCCATCCCGGTGGAGACAATCATGGGAATACCGAACTCGGCGACAGCCGAGAGGAAGGGCGTGTTCGTCAATTCGCCAGAACCGATTTTCAGGCCGGGCACCCCAATTTCGGCTAGCATTCTGGCGCTTTCGAAATCAAAAGGCGTGGACAGGAAAGTGATTCCCCGTTGCTCACAATGATCCCGCAATTCGACCCACGCCGAATCGGGCAAGGTGAGTCTGGTGAGCATTTCGGACTGCGACTCGGCGAAGCCCGCTTCCTTCTGATACGGCGTGGTATCTGCCGTGCCGGTGACCAGCGCGTCGGCCTTGAAAGTCTGGAACTTGACCGCATTGGCGCCGGTGTCTGCGGCAATGTCGATCAGTTCGTGCGCTACCGCAACGTCACCGTCATGGTTGACCCCTGCCTCGGCGATGATGAAGATCTCCTCCTGCGCACCAATCCGGTGTGGGCCAAAAGAGACTGATTCGGAAGGGGTTTCGTGGGTCACAGTGAAGCCTTTCGGTGGTTCATTGGGCGGGCGGGGACTCCT
Organism: Psychromicrobium lacuslunae; assembly: GCF_000950575.1. NCBI lineage: Bacteria > Bacillati > Actinomycetota > Actinomycetes > Micrococcales > Micrococcaceae > Psychromicrobium > Psychromicrobium lacuslunae. Next base: position 1,632,842 of record NZ_CP011005.1, read on the forward strand.
ATATATGTTGTCATACCGGGCAACTCATGCACCGCCACCGCCCCGGCACCGAGGTTGGCACTGTCGCCTATTGCCACTCCAGGCAATACCCGCGCGCCGGAACCGAGCAGCACCTGCGAGCCCAGCCGAGCAGCACCGAGCAGCACCGAGGCCGGGGCAAGATGAGAGCCCGCGCCCACCACGGCATCGTGTTCGACAATCGCCCCGGTATTGACAATCACGGCCTGCCCCAAGCTCGCCGCTGGCCCGACGTGCGCATGCTCCAAGACTTGCCCTAAGGCAGCCACTTCCGCATGTTGATCGACCGTGGCGCTACTAGCAATCAATGCTGAACAGAGCGGCCGAAGTTCGGTCCGGGCCAGAATTTTCTCAGCCAGCCGTGTTCTGACGGTATTATCGCCAATCCCGAGCGCGATATTCAGTGAATGTTCGAGAGCGTAAAGAAGGGCCTGGTCATCATCCGCATAATAGGCAGGATGACTACCATCGGAGTTGGCGAACGTCACCAAGCTCGCAGTCCGAGCATCATTCCCCGTTGCTTCTTGCCGACCCATCAAAAAACTATCGCTCAGGGCCACCACACTTTCACCTCGCCCGCGGATCACCGCAGCCAGACTTTTGCCGTGCCCTGACGCACCGATGATCAACCATCCCGACACTAGGCAACTCGATTCGGTGCTATCGCGAGATTCATCCGTGGCCCTTTGAAAGTGATGATCAGTAATCCTCACATCATACGGCGTCGAGGGCGTCCAACCGCTGCGCTTCATTCATTCTGGCAAGCTATCGACTCAGCCAGGGTAGGCTGATAAAAAACCTCACCCAATCTGCTTTAAGGCCGAAAGAGATATGACAACCAGCCCTCTGCAACCACAAGTTCTTGCGATAATCCCCGCCCGAGGCGGTTCCAAAGGTCTACCCGGCAAAAACATCAAGCCGCTACTGGGAAAACCACTGATCGCTTATTCAATTTCCATCGCTGCCATGCTTGGCGAGAATGTCACCTGCGTAGTGTCTACCGACGATGCCGACATCGCGGAGACGGCTCGGCAATTTGGCGGTTCAGTGCCGTTTATGCGTCCGGATGAGCTTGCTGGCGATCTGGCACCGAGCAGCGTGGTGTTAAGGCATGCTTTAGAGACGATGGAAAGTCTGACCGAGACACAGTTCGATCTTGTCTTGCTACTCGAACCCACCAGCCCCACCCGCACGGTTGAGAGCATCCGTGCGGCCATCGATTCGCTTCAAGAGAGCCCGGAGCTTGACGGCGTGATCGCTGTTTCGGAAGCATTCTTCAACCCGACCTGGGTCGGGGTGAAACCGCAGAAGACCAATGAAAACAAATTGGAACGTTATTTCTCCGAAGGCGAGAATGTAGTGCGTCGACAAGACGTGCCACGGTTCTTGAGAATCAACGGGAACTTCTATGTTTGGCGTGCTGAATTCATCCGCAGACTAGAGAACAGCTGGTTTGACGAAGGAGTTCACGGGCATGTCGAAATTCCCGAAACCCAAGCCTTCAGTATCGACGAAGAACCTGAATTCAGGATTATCGAAGCGATCGTGAAAGCCGGTATCGCCCCGCTACCTGGGTACCAGGTGGAGTCCTGAGCTGACCGAATCGCTATATTCTCACCAGTTAGCTTAGGACGCAGCAGGTGAGAATGCGCTTCAGCTCTGCGTCCTTGCTCCCAATTCGATGCCTAAATGCTCAGCGGCTCAATTGGGGCGAGCGGCGGCAGGGCCGGGAGCGGTGACGGCAAGTGCTTCAGCGGGTGGCGTAGCCAATGCAAGGGCGAGCGACCAGCCTCGGTAGCGTGCGCGCCCTCGGGACGCTTTTTTATTCCCAGTACGGCTTGGGCTTTGCTGACCGGTCCACTCAACCAATATTCAAAAAATGGGCTCATTGTCGAACCGTCCCAACCAAGAATTCGCTTGAGTTCCTCCGCCGAACGCTGATCGGCGACTCCTAATTCGGCTGCGGCTATCTCACGGAGTGCAGCCTGGTCCGGCGATTCCTGATAGAACTCCGGCCAGAGGTCACGCATTACCGCACCGGGGTCCACCTCGGCGTTGGAGCCGAGTTGAAATTCTGGGCCATAAGTTTCAACTTCTGCACCGCTGATCGCCGCATATAGGCTCGACGTCGATAACCTATTGGAGATCACTCGCTTCGAGGTCGTCATCATCCAAACAATCCGGCCTAGGAAGTATGGATCACGGCGCTCTCCGGCGCTGACGATGGTATGCCCGGCCTCCTGCCAAGCCCCGGCTATTTCAGGATTCTGTAAGTCTTCAACGTGCAAGCTGACCATCGCCTGGCCCTCCCGTTGCCGCACCAGTTCGGCATACGCCCGATGGTCACCATTGACCTTCAACAAAGCGGTGCCGTGCAACGGCAGCACCAGAGAACGTTCGGTGCGTTCCGGAAGCTTACCGGCCGCTCGAATTGCGTCGAGTAGATATAGATACGGCGCACCAATCGCATCTATTAATGGCTCTCCCTTCGAGCTGTAGCTAATAGGCTCTTCGACTGACCAGGCACGGGAGGAACTTGTCCAAGCCAAGCGACGGCGATTGGCACCTCGGTCTGAAAAGTCACCGAATTGCGCCAGGATCGGATTACTCACCGTCCAACCATGCTGCAACAGCCCAGAAATATGGCGGAGCCGGGTCAAGCCACAGTGATGAGCGAGCGCAGCCGAGTGGCCGTAGTAGTGATTCTGAATATCCATAGCAGCTTAATAACTTTCGAAGGTTGATGGAAACACGGAGAACCGGTGAAGCACCTCGTGCTTTAGCATAACTGGGCCTCGCTAGGCGACCGATCGCTTAGCTCTGCGTAGCGCGAAGGCCGCGAAGCCAAGCGCCAACAGCCAGACCACAGCAGCTTCTAGCAGGCCGGCAGTGAGGGTGACCGGGATCAGGCTGAGCATTACGACCAAAAGCAGATGCACCGCAAAGCACCAGATAAAGGCCTTCAGCGGCAGTTTGCCCACTTTGGTACGACGGTTCAGCCACCAGTACACCAGGCCCAAAAGGCTGAAGCCCCCGGCGTGCACTAGCGCGAGGGCGCCGAGATTATTGGCCAGCACCTGGGGCAGTGCAAAAAGCAACACCACGAGCAGCACTGCGGGCGTCAGATACGCCATCATGCTGGTTCGCTCGGTGATATAGGTGACATTGGTGGCCACCAGAAACAGCGCGTATCCCACCGAAGCCAAGGGCAGGATGGTGGCTACCGGGGTTAGCAGTTCAGGGTCTCGGCTAAGCACCGTCGCTCCCAGAACTGCTGCAGCCGAAGCCACCGCGCCGACCAGCAGACCAGCCAGCGCAGCTTCGGTGGCGACCTGACGGAGTCGAGTCGATGAGCCCTCCCCCACAGCCGACATCATCCGTGTGGACCAGGCATTATTGAGCGCGTTTAGCACCGTGAGCGGACCTAGCACGAAGATTAAAACGGCCCCGTACCGCCCCGCAGAAACCTCCCCGGCCGTGGAAATCAGCAATAGCACCGCACCCTGGGTGAGCAACATGAGCGCTCCGGTATGCGGCAGCAGCGGAAGCGCCACGGCTGAGGTTTCCTTCAGCACCCCGGTAACTTTCCAGGGCAGCTTGGGTTTCACCAGCAAAACCGCCAAAACCGCGCTAGCAAGCACCACAATGAGATAGCCACCCAAATAGTTGGCCGCACTCGGCCCAATCACCAGCAAGGCGAGCAGGCCAGCTAAGTTGGCCAGCACCGAGGAAACGATGCTGAGCAGTACAAACAACAGCGGACGGCCCTGTGCTCGCAGGATGGCCTGCGCTCCCAAAATGGTGCCAAGCAGGCCAAGGGAAATCATTGCCCAGACAAGTTCCCAAGAAATCCCGCTGCCCAGGCCGGAAATTATTAGCACCACAATCGCCAGCAAAACGCCGATCAGCAAACAGGCCAAGGCCAGAAAACCGTACATCCCCAGCGCCCGATCACGCCCATTAGCGGGATTAAACCAGCGCTGGGTAATTGCTAGTGGCAGCCCGGCCGAAAGCAAAACGATGACGATCTGAATTGTCGCTACGGAACTGGAAATCAGCCCCCACTGCACACCGTCGACAGCCCTAATCGCGAATGGCTGGATCAAGATCAGGGCCAGGCCTTGCAGCAGTGAACCCAGCAGATAGAGCAAGGCCAATCGCGAGTCAGTCTGCTGTGCGGGACTTGCTGACACCTCGGTCACGCGGAAATCGCTTACGGCTTGAAGGCGTGTGCCACAAGTTTCTGCAAGCCGGGCCACATCCGCTTCTGTACAACCTTGGGCGCTAGCGTCAGCGCATGCAGGCGAGAGGACAGGTGTGCTTTGGCCGCACCAGCTGCATCATTCCAGCCAAGTTTGCGGAAGTCGCGAACACATTCATCGAAGAACGCTCGCTCCTCGGCGAAACGACGACCGTCAAGCGCCCGCACCGAGGAATCCGACTCACGGTGACGGCGGTACTGGAAGCACACGGTGTCAGCCACCATCATTTTTCCGCCATCCATGATGATGTCCATTGCCAGGGCGAGATCTTGCACCACATCATACTGCTCACGGAAACTGTGCTTCTTCAGTGCCTCGGAACGCCAAGCGACCGAAGGGAAGTACAGCCAATCACCGGTGATCAAGCTCTTAGCGATCGGCTCTCCGGAAACCACCGCATCTGCACTGACTCCGACAGTCCGGTTACGTAGATACGCCTTGACCTTGTCACCCAGCGGGTTGTAAACCACGCCATTTTCATCGATGACCTCGACGCCGGGTTGCACAATGTCGACCTCAGCGTTCTTGAAAGCACGACGGATGGTGGCGATGTAGTTAGGCAGCATGACGTCGTCAGCACCCATAATGACCGCGTACTCGTGTTCCAGCAGCCCTAAGCACTTACGGTAGTTACCATTGGCGCCAAGGTTCTGCTCGTTGCGCAGGTAGCGAACTCGATCGTCGCTTTCGGTCAGCCCAGCGAAGTAGGCGGGCAGCGAGTCATCGGGATAACCGTCATCAACAATGGTGAGCCGGAAGTCCCGATCCTCCTGAGTCAGGATCGAATCGACGGCTAGTTTCATCATGGCCACGTCCCCGTAGTAGGGCAGCATTACGTCAATGGTCATTATTTTCTTTCCTGGGTAAATGTTCCGGCGCCGCCGGGTATTGAGGGTCTTCATTGCTGACCTTCTCGGCTGAGGCCGCTCGTTCCACCATAGCGCGTAGAATAGCGACTTCCTCAGCGAGCGTTCTGGTCTCATCCTCGAGAATGGTCAGTTCCCGGGACACATGCAGACTCACACCGAGCAAAAGCACAATGGAGAGTGCGAAGAGTAAATTGGCTGGCACCACTACGCCAAGCAGTCGCGCAGACCATTCCAGCAGACTCGGGAAAAGCCCGAGAACGGTCATCACCACGCCGACGATGATCCAGAGCACCGCATACTTCTCGCGAAGCTTACCGGTGCGCAAAAGCCAAAGAATCGCGATGATCATCGCAATGGAGATCACCAGTGAGAAGGCGACGCTCATCCCTGTGCTCCTCCTAGCCTGTCTGTTTCTTGCTCGTGCACCGAGACCGCCCTTGGATCTTGTTTGATCCTTCGCCTAGCCAGTGCAAAAGCAAGCACCAGACCAGAACGACCGAGGTAGATGGTGGATTTCAATGGGCTGGTGCTAGGTGTGCCAGCCTGGCGAACTTTCATCTCCACTGGTACCTGGACAACACGGCATCCTGACTTGACTGCCACGATCAGCGAGTCAATGGTGTCCCCCAGATACTCGGTGGGGAAGTGTTCAATATATTGCCGGATGGCTTTTTCATTGGCAGCCCGGAAACCCGAGGTGACATCGGTGAGCTTGACTCGAGCCACACCGGAAATCACCCTTGCTAACACCGACATTGCCCATTTACGGGGTCCGCGCACACTGTAGCTACCACGTCCGGCAAACCTCGCACCGATCGAAATGTCAGCTTGTTGTAAACCGGCTAGTACGCGATCAATGTCCAGCGGATCGTGCTGGCCGTCTGAGTCAACTTGAATCACTGTGTTGTAGCCATGCCGGAGCGCGTACTTGAAACCAGTACGCATGGCTCCCCCGACACCGAGGTTAAAGGGAAGCGTAATCACTTCTGCGCCCGCTTCCCGAGCGACCGCTGCGGTGTCATCTTTGGAACCGTCATCGACCACCAGAATCGAATACGGAACGACTTGATTGACGCTCCGAATCGTGTCGCCGATCACTTCCGACTCATTCCAAGCGGGCATGATGATCAGCACGCGGGGGGTTATGGAAGCGGTCACAACAGACAACTATATCAAGGAGATAACGGCATTCCGGAGGACGCCACGGCATCATCATGGTCGGATCGGACTACTTGAGGCGGCATAATTAGAGGGTTAGCGTCAGACCCTGAGGAGCTCCTACCTATGACCTGGTTGTCAACCATACCTACTTTTGTGGTGACTATGATTGTCTTCTTCGGCCCGGGCCTGGCTATTTTGGCAGCCGCCGGAGTTCGTCGACTCAACCTGGTTTCGCTGGCTGCACCGGTGTCGTTCAGCTTGGCCTCGGTTTTGGCGGTTATCCTCGACAAAGTACATCTACCGTTCAATCCAATCCTCTACTACCTCGCAACAGTAATTGTCGCGGCAATAGTTTTTCTGATCAGAAAGCTGCTGCTACGTAGGTCAGGAGCGGCTGATTCGAGCGGTTTCGGGGTGCTCGCCTCCAACGGCCCGATTCCCCTAGGGCCGGGTCGGCCACGCTGGCTTTCCCCAGTACTTATCGCGACGGCTACTATCATTCCGGCCGCTATTGTGAGCTACCGCTACCTCAAAGGCTTCGGCGGCCCCAATAACTTCTCGCAGACTTTTGATAACGTCTACCATCTCAACGCGATCAGATTCATCGCAGACACCCATAACGGCTCCTCGCTAACCATTGGCAATATGACCGACACCTCGGCGGGTTTCTATCCGGCGGCCATGCACGACATGATGGCTTTGGTACTGATGCAGAGCAATTCAACGGTAATGGCGGTGGCCAACGTTGGCACCATCATCATCGGCGCAGTTATTTGGCCGTTGGGTTGCCTATTCCTGATCACCAGAATCATCGGTAATCGACCGGTGGCGATTTTATGTGCAGGCGTTTTCTCTGCAGCTTCCAGCGGCTTCCCCTATTTGATGGTTGGTTTCGGCATTCTTTACCCGAACCACACAGCGATAGCCTTGCTTCCTGCAGCGCTCGGCTTAGCCATAGATTTCCTCGGCATGAGCAAAGAAAAATCTTCCTCGTTCTGGCCGGGCCTACTATTTTTGATCGCGGTGATTCCGGGCCTTGCCCTCGCCCATACCAGCGTCATCGTGGCTTTGTTTGGCTTTGCCGCACCGGTGGTGATTGCCCGCCTGATTCGGAGTATTTTGGACGCCCGAAGCGGAGTGGCAGGAAAACGCCATCTGTTGTTCTGGTTTATTTTCACGGTGGGCTATTTCTTGGTCACCGCGCTGGTCTGGATCTATGTCCGTCCGGGCCTAGATACCGCCCCGTGGACTCCTATCCAGACCAATGCCCGCGCCATCGGCGAGATACTCTCCAGCGCTCCGATGGCAACGACAGCCTCCTGGGTGCTACTGACAATGACGCTGATCGGGCTGTACGTGATTGTCAGGAACTTCAAGCAATACTGGTGGGTATTGGCAATTTATGTCTTCGGCGGAGCGCTGTACTTGATTGTCTCTGCTTGGCCGGTTGGCAATTTCAGAACCTTCTGGACCGGAGCTTGGTACAACGACACATTCCGGCTCGCGGCGCTGCTGCCCACCGTCACTCTTCCCGTCGTGGTCATTGGAGCCGAATGGATCTTCCGGCGGATCAGTGCATCGATCACTTCGCTGCGTGATCGTGGCCTGCATGAGCCCGGTTTGCTGGCCCCCGCACTCCGTCCAATCGCTAAACGACTGCCTGCCTATTCGGCGATTGCGGTGATGATGGTACTGATCCTGGGCTCCGGCGCGGCTGCCCAGGGAGGCACACTGTCCAATGTGCAGAATCGGATCGGTCTCATCTTCCAAACCACCCCAACATCGGCCTTGATTACCAGCGATGAACTGACAATCCTCAATTCAGTTGCCGCTATTGTGCCGACTTCTGATGTGGTGGTTTCCAATCCTCGCACCGGTGGCTCGTTGGTCTATGCGATCGCGAATCGTCAGCCGCTCACTCCGCACATTTTCGGTATTCGCTCCCCCGATGAACAGTTGCTCCTCGATCACTGGGATGAAGCCGCTTACAATAAGTCCGTTTGCCCGGTGATCACCAAGCTCAAAGCCTACTGGGCACTCGACTTCGGCGACTCAGAAATCGTTCCAGGTCCGCAAACCTTCATCGGCCTGCGGGATCTAATGGACAAAAGCGCTCCGGGAATGCAGTTAGTCAAAGAAGTGGGTACTGCCCGGCTCTATAAAGTTACTGCCTGCGGGTAATTGACTGATGTCTCGTTGGCTTGCCCGGAAGAAGGCCATCTCAATGCAGATGGCTCATCACCCGCGTCGTAACAAGGGCCTGCCCCGTTTCGACGGCGTTCATTTACTGACGTTTGGTCTGCTTACTGCGCTGATCTTAGCTGCTCTGCCGCTCCCCGCTGCCGGCCAATCGCAAGCCTCATCTGTCACCAAGACACCGGCCGCTTCAGCAGACTCACTGGCCACCGCCTCGGGATTGCAATTGAGCACCGAAGCGGATTCCGCCCAAGTGTTCCTCGGTGTACCCAATTTGAATTTTCCCACCACTGCTGGTGTCTTTGACGCCCTCGGAGAGAACCGCAGCACGCTCTCGATTGCGGGCAGCTTTACGCCGAAGTATTCGGAGACGTACACCTTTTCTCTGCTGGCCATGCAAAACACCGAGGACGAAGTGACGATTAAGGGCGTCACCATCAAACCAGGCCAGCCAACCGTGGTCGCCGACTTGACCGCTGGCCAAGCAGTGCCACTCACCGCCAAGATCAGCAAAACCACTGCTAATAATGGCAAGGCCCGGTTTGTATTGCAGTTTGCAAGCAGTAGTCAGCCGTTGAGCACCGTACCTAATTCTGCCTTTCACTATCCAAAAGATGCCCCGCCCCGGACCTTGCTCTCCGAAGATGGCGGGACGATCTGGCAGCGTTTCACAGCTGGCAGCGCAGTTCCCTCGGCGAACGAGGTCAGGATCATTGCCGGCAACGATAAAGTCAGGCCAATCCGCGTCACTGCGGTTAGTCCTGAGCCGCAACACCCGGACATTCTCAAGATTTCACTTGATGGCAAGTTAAATCATCGAACATCGCTATCTGTGTCGATCCAATCTGGGCAAGCCATCCCCAGCCAATCGACTCTGTTGGGCGATGCCAGCGCAGCGATGTACACGCCCGACGGCGAAAAACTCGCGGCTGCCGATGAGCAGCAATTAGCAGGCCCGCAACAGCCTTACCGAGATGTTTATCCACGACCACAGTTGGAACGTGAGAAATGGCAGAACCTGAACGGAATCTGGGAATTCCAGGCCACTGGAAGGGATGCACCGGTTCCCAGCGGCAGTAAACTGCGTCAGAACATTGTGGTGCCTTACCCAATGGAGTCAGCGCTCTCCCGGGTCACTGAGCATTTCGACTACTCTTTATATCGACGTACTTTCACTGTCGATCCCGGTTGGCAGATTGGTAGTAATAACCGCTACTTGATCAACTTCGGTGCGGTTGACTATGCCAGCTGGGTCTACATCAATGGTCATCAAATCCCCCTCTCGCAAACCTTCACTAAAAGCGGTGAAGTGATGCCTGACACCTCTGCCCTGCACTCCGGCAAACCGAACAATGTCGGCGGATATGTGGGATTCAGTATTGATGCGACTGACTATTTGCGTCCCGAAGGGCCGCAAGAAATAGTGCTCAAGGTCGAAGATTCCACCGCTAAGGAACAGCAGTCAGTAGGAAAACAGGCGACCGCTTCTAACGGCATTTTCTATACTTCTGTCTCCGGAATCTGGCAAACCGTCTGGGCAGAGCCAAGGCCGAGCCGTGGCATCCAGAATCTTGCTCTTTCACCGGAACTCGCCTTTGACGCTTCGGGTAAGTTGATTAGCTCGGCGCTTCGACTGAAGGCGTCAAGCTCCGAGACCACCGAATCAATAACTATCCGGCTGAAGGACCAATTAGGCAATCTGCTGCTGGAGACCAAGGGTAAAACTAATCAGGACCTCTTCATCACGGTGAAAGACCCGATACTTTGGACGCCCTCTAATCCGCTGCTTTATCGGGTGGAAGTTTCCTCTGGAACAGATAACGTGGCCTCCCCCATTGCACTGCGTAAAGTCGAAGTGAGCCCTACCGCTTCGGGCCCGCCCCGGATTCTGCTAAATGGCAAAGCGACCTTCCTCAACGCCACCTTGAGCCAAGGCTACTGGCCGGATGGTTTGTATACCCCGGCAAGCCCGCAGACCTTATCCGATGATCTAGAAACCATAAAAGAGCTGGGTTTCAACGCCTTGCGCGAGCATGTGAAGGTTGAATCAGACCTGTGGTACCACTACGCGGACCAGCTCGGTCTGCTGGTTATCCAAGATTTCCCAGCCTCCTACAGCAAAGGACTGAGCGGTCTCCCTCAGCAGCGTTTCCTGGCTGAAGCCGAACGAATCGTCAAGGACCTGAGTAACTTCGGCTCGATTGTTGGCTGGTCATTGTTCAATGAGGGCTGGTCGACCCCGTCGAATGCCGAGGTCGCTGACATCGCCCAACAAGTCGGTCGCTGGGATCCCAGCAGATTGCTACTCCCCCATTCAGGGCAGAATATCGACAAGGGCCGGATTGATCTGGGCGTAGTCGGCGGCCAACACCCCGCCGGATCGGGTCAGATCTTCGACGAGCACCGTTATCCCGGGCCCTTTTTAGGCAAGCCCGCCGCCAATGACCCGAGAGCCTATATCGATGGGGAACACGGCGGTATTAATGACTACTCAGCAGGTAATGGCTGGACCGAAAAGTTCGTTCAGTACCTGCCGGCCGAAGGCAGCCTACTCAATGCTTTCCTGGCCAATAATCAGAAGCTGATTGACTACAACAGCTCCACCTGTACGATGTCTGGCAGCGTCTATACGCAGATTAGCGACGTCGAGCGTGAAGTAAACGGCCTAATGAGTTATGACCGGAAGACTCTCAAAGTCGATGCGGCCAAGGTACGAAGCTCTAACCAGACTCTGTTGAAGGCCTGCGATCAGACTTTTAGAGCAGCGACGAATTCAGTCTCGCTCTCGCAGGACTCAGCAAAAACGGGCGATAAATTGGTGATTAGCGCCGGCGGGTTCCAGCCCGGCGAGTACCTGGTTTTCACCGTTTACGGCGAGCAGCTTTCGATCCCACTCGGTGCGGTCAAGGTCGCGGCCGACGGTTCGGCCAAGTTGACCACCACTGTTCCGGCTGGCCTGCAAGCAGGCGGCAACCAGCTCAGAGTGACTGCCCAAGAATCTGGCAGCGTCGTGATTGCTAGCTTGCAGGGCGCTGCTTCGCAGGGTGCTGCGCTCTGGCCTATTCTGGGCGGTCTCGCCGCGCTACTGCTGGTTGTGGCTGCGGGACTCTGGTGGATCCTGAGGCGTAGAAAACGACAGGTTTAGGGCTTGTCAGACTGTGCTTGCTTGAACCGCTCTTCGAGCACGGCGGTTAAGGACTTCATATAGCTCCTGGCCACGTGGTCCTTACCGTAGAACACTTGCAGCCCACCGATCACTGCATAACACCGCTCAGCATCACAGAACTGATCAGAAAGATCCAGCACTTTCACCTTGGGATTATTCATTGAGCTGGCTGCTGCTGCCACCGGATCCACTGCTAAGGCATCGCTACGGCTACTTGAGCAATTCAGCGGGGTATTCAGATTTAGGGCCACACAATCCGGGCTTACTTCACCGAGAGTCAACGGCGTATCTCGCAACACGAAAATCTCCGGACCGGCAGCTGTCCAGGCCTGAAAACGCTTGGTTACTTCCGTTGCGTACTGGTCTTGCTGCGAGCGGCCAGTACCGTCATCTACGGTTTCCTGGGAGCCGAAGGCTGAGACAAAAACCTTGTCGGGTTTTTCTTGAGTGATCCGTTCGGATACCTGGTTCGACCAGTTAATGCAGCGGGCCGACCCAGCCGGATCAAAGCCAGGTTTGCCAAGGAATCCGACTCGTTTTAGCCCGACAAAGGGACAACCACCCAGCATGCTCTCCTTGACCTGCCAACTTTGCTGCCTGGCGAGCTGATAGAAAGCAGCCTTCCACTGCTCGGCATGAGAGTCGCCGATCAACCACACGGTAGCGGTGGCTTTGCGTCCCTGAGTGAAATCGCAGTCTGCAAGGTAGGCCGTTCCGTTCAGCCTGATCGGATTGACATCCCCCTTACACTCGGGCGCATTGAACCAAGGTGTTTCGCTCGGACCCATATTGGAGACTTTCGCTGGCCCGAACGGGTCGGGGCAGCGATTCTTCGGGTTCAAACTGCCAGCCCCATAACAGGCTTGCTGGGAGAAGCTTTGAACCGCCGCAGCTTCAGCCTGTTGGGCCCCCTGGTAGAAGTAGAACATGGAACCGCAAAGAGCGCAGACCGCCGCCATCGCCGCCGCGGTGGCCAGCAGCGGCTTCCAAGCCTTGCTGCCGCGGAAGAGTTTGATGCGGCCCGGGTCTTCGACAAACCTCTTCGAAAGATAGGCCAGCAAGATTCCTAAGACCAGAATCAGCAGCTTGTTCCAGAAGTTGAGATCATGACCAAGCACAGCGGGCGCAATAATGATCAGCGGCCAATGCCAAAGGTAGAGCGAGTAGGAGATGTCGCCAAGTACCTGGAAGGGTCGCCATTCCAGCACCCCACCGATTGAAGCCCTAACGCTGCCTGGTCCACTGGCGATTACCAACACCGTGCCCAACACCGGTACCAATGCCCAAAACCCGGGGAAGAACGTCTCTTCGTTAAAGAAAAAAGCGGAATAGACAATCGCCGCGTAGCCCAGCCACTGGCAGCCAGTCAGCAAGAGACCACGATGTGTCTGGCTGAGCTTCTTCAATAAACCAGGCAGACCCAGCGCAACCAGGGCACCAGCGCCAAACTCCCAGGCCCGAGCCGGGGTGACGAAATAAGCCTGGCTCTTATTGGTGGCGGTGATCCAAATACAGAAAATCAGCGCCGCTATGGTCACCAACAGGATGCCGATCCGGGTCACCGAACGCTTGTGTCGACGTAACATGATGGCCACTGCGAATAGCCCGATCAGCAGTAGTGGCCAGATCAGATAGAACTGCTCCTCAACCGAAAGCGACCAATAATGCTGCACGGTGGAGGCGGCTTCGTCGCGAGCAGAGTAATCGACCGATTTGGCCGCCAGGAACCAGTTCTCGACGTAGAGCGAGGAAGCGATAGTCTCCTGCAGCACGCCTAGCCAGCGTGAAAATGGCAGGAACACCCAGGCGGCTACTAAGGACAGCGTCGCCACCAACAGCGAAGCCGGCAGTAGTCGTTTGGCACGCCGCGCGTAGAACTGGCCAAGCCTGATCTTACCGGTGCCCTCAAGCTCCTTAAGCAGATGGTTGGAGATCAAATAACCAGAAATCACGAAGAAGACGTCGACGCCGACGTAGCCACCAGGCAACCGCTCTGGCCAGAGGTGGTTGAGCACCACCAGCCCTACTGCAATCGCCCTCAGCCCCTGGATATCCTTGCGGACCGCAGACTTCGGCGACGATTGGCTGCCCTGTTTTAGGACGCCGCTCTTGAGCTCGCTCATTCAATCTCCTTCGGAGACTTCGGGCTGGTCCCCCGCCAACTGACTAATCTTATTTCTTGGAAAGATACGCAACTTTGGCGATCTCCGAGACAAGGTTCCGTACTATCCACCTCATCGAAAGCACCGAAGCGTTCTCAAGCGCAAAACCATTCGAGGCTGAATCCACGATTACCCCGCGTTTCAGCCGGTAGGCGGGAACGGTGTTGAGCAGATCCCCATCCTTCATCACAGCAACTTCGCTCGCGGCCAATGAGATCACCGCGACGTCGCTACTCAGCTCAGCGCTCTTATCGCGTGGCCACTGATATAGCTGTGGGCCGCTAGAGGGGTCGAGCACAGCCCCCACCTTGCTCGCATTTTTTACCGATGGTGCCAGTTCCAGGCCAAGTTCAGTCAGCACTTGCAGCGGGTTTGAAGACAGGCCGAAAACACTGAGATCCGCTCCCGGGGCCGCGCTAGCCCTGAAGTAGGTAACTGTTGTGCCTTTCAATGCTGGATAGTTACCTATTGCCTGATCCACCGAATCAGCAATCTCCTTGATCAGTTGAGTAGCCTTCTGAGCCCTACCCAAGGCTTGCCCCACCAAGGTCATGGTCGTCTTCCAGTCCGTGTTCATCGGTTTACCTGGCGGAGCCAGTACCAGGGCAATCTTGGAAAGATCCCCATAGTCCTGGCGGCTGATGCTGGAGTTGACCGCCAGGATCAGGTCAGGTTTGAGGTTCTTAATTTGATCAAGCGGCAGGGTCTTGGAACTGTCTAAAAGATCCGGCCCAGGCCTGCCGTTGAGTGTGAAATCAAACCATGGCGAGGCACCATTGCTTTGAATACCCGAGTTAGACATGCCCACGGGGACAATATCTAGCGCCAGCAGAGAATCAGCACTGGCAGAATCGAGGGCAACAATTCGTTTGGGTTCGAATGGCACCGAAATATCGCCATAGCTTGAGGTGATCTTGACGGGGTAGGAGTCAGCGTCGGCCGGTACCGGTTGCACAGCAGCGGTGGGTTCCAAGAAGCCACACCCGGCTAGGCCAAACGGCAGCAGAATAGCGCTAGCGAGGAATGACCTCCGTTTCAGATTCTGCCGATCTGCTTCAGACTCACGCATCTGTTACCTTCCCTAAAAAAACATGTTTCGGGACATAGCCCTGAGCTATCGTACCGAGTCATCTCAAAGAACCTGGCAGTGTTCGCTATCCCAATCCGCAACCTGTGAATTTGAACAACTTGGCTTGGCCTTGTTTGAACAATAAGGTTGCTACCCCGGAATCTTCGAGATTCGAGATGCCGGGCGAAGGAGTGCCATCCGGAGTGATCATGGTCTGGCCGAAGTCCAAAACATAACCAATATTGAGATCATGTACTGCTGCGCAAACAGCCGGGTTCTTAGCCGCATCGCGCAGACTCTTGTAGATCAACTTGTCCTCATCGGTGAAGTTTGAGGTCAATAGGTGCAATTGGATCGCCTTACGATCCGCCAGCGCATAGACCAAAGCTCCGCCGTTCCAGGGGTTCGCGGCAATTACCGACCCCTTTGGCACCAGGCTATCGACCTTGTTTATTACCGCAAGCTCATCCGAATTGACCACCGAAGAGGTCGGGCTATAAGCATAGTGTGAGCGGGCGATACTGATCGACGAGCTAACGCTGCCAACCTGCAGCACGATCAGAATGATCGCAATGGCAGCCGGGACCGTAGCCGACCACAGTCTGGGTGAGGAAACGGGCCGACCGTCGCTTTGCAGTTCGGCACGCCATTCCTTGAGGTAGGTGCCGAGGCTGCGCAGGAACCAGCTGGCCCCCAAAGCGGCGGGAATAATCGCAATGACCGGAACCAGCGCGGCCAGCCGGTAGCTGTCGTTGTACCAAATACCGGCAATGAAATTCCGCAGATTTCCGCGCGGAAAAGCCGATACTGCAATGAAGAGGAACCAGGAAACCGCGAGCATACCCAATACCCACCAGTTCTTACGCCGACGCAGCAACTGAATAACGCCGAGCACGATCAGCACTGACACTAGGATGGCTGGTGCCCGGAGTCGCTCGGAATTACTCAGCAGTCCAAGCAAAGCGCCGGGGATCGAGTGCACCGGCGGCCAGGTGGCCAATTGGGACTCTGGCCGCACAGCGCGCCAAAGGAAGTAGCAAATAACCAGGCAGAGCAAGACACCAACTGAACTCAGCACGGCGAGTACCCGGTAACGTGACCAGTCAGCCAGCCAACGCTTCCAACAGAGGAAGAATGCGTAGCCCACCGGTGGCACACTGAAGGCTAGCAGCGCCATCAGTGTGCTCGGATGAGCTAAGGCGAGACCCGGGATGGTCAGTGCCAAGGCAATCAAACGCAACGGAATGGAAAGGTCCGCGACCTTCGATAGTCCCAGCACTTGAATGACCAGAGCAAGAATGCTCGGCAAAATCGCAATTGAGAGCAGATTCGGGTAGAGCACCCCGTAATCGACCATCATCAGCGGGAAAGCGCCAAACCCGGTGGAGACAATGCCCACCGCAATCGCGACTAAGCGTGACTGTCCGAGCACCTGGCGACAGAGGAAGAGGCAGCCAAGAGGCCAAACCAATGCCGAAATGATCAGGTTGGTAGCGTTCACCGCAACTGGGATACTGGCCCCGCTGAGTTGGACCACCAGGGAGACCGTGGCATGCCAGCCATCGGGATAGAACGGGATGCCGGTAATATCGCCGACCGTGAAGGGCGACGCCGAGCCAGAGTCCAAAATTCCACGTACCGCATTGAGGTGGAAGATATTGTCAAACGATTGAGAGATATTTTCCGGATGGATCACCGCGAGAATGAACTGGGCCGAGATCACCACAAAGGAGAGTGCAAGGGCTAAGAAACCCACCTTGGTCCGGGCGTCAAAAGGCGCAGCCTCCGGTGAGGGCCAACGTTTTCGGGTGAACTTCCGCACCAACCAGGCACAGAGAGCTGCCAGCACGGTGAGTGCAAGCACCGGCAAAATTGTCCATGGAATTTTCAGGAAAGAAGCAGCGATTGAGGCCACTGCGATCAACGAGACCGAGAGGGCCGGACTCACCGCAAGCAGGCTGATCTTTCGCAAACCAAAGGCCCATGCTAAGAGCGCGCCAGGAATCAGCATCACCAATGCGGCGATCAGGATCACCGGCAGGGCAATTATCCAGTCCATTACTTCTCTATCCTCGTCTCACTCTGTCAAAACTCATCGCTTAGCTGGCTTCGTCATCGCCAGCCGAACGGCGGCGCAGTTCAGCCACCGCCTCGGCTACCGGGCCATCCATGGTGATCTCGCCATGCTCTAGCAGCACGCCACGTTCGCACACCGTCGCCACCAGATCTAGATCATGGCTGACCACGAAGAGGGTCTTACCGCGTGCGGCAAGTTCCTTGATCTTCGCGATGCATTTGCGTTGGAACGGCTCGTCACCGACGGCCAAGATCTCATCGATCAGGAAAATCTCCGGATCGGTGTGCACGGCGATCGAAAACGCCAAGCGCAGGTACATCCCCGAGGAATAGAACTTCACCTCGGTGTCAATGAATTCATGAATCTCGGCGAACTCAACGATGGAATCGAACTTTTCCTTGATCTCCACCTCGGTCATGCCCAGGATAGCGCCGTTGAGAAAAACATTATCCCGGCCGCTCAGATCATGGTGGAAACCGGCGCCTACCTCGATCAGGCCAGCCACTCTGCCGCGGGTTTGTACCGAACCACCATCCGGTTGCAGCACCCCCGAGATCAGTTTCAGCAGGGTCGACTTTCCCGAGCCGTTGAGGCCCAGCAGGGCCACCGTCTCGCCTTGTGCTACGTGCAGGGAGACATTGTCGAGCGCTTTGAAGCGGTTGCTGAGTTCCTTTTTCCGGCCTCTCAATAGCCAAACCAAGACTTCTTTGAGCGAGCGTGAGTGCCGCAACACGAACTCTTTGACAATGCTGTCGACGACTATCGCGGTTTCGTCACGAATCTGGACAGTCATCAGAGCTCCTGCGCAAACTTCTTGGACAACCGACCGAAGGTGAACTGCCCGATGAACAGAACAGCCAGCGAGATCCCCAGGCCAATTGGAAGCCAGAAATAGTCAAGACCTGGAACCACTTGGGCAGCGGGACTGGCTGCCTGTTCAGCGTTCAAGGTGGCGTGCCAGAAGGTGTTGTGGAAGATCTCCACCGCTACCGTCATCGGGTTGAGTTGGTAAATCCAGAAGAAAGGCCCCAGCACATGTTCCACCTGGCTCCACAGATACAGCACCGGCGACAGCCAGGTCACCATCATAATGAGCAGATCAACCAGGTTTTCAGAGTCTCGGAAATAGACGTTAATAGCTCCGAAAAACAGTCCTAGGCCGACTGCCAGAATAGCCAGCATCGCAAAAGCAATCAGCACGGCGGCGAGCTGCCAAAGCGATGGGTGCCAGCCATTGAATAAGCAGACGACCAGCAGGATCAGTACCTGAGGTAGGAAGTGCACCGCTGAAACCCAAACACTGGCTACCGGGAAAAGTTCCCGCGGCAGGTAGATCTTCCTAATCAAGTCACGGTTCTCCACGATCGAGCGAGTCGCATTGCCTAGCGCCTCAGTGAAGAAGTTCACCAACACGATGCCAGCGAAGAGGTAAATCGGATAGTTCGGCGTGGAACCTTGCACGTTGAGGAACAAGCCAAGCGCGAGATAGAACACCACGAACTGCATGAGCGGGCGCATATACGACCACAGGATGCCCAAAATTGAGCCCCGGTAACGAACCTTAATTTCCTTGCTCACCAAAAGCTTGAGCAAAAACCGGTTCTTATAGACATCCCGCAGGCCTTTGCCGCGGCCTGGGAAGGTCAACGGAATGATGCTTTGACTCAAGGTTGCGCCTCATCGCGGCTCACTGTGTGCTTTTCGAAGGTTTCTCGCCAAGCTTGATACGAGGTGATCTGCGGCACCGCCGCCTGGTAGCGAGCGGCTAGCGATTCCCATTCACGATAGATCTGAGCGTGTAAGCGCGTCGACTGGGCCATCATGGCACGCAACTTCGCTGGGTCTCTGCGGTACCAGGAAGCTCCGGTCCCTTCAGCATTCGTAACGATGATGCTGTCATAGCCTGCGGTGCGCCACCAACGGTTGTCCTTGTGAGCCAGCACGGTCTGCGGATACTCCTCGGAGGAAGGGTCAGGTTTACGCACCAACTGACGCACCACTGTCTTCAAAGCCCAGGGAATCAAATCCTTCTTCGCCGGAATACCGGCATTAGCGCTGGGGTGCGGACCCTTGCTGATCCTGGGGTGTGGGAAGTCATCGAAATCTTCCTTCACCTGAGCATCCGGATATTCAGCACGCAAAGCATTGATTTGGGGCAGCCGCTCGGCGAGCAAACGATGGAGCTCTTCGGGCCCTTGGAGCAAGTCCTCCATCGCCATGATCCTGCCTCGCTCAGTGAAGTACTGCATTGCGATCAGGTGTTTGACATCCTGCTGCAGTGATTCTCGCTGCACTCTGCCGCCTTTGGGGAACGGGCTATGCAGCAACGCGGTAATTGCCCGATTGCGCTCGTGGAAATAGGCCTGCCAGCCAACCAAGTCGTCCTTATCGGCCCAGGAGACGTGCCAGACCGCGGCACCGGGCAGCGAGACGGTAGCAAAACCGGCTTCCTTGGCACGCAGACCGTATTCAGCATCGTCCCATTTGAGGAACAGCGGCATTGACAGACCAATTTCGCGAATCACCGCGGTGGGGATCAAGCACATCCACCAACCGTTGTAATCCACATCGGTGCGGCGATGGGTCCACGGCGTCTGCCGCAGATTCACCACGGCAAAGTCATGCCGCAATTCCATATCCTGGTGCGGCAGCGCTGGCTGGATCCGATGCGCATCGACAATTTCGCCAAAGGTGTGCAGCACAGTGCGATTGTAGAGATCGAACATATGACCACCGGCGATGGTGGGTTTCCGGCAATAATCCGCGAAAACCGCCAGCCTGGTAATGCTGTCTGGCTCGATCACCACATCGTCATCGAGCAGCAGAGCATAGTCGCTTTCGTTCTCGAGCGCCTCGTACATGCCCCGGGAGAAGCCGCCGGAACCACCCAGATTGGCCTGCTCGATAATCCGCAACCGACCATTGAAACGTTCGGCGACTTCTTTGAAACCGGGGTAATCGAGAACCTTCTGATTGCCCTGGTCGACAATCACGAACTCTTTCACGCAGTCCAACACGTCTAGATTGTCCGCCAGGATCTTGGCGTTATTAAGGCAATAATCGGGCTTATTCATGGTGGTGATCTCGAGTGTGATCGAACCACCGCCCTCGATTCGTCGCTCGGCATTGCTGAGCCACTGCGCCTCGGTGAGGATCAGATCTTCACCGCCCGCTACCAGGTCGAACCAGTACCAGCCACCATCGCCGAACGGCTTCAGGCTCAATTCGAAATTACTCACGGTACTGCCGCTGACCCGCTCGCTGGCCACTCGTTGCAAACTACCGCGGGCATTAGACTTGTAAACCACGACGGCACCCTCGCCCTGAGTGCTTACGGTCAGCCGGATATCCCTCACCGTGGTCCAACGCCGCCAATAGCTTGCCGGAAAGGCATTGAAATAGGTGCCAAAAGACATCCGGTCGCCGCTGCGCACCTTCATCGAGGTGCGGCTCAGCAGATCCTCGAAATGAGCCTGCCGAGGCGTTGAACTCATGAATCTGAGTTTGTCCTCCGGCAACTTGGCAGCCCGGTAAACAGCATCATCCTCAATCAGCCGAACGCCGTTGACGGTGCCTGCGTCGACATACAGCGGAATGGTGTCAACTTGCCCTTCCGGTGGCAAGATGACCCGCTGCAGTTGAGTCCAGCCCTGCTGGTCTCCGCTCACGCGTCGACTCCCCCACTTTCAAGCTTGCTGCCCCCGGAGAAGTGCGGCTTGATTTTGTTCTCAAACATGGTGAGCGCCGAGCCAATGGCCATATGCATGTCGAGGTATTTGTAAGTTCCCAGTCGGCCGCCGAAGAGCACTGTCGGCTCGCCCTTCGCCAGATCACGATAGGCCAGCAACTTCTGCCGGTCCTCGGCAGTGTTCACCGGGTAATAAGGCTCGTCTCCCTTTTGTGCGAACCGGGAGAACTCCCGCATAATCACGGTGGCCTCCTTGGTGTAATCACGTTCCGGGTGGAAGTGTCGGAACTCGTGGATCCGAGTGTAGGGCACGTCGTCGTCAGGGTAGTTCATCACCGAGCAGCCCTGGAAATCTTCGATCGGCAGCACTTCCTCTTCAAGGTCGATGGTGCGCCAGGACAAATCGCCCTCTGCATAGTCGAAGTATTTATCCACCGGACCGGTGTAGACGACCGGCACTTGACCTAGCACGGCGGAGCGGGAGAACTCCCCGTCATCGAAGAAATCGGTGTTCAATACCACTGAGATGTTCGGGTGATCTGCCATTCGCTCAATCCAGGCGGTGTAACCATCGACTGGCAGGCCTTCATAAGTGTCATTGAAGTAGCGGTTGTCGTAGTTGTAACGCACCGGAAGCCGGGAGATGATGCCAGCGGGCAGGTCTTTAGGATCGGTTTGCCATTGCTTACCGGTGTAGTGCTTGATAAAAGCCTCATAGAGCGGTCTGCCAATCAGCTGGATGCCCTTATCGTTGAGATTCTGAGGATCGGTACCGGCCAATTCGCCAGCCTGCTCCTGAATCAGGGCACGAGCCTCGGCGGGGCCGAAGGAAGCACGGAAGAACTGGTTAATCGTGCCGAGATTGATCGGGAGCGGGTAGACCTCACCCTTGTGGCTGCTGTAAACCTTGTGCTGGTAGTTGGTGAACTTGGTGAATTGGCTGACGTAGTCCCAGACCTTCTGATTCGAGGTGTGAAATAAGTGCGCACCATAACGGTGAACCTCGATGCCGGTCTGCGCCTCGTTCTCGCTGTAGGCGTTACCACCGATGTGGTGCCGCCGATCAATCACGACAACCTTGAGGCCTAGCTCCCTCGCGGCCCGCTCCGCAATGGTCAGGCCGAAAAAGCCCGATCCCACAATGACAAGATCAGCGTTCACTAAAACTCCTGGTTCGGCATTTGGGCGCAAAAACGCCCGGTTAGTCCTCTCCAGATTACCTGACCAGGTGATTGAACCCGGTATTTGCTCCCTTCTGCTGCACGGCGGCTCCCCGGGCGGCACCGCTTCGACTATAGGGCGCCCGAGTCTCCCTGCCGGAGCGTGAAGGCAACAACTCGAGGAGTGAAGAGCAGCACCAAAACCGCCAACGGCGGAATCAGCAGTGAAAGACCCAACCAGATCTGGCCATTAAGTAAGGTGGTCACCGCAATGGCGAGCATCAGCAATTGCCATACCAAGGCCGCCGCCCGGGTCCAGCGATAACCTCGAAAATGCTGCAGCGCTACCGCGGCGAGCGCCACCCCCAAAGCGAAGAGCATAATGGTGAGGAAAATTGCACCACTGAGTGAATTCGCTGCGGCATTGAATAGACCAATCAAGAAGGTCACCGCGATAAACAGCAGCACTAGCGATTCAAGGCCGACCACCACCGTTATCAGCCACACTCCCCAGGGGCGAGTGGGTGGAACCTCAGATGATTTGTCGGCTACGGGTCTTGACACATTGGCACCTTACCGGAGATATTCATCACACGGCTAAACCCGCTGGTCAAATGTGACGAACCGCTCACTCTTCTCAGCAATTTAGGGGGATTTACCCCTTGTTTACATGCGGTTAACGTGAAACGCTTAATAGCAGAGACCAAGGGGCCCGCCTGCAGGAGAGAGGCCCCTCTTTTGTGAGAACGCTCGTGAATCTTTTCACAAGGCGTTCTAAGAATATTCTAAGGAGTGAGTGATCAGCATGGATTGGCGTAGTCGCGCTGCCTGCCTCGATAAGGACCCGGAGCTTTTCTTCCCGGTGGGTAATACCGGTCCGGCTTTACTCCAAATCGAGGAAGCAAAGAGTGTGTGCCGCCGCTGCCAGGTGGTTGATACCTGCCTGCAGTGGGCCATTGAGTCCGGTCAGGACGCGGGTGTCTGGGGCGGGATGAGCGAAGACGAACGACGTGCCCTCAAACGGCGCGCTGCGCGAGCCCGTCGCGCCAGCTAATCGATTGGCTTAAGCTTCGACCGGAAACCTTCTGTGTGCTGCTCACCAACCTGGTGGGCAGCACACTTTTTGTGTTCCTTGCGTTTTGTCTTTCTCGTGCCTCGGCTAGAGCGGCAGCTCGATGATCACGACGGTGCCGCCTGAGGCTACTGGTTCCCAACGAATGGTGCCATCAAGCTCACTGGTGACCAGGGTCCTAACAATCTGCAGGCCGAGTCCTTCTTCAAGCGGGGTCTCCGGCAAGCCAACCCCGTCATCGGCGATCGAGACCCTGAGTATTTCAGAACCATCTTCTTTCGAGTAACGCTCGGCAATCAGTCGAACTGTACCGCCCCGATCCTCCAGACCGTGTTCCACGGCATTGGTCACCAGTTCATTGATCACCAAGGCAAGTGGGGTGGCTAAATCGCTGGCTAGCTCTCCGAATTCGCCCTCACGTTCAGTGCGAACCATCTGAGTCGGCGAGGCGACCTCGGCAGCGAGCCTGAAATGCCTACCAATCAACTCGTCAAAATCAACATTCTGGCTGAGCCCTTGAGATAGCGTTTCGTGCACCAGGGCAATGGTGGCCACTCGGCGCATCGCTTGTTCTAGACCGTGCTTGGCTTCCGTCGACTGCATTCTTCGAGACTGCATCCGCAATAACGCCGCCACCGTTTGCAAGTTATTTTTGACTCGATGATGGATCTCCCTGATCGTGGCGTCTTTGGTGACCAATTCCAATTCGCGACGCCTTAGCTCGGTGACATCCCTGCACAGCACGATGGCACCGAAACGGTGACTGGCGTCTCTTAACGGAATGGCACGTAACGAAAGACTGACCCCGCGGGACTCCACCTCGGTGCGCCACGGCATCCTACCGGTGACCACCAGCGGCAAAGTCTCATCGATCATTTTCCGCTCATGCAGCAGTCCCGCAGTTACCTCGGCCAACGAGCGCCCCTCTAGGGCATCGGCGCCGCCGAGCCGCCGGAAAGCGGAAACACCATTGGGGCTGGCATACTGCACCAATCCCTCAGCGTCGAGTCGAATGAACCCATCGCCAACGCGCGGTGCACCGCGACGAGATCCGGTAGGTGAGGCAAAGTCCGGCCATAAGCCAAGGGTGCCCATTCGGAGCAGGTCATAGGCACTCTGCCGATAGGTCAGTTCCAGCCGTGAAGGCAGCCTGGAGGAGGAAACATCCATATGGGAGGTCACCACAGCCAGACTTCGCCCGTTGCGCACCATCGGCACCGCGTCGACTCGCACCGCCATTTCGGAGTTCCAGGTGGCTTCGCCCGCTCTTTCGATACTCTGGCTGTGCCAGGCCTTCTGCACTAGCGGCAGCAAGTCTGCCCGCAATTTCTCGCCGACGAAATCCTTGTGGAAAACCGTATGCGTGGTAGACGGGCGCACATGCGCGAGGGCCAGGTAATCACCCTCCGGATCCGGGAACCAGAGCGCCAGATCAGCGAAAGCCAAATCGGCAATCAGCTGCCAATCGCCCACCAGCAGGTGTAGCCATTCGGCGTCACCTGGCCCAAAATCTGCGTGTTCCCGAATCGGGTCGGTGAAAATTGCCATAGCCCGATGAGCTTACCTGCGCACAATCGAGCGGAGCAACCGCAAGGCAACCGAAAGCGAAGCCATATCATCTTCTTCCAGCTGATTGACTTCCTTGAACATCGCCTGGGCCCGAGCCAGCGGCTCGGCGTTTTGCACAGCCCAACCGGCAATTCGCTGCTCCGGGCTTTGACCAAGCGCACCCGGTTCAGCCGGGGTCGCCTTCATCACCGCAAGAGTCATGTCAACAACTGTCGAGTACAGATCGTCTCGTAACGCACCCCTAGCGAGGGCTTGCCAGCGATCTTTCCTCGGTAGTGCAGAGATTCGTTCCAATAAGCCATCGACACCGAATTGGGCGAAGATCGCATAGTAAACCTTGGCGATTTCTTCGACCGGTTCCTTGATTTGCCGACTAGCTCGGGCAATGTCGAGCAGCGCAAAGCTTTCGAACATCTCGGACCAGCGGTTGCCCAGTTCGGTGGGCACCCCCCAGCCCTCCGCCTTGGCGTGCCACGCCTGCACACGTTCGCGATCGACTCCGTCTAAGAAGTCGGTCAGATGAGCTCGTAGCGAGGTGACCACCGGCTGGTACTGAGCCACCGTCTCGGAAATCGGTTGCGAACCAGCCGAATGACCGATCAGCCAGCGCACCGCGCGATCAAGCAAACGGCGCAAATCGAGGTGGATATTGCACCAGTGCTCGGTCGGGAACGATGGTGGCAGCGCTGCCAGAGCTTCAGTCACCTGATCGATCTGATAGATCTCCCGCATCGCTACGAAAGCACGAGCGAGCACCGACTCGGTGGCGTTGGTCTCCTCCATGGCACGGAAGGCAAAGGTAATGCCACCGATATTAATCATGTCATTTGCCACCATGGTGGCGATGATCTCCCGACGCAGCGGATGCGAATCGAGTTCGGCGTCAAAACGCTCGGCCAAATGCTTAGGGAAGTACTGGCGAAGCGTGCGGCGGAACCACGGATCGTCGGCTAGATCGCTGTCGCGAAGAGCTTTAGCCAGCTCGATCTTGGCGTAGGCAGCCAGCACCGATAGCTCAGGGGAGGTTAGCCCCTGGCCACCTTCCAGTCTGTTGTGCAGTTCTTCGGTGCTAGGCAGCGCCTCGATAGCGCGATCTAAATCGGCTTTGTTCTCCAGCCAGTCCATCAATCTTTCGTAGCTGGGGCTCCACTCAACCACGCGCATCCGGTCGTTGACGAGCAGCACGTTCTGATCGAAGTTATCCTCCAGGACCAGTCGGCCCACTTCCTGCGTCATCTCGGCAAGGAACTCTGCCCGCTCCTCAGCCTTCAGCTGGCCTGCTGCCACCATCCGGTCGACGAAAATCTTGATATTGACCTCATGATCAGAACAATCGACACCGGCCGAGTTATCAATGGCATCGGTATTCAGGATCACTCCGTGCAGCGCAGCCTCAATCCGACCACGCTGGGTCATCCCGAGGTTACCGCCCTCGCCAACTACCTTGACCCGGAGCTCTCGACCGTCGACCCGAATTGAGTCATTGGCTTTGTCCCCCACCTCCGCGTGACTCTCCGAACTGGCTTTGACGTAGGTGCCGATACCGCCGTTGTAGAGCAGATCAGCCGGAGCCAGCAAGATGGCACGCAGCAGCTCCGGCGGAGTAAGCGCCACAACGCCCTCAGCCAAGCCCAGCGCGAGGCGCACTTGCTCGGAGATCGGCACGGTCTTCACTTGACGTGGGTAAACGCCGCCGCCCTCGCTTATTAATGACTTGTCATAGTCATCCCAGGAGGAACGCGGCAACTCGAACATCCGCCGCCGCTCGGCATAGGAAAGTGCCGGGTCCGGGTTCGGGTCGAGGAAGATATGTCGGTGATCGAAAGCAGCGACAAGTTTGATGTGTTCAGACAACAGCACACCATTGCCAAAGACATCGCCTGACATATCACCGACACCCACTACGGTGAAATCCTCAGTCTGGGTGTCAACGTCCAGCTCACTGAAATGACGCTTTACCGACTCCCAGGCTCCGCGGGCGGTGATGCCCATTGCTTTATGGTCGTAGCCGACCGAGCCGCCTGAGGCAAAGGCGTCTCCTAGCCAGAAGTTGTACTCCGCGGAGATGGAGTTCGCGATATCGGAGAACGAGGCAGTTCCCTTATCGGCAGCCACCACCAGATACGAATCGTCCTCGTCGAAACGAACTACGTTTGACGGTGGCACAAGTTGCTCACCGTCCGGGCCGGTAACCAAGTTGTCGGTCAGATCAAGCAGACCGCGAATGAAGGTCTTGTAGCTCTCTATCCCCTCTGCCATCCAGGCAGCTCGGTCCGCCGCCGGGTCCGGCAGCGCTTTGGCAAAGAAGCCACCCTTCGCCCCGGTCGGTACGATAACAGCGTTCTTCACCGTCTGGGCTTTGACCAGGCCAAGAATCTCGGTGCGGAAATCTTCCCGACGATCGGACCAGCGCAAACCGCCTCGGGCGACCTTACCGAACCTCAGGTGTACGCCCTCTACTCGTGGCGAGTAGACCCAGATCTCAAACATCGGACGCGGGAACGGCAAACCATCAATCGCTGTGGGGTTCAGTTTGACACTCAAGTAGGGCTTGAATTGGAAGTAATTGGTTCGCAGCGTCGCCTCAATGAGCTGGCCCAGGGTGCGCAGCACTCGATCAGCATCCAGGGTGGGCACCTGCTCAAGGCCTTCGGCGAGTTGCGTACGCACTGAAGTTAGCAGCGCTGAACGGTCGTCTGCCGGGATAGCGGGATCGAAACTGGTCTCGAAGAGCTTCACCAGAGACTGCGCCACCGAAGCATTAGCTAGCAGAGTATCCGCGACAAAGCCGTAAGAGTTGGTATTCCCCATTTGCCTCAAGTACTTGGCATAGCTGCGCAGAATGACGACCTGTCGCCAAGCCATGCCTTCGCGCAGCACCAGCCGGTCAAAGGCATCCGATTCGCTGACCCCGGTGATCGCTGCGCCGAATGATTCAGCGAGCAACTCGCTGGTTGCCAGTGGGTCTATTCCCGTCGGGTACTTCAATCCCAGATCGTAAAGGAAGAAGTCCCTCTTATCGGTGGTTTGAATTTCAAAGGGTCGCTCGTCTAGAACCTCAATGCCCAGATTATGGAAGAACGGCAGGATCTGACTCAGGCTCTTCGGATACGCCATATAGAGCTTGACCCGGGCGTCTTCTTCGAGCTCTTCGTGGGCACCTTGCGGAATGTAGACCTTGAGCCCGGGGCTGCAGAGTGCATCAGGGTTCTGTTGCTTAGCAGCGCGGTAGTTCTGACCGTATTCCTCAAAACGGCGGATGTCCTCGATAGCATCCTCAACCTCGAAGTCGACGCGATAGCTGGCGGGGAAGGCCTCTGCCCATTGCGCGGCCAGAGCTGTCGCCTGGTCAAGCGGAAGCGCCTTGCCGAGCACCTCTCGCAAGCCCTCCGACCAAGAACGTGCTGCTGTCACCAGCCGCGCCTCCAGCGCGCTTGCGTCAACATTACTGAGGTCGGTGCCTCGGGCCAATCTGATTCTGAAAAACAGCCTGGCCAGTGTCGACTCGCTCATTCGAGCTTCAAAATCGATGCTGACCGCGTCAAAAGTTTTGGTGAGTTCCGCTTCGATTCGTCGCCGAACAGCCGTGGTGTAACGATCTCGCGGGATATATACCAATGCCGACATGAATCGGCCATAAATATCCGGGCGGAGGAACAATCGGGTACGGCGGCGTTCCTGCAAGCGCATGATTCCTTCGGCAATCGTGATCAAGTCATTGACCTCAATTTGGAAGAGCTCATCGCGAGGGTAGGTTTCCAGCACTGCAAAAAGGTCTTTACCGGAATGGGAGTCCGGAGGGAAGCCAAAATGCCTAAGCACAGCATTGACCTTCTCGCGAACTACCGGAATGCTGCGCACCGAACCGGTGTAGACACCGGAAGCGAAAAGACCGATAAATCTCCGCTCACCATTGACGTTCCCGGCCGCGTCGAAGGACTTGATTCCGATGTAGTCGAGATATCCCGAACGGTGTACGGTCGATCGCGAGTTGGCTTTGGTGATCACCAAAGCATGTTTCTCTCGGGCTTTCTTCCGGCCGGCCGAGGTGAGGTGCTGAACCTGTTTGGCCACTCGGGACTCACGCAGCAAGCCCAGCCCGCTGCCTTCTCGGTTGACTAAGACGTCTTCGCCGCTCTCGTCCACCAGGTCATACTCCCGATAGCCCAAGAAAGTGAAGTTTCCGGCGTCCATCCAACTCAGCAGTTCTTCCGCTTCACGCAGATCAGCAACCTGATCACCACCGGTGACTTCAGCGAGGCTGGCTGCGCAAGAAAGCGCCTTGTGCCTCATAGGCTGCCAATCTTCAACCGCCACTCGCACATCGCCAAGCACTCGATCCAGACCTGCCAAGAGTTCCTGGCCGGCTGCCTCATCAAGCTGAGCGATTTCGATTGCGATCCAGGACTCCATATGTGAAGACTGGCCATTGCTGGCAATCAAATGTGAGATATCGGGCATTGCAGCCGTATCGCCACTGGCCACTCCGAGATAGGTGGGCACCTTGGCGACACTGACTAATTCGTCGTCATTATCATTCCGGCTCACCACGAACATCGGGTGAACCACCAGCGTGATGGCGGCATTTTGACGCGAAATCTCAGCGGTAACGGAATCTACTAGAAAGGGCATATCGTCGGTGACGATATAGACCACTGTCTCCTTGTAGTGCCTCGACTCGTCGCTCTCGTTGACCACCGCAACCTTGGAGGTGCCGCTGGGCCGGTGCTGAGCGAGTTCGCGATGCGCCAGGGCGCGCTGCCGGAGGGTGGCCTGGTCGTACTTTGAGCGGTCTTCCTCAGCGATCTGCTCATAATAATCGGCGATGAAGCTGTCGATGGTCTTCTCAGTGAGTTTCGTGGTTCCGGTAGTGGACCCGACGGTTCCGGTTTCTTCGAACCCGTTCGACATCTAAATACGCCTCCGTAGCAGTTACGAACCGCTTCCTTGCGGCCCCTACTGACAGTAGCCTGAATCAGCCATTTTTTGCTGTGGTCGAGGACACAGCAGTTTGCGAGTTTCGCTGTGCAAGTGCACTAACGAATGTCTGAAGCTTTTTTCGCAATGCGGAGTCTGGCCCCGCCTCTATTAATAACTCGCCGGAGAGCAGCATTCGGTCAAGAAGTGCTGTTTCTGCGGGCAAAAAGGCCTTGATTGAGAATTGCGGCCCGAACCTGAGCCAGGCTTGCTGCAATGCCTGCTCAGGTGAACGACCGGCAGCCCCACGCCTGACCTTGTTCAAAACCACAAGGGGCTCCTGTCCCGGACAAATATTCGCCAGCTCGGTCAAGCCCCGAATCAGCCGAGGCACGCCGATGCTATCCGCCGCACCAACCGCAATGATCTGATCAGCCGAGCGCAATGCGGCGAGAGTAGCTGCATTGCGACGAGGCACGTAGCTGTCGAAGCTCAGTTCCTCATCCGTTTCCAGGGAAAACCCGCAGTCGATAATGGTGACCGGCAGCAGCTGACGAGATAGCGTGAATAGCTGTTGAAGCGCCATCGCACGTAATTCTGGCCAACGATCCGGACGGGTCAATCCAGAAAGCACCCGAAATCGACCGCCACGAAATACCAGCTCCGGAGCGATCTGCCACAGACCTTCCGGATCGAGTGAGCCCTGATCCGCTAACCGGACTGCCCGAGCGATTCCGGCAGATTCGTCCAAAATACCCAAAGTTGCCGCCACGCTGGCACCGTAACTATCCGCATCAATCAGCAGCACCTCAAGCCCCAGCGCAGCGAACTCGGCCGCCATATTCGTGGCCAGCATGGTCCTTCCTGGAGAACCTATCGGGCCCCAGATCGCGATGATCTGCGAGGAGTCCACATTCTTAGGATGTTTTTTCTTTTCAGCCTCCCCAAGTAGCTTATTCGACGCTGCGTCGTCCTTGGCGTCCTGGATCGCCAGGAATTGCGCTGCCGGCTCGGTCACTGCCCCATCTGCATCAACCGAGTCGGACTCTAGTCCCTGAATGATCTTCAGCGCATCACTACCGAGCGAAAAAACCCGCGCTCCCAGCGAGTTCAGCCGCTGAGTTTCTGCTTCATCATCTGTTAGCACCACGACCCGGGAGTGGCAGGCAGCTAAACGTTCCAGCAAAGCTGAGTTCAGTTCTGCGGTGTGTTCACTCAGTAGGGCGACCCCCGCTAAACCGCTTTGGCAGGCGGCCACTAGTTCTCGGAGCTCGGCACAGCGACGAACCACTGTAAATTGCTCACCGATAGCTTCCAGCTGTTCCACCAAACGATCAGCGGCTTCGCCTAGCACCGCAAAGCGAAAATTCATCGATGCCCTCCGGCCAAGTCAAGGACAACTGAGAGTTTCGCTTTATCGGTGAGGGCGTGCAGCAGCACCGGCAGTCTAGGCGCGTCTACCAGGACATAGACCAGGTCTTGGTCTTGAGTCATCAAACCGGGTTTCGCTCTCTCCAATGCTTCAATCTCGACGCTCGGCAGAATGAGTTGGGGCAGTGCCGTCAGACCCGTCTTGGGATCCACCTCAGCAACCCAAATATCCACTCGATCACCCACTTGGGCCGCGGCCGGAAGCTTCTGTTCCAAGGTCACAGCGACTGGTTTGCGATGTGATTCATCAACCATCGCCACGCTGCTTTTGGGAATCAGCTGCCCACTATGAATCATTTGCACAGCTACCGCGCCACTCGGGAACTGGTCCGCGGCAAGGTAGTAGGCTCCTTGAAGTTCATCGAGTCGAACTTTCACTTTGCTCATCGACGCAGTTTCGAGCTTCTGCCCAACCACGATGTCTCCGGTGCTGACGAAAGCTTCGACTGTCCGCTCTGCATTTCCGAGCAGCAATAGCACCGCACTGACCGAGAACAAGATCAGCAAGACTCCGATCAACAGACGGGGGTCTTTCCAGGATGGCTTTCTCAATCGATTAATCGGAGCTGCTTCCGGCACCATTTCCATTCCTTTGCGGCAACTATGAATAGTGTGCACACAGACTATTCCGAAAAGCTGGAATTAATAAGGGGTTGAAAGAGTTGTGGATAACAGCCCGGAAACTACCAAAGCTACTCAAAGAATGACAAAATAGGTCAATGCCCCGTTTTTTGACCCTTGCAGACGTCGCCGAGCAGCTGCAAATTTCGGCACCTGCGGCGTACGCCTTGGTGCGCAGCGGCGAATTAGCAGCTATCCAAGTCGGCGGTCGCGGCCAATGGCGGATTGAAGAGTCAATGTTAGAACGCTACATCCAGGAACGGTATGCAGCAGCCGAGCGGCTCAGAGACGCAGCGAAGGACTGAACCAGCTATTTACCGACCTTTTCAAGTTCGGAGATACCAGCCTGTAAAACGTTTCTCCGCAGTTCGAACAACGTCTGCACCGCTTGTTCCCTCGACTCCCCCACTCGGTCGGCGTAGGCGTTCTCAATATTAAAAATGCCGACCACCAGCTGGTCCAGGATTCGGTCGCCTTCTGCTGTGATCGAGAAAATTCGTGATCGGGCATCTCGCGGATTCGTCTTGCGACTTGCCAAACCTGCCTTCTCCAGTCGGCCGAGCATCATTGACAAGGTGCTACGCCGTAGATTGGTTAGCTCAGCAATCTGTTTTTGACTGACCCCATTGCCGAACCTCAGAGTAGTGAGCACGGCGATCTCATCTGCGGAAATAGCAGAATCCGCGCCCAAGCGGTCAAGGATCATTTGCGTGCTGCTCGAGAGCAACCAGATTTCATACAACAAGCTCGGCGAGGGTTCTTCAATCACCAGTTGATCATAGCCCTCCATCATCGCCCACCGGCAGCGACGACACTGCCAAAATGGCGGTAAATGGAACTATTTTCTCTCCGAGAATGCTCCCCTCACGACGAAATTCACCGTCTCGAAGCGCGGAGATGTCACAGTGATCTGCAGCTACCCGATCAATCACCCCTTGCACTGCTTCTGGTGAGCCATGCGCACTGCCCAGCAGAAGATGCACCCCGGCACGGCGCTGACTGAGCACCCGAAGGGCTGAAGCAAAGCGGTATTGCAGAGCCTTAGTACTCGGTCGAGCAGCATGGCTGAGACCTTCGAGGTGCGAAATCGCCCCGACTGGCAGCAGGACCGATCTGCGCTGAGTGCTCAGTAACAGCCAGTCCGCACCAACCACTCGTAGCTCACCTGAGAAACGAAGGTCTGCGCTCAGCACAATAGAGACCGACGTGTTGAGCGCCGCACGAAGGCGGTCCATCAGCTTGAGCGAGACCAACTCGGCGCGAAAAAGCTCATCAATCTCTAGATCGGCTGTACGCTGCTCAGCCGCATCTAGCTGCCCGAGCAAGTCGTTAAAGAGCGCTTCCCATCGCACCCGGCCAGATTATGACCGTCCCTCAGCGGGGTCAAGCTGTGGATAACTCCGAAAAACCTAGACAGTCTGGACACCGAGTGCTAAACAAATCCTATGAGTATTAAAAGCCATCAAAAATCAACAAAGAACATCAAAAGATCTTTGACGATAAGTTGCGGTCAGCTCAGTCTTTTCGTCATACCGCCAATTCTCGCTAGTGGGGTTTCAATCATCGGCCTGCTGAACCTCTCTCGTTTGCTCACCCTCCCTGCTACGGATCAACGATTTTTAGGGCTGTCTTTCAGTCTCTTCGTCTTCTTTTTCGGGATCGGCGTGACACTATGGTGGTTCGGCAGCCTCTTGCTTGCCATCGCCTTGCAGCGGGTTACGGCTGACCGAGCTCTGCGCAGTCGATTTCACCGAGTGCACTGGTTATCCGCCTTGATCCCCCGTCAGCTTCACCAGCTAGCTGCCCTGCTGATCGGGCTGCACCTCTCCCTCGGTCCCCCGACCGCAGCCCTAGCCCAGCAGCCTGCGCAAGCAGCATCAACGAACACCGACTGGGCAGCTTCGAAGATCTTCGTCGCCGGTTCGGCTCTCCAGCCAACTCAACTCCAGCCAACTTTCGGACCCTCCACTGGCATGGCCGAACCGCCGCCAATACCGAATTGGACTCCGTCAGCGCCGCCCGCACAGCCCGGACTATTTATTGCCATGCCCCGGCGTCCGGCGGCGACTAAGACCCATTTCCAGGTGGTGCGTCCGGGTGAGAGTCTGTGGACGCTGACCCGACGAATTCTCGGCCCGCTCGCCACCGACGCAGAAATTGCCAAGGAATGGCCGCGATGGTACTTGGCTAACCGTCAATTAATCGGCCCGGATCCGGATTTACTGCTTCCCGGCCAGCTGCTACGCCCACCCGCCGTAAAAGGACAGTGCCATGCCCTCGGTTAGCAAGCTAGCTAGCGAAGAATCATTCCGTCCGCCTCAGGCCAAGAAGCTGACTCATCCGCCACAACTTCCAAACCGAGTACCGGGAACAGCAGTCATCGCATTGGCAACTCCCAGCACCGAAGAGAAGCTGCAAATTCGTAAACTGGCGGCCAGCGTAGCCAAAGCAAGCCTGGAGGTGCTCGCAGGCACCCGCGCTCCGAAACAACTTGCTCGGCTGCTTAGCCCCGAAGTGTTCGGCACTTTGCAACGCAGAGCCGAACTCACCCAGCAAGCGAGGTCAGCACAAGCAATGACGCCTGGCTTAGCACCCAGGGCCGGTCAAAGCCCGCAAATCAGATCGGCACATGGCTGTTCCGTTGCGCCAGGAATCTACGAACTCAGTGTGCTGGCAGCAGACGGACCACGCTACCGGGCGATAGCCCTACGAATAGAGCAGCAGTTCGGTAATTGGATCGTCACCGTGTTGCAGATCGGCTGATCAGGCAGCGGCGACAAACGGCTAGCCGTTATCGACGCTTCTTGCGCTTATTATTTGGCTTATTTGTTTTGCGCGCAGAAGGCGGCGGGTTAGTTCCACCGGAACGGCGTTCCACGTGCGTTTCCGCTTCACCTGAGGCATCTGGTGCGGTGAACTGCAGTTGATTTGGTCGCTCGGGAGCTTCCAAGCCCGGGGCAGAGATCACCGGGTGCTGCGTTGCAGCATCGCGTTCCTCCGTTTCCTCCGCAGAGGAGGTTTCCGCGCCAGACACTCGGTCGAGCAGGGCGGCAGGCTGTTCAGCTTGCACACCGACTGAAGCCGCCGGCGCTTGTTCAACCTGAACCTCCAGATTGAACAGGAAGCCGACGCTCTCCTCCCGGATGGCACCCATCATGGTCTGGAAAAGCGCAAAACCTTCACGCTGGTACTCAACTAGCGGATCCCGCTGCGCCATCGCCCGCAGGCCGATGCCTTCCTTCAGGTAGTCCATCTCGTAAAGATGTTCCTGCCACTTGCGGCCGACCACCGAGAGCACCACTCGACGCTCCAGTTCGCGCATAGTTTCCGAGCCCAAAGTTTCCTCACGCTGCTGATAGGCCAGCCGGGCATCGGAGAGCACCTCAGTCTTCAGAACTTCCTGACTAATGCCGCCCTTGCCGCCAACTTCCTCAGCGATATCGTCAACCGTGATGCTAATCGGATACAGGGTACCAAGTTCGGCCCATAGCGCCTTGTAATCCCACTCCTCGCTATGTCCCTCAGCGGTAGCGCTATCGATCGTTTCGTTAATGGTGTCTTCCAGGAAGTGTTGGACCTTTTCGTGCAGATCATCGCCCTCGAGGATGCGACGCCGGTCACCGTAAATTGCTTCACGCTGACGGTTGAGCACATCGTCGTACTTGAGCACGTTCTTACGCTGTTCAGCGTTGCGCCCCTCAACCTGACCCTGCGCAGAGGCAATGGCTTTGGAAACCAGCTTGGACTCCAAAGCTGCGTCGTCAGGCATCACTGAACGACCCATCAAACGCTCAGCAGCACCGGAGTTGAACAACCGCATCAGATCATCGGTGAGCGAAAGGTAAAACCGCGATTCGCCCTTATCACCTTGACGCCCGGACCGGCCACGCAACTGGTTATCAATCCGTCGGGATTCGTGCCGTTCGGTGCCTAGCACGTAGAGGCCACCGAGCTCAATGATCTCTTCGTGCTCAGCCTCGGCCACCTTCTTGGCTTCTGCGTAGGCCTCGGCCCAAGCAGCCTCGTATTCCTCCGGAGTCTCCTCAGGGTTCAAGCCACGTTTGGCCAACTCGGCCACGGCGTTGAACTCAGCGTTTCCGCCGAGCATGATGTCGGTGCCGCGACCCGCCATATTGGTAGCCACCGTGACCGCACCCTTACGGCCAGCCTGGGCGACAATGGCAGCCTCCCGAGCGTGATTCTTCGCATTTAGCACCTCGTGCTTAATGCCCTTCTTAGCCAGTTGCTTGGAAAGGTATTCGCTCTTCTCCACACTGGTGGTACCGACCAAAACTGGCTGCCCCAGTTCATGTCGCTCGGCGATGTCCTCGACCACAGCGTCGAACTTCACCACTTCATTGCGGTACACCAGGTCTGGCTGATCGATACGAACCATCGGCTTATTGGTCGGGATCGGCACCACACCCAGGTTGTAGGTGCCCATGAATTCGGAAGCTTCGGTCTCGGCGGTGCCGGTCATCCCAGAGAGTTTTTCGTACAACCGGAAGTAGTTCTGCAAGGTGACCGTGGCCAAGGTCTGGTTTTCGGCCTTGATCTCAACACCCTCTTTGGCTTCGATCGCCTGGTGCATACCTTCGTTGTAACGCCGACCGGCCAGAATACGTCCGGTGTGCTCATCGACAATCAAAACTTCGCCGTCGAGAATCACATAGTCTTTATCGCGCTTGAAGAGCTCTTTCGCCTTAATGGCATTATTCAAGAAACCAATAAGCGGAGTATTAGCAGATTCATAGAGATTGCTAATGCCGAGGTAATCTTCGACCTTTTCAATGCCTGGTTCCAGCACGCCAACGGTGCGCTTCTTTTCGTCCACCTCGTAGTCGTCTTCAATATCGAGACGCAGCACCACCTTAGCGAACTCGCTGTACCAGCGATTCGCGTCACCGCTCGCCGGGCCCGAGATGATCAACGGAGTACGAGCCTCGTCAATCAGAATCGAGTCGACTTCATCGACGATGGCGAAATGGTGACCGCGTTGCACGAGCTCCTCGCTGCTCCAGGCCATATTGTCGCGCAAATAGTCGAAGCCAAATTCGTTATTCGTGCCGTAAGTAATATCCGCAGCGTATTGCTCCTTGCGGACGGCTGGCTCCTGCTGAGAGAGGATGCAGCCGCTGGTCAGGCCCATGAAACGGTGCACCCGACCCATCAGTTCGGATTGATAGCCAGCCAGGTAATCGTTAACCGTCACCACGTGCACGCCTTTGCCGCTCAGCGCATTGAGATACGCCGGCGCGGTGGCGACCAGCGTCTTGCCCTCACCGGTCTTCATTTCCGCGATATTGCCGAGGTGCAAGGCAGCACCGCCCATCAGCTGAACGTCGAACTGACGCATCCCCAAAGTGCGGAAAGAACCTTCACGGACCGCGGCGAAAGCCTCCGGGAGCAAGTCGTCAAGTGATTCGCCGTCGGCATGCCGCGCCTTGAGCTTGTCGGTCTCCTCACGCAATTCCGCGTCGGTGAAAGTCTGAAAGGACTCCTCCAGCGCATTGATCGCGTCTGTATAGACATGCAGGCGCTTCAAAATCTTGCGATCGCCCGTACGGAGAACTCGTTCAAGCAGTGATGGCACTTTCCATACTCCTGTTTGCTTCGGCAGCTTTTGGAGTCCTGGCCGGACTCCAGCGTGATTAGTCTACGTGAGTCACGTGCCACAGAGCACACGGGTTCCCGCAGAGCGAATTTCATGGTCAGTTCATCGGATTCGCCATCATCCGAATAACCATGGATTTAGCGGATCTGAGCATGCCCAGCCATTGAATTATTGCAATTCTTCGACTAGCCCAATAACGACTCCGGTCAAGTCCCGGATGTAACAATAGCGATACAGGTCTTGTACTGGACGACTTCAGCGACCAATTCCGCACCGTGGGTAGGTGATCTCTCGAGGGTGGCGAAAACTCGACGGGTCGCCCCAGTTGATTAGTCGACGCCCAGTGAGCTGGCGACCGCCCGTTTGAGTGCCGGGGCGAGGTCGCCCAGTTCTTCAACCACCACCTGCTCGACTCCTAGCCAACGCGCCATCAACGCAAGTTCCGCAGCAAGTTCGCTCGCAGTATCGCCGGGGGCGTCGGGCTCGGCGAAGGCGGTACGCACCAGAAGCCGACCAGACTGCCTGTCGACTTTCAGATCAACACGGGCGACTAACCGATCTCGCAGTAAGAAGGGTAAGACATAGTAACCATGCAATCGCTTTTCAGCCGGGGTATAAATACCGATCCGATAGTGGAAATCGAACAGATCAAGAAGCCTGCGGCGCTCGAACACCAGGGAGTCAAAGGGGCTCAACAGCGCCCTGGCCCGCGACTGTCGCGGCCGGACTGCTTCCTGATGCAGGTAAAGTTCCGACTTCCAGCCCTTCACCTGCACCGACTCAAGCACTCCCTCAGCTTGCAGTTCGGCGACCGCCTGAGCGCTCGGCTTGACCGGCAACCTGAAGTAATCAGCAAAACAACGCACGGTGCCAATGCCATGCGCCCGTGCTGAGGCCTCGATCAGGCGTTTGAGCCCCTGTTGACGTTCTGTCGGGAGCTGAGAAACCTCCCGGTACACCTTCTCCGCGAGGGTATACCGTCGCTCAAACTGATCGTTTCGCCCAGCCACACTGATCTGTCCAGCGATGAAGAGCTTCTCTAAAACCTGCTTTACCGGATTCCAGTTCCAGCCCCAATTGTCTTTCGACACCTGAGATTGCTGCCCCAGCCTTCCAGTCACTTGGCGCGCGGTGAGCGGCCTAGCGTTCGCCAGCAACGCTAGAATGCGTGGTGCGAGAGTCTTTTCCTGTTCTGAACCCAGGGGGTTATTGCCAACCCAGCTACGGCGCTGCCAAGGCAATAAATCGGCAAAATGCTCGGGCTTGATAAAACTTGCCTCATGGGCCCAGTACTCCACCATTTTCCGTGGATGTTGCTGAGCCATTCTATTTAGCGCTTCTCGATCATAGTTCCCGAGGCGGGCGAAAAAGGGCAAGTAGTGGCTGCGGGAAAGCACATTGACCGAGTCAATCTGAACCAGCTGGAGCCGGTCGAAGGTGTTGCTAATCGCTCTACTGCTTACTGGCCCGGTGGGCTTTCCTCGAGCCAGCCCTTGCGCCGCGATGGCAATCCGTCGAGCTTGGGCCATGCTCAGAGAGGCTGATGTTGGCGCTGCAGTCATAAAAAAATCATAGGGGTTATTGCGGACGATTTGAGTCCGCAATAACCCCTATGATTCAACTGTTTCTAGGATGCAACCGTCCGGTCATCTGAGCGGTAGGCCAGGATCTGTTCTGCCGGGGCAGATTCTTCGGTGCAATCGGCGTCCAAGGTGATCACGCCGTAAGTCCAACCGCGGCGGCGGTACACCACAGACGGAGCGTTAGTCTCGGCGTCCACGAAAAGGTAGAAATCGTGCCCCACCAGTTCCATATTGTCCACCGCGTCGTCAACCGTCATCGCGGCAGCTGGGAAAACTTTTCGACGGATCAGAACCGGAGAATCGCCGGCCGGAATATCGTTGTCGATCTCATAGGGTGAGCGCTCCGCTTGCTCTGCTTTCGCTTCCTCCTGGACCAGCGCAATCGGCCCGGTACCGACGGGTTCCAGACCTGCGGTCGCTTCGCTGACCGCAATCGGAGTGTGCCTGCCGTGATGAATCTTCTTTCGGTCTTTGACTCTGCGAAGTCGCTCCAGAAGCTTTCCGTAGGCGACATCGAAGGCAGCGAATTTATCCGCGGCGTGAGCTTCGGCCCGAATCACTGCTCCACGGCCTTGCACAGTGAGTTCAACGGTGAGCTGAGGATCAGCAGTACGTGCATTGCTCTGCTTAGACACTTTTGCGTCAATGCGTTGGACCTTTTCCGCGAGGTGTTCGAGCTTGGAGATTTTTTCCGAAGCGTATTCACGGAACCGGTCTGAGACGGTGAGATTGCGGCCGCTGATCATGAATTCCATAGTGCCCTCCACGTGACGAAAGTGACGCGGCGGCCGGCTTCTGGATCCTGCTTAGCAGACCGCCGACGGGTCTTTTCCCTTTGATGGGTACCCGTTAACTCACGTTAGTTCAAAGCGTGTCGTTATTCACCCTTTTGAGGCGAATTATTTTCTGGGAATCCTCTGTATCTTCACCTGCTGGCCATCTTTGGCCCAACCTCTACTCAATGGTCTGCTGATATTTCGGCACAGCGGCCAGCACGATGGCGGCAACCACCGAGAGGCCAGCCTGCTCAAGGGCACGCTTAGCCTCCGCAAGGGTTGCTCCGGTGGTCATCACATCATCAACCAGCAGACACTGCGATCCCGCCCGGCGACGGCTCAGCCGGGCTGGCACCAGCATGCTGCCAGCGAGTCGGCGACGTCTCTGCCGCGCCGAAAGTCCAGGCTGAGCACTACCCCGGAAGCCCGCCCGCCAGGAGCGGCGGAGTAATTTTCTGACCGGTAGCTTGGTACCCGCCTGTCGCTGCAAGGCGGCGAGCAAGACCAGCAATGGATGGTATCCGCGGCGCCGATAAGCGGTACCGGTGCCCGGCACCGGTACCAAGAGTGGCAGGCCAGGTTGCCGGCCTGGCTTCCGCTGCATCATTGATCTACTGGGGAGCCCGGAGACTCCCTGTTCAAAAAAGCCTTCCGAATGAGCGATTTCTACTAGAGTCCGCCAGAGCGCTTGAGCTAGCGGCTTGGCCAAAGGTAGTGCCGAGTGGTTCTTAAAGGCCAAGATGACCCGGGCCAGGTGGTCGCGATACATCCCAGCCGCTAGCACCGTCATTGGAACAGCCCCGGCATTGCTGACGATCTGGGCCGAACTGAGCGATTCGGCGAGCATCTCGGCTCTGACCGGGAACCGAGTCGCCCTGCTCAACGCGCGGTGACAATCTGAGCAGAGCACAACGGCCGGCCGCTCACAGCTCGCACACACCCTGGGGAAGACCAGGTCCGCGACTGCCTCAGCGGCCTGGAGCAATTGATCAAAGAGCCACTGCCAACGGCCTCTTGGCTCAGCCCGATGTTGCGCGGAGCCCTTGGCTGCCTCCTCAGCTCCGCTGTTTTCTGCCAATATCGCACCCGACATGTGCTCAGCCTGTCAGATCTCCCAGCCCCAGTCAGCCAGCTTCCCGATTTGCCGAATCGTTGTGAGGAACCAGCACCGAAATGGGGGGCGTCGAGACAACTAACCGGCGAAAGCTAAGTCTGAGATGCCCTTAGTCGGCAGCTCAGCCCATGAACCGGCCGAGGATTTATAGAGTGTACCTTTGGCATCCAGGGCGTATAGCTCGGTAATGCTGTTACCAACGCTGAGTTGCTGTAAACCCGTGAGGGTTGGCATCTGCGCCCCGTCTTGGGTCAGCTCAACATCGATCGGAGTGACCTCCTTCGCCCCCGGGGCGTAAAGCACAAAACTGCTCTCCCCGGCCCAGTAGCCTTCGCTGATTGCCGTGTTGCTGAGATAGATGGTGCTCGGATCAGTAAGGTCACGCGGCGCGCTCTCAGCGGTGGTGTCTTGGCGGAGGATACCGGTCAACTGCACTCGACTCTGACCGTTGGCGGTGGAAACTACCAACGCTCGAGTGCCGTCCCGGGAAATTCGGAAGGAATTTACGGTTCTTCCCTTGAGCCAGTCGATGTTAAGCACTACCACTGGGTTCTGATTTGTTCCTTGTCCACCCGGATGGCTCGCATAAACATTTCCACTGCCGTCACCGGCAGCTGTCCATACCCAATTACTGGGTGAGAAGGACGGGGTGCTGAGTTTCGTTGCACTGACCGGCTTGACTACCGTTTGCCCGGGCGCGATGGTGTATAGCGAGGAGCCGGTCGCATTGAGGAAGGCCACCGCACCGCCATCGGCGAAAAGCCGATAGCTCTGCGCAGGGTTGCTCGGTTCCAACTGCGCCACCGAAGCAACACCAGCAATCGGACCGATCACATTTCCGTCCAGGTAGGCCAGGTCATTATTCGAGATGCCAATCAGCCGCCCACTCACCGCAGGCGGTTTTAGCTTGTCAGCAGGTTGTGGATCAGAGCCCAACACTATCTGGTCCGAACCCGCCCGCATCCGAACCCCGGTGACGGTATTCAAACCGCCCTGCAAGGTCGCCAAGAGTTGAGTTTGCATTTGCAATTTGGTGCTCGGCGAGGCATCCAGCAGTGGTTTGGCGGAGATGTCCACGGTAGCGATTGAATTCTCAATCGGCACGGTGGGAGATTCCAAGCGAATGCTATCCGGGAAGGCGCTGGCCACTGCGCCGCGCAAATAGTTCGCCGGGCCATCTAGCAAAGCCTTCACGATGCTGATTGCCACAGAGTCCCCCTTGCCGGGAAGCCACCTGACATCGGGGACTAAATAGCTGAATCCCGGATCGTAAAAATAAAGCGCGTAATGCTTGAAAAGGTCAGTAAAGAGATTGGTGGCGAGCGCGATGCCATCGGGCAGGGAGTCGATCCGCCATTCCCCGGCGACTTTCACCAAATTGAATTTCAAGGACTCGACCGCACCGGGAGCCGAGGGGGTGCGCACACCGGTGGAGTCGACAATAGATTGCACTTTGAGATTCGCGCTCACCGCACCACTATTGCCGCTGGTCACGATCTCCGGCGACTCTGAATACACCACGGTACGCTGCCCGCTCTTCCAGGAAGCCTCTGCGGCGCTGGTCAAATACTTCCGGGCAACCTGGAAATTATTACCGACCCCGGTGGCTGCGTTGAGAAAGCCCACTACGATACCGCGCTGGTCAGCGTCCGGCGCCGGAGGCTGCTCGCTGTAGCCGATATTGAGATTATCGGAGCCTGAACTTGGGCTGTTCTGGACCTGACCCACCGCGCCGCCGGTGGGGATGCCAGCGCAACCGGCCAGGGCCAGAACCAATAGCGTCAAGACAGCGATCATTCGCTGTGCACTACTTCTCATCGGAACTCCCCACTGCCTTGAGCGACTCATCAAATTCCAGCAGCTCTGGCGCTAATTGCGTTGGATCTTCCTCGGGTGGCAGGTTCACCGGTGAGTGATCGACAACGATATTTCGGCGGCGCGGCAAGGT
Organism: Psychromicrobium lacuslunae; assembly: GCF_000950575.1. Lineage (NCBI taxonomy): Bacteria > Bacillati > Actinomycetota > Actinomycetes > Micrococcales > Micrococcaceae > Psychromicrobium > Psychromicrobium lacuslunae. The sequence continues at coordinate 1,675,315 of NZ_CP011005.1, forward strand.
GAGACGGAAGCATGAGCCTTCGCCGGGACGCGCCCACACCTCGAGCTTGCCATGGTGGAGATGGCTGTCCTCGGTGGCGATTGCCAGCCCAAGACCGCTACCACCGGTGGTTCTGGCCCGCGCCGGATCGGCCCGCCAGAAACGGTCGAAGACCCGGCTGAGCACCTCTTGATCCATCCCGATTCCATGATCCCGGACGGCAATACCGACTACTTCAGCATCGGCGGCGACAAAGATTTCCACCGGTTTCTTCTCACCGTGTTCTAAAGCATTTACGATCAGATTGCGCAAAATTCGCTCGATCCGTCGCGAGTCCATCTCCAGCACGCAATGGTCGCCTTCGACGGCCGAGACCACTGTCATGGTGGAACCGATCTGATCTGCCAGTGGTTGAGCGGCATCAATCACTCGATCAATCACGCTAAACAGGTCTTGAGACTCCCAGTCCAGCACCGCAGCACCCGCGTCGAACCTGGATATCTCCAATAGATCAGCCAGCAAGTCTTGGAATCTTTCGACTTGGTGGTACATCAGCTCCGCCGATCGACGATTGACCGGATCGAAGGAATCCCGTGACTCATAAAGCACTTCGGCAGCCATCCGCACCGTAGTGAGCGGGGTGCGCAATTCATGTGAGACATCGGAGACGAAGTTACGCTGCATCTGCGACAGTGAGGCGAGCTGGTTGATCTGGTCTTGCAAGGCGGTAGCCATCTTATTAAAGGAGTCAGCTAGTCTGGCGACCTCATCCTCACCCCGAGCATTCATCCGCTCCTGCAACTCGCCGGCGGCCAGCTTCTCCGCGACCAAAGCGGCCTGGCTCACCGGTTGCACCACGTTCCGAGTGACGTACCAGGTGATTCCGCCGATCAGTAACAAGATCGCCGCTCCGGATATCCAGAGCACCGACTGGATATAGTTCAGGGTGTCCTGGGTCTTATTGAGGTCGAAGACCAAATACAGTTCGTAGCTGGTACCTACCAGGTCCACCTTGCCACCCATGGCAAGCGCCGGGTGGCTACCTTTGTCGTCCACCGGCAGGGCAATTGACTTCCAAAATAATTCGGATTTCGAGCTTCCTCGAACTGAGCTACGCAAATCGTCGGGCAGGATGGCGGGAGTTATTGAGCCATTCTCAGCACTGGTAATCGAGGTCGCCAGTGCTAGCTGGCTGTTCTGGCCAGGCACCAGCACCAACAAGTAACCACGGTTGGTATCCGGGGTGTCTCCGCTGAGATCTTTCAAAACTCCCTGCGCCAGCCCGACCAAGCCCGCCTTATCTGTCACTTGCAGACTATTGGTGCCATCGAATTTGTTTTGCACCCTAGCCACGCTGCGTTTGGCTTCAGCGGTGGCCTGCTCTAACCGTTCCTGGAATAAACCATTGGCAATTTGATTAGACAGGAAGATACCGACGCCGCCAACGGTGAGAAAGGTCACCAACAAGGTGACCAAGACGGTGCGGAATTGCATGGATCGGCGCCATCGGCCAATGGCCCAACCGTATTCACGCTTCAGCAGCGTGGATAGCGCGGCCCATCCCTTGCTGATCAACGCTTTCAGTCGAGAGAGCAGCCCAGCCATCTTCACCAGCCTACTGACCAGCCTTGTATCCCACTCCACGCACAGTCTGCACTACCTCGGGAGCTTCCGGGTCAATTTCAATCTTGGAGCGCAGCCGCTGCACGTGGACATTCACCAGACGTGTGTCCGCGGCGTGCCGATATCCCCAAACCTGTTCTAGCAGCAGTTCTCTAGTGAACACCTGCCAAGGCTTGCGAGCCAGCGCGACTAACAGATCGAACTCAAGAGGGGTGAGCGAGATGCGCTCTTGTCCCCTGGTCACCAGGTGTCCAGCGACGTCGATGGTGATATCTGCAATGCTCAATGTTTCGGGGGTTTTCACCTCGCCCGGCCGGAGCCTGGCCCGTACTCGAGCAACCAGCTCGGCGGGCTTGAAAGGCTTCGGCACATAGTCATCAGCCCCGGACTCCAAGCCACGCACCACATCTGAGGTGTCAGCCTTCGCGGTCAGCATCACAATTGGTAGATCAGACTCCGCGCGGATCAGCCGACAAACCTCGATGCCGTCCAGCCCGGGAAGCATCAGGTCTAGCAGTACTAAGTCTGGCTTTCCAGCCCGGAACGCCTCGAGAGCCTGGGACCCATCGGCACAGAAAAACGGCTCGAATCCATCATTACGCAAAACGATGCCGATCATCTCAGAAAGAGCTTCGTCGTCGTCCACGACCAAAATACGTGCCTTCATAACTCTATACTCGCTTATCCGGCTGTGTAATGTCCCATCGACCTGCCCAACAAAGAGTAATAGCGGTGATATATCCTTTCCCCGGGCTAACTGGGTAGGCTAAGAGCAATCGCAGAAAAGATTGAGGGAATGCCGCGAAGTGTTCCGTTGAGAACCCGAAAGGTCCACGATGTCTCAGCAGGGCTATCCCCCGCCTTCAGACCCCGCGGGGAATGGTGCCACCGAGCCGCCTAGGTACGATTCGAACCAAGCACCCGCTGCTGGCCTACCTGCTCATTGGCCTGACTCAGGGCAGAACGGACCGACTCAGCCAATCCAGCCGGCGGCGCCACAAGCTCAGTCACAGTGGGGTCAACAAGCCCAATGGGGCCAGCAACCCCAATGGGGTCAACAAGCGCAATGGGGTCAACAAGCCCAGTGGGGGCAGCAAGCACCGCCGCAATGGGCCGCTCAGCCGATGGCTGGTCAGCAGCAGTACATCGCACCACCCAAGCCGGGCGTGATTCCGTTGCGGCCGCTGAGCCTCGGCGAGATTTTAGATGGCGCTTTCCAAGCTGCCCGTCGCAATGGTAAGGCTATGTTCGGTTCTGCGCTGCTGTTGCAGGCAGGCAGCACCCTGCTCCAAATTCTGATTCTCATCCTGGTGGCGGGCGCCTCGTTCACCTCTTTCCTCAGCCTGCTGGGCGATCTGAGCTACCGCACGGGAAGCCAGTTTGGTAGCGCCGAGGCCGGTGAGCTCAGCTCGATGCTGATTAGCTTCTCCATCGCGGTGTCGATCTCTGCCTTTGTCACAGTGATCGGCACCATGATTTTGCAAGGTGTCTTGGTCATTCCGGTATTGCGTGCCACCGTCAATCGCCGAACTACCTTCAAACAGATGTGGCGGCTCGCCAAGCCAAAAATTGGGACCTTAGTACTGCTCGCCCTGCTCTATTCGGCTGCCTCGATTCTGTTGATCGTGGTTTTCGGCTCGATCATTGGGGTGCTGATTATCACCATTGGCGTGATCAGCGTTCCCATTGCTTTGCTATTAGGACTTGGCCTCGCGGTGCTGGTGATCTGGGTGGTTGCCAAGTTACTGGTTGCTCCCGCTGTGGTGATCGTCGAGCGGGTCGGGGTCTTCCAGGCGATCAAACGCTCCTGGCACCTCACCAACGGCCATTGGTGGCGAACTTTCGGCACCTACATCCTCGCGCAAATTATTGTGGGATTCATTTCTGGCATCATCTCCACCCCCATCGGCATCCTCTTTGCTTTGTTGATACCCTTGATCAACCCCAATATGAACCCCTCGGATGCGGTGGCGGCGGCACTGATCGCCAACCTTGCCGCTTCCTTGCTGAGCAATGTCATCGCCGCCGTCGCCTACGCCTTCCAAACTGGGGTGTTGGCTCTGATCTACACGGATTTGAGAATCCGCCGCGAAGGTTTCGATCTGACCTTGCTCAAGGAGCTGGAAACGGCTACCGAGGAGAACCCTGACGGTATTCCCGGTGCCCCTTCAGATCTTTTCAACACTGCCTCGGCACGCTGATGAGGTTCTTCGACGCACCGGTCTCGCCGGACGCTGAACAAGCCAGGAAATGGGCGATCGACGAATTGGCCAAACGGCAATATCAGGATGCCCAACCTGGGCTGGCCGAGCGACTGATGAAAATTGTCTCTGATTTCTTCAACTCATTATTGAACGGCCTCTCCGGGGCTCTACACATTGATAATGGCTTGGCTGGACTGCTGCTGGTGTTGGTGCCGTTGATAGTGATCGGGTTGATTATTTTCTTGGTCCGGCCCCGGCTGCTCCGGCGACAGCAGCATGAGGATGCTGAAATCTTCGAGGTCGACAGCTCGCTCTCAGCAGCTGAGCATCGTCAACGCGCCGCTCAGGCTGCAACGGCTGGGGACTACGACAGTGCCATCACCGAACTCTTCCGAGCCATTGTCCGGGCCGCCGAAGAACGAGTGGTGATCGATCCGCAACCGGGTCGCACCGCCGAGGAAGTTACGCTGAAACTGGTTGCCGCTTTCCCGTCCGAGAGCCAACCACTCTGGCGCACGGCCCGACTTTTCAATCAGATCCGCTATTCGGAGCGAAAATCTGCTCAAAGCATGGCGAGCGAAGCGGACTATCAGGAGCTGCGCAGGCTTGATCAGTCCTTGCTGGACTCGCAACCCGCGGAAGGTAGTACCGCTCAACTCGAATGGGTGGGCCCACAATGAGCATCTCACCTGCTGCCACTGAAGCCGCCGAAGCCGCTGCAGCCACTGAAGCCACTACAGAGGAAAAAACCACTGAAGCCGATGGCACATCAATCGGCACCTCATGGCAGCGCTTCACTCGCTGGCTGCGTAAGTGGCGTTTTTGGCTAATAGTCAGCGCAATTTTCCTGCTCGTGCTGGCGATAAGTTTGGCTGGCGCGCTCGGATCTGCGAGTAAGTCGGCAGCTCGGCTTTCTCCGATCAATGCTGCCCCTGCCGGAGCAATGGCGGCAGCCGAGGTGCTCAAACAACAGGGCATTAAGGTGCAGCCCAGCGATAACCTGGAAAGCACTTTGCAAGCGGTGGCAGCGCAAGGGGCCTCATCCTCCACTGTCCTGCTTTACGACCCCAAGTTACTGCTCTCTTCCGAACAGCTCAGCAAGCTCAAGCAGAGCGGAGCTCGAATCGTGGTGATCAGCCCGGGGCCGTTAGCGCTGCAGGCGCTTAGCTCGGAGATTACCTCGGCTGGTTTTTACAGTGTGGGCAGTGATCATCAAGGCGATGAGGTAGCGGCAAAATGCTCCAATCAGGATGCTTTGGCTGCCGGAAAAATTGATGGTGAGCAAGCTGCGCTCTACTCAGGGCCGACCGTCTGTTTTAGCACCGATGACTCTCCGTCCGAGAAATCTGAGCCGAGCAAAAACACCGAGAAAACTGGGCAGTTCGCGCAAAGCGCTGATCAGCAGCTGACGGTGATCGGAAACGCTGATATTTTCAGTAATGCGCGGCTGGCACATAGCGGGAATGCAGCTTTGGTTTTCCGCTTACTCGGGCATAATCAACAGTTAGTTTGGTACCTCCCCTCGGCCAAAGATCTACCGGTCAGCGCGGAGCGACCCTCGCTGAATTCACTACAGCCGGCTTGGTTGGTGCCGGTCAGTGTTTGGCTGGTCATCGTGGCGATCCTGGCGATGTTCTGGAAGGGGCGTCGGGACGGGCCACTGGTTGAAGAGCCATTGCCAGTCATTGTCAAAGCCTCAGAGACGGCAACTGGACGCGCCCGACTGTATCAGGATGGTCGGGCCTTAGACCGAGCCTCGGCAAGCCTGAGAGCAGCAACCCTGCAACGCCTAGCCAGGAAATTGCGACTCGGTCCGGCGGCTAGCCGGGAGTCGATCGTACTCGCAGTGATCGCGCACAGTTCGCTGCCGGAACCGGAGATCCGCCGCATTCTGCTCCTCACCGAGCCCGGCAACGATTCGCAGTTCTTAGCTTGGTCCCAAGATTTAGCAGCCGTTGAAAAAGACCTAGAGAAGGAATACTGAACCATGAGTGAACAGCCCTATCCTGCTGCCAATCAACACTGGCCAACTGCCCCAAACCAGCCTGGCTTTGCACCAGCGGCACCAGTTCCTCCGGCGGCCCAAACAGCAACCGCGCCGGCCCATGATGACTCGGCCAGGGCGGCTTTACTCGCGGTTCGCACCGAGGTGGCTAAGGCCGTGGTCGGTCAGGATTCCACCGTGACCGGAATCCTGATCGCGCTACTGGCTCGTGGTCATGTGCTGCTTGAGGGCGTACCCGGCGTCGCTAAGACCCTTTTAGTCAGGGCGCTGTCGACCGCGCTGAGCTTGGACACCAAGCGTGTCCAGTTCACCCCGGATCTGATGCCCGGCGATGTCACCGGCTCACTAATCTACGATGCGCACAGTTCGGAATTCACCTTCCGCGAAGGTCCAGTCTTCACCAATATTTTGCTGGCCGATGAAATCAACCGAACCCCACCGAAGACTCAGGCTTCGCTGCTGGAGGCGATGGAAGAGCGTCAAGTTTCCGCCGACGGGGTCACTCGCCCGCTGCCGGTGCCCTTTATTGTCGCGGCAACCCAGAATCCGGTGGAGTACGAAGGAACCTATCCGTTGCCCGAGGCTCAACTCGATCGTTTTCTGCTCAAGCTCAGCATGCCCTTACCCAACCGAGATGAGGAAATTGAGGTGGTGCGACGCCACAGTCTGGGCTTCGATCCTCGGGATCTGGCAGCGGCTGGCGTCCGACCAGTAGCTGGAATCGCTGAGTTGGACCTGGCCAGGCAAGCTATCTCGGCGGTGGAAATCTCCGCTGAGGTGCTCTCCTACATCGTCGATATCGTTCGAGCCACCCGCTCTGCACCCTCCTTCCAGCTCGGAGTCTCGCCTCGTGGCGCCACTGCCTTATTGAACACTTCGCGGGTTTGGGCCTGGCTATCCGGCCGTAGCTTCGTCACCCCGGATGACGTCAAAGCGCTCAGCCTACCCGCGCTGCGTCACCGGGTGGGGCTACGACCGGAAGCGCAGATGGACGGCGTTCAAGTCGATGATGTGCTGGCCAGCATTCTGGCTACCGTTCCGGTCCCCCGCTAGGAAGCGTCGAAATGGTCATTACCGGGCGATTGGTGCTGCTGGCTCTTCTTGGCCTGATCCCCATCGTGCTTTTCCCGCAGCCGGTCACCATACTCTGCTGGGTCGCGCTACTGATAGTGGTTTTTCTGCTGGACTTCTTGCTGGCCGCCTCGCCACGAGGGCTGCGCTTCGCCCGTCAATTACCGGAGTCGGTGCGACTTGATGAAAGTTGCCTAAGCACCTTGGTGATCGCCAATAATGGTAAGCGACGCCTGCGAGCGCTGGTTCGTGACGGTTGGCAGCCCTCGGCGGGGGCGGCTAATCCACGGCAGAAGCTTGACCTTCCGGCACAGCAGCGACGCCGGCTCACTGTTTCGCTGCGGCCCCGTCGTCGCGGAGATCTCTCCAGCCAGCAGGTCACTGTCCGTTCCTTCGGCCCGCTCGGGGTCGCTGCCCGGCAACTCACCGTAACCGTACCGGGCAGGCTGCGAGTCTTGCCGCCGTTTCGCTCGAAACGACATCTGCCCTCGAAGTTACGTCGACTTCGCGAACTGGATGGCCGAGCGGCAGTTCAGATCCGTGGCGCCGGTACCGAATTTGACTCACTGCGGGACTACGTCAGGGGTGATGATGTGCGCTCCATTGACTGGCGGGCTACCGCACGGCGGCAGGCGGTGGTGGTCAGGACCTGGCGCCCCGAGCGGGACCGCCGGGTCGTCATCGTGATGGACACCTCACGCACCTCAGCCGCCCGGATCGATGACGAACCCAGGCTTGATACCGAAATTGAGGCCGCGCTACTGCTGTCCGTGTTGGCAGATCGTGGCGGCGATCGGGTCGACTTCTTAGCCTTCGATCGGCGCGCCCGAGCCCGGGTGGCCTCGAGCCATAAAGGTAACTTACTCTCCGCCCTAGTGCAGGCAATGGCACCGCTGGACTCCGAGTTGATCGAGATGGACTGGACTCAAATTCCAGCCCAAGTGAGGGCGATTTCGGCTCATCGCTCACTCGTGGTGTTGCTCACCTCGCTCGACTCCGGAGCCGCCGAAGAAGGCTTGATCCCGATGGTCAATCAGCTGAGTCAAAACCATCTGGTGGTCGTTGCCTCAGTCTTGGATCCCGTGCTCGGGGAGCTACGCGTGCAGCGCAGCAGCAGCACCGAGGTGTATCGGGCGGCTGCGGCAGAACGGGCCATCCTGGATCGTGCCGCGGTCACCGCTCAGCTCAGACAGGCCGGTGCCGAGGTCGTCGATGCCAACCCTGCCGAGCTGCCACCAAAGCTTGCCGATATGTACATTCGACTCAAAGCGGCGGGCCGGCTATAACTTCGCGATCCTGCGCTCAGGGTGAACAGGCTACCGCCGGGTTCAGCACGAAACTAGGCTGGGCTGAGAAGCTCGGGAGGAACGGTATGTCTGAACCGCTATTACGCGAAGTCCACGGACTGTTATTGCGCCGTGCTCGGCTACGTCAGGGCAAGAAACTCGAGGAAGTCGCTGCGGCTGCTGGTATTTCAATGCAGTACCTTTCGGAGATAGAGCGTGGCCGTAAGGAACCGTCATCGGAAATTCTCGCCGCGGTCTGTCGGGGCCTGGGCAGCAATGTCTCGATGCTCACCAAAGCAGCTCACCGGCAATACCTTCAATACCTTCAATTACGCATCATTGACGGTGAGAACACAGGCGAGAGCACCGAGCTGCACGGTTTGCAAAGCGCCTCTCAGCAAACTCAGATCACCACCTTATTGCTGGCAGCCTGAGCTCGGTCACATGCTGCATTCGCGCTAGGTTCGGGTTAGTTTCGTAACTTCCTAGAACTGACGATGGCGTCGGCTAGGCCATAGTTGATTGCTTCCTCCGCGGTGAAAATCTTATCTCGTGCGGTGTCGGCTCTCAGCGTTTCAACACTTTGACGGGTGTGCCTACTGAGTACCTGCTCAACCTGGGCACGCACTCTGCTCAGTTCCTTGGCTTGCAGGGACAAATCGGTAATGGTGCCCCTGCCCTGCCCCGAGGGTTGGTGCAGCAACACCCGGGAGTGTGCCAGCACGGCTCGTTTGCCGGCAGCGCCAGCCGCCAGCAACACGGCTGCGGCAGAGGCCGCCTGGCCCATGCAGGTAGTGGCAACATCCGGCCGCACATAGCTCATGGTGTCGTAGATGGCCATCAGCGAGGTGTGCGAACCACCCGGAGAGTTGATGTAAAGGTTGATATCTTCGTCCGGGTTATCTGACTCCAGGTAGAGCAGCTGTGCCATGATCACGTTCACCACATCATCGTCAATTTCGGTGCCAACGAAGATGATTCGATCCCTTACTAAGCGGGAGAACACATCGAAGCTACGCTCACCTAGCGGGCTGCGTTCGATCACGGTAGGGATGGTGTATTGGGCCATTAGATGCCTACCTTTCGGGCCTTCATGGAGGGAGCCAGGTCGATACTTTCCAGCACCTGGTCCACCATCCCGTATTCTCTGGCTTGCGCGGCCGAGAACCAATGGTCCCGGTCACTATCGGACTCAATCTGCGCGACCTCTTTGCCAATGTGATGAGCAAGCAGCCCATTGACCATGTCTTCAATCTGACGCAAGTTGCGCTCCTGAATCTCCACGTCAGCGGTGGTTCCCTGCACCCCGGCCGAACCCTGATGCATCAGAATCCTGGTATGTGGCAGCGCATACCGTTTCCCCGCTGCACCGGCGCAAAGCAGGATCTGCCCCATACTGGCAGCCAAGCCCATTGCCAGCGTGCTCACCTGATTGGGGATAATTTGCATGGTGTCGTAGATCGCCATCCCAGCGGTCACCGAGCCGCCAGGAGAGTTGATATACAAGCTAATATCGGCTTGCGGGTCTTCGGCCGAGAGTAGCAGCAATTGCGAGACGACTCGGTGGGCCACCTCGTCATCCACTTCACTGCCCAGCACGATGATTCGCTGATGCAGTAACCGGAGCGCTAATTGTTCGTCCAAGGCCGCGTTGATCGGCACCGTCTGAGTTGTCATATGCCGATCCTTTCGAATCACCCTCAGGCCGACTAGCTTGCTCTGCTCAACGCAGATCTGCGCTGAGCAGATCTGCGCTGAGCAGATCTGCGCTAAGCAGATTCGCGCTGAGCAGATTTTCATTGGGCAGAGCGTTGAGTTCTAGTCGAGCGGGGAAAAATCATGCCGATTGCTGAGATAACCTGAAGAGATGTCTGACTACTGCCCAACAACGCTCCGGTGAGCCAAGGAATCTATGCCCAGTTGCTGGGCGAGGACTTTGCCCGCTTACAGCCTGAAGTGCAAGAGTACTTCTCACTCGCTCCAGGCTCCGGATACTACGGACTGGGCACCGGAGTCTTCGACGTGGCGGGGTGCCCGCAGGCCTGGTTGCGTCCGTTCCTGCGGTTGAGCGCCAGCGAACAGGCGTTCTTCCCGGAATATGGCGAGCAGGTGCCGTTTCAGATCGAGAACCATTCACATATTGACCCCTTCGGTCGACCAAGCCTGACCGCGCGACGCACGCTGAGCTTCCCAGCCCAGCAGCGCGTCTTCGAGGACACCAGCAGCATTGTGGACGGTCGGTTGATCGACTATGTTGGCAAGCACCATCGCTTAGCCACCGAGCTGAGCTTGTCGGTGGCGGCTGACCGGAAGTTGCGGGCCGTCTCGCATACCAGCAGGCTGTTCACCCGGCAGCTCAAGCTGCGATTACCTGCTGCGCTCGACGCCAAGGCCTACACGCTGCAGTGGTGGGATGCAGAAGCTGGCAAACATCGTATCCAGGTCAAAGTCATTCATCCGCAAATCGGGCTGATCCTGGTCTACGCGGGCGGCTTCGACTATCAGCTCAAACCCTACCCAGCTCACGAAGCGGCGGCACATGGGGTGCCGAGTCGACTCCCCCACTCGGCGCAGCCGCAACGTTGGGAAACCCGCAGCTAAGCCATTCCTCAGCGAATCGAAGCCCCCTCGAGCGGGCTATTCCTGTGCCGCGAACTGTTGCAGCGCGTCGCTCAGATCGGTTAATCTGCCCAGCGCGACTTTCACCGCCTCAGGCGTGCTCTGTGCAAAGTCTGCCGCTTCGATCAGCCGCAACTGGCTCAGTAAGCTGGCGGGCAGACCCAAGGTGCGCCAGGTACGCCACACCGACTCCGCGCGTTGCCTGGTACTGATCCGGGCATCCAATACCGTGTCGATGCCGAGCCAAAGCCGTCGCCCAGCTTCGAGGGCGGGCGCCACTTGTTCCCAGCGCTGCGCATCAAGATCTGTGGCTGGTAGGGCCACCCCGTCGAAGTCGCTTTCCAATGCTTCAGTCAGGGAACCCCCGGGAATCGAAAGCAGGGTTTCTTCGGCCCCAGCGCGCTGCGCTGCCTCAATCAGCGTGCTCCAGAGCATTCGAGTTTCTTGCCGTGACACCGACCTGATCCGACGGTAGCCACTCACCGTGGGAATCGCACCGCTCAGCGCTCTTTTGGCCTCGGGCTCATCGATCTGCAAGACCAGCCGGCTGTCAGGGGCTGCCTCCCGCACTGCGGAAAGGTGATCGCTCAATCCTGCAGCTAGCGAGTCCGCAATGTCACGTCGTGCGCCAAGGTCGGAAATCGCCCGTTCACCGAGCGGCAAATGTAGGGCGGCGGCTAGGCTGAGCGGGCCGAGTAACTGAACTTTCAGTTCGGGAACCACGCTCTGCTGGACACCCACCACATCGGCGATCATATTCAGATCGGAGGCCAGGAAACTTCGGGCTCGCTGCAGATCGGCGCCGGGGCGTTGAGTTAGCCGCCAGCCATAGGATTGCAGATCCACGGGCAGCTCGGTGAGCACCGCAGCGCTCCGGCCGACCCGGTCGGCGCCGACGCCCCGCGCGGGCAGCTCCGGTAAGAAAGGCAAATGTGGATCACCAAGTTCGCCAAAGATGACTTGGTCGGCTTCCGGAACGTCTTGCCCCGGCCACTGACCGCTACCGCTAGCTTTGATCATTGAGTTCGCTGGCAGCCGGATTTTGGGTTTGCGAGATGGCTCGATGGTTGCGAATCACTTCGGAGATGATGAAGTTCAAGAATTTCTCCGCGAAGGCGGGGTCCAGTTGCGCTTCCTCCGCCAATGCCTTGAGCCGCTCGATTTGGGCTGCCTCACGATCCGGATCACCGGCAGGTAACTGATGCCGGGCTTTGAGCACCCCGACCCGCTGGGTGGCCTTGAATCGCTCGGCCAGAAGGTGAACCAGGGCCGCGTCAAAATTATCAATGCTCGATCGAACCGCAAGTAGCTCCGCCATCACCTCGGGAGCCACTTGGCCAGCGAGCGAGCTTGCCGTAGGGTCAAATTCTTCGTGCGTCGAACTCATCCTGCCAGTCTCTCATGAAGCAGCCAACTGACTATTCGCGGATCTCGAACATTTCGGCATTCAAGCGGCATGAGCCAAGCCACGACGCGACACCGCAGGTTCTGAGTTCATCATGTCGTCAAGTTTTGCCAGCCGATTAGCCGAGAGTTCATCCAGCGGAGTAACCGTCATCAATCGAGTGTCACGCTGTTGGTCCAACCAGAAGGTGGTGAACTGCAGCCGTAGCCCGCCTACCCTGGGGCTATTGAAGATTTTAACTTCGGTAGAGGCCTGCTGAACTTGTTGCGCCTGCCAGACATCGGAAAAGTAGGACGACTCCGTATGAAGCTGCTCGACCAGTTCGGTCCAATCCGATTCATCAAGATGAGCTGCCATATTGGCCCGGAACCTAGCCACCATACTGTGGCAGACTTCGGCATAACGCTCACCATAGGCTCTCCGCCAGGCCGGATCGTTAAAAACCATTGAAAGGCAGTTGCGAGGCTGACCGGCTACTCCCTCCTCAACATCGCCGATCAAGAAACGATAGACCCGGTTCCAAGCCAGCAAATCGTAACGACCATTCTGGATAGCGCAGGGGTAGGGCAGCATTTTCTCCAGCACCGCCAAATGATGATCGCTGACCTCTTCGCATTCCGCCGCGGCAGGCCGACTATCAGAACCCGCCAGGGTGAAGAGGTGCCGTTGTTCGCTGCTATCTAACCGCAAAGCATGAGCGATCGCCTTGAGCACCTGGCCCGAGGCCTTGATGTCTCGGCCTTGTTCCAGCCAGGTGTACCAGGTCACGCCCACCCCGGCGAGCTGGGCTACTTCCTCACGGCGCAGTCCGGGGGTGCGACGGCGACCGAAGCTGGGGAGTCCCACGTCAAAGGGCCGTAATCGGTTCCGGCGATCACGCAGGAACTGACCAAGTTCGAGACGAGATTTGCTGCTCATAATTACCTTTTTGTCGTTCTTTACCTGACTGCCGTCCCTTACTCTAGACAGGCAGTGCTAATACTAGGATAAATACGATCCTGGTAACAGGATAAATCTAGGTTCAGAGTAGCACTATGACTCTTACCGCGACACCCGAATCAGCAAAGAAACAGCGGGTCGCCAGCTACACCGTGTGGTATGCCGGCACCTTTCTCGGCACCTTTACCTTTGGTGCGGCGAACCTCATCCTGCCCTCGGTGTCAGCAGAGTTCAACGCAAGCGGTGCCGAACAAAGTTTCATCCTCAGTTCTTACAGCACTTTGCTGGCGGCCATCCTGATTTTCGCTGGTCGCTTGGGAGACCGCTTCGGTCGCCGTCGCCTCTTCGGACTAGGCTTGCTGCTCTTCGCAGCGGCTTCGGTGGCAGCGGCTTTTAGCGACTCGACGGCCTTCCTGATTAGTAGTCGAGCCAGCCAGGGCATCGGCGTCGGCCTGCTGATGCCGCAGATCCTCTCCACTATCCAAGCGACCTCTAGCGGGGCATTGCGCACCCGGGCCTTAGCCGTTTTCGGCGCAGTCTCGGGGCTTGGCACCGTGGTCGGACAGATGGTCAGTGGCGGCTTGCTGAGCCTGAACCTCTTCGGCCAAAGCTGGCGACCGGTGATGTGGCTCAGCGCGCTAATGGCGCTGCTGATTTTCGCCCTGCTACGTAGCGCCCAAGCGACTAGCTCCACTGCACCGCTGGCGATGGACGGTTTTGGTTCGGCGCTGCTCGGCTTAGCGCTGGCGAGCTTCGTGGTGTCGATGACTTTGTTCTCCACCGGATCCGTGTTGTGGCTTGCGATCGCACTGCTGCTCATCAGCGCCGTCCTCGGTTTCTGCTTCGCCCGTTGGGAATTACGGGTCGAGGGTCAGGGCAAGATCCCGCTGGCACCGCCGGCGCTATTCAAGGTGCCTGCACTGCGAATGGGTTTGGCGATGAACTTACTGTTCTACACCGGCTACGGGGCCTTTATGTTTGAATTCTCATCGCTGACTCAGCGCGGTATGCGTTACAGCGGGCTTTCTTCTGGTTTAGCCATTGTGCTGTTTGCCTTGGCGTTTGTCTTCACTTCCTTTTATTTACATCGGGTTACCGCTCGACTCGGAAAACACACCATGTTGGTCGGCGCGTCGGCGCAGATTGTCGCCCTGATCGCTCTCGGCGTTGAGCTCATGGTCGAGGGCCTCGGTGTCCAGCAATGGCACCTGCAGGTGGCCTTGGTACTGCTCGGCGCCTCGCAAGCACTGATGTTTGGGCCGTTGGTGCAGACCGTGATGAGTCAGATTCCTAGCTGGGCGGCCGGGCTGAGCGGCGGCCTCTTTAGTACTGCTCAGCAACTGAGTTTCTCGCTCGGAGTGGCGGTGCTCGGCGGGGTGTATTTCACCCTCTCGCAACTCGAAGCAGTGGGCTTCTCGGGCGGCTTCGCGGTGTGCATGGCGATTCAGGCTTTGGCTGCCGCGGTTTTTGGCACCTTGGCTTGGCGGTTGCACCGACCCGCCAAGAGCCCCAGCGATAGCGTAATAACAAGCTAAGCGCCGACCAAAACCGAGATTGGCGGGGTCTGGTCTGCTGCCCAGACCCCGCTAGTTACGCTGCTTAGGAACTTATCTGAGAGCGAACTGAATAGTTTCCAGCTCCATTGCTGGTGAGCTGATAATCAGAGACGTCGTTGCATCGGTAGATGCCATTGCTTCCCGGCACAAAACCAGCGACTTTGTTCACCGGACTGATTGAAACGGCGGTGCCGCCCACCGTGATATTGCTGTAGTCGACCGATACCGCGGGAATATCAGCACAGCTGGAGATGCCCCAAAACCTTTCGATGAAGGCAGTCATCTGATCGCTGAATCCACCGTAATTTGCCGGTAACCGCCAAGCGCCAATAGTCGTCTTCACTCCGGTCGACAGATTAGTAATAGTGCCCGTGTAGGTCACCCCGTTAGCGTCGGACTGCCGATGAGAGGTAATCGTGTATTTAGTGCCGACCCGATAGGCCAAGCCATCGAGGGCGCAGGTCACGCCGGAATCACCATCGGCGCCGGAGTCACAATTTGAGCCAATCGGAGTAGCCCCCGCACCAAAGAATGAGAAACGCACATTCACCGTTCCGTCTGGATGCGGTTGAATTCCAGAATAGTATCCGCCGTCATCGGCTTCCGCGTAGTTGTATTGCGCGTAGTAAATATTGTCGGTCGCTAAGGCGGTATTCACCTTGACGGTGTAACTGAAGTCCTGATTAGCCGCTGGAATCGAGTAGCTCTTGGTAATGAAGTGCTGTGGTCCGCTGGCGCTGATAGCACCCGGATCGCCCGCGGCATGAGCGGCACCGATTGGCAGAAACAATGATAAGACGGCGGCGGCACCAATGACCGCAAGCCTAAAATTTGTCTTCATATTTTTACTCCCATTGATCGAATATGATCGAATGCCCCTCAGCTCAGTCAGAATAGCTAGATTTTTTCGCAAAAATTGTAAATTCTGGAAATTGTGAGCGTATTCCCAGCTAGCTTTCGGACTCCTTAGCCGAAAGTTCCCACAAAAAAGGCTGGGATTGGCTATTCGCCGATCCCAGCCCTTCCGCCGCTAGCTTCGCTCAGGCTAGCTAAGCAAACCCCGGTGCGCTTCGCGCCGTCGGGCCTGCTGTTCCGGATCCGGCACCGGCAGCGAGGCAATCAGTCGCTTGGTGTACTCATGCTGCGGATCTCCCATCACCTGGGAGCCGATGCCCTCTTCGACCAGCTTGCCTTTATAGAGCACGCCAACCCACTCCGAGAGCATGTCCACCACCGCGAGATCATGGCTAATGAAAAGCGCCGCGAAGCCAAATTCAGCCTGGATCTCCTTGAAAAGTTCAAGCACCTTCGCCTGCACCGAGACGTCGAGCGCCGAAGTAGGCTCGTCGGCGATTAACAGCTTCGGGTTGAGCGCCAGGGATCGGGCGAGTGAGGCCCGTTGACGTTGTCCGCCGGAAAGTTCATGCGGATAACGATCAGCATAGGAAGCTGGTAACTGCACCGCTTCCAATAACTCGGCGACCCGCTTCTTCACCTGGCTCGGTGAATCCGAGGTGTGAATCAACAACGGCTCAGCAACGCACTCACCGATCTTCAGCTGCGGGTTGAAGGAGGCCGCCGGGTCTTGGAAAACGAAGCCGATGTCCTTGCGGTGCGGTTTAAAGCTGCGCTCCTTGAAATTCAGCATTTCATAGCCAAGCACCTGCAGCGAACCACCGGTGGTGCGATTCAGGCCCGCGATGGCACGGCCAATCGTGGTCTTGCCGGAGCCGGATTCACCGACCAGGCCAAAGACCTCGCCAGCAGAGATGGTGAAACTAACCTCGTCCACCGCACGGAAACCAGCCCGACCGAAGCGACCCGGGTATTCGATCACCAGGTCACGTGCTGACACCAATACTTCAGCATCCTGATGCGCCCGTTCGGTTTGGCCCTGTGAGGCCGAATGGCGACCGAGGTGCGGAACCGCGGCCAGCAGGTTCTTGGTGTATTCCTGCTGCGGTGCGGCGAACAGTTCCTTCGCGGAGGCCTCCTCGACCACATCGCCCTTGTACATCACGACGACACGGTCAGCGAGATCGGCAACCACACCCATATTGTGGGTGATCAGCACAATGGAGGTGCCGAACTTATCCCGGACGTCGCGGAGCAGTTCGAGGATCTCGGCCTGTACCGTGACATCAAGGGCGGTAGTCGGTTCGTCCGCCACAATGAGTGAAGGGTTGAGCGCTAGCGCGGCGGCTATCACCACACGCTGCTTTTGCCCGCCGGAGAACTGATGCGGGTAGTAGTCCACCCGCTTCTCCGGTTCCGGCATACCCACTTTGCGCAGCGCCTCAATAGCGGCGGCCTTAGCCTCCTTGCGGGAGATCTTGCCGCCGTTCTTAGCCCGATGGGCGCGCAGCCCCTCGGCGATCTGCCAGCCCACGCTGTAAACCGGGTTGAGCGCAGTCGAAGGTTCTTGAAACACCATCGAGACATCTCGGCCACGCACAGCACGCAATTCGCGTTGTGAGATCGAGACCACGTCATGTCCACTCACCAGGACGGTGCCGGAGCTGAGCGCGGTCTCGGGCAAAAGCCCCAGGATGGTCTTGGCGGTGACAGTCTTGCCCGAACCGGATTCGCCGACAATGGCCACCACTTCACCCGGGGCAACTGAAAGGCTGACATCGTCAACGGCTTTAACGTCGCCGCCATCGGTGGCAAAGGTCACCTTGAGGTGTTCAATATCTAGAACACTATTGGCTGCTGCCTTCTCGCTCATGCTTGGCCTCCCTGCGACGCCGAATTGTCACTTAGCTCAGCCGCTGCGGCGGGTGCTGCCGATTGTTTCTTACCGGGACGACGACGGCCCCGCAAGCGCGGATCATTGAGGTCGTTCATGCTCTCGCCCACCAGAGTCAGCCCGAGCACGGTCAGCACAATGGCAGCTCCCGGGAACACCCCGGTCCACCAGATGCCACTGGTGGCATCCGCCAACGCCTTATTCAGATCGAAGCCCCATTCGGCCGCCGCAGTCGGTTCAATGCCAAAGCCGAGGAAGCCTAGGCCCGCCAGGGTCAGAATGGCCTCGGAGGAATTCAGCGTGAAGATCAGCGGTAGGGTCCGGGTGGCGTTCTTAAAGATATGCCTGCCCACGATTCGCCAGGTTGAAGCGCCGACCACCTTGGCTGACTCGACAAACGGCTCGGCCTTGAGCCGGACAGTTTCGGCACGAATCACCCTGAAATACTGCGGCACAAAAACCACCGTGATGGAGATTGCCGCCGCGAAGATACCACCCCAAAGGTCCGAGCGTCCACCGCTAATGATGATTGACATCACGATAGCCAGCAACAAGGACGGGAAGGCGAAAATAGCGTCCGCAATCACCACCAGCACCCGGTCCAGCCAACCGCCGATATAGCCGGAGAGCAGACCGAGTATGACGCCAATGAAGATCGAAAGCAGCACCGCGATCACGATCACCGATACCGCAGTCTGCGCTCCCCAGAGCGTGCGGGAGAAGACGTCATAGCCGCCCACCGTGGTACCCCAAAGATGCTGTGCCGAGGGCGCCGCCTGGGTGGGGAAATCGCCCTGTGCATTGCTAATTTGATCGTAGCGATAGGGTGCCACCAAGGGCGCGAAAATCGCGGTCAGTACGAAAAGACCGGTCAGCACGGTGCCCACAATGAGCATGCCGCGCTGCAGCCCGACGCTGATTCTGAGGTGCGAAATGATCGGCAGTCTGCCGAGGAAGCCACCGCGTTGCGCGGCTCCGGTAACCGGGGTCTGTACTGTGGTCATCTCAGTACCTCACTCTCGGGTCGATGAGCGCCGCGATCACGTCGACGATGAAGTTAGTCACCGCGACCAGTACCGCCAACAGCGCCACAATGCCTTGTACCGCGACGAAGTCCCGGCTACCAAGGTATTGAGCTAGCTGGAAGCCCAAGCCTTTCCACTCAAAGGTGGTTTCGGTCAGCACAGCGCCACCGAGCAACATAGCGATTTGCAGGCCCATCACGGTGATGATCGGAATCAAAGCCGGCTTATAAGCATGTTTCGTGACCAGCCTGAACTCGCTGACACCACGGGAACGGCCGGCCTCGACATAGTCTCGCCCCAGCGTGCCGATCACATTGGTGCGTACCAGGCGCAAGAAAACCCCGCCAGTGAGCAGGCCGAGGGCAATGGCAGGTAACGCGGCGTGCTGCAGCACATCGCCTAAGGCAGCCATATTTCCACTACGCAGGGCGTCGAGGAAGTAAATCCCGGTGGGTGAACCGAGTTGCTGCAAAGCCAGTGCATTATCGGTATTGGCGCGCCCGGCTACCGGGAACCAACCGAGCCAGACCGCGAACACCAATTTCAGCAACAGACCGGCGAAGAACACCGGAGTGGCGTAACCCAGGATGGCAAAGACCCGGAGCACCGCATCCGGCCACTTGTCCCGGAATTTAGCCGCCACCATGCCGAGCGGAATGCCAATCAGCAGCGCCACGATGAGGGCGAAGAAGGCCAGTTCCAGGGTTGCTGAGCCGTAGGTCAGCAACACCTGGGTAATGGGCTGATTATCGAGTGTGCTGCCGAAGTTGCCGGTGAAGATCTGGCCGAGATATTCGAAGTACTGAACGAAAATCGGCCTGTCATAGCCAGCGTCGTGGATTTTGGCGGCCAGCTGATCCGGCGGCAATTTGCCACCTAGTGCCGCGGTGATCGGATCGCCAGTGACCCGCATCAGGAAGAAAACCAGGGTGACCAGGATGAAAATAGTCGGAATAATGAGCAGGAACCGGACCAGAATGTATCTTCCGAGCCCGCCTCCCGATTTTTTTGACCGCTTGAGAGCCGGGGGCTCGATCTCCGCGGGGGTGTCTACTAAAGCTGTCATCTGTGCCTTCGCATTGTGTCCGCTAGCTGCTTTTGGCCAGCGGACATGGCTTGGGGCAGGGTGCCTTGCACCCTGCCCCAAGCATTCATTTACTTCTTGGAAACTACTGCCAGCCGGAACTTGAACGCAGCATCCAGGGTGGTGTCGACGCCGTCGACATTATTACCGGAAATCGCGATCTGGTTGCCCTGCAAGAGCGGCAGAGTGGAAAGATCCTTAGCTTCCATCTCTTGGATCTGACCAATTAAGTCGGCACGCTTGGCCTTGTCGTTGGTGCCTTGCTGCTCGGCGATCAACTTCTGCACTTCTGCATTGTCGTAGTGGTTGTGCAGGAAGTTGTCCTTGACGAAGAACGGGGTCAGGTAGTTATCAGCGTCCGAGTAATCCGGGAACCAGCCGAGTTGGTAGACCGGGTACAGGTCCTTATTACGGTCCTTGGAATACTGAGTCCATTCGGTGGACTGCAGGTTCACCTTGAACAAGCCGGACTTCTCCAGCTGGTCCTTGACCTTGGCGTATTCATCGCCCGAACCGGGGCCGTAGTGATCCGGATTGTATTGCAGGTTGACGGTAACCGGGCCGGTGATCCCAGCGTCGGCAAAGCGCTGCTTAGCCTTGTCCAGGCTCGGCGCACCGTTGCCGTCACCGTAGAGCGACTTGAGCGGCTCGGTGGCACCGGGCAAGCCCGAAGCAACCGGCGAGTAGACCGGGGTGTAGGTGCCTTTGTAGACGCTATCCGAAATCGCCTGGCGATCCACCAGGTCAGCCATTGCCTGGCGTACCGCGAGCGCTTTCTTCGGGTCGGCTTCCGCCGTCTTCGAACCAAACGGCATGGTGTTGAAGTTAAAGACGATGTAGCGCAGTTCGCCACCCGGACCGGTGTGAACTTTAACATTGTCTTTGGTCTTCAGGTCGCCAATGTCGGTCGCGCTCAGACTACGCCAAGCGACGTCGATCTTATTGGTCTGCATATCCAGTTTGAGGTTATTGGAGTTTGCGTAGTACTGAACGTTGACCACATCGGTCTTGGCCTTCTCGACCAGCCCGACATATCCCGGGTTCGCCTTCAGGCTGACCAACTGGTTCTTGGTATAGCTGGTCACATCGTAGGCACCGGCGAAGGGATGCGCCTTGGCGATGTCCTCATCGGTCATTAACTTATCCGCCGGGAAGACTTCATCGTCCACAATTGGTCCGGCAGAGGAGGTAAGAACTCCGGGGAAGGTCTGATCGTTCGGCTGCTTAAGGGTGAAGACCACGGTATTGGCGTCCGGGGTGGCAATGCTGGCCAGGTTGGTCAACAGTGAGGCCGGTCCGTTCTCGTCATTGATCTTCAGAATCCGATCAAAGCTGAACTTCACATCTTTGGAATCAAGGGTGTGACCGTTGACGAACTTCAGATTCGGTCGCAGCTTGACCGTGTATTCGGTGGGTTTGGTGAACGAGGCCGACTCGGCAAGATCGGGTTCGATCTCATTGCCCTGCGGCTTGATGTTCACCAGGAAGGGGTAGACCTGGGTTTCCATGAACAATGAACCATTGTCATAGGAACCCGCTGGGTCGAGCGCCACCACTTTATCGGTGGTGCCGATGGTGAAGCTGCCGCCGGAAGCGCCGCCCGAGGTGTTGCTGGTGTTCCCGGCAGGGCCGGTGCAGGCGGTGAGTGCCAGGGCGGAGACTCCCGCAAAAGCTGCGAGGTAACGCAGCTTAGTTGTGTTCTTAGACATCCCAGAACTTTCTTTCGATGAGTGATCTACGCCTCCCATGCCCCCCACAGGTGTGAGTCAGCGCACAATCATGATTCTCTGTTTCTACCAGAGATTCACAGTTTTTTCCTACCGAAACTGAAAGTTGAAACCAGTTAGTTATCCATCACAAGCTGCACCGCGGTGGCAAAATCACCGAAAACCTGGGCCGCAGCGGCTTCTCTCGGAGCCGCGGTTCTGACGAATTCGGCGAGCAGTGCCGCGGCCTGCCCCGGTTCGAGATCCTGATCCATTCCGGCGGCCAGCCACTGCTGAAGCAACTCTTGGTCGAGTTCCAGATGGAATTGCAAGCCCAGCGCACTACGATAACGGAGAGCCTGATAAGCGCACTCCGAGGTGCTCGCCAGCGGCGTGGCGCCCGCTGGTAATCCCACGTTATCGGTGTGCCAGTGCAGCACTTCAAGGCCGTCAAGCAGCGCCAATTCGGCTCCGGCGTTTAGCGCACCGAGGCCGATTTCACGAGTGGCGGCGTAGTCGATCTGGGCGCCCAAGGCCAGCGCAATGATTTGATGTCCCAAGCAGACACCGAGCACTGGAAGCTCGGCGGCAATTGCTTCCCGAACCAGTAGCGCTTCGAGGGCCAGCGCTGGATAGCTAGTGGTATCGCCAGCGTCCATCGGGCCACCCATCAGCACTACCCCGGCCAGTCTCTGCAGATCCGGCAGCTGCGGGTCAGCTTCCTCGAGTAGGTTTCGCAGTTGCCAGGGAATGTGGCGCTCATCGAGCGCCTTAGCGATCAGACCAGGACCTTCGACCGGGACGTGCTGCAGAATCAAGACAGACTTCACCCGCTTAACTCTAATTGAGCTTCTCAGCTGGCGACCGGAACTCCACGGACCGGTGTAACGTTCGGCAAGGTGGCTATCAGAGTGTGGGGAAAATAAGGAAAAGGGGTTGGCGTGCTAGAGCACTTGCTGGGCAGGTTGTTGAAAAATGTTCATTCAAGCGAGGCTAAAAGCTGCTGGTATGCACCGGAACTTGCCGCCCCGCAAACCCTGCAGCTGAGTAGCACCGCGTTCGACGACGAAGGGGATATCCCGCTATTACATTCAGGCAAGGGCCGAGGAGATAATCTCTCCCCCGCCCTTGCCTGGTCCGATCCTCCGGAGGAAACGAAGCAGTTTCTTTTTATTTTGGAGGACGTTGATGTGCCAATGCCGCGACCAATCCTTCACACCGTGGCGCTCATCTCGGCAAGCCGGCTCGGGCTCGAACAAGGCGAACTTAGCCGCGAAAGCGCAGATATCCGCTTCCTGCCAGCCGCGTTCGGCAGCCGCGGCTATCGTGGGCCGCGTCCTTTACCCCAGCACGGCCCGCATCGTTATCGTTTCCAACTATTCGCTTTGGATCGAGAGCTTGGTACCGACACGCCAAAGTTCGCCAAACTACTGGGCAAGCTTGACGGTCGGGTGCTGGCCCGAGGTCTTTACACTGGTGTGCAAGAACAGCGCTAACCCTGCTGGCTTACTGGCCCGTGGCAGCACGTTCTAGCGATCGGGCAGCATCGATGGTCGCCTGGCCGAGCACTCGGCTGCCCTGATAGAGCACCACTGTCTGGCCCGGCGCAACTCCACGCATCGGATCGTTCAACACCACCACAAGCGTCTGGTCTGGCTGCACATGGGCTCGTGCGGGCACCGGCTCACCGTGCGCCCGGACCTGGGCCATGCAGTCGAATTCGCTGCCCGTGGCCACCTCAGCAATGGGCTCTCCAGCCCAGGAAATCCGGATGCCACGAATCTCGTCAATAGCCAGCATCCGCTCCGGACCGACCACTACGGTGTTTTCCTTGGGACGGATTTCCAGCACGAAGCGCGGCTTACCATCGGCAGCCGGAGTGCCCAATTTCAATCCGCGACGCTGCCCGACCGTGAAAGCGTTAGCCCCATCATGTGAGCCGACCTTCGCTCCGGTTTCGTCGATCACCGCACCGGGACTCATCTCGATCTTCTCAGCCAGCCAGCCACGGGTATCACCATCGGAGATAAAGCAAATATCGTGGCTGTCTGGCTTCTTCGCTACCGAGAGGCCGCGTCGTTCCGCCTCGGCTCGCACCTCTGCCTTGCTGGCTACGTCGGCAAGTGGGAACATCGAGTGCTTGAGCTGCTGATGAGTCAGCACGCCGAGCACATAGGACTGATCTTTCGCCCAGTCATTAGCGCGATGCAGCTCGTAATTCCCTGCTTCGTCCTGAATGACCCGGGCATAGTGACCGGTGCAGACCGCGTCAAAACCGAGCGCAATCGCCTTCTCTAAAAGCGCCGCAAACTTGATCCGCTCATTGCATCGCATGCATGGATTCGGCGTCCGGCCAGCCGCATACTCGGCGATGAAATCATCCACCACGTCTTCCTTGAAACGCTCGGAGAAATCCCAGACGTAGTAAGGAATGCCTAGTTTATCGGCGGCGCGCCAAGCGTCATTGGAGTCTTCAATAGTGCAGCAGCCGCGGCTTCCGGTGCGCAAGGTGCCTGGCATCCTGGAGAGGGCCAAGTGCACCCCGACAACCTCGTGCCCGGCGTCGACTGCGCGGGCAGCGGCTACGGCGGAATCCACGCCGCCGCTCATAGCAGCTAAAACTTTCATGCATTTTCCTCTGTTGTACCGACCGCTGCGAAGGCCTTGGCTTTCGCTACGGTGGTTGCGGTCTGGATGCTGGATTCATGTCCAGCCATCCCGGCTTGCTTGGCCTGGGCGTGAGCACCTGGCAAAGCGGCAATAAGTGCTTCAACGTCGGCAGGCCCGGTTGTATGCCCCAGGCTGAATCGTTGCGCCCCCCGGGCCTCGTCTTCGCTCAGGCCCATCGCGAGCAAAACTTGCGAAGGCCTGGGCACTCCGGCGGTGCAGGCCGAACCGGTTGAGCTTTCGATGCCAGCCATGTCGAGTAAGAACAGCAGCGAATCCCCTTCGCAGCCGGGGAAAGTGAAATGCACATTGCCGGGCAGTCGCTTCCCGGTTTCAGGCGCCGGCCCCCGTAGTACAGCTTCGGGGATCAGTTCCTGCACCCGCTTGATCGTCTCGTCGCGGAGCTGCGAAAGCCGCAAACCCTCCTCCACCAGGCCGCTCACCGCATGCTGGGCAGCGGCCGCGAAGGCCGCAATCGAAGCGGTATCGAGAGTACCGGAACGCACATCGCGTTCCTGTCCGCCGCCATGCTGCACCGGGGTGAGTTTGATCGAGCGGCCAAGCAATAGCGCGCCAACCCCAACCGGTGCACCGATCTTGTGCCCGCTAATGGACATTGCTGCCAGTCCCGAATCCGCAAAATTCAGCGGAATGGTGCCAAAGGCCTGGACCGCATCGGAGTGCACCGGAATACCGTAGCTTGCGGCGAGCGCGACCACCTCAGCAATCGGCTGGATGGCGCCGACCTCGTTATTCGCCCACATCACGCTGACCAGCGCCACCGCTTCTGGGTCTTCGTCAAGGGCAGCTCGGTAGGCGTCCAGCCGTAGCAAACCGGACTCGTCGACGGGTAGCCAGCTGACCTTGGCGCCTTCGTGTTTTTCCAGCCATTCAACGGTATCCTGCACAGCTGGGTGCTCAACCGCAGAGACCAGAATTCTGTTGCGTCGCGGATCAGCATCACGCCGCGACCAATAGAGCCCCTTAACCGCGAGGTTATCGGCCTCGGTACCGCCGGAGACGAAGATCACTTCGGAGCGGTGCGCACCTGCGGCGAGCGCCAGCGATTCACGGGACTCCTCGACCACTGCGCGGGCGCGACGACCCGAGCCGTGCAGCGAGGAAGGATTGCCGCTACGGCTAAGTTGTTCGGTGAGTGCGGCTAACGCGGGCTCGCAGAGCGGCGTGGTTGCCGCATGATCAAAGTACACGGGCACCTGATAATTCTACCTTGATCTACTTCTGGTAATTTCTGGCTAGCTTTGACTAGCCCTACCTATCTTGAGCCGCTCATTTCAGTCGCGGACCGCCGAGCAGCTTGACCCGAAGAGCACTTGAGGTTTCAGAATTGTGTTGTGAATACTTCAGTAGTGCTTTGTGAAACCTGCGGCGTTGAACACTCAAGCGAGACACTCAAGGCTGGCGATTGCAAAATTTGTCAGGACGATCGGCAGTACCTGCCGCGCTCTGGGCAATCGTGGGTCACCCTCGCCGATTTAGTCAGTCGTGAGCAGCAGATGGAATTCGCTGAAGTCCATCCACGAATCTGGGAGATCCAACCCACGCCTCGAATGGGGATTGGGCAGCATTCGATCCTGCTGCGCACCTCGGCTGGAAACTTACTCTGGGATCCGCCGGCTTTTATTGATGCCGCTTCAATAGCCCGAGTCGAGGAACTGGGCGGGATTGCTGCCATCGCTTCCAGCCACCCGCACATGTTCGGCGTGCAACTTGAATGGTCAGCGGCTTTTTCGAATGCTCCGGTCTATGTCGCCGAAGCGGATCGGCAGTGGCTAAGGCGCGAGGGGGCGGCGATTCGCTACTGGTCGGAAAGTGAGCAAGTCCTACCCGAGGTGAAGTTGGTTCAGACCGGCGGTCATTTCCCGGGCAGCGCGGTGGCACACTTCTCGGCCGGGGAAGGCGTTCTGCTGAGCGGAGACACTATCTTTCCGACGCCCTCGGGGTGGGTGACCTTTATGCGGAGCTACCCTAATTACATCCCGCTCTCACCGAACCTGGTGCGTCACATCACTCAACGCATCTCGACCCTGGACTTCAAT
Organism: Psychromicrobium lacuslunae; assembly: GCF_000950575.1. Taxonomy (NCBI): domain Bacteria; kingdom Bacillati; phylum Actinomycetota; class Actinomycetes; order Micrococcales; family Micrococcaceae; genus Psychromicrobium; species Psychromicrobium lacuslunae. The sequence continues at coordinate 1,701,293 of NZ_CP011005.1, forward strand.
CGGCTGCACGGCAACTTCGGTAATGTCATTCCGGAGCAAGCCAAAGAAGTAGTGAACGCTTCAGCAGAGCGCTATATCGCCTGGGCCTCGGGCCAAAACGATCACCTCGGTTAGTTCCCTGCGCGGCGACTCAAGCGCGCTCAGCCGAACCTGCGTCGTCTAGCGTTCACTCTATGGACACAGTGGTAACCGATGAACTGAGTTGCATAGGCTAGTCATTAGCTCATTATTTGAGACTCATTTCTCACATAATGAGACGCTACCAGCCTCTCAGGAGTCAATTTGTTCCAGCAACTCAGACCACATCGATGGTTCATGCTGGGGCTGGCCGTGTTTGCACAGCTGAGCAGTTCAATTGTGGTGAACGGGATGGCTTTTCTGATTCCTCAATTGCGTCAACAGTGGAATCTTGATCTGGTGCAGTCAGGTGTTTTGGTCGCAATGCCACTGGCTGGCACCATGTTGACCTTGGTGGCCTGGGGTGCTGTCCTCGACCGAATCGGCGAGCGACTTTCGCTCGCCGTCGCTCTTGCCGCGAGCACAGTTTGCCTGATCGCGGCTGCATTCAGCGAATCTCCCGTGCTGTTGGGCGGATTCTTGTTTTTAGCCGGCGCAGCGACCGGCTGCACGAATTCGGCGGGTGGCCGAGTGGTTGTCGGCTGGTTTCCCGCACAGCAACGCGGCCTGGCGATGGGGATCCGTCAGATGGCGCAGCCCTTGGGCGTGGCGCTGGCTTCACTGCTGCTGCCTGCCGTCGCCGACGGGTTTCGTATCCAGGGCGCCCTGGGCGCCGTCGCAATCATCGCCGCAGCCGCGACGGTGTCATGCTGGCTGGGCGTGCAGAACCCGGCCCGGCGTGCCCGGCGGGCTGAGCCAAGCAGTGAAAACCCCTATCTTGGTAGCAACTTCTTGGTGCGCATCCATCTGGTCTCTGCGATCCTGGTCATCCCACAGTTCACCATCTGGACCTTTTCGCTACTCTGGCTGATGAACGACAGACAGCTCCCCGCCGCCTTAGCCGGCGGCGTTATCGCCTTAGCGCAATTTGCCGGAGCGCTGGGGAGGATAGCGGTCGGCATCTGGTCGGATCGACTGGGCTCCAGAGTGTTGCCGCTACGTCTCGTCTCCTTGGCCGCGGCTGCTGCCCTACTGCTGCTCGCACTCACCGACTGGCTCAATTCGCCCTGGTCGATAGCACTGCTGGTGGTAGCTTCGGTGATTACCGTGGCCGATAACGGTTTGGCCTTCACTTCGGTGGCAGAAATCTCCGGGCCGTATTGGTCCGGACGGGCTCTCGGCATTCAGAACACCGGCCAATACTTGGTTTCCGCAGTGGTACCGCCGGCGATCGGGGGCCTGATTGGTCTTCTCAGCTTCCCGGCGACCTTTGCCATAGTTGCACTCGCCCCCTTAGCGGCCACCCCGCTGGTGCCGTCGCGAGTGGTTGAGCAAAAGGCCAGCCAGGCCGCTGCGTAGCTCAACAGCTGACTATTACTGCTGTGGCGGTGAGACTACGAGCTTGTTCTGCGCCGAGGCGAAGGTGCTATTCAACAAGGCGTCAGTGGCACAGCTGAGACTGAAGACCAGCCCGGTGCCGGCTCGATTGAACATCCGAGCACTATAGAGCTTCGCTGGGCTTTTTCCCTTAGCGGAGGTACGAATACTGAGGAATTCGATTTTTGGTGATGGCTTATCAAGCTGCTTCGCCCATCGCATCGTGCTCACTTTCAACACTTCGGGCAGGATTGAAGGCACCAGATATTTGAAAAGCGCTACCGTCGAAGCCTTATCGTCATTAGCGACCATCAGATTCTGCTGATTGACGGACTGCCAGTAGCTCAACACGCAACCATTGACGTGCTGGTACTCGGTCCAGCCTGCTTGGTTGCTCTTCAGTTCCTTCCAACTGGGCGGTGGCGTCTTGTTATTCACCATCTCCACTTGGGTCAACTGGTCGGACCAGCCAACCGGTACGCCAACCGAGAGGGTGTTGCCGGCCGCCCAGGTCATATCTTTGGCAGCCACCGCATCGGCGTTATGCCCCGGCAGGATGGTCGGACCCTGATAGCTCGGACTTTGACTCGGCGAGATAGTGGAAGTGTCTTGGGGCGCTTGCACAGTAAAGGTGCAGGCGGTCAGACCCGCCGTGGCAGCAAAGGCCAGGAGTCCAGCTACTGAACCGATCTTGGCTGCGCGCCAACGTTGTCCGATCATTCCACTCCCCGGTCGGCATTCTGACCCACTAACAGTACCAAGGGGGATTCTATTCAGCACTGTTTGCACTGTTTCTTGCACTGTCGCCAAGCAAAGCAATTGCCGCCTTGCATCGTTCGATAACACCACTTGCCATATGCTAACCAAATGGTTAATATATTTACCAATTGGTTAATGATTGGAGAGACTGATGCCCGGACCGGTACGAGTGGCGCGCGTGCTTTTGGCTGGTGTTGCCATTGCGCATGCCGTAGCCATCGCGCTACTACTACTTTTGCAAGGACTTTTGATTTCGCAGATCAGTACTATGCAACCGGGGTTGACTGCCGAAGACCTCTCGAAACTAGTCGCCGTCGAACTAGTGCGGACAGGATCTTTCCATGCGCTATTAGTGGTGGTTTGCGGCATCTACGCGGTAAAAATCGGCTCGAGGTCAAAAAGAGTATTCCGTATCATCGTGGCATCCCAGGTGCTGTCGGTGATCTTCGGCATCACGACCTGGTTCATCTCGCCGGACGTCGTGCGATTTATCACAGTGCCCTTCATCTTGGCTGCCTTGGTGATCTTGCTGCTTCTTGTGGGCTCGCGGGCGGGTCGGGAGTTTTTCAAGACTCGGTATCAGACTGATGCCGACCTAGTGCCTCCTCGCTGATCCATAATTTTCTCGATTCAGGAAAGTAGCAGCTCATGAACAATTCTCAGATCTGTCTCACCGAGGCACTGTTTCTTTTGGCTCATAAACCGGATGGGAAACGACTCATCCAGCGTAAATACCTTAAAATCGGACTCGCAGGCGCCCTCCTGACGGATCTAGCAGAGCATCGTCGCATTTCAATCAACGCAGGCAAAGTGGTATCTGAAAATGGCAGTGCAGCGTTATCTGGGCTGCTAGCAGAGCCTGATGATCTGATCCGAGCCGAGACCCAACCACGCACCGCGAAACATTGGGTCAGGAAATTTAGAAGCAGCAACATCGAAAGAAACGTCAGCTCTCGCTTACAAGAACGAGGCCTCGTACAGTCGCAGAGCGATGCGCTGCTCGGCATTTTCCCTATAGTTCGTCACTTACCTGAACCAGAGATCTTGGCGCAGCTAGGATCTCTGCTCACCGACGTTTTGAGGGGGCAGAGTCAGCCCACCGGCTGGAATGCCTCGCTGATCAGCTTGTGTGATGCCACTGGACTTCTGAGGAGAATTTTGCCAGCAGTCTCAAAGGCCGAAGTAAAGGCGATCGTTGAAGGGGAATGGGCTTCCGAAGCGGTGCGGAAGGTCATCAAGCAAGCGAACTCGGCCGTCCGGATGGCGATCATCTCCACGGTAAATGCTAATAACGGCTCGCAAGGTTTCTGATCTCCAGCGAACAGCTAAGTCTTTTTGCTGCTTATGGATCGGCTAACCTAAAGCTCTCTGTCGTTTCATTAGAAGGACGCCTGATCGATGCCCTCGCAAACCGGTAGTTCTGCCAACTCGACCACACCTCGGCGTCGCCACTCAGAGCGAGAACTGACCTTTGCAGAGCAGGCGCGCCGTGAACAACTCATCAACGTCACAATAGAACTCATCGCTCAAAACGGCGCCGCGCGCACCTCTTTGCAAAGCATTGCCGAAGCAGCCTCGATCACCAAGGCTGCAGTGCTCTACCACTACCCTTCCAAGCAGGCAGTTATTCAGGCAGCCTACGAAGTCGTCAGAACCGGGCTCATCGAACACATGCGCCAGAAAATCACCGCCGCTGACGGTCCCAGCGCTGCGGTCGAGGCGTATCTCACCTCTCAATTGGCTTATCTGACAGAACACCCTCACCACGTCCGGGTGATGGCCGAATCTTTCAATGACCCGACGAGCGGAATTAGTGAGCATACCGACACTGAGACTCGATGGCGCCCACTCGCCGAGCTGATAGCCCGAGCTCAGCAAGCGGGTGAGTACGAAGCCAGCGCCAATGCCAGCACCCACGCAATCATCTACGGTGGGGCGGTCGACGCGCTTACCGCCGAGACTCTTAGCAACCCCGATTTCTCACTCAAATCTGGCGCGATAGGAATTATCGAAATACTGCACGCCTTCACCAAATCGAGTAACTGAGTATTAGCGGGATGACTGCTGAGTACCCTTAGTTGGCGAAGCATTCGGCTGGTCCCTCTCCTCCGAGGTGCCAGAAAAATGAAGAATTCAGCAACAGTCATTAAGTTGGTAGTTGAGCTTGGCAGGAGCAGGATAGGAAGGTGAGCACTATCGAATCCGAACAGCACCCCTGGAGTCGTTATGTCGCCCTAGGCGACTCATTCACCGAAGGCATTGGTGACCCCGAACCCACCAGCCCCGGTGGTCATCGCGGCTGGGCCGACCGGCTGGCCGAAGAACTCAGCAAAGGCCACCAGGATTTCGCCTACGCGAATCTAGCCATCCGAGGTCGGCTGCTGCAACAAATTTTGGACGAGCAGCTTGAGCCCGCCTTGGCGCTTAACCCCGATCTGATATCTATTTCGGCGGGCGGCAATGACCTGATCCGACCAGGTTCCGACCCCGACGGCTTAGCCCAGAGCCTCGACGCGGCGGTTGCGAAAATGGCGGCGAGCGGCGCCACCGTGCTGCTCTTCAACGGTCCGGATATTCGTGATACACCGGTGCTCGGACTAGTGCGCGGCCGGGTGGCCATCTATAACGAGAACTTGAGAACAATCGCCGCCCGCCACGACGCGGTGATCGCCGATATGTGGTCGCTTCGAGAGCTGTCTGCACCGGCAATGTGGGACGATGATCGGCTACATTTTTCCCCACTTGGTCATCATCGAATCGCCATGATGGCCCTCGACGCGCTCAATGTTCCGCACCAGCTGATGCCAATGGAACCACCACCACTTCCGGCGAGAACCTGGCGAGAAGCCCGGGCAGAGGATTTGGTCTGGGCCCGGGAGTTCTTAGTTCCCTGGGTGCTCCGCCGGATTCGTCATCAGTCCTCGGGCGATGGAGTGAGCGCGAAACGGCCGACGCCGGGTCCGGTCGCCGGGCCGTAAGCAGCGACAAAAAGTCGTCACGAACGAGAAAAGCCAGCAGAGTCATCGGCACAGTTAAGCACCGGCGGGCAAAATCAGAGTAGCCTGATGCCATGATCGCTGCTGTGCTGCCTGCCGCCTCGAACTCCGGTTTTTCGGTGTTCCCCTGGTTCTTCGTGATTTTTGTCGTGCTAGCAATCATCGGCCAGCTGGCCAACGCCCGCAAACGAGCCAGAGCCAAACAGCAGAATAGCCAGCAATATCAGCAGCCCCGGCCAGCTGCGAACAATGTTAACTACCAGGCACCCCCAGCAAACTTTCAAGCTCCCGCCGCGCCACCCAACGGCTATACCCCGACGCCACAATTTCAGCAATCGCCGGCCAATAATCCCAGCAACTGGCAGCAACCGGCTCAAACAAGCTCTGGAATGTCAGGCTTTGCCTCGGCTCGCTGGGCTGCCGAACAAGAAATGAAGCGAGTTCTCAACGAACTTGACCAACGTCGTCGAGCTGGCCAAATCAGCGCCGAGCAATACGCCCAAGAACGGGAAGCAATCTTCCGCAACCACTGAACCGGTGCCCCCAAGGGCAGTGAATCGCCGACTCGGCTAAGTCTCAGTTCATTATTGGTGGCGAGCTGGGTCTGAATTGCAAGCCAGCAGCTCGCCTCACTTCGACAGCGAGCGTGTCCAGGATGAAGTCGCGCTTCTGTCGCCACCACTGCTTGCCCTGGCTGGCAAAAGCATCAGCTAATGCAGCCTCGATCTGCTCACTCTTTTGCTCACTGCCGGGCAGCTGAACATCGGGACGAACTTCCCTGAGGCTACGATATTTGGCTTTAATCTCCGCTGCCCTATCGGCTTTCGCCCTGACCGGTTGGGTCGCGTTGAGATAGCTGCTAACCGTCATATCGCAGAGCAGATCGGTCACCATCATGGCGCGCTCGGCACTGAAGCCGAAGGACACTAAAATCTCGGCGCTGCTAGCAAAGACCCAGAGCAATCCGGCGGGCGGCTCCGGCAAGGCGGCGACCTCGGAAGCCAGCCCCGGAAAACGTTCGAATTGTTCCCAGACCGCGTCAGTGAGCTGCTCAAGGTGGCCTCGCCAGTCCTGAGCGGGCGTCACCGCAGGGCTTTCCAAGATCATCAGATCGACGGCCATGCTGATAAGTTCCTCCCGCGAGGCAACATGCCGGTATAAGGAGGAATGTTTCATGCCGAGTGAGTTGGCAACTTTTGCCATCGTCAGATCCTGAAAACCCACCTTGATCACGGCTCGAGCGATCAGCTCGGCCGAGGTCATGGGTGCCCGACCACGACGTCGAGGCTCTGGAGTGTCCATCTTCAGAGCATAACCTCTGTTTAGTTGATGAGATAACTCATCTCAAAAGCCACTTTGCGCGATCAGAGCAGCGATCTGTGCAGTCTCGGTCAAGAAACCGTCATGGCCAATCTCTGAAGTAATCTGATGCACCTGGACCGGCTTCGGCAAGGCGGCGGCTAGTTCGGCCATTTGGGACGGCAGGTAGAGCCGGTCAGAACTCACCGCCGCCAAGCTGAAGCGCACCCCGGAGGTGCGTTCCAGGGCAGCTCTCAGTCCTCCCCGGCCCCGGCCAAGGTCATGACTCATGAGCGCCTCAGTCAGCGTTAGGTAGCTGTTCGGATCGAAGATCTGGCTGAGTTTAGCGGCCTTGTGATCCAAATAGCTCTCCACCTGATAACGCTGCAGCCGAAGCTGCCCTGCACGCTGCGCCGAGACCGGCAACTCGCCCTGCTGGGCTTGCCGGCCGAACCGCGCGGCCAACTCACTCTCCGAGCGGTAGGAAATGTGGGCGATCCGACGAGCCAGGCCAAGGCCGTTCAGTGGCGGATCGTCCTGATAGTAGTCGCCACCTTGGTAGCGCGGATCTTGCTGGATCGCCAGGATCTGTGTTTGGGCAAGCGCTATCTGTTCAGCGGTGCTCGCAGCGCACGCCGCGAGCACAATAGCGTGCAGCACTCGTTCCGGAAAACTCACCGCCCATTCCAGGGCACGCGCGCCGCCCATCGAGCCACCGATCACGGCGTGCCAACGAGTAATGCCGAGGGCGTCAGCTAAACGTGCTTCCGCCTGCACCGAATCTCGTAGGGTCAAGAACGGGAAGCGTGAGCCCCACGGTTCGCCGTCTGGCGCGATGCTGGACGGGCCGGTGCTGCCATAACAGCCACCGAGAATATTGGCCGCAACTACGAAGTATTTTTCGGTGTCAACTGCCTTCCCCGGTCCCACCAGTTCTTGCCACCACCCCGGCTGCGCGGACTCCCCTTGCGCAGCATGAGAACTCCCGGTGAGTGCGTGCTGCACCAATACCGCATTACTGGCATCGGCGTTGAGGGTTCCCCAGGTTTCATAGGCCAGACTCGCCCCGGGCAGCACCCCCGAGACCTCAAGCGACAACGTGCCAAGCTCCAGGTAATGCAGCTGAGACACGTCGACTCCACGTAAAGCTTCGAGCGATAAATCCGAAATCGTCATCGCAGCTCGGACTTGGCCGCTCTGAAACCAGCATCCAAATCGGCCAGAATATCGGTGACGTTCTCCAACCCGACCGAGAGCCTCACCAGACCGGGCGTCACCCCGGCTTTGAGCTGCTGGGCTTCACTGAGTTGGGAATGCGTGGTGGAGGCAGGATGGATCACCAGCGAACGCACATCGCCGATATTGGCTACGTGAGAGTGTAGTTCGAGGGCATCAACAAAGCGTTTACCCGCTTCCACACCGCCGTTGATCTCGAAGGCAACCACTGCGCCGATACCCAGTGGTCCATACTTTTGCCCGCGTTCATACCAGGGGCTGGAGGGAAGTCCGGCGTAGGCCACCGAGGCCACACTTTCGTGCTCGCTCAGCCAATTCGCCACTTGCAAAGCATTGGCGACATGCCGTTCCACCCGCAAGCTCAAGGTCTCCAGGCCCTGAGCGATCAGGAAAGCGTTGAAGGGGGCCACCGCCGAGCCGAGGTCACGGAGTAACTGGACCCTGGCCTTGAGAATATAGGCCAGATTTGCTCCCAAAGCGCTACCGACGCCTAGATCCCGCGCATAAACCAAGCCGTTATAACTCTCATCGGGGGTGTTGAAGCCGGGGAACTTCTCCGGGTTCTGCGCGAAATCGAAGGTACCGCCGTCGACGATCACCCCGGCAATGGCGGTGCCATGGCCACCGAGATACTTGGTCGCGGAATGCACCACAATATCGGCACCCCACTCCAGTGGACGCACCAAATACGGGGTAGCTAGCGTGTTATCGACAATCAACGGCACGCCGACCTCATGGGCGACGGCACTGATCCCTTCAAGGTCTAAGACATCTTGGCGTGGATTCGACACCACCTCACCGAAGAAAAGCTTGGTGTTGGGCTGCACTGCCGCCCGCCACTGCTCTAAGTCATCCGGGTCCTCTACGAAAGTGACCTCGATGCCGAATCGCTTCAGGGTGTGTGCGAAGAGGTTGTAGGTGCCGCCGTAGAGACTCGGGCTGGCCACCAAATGATCACCGGCTTGAGCGATATTGAGGATTGCAAAGGTCTCGGCTGCCTGACCAGAGGCGAGCAGCAACGCTCCGACGCCGCCTTCAAGGCTGGCAATGCGCTGCTCCACCACATCCTGAGTGGGGTTACCAATCCGGGTGTAAATCGGTTCGAGCTCGGCTAGCGCAAAGCGATTCGCAGCACTCTCCGCGCTAGGGAAGACGAAGGAAGTGGTTTGGAAAATGGGTAAGGCCCGGGCACCGGTGGCCGGGTCGGGCTGCTGCCCGGCATGGATTTGTCGGGTTTCAAAAGACCAACCAGTTGTCATCGAGACTCCTCGGTTCAAGGCTCTCCCGGGTAGCCGTCATTGACGTCCCAAGAGGAGAGACCGCGCTTGCTCCCCATCTTGTGATGAGGGCCTGGTCGTCACCCGGGGCACCCCACCGCGGAGGAGGGTTGCCGTCCAGCAAGCCGGGGCAGGCGTTCCATCTAACTCACAGTCATGGAACTTTGCTGGCACTCATGACCTAACTAAAGTCTGCGGGCTTGAAGTTGGCCTTAGCAAGTAGATGAAGGGAATGTGACAGTTCATTTCCTCAGATTTACGAAGCAGCTACCGGGCTCATACTTAGGTAGCCCTTAGTCGAGACGTGCGTCACAAAGTGCAAGGATATTGCCATGCGAATGGATCACGTTTCTTACGCTTGTGAATCAGATGGATTGGCTGCCACCACGGAGCGAATCGCGGATGCTTTGGGTGTAAAGGCCGTTCGCGGTGGCGTGCATCCCCGCTTCGGCACCCGGAACATGATTATTCCGCTGACGAACCATCACTACCTTGAGGTGGTTGAGGTCTTGGACCATCCCGCCTCCGACAAAGCCCCCTTCGGCCAGGCAGTGCGAGCCCGCTCCAGCGCCGGCGGCGGTTGGATGGGTTGGTGCGTCGAGGTAGACGATCTGCTGCCGTTTGAAGAACGCCTGGGCCGCAGCGCGGTGCCCGGCAACCGAAAGTTTCCTGACGGCCAAGAACTCATCTGGCAGCAGATCGGCATTAAAGGTTTGATTGCCGACCCTCAGGTTCCTTATCTGCTCAAGTGGGAAGGCGACCCTTCACTTCACCCCTCGCTAGCGCGCCCCAGCGAGGTGAAGCTCTCGAAGCTGACCATTGCTGGCTCCGCCGAGCGAGTCACCGAATGGCTCGGCGAGTGCGTCGACAAGCCCCTAGAGGACGTCGCAGTGGAGTGGATTGCCCCACATGGCACGCCGGGCATCATGAGCGTCACCTTCGAGACCGCCAATGGCCAGGTCACCGTCTAAGTCTCGTTTCCGCCGAGTTCGCGGTTTTCTCACCAATTCGCCAGTAATTACTAGCGAAAACGAGAGGAAACCGCGAACTCGCGGCGTTAATGCGGCGGTTAGCCGAAGCCTAGCTGGCGCCCAAAGCTGAAGGCCGCAATGTCGAGTAACGCGTGCGCTATCACTAGCGGCATCACTCGCTTAGTGCGGGTGTACAGCCAGCCAAAGATCAGCCCCATTACGAAGTTGCCAACGAACGGGCCGAACCCTTGGTAGAGGTGGTAGCTGCCGCGCAATAGCGAGCTGACCACAATAGCCAGCCAGGGCTGCCAGCCGAGTTGCTTGAAGCGGGTGAGCAGAAAACCCACCACAATAACTTCCTCGACGATGGCGTTGCGGAGCGCCGAAATCACCAGCACCGGGATGGTCCACCAATAGTCGTTGAGCGAATTGGTGACAATCTGGGCGGTGATACCCAGACTGCGACCGAGGGCGTAGAGCCCCAAGGAGGGCAGACCGATCAGCACCATTAGCCCAATCCCCCAGAGCGCATCGCGTCCGGGTTTGCTGAAGTTAAAACCGATCGCGCGGAACCCGGAGCGATGTGGCCGCCAAAGCAGATAGATTGCCAGCGCCACCGGCACCAAAGCAAAGAAGTTGTCCAGCAGCTGATAGGTCAGGTCAAAGTATTCCCGGTTGATCCTCGGGGTGTTCAACTGGGCGGTGGCCTGCGAGATGGGTGCCCGACTCAGGTTTTCGACCAGATTGACGACGGCGTAAATCGCTGATTTTCCCAACGAAAGTCCGAGCACAATCAGGATTTCTACCCGCCAGCGTCGCGCCAGAGCATGAACAGTTCCCATGGCTCACATTAAACAGCTTCCAGCCCCGCGCACTACACTCAAGGACATGAGCGCGCCCCGGCAGATTATTATGCTGCGACACGGCCAGTCAGAGGCCAACCTTGACCAGAGTATTTACGACCGGATCCCCGACTACCGGATTCCGCTCACCGGATTGGGCATTGAGCAGGCAGAAAAGGCCGGCGCCGAAATCAGAAAGCAACTCGCGGGCGAAAAGGTCTGCATCTATGTTTCGCCTTATTTGCGCGCCTATCAAACACTGGAGGCGCTCGGTCTAGCGGAGCACACCGATCGGATTTTCGAAGAACCACGACTCCGTGAACAGGACTGGGCCAACTTCCAGAACCCTGAGGACATTGCCGAGCAGAAGGAGCTACGCAATGCCTACGGGCACTTCTTCTACCGCTTTCGCGACGGCGAATCCGGCTCGGATGTCTATGATCGGATCTCCTCGTTCCTCGAGACGCTCTATCGGCACTGGAGCCGGCCGGACTACGCGCCAAATACCCTGCTCATCACCCACGGGCTGACCATGAGACTGTTCTGCATGCGCTGGTTCCACTGGTCGGTCGAATATTTCGAATCGCTCAATAACCCGGAGAATGCCGAAATCCGCTCCCTCATCCGGCAACCAGCTGGCCGCTATCTCCTTACCCCCGGCTTCCAGCAGTGGAAACCGGTAGCTCCTAATCAGACGGTTTTGCAGGGCGCAGCTCCAGTTAAACCCAGCTAGCGCAGCCGATCCTCACCAATAGCGCATTCAGGCATGACTTAATTAGGACCAAAGCCTAGTTTGAGGGTAGCCTTACCTTGGTTTATTCTCGCTCGACCTAGTTTCGGCTGGTTTCTTTCGCCCTCGGAGTCCGTCCTTGCTCGCTACCCTCGTCATTGGCCTACGTGAAGGCTTGGAAGCCGCGATGATCGTTGGCATTATTGCCGCCTTCCTGAAACGCCATGGCAGAGGACTCGGCGCAATGTGGCTTGGCGTCGCCACGGCACTTGCCATCAGCATCGGCGTCGGACTCACCCTTGAACTGATTGCCGCATCGCTGCCGCAAGCTCAGCAGGAAGGGATGGAGAGCATCATCGGTGCCATCGCAGTGTTGATGGTCACCGGGATGATCCTCTGGATGTCCAAAAACGCCCGCTCTTTGAAAGGCGATCTGGAAACTCAAGCCGCGGGGGCGCTGAGTACCGGCAGCACCGCAGCGCTAGCTGTGATGGCGTTCCTCGCGGTGTTGCGCGAAGGCGTTGAAACCTCTGTCTTTATGCTGGCAGCCTTCCAATCCTCGACCGATGCATTGAGCGCCGGGCTAGGGGCGGTACTGGGCGTCTTGATCGCGGTGGCCATTGGCTACGGCATCTACCGTGGTGGCGTGAAACTCAATATGGCGCGATTCTTCCGGATTACCGGGGTCTTTCTAGTACTGGTTGCCGCCGGTCTGGTGCTGATGTCACTGCGCACCGCACATGAAGCTGGCTGGCTGACCATCGGCCAGGCCAGCACCATCGATCTTTCCTGGCTGGCACCAAACGGTTCCCCGCAGTCTGCTCTGCTTACTGGAGTGCTCGGAATACCCGCCGATCCCAGAATGATCGAGGTCCTGGGCTGGTCGCTCTACCTCATCCCGATGCTGCTGTTTGTACTGTGGCCGCAAAAACTCCGGCCAACGGCGCAAACCCTCCCCCGCTTTCAGCGCATCATCGCGCTTTCCTTGGCGGCGACCGCGGTCGCCCTGGCGGCACTGGTCGCGCTGCTGCCAGCCCCTGCCTCTACCACCGAGCCACTACAACTTGTTGCTGGTGACGAGTCAATCGGCAGCCTCAGCCTGAACGGCGATCAACTCACGCTCAGCTCGGGCAGCAATACGAGCAGTTATCCGCTGCCTAGCTCACCAAGCGAGACAGCGATCCATTCCGGGCTCAGCGCGCAACGATTCAGCATTAGCGTTCCAGCAGAGGGGCAGCGTCCCGAGAACCTCACCCTCGAACAACTCATCATTCTCAATGGCGGCAGATTGCCGGTCGGCGTTGATCGGCAACGCAACCCCGGACCGTTCAACGCGGGCTGGCAGCACCAGGAGACACTGGAGGTCTGGCTCGCCGCTGGCAAGCTGATTGAGGCGAACAAACAAAGCACCACCGAGCTGACGCTCAGTGGCGGCGGGCTGCCAACCAGGCGCACCATCTCTGTCGATAATCCGCAGGGCAACTGGCAGAGCACCGAGGCCAGCAATAATGCCGCAGCCAATTCGCTAAAGCACGCCGCACAGTGGCGGGACGAGAGTGTGCTGTGGGGCTGGTGGCTGCCCGGTGTGCTGCTGCTGGGCGCAGTCGTTTTCTTCATCTTCTCATTGCGATCACTGCAATCACTGCGATCTTCACCGCAAACGGGCCGGACTAATGATCCGACTCCCAAACAACAACAATCAACTCAACAAGAACCCCAGGGTTCTTCTTCGAAGGGACCAGTACGTGTCTAAGTCTCGCTCCGCCCTGCGGCTGCCGGATCCATCCGCAACCCCGCGACCGAAGTCTGGCGCCTTGCGTTCGGCTGTCATCACCGGCCTCGGGACACTCACCGTGCTGGCCTTAGCTGCTTGCGGCGGCAATAGCGGAGCTGCCACTGGGACAACCGGAAGCAGCGGCGACGCCGCCCCGGTCTCCAACGGAGCTGCCCAGGTCAAGGTGACTATTCAGAATGTCGACGGCAAGGCTGTCTGCGTGCTGGATCACAGCTCTGCCCCGGCCGGCCCGGTCTCCTTCGAGGTATCAAATAAGGACGCCTCCGGTGTCAGCGAAGTTGAGCTACTCAGCGATAAGCGCATCCTCGGCGAACGCGAGAATGTGATCCCTGGCCTCAAGCCCTCCTCCTTCACCGTCACCTTAGGCGGCGGCAGCTATCAGCTCTACTGCCCGGGCAGTGAGCCGGAGAATACCGCCTTCACCGTCACCGGCAGTGCCGCGAGCGCCGGGAACTCGGTCGCCGAACAGCTCAAGGCTGGCACCGATGGTTATGCGAAGTACGTTGACGGCCAAGTCGACTCCTTGGTCGGCGCAGTCGATGAACTGAAAGCCGCAATTGATTCCGGAGACGTCAACGCGGCGCAGCTCGCCTACGCCAAGGCGCGGCCATTCTACGAGCGGATCGAACCGGTTGCCGAGAGCTTCCCCGACCTCGACCCCGCCCTCGACTTGCGGATCGCCGACGTGCAACCGGGCACCAAGTGGACTGGTTTCCACCCGATTGAGAAGGATATCTTCGAAGCCAAGACAATCACCGCCAATACCAAGGCGTTGGCCGCAGGTCTGGTGGGAAACATTGCCAAACTGAAATCCCTGACCGCTGGCCTGAAGTACAAGGCCGAAGAGTTGGCCAATGGCGCCTCGGGTCTACTCGAGGAAGTCCAGTCGTCAAAGATCACCGGCGAGGAAGAGGCGTACAGCCACATTGACTTGGTCGACTTTGTCGCGAATATTGAAGGTTCCCAGCAGTCCTTTGAATACCTCAAACCTGCGCTGAGCAAGATCGACGCCGATCTGACCAACACCATCAGCGCTAAATTCGACGAAGTCACTAAGGCTTTGGACGGGTACAAGGATGCCTCTGCGATTGGCGGCTATAAGATTTACGATGCAGCGCTGAAGGCCTCGGATGCCAAGAAGCTAACCCAGTTGATCCAGTCCTTGCAGGCTCCGCTCTCCAAAATCGCCGAAAAGGTTGCCACCGCCTAGATGAGTTCCCACGAATCAACCGAAACCTCCGACGGGGTGTCCCGTCGGAGGTTTTTCGGCGCCGGAGCAACGGTATCGGCGGCTGGGGCGCTCGCTGTTGGTGCTGCTGGCGGGGCTTTAGTAGCCAACTCGCTACACGCCGAGCCAGCGCCCAGCGAACCGATTTCCGAGCGGCGTTATGCCTTTTACGACGCCCATCAGGCGGGTATCGCCACCCCACCTCAGGATCATCTGGTCTTCATGTCTTTTGATCTGACCACGCAGAGCGCCACCGAGCTGCAGCTAGTGTTGGCTAAGTGGAGCGCCGCGATGGCCCAGATGTGCGCGGGAGAGCCGGTGGGCAATGTTGAACCAGCCCGTGAACAGGCCGTCCCGGTGGATACCGGCGAGGCAATGGGAATGGGACCGCAAGGCCTAACCCTGACCCTCGGTTTCGGACCTTCGCTTTTCGACCAGCGCTTTGGGCTGGCTAAATTCAAGCCGAAGCTGCTCAAAGACCTGCCCGCGATGGCCGGAGAATCGCTCGACCCCGCTTATGTGGGCGGTGATTTATGCATCCAGGCCTGCGCCTATGACCCACAGGTGGCTTATCACGCGGTCCGTAACCTGGCCCGGATGGCTCGGACTCAGGTGAAGACCCGCTGGACAGTATTGGGCTTCGGCCGGGCCTCGGCCGGAGCTAATCAATCCACCCCGCGCAATCTCATGGGTTTCAAAGACGGCACCCGCAATATCACCACGCCGGAGGACCTCCAGGAGCATGTCTGGGTCGAGGACTCGGATCAATCCTGGATGGACGGCGGCAGTTACCTGGTGGCGCGAAAAATTCATATGTTAATCGAGACCTGGGACGCCGACTATATCGCCGACCAGCACGCGGTGTTTGGCCGGAATAAGACCGAAGGTGCGCCGCTCACCGGAAAACAAGAACACGACACTCCCGATTTCAAGGCCACCGGGACGGACGGCAAGCCAGTGATTCCGGCGGACTCGCATATTGCCTTGGCCGCTCACGAGAACAACGGCGGGACGAAAATCCTGCGTAGGGGCTACAACTTCACCGATGGCATCGACAGCGTAGGACGTTTAGACGCAGGCTTGTTCTTCCTAAGCTTCCAGAAGGATCCGCAGCAGTTCATTAGCTTGCAATCAAAGCTCGGAGCTTCTGACCGGCTCAATGAGTACATTAGGCACGTTGGCTCGGCGTTGTTCGCGGTGCCGCGTGGCTTGCCGGAGGCCGGGAAATATTTCGGTCAGGAGTTCTTCAGCTAGTTCACCGGCGCGTGAGATGATCGCTTCATGGGCGAAAGCGTCAATCCGATCATTCCGTTCTGGGCCGAGGCCTGGCAGATCCTGTTGGCCGTGCTTTTCTTTGCGCTGGCTCTCTGGGCTTGGATCAGCATTGCTCGGTCGATCCTGACACCCCAGTACAAGCTCCTCTGGGCCCTGATTGTGCTGGCACTACCCCTGCTTGGCAGCGCCAGCTGGTTGCTGGGACGACGCCATTGGCAGCAAGGCTTCCTGCCTCGACGCTAGGCTTCGGGAGCTACCAGCACCTCAATGTCATTCGCGGCAAAGGCCGCGACCTGCTCATCGGTCACTCCGGAATCGGTAATCAGCCGTCGGAAGTGGTATCCCTCCATGGTGGCAAAGGCCCGCTGGCCGATCTTCGAGGAATCGGCCAGCATATAAGCATCCGCCGCGCGCCGAGCCATTAACGAGTTCACGGTGGCCTCCCCCTCGTCGGTCACCGTCGGGCCGACCACCGGATCAATGCCATTCACTCCGATAAAGGCGAAGTCCAGGGCGACTTTCTGCAGGATGATGTCGGTATAAGGCCCCACCAATTCGTAGGAGCGCGGATTCACGATGCCACCGGAGACCATAATCTTGAAGTTTGGTCGCACCGCCAGCTGAGCGGCGATGTTAATCGCGTTGGTGACCACCGTCAGGGTCGGTTTATTAGAGGGCTCAGCCAAGTCATCGCGAGTCGAGAGCACTTGGGCTAGTGCCGTCGAAGTGGTGCCACCGCATAAGCCGATCACCGCGCCACGCGGAATTAGTTCGCTGGCCGCAAGAGCAATCTGATGTTTTTGGCTGGCGTGATCATCACGGTTGTAGCGACCCGGCAAATCGTAAGAGACTGAACCGGCCACCGCGCCACCGCGGGTCCGGCTCAGCAGTCGCTCACTGGCAAGTGAATCGAGATCTCGCCGCGCGGTTGCCGGGGAGATGCCGAGCTTAGTGACCAAATCCTCAACGTCGATCCGGCCGGTCTGTGCCAACAGGTCCAAAATTGCGGTCAAGCGCTCACTGCGAATCATCACTAACCTCTTTCGTGAAACAGCCTCAACAGTCGAGCAACTTCGGGAACCAAAGCTGCCCTACCCGCCGCCAGATACTTCCGCGAGTCCACGGTTTCCGGATGTTCCGCGAGATATTCTCGGACCGCCCGGGTGAAGAATCCGTTCAAATGGGTTGAAACATTGATTTTACGCATGCCCGCCGCAATCCCCTGCACCAAAACCGGATCCGCCACGCCGGAGGAACCATGGAGTACCAGTGGAACTTCTAAGGCGGCGTGCAATTCGGCGATGCGTTCCAGGTTGAGTGCCGCGCTGCGCTCGGTCATCGCATGCGAGGAACCGACTGCGACGGCGAGCGCATCAACCGCTGTCTCGGCAACAAAGGACGCGGCTTCCTGCGGATCAGTCAACACTCCGGGGGCGTGTGCGCCATCCTTTCCGCCCACCTCCCCCAGTTCTGCCTCGACGTAAACGCCACGCTCGTGCGCATAGTCGGAAATCCGGCGAGTGGCTGCGACATTGTCGGGATAATCGAGTTTCGCGCCGTCGTACATCACCGAGCCGAAGCCCAGATCAATCGCGGCAATTGCCAGCTCTTCCGATTCCGCATGGTCCAAATGCACAGCAATCGGCACCTCCGCCGCTCGCGCCGCAGCCAGCGTCGCTGTTGCAATCGGTTCTAGGCCACCGTGATACGCAACGCAGTTCTCTGAGATCTGCAGAATCAGCGGGAGCTCTGCGTGCTCAGCCCCGCTGATCAGCCCCTCAATGGTTTCCAGGTGAAGCACATTAAAGGCTCCCTGGCCGTAGCTTCCAACGACTGCCTCGGCCATGATTTCGCGGGTCGACACAAGTGGCATTAGTGATGTTCCTCCAGGATCAAAGTGGCTTCTAGCTCGGTCCAACGTTCGGAAATTTCACCGGCACCGGGCATTAGCACGGCTGCAGAGCCCCAGGCGGCGGCGCGGCGCAACATCTGTTCTAGTACCACGGGCTTGGCTGCCTGCCGAGCCTCAGCCATGATTGACGCGGCCCCGGCGACGGCAGCATCCCCGGCCCCGGTCGGGTTCCCGGAAAGCGGCTCAGGCAGTCGGGCGCTGAGGTGCCCGGCTACCCCGTTTTCAAAAGCCAGCATGCCGTTCTCGCCGTCGCTGACCAATAGTCGCTTGGCGCCTAGTCGCAGCAATACCCGAGCACCGGCGCTTAGCTCCCGCTCACCAGTCGCCTCAAGCAATTCCGCCCGGTTCGGCTTTAACAACTCCGCCCCGGCGCTGGCCGCGGAAAGCAAACCAGCCCCCGAGGTGTCGATCACAGCTGACACGCCGAGATGCCGAGCGAGGGCAATAAGCCCAGGATAAAAGTCGGCTGGCGCACCGGGCGGTAAAGAGCCCGAGGCGACCAGGATCTGGGCGCCAACCAGTTCGTCAGCAACCACATCGGCCACCGATTGCCATTCAGCAGCGTCCAATTCGAGACCGCGCTCATTAAAGATGCTGGTCAGACCGCTGGCCTCGTCAACCAGTGCAATGGTGCGCCGGGTGTCGGATTGCACCGGAATCAAGCGGAGCGACAAGCCATCGGAGCGCAATTCCGTGGCGAGCTGCTCTCCGGTCTGGCCTCCCGCAGTGGCCACAATCCGGCTCGAAATCCCCTGTGAATGCAGCACTCGTGAGACATTAATACCTTTTCCACCGGCTCGGTTCAACGGAGCCGGCACCCGGTGTGACTCACCCGGTACGAGCCCGTTCACTCGATAGGTCAGATCAATCGCTGGGTTGGGGGTCAAGGTCAGGATCATAGGATGGCTTCCAGCCCTTCGCCATTATCCGTTGAAACGCTCAATGACTCGTCTTGCTGTGCCAATAACGCTTGCGCATTAAGCGCCGAGCCGATCAGTCCAGCGTCCTGGCCCAGACTGGCCTTGATCAAGCTGGGCCGAGGCTGGAAGGTCAAAAGCTTATCGATCTCGGCGGCGAGCGGCTCGAAAAGCGCCGCTCCGGATTCCGCCAGACCACCACCAATCACTACCTTGCTTACCCCGATCATCGCCACTGCCTGGGCAATTGAAAAAGCCAGCGCAGCGATCGCTTCGCTCCAAATACCGGCCGCCAGTGCATCGCCGTGCTGGGCCCGTTCCAACACTTCACGAGCGCCGCCAATGAAACCTGTGCTGGCTGCCGCGTACCGTCGGGTAATTGCGCCGGCCGAGCCAGTGGCTTCCATAATCTTCAAACCGCCGCCCGGTGCGGGGGCCATCGCGTGCCCCACCTCACCGGCATACCCTGCGGCGCGAAGCCTGCGCCCGTCAACGTAAAGAGCGGCAGCGATCCCGGTGCCCACCACCAGGATCATCGCGTTCTCGGCCCCCTGGCCGGCCCCCAACGCCACTTCGGCATCGCCAGCCACTCCGACGTCGTGGCCAAAGGCCACCGGTCTAGCTAAACGTTCCTGCAAGCTGGCTTTGAAAGGATAATCCCGCCAGCCCAAGTTAGCCGCGTAGATACCAATGCCCTGCTGCTCATCGACCAGGCCGGGAACACTGACGCCGATCGCATCTACCGCGAACTCGGGATGCGCGGCAGTGTAACGGTCCACCAATCCGGCTAAGAACTCCACCAGCACCTCCCCCGGCTGCTCGGCGTCCAAAGCGGTCGGGAAGCGTTGAATGTCACGGATCTCCGGAATTTCGCCGGGAGCAGCTGATAGAACCAGGCCTGCCTTAGTATCGGTACCGCCGACGTCGAAGGCCAAAATGGCCCTCACACTGTGAGGAATCGTCATGCCAAAAGTCTATTGGCGCTAGTCGTCCAGAATGACTGAGCGGCTCAAGTTACGCGGCGAGTCCGGGTCCAGGCCCCGTGCTCGCGCTCGATCCAAGGCCACCCGGTGGATCAATACCAGCTCGGCCAGCGGATGTGCTGCTTTGGCGATGAAGCTAGCGCCGGTGCGCTGTACCTCCTCGGCCAGCCCGCTCGGCGCTTCGCCCAGCATCCAGGTCACTCGGCCGGGAGCGGCAATCGAGATCGGGCCATGGCGGTATTCCATCGCCGGGTAGGCCTCGGTCCAGCCCTGCACGGCTTCACGCATTTTCAAGGCTGCCTCTTGAGCGAGACCGTTCGTCCAGCCCTGACCCAGGAAGCTGAATTGTTCGGCGGCAATAAGTTCAGCTGAAATGTCCTCGGCAAGGGCTCGCTCGGCATCGGCAATCGCCGGTTCCAGGTCGATGCCGAGGCTGCTGAGTAGGTAGCACAATGCGGTGGTGGCAAAACGGGTCTGCACCACTGAGCGCTCGTCCGCATAGGGAAGCTTCACCACGGAATCTGCCAGCGCGACTGCGGGTGAGTCAATGTCACCCACGATCAGGGTGCTGGGCAGTTTGCCTTTGATTTGTTCCAGTACTGCAAGCACCTCGGTGGTGGTACCGGAACGGGTCAGCGCGATCACGGCGTCGTAGCCGCGGTCCAGAAAAGCCTCGGTGGCGGTAAAAGCGTCTGTCTCACCCAGGCCGGCGGATTCGCGAGCGACGGCATAGCTCTGCGCCATGAACCAGGAGGTGCCACAACCAATCACGGCAACCCGGGCGCCGTTCGGTGGCAGCAATCGCTGACCGTCCTGTTGCTCAGCCTCAGACTGCGCAATGGCCTGACGCCAAACATCCGGCTGGCTACGCAGCTCGGCCTCCATAAAGACGCCACCGCGGGCGAGCTGTTCAGTCATAGAGACATTCTCCTCGATCAAAGTCAGAAAACCGTTGTTCCCATCGTGCCTGCTTTGTTAAAAAACGCTGCGCTGGAGCGGGTTCGAGGCCGCGTAGCTAGCTCAAAACAGACTAATCAAAGCCTACCATGAGTGACTTAACATGATGTCTTTTGGTGTATTTCGAGCAATCAACAGCGCCAAATGATCATTTTTGTGATTAAAACCCTTGTGATTGAGAACACACTCAGGCACACTAAAGAGCATTCACAGCTCGGCCTCGTGCAGAAAGAGTTTCCTTATGAGTGCAGTCGTTTCCGCCGCCTTGACCCGTCAGGGCCTGGCGTTTCTCTCCGCCGCAGCCCTCTCCTTCGGCGGCCTGGCATTGACCGCGGGCAGCGCCTCGGCGGCCCCTGGCGGGGTGCTACCCGCCAACGCCGAGCAGATCAGTTCCGGGCAGCTTCGGGTCGTGGTCTCTAAGACCTTCCCACAGGCGCTGAGCTACACCGAGGTCTCCAGCCGCAAACAACTCAGCGGCGCCAGCTCAATAACACAGCAGATCACCATCAACGGGGTCGATCAACCGGTCACGGTCAGCAGCAAAAAGATCGATGCTCGCACCATGGAGTACGAACTGACTCCCAGCAAGCTGAGCGGCGTTTCGCTCTCAGCCCAGCTCAGCGTGCAGGCCCAAACGGTGAGTTTCAATATCACCAAGATCACCGACACCCCGGAGAACCGGGTCAATAACCTGCAAATCAAGAACCAAGATCTTGTCACTGTCTCTTCCAAGGACCCGCAGGCTAGCGTCGCCTCGGCCGTCGTCTCGGTCAACCGTGCTGTTTCCGGAGACACCATCACCGCCATCAATGCCAGCACCCCGCTAGATGCCAGTGCGAAATCGGCGAAACTCTCCCTTGCCAGCAACGGTCAGCTAGCGGCTGGTTTCGAGAACAATTCGCTCTACGATTCTGGTAGCCCAAGTGCACCCTCGGAGCGCGGCAAGTTCTGGCGGCAGGCCGTTTCGGACGGCGCAGGCGGGGTCAAAATGGGAATTTCCTCGGGGGCGTGGCTATACCGCGCTAACGGCTCCGAGCAGACCGAAGAACTACCTTGGAGCAAGGTCGTGATCACCGGTGATGCAAACTCCGATGGCAGGGTCGACTGGCAAGACGGCGCGATTGCCTATCGCGGCATCGAAACCAAACCCGCTGGCGCAGCTGATGTGAAGAACCGCGTCATTACCCATATTCCCTTCAATTTCGCCTCGCAAGCCACTCACCCCTTCCTCAAAACACTCGATGATGTGAAGCATATTTCGCTCGCCACCGATGGTCTCGGTCAAATGGCGCTCCTCAAGGGTTACACCTCGGAGGGTCACGACTCGGCCAATTCTGACTTCGGCGGAAACTACAACACGCGAGCCGGTGGCCTGGGCGATCTCAATCAACTGCTGCAAGGTGGCGCGGCTTATGGGGCAACCTTCGGGGTGCACATTAACAACACCGAGGCTTACCCTGAGGCGAACTCCTTCAATGACGGTTTCGTCGATAAGACCAAGAAGGGCTGGAACTGGCTGGATCAGTCCTATTACATCGATCAGCAAAAGGACATCCTCTCCGGCAGCCAAAATGCCCGGGTACAACAGTTACGCACCGAGACGAATGCCAACCTGACCATGGCCTACGTCGATGTGTTCTATGAGAGCGGCTGGAAATCGTATCGGCTACAAAAGAGCCTGAGTGATGCCGGTTTCTCGGTGGCTAGTGAATTTGGCACCGCGATGACCGCGAACAACACCTGGTCACACTGGGCCAACGATGAAAACTACGGCGGCAGCGATAATAAGGGCTGGAACTCACAGATCCTGCGTTTTGTCGATAACTCGCAGCGCGATATCTGGAACCCAGACCCGTTGCTGGGCACCAGCCACATCGTGGAATGGGAGGGTTGGACCGGCCAGAATGACTACAATGCCTTCCTGAAGAACGTGTGGAACAACAATGTCCCGGTGAAATTCCTGCAGCAGCAAGAAATCACTTCCTGGACACCCGGCAATATCTCCCTGACCGGTGGCCTCAGCATTAACGGCACCTCACTGGCTGATCGGGTGATCAGCCAGAACGGTGTCGCCGTGTTGAAAGGCAATGACTACTTGCTGCCTTGGTCAGCCGCAGCCGTCAAATTTGGCCCCGGCGCGAAGAACAGCACACAGCAGAACAAGCTGTACCACTACAGCTTGAAGGGCGGTAGCACTAGCTGGCAGCTCACTCCTGATTTTGCCAATGCTGACCACCTGCTGCAGTACAAGCTGACCGATACTGGCCGCGAGTTGGTCGGCAGCGTTCCGGTGGTCAATGGTCAGGTCACCCTCAGCTCGGCTGCCAATCAGGCGTATGTGCTGGTTCCGGAGGGCGCCCGGAAAACGGTTCCGGCGGTGAAGTATGGTGTTGGCACACCGATTCAGGATCCTGGTTTTGACGCCAACACGCTCAAAGCCTGGAAGCCTACCGGCGGTGCCGCCGTGCAACGCACCGCTAAGGGGCTGCTGGTGGCCAAACTTGGTCAGGATGCCTCCAGCATCTCGCAGACCCTGCAGCCCGTACAGCAGGCCGGAACCTATTCGGTCAGCGCTTGGTTGGAAATTGAGCCGGGCAAGAAACGGGCCACCACGCTAAGCGTGACGCCGAGCGGCGGCAAGCCGGTCAGCGTCATCGTCGACAGCTCCGGGGCGAAGAACCAAGTTGCTGCCGATGATAAATCGGGCAGTTACTTCCAACGAATCCGGGTTCTCGTCGATTTACGCCCGGGCCAAACCGCCAAGCTCAGCATCTCCGCTGGGGCTGGCGATGCCGCTGTGCGTATCGACGATGTCAGAATGGTGAAAACGGTCAGGGTGCCAACCTCCGGCGTGCTTTCCGAAGACTTTGAGGGTGTCGATCAAGGTTGGGGGCCTTTTGTTAAGGGCGACGCCGGTGGCGTCACCGATCCGCGCACCCACATTGCCAAACTGAACGCTCCGTATACCCAGTCGGGCTGGAATGCTAAGACCACCTCCGACACTCTGGCCGGTCAGTACTCCCTGCACTCGCATGAAGAGAATCAGGGTTTGGTGTATCGCACCAGCAACTACACGCTGCCCCTGCAGCCCGGCCACCAGTACAAGGTTTCCTTCGATTACCAGTCCTCGCTAGCGAATCAATACGCCTGGGTGAGCGGTTACGACAACGGCGGCAGCACCGTGCAGACCTCGAGCAACGCTATCCCGGTCGCCACCGAAACTACTCGCTGGAATCAGACCTTTACCGCCAGCGGTTGCGGACCCAATTGGGTCGGGCTTTCCCGTACTGGTAGCAGCGCTGGCGCCGAATTCACCCTGGATAATTTCCTGGTCGAGGACCTCGGAGCGTCCAGCGAAACTCCAGCCTGCGCCTCGCTTTCGGTAGTTTCGAATCAGCCGGTGATCGAGCAGGGCACCGAGAACAGCTTCAGCACTACCTTCAAGAGCACCGAGGCCGCACCGATCAGCAATCTCTCGGTGGCGCTGAAACTGCCCGAAGGTTGGACGGCGATCGCCAGCACACCAGCCACGGCAGCCACGCTGCCCTCCGGCGGCACCCTGACCACACAGTGGAAGGTCAAGGTGCCAGCTAGTGCAGACGGCAACTATTCGGTGCAGGCCAACGCTGGGTACAGCACCACGGTGGCCCCGCTCGGACAGCGCAATGCCTCAGCTGAGGCTAAGGTCTACACGCTGCCTCAGCCGCCGAGCAAGAACACCTATGCCTCTGATCTGCAGTGGATCGGCACCCCGAGCAACGGCTGGGGTCCGCTAGAAAAGGACCAGGCAAATGGTGAGCAAGGTGAAGGTGACGGCCCGCCGCTGACCCTGGGCGGGAAGGTCTATGCCAAAGGACTTGGTGCGCATGCGGCTTCGAGCGTTCGCTACTATCTGGGTGCGCAGTGCACGGCTTTCAGCTCGGTGATCGGCATTGACGACATCCAAAAGACCAAGGGTGCGGTGGAGTTCTCAGTAGTCGGCGACGGCAAAGTGCTCTACACCTCCCCCACCTTGAAGGGCGGCGGCACTCCGGTCAGCATTAGTGTTCCACTGAGCGGAGTGAAGTACGTGGATCTCAAAGTTGGTTTTTCAACGCCAAGCAACGGTAATGACTGGGCGGATTGGGCCGACGCACAGTTCCAGTGCGGCAGCTAATCACTAGCTAAAGTCGCCACTTAGTCAGCGAAGAACAATGGAGGGTGGTTTGGACCGCGGGCCAAACCACCCTCCATTGTTCAGCTGACAATTGTTCAGGTGACGGCGTTGCGCAGCTTGAATTCGTCACGGTCCCAAGACCGGGTGTCCAGGATTTCCCGCAGTACCTCTACCGCGTCCCAAACATCGGCATAGCCGAGGTAAAGCGGAGTGATGCCGAAGCGTAGCACCTCGGGCTCCCGGTAATCTCCAATCACTCCGCGCGCGATCAGCGCACTCATCACCGCGTAGCCTTCCGGATGCCGGAAGCTGACGTGGCTGCCGCGCTTTGCGTGCTCGCGAGGAGTAATGAGCTCCAGCGGATGCTCGGCACATCGTTGTTCGACGAGCGCAATGAAAAGATCGGTCAGTTCGAGCGACTTCGCGCGGACCGCAGCAGCGTCGGCGTCGAGCATAATGTCGAGGCCTATTTCGACCATCGCTAGTGCCGAGATGGGTTGAGTGCCGCAGAGAAATCTGCCGATGTTATTGGCGGGGGTGTAACTATCGGCCATCTCAAACGGCTTAGCGTGCGACCACCAGCCGGTCAGTGGCTGCCAGAAACGTCCCTGATGACGGGCGTTGACCCAGATGAAAGCCGGTGAACCCGGTCCGCCGTTCAGGTATTTGTAGGTACAACCCACCGCGTAATCAGCGTCGGCAGCATTGAGATCAACCTCGACGGCGCCCGCGGCGTGCGCGAGGTCCCAAATAACCAAGGCACCATGCCGGTGAGCGGCTGCCGTGACGTCAGCCATCTCCCACATCGCCCCGGTTCGGTAGTTGACATGCGAAAGCGCCAGCACCGCCGTTGAATCATCGAGCGCTTCCGCTAGCGGCAGGTCCTCGTCGATGAGTCGCACCTCGTAGCGGACCCCGGACTCTTCCGCCACCGAATTCAAAAAATCAGTGATTCCCTCGGCGATATAGACGTCTGTGGGGAAGTTGTCCCGCTCGGTGACAATCACCCGTTTCTCCGGGTGATCGACTTGCTGGATCCTGATCGCCGAGGCAAGCGCTTTGAAAAGGTTCAAACTAGTGGTGTCGGTGACAACTGTTTCGCCCTGCCGGCCCCCGACCAGGCGCGAAATCTTATCGCCCAGCTTGCCGGGAAGATCGAACCAACCCGCGGTGTTCCAACTCCGAATCAGCCCCTCTCCCCATTCAGCGCTCACTACTTCTTGAACCCGCTCCAGCGCTCCCGCCGGCCGCGCACCAAGCGAGTTACCATCAAGGTAAATCACACCCTCCGGAAGCAAAAAACGGTTCTTAAAGAGCGCCAATGGATCGCTTCGATCTGCGACCACGCAGGACTCACGACTGAGCGCGCCGGTGATTGGTGACTGGGCCATTTGGGTTCCTCTGCGGCTGAAATCCACTAATAGTACGAGTAGTGCCAGGATAGAATATTCAACAAGAAGAGTCTGCCAGTTTTGAATATTAGCTAAATATTAGGGTGGTTTTTTATGTTGAATTCGGATGCGATTCGTGAACCACATCCTGAATCGAAGCCAATTCGGTTCGACGAAGCGGATCTGGTGATCCTTCGCGAACTATCCCAGGACGCCAGAGTGCCTAACAACATACTCGCCCAACGTGCTGGTCTGGCCCCCTCGACTTGTCTCAACCGGGTTCGGACACTTCGAGAGGCCGGTGTCATCAGGGGCTTCCATGCAGATCTTGATCTTTCTAGCCTGGGCCTCGACGTGGCAGCGATGATTTCAATCCGAGTGCACTCACAAGCCCGCAAGAAGATGCTGGAGCTAGCTAGAACACTGCGCGATCTACCGGAGACGCTCAATGTGTTCGTGCTCGGTGGAGAGTACGACCTGCTGCTACATGTGGTGTGCGGCTCCACTGCTGATTTGCGAAAATTTGTTGAGAAGCAGCTGGGTGGTAACCCAGCCTTTATAAATACCCAAACCACACTGATCTTCGAACATCTACAGCCCGCCGCGAAGAGCCGATCAATTTCTCACTAAGCCGGAGAACCCGGCACAGAATAAGCATTGTGACGGACCCAAACAGAGTATTGGACAGATCTGTCCAATACTTGTAGTCTCGGTTTATGCCTCGCCCCAAGAAGTTCGATGCCGATCTGGTCAGCGACCAAGTACTCGACGAATTCTGGACTAACTCCTTCTCCGGAACCTCCACCGATGACCTCTGCCAGCGCACCGGACTGTCGCGAAGTAGCCTCTATAACGCCTTTAGCAATAAATCGGGTGCCTATCGTCATGCCCTGGACCACTACGGCAAACTCAAGGACGCCCAGCGGTCGCCTTACGCCGAATACGGCTCCACCGGACGCGAGGCTCTCACAGCTTTACTACACGATGTGATCACCGGGCAGCTCGCTGAAGCTGATCGTCGCACCTGCCTGGTACTGCATGCCTGTGTTGAGATCGGCACGAAAGAAGCCGATATCGCCGAGCTGACCAGAGAAAACCTGGCCGTTTTCGAGGATTTGATCTGCAGCATTGTGGAACGCGGCCAAGCCGACGGCTCGCTGCGGAACAGCCAACCTCCCCGCGAACTGGCCCGACTGGTGCATGCAGTGCTCAACGGTCTGCAAGTCCACCAAAGAGTAGCTGAAACGGACGAAAACACTCGCAGCACCATCAACACAGTGATGACTTTGCTCTAGCACAAGGAGTGCCCCACAATGACCACCAGCAGAACAAGACTGCCCTTTGCGGTTTTTCTTATCGGCCTGGGCATCTTCTGCCTCGGCACCTCGGAATTCATGATCGCCGGCTTACTTCCCGATATCACCGCCGACCTCGGTATCGATATCCCGCAGGCGGGCTGGCTTATCACCATCTTCGCAATTGGCATGTTAATCGGCGCACCCGCGATGACCCTGCTTACCCTCAAACTGCCCCGTAAGATCACCCTATTAGCTGCCTGCCTGGTCTTCATCCTGAGCCATTTGATCGGCGCCACCACAACTAACTTCACCCTGCTGCTGATCAGCAGGGGGCTCGCCGCCATCGCCTGCGCAACCTTCTGGTCGGTGGGTTCGGTGGTCGCAGTGACCATTGCTGGCCCGGGAAAAACCGCACAAGCCTTGGCAGTCACTGTCGGTGGGCTCACCGTCTCCAACATTATTGGTGTCCCCGCAGGCACCTGGTTGGGCTCCCACTTCGGTTGGCAATCAGCGTTCTGGGCAGTGGCGGCCCTCACCGCACTGGCCGCAGTGGCCTTACTGGTGTTGATCCCGCGCACCGATAACCAGGCCAAACCAAAGTTATCGGTGATGGTTCGCGCCGAGCTGCAAGCCTTCCGGCAGGGCCGCATCTGGCTTGCCCTGCTGACCACAATGCTCTTTCAGGCCGCGGTATTTGCAACCTTCTCTTACCTGGCCCCGTTAATGATTGAGATCGCCGGCATTCCCGAATCCGCGGTTGCCGGAGTGTTGTTCGTCTTCGGTCTCGGCTCGCTGATCGGGGTCACCCTCGGTGGGCGCTACGCAGACCGAAATCCGCTGTTGAATATTCTGCTCAGTCTCAGCAGTATGACTCTGGCGCTTGCCGCTCTCTTGCTTTTCGCCAACCAACCCTGGGGCCTGGTGATCGCTATCTTCTTCTTCGGGCTGACTGGCTTCTCCATTGCAGCGGCTTTGAACACCAGGGTGTTTGGTTTTGCCGGCGCGGCGCCAACCTTGGCCGCCTCGGTGAGTACCTCGGCTTTTAACATTGGCAATGCACTCGGACCCTGGCTAGGTGGCCTGGTCATCGGCCTGGGGTTAGGCCTGCGGGCCCCGATCTGGATCTCGATTGCCTTAGCCTTACTGGCGATTGGCGTTGCGCTGATTTCGCGCCGCGTTGAAAAGACCCCAGCGCCGGCATCCGCCAGCGCTGCTATCCCCGAACCGGAAAGTATTACATCATGACTCCTCGATTCATTGATCAGCAGGTCTTAGTGGTCGGCGGTGGCTCGGGTTTGGGCCGGGCGGTAGCAATTGCCTTTGCTGCAGAGGGCGCCAAGGTTGGTTTGATTGGACGTACCGAAGAGACCCTGAGGGAGAGCTTGGCGGCACTGGCCGGAGACGGTCATGCGCTGCTGACCGCGGATATCACCAATGCGGCGGAAATTTCTACAGCCGTGGCAGAGCTAAGCGAGACGCTGGGTGGCCTGGACGTCGCGGTCAACACCGCGGGCGCACTTTTACAGCCCGCTCCCTTCGGCGACGTCGCTGCCGAGCAAGCCGCGGCACTGTTCAACACCAACGTTCTGGGCACCTGGAACGCGATGAGCGCAGAGGTTCAGCAGCTGCGCCGCGGTCACGGTGGAGTGATTATTAACTTCTCCTCCACCATCGGGGCGCACCGCACCGTGCCAGGCTTCGCCGCTTACGGTGCCTCCAAGGCAGCGGTCAGCGCCATGAGTCGGGCAGCGGCGCTCGACCATATTCGCGAAGGCATTCGGATTGCGGTGATTAGCCCCGGCGCATCGGACACCGAGATGTCTTTCCGGAGCGGGGAGAGCAGTGATGACCGGGCGGCACGGGTAGCCAAGACGAATCCGCTGGGCCGGATCGGTAGTCTGCAGGAAATCGCAGCTGCAACGCTCTTCCTAGCCTCCGAGGACTCGGCTTTCACGGTCGGCGCCGACTTCGTGCTCGATGGCGGGACCAGCGCCTAGCTACGAGGTTGACCGGCGACCAGCTGGCCGGCTCGCCAAACCGCCCGGGTCAGCGGCATCCCGGGCCGGTACGCCAAATGGGTTGCCGAGGGTGCCTCGAGCAGCTGCAGATCGGCCCGATGACTGACTGCAAGAGAGCCGACCGCTCGAGCGCCATCCCGGTCCTCACCACGGTGCTTGCGCAGAGCGAGCGCACCGCCCCAGGTGGCAGCCCGCACCGCCTCATGCACACTGAGCCCCATTTGCAGCACCGCAGTGGTGACGCAATACGGCATTGAGGTAGTAAAGGAGGTGCCCGGGTTGCAGTTACTTGCCAGCGCGATCTGCACCCCGGCATCCAACAACCGGCGTGCCGGGGCGAGCGGTTGCCGAGTCGATAAATCGCAGGCCGGTAAACAGGTCGCGACGGTTCCTAGGTGATCGGCCCTGACGGAAGAGTCGGGCGACCAGCTCGCCGCTAAGGCGTCAATATCGGAATCATCAAGATAGTTGACATGATCGACGCTGGCGGCGGCGAATTCAACTGCCAGTTTGACCCCAGCTCCGGGCCCAAGCTGGTTGCCATGCACCCGCAAGCCCAGCCCGGCTTGCTGACAGGCCTGAAGCACCTGCCTGGACTGCTCTTCGGTAAAAGCACCGCGTTCACAAAACACGTCGGCCCATTGCACCCAAGGCAAAACTGCCTGCAGCATTGGCCCGCTGACCAGCGCGGTGTAGTCATCAGGATCGATCCCGGCGGGCACCAAATGCGCACCCAGAAAAGTCACCTGATCAGCCACCCGGCTGGCAATCTGGGCGCTACGCACCTCATGAGCCAGGTCGAGACCGTAGCCGGTTTTAGTTTCCAGATAGGTGCTGCCCTGGCTGCGCGCTTCGAGCACCCGGGCGCTGGCCAGTTCTTCTAGCTCTTGATCACTCGCCCCGCGGGTAGCGTCGACGGTGACCGCGATACCGCCAGCCGCGTAACCCTGCCCGGACATTCTGGCTTCGAACTCAGCGGTCCGATCCCCGGCGAAGATCAGGTGATTATGTGAATCAACCCAGCCCGGCAGCACCGCTCGGCCCGCCGCGTCAATCAACTGATCGGCCGCCGGAGCGGCCTTAGCAGAGCCGATCCAAGAAATCCGTTCGCCTTCGAAGAGCACAGCGGCGTCCCGCAGCACACCGGTGTCGGTGTCCTCGCGCTGCAAATCCTGTGTGACCAATTCACCGATATTGGTGATCAGCCAGCTGCCCGCCGACGAGTCGGACTCGGTTGCGGTTTGGGTCGTGACGCTCATCAGTTTCCCTCTCCTTGGTTCATTCTTGGGCCTGGTTCATTCTTGGGCCTGCTCAATCGCTTCCAAGGCTGTCCGTAGCAGCTTCGCCGGATCCCCTAAGCTGGTGTGGCTGCCGTTGCTGGCGATTTCGCTGCCAGCAATTCTGACGCTCAGCACATCCTGCGCGGTAGCGCTCATCGCCAACTGCGCGGAGCGGCTGCCGACGGTCCGCACCGAATCCCCAGAGATCTGTTGAATATCGTTGTCTTCACTCCGCCCGAGCGAACGGAGGCCGCCATGATGGGCTATTTCAAGTAATTGCAAGGAAGTGAACCGGCCGCGCACCCCGCTGCGCAAACGCTCGCCATATTCCAGTGCCCGGATCTCCAACCAGGGGTCAACCACGGCGTGCTGATCACTGCCGATCGCGAGTCGAACCCCCGCCTGCATCAGCTCCAGGGCCGGACCGATCCCATCGGCCAAATCTGCCTCCGTGGTCGGGCACATCACCACGGTGGCTTCGGCCGATCCCAACATCGCAATATCCTGCTCGGTCAAATGAGTGGCATGCACCGCTGAAAGTCGCGGCGACAGCAAATCAGCCTCGGCCAGCAAGGCTGTCGGCGTCAAACCGGTCGCAGCCAGACAATCCGCGTTCTCCTGCGGTTGCTCAGAAAGATGCACGTGCAACGGTAGTTGCCGGTCCAGCTCTGCGCCAATAATACGCAGCTGTTCAGGCGCCACTGCACGCACCGAATGCACGGCCGCGCCAATCTGAACGTATTCCGGGTCGAACTCCTGCGCGACGGCGGCGCGCAGCGAGTCCAGTCGTTTCAGCCAGCTCTTCGCATCTCCATCGCTAAACCGACGCTGCACCGAGTTCGGCGGAATCCGCGCACCAACCGGCGCCGAAGCTGCTGCTGCACCGAGGTCAAAACCGCCGTCCAGATAACAAGTGTCAAGCAGCGTCAGTCGAATTCCGGCGTTCTGGGCCGCCCGGGCGAGGGCGAATTCCATATCGTGGTGAGGATACGGGCTGCCGTCCGGCTGATGATGCAGGTAGTGAAATTCGCCCACCGCGCTATATCCTGCGGTCACCATTTCGGCGTAGACAGCTGTTGCGAGTTGTTCATAAAGCTCCGGGCTGAGTACCTTGGCGGCGGCGTACATCTGCTGTCGCCAGGTCCAAAAATCACCGGTCTTGGCATGGGTTCGGCCTCGCAGCACCCGATGAAAAGCATGCGAATGCGCATTGACAGCCGCTGGAAACCAGTAGCTGAGCGGCTCATTCGGTTGGCTCTGCGATGGCTGCTTAGCTGTTCTAGGACTCATAGCAGGCCTTGCAATACGTCGGCCAGCAGCGCGGCTGCTGAATCTGCGTCACGATCTTCCACTGCTTCCTCCGGCGAGTGTGAAATACCTGTGGGGTTACGAATGAAGAGCATCCCGGCTGGTAAATAGGAGGCCAGGATGCCGGCGTCGTGGCCGGCGCCACTATCAAGCACCGGGGCGGCTGGCAGCAAGCGTTGCAGTTCGGCAGCTAAGCCCTGGTCGAAGCCGGTGGTGGGACTGAGCGATTCCTCGGTCAGCGTCACTGTGCAGCCTTCATTTGCCGCCGCGATCTGCGCCTGTCCATGGATCTTCTGCACCACTGCCGCGGTCACCGCATCGTCCGGGTGCCGCACATCAAGCCAGAGCTCCACTCGGGAGGCAATCACATTAGTGCCCCCGGGAATCGGCTGTAGTCGACCGACCGTGGCACGTGCTTCCGACTGCGCGGCCGCCACTTTCTGGGCCGAAAGAATAATTTGAGCGGCAGCTACCATCGGGTCGGCCCGGTCCGTCATCAATGTGGTGCCCGCATGGTTGCCCTGCCCGGAGATGGTGAATTTCCACCGGCCGTGACCCAGGATCGAACCGGCAACCGCGACGGGGCTGTCTAATTCAATCAGCCCGCGGCCCTGCTCAACATGAAGTTCAATGAATTGGCCAATCCGGGCGAGCCCCTCCGGATCAGCGCCTAAACGCTCAGCTGACAGTCCGTTCCGGGCAGAGAGTTCGGCAAAGCTATTACCCTCGGCATCTTTCAGGTTACGGGCCTTATCCGCGTCAATTGCGCCGGTCAGCAGCCGTGAACCCAGGCAAGCAATGCCGAATCGGGACCCTTCCTCTTCCGGAAAGACAGTCACAGCGAGCGACCGCTTGCCATTTCGGCCAGGCTCGACGCCTCGAGCGCGTAATTCATCGACGGCGGCGAGCGCAGCGGCCACCCCGAGCGGGCCGTCAAAAGCGCCACCACCGGGCACCGAATCCAGGTGGCTGCCGGTGACCAGAGAATCGTCCTGCTCCGGCCCATACCAGGCCCAAATAATGCCGTTCCGATCGGTGTTCACGGCAAGCCCACGGCGCTCCGCTTCCGCAATGAACCAGGAGCGCAGATCCAGCTCTGCGGTCGAATACACCGGTCGGCTGTAGCCACCCCGGCTGGCGTCCCGCCCGACCTCGGAAATCGCTCCGAGCAGTGAGGTTACCTTGCTCATCGACGCGGCTTCAGGGAATAGGTGCTCGATTGCTGGAGCGTGGATTTTCTGTAGGCGAGTTGGATTTTTCGCGCCTCTCGTTCCCCGAGAATCGCAGCACAAGGTGCCGGCGCGGAAAATCTTTGCCGAGCCGGGAAAATCTTCGCGCAAGCAATCGAGCCCCACGAGGCTCCACGTTGTCCCACGGTTACGCTTCCTGCATCGGAATCCGCACGCCGCGTTCGGCGGCGACCTCGCTGGCGCGTTGGTAGCCGGCGTCGACGTGCCGGATCACCCCCATGCCGGGATCGTTGGTGAGCAACCGCTCCAGCTTTTCCGCAGCGAGCGCGGTGCCGTCGGCCACCGAGACCTGACCGGCGTGGATGGAACGACCAATGCCGACGCCACCACCGTGGTGAATGGACACCCAGGTGGCCCCCGAGGAGGTGTTGATCAGGGCGTTCAGCAGCGGCCAGTCGGCAATCGCATCTGAGCCGTCCGCCATTGATTCGGTCTCCCGATAAGGTGAGGCGACCGAACCAGAATCGAGGTGATCACGCCCGATCACGATCGGTGCGGAGACTTTGCCTTCGGCCACCAGTTGGTTAAAGAGCGCTCCGGCTTTCGCCCGGTCTCCGTATCCCAACCAGCAGATCCGCGCCGGAAGTCCCTCAAACTCGACGTGCTCCGCGGCGGCGTCCAGCCAGCGGTGCAGGTGCTCATTCTCCGGGAAGAGTTCCTTGAGAGCAGCGTCAGTGACCGCAATATCTGCCGGGTCACCCGAAAGCGCCACCCAACGGAACGGGCCGAGGCCTTCGCAGAATAGTGGACGAATATAAGCTGGCACGAAGCCTGGGAAAGCAAAAGCCCGTTCGTAGCCGCCCTTGCGGGCTTCGTCACGGATCGAGTTGCCGTAGTCGAACACCTCGGAACCAGCGTCCTGGAAGCCGACCATGGCTTCAACGTGCCGCGCCATCGAAACCTGTGACTTCTTGGTGAAGCCTTCCGGATCGCCCTCCGCTTCGCGCTGCCACTCTTCCAGCGAAACGCCTTCCGGTAAGTAGCTCAGCGGGTCATGAGCGCTGGTTTGGTCGGTCACCACGTCAATATGGAATTCCCCGGCCCGATGCCGCTCTAGCAGCGCGGGGAAAATCTCAGCAGCGTTGCCGACATAGCCCACCGAAAGCGGTCGCTTCTCTGCTTTCGCGGCAAGTACCTTGGCCAGCGCGGCTTCCAAGTCGGTCGCTCCGTACACTTCGTCTAAGTAACGCTTGCCCAGTCTGCGTCGCAACCGCTCCTCACTGACGTCGATGATCAGGCAGGCACCGCCGTTCAGGGTCACGGCTAAGGGCTGCGCGCCACCCATCCCGCCGCAACCGCCGGTCAGCGTCAAGGTTCCAGCCAGTGTGGGAGTCTCGATTCTTCCCTCGCCGAAGAGCTTCGCGGCAACTGCGGCGAAAGTCTCAAAGGTGCCCTGCAAGATGCCCTGAGTACCGATATAGATCCAGGAACCGGCGGTCATCTGGCCGTACATCATCAGACCCTCAGCCTCTAGCTTGCGAAATTCCGGCCAGTTAGCCCAGTCCCCCACTAGATTGGAGTTCGCCAGCAGCACCCGGGGTGCCCACTCATTAGTGCGGAAGATGCCCACCGGCTTGCCGGACTGCACTAGCAGGGTCTCGTCCTTTTCCAACGTTTCTAGGCTACGCACGATCGCGTCGTAGGCTTCCCAGCTGCGAGCCGCTCGGCCGGTGCCGCCGTAGACCACTAAATCCTCGGGGCGTTCGGCCACCTCGGGGTCCAGATTGTTCATCAGCATCCGCAGCGGTGCCTCGGTCTGCCAGGACTTGGCGGTTAGCTCGGTACCGCGGGCCGCACGGATGGTATTCCCATCGCTGTAACGAGACGGATCGTGTTGGGTGAAACCGGGGATAGCCGCGTTGCTCATGGATTCAATCTTTCTGTTCAGTCTTGTCTCAGTCTTGTTTGAGTCTTACTTCAGACTCGTTCGGGGATGTGCAAAATGGAGGTTGCCTCAGCGGCGACTAAGGCGCCGATGCGGTTGGCTTCTGCTGAGGTGATTCGGTAACTGGGTGCGACCACGCTGAGCGCTGCCACAATACGACCACCGACGACGACTGGCGCCGCAATAGCCGTCACATCGGCCTCGACCCCATCGGTCACCACAATGTAGTCACTGGGGCTGATTCCCTTCAGAGCCGCACCGGCTGCGGTTCCCTCCAAGGGAATGCTGCGCCCCACCCAGCTGGAATGACGTACCGAGTGAGTACCCTCCTGAACGGCTATATAGATGCCATTGCCGCCGCGGGAGGGCACGTTCAAGTAGGTCGATTCGCCGGTGGCTGCGACCAAGCGCTTCATTGGCTCCTCAGCCATCGAGACCAAGGATTCATGCGCTAAGGCTTGGGCACCGAGCTGGACGATCCGCATTCCGGGCCGGTAGCCGTCGTCGTCCTTGCGGACAAAACCGGCACCCTCGAGAGTGCGCAGTAGCCGCAGCGCGGTGGAGGCGGAAAGCTCGACTTCACGAGAGGCCTCGGCGAGCGAAATACTGCCTCGGTCACAGACGACGCCGAGCAATGCGAGGGCGCGTTCAACGGTCTTGGTCGAGGGGGCCGCCAAAGTTTCGGTCATAATTCCGCTCCTTCCCGCTTCTGCTCTTGCTTTCCCAGTGGTTATGTATTTCACTTATTGAAACGTGTATTTCACCAATTGGCAAGAGGGTGAATTGTTCTTCTCCACCGAGACACCGGTTTCGATGGGCCAGAAGGGCTAGCCCCAACGAAACCCTGGATTGTGCGGGGCGGAAGGATCATCATGCAAACGGTCGTGGAAATTGGCGTCGGAGCTCTTCTCCCAGAGCAAGTTGTCGCCGTTGCCCGGCACAACGCAAAGGTGTCATTGAGCGATGAGTCGCTGGCCGCAATGACCGCCTCCCGGGCGGTCATTGACGATCTGGTCAGCGACAGCAAGCCTCATTACGGCGTCTCTACTGGTTTCGGCGCGCTGGCGACCAAGCACATTCCGGTTGAGCTGCGCAGCCAATTGCAACGTTCGCTGATTCGTTCGCACGCCGCTTCCTCGGGTGCTGAGGTCGATCGCGAAGTGGTCCGTGGCCTGATGCTAAACCGGCTCTCCACCCTGGCCACCGGCCGCACCGGTGTCCGTCCGAGTACTGCGGCTGCTTATGTAGATCTACTGAACGCCGGCATCACTCCGGTGATTGGCGAATACGGTTCGCTGGGCTGTTCCGGTGACCTCGCTCCGCTTTCGCACTGCGCCTTGGCACTGATGGGTGAAGGCGAGGTACGCGATGCCGACGGCGTGAAGCTACCCGCTGCAGAGGCGCTTAAAGCCGCCGGTCTGGAACCAATTGAACTCCGTGAAAAGGAGGGTTTGGCGCTGATCAATGGCACTGACGGCATGCTCGGTATGCTGATTCTTGCCTCCCATGATCTGCACCGACTCTTCGCGCTGGCTGATATTTCTGCCGCAATGAGCGTCGAGGGACTGCTCGGCACCGATTCGGTCTTCGCCGAAGATTTGCATGCGCTCCGTCCGCATCCGGGCCAGCAGGCAGCCGCCGCTAACATTCGACGGGTGCTGGCCGGTTCAGCGCTGATTGCCGAGAACCGGGCTGAGGGTTCCTTCACCCGAGTGCAGGATGCTTACTCCTTGCGTTGCGCCCCGCAGGTGCATGGCGCCGCCCGGGCCACCTTGGCGCATGTCGAATCGGTGGCTGGTTATGAATTAGCTTCCGCCGTGGACAATCCGGTGGTCACCATCGACGGTCGAGTGGAATCTAACGGTAACTTCCATGGCGCCCCGGTGGGGTACGCACTGGATTTCTTGGCCATCGCGGTAGCCGATGTGGCGTCGATGAGCGAACGCCGCACCGACCGGTTCTTGGACAAGTCTCGTAGCCACGGTCTCAACGCCTTTTTGGCTGACGATCCGGGCGTTGATTCGGGCCATATGATCGCCCAATACACCCAAGCAGGGATCGTTTCTGAGTTAAAACGACTGGCCGCTCCTGCTTCGGTAGATTCGATTCCTTCTTCCGCTATGCAGGAGGATCACGTCTCGATGGGGTGGGCAGCCGGCTTGAAGCTGCGCAAGGCCTTGGACGGCCTGACTCGGGTGCTGGCCATTGAAATTCTCACCTCGGCACGGGCCATGGACTTCCGCGACGGCGGAGTATCCACCTCGAAGGGTTCGGCAGCAACCACGGCGGCTCGGGCCTTGGTCCGGCAACACGTCGAAGGTCCGGGCACCGATCGTTACCTCGCTCCAGAGATCGAAGCGGTACGGAAACTCGTCGACGACGGCTCTTTGTTGGCCGCTGTCGAAGAAGCGCTTGGCGGCCCGCTCAACTAGGGCAAATACTTGCTCCAGAAATGTGCTGAAATCCGGTGCGGAATGTGCTGATTCCGGTGTTACTCTGAACCGTGACTCTCCCCTCGGTTTTCGCCTTCCTCGGCCTCTGCGCCTTGCTGGTCATCACCCCCGGCCCTGATTCCTTCCTAGTGCTCCGCTATTCGATGTCCAGGGTCGGCGCGGGCCTAGCCGTTGCAGTGGGCTGCAGCATTTCGGTCATTATTTGGTCGCTGTTAGCTGGCTTGGGTATCGCGGCGGTGCTAGAACAATCTGCGGAGTTGTATCGCGGAATCAAACTTCTCGGTGCCGCCTATCTGATCTACCTAGGAGTTTCCTCGTTCATTAAGGCTCGCAAAGCAGCAAAGGCCCCTGAGCTAGCTTCCACCGGTAACGGCAGCCTCAGCCTTCGCTCCGGTTTCGCTGCTGGCCTGCTCTCCACCATCCTTAATCCCAAAGTCGGGCTGTTCTACCTGGCCGTGGTGCCGCAGTTCCTCCCTCACGATGGTGCCGTAGTGCCGACCGCACTATTGCTTGGCTTCATTAACGCCGTCGTCGGCATAGCGTATCTGTGGGTACTGGCCTTTGCTGCGGCGAAAATGGTCTCCTGGTTCAAGAAGCCCAAAGTCACCAAAGTGCTGGAGCGCAGCACAAGCGGCATTCTGGCTGGGCTGGGCCTCGGGGTTGGCGTTTCCGCCATACTGGATTCTTAGTATCGCGCGATCAAAATAAGGGCCTCAGTTCCTGATAAGCCCACGCCGCCAGGGTGGTGTAGGTGGTGCTCAGCAAATTGCGCGGAAGCTCAGGTTCAAAGCCTGTCAAGAACCCCCTCGACATTCCAACCGTAGCTTCGATTTGTCGGTCGCTACGCCCGATCGCCCGGAGGGTATCGGCCAAGGCGGCTTCGGATATTCGCTCGGCGTGGATGGGCCTCCCCAGCACCTCGCTCAACAAGGCAGCTACCTCGGTGAAACTCAAATCTTCCGGACCGTGTACCGCTTGAACCACTCTGCCCTGCCAATAAGGTGAGAGCAGACGACCCACCGCTACCCCAGCAATATCTCGGGGGGCCACCCAGGCCATCGAATAGTCCAGCGGCCACGGCGTGATCAGTTTCCCCTGCCGAAGACTCTCCAGATCAAATAAGAGGTTACTGAAAAAATACCCGCAGCGCAGATGAGCAACCGAGGCTCCGGTTTGATCAAGTAACACCTCGGTGTGAGCTAGTCCATCGATCTCGCCGAAACCGTGCCGAGCTTCCGCTCCAACGCTGCTCTGAAAAACTACTCGCGGAATTCGATGTGTGGTGACCGCTGCGGCGGCATTATTAGCCATCCGAGCGTAGCCCTGCAAGGGGTCATCGTCATCGGTCGGCGGGCTAACCCAAAAAAGCGCATCTGCTTTCTCTGTCGCAGCAAGAACCGCTTCACGATTCGCTAGATCAACCTCAAAGACCCTACTCCGCTCCAGCAACTCAGGGTCCAGCACTGTTGGTTTCCGGGCTAGTAATGTGGGCTTGACCCCGGCCTGAATCAACGACCGCGCAACGTGCGAACCAACGTGGCCGGTCGGAGTGGCAACAACGATGTTCATCGCGTTTCCTTTCTCTCAGAGACGTCAACTACTGACGGTCTCCACCGTAGCCGTCCGCACTGACGGCTACGGCGAAGCCCAACAATTTCCGAGAGTGAGGACTAGCGGTGTGCGTATCGGCTAATCGGAGCGTCGATAGTCACTCGGCTTAAGGCCGAGGATGCTCTGGAACTCTTTAGTCAGATGCGCATGGTCGGCATAGCCATAGTCCACCGCGATGTCGGCAAGACTGAGTTCTGGCTCGGTGCGAACCCGGTACGCAGCCTCCTGGATTCTGCGTCGGCGGATCATCGCCGTTGGTGAGAGCCCGATGTACTTTTCGGCGAGACGCTGCACACCGCGTTTTGAGATCTCCAGCCTTAAAGCAACATCGTCGAGTCTCACGATCTCCTGATCGCTCTCAATCAACTCGGCCATCGCATTGGCCAGCTTGGCTTCCTCAGAAAGCTCGGTCGCTCTGCTGATGAACCAGTCGGTCAGTACACCTGCTGCCCGACTACGGCGCCCTTCTGGGCTGTCGCTGTCCGAGGCTCGCATGATTGCCGCCACCCTTGACTGAACATCCGGCAATGACAGAGCAAGCTGGCTGTTCTTCAAGGCCCCGGGTTCGTCGGTAAAGAAAGGCACCGCAGCCGGACGAAGTAAGGCCCCCACGGCCCACCCCCGGCCGCTCAACTCCCGCTCCGAACAACGTGTTGTCGGGCCGATCAGGGTCACCGAATCCGCTTCAACCACCACGTTCAGCGCCGGAAAGGCAATCATCATCTGGCGGGAACTGACGCCGGGTTCGAGGTTCCACTCCGGAATCCACAACCAGCGCACCAGATCCGCGAGCTCCTCGGAAACCGCGATCCGGTGGAATTCCGGCAGCCTCGCAGGGTAAAGAACTCCTTTATTCGAAACGCTCACAGCACCAGTGTAGAAACCCGGGCCGGAAAGCTGTAGCCGATGCTGTCGCCTTTCTACAAGCCCGGCTCACCCCGGGGCGCCTACACTCGGTGCTATGACGACTGATCCAGATCCTCAAGCAACCACAGCAGCCGACGGCGAACACACTCGCCATGGCGTCCCCAACGGCCTGAGCAGCCTGACTCCGTTCTTGGCCATCCCCAATGCCAAGGCAGCACTGGAGTTTTATCAGCAGGTGTTCGGCGCACGTTTAGTGGGCGCCACAGAAATGGGCGGGGTCTTGGCACACGCCGAATTAGATTTCGGCCAAGGTCACCTGCAGCTCGGCGAGCCAAGTCCCGACTATCATCTGGTGCCCTCACCCGAGGGCGAAGACGACTGTTACTCGATGGGCTTGTACTGCTCTGATACCGATCAGCTGGTGGAGCGCGCAGAGCAGGCCGGAGCGACCATCCGCGAAGCGCCGAGCAATTTCGTCTCGGGCGACCGCTTCGCCAGCATCCGGGACCCCTTCGGCGTCCGATGGTCGATCATGACCCGGGTCGAGGATCTTTCCGAGGCAGAGAGCAATCGACGCGTCGAGGAGTGGGCCGCCAGCTTCCAGCAGTAATAAGTTTGCGCGGCGGTTCAGCCGAGCAAACCGCTATGTTCTCACTGGCCGCTGCGGTCATCAGACTGCCCTGAGCAGGAAAGTGAAGTCAGTTGCCTCAACGGCTGCGGACATTCCATCCTCACTAAGAACGGCCTGGACCTTAAATCCGGTCTGAACGGCCAACTCTCGAAATCCTTCCTGGGTATACCAATGAAGTCGCCAAGAACGTTCCACTGTGGTGTCTTGATCGGCGGATATTTTTTGGTATCGCAGCAGCGCAGTCTGGTTGCGGAGCTCTTCATCTCGTTCCTCTGCAACCCAGGAAACTCGCAGCACTGCGCCGTCTGCCGACACTACTTCTTTGACCTCACCCAGCTGGTGCAGCGGCGTTGGAACGGGAATTGAAAGTGGAATGAGCACAGCCCCGTCCTGGGCTAGATGCCGACGAATGGCAAGCAGCGTGCGCTGCGCCGCTGAGTCATCGGGTAGCAAGGTGAAGGTTGGCCCAGCCAAATACACCGAACGATAAAGCTTTGGTAATTCCAGGGCCTCCATCGACTGCTCATAGAGCGTGACTCTGACTCCCTCGCCACTGGCTTTACCCCGAAACCGGTCCAGCATATCCGGCGAGGAATCTACGCCTTCCACATCGATCCCCCGTCGGAGCAGATCCAACATCGGCTCGCCGTCACCACAGCCCAGTTCCAGCGCAGGTTCACCATATCTCCGGATGAATTCCAGATATGGCCGCCAATCCTGAACCGTTGACTTGAGCGGTTGATAGATCTCAGCAACGATGCCGGTGTAAAACGCCGATGGCTCCATCAGGCTAGTTTGCCACCGCCGCCCGGCTGGCCACAAAGGCCTGCACGCAGGCTTCGACGTCGTCCGCCGAGTGCGAGGCAGAAAGCTGCACCCGAATCCGAGCCGCGCCGCGGGGCACCACCGGGAAGCTAAAGGCGGTGACATATACGCCGTTTTGCAACATCTGGTCGGCGACTTTCGCGGCCAGCGCGGCGTCACCGAACATCACCGGCACAATGGCATGCTCGCCCTCGAGCAGCTCGAAACCTTCTTCGGACATCCTTCGACGGAACAACTCGGCGTTCGCAAAAAGCTTCTCACGCAGCTCGCCGCTTTCACGTACTAAGTCCAGGGCGGTCAGCGTGGCCGCAACAATGGCGGGGGCGAGCGAGTTTGAGAACAAGTAAGGGCGCGCCTTTTGCCGCAGCATCGCAACGATCTCGCCGCGACCTGAGACATAACCACCTGAGGCGCCGCCCAGGGCTTTACCAAAAGTACCGGTGTAGATGTCTACCCGCTCGCTCACGCCGGCATGTTCCGGGGTACCGGCACCGGTCGCCCCCATGAAGCCGACGGCGTGCGAGTCATCAACCATCACCAGCGCATCATACTGATCCGCCAGATCGCAGATCGCTTCCAGGGGTGCAAGGTAGCCGTCCATCGAAAACACCCCGTCGGTGACGATGATCTTGCGGCGAGCACCGGAGGCTTCTTGCAGCTTGGCTTCCAAATCGGCCATGTCCTGGTTGGCATAGCGGTAACGGGCCGCCTTGGAGAGCCGGATGCCGTCAATGATCGAGGCGTGGTTCAGCGCGTCAGAGATAATCGCGTCTTCGGCGCCGAAGAGCGATTCGAACACCCCGCCGTTGGCATCGAAGCAGGAGGAGAACAAAATGGTGTCCTCGGTGCCGAGGAAGGCTGAAACTCGCTGCTCCAACTCAAGGTGCAGATCTTGGGTGCCGCAGATAAATCGCACACTGGCCATGCCGAAACCACGCTCGTCCAAAGCACCCTTGGCGGCTTCAATCAACGCCGGATTATCGGCTAAGCCGAGATAATTATTGGCACAAAAGTTCAGCACCTCTTTGGCCTCACCGTCGAGCGGACCCGCTGAAATGTGGGCGCTTTGCGCTGAGCCGATTTTACGCTCGGTCTTGAACAGGCCGGCTTGCCGAATGTCGTTTAGCTCCGCGCTGAGCTGGTCCTTCATGGTCGAGTACATTAGCGGTCCTTCGTTCGGGTTCAGGTTAGGTATGAGATTTACTGTCAGCCTAGACGGCGAGGGTGGCTTAGAAAACTGTCCAGTCTAGGACCACTTTGCCGCCCACTCCGGACTTCGCTTCGGCAAAGCCCGCTGCCCACTCCGTGGCTGGCAGCACATCGGTGACAATTGAGGAGATTCCGGCGTGAAGCGCCGGGTTGGAGGTCAACATGGCACTCATGGCGTACCAGGTCTCGTACATCTCCCGACCGTAGATACCTTTGAGCGTCAGCATATGGGTGACCACCTTGGCCCAATCAATGTCAATTTTCGCCGCGGGTAGGCCCAGCATGGCGATCCGACCGCCGTGGTTCATGTTTTCAATCATCTCCGGCAAGGCGGTGGGATGGCCGGACATTTCCAGGCCGATATCGAATCCCTCGCGCATGCCAAGTTCCTTCTGGGCGTCTTTGATCCGCATTGCAGAAACGTCAATGGCGTAGTCAACTCCCATTTGTCGGGCCAGTTCCAGCCGCGGTGCGGAGACGTCGGTGATCGCGATTTTGCGCGCCCCGGCATGGCGGGCGACGGCAATCGCCATCAGACCAATCGGCCCGGCACCGGTGATCAAAACATCTTCACCGAGCACGGGGAAGGCCAGCGCGGTGTGCGTGGCGTTACCCAGTGGGTCGAAAACCGCGCCCAGCTCGGGAGTGATCGAGGGATCCTGGTGCACCCAAACATTAGTCTCTGGGATCACCACATACTCGGCAAAGGCGCCGTCGCGCTGGACGCCGACAC
The DNA here is from genome assembly GCF_000950575.1 of Psychromicrobium lacuslunae. Lineage (NCBI taxonomy): Bacteria > Bacillati > Actinomycetota > Actinomycetes > Micrococcales > Micrococcaceae > Psychromicrobium > Psychromicrobium lacuslunae. The sequence continues at coordinate 1,744,879 of NZ_CP011005.1, forward strand.
TCTGGGTACGAATACACATCTGACGTCGACCGGCTCGACAATTGCGGCAGGTGCCACAGACAATGTGCCCCTCACCGGAAACCCGGTCGCCCACCTTGACGTCGCGCACCTCAGCACCGATCTCCACTACTTCGCCGTAGAACTCGTGGCCGGGGATCAAGGGCGCCTCGATGGTGGACTGAGCCCAAGCGTCCCAGTTCAAAATATGCAGATCGGTGCCGCAGATCCCGGTGGTCATCACCCGGATCTTAACGTCGAATTCACCGGTTTTCGGTTCTGGACGATCGACGAGTTCGAAACCCGGTTGCGCACCGGCTTTGTATAAGGCTTTCACGCGGGCTATGCCTTTGCTGGAGAAATGAACGGTTGCTTTCTCCATTAGATGCCCGATTTTGCATTAGCACCATCTCAAATATATGAAAGATCCCTTTAGTATTTACTACATGGAGATTCATCAGTTGCAGCTACTCCGCGAGCTCGACGAACTGGGTAGTGTGACCGCCGTCGCCGAGACACTTTTTGTTACCCCCTCCGCGGTTTCTCAGCAGCTCAGTCAGCTGCAACGCAGCGCCGGTATTCCGCTCACCCGCAAGGAAGGGCGGACCCTAGTGCTCACCGAAGCCGGGAAGGCTCTCGCCGAGGCTGGCGGACAGGTGATTCAGGCAATGGCTCAGGCCAGAGCGGCACTCGGCGCGCATCTGGAAGCGCCGAGTGGAACGGTGACTATCTCCGCCTTCCACAGCGCTGGGCAAACCCTCTACGGACCGTTACTTGCCAAGGTTCGCTCGGCCGGAGGGCCAAAACTCTTACTCGCCGATGAGGACGTAGCGGAGCAGGACTTTCCAGCGTTGACCGGCCGTTACGATCTGGTGCTGGCGCATCGAATGTCCCATGCCGAACCCTGGAAATCGGCCAATACCACGGTGCAGACCCTCGCCGAGGAACCTTTCGACGTCGCGCTGCCGCCGGGCCATCCGCTTGCCTCTCGAGCCTCCTTGCGGCCCCGAGATCTGATTCATGAGCCCTGGGCTACCTCACGAGAAGGCTACTCTCCAGCTGAGTTGCTCGGCGTGATTGCGATGCTGGCCGGCACCGCACCCGAAGTCATCCATCGGGTGAACGACTACGCCACAGTAGCCGCCATTGTGGCTGGGAGCGACGTTTTGGGCCTACTCCCCCGATATCTGGCCACCTCTGCACTACCCGCCGGAGTGACCTTGCGCCCGCTGGAAGGGATCACCACACGGCGCAAGATCGACCTACTCAGCCGCCCGGAGAGCCTGGCTCGCCGGTCGGTACAGATCGTCGCCGAGGCCTTACAAGAGGTGGTTACCGAGCTGGTGGCGAGCCGGGCTCCCCACGACTAGGTTTGCTGGTGCCCAGGCGCACCACCACGGCAATGCCCGCTACACAAAGCAAGAGCCCCACTATTTCCGCCCCGTTAGGCCACGGCTTGCCGAAGATCAGCACTTCGGCGGCTCGCACCACAAAGGGCACCGCAAGCGAGACAGTAGCGGTGAAGACCGCACCTTTTTCATGAATCAGCCGGTGCTGAATGATGTACACCGGAACGTAGATCAGCACGCCAAGCACAAAAAACCATAGCCAATCGATTGGCGCTATGCTCAGGAATCCGGCCAGTGAACCGTTTACCGCCATCACTAACAGCAGCACGACGGTGCCAAAACAGAAAATGCCAAGCAGCAGATCGCTCGGCTTGTGTCCCTTCGAAATGCCCGCGTAGTGCTGGCCGTAGAGCGCGATTGAGCACACCGCGAGCAGCGCGGCAGCCACGCCCCAAAGCCAGGTACTCTGATCGGTCGCCGAGCTGTCAAATGAACCCAAAACATAAATCGCTGCCCCGGCCACTGCCACGAGGACCGCAGTTACGGCCATCCAACCCGAGCGCTGCCGGAAGAACAGCACCCCGAAGACCAAGGAGAGCGCTGGTGCCATCGCGATTACGAGGTTTGTCACCGAAGTGCCCACCGAGGAAATCGCGTAGAGCGAGAACAGCGCATAGATCGATACCCCGAGCAGACCCGAAATCAGCAAGGCGAGCGGGCGATGCACCACCATGGCTACCGAACGTTGCAGCGCTCCCCGGCTGCGCAGCGCAATCAATAACAGTCCGAGGCAGCTAAAAAGTGATCGTCCGGCGGCCACCGTTTGTGCCTCATTGTGTTCTACTAGGACCCCGGAGAGGATCCAGGTGGCGGCCAATAGCAGCGCCAGCGCGCAGCACATCGCTAGCACTGCGGCTCGGCTGAGGCCTGGTTGCTGTTCGCCCGGCTGAACCTGCTTCGGTTCGGGCTGGCCCGGGTGGCTCCCGCTAGCCACTGTGCCCCCGAGCTCGCCCGGCTGCTCTCCGCCTATGTCTCCGCTCATGCCGGATCCGGGACACCTTCGACGAAGCGGGACATCGCCAGGTTACCGGCGGTCAGCCCGCCGTCGGCCACCAAGGAGGCCCCGTTCACTGCCCGAGACTGCTCGGAAGTAAGGAAAAGCGCCAGCTCAGCGATCTGCTCCGGCTCGGCGACATCCCCGGAGGGATACCATTGGCGCAGAATCTCAAAGGTTTGCGGATTCGCCGCCACTTGTTCCGCCCAAGCCGGGGTCTTAATGGTGCCCGGAACAATGGCGTTACAGCGGATGCCCTGGGGCGCGTACTGCACCGCTATGCTCCTAGTCAGTGAGAGCAGCGCGGCTTTGGCAGCACTGTAAGGCGGATGACCATAAAAACCGACAGCGTTCACCGAGGAAATATTGACGATGCTGCCGCGGCCCGCCGCCACCATCTGACGCAGGGCTGCCCGGCTGCAACTCACCGCGCCCTCGACAATAATGCTGTAGTCGCTGCGCCATTGCTCGAGCCCGGTGTCAATAAAGCTGTGCGGGATAGCGCACGGCTTGATCGCGTTATTCACCAAGATGCTGCAAGCACCGAGCTCGGCGGCGATCCAGTCGAAGACCTCGTTGACCGCCGCTTCGTCAGCGACATCCAGCTCACGCCAATATACGGTTCCGTTGCCCGCAGCAGTGCCCTGCGCCGCCCCGAGCTCGAACCGATCTGTGCTGCGTTTAGCTTCGGTAATGCCCGAGGCGGAGATGTCAGTTGCCACCACCACTGCTCCCTGCGCGGCTAAACGTTTCACCACCGGCAGGCCAAGACCGCCAGCGGCTCCAGTGACCAGCGCAATCTCACCCTGCATCGACGCGCTCATCAGAACACCACCGGCTGACCGTCGCTCCGCAAGGACTCGGTGGCGCCGGCCCCGGCCTGCACGGCGGCCAGCGCTGAACGGCCATTCCCGGCCTCAGGGTTCCCGGCGGCCAAGGCCTCCAGAAAGGCTGCCACAATGCGCGGATCAGCACCGGCATGACTACCCGCGGGGTGATGCACCCTGAGGGTTAGATCCGGCTGCTCGGAGTAACCCATAATTCGCTGGTTCCAGACTCGGATCTCCGAGCCCGGGCCGTCGCCAAAGTTCTCCAACCGGCCCCGATCGCCAATCACCGTGTAACTACGCCAGTAGTCCGGCGTGTAATGACACTGCTGATAAGTCGCCAGCACGCCGTTGCGCATCTGCAGGTTCACAATGCTCAGATCTTCGACATCGATCACGGCAGCTAGGTCCTCCCGATCGACCGGCGGCCAGCTGCGCAGATAGGCATCCCAATCGTGGTCAATGGAGGCTTTGGGTTGTGCCTGCGGATTCGGGAAGTACACGGTGCGATTGCCGAAGGCACTCACTCGCTCCGGCTCGGAACCAGAAAGATAGTTGATGACGTCTAAATCGTGGGTGCCCTTTTGCAAGAGCAGCGAGTTCACCCGGCTCCGATCAGCGTGCCAGTCCTTGAAAAAGAAATCCCCGCCGTGGCCGACGAAATGACGGCACCAGACGGACTTCACTTCGCCAATCAACCCATCGTCAATGGCCTTCCTGAGTGCCTCAACTATTGGCATGTACCGCATATTGTGACCGACAAAGAGTAGCTTCTGATTCTTCGCCGAGGCCGCCAGCACTGCCTCGGCCTGCGGCACCGTAATGGCCAAGGGTTTCTCTACATAGACAGCTTTCCCGGCGTTGAGCGCCAGCTCGGCGTGTTCGGCATGTAGATCGTCCGGGGTCAGGATCACCACGGCGTCCAGTTCCAGCTTGAGCAGTTCCGGCAGCGCCGAGACCACAATCAGTTCGCTGCCAAACCTCTCTTTCGCCAGCCGCTGCCGCTGCGGGTCTGGATCGCAGACCGCAACCACCTCGGACCCCAACTGGGCGTCGTCGAACAGCTCGGCAAATTTCGACCGAGCACCATAACCAACAATTCCAATCCGCATAGCAAGCTCCTGAGATGTTGTGAGGTGGGTGATCTTCGGCCGGCTCGTCGTTAGACGGTGGGCACCGAGGATTCGTGTTGCTGACCGGCGGCAAAGTACTCCACCAATTCGGCCGACAGCGCTGGCACGGTGCGAGCTCCGCCGTCAGATCGTAGCGATTCGGCGGCCAGGATCCCGGCCGCTACCGCTTCGCGCGCCGCCACCGGGTTCGTTTCGGTGACACCGCCGTCGGTAGCGAAGCGCAAGAACTCGGCGATCAGTGCTGGGTCCGCGCCGCCATGTCCGGCGTCGTCGTCACCGGCGATCTCGATCACCTCGTCCGGCTCCGGCAGGCTATGAGTGTGCCGACTAGTCCACACCTTGATCAGTTCCTCTGGGCCATCGCCGTAGTTCTCGATCCGCCCCTTGGTACCAATCACCGTGTAGTTCCGCCAGTAATCGGGGGTGAACATGCACTGCTGATAGGAGGCCAGCACGCCGTTATCGAGCACCATCTGCATCATCGAGATGTCCTCGACGTCGATTACCGGGTTGAGATCAGTTTGCGCCTCCGGCGGCCAATTCTCAGCCGAGAACCAATCCCCCATCCGGCGATCGGAATTGTCTCGCCGTGAAGACACCTGACCATAGACACTGAGCGAGCCAATGGCCGAAACCGAACGGGTGTAGCCACCAGCCAACCAGTGGATCACGTCAATATCGTGGGCACCTTTTTGCAGCAACAACGAGTTCACATTGGCGCGCTCGGCATGCCAATCCTTGAAATAATAATCGCCACCATTGCCAACGAAATGACGGCACCAGACCGCCTTGACCTCGCCAATCCGACCGGATTCAATCACCTCGCGCATTTGCCGAACTACCGGCATATGCCGCATATTGTGGCCAACATAAAGCCGAGTGCCGGTCCGGTATGCAGTTTCCAGAATCGCGTCGGCGGCTTCCAGGGAGATATCCAGCGGCTTCTCGCAGAACGTTGGAATTCCAGCCTCCAGCAGCGGGATCACCACCTCGGCGTGGGCAAAATCGGGAACCGTTACCAGGGCGGCGTCGACGCCGGAGGCGATGAACTCCGCTAGCTCGGCGGTGACCTTAGCCTGCGGCAGTTTTTTCGCTGCATCGGCCTGGCCACGCTCGCTAATGTCACACACCACGCTCACCGTGGAGCCCTCGCCCGGGCGTTCCAAATAACGCCAGAGCCCGGCCCTCAAGCCGAATCCCACAATTCCTATTTTCAGATCTTTTTCCGTACTGAGATCTTTGTCAGTCATGGTGTAACTTTCTCTCCAACTTCATTCCGTCGTTCCACATCGTTCACAATTCGTTCACAATTCGTTCGCGCCCCGCCGCCGAGTGTGCAGATCTACAGGTTTTGAACGGTTCATAACGTGTAGATCTGCACACTCGGCGGCGGGCAGCGTAGCTGATTTACCTCGCGCTGTCCCTAATAAAGAGCTGCCAGGGGAATTCCACGACGCCGCCTGTCACCGAGTTCTCCGAACCGCCGAGGGCGCGTTCAACCAGAATGCGCGCCAGCTCATCGAAGAACCCCACCGGGCCAACCGAGGTCAGGCTGGGAGCCATCGCCTCGCCCTCCAAGGTGTTACCGACCCCGACTACGTCAAGATCTTCACCCACCGTGATGCCGAGGCGTTGCGCCGCATTAATCGCGCTCATCGCGGCAAAGTCGGTGGTGGCATAAATCGCCGTCGGCCGGTCTGGCCGATCAAGTAAGCGCATAGCTGCTGCATAGGCACTCACCGGCGATCGATCAAAGGTTGCCAGGTACTCTTCCCGAAGCGGCAGTCCGGCCCTACGCAGCCCGTCGAGATAGGGCAGGAACCGAGCCGGGTCACGATTTTCCCGCGCCCGTTCAGTGGTCAAAATCGCTATCTTCTGATGCTTCGCCAGCAGGTGCTCCATCGCTAAAACACAGCCCGGGCCGGCCAGCGAGCGAATCACCTCGAAACCCCTAGGCTCAATCTGCTCATGGAACACCACCAGCTTCTTGCCCTGCCGAGCAAGTGCCTCAAGTTCGCCCTGCTGTCCATCCGCCACTGCATCAATGAACATCGCGTCCGCGTCATGGGTTTTCAGCACTCGGGCCCAGTCAGCGTCAGCGAGAATCATCGGCGTAATGCCCAAGGGCATCGCCCGGCGCTGTACCGCCTCAATTACGGCGAGCGCCCAGGGGTCCGAAAGCATCGTAAGCGAGAGCAGGATGGTCTCGGTTCGTCCGGTACGGATTTTCCGGGCGGCCAGATCAGGCGCGTAGCCCAACTCCTCAGCAGCTTCCCGGATCCGCACCGCCGTCTCGCTCGCGACGCCGCCGTTTCTTCCCGCAATACCTGACCTGCCGGAGAGGACATAGGAAACAGAAGCGGTGGAAACTCCGGCCCGCTGAGCAACCTGCTTAATCGTTACCCGGCCGCTCCGCGGCGCACCGGAAGCACTGTTCAACTCCATATCCCCCTCCTCTCCGGCAATCGTCAGCATCGAGCCGTTACTTGCCGGTCACTGGAACGTCAGCGGGCAACGCCTTCTGATACTCCTCACGAATCTTGTCGCCGCCGTCAGCCTTCCAGCGTTTCACCGCCTCAGCCAAATCGGAAACCTTCGATCGACCAGTGACAATATCTACGATCTTGTCTCGGAAAGCCGTCTGAATTTTCGCCCCAACCTTGGCGTTGGTATCCGAATAGGTGCCATTAGTTGGATTCCGCTGCGCGAATTCGAGTAATTTCTTTTCTTGTTCATAAATGTACTTTGTATCGTCAGGGAAGGCCGGATTGAACACCACATTTTCCGGACTGGACATAATATTCAAAGCACTCGCCAGACCGGGGATATCGGTTTGACCACTCGCGGTGAGCACCGGATTTCCGCCAGCATCAAGGGTATAGTCCTTGCCCTTCTCACCGTAGTTCTTCTGCATATATTCCACCGTACCAAAAGGCGCGGAGAGGTAATTGATCAGCGAAAGCAATTCTCGGATTTTCGACTCATCAGCGGTCTTGAAAGCAGTGAACCCGACGGTGCCATAACCCATATCGTAGGTCGGCTTACCACCTTTAACGGCTGCAAATGGGACCAAGATTTCGGTTTGCGCGGCCGCGCTCAATGTCCGGTAGCGTCGGATGTCGTGCGGCCCGACAATGACCTGGGCCGCTACCGAGCCGCTAACAATGCGGTTCGAAATATCGGTGGCATTCACATTCGGATAGAAAACCCCGGCGGCAAAAAGCTTGGCCGCATATTCCAAACCGGCACGGTACTCATCGGTCTCATAGAGGTGAGTTAGGGTGCGGTCCTTATTCACCGCCCAGCTGTTCGGTGCACCGTACCACTCGGTGAACATATGCAGCATATTGATATAGGCCGGCTCCAAGGCATATTTGCCTTCCTTCGGCCGAGTGAGTTCCTTGACCTTGGCGAAGAACTCGTCGGCGTCGTTAGCGGTGAGCCCACCGACCGCTGCCCAGCTCGCCTTATTACCTGCCATCACTTGACCGAAAGGAGTGCTCGGAATCGGGGCACCCCAGATCTTGCCGTTGACCACAGCGGTTTTCCAGGAATCCGGTTTGAGCGCGGCGAGGTTAGAGTACTCCAACACGGCATCGCCAGAGAGATACTTGGTCAAGTCCTGGAATTTCGCTTCCAACATGGGACCGACGTTCGGGATGCCTTGGTTCGGTGGCACCCACATCATGTCCGGAAGTGTGTCGCTGGCCAGGATGGTTGCGAACTTCGCCGGGTAGCCATCGCCGACGTCCTCGGCAATCTGCAGATCGAGAGTGCCGCCGAGCGCGGTATTGAGTCGGCCCCAGAAGGGGTTGTCCACCATGGCCGGCGACATGGTTTCAAAGGTCTCGGTGAGACCGGTGACCTTGCCCTTCAAAGGCGGCCCAGAGACCGAAGTCACCAACTCGCCCGGAGCCTTGAGAAAGCCCGCCTGCAAGCCCTGCGCATTACCCGGCAGATCCGCGGTGACCTTGGTGAATTCCTTATAGGTCGGCAGCGTGACTTTAGCGGAGGCATCCGCGCCACCGCCACCGTTGCCACCGCTGCCACAGGCGGTCAACGTGCCACCCAGGGTCAGCGCGGTCACCGAAAGCCCGGCTAGGCCCAGAAAACCTCGTCGATTAAAGCCAGCTGAGCTAATGGAACCTTGGCTTATCTTGTCGGTCGCCATGGCAACCCCTTTCTTCTGATGGAACTGCGAGTGAAATTGCTATCGCTAGCCGGGGCTAGCCCTTGATAGCGCCGGTAATGACGCCCTTATTGAAGTGTTTTTGGATGAAGGGATAAATCAGCAGAATGGGCACCAGCGCCACCACCACCACGGCCATCTGCATGGACTGCGGCGGCGGAGCGGTGCTGACGCCGAGTTGATCGGCCAGCGAGCCGCCCTGCACCACGAAGTTCCGCAACACCAGTTGCACCGGGTAGAGCGTCTTGTCATTGATGTAGAGCAGGGCGTTGAAGAAGGCGTTCCAGAAGCCGACCGCGTAGAACAGCCCAACGACGGCGATCACGGCTTTGGAGAGCGGCAGCACGATTCGCCACAAAATGGTGAAGTCGCTGGCCCCGTCCACCTTGGCGCTTTCGATCAGTTCCTGCGGCAGCCCCATGAAGAAGGAACGCATCACCACAAAGTTGAAGGCGACGAAGATGCCGGGCAGGATCAGCGACCAAATGGTGTTCAGCAGCCCGAGCTGTTTGATCATCAGGAACATCGGGATCAGACCGGGCGCGAACAGCAGGGTGAAGAGCACTAAGAGCAGTGCGGGCCGCGAGAAAAGCACCGGGCGGCTGGTGGCATAGGCCATCGTAATGGTGACGAAGAGCGCGAGCGCAGTACCGATCACCGTCACAAAGGTGCTGACGCCGAGCGCGCGGATCATGAAAGCGCTGCTGAAAATGGTCTGGTAAGCCTGAAAGGTAGGTCGCTCCGGCCAGAGCACGTAGCCGCCAGAAGAAATCAATTGTTTGTCATCCGCCAGCGAGGTGGAGACCACCAGCAGCAACGGCACCAAAATAGAAAGCGAAATCAGGCCAATGATGACTGACTTGAGCAGTTGGTAGCCGATTGATGGCTTCTCTTTCCACGCCGGCCGCTTTGAGTTGTAAGTCAGGCCTTCGCTACGGGCTCGGCGCTTCGCGGTCATTTTTGTGATTTCTGTCAGCGTGCTCATCGTGCGTTCTCCTTCGCCAAGCGGCGGGCCTTGCGTGAGTTGTTCTTGGCGATCTTGGGTGCTGATTGGAAGATGCCCGACTCACCGAAGCGATGGGCGACCTTATTGGCGATGTAGATCAAAATCGCACCAACGACGCCCTTAGCCAGACCGGCCGCGGCTCCAGAACTCCAACCACCGCCAACCACTCCGGAGAAGTAGGTAAAGGTGTCGAGCACTTCAGCAGCTCCCGGGCCCACCGCGTCTCGTTGTAAGAGGAACTGTTCGAATCCGACGCTGAGAATATCTCCGATTCGCAGGATGAGCAGCAAGATGATCACCGCACGCAGCCCCGGCAGGGTAACGTGCCACATTCTGCGCCAACGCCCTGCGCCGTCGGCCGCGGCCGCCTCGTAGAGCGAGGTATCGATCTGGGCGAGTGCGGCCAGGAAGATAATCATTGCCCAGCCGGCGTCTTTCCAAACCAGTTGAATGGTGGAGAGCAAGGGGAAGGTGTCCGGGTTAGTCATGAACGGGACGACGTCGAGACCCCATTGTCGGAGCAGATTATTCACCAGGCCTGCGCCGCCAAGCATTTGTTGGAAGAGCGCTATCACCAGCACCCAAGACAGGAAATGCGGTAAATACACCACACTCTGGAACCAGCGGCGCAGTTTCGAACTCATCAGCGAGTCCACGATCAAGGCCAAGCCGAGCGGCACTGGGAAGAAGAGCACCAGCTGCCAGACCGCTAACACCAGGGTGTTCCGCAGCGCCGTCCAGAAGTCCGGGTTATCGAAGAGATCGATGAAGTTCTGCCAGCCCACCCAATCGCTATTGCCGATGCCGAGGAACGGTTGGTAGTCCTGGAAGGCGATCACATTGCCCAGGATCGGGACATAGAAGAACAGCAGCAGGAACAGCAGCCCCGGCACCATCAGCAAGAGCATCCGCCAATCGCGTTTGAATCTGGTTCGCAATGGCAGCTTGCTGGGTTTTTCGCGCTTCCTCAGGGCGGCGGTCGACATTCGGGCCGGTCCCCTCTCTGCTAGATGTCAGCCGTAGTGACTCAGCTCACAGTCTGTTAATCGTTTAACAAACCATAAAGAAGTTTGGGGAAGATTGCAAGATATTGATTGAAATTGACCGTTACGATCATGTTTCATCATGATTTCAGGCGGCGTGCCCGCAGCTCAGCTCGGTAACGAGGACCGGGATTCTGACTTCTCAGGGCAAACCAGACCGAACTTCAGGCTCTTGCCGCGTCCAAGCCGGGCTCGGACCTCTTAGACGCGGGCGAGCCCAAAGCCAGGCGTGAGGGAGGTCAACCAGTGCGGTTGAATCCGGGAACTCCTCCCATCAAGTTCGGAGATAAGCACCGTATAAGCACCTGATAGCGTGCAGACCTCCGAATTCGACGGAGCTGCCCCTGCCGCCGGTATACCAAGACATCCATCCCGCGATCTCGCCGAGTGTGCAGATCTACACCTTAAAACGACCTCAGAAGGTGTAGATCTGCACACTCGGCGAGAAAGGGACGTGGAAGCGGAAAGTGACGCAGCTCGGTGCGGTCAGTCAGACTCCGGGGCCAGCACGAGCAGGCTAGCGTCGTCGGCTTTTTCGCCGATCTCACGCTGATGGCGGCGCAGCTCAGTCATCAATTGTTGCGCGGCTAGCGGATCGCTCGCGGTTTCCAAAAACTCTGCCGGACCGCCGACCAAGCCCAGATCCACTGCTCGCCAGGCTCCGTCGCTCGCCATCACCAGACGTTCCGGAAAACCACATTGCACTACCAAGGCGTGGTCAGCTGCCTCAGGTTCGCGCCGCGCCACCCAGAGCCCCTCCGGGCTGTTCCGCCGACGTCGCGAGGCGGCCAGCTCTTCGAGCGTCCAGGACGCCCCAGGGTCGGCCAGAGAAGAAATGACATGCCGCAGGCCACCGCCCCGCTCCTGGACCACGACATGACAATCGGCGAGTGAGAGCACTTCGACACCGTCCGGACGGAGCTGAGCGAGCGAGAGCGCTGCCGAAGGAAACCGAATCGACTCGGAGCCTACCAGGGATCCGGCTTGCCGATCGATGCCCTGCAAGGCTCGGCCTAGGAGCTCGCGGGCGCCGAATTCTTGGCCTGCAACCGGCCCTATCGAGCTCTCCGCAGCGGCCAATTCAATGTTCAACGCGGCCGCCAGCCAGGCCGGATCGGTCGAGGCCGGCAAGCCGAGCGGTTCAAGTACCGAGGTGGCACCGTCAATCATCCAGGCCAGGCCACCGGCAAAGCCGCAAGCGTCCTCCATTGGATGATTATCACCCTCGGTCTGCACCCGAACGAGATGCCGCCAGCGCATGGGCACCGCCTCTCCTGGAACCCTCAAAGATAACCATCGAGTGTGCAGTTCTACATCTTAAAACCACTCACAAAGATGTAGAGCTGCACACTCGCGGAACGCGAAAGGTGCTGTTTCTGCTCAACTACCCCTCGACGCCGAGCGTCTTGAGGATCAGTTCTCGCACCCGAGCGGCATCGGCCTGGCCGCGGGTCACCTTCATCACGCCGCCGACAATCGCACCAACGGCCTGCACCTTGCCGCCACGGATCTTCTCGGCAACGTCCGGCTGAGCAGCCAGCGCCTCGTCAATAGCGGCTTGCAGTGCGCCATCGTCGGAGACAACCTCCAGGCCACGTGCGGCGACCACTTCGGTGGCGCTGCCTTCACCAGCCAGCACACCATCGAGTACATCGCGCGCCAGCTTGTCATTGATCTTGCCCGAGTCGATCAAGCCCTGCAGTTCGACCACCACAGCGGGACTGATGCCCAGCTCAGCGGGCTCGACCTCGGCCAGTTTGGCGCGGCGGGCAATCTCGCCCATCCACCACTTACGAGCCACCGCAGCAGAGGCCCCGGCGGTGATGGTCGCCTCAATTTCGTCAAGGATTCCGGCGTTCACCACATCACGGAACTCCAGATCGCTATAACCCCATTCAGCCTTCAGTCTCTTGCGACGTTCGGCCGGCGGTTCGGGCAATTGAGCGCGCAATTCCTCGACCCACTCCGGGGACGCCACCACCGGGACCAGATCTGGTTCCGGGAAGTAACGGTAATCATCGGCATCGGACTTAGGCCGACCGGAGGTGGTGGAACGAGTGTCCTCGTGCCAGTGCCGGGTCTCCTGCACAATCTTCTGGCCGGCATCAAGCACCCCGGCATGGCGTTCCATTTCAAAGCGCACAGCATGCTCAACGGCACGCAGCGAGTTCACATTCTTAGTCTCGGTCCGGGTGCCTAGCGTCGAGCTGCCCTTCGGCATCAGCGAAACGTTAGCGTCACAACGCACGTTTCCGCGTTCCATTCGAGCATCCGAAACACCCAGGTTCTTCACGATCTCGCGAATTGCCGCAACATATGCCTTGGCCAGTTCCGGAGCCCGCTCCCCCGCACCGAGAATCGGCTTGGTAACGATCTCCACCAGCGGCACACCAGCCCGGTTGTAATCCACCAGCGAGTAGTCAGCACCCTGAATTCGGCCAGTCGCGCCGCCCAGGTGAGTCAGCTTGCCGGCGTCCTCTTCCATGTGCGCACGCTCAATTTCGACCCGGAAAACGGTGCCATCGGAGAGCTCAATATCGAGGTACCCGTCGTAAGCGATTGGCTCATCAAACTGTGAGGTCTGAAAGTTCTTTGGGGTGTCCGGGTAGAAGTAATTCTTCCGGGCGAAACGGCAGAACTCGGCAATCTTGCAGTTCAGCGCCAGCCCGATTTTGATCGAGCTTTCGACAGCGGCCTTGTTCACCACCGGCAGCACGCCAGGCAAGCCCAGATCGACCTCGTTGACATTCGTGTTCGGCACATCACCGAAGGCATTCGGTGCCGAGGAGAACATCTTGGTCACGGTGTTCAGTTCAACGTGAACTTCAAAACCGAGTGCCGGATCGTAACGTTCCAGCACCTCGTCGAAGGGAACCAAAGTCTCTGTCATTATTTGCCTCCCAAATCAGGGGTGTGCAGCTGAGGAGTGTTTCCGGCGGATGCGCCGTTCAAAAGCGGTGCCTTATCAAGGATCGAGCCGCCCCAGGCTGCTTCATGCATGGCTTCCAAAGCAGCACCGACCCGGTAAAGCCGGGCATCTTCGCGGGCCGGAGCCAGCAGCTGAATACCGGAGGGCAGTCCATCTTCCTCGGCCAAGCCATTGGGCAGCGACATGCCGGGCACACCAGCCAGGTTCGCAGGGATAGTGGCAACGTCATTGAGGTACATCGCCAGCGGATCGGCCATCTTCTCACCGAACTTGAAGGCGGTGGTCGGGGCGGTCGGCGAAACCAGTACATCGGCTTGGCTGAAGGCGGCGTCGAAGTCGCGCTGGATCAGCGTCCGAACCTTCTGCGCCGAACCGTAGTAAGCGTCGTAGTAACCGGCCGAAAGTGCATAAACACCTAAGATGATGCGGCGCTTCACTTCCTCGCCGAAGCCGGCAGCGCGGGTCGCTCCCATCACTCGCTCAATGGTCAGCGGGCCATCCTTGGGCAGCTCGCGCAGGCCGAACCGGACGCCGTCGAACTTTGCCAGGTTACTGGAAGCCTCGGAGGGCAGAATCAGGTAGTAAGCGGCCAGCGCGTAGCTGAAACTGGGGCAGGAGACCTCCACGATCTCGGCACCAGCGCTGCGGAATAACTCCAGAGATTCCTGGAAACGAGCCTCAACGCCGGCCTGGTAGCCTTCGCCGCCGAGTTCCTTGATGACACCGAGTCGGACGCCGGAGAGATCGCCCAAAGCACCCTGCCGAGCGGCATCGACCAGCCCGGTACACGGGTCAGTCAACGAGGTGGAATCCTGCGGGTCGTGCCCGCCAATCACTTCGTGCAGCAGCGCCGCGTCCAGCACGGTCCGCGAGACCGGGCCGATCTGATCCAGCGAAGACGCCAGCGCGATCGCACCGTAACGGGAAACCCCGCCATAGGTCGGCTTCACCCCGACCGTGCCGGTCACCGCACCAGGTTGCCGAATCGAGCCACCGGTATCGGTGCCGAGGGCTAGCGGAGCCTCAAAGGCGGCGACGGCGGCCGCCGAACCACCGCCGGAACCACCGGGAATGCGCTCCAGATCCCAGGGATTGCGGGTCGGTCCGTAGGCCGAGTGCTCGGTTGAGGAACCCATTGCGAATTCATCGAGGTTTGTCTTGCCCAGAATTGGCATCCCGGCGGCGCGCAGTTTCTTCACTACGGTGGCGTCGTAGGGGCTGTGCCAGCCCTCAAGGATCTTGGAACCAGCGGTGGTCGGCTGACCGACGGTGACGATCATGTCCTTGACCGCGATCGGCACGCCGGCCAAATGATGCAGTTCTTCACCAGCGGCCCGCTTCTCATCGATGCCACGGGCGACGGCGAGCGCTTCTTCGGTATTGACGTGCAGGAAAGCGTGAATATCACCGTCTACTTCGGCAATCCGATCCAGTTGCGCCTGAGTCGCCTCGACGCTGGAGACTTCACCGGCAGCAAGCTTGCTGGCCAGCGCGTCGGCGGAGAGTTTTGTCAGTTCGTTCATTAGTCCTCCTCCAGAATCGCCGGAACCTTGAAGCGGCCGTCCTCGGCGTCCGGTGCCCCGGAGAGGGCCTGCTCTTGGCTGAGCAGTTGACCGACCACGTCCTCGCGCAGCACATTGCTGAGCGGAATCGGGTGTGAGGTCGCCGGTACTTCTGGCCCGGCAATCTCGCTCACGGATTTAACCGAATCGACGATGACGGCGAGCTCGCCAGCCATCCGGTCCAATTCGGCATCGGACATGTCAATATGCGCCAGCCGCGCGAGGTGCGCGACGTCGTCACGATTGATTTCAGTCATGGGACTCCCTGGAAAAAACAGCAGTGGTTCTTCCCTAGTCTAGCTAACCTGGTTATCCGAGATCACCAAGTTAGCTAGACTCGGGAAACAACTCCGAGGGCTGCGACCGATACGGAAAGTCAGCTCACACTTCCAGCCGGTAAACCCGCAGCCAGGCGAGCGTTTTTGGTTCGGTTTCCCGCTCCACCGTCCAGTCGCGCTCCGGGACGCGTTGGAAGCCGAGCGAACGGTAAAGCGCGTGAGCGCTGGTCCAATCGTCGCCGGTGCTCAGGCTGACCGCTTCAATGCCCGGCAGCGAACGGGCTACTTCGATCACCCCAGCGACCATCGCCCGGCCGATTCCGCCACGCTGCACCGCCGGATCGACCACCAAAATACGCATCAGCAACTCGCCGGGCAGCGCGATATCGGCAAAGGGCTCACCATAGCTAGCTAGCGTCACCGCGCCGACCAACTCGCCCTCTCGAAGTGCCACCCAGATTTGTGCCGCCTCTGCCCGCTCTGCGACGCGTTGGATTTGCTGCATATAGGGATGCTCAGCTGAGTCGAAATGGCCGGCGCTCAGGTAGGAATCACGGGTGATTCTGGCGATCTCCGGATAATCAGCAGGCTGCGCGGGTCTAAAGTCAATCACTAGACCCACAATGTCAGAGCAGCCGGGACCAGATCAATTTGCCTCGGCAACGCGCCGACACGTTCACCATCGGCATAGCTCACCAAGCTTTGGTTGCCGGGAAGTTCGGCTTCGATCCGCACCGAACGCACCCGGCGGATGCTCACCTCGGGCTCGCCGATATGACGTCCGGAGAACACTTTAGGGAAAAGCGCCACGAGCCGCAGTCGCGACATTGGGGCCACCACGAAGAGGTCGAGTTCACCGTCGCTCAGCTGGGCGTCGGGAGTAATTTTCATGCCACCGCCGAGAGATGTCCCGTTCGCGACCGCAATCAGCATTGCCTCAAGTTCCTCGGCTACTCCGTCGACCACCAGGCGATAGCGGATCGGCCGGAAAGTGGCCAGTTCGCGAACAATCGCCAAGTTGTACCGCTGCCTGCCCTTGGGCCAGCGCCAGCCGTTCGCCCGTTCATTCACCCGGGCGTCGAATCCAGCGGAAAAAGATACCGCAAAAAACTCTTCTTCGCGGTCTGAGGAGACTTTCCCCAGGTCAATGCTGAGGGGCTGCTGCGCGCCAGCCAGGAAGCGCTGCACCGCCGCCGGAATGTCACCCAGCGGCAGCCCGAGGCTACGCGCTGCGTCGTTGCCGGTGCCGACCGGGATCAGCCCCATTGGGGTCGGCGGAACTGCCTCACTGGCCAGCACGTTGACGCCTAGATGAACCATTCCGTCGCCACCCACCATCAGCAGCGCGTCGACGCCTTGCTGCACGGCTTGACGCACCGAGGCAGTGAGCGCTTGATAGTTGGTTTCCCGCAGCAGCACCGGCTGATGCCCAGCCGCGCGCAACAATTCGAGCACCCGCTCTCCGCTGCCCCGGCTGCTGCCGAAGGCCGCCTGCGGGTTGACCGCCACCGCGATCTTCATCGTGCCCTCTCCCGACGCTGCATGTTCCTCCACGATTCAAGTCCTGGCGCCGACAGAATTGCCAAGCTCAGCTTCAATGACGCACCATATTACGGGCTGAAGACCCGCTCAGCTAACGCGTGGAAAGGCCTTTTGTGACCCCTCAGTACCGCACGCACTATGAGGTGTTGCAGATTGCGGTCACCGCGACCCCGCAAGAGATCAAAACCGCCTACCGCAAAGCGGTCCGTACCGCGCACCCTGATCACGGCGGCAGTGCGGAAGAATTCCGGCAGCTCACCGAGGCGTATCAGATCCTGATCGACCCGGCAGCCCGGAAAAGCTATGACCGTTCCTATGCTGCCAGCGGCCCGGCAACGAAACCGAGCAGCGCCGCCCGCCCCAGCCCAGCGGCAAACACAGCAAGCGACCTACCTGTCTTTGTGCCGCCCTTTGAAACCGGCGGCGGGCAATTGCTCTCGCTCGAGCAAGCCAGCCGCCAAATCCACGGCGCTCCGCGCAAACGCGGACTCTTCGGTGCCCAAGCTCGCTTGGTTCGGGAGGCCCGCACCATTGAGCTGGTCCAGCAGCAGATCCTCAACCGTTTCCCGGCTGCCCGACTGCTCAATGGGCTACATTCCCCGGTGGACAACAGCTATCTCGACCATGTCGTGCTGATGGGACATCGACTCGCCGTACTCGGTTCGATGATGGTTCCCGAGGGTGCCTATCGCTGGAACGGCAATAGTTTGGTGCACGGTAGCCGGGGGGTGGAACCACCCAAGATCCTCTCCGCCGTGCACGCCCTAGGCAAAATTTTCCCCGACTGCACGGTCTCTGGCTGGATAGTGGTGCAAAGTCCGAGCGGTAACCCTTACCAACCGGTGATCGACCACAGTCGTGGCAATGAGCCCGACGGCGGCCCTGGACTGAGCGTGGTGGGCGCTGCCCGGCTCGGCCGCGAACTCGGCTCCTTCCTGAGTCTGGGCAGCGAGCCGAATGTGGTCGATCTCCGGGTGCTTTCCCGGCTGCTCGGCGGTATGTACTAGCCCCCCATCTACTAGCCCAGTTCAATGTCCGGATTCCTCCCGGATGTCCCATCGAATGTTGCTGGTGGTGCAAATGTCACCTCATTTCCGCATCTTCGGCCCATCCAGTCACATTGGCTGGGATAGCAGGCAAGAGCCGTAGACTGACTTGGTGTTTCGCATCTTGTTTTACACCCCAGAAATCCCCGGCAACACCGGAAATGCCATTCGACTTGCGGCCATTACCGGGGCTGAACTGCACTTGGTGAGACCCCTGGGCTTCGATTTGGAGGATTCCAAATTGCGCCGGGCCGGACTGGATTACCACGATCTGGCCGCGCTACACGTCCATCAGGACCTGCCCAGCGCCTGGACTGCCTTGGCCCCGGAACGGGTATTCGCCTTCACTTCCGACGGCGAGAAGTCTTATACCGATATCGCCTATCAGGAAGGCGATGTGCTGATGTTCGGCCCGGAATCAGTCGGCTTGCCCGCCGAAGTAAAGCAGCTGCCGCAGATTACCGCCCGGGTCCGGCTACCGATGCTGCCCGGTCTACGTTCCCTCAACTTAGCCAATTCGGCCTCCATCGCGCTTTACGAAGCCTGGCGGCAAAATGATTTTCGAGGTGCCCAACGATGAGCACCACAACCCATTCGAAGGGAACCATCAGCATGTCAGCACGCGATCCGGGTCTTGCCTTCACCGATGGTGCCTTGCAATTCGAATCCTGGTCGGAGACACTCTGGGACCCGGCAGCTCGCACCGTCGTGCAGCAAGCCGATTTGCAGCCGGGAGAAACCGTCCTCGACGCCTGTTGCGGCTCCGGCGCGGTCACCGTTCCCGCCGCTCAGGCGGTTGGCCCCGAAGGTTCGGTCGATGGCGTTGACCTCTCCTCCGGCTTGCTCGCCCTAGCCGGCAAAAAACTCGCCGCAGAGCGGATCCTGAACAGCACGCTGACCCACGCCGACGTCACCCAATGGCGCGGGCACCGCACCTACGACGCCGTGCTGTGCTCCTATTCGGTCTTCTTCTTCGCCCCGATGGACGAGGGTGTCGACCACCTAGTATCTCTGCTGCGCCCCGGCGGTCGGCTGGTACTCAACACCTGGGTCGCTGGCGCGCTATCGCCGCTCGCTGAACTCATCTTGCAGGCCGCCGTGATCGAACGCCCTCGATTGGCCAATGTGGTTCCGTTGGCTAACCACAATATGGAGATGATTTCCAGTGCCGAATTGCTGAGCAATTGGCTCGAGCAACGCGGCCTGAACTCGGTGCGGGTCAGCACCCACCCCCTGCAACTCAGCGTTAGCGCGGAGATGGCCTGGGCACTGGTAATGGGCAGCGGCTGGCGCACCCTATTGCCCCGGGACCCCGAGGCGATTGCTCGAGTACGTCAGAATTTCATTTCCTCGGTACTACAACTAGGCGAACCGGTGGCCTTTAACTCGGACACCTTAGTCGCCACCGCGATCAAGCCCTAAGCGCTCAAGTTAACGTGATGTCGCTCTGGGATCAGGCTTCTAGCGGTTTCGCGTACTGGCAGCGCGAACTATGGCAGCCGCTAGCGGATCAGCTAGTGGCTCAAGCACGACTGAAACCGGGCGAGCATGTCTTCGACGCCTGCTGTGGTACCGGCAGCTCCGCTTACCCGGCAGCACTTGCGGTTGGGGAATCGGGCCGGGTTGAGGCGGTCGACCTGTCGAAATCGATGATTGATCTAGCTCAAGAGAGTTGGCCGCCGCTGCCGCAATTGAGCTTCGCGGTCGGCGACCTCACGGGCTGCTCGGCCATCCGAAGCTATGATGCCGTGCTCTGCGGGTTCGGGCTGTTCTTCCTGGGCAGCCCAAACGAGGCGTTGGCACTGCTTAGCGCACAGTTGCGAAACGGCGGTCGGCTGGTGATGAGCAGCTGGCAGAACCGACCGTTCGAACCGCTCAGCAGCATCGTTGTCGAGGCCTTGGCCGAGCAGGGCGTCACGGTCCGTGCCAGCCCTGAAGTCCGCAATATCGGCGCAATGAATTCCGCCGCAAAACTTAGCGAGTTGCTCAACGTTGCAGGTTTCGGCGAGATTCAACTGACTTCGGTGCGTCACCGTCTGGAGCTCGACGCTGACTCCGGCTGGCAATTCGTACAAGGCAGTTTGCTGAGTTCCTCACTGCCTCAACAGCCGGCCGCACTAGCTAAGCTCCGCGAACGACTAAGCCCTGAGCTGGCAGGCCTTAGCATTCACGCCGATGCGTTGATCGCCAATGCGACTAAAACCAGCGCAAGCAAAACCCATGCTGGCAAAGGCTGAACTCACCGGCAACTAATCAGCGAACACTGAGCCATCCAGCCAGGCTACGGCTCCGAATACCAAGTGTTACAGGCATTAGTCGTGATTCTGTCAGGGGGTGGCCGGGTGTCAATCATGATCGACACTGTCCGGCTGCCAAGCAGCCAGGCCCGAATGCACCTAAACTTGAGGCTAATGGATACCCCACAAGAAGTTGATGTTCCCGACGGTGCTGAGCACGCTCAGCCTCAGCTAGCGGATCTCATCAATGCCACCGCGCGCCAAGACGAGGAAGCCTTCGCTGAGCTTTATCGAGTGTCCTCGCGTAAAGTTTTTGGTCTGGCTCGGCGGATACTGATTGATGCCGAGCTCGCTGAGGACACCACCCAAGAAGTTTATCTTCAGGTCTGGCAGAACGCCGCCCGGTTCGACCGCAATTCTGGCTCAGCCATGGCCTGGCTGATGACCATAACGCACCGTCGAGCGGTGGACAAAGTCCGTTCAAACCAGAGCGCGGTCAATCGCGAAGCACGTTATGGCGCGGCCAGCCAATCCATGGAGCACGACGAAGTGGCCGAAACGGTGAGCGATCGTCTTGATGCCGAAGCAGTGCTGAAATGTCTTGGCAATCTGACCGATACGCAGCAAGAATCGGTCAGATTGGCATACTACGGTGGGCTGACCTACCGGGAGGTCGCAGAAAAATTGGGGGCCGCCGTGCCGACGGTGAAATCACGAATTAGAGATGGATTGCAGCGCTTGAAGTCATGTTTGGAGGTGCGCTGAGATGAACGAAAATTTTGCTGAAGAGATTCGAAGCGACCTCGCCGAAGGCCGCGTACTCGAACTAGCTGAGTTGGTGGCTCTGAACGCTGTTGATGACGCCGAACGGGCATTGATTGACGATCATTTGCAGTCCGCCGATGAAGCCGTACGTCAAGACTTCGCGCGCAGGGTTCGTGAGACAGAAGAGACCCTAGCCGAGGCCTATGCCACTGCCGAGGCAGAGCCACCGCAAGGGCTATGGGACCAAATTCAGTCCAAGATCGCTGACCAAGCGAACTCGGTGCAGGCAGATACTGTTCAACTGCCAGATCCGGCGACCACGCCGCCGGAGCAACTCAAATCAGAAGCAATTCCAGGTTCGCTTTCGGACGCCGATGCGGCCCAGGGCGCAATTCCGGGCCGCGCCGCCGCAACTGACGAACTCGCCGCTCGTCGCAGCAAACGCACCGCACGGTCCTTGCGGGGCTGGCTAATCGGTGCGGTTGCCGCAGCCGCAGTGATCGTGGCGGGCAGCTTCGGGGTGAGTTCTTTGATCCAGGCTCAGGATCCGATCCATCAGGTGATCAGTGCCGCAGACAGCCGAATCAGTACAGTTCCGGTGCAGGGTGGCGGCGAGGCGAAGATCAATCTTTCCAGTTCGCGACAGGCAGCCGTGCTGCAAATGAGCGATGTGCCAGCGCCGCAGAGTGGAAGTACTTATCAGCTGTGGTTGATTCCGGTCGGTGGTGGCAAGCCTTCATCACTCGGTCTGATGAGTTCTGCCGATGACCTCGGTAAACCGGCTTTGGTGCAGAACGTGAAAACTGGCGAGACCTTGGCGATCACTGTCGAACCCGCTGGTGGTTCCGCTGAGCCGACCACGAAGCCAGTGATGGTCGCCCCGATCAGCCTCTGAGGAAAGCAGAAACTCTCACTTGACCTTGACGTAACGTCAACTTTTAGGCTTATGCTGTGTCGGAAATCCCGGCACACCATCTCCCCTTTGGGAAGAAGTTAGTTGCTCAGGAAGTGAGGGCATCATGTCAGCAACTGATTGGTCAATTGCTGAGCTAGCCAAGATGTCGAAGGTCTCCTCGCGTACGCTCCGGCATTATCACCAGATCGGTTTACTGCAACCTGCCTGGACGGCGGCCAATGGGTATCGCTACTACCAGCAGCCAGAATTGATTCGCTTGCAGCGGATTCTACTGCTCCGCGAGCTTGACTTGGGGCTGGAAACCATTGCCGAGGTGCTGCGCGGGCAAACTGACGAGCTTGAGGCATTAGGCACCCACCACCGCTGGTTGCTTGCGGAGCGCGATCGGATGTCTCAACTCGCGCAGACCGTGCAGAGCACGATGACCTCCCTCACCGGAGGGGAAAGTTACCGTAAGGAAGGAATCATGAACGCAGCGAAGATGTTCGAAGGGTTCGATAAGAACCCCTATCAAGAGGAAGCAGTTCAGCGCTGGGGAGAAGAAGCGGTGGAACGCGCCAATGCCAGCTGGGCCAAGATGTCGGGCAACGAGCGCGAGGCAGCGCTGGCCGAAGCCGAGGCGATCAATGTCGAATTGGCTGACTGCCAGCAGGCCGGGCTGGCCGTCGAGGACGAGAGAGTGCAGGCTGCCGTCGCCCGGCACTATCGGTGGATCAAGCTGAGTTGGACACCAACCGCTGAGAGCTACCTCGGCCTAGGACAGCTCTACATTGACGACGACCGGTTCCGAAGGAACTTCGAAAAGGTGGGGGCCACACCGGAGTACCTGCTGGCGGCGATGAAGGTCTACGCAGCAGAAAATCTCTAAGCCAACGTCCCGCCTCCGCTTCCTTTCCCACCACCCAGTAACCACCTACTACAGCGTCGAGTGTCGAGATATCGGGTTTATTTCACGGTTTTAAGCCCCATATCTCGACACTCGACCAGCATTTATTGGCGACGGCGCTTGATTTCCTCGACGGCTTGCGGCAGCACCTCGAAAAGATCGCCGACAATGCCAAAATCAGCGATCTCAAAAACCGGCGATTCCGGATCTTTATTCACCGCGACAATCACTTTCGAGGTCTGCATGCCAGCCTTCTGCTGGATTGCACCCGATATTCCGGCAGAAACATACAGCTGAGGGGAAACCGTCTTGCCGGTCTGGCCGATCTGCAGAGAATGTTCGATCCAGCCCGCATCGGTAGCGGCTCGGGATGCCCCCACGGCGCCACCCAACACGTCCGCAAGCGCCTCCAACGGCCCGAAGTCACCGTTAACCCCACGGCCCCCGGCAATCACGATACGTGCCTCGGTAAGCTCTGGACGACTACTGATCGCGCGAGGAATACGCTGCACTACCTTCGCCGCGAGCGCCCGCTCGGAGAAGTTCACACTGAGTTGTTGTACCTTCGGCTCAACGCTACTTCCTGCGGGCACCGGTTCGAGTGAATTGGCTTTCACGGTGAATACCGACCGGGCAGAGGTCACTCGCGCCGAGACCAAGTAGGAACCGGCCAGCACCGATTTTTCAGCGATCAGCTCAGGGCTGAGGCCAACCACATCGGACACTACCCCGGCGTCCAGCAACAAGGCTGCTCTAGCTGCCACTTCTTTGGCTTCGCCGGAGTTATCCGCCAGCACTATATCGGCGGCCAGCTGCTCGGCTGCCTGCGCCAGAAACTCGGCCTTCGGCAGCACCGAATAGTCAGCAAGCTCGGGCTGCGAACTCTTTACCAGCTGCTGAACCCCGTAACGGCCGAGGTCCTCAAGTTGCTCACTGCTCGGTTCCCCGGCTACCGCCGCAGCAACTTCGCCCAGGGTAGCGGCCAAGGTCAAGAGCTCCTGACTAGACTTCGGCAGCCCTCCGTTCGGAGCCGGAGTTGCGACCAGCAAATCAATAAAAACAACTACTGTGCTCATCAGCGGGCCTTCCTAAAGCAAGTTCTGTTCGGCGAGGAAATCAACAAGTTTCAGCCCGGCATCGCCGTCATCGGTGATCACCACTCCGGCGCTCCGTGCCGGTCGAGGCCTTGCCTGCTGAACTTCAGTCCAGGACCCGGCGCTGCCGACCTGTTCAGCGCTCAGTTCCAGATCAGCGAGCGACAGCACACTGATCTGGCGTTTCTTCGCCGCCATAATGCCCTTGAAATTGGGGTACCTCGGCTGATTAATCTGATCGGTCACCGAGACCACGGCTGGCAGCACGCTTTCGATCACCTCGGTATAGGCATCCCCGTCACGGTGCACAGTGATGCTGCGCTCTGAGATCTCGATTGACGATGCCAAAGTCAGTTGCGGCAGATCTAATCGGCCGGCTAAAAGGGCGGGGAGCAGCGCGGTTTCGCCATCGGTGGAGGACATTCCGGTGAGCACCAAATCGACTGAACCGAGCTTTTTGATCAACGCGGCTAGGGCTAAGGAGGTGGCGGCCAGATCCGATCCGGCCAGCGCCGGGTCGGTGAGATGGACACCTTCATAGGCGCCAATCTGGAGAGCCTTCTTCACCGCGCCTACCGCCGCCTCCGGCCCCATCGTCACGGCGATAATCCGATTCCCAGCCGCCTCCCCACCTCGTTCCTCGGCGAGCTGTAAAGCCGCCTCCAGAGGGTACTCGTCCAGTTCAGATAAGATACTTTCGGACCGGTCCAGGCGCCCGTCCCCGGCCGCCAGATGCCGATCGAACTGGGTGTCCGGCACGTATTTCACCAAAACCGCAATCGTCAGCGGAGACAATTCGGATTCGCTCACTTCCACACTCCTTTTTGGCCGCAAATTTGCTGCAAGCCCTGTCTTGGAGCTTAGTTGATGAAGCTGGCTCAGCCCACAGTATGAGTCATGCCAAGAAAGAATCCTGCCTGCGGCCGATGCCCAGCTAAGCGCTGATTCGCGATGCTGAAGACATGACAAATATCCTCAGTACCCGAAACCTGCAGAAGAGCTATGGCAACACAATGGCCCTCGCTGGCGTCGATCTCGATCTGCGCAGCGGTGAATCCGTGGCCATTATGGGCGCCTCGGGCTCTGGGAAAACGACTCTGCTGCACTGCTTAGCCGGAATTATCACTCCGGATGCCGGCATGGTTGGTTTTGCCAGCTCCCGCGGCGCCCAAACAATCTCGGTGATGCGCGAAACCGAGCGCTCCCGATTGCGGCGTGAATCTTTCGGTTTCGTCTTCCAGCAAGGCCTGCTGCTCCCCGAGCTAACCGCCTTGGAAAATGTGGCGCTCGCCCTGATGCTCGGTGGCACACCTCGTAGCCAGGCAGAAAACTATGCTCAGCAGTGGCTAGCCAGTCTTGGCTTGGCCGGAATGGAACAGCGCCGAATCGGCGAGCTCTCTGGCGGCCAGGCACAGCGGGTTGCTATAGCACGCGCCCAGGTCACCGGAGCGAGCGTGATCTTTGCCGATGAGCCCACTGGGGCACTCGATTCACAGACGTCCGGGGAGGTGATGGATGCCTTGCTCAATAGCACAGTTGGACTGGGAAAGACTCTGATTTTGGTGACCCATGACGCCGCTGTTGCCGCTCGCTGTGGACGGCTGGTACGGCTGCAAGACGGCCGGATCATCAGCGACAGCGCGGCCAAGCCCGGGCATTCCGACCAGCAGACAGCTAGCCAGCCGCAGCCGGCTCAGCCCCAGACCGGGCACGCTCAGCCGCGTACAACGCAGGTGGCCTGATGAGTGCAATACTCAATCCGCCGCTGCCCCAGCTAAGCCCGAACACCAAACAACGGGGTGCTTCAGGACTGCGCACCGTCATCCGGCTGAGCCTCTTGACCGCGCGCGGCGGGATAGCGGGTAGCACTCTCGTGCTACCAGTGGTCGCCTTCGCGCTCACCACCACCTTGCTGCTCGTGGTACTCGCTGGAACGTTATCCTTCTTCCGCTGGCAGGACGAATACAGCGGCCTTTATCAGACCCTGGCAGCAATTGCAGTTGCCTTATTGGTGGTTCCGCTACTGGCCTTGGGCGGCTCTGCAGCCCGGCTATCGGCGCGGCGACGCGACGATAAACTTTCCACGCTCCGCTTATTGGGCGCCACTCCGGCCACCGTCAACGCCATGACGGTGTTGGAGTCAAGCGTGCTAGCACTCGGTGGAGCAGTGATCGGCGTACTCGGCTATTTGCTGCTCACTCCCCTGGTCGGTCTGATTCACTTCCGTGGTGAGGCTTTAGGAGCTAGCGCACTATGGCTCAGCCCGCTGCTGATCGTCGCCGTCGTGCTGGCAGTTGTATTGCTGGCCATAGTGAGCGCGGCAATTGGTCTGCGTCGAGTCAATATTTCGCCGCTCGGAGTACGGACCCGGCAGAATCCGCCTAAAGTCGCGGTGCTCAGAATCATTATCGGTGCTGTTTTCTTGCTGGGGGTCTACCTGGCGATGTCGAACATTGGCGCCTTCGGCTCGGTCGCTGCCATCGCCTTGGTAATGCTGCTGGGCTTCGGTGGCGTAATAGCGATGCTCAACCTGATGGGACCGGCAATCCTGGGGATGCTGGCCCAACGACAATGGCGACGTGCTCAAACGCCGGTCAAGCTACTGGCCAGCAGACAGATCCTTGAATCGCCGAAAGCCGCCTGGCGCCAGGTCTCCGGGGTGGCAATGACAAGTTTCATGGCGGTATTCTGCGGGGTCGGCTTATCGATAGTGGGTGACGCTGAATCTTCGGGCGCGAGCGGACAAGATGCTTTCCTGATTAGTGACACCCGCACCGGGGTGATCATTACGCTAGTGATTTCCTTCATTATGGTGGCCTGCTCGATTGGCGTAAATCAAGCATCACAGATCTTGGATCGAGCCGAAATCCTGGTCAGTTTGGATCGTCTGGGTGCGCCGCGGCAAGTGATTGAAGCAGCCCGCAGCAGGGCTGTCATGTCACCGCTGCGGATTGTCTCACTCGGTTCAGCACTGATTGCTGCGGTGCTGGTGTTTCCGCTTACTGCACTCTCGGTTTTTATGAACCCGGTCACCATTCTGCTGGTGCTAGCCTGCTTATTCGGTGGCATCCTGCTGGTCTGGTTGAGCCTGAAGGCCACTGCACCGGTGATGTCCAAGACCCTGAGCTCGGCCGAAAGAGTCTGAGCAACAGCAGAGCGCCCTGGCCCCCTGGGAATAGGGCCGGGGCGCTCTGCTGTTTGAAACTCAGCGACTAGTCAGCGCTCACGGTGCTTATTCGCTTGCCGCCCCCAGGGTGACGTCCACCGATTGAGTTTTGCCGCCACGCAGGTAGCTCACCTTAACGGTGCTGCCTGCAGCTTGTTCGCGCACCGCCGCGGTCAGCGAGGAGGCATCGTCAATCACCCGGCTGCCGAGGTTAGTGATCACATCACCCACCTTGATACCTGCCTTTTCGGCGGCAGATCCACTGGTTACCTGGGCCACCACCGCCCCGACGGTGAAGGAAGAACTAGACTGCTGCTCCTGGTCGCTGCCAGCCGATTGGGGTCGCACACTCACCCCTAGCTGACCATGACTAGCTTTGCCGCTCGAGATCAGCTCCTGGGCAATCCGTTTTGCGGTGTTGATCGGAATTGAGAAGCCGACGCCAATGTTCCCGCCGCTGCTGCTGTCACTCGAACTCGAACCGGTACCGGCAATAGCGACGTTGACGCCGATGACTTGGCCCGAAGAGTTAACCAGAGCACCACCGGAGTTACCCGGATTAATCGCCGCATCGGTCTGAATCACATTGATATTGATTGACCCCTGGGCGCTGGTGTTGGGCGAGGAGCCATCCGGCGGTGCGAAGTTGAAGCCACCGTTACCACCGTTCTCGCTCTGCGAGGAGTCGCTTTGCTGCTTCGGTACCGCAGAGGAAGCCACCGAAATTGTCCGGTTGGCAGTGGAGACGATGCCATCGGTCACCGTGCCGCTGAGCCCGAGTGGAGCACCGATGGCAATTGCGGTATCACCCACATTGACCTTGCTGGAATCCCCCAAGTCGGCGGGCTTCAAGTCGGTTGCATCAATTTTGATCACGGCGAGGTCATTGAGCGGATCGGTACCAACGATTTTGGCGCTGAAGACCCGGCCGTCATTGAGCTTGACCTGAATCGTCGGATTAGCGGCTTTGCCGTCAAGGGTGACGACGTGAGTATTTGTCAGGATATTGCCACTGCTGTCGAGAATGATGCCTGAACCGGTGCCACCGGCGCTTCCCGAGTTAACCCCAATGGTGACCACCGAGGGTGAAGCTTTCGCCGCCGCCCCGGTAATCGCATTAACCGATTCGGCATTATTGACAATGACTGGCGAGTTTTGGCTCTGTTGTACCGATCCGGCGTTGCTTTGACCGCCGGCCAGCAAACCGGTGGTGCCCAGCGAGGCACCGGCTCCGATCACCGCGGCGATCACCATTCCGGCAACCAAGGCACCGGTACCGAAACGCTTCCGACCGCTTCCCGTCGCGCCATTGGCAGCACCGGCCGCGGGTGGCAGCGGCGTCGGGGCGCCAAAGGAATTACCCGGGTGGGTGCTCTGCGGGTGAGCATAACGAGGCTGTTCCGCTGCTGGCGTCGAAGGCTGAAAGTTTGGCGAAGGATACCCCGGTGCCGTGGTGAGCGGCTGAGTCTCATTCAACGAGATCGGCGCTGTCTCACCGGCATTCCCGCTGGACTGGGCCTGAGATTGCTGGGTCTGAGTTTGCTGGCCCTGGCTCTGTTGACCGGGGGTCCGTTGATTGGGGTTCTCCTGCGCCGCTCTGCCCTGCGCTGTTGCGCTCTGCCACCATCCTTGCGGATGCGGCGTGGGGGTGCCGGTCGAACCCTCACTAGGCGTCGGCTGACCCACCGGGCCTGCTGGCGCGATGCTCTGCGACTCGTTGTGTTGTGGCTCAGGATTCTGCGGTTCTGGCTGCGAACCGGGTGTTTGCTCTGACATTGCGCTTCCTGCTTCTTCATCGGTTGTTCTTGGTTCAACTATTGCCGCAACACTTAAGCCAGATAGGTGTATTTACTGAAGGCAGGCTGTGAGAAAGCTGGTGACAAACCCTATGCCCGAGCTGTGTTTCGCCAACAGCATAGCCCCGGGGTTGGACGGTCTGTCAGATACACCCATAGGATGGAAAAAAGGGTTGACCGCGGGATGCAGGGGCCAATCGGCCGTGGCGATCTCGCACTGACGAAGGATGTCCATGCGATCACAATTCGCCCGCTCTGCGGCTAAACCGCTCGGCCGGATTCTTACCGCCCTCAGCCTCAGCGCCATGCTGGTGTTGCCTACCGCAACCGCGCAGGCCGCCCCTTTACCGGCCGAGCCGCCGGTGAGCATTCCCTCCGGCCAGAACATCGTTGACGACGCCAATGTACTCGGCAGCCGGAAAGCTGATGTGCAGGCCGCCATTACCAAGTTGCTCAACGATAAGAAGTACAACTTCTATTTCGTCACGGTGAAGAACTTCGAGAACCCCAGCTCGGCTACCGACTGGGCCACCCAAGTCGCCACCAATAAGGGCATGGGCAATTTCGATCTGGTGCTGGCCATCGCCACCGATCAAGGCAAGTTCAGCCTGCAGAAGGCAAAGAACTCAAAGATCACCAACGCCCAGCGCGACAGCATTATCCAGAATGCGATCAATCCAAATCTGGCCAATGGCAAAAAAGACTATGCCCAAGCGGCAATAGACACTGCCGCGGCCATTGGTGACGCGGCCGGAGGCGGCAGCGGATCAGTACCCAACCCGACCGGAGGAATTGTGGGCACAGTGATTTTCCTTGTCCTAGTGGCCGCGGCGGTGGTGGCATTCTTAGTGTTCCGCCGACGCAAAAAACAGAAAGCCGTCGCCGATACCGCCAGTGGCATCGGCCCGAGCGGCGAGCAACTCGATCCGATGGCTGGCACCAGCGTCGAGGAGCTCAAAACCCGAGCCGGATCCTTGCTGATCGCCGCCGATGATGCGATTAAGTCGAGCGAGCAGGAGATCAGTTTCGCCCAGGCAGCCTACGGCGATGACTCGGTCAAACCATTCCAGGCTGCCCTGGCCGAGGCCAAGAATCATCTCAATGAATCCTTCAAGCTGCAACAACAACTCGATGACGAAATCCCCGACACCATTGAGCAGCAACGCGCTTGGTACGGCGAGATCATCCGTCGCTCCGAGGACGCCAATAAGGCGCTAGCCGAGCAAAAGCAGAGTTTTGATTCATTGCGTGAGCTGGAGAAGAATGCTCCGCAAGCACTCGCTTCGGTGAGTGCTGAAGCTCAGCAAGTACGAGCCGGTTTGGCGGGCGTTCAAGCCACCCTGGCCGATCTCCAGAGTCGCTATGCGGATTCCGCCACGGCGACCATTAAGGACAATATTGCCCAGGCCGAGGAGCGCCTGAGCTTCGTTGACACCGCCTCGCAAAATGCCACTCAGAAACTGAGTTCTCAGGACGCTGCCGGGGCGGCGGTGGCAGTCCGCGCCGCGGAAGAGTCACTGCACCAGGCGAAATTGCTCGAAGACGCGATTGGCAAGGTCGCCGCCGATATCCAGGCGGCGGCAAGCCAGCTGCCCAGTGCTCTGGCCGAAGCCAATAACGATTTGCTACAGGCCAAGGCAATGGTCTCCTCGGGACAGGACGCAGCGGCGAGTGGGCAGGTCGCCGCCGTCGAAGCAGTACTGAACCAAGTGCAGGGGCAGCTTGCCGCTGGGAAAACAGACCCGAGTGCGCTCTTACAACAGGTAGAGACTGCCCACAGCAATCTCGATCAGTTACTTACCGGCATCCGCGATCAGCAACAGCAAGCGCAACGCGCGCAAGCTGCCTTGCAGCAGGCAATCTCCAGTGCTCAGGCGCAGATTTCCTCGGCTCAGGACTATATTGCTGCGCGCCGCGGTGGGGTGGGCGCCGAAGCTCGCACCAGAATCGCCGAGGCACAGCGCAATCTCGATTACGCACTGTCCATTCAGAGCAGCGATCCGGTGAGCGCCCTGGCCTACGCTAACCAGGCAATTGCCTTGGCTCAGCAAGCCGCTCAATACGCCCAGTCGGACGTCAATAGCTTTGGCTATGCCGATTCTGGTTACGGTCGCGGCGGCTATGGGGGTGGCGGCGGAGGCGGCTTCGGCGGCGGCTTCGGCGGCGCTATCTTGGGTGGCATCCTGGGCGGCATGCTCTCCGGTGGCGGTCACAACAACTCCAACTGGGGTGGCGGCGGCTTCGGCGGTTGGAGCGACGGCGGAGGAGGCGACGGCGGCGGCTTCGGTGGCGGCGGCGATTTCGGCGGCTTCGGGGGCGATTCCGGGGGCGACGGAAGTTTCTAACTTCCGCTTAGCTCTAGCCAAGACGGTAGAACTTTGAGAATCTACCTACAACAGAACTCCATCCATGGGGATGGTGAGATTGTTCATCAATAGCAGGACGAAAGGTACCACGATGGTAAAGCAGTCAATCTTTGGCCGCATCGGACAGCTGGCCAAGGCCAATATCAACGCGCTGCTTGATCAGGCCGAAGATCCGCAGAAGATGCTCGATCAGATGGTTCGTGATTACACCAATAACATCGCCGAGGCTGAGTCGGCGGTTGCGCAGACTATCGGTAACCTGCGGATGCTGCAGGACGATTACAACGAAGACATCAAGAACGCCCAGGACTGGGGAAATAAGGCACTCGCCGCTAGCCGCAAGGCCGATGAGTACCGCACTGCTGGCAATGCCGCCGATGCACAGAAGTTCGACAATCTGGCCAAGGTGGCTCTGCAGCGACAGATCACCTCGGAGAACGAAGCTAAATCGGCAGAGCCCAATATCCAGTCGCAGGAAGCCGTCGTCGAGCAGCTGAAGAACGGCCTGAACCAGATGAAGGGCAAGCTCAACGAGCTGTCCTCCAAGCGAAACGAACTGGTTGCCCGCTCCAAGACCGCGCAGGCACAGTCCCAAGTCAACGACGCTATTGGCAGCATCAATATCCTGGACCCAACCAGCGAAGTCAGCCGCTTCGAGGACAAGATTCGTCGCGAAGAGGCCAAGGTCCGTGGCCAGCAGGAACTGGCTTCCTCCAGTCTGGACGCCCAGTTCAATAGCCTTGAGGATCTGGGCGAGCAGACCGAGGTTGAGGCTCGACTTGCGGCGTTGAAGACCGGCGGCTCCCCCGCTGCGATCAATGCTTCGCAGGCTGCTCCGGCAGCGAACCCGGCAGCAGCCGCTCCGGCAGCAACACCGGCAGTCAATGAGGACGACTTCAAGTCTCTCTAAGCCAGACAAGCTGAAAGGGTGGTTCCGGGATGTCCCGGAACCACCCTTTCAGCTTTAAGCCCTCAGTCCATCGGCTGAATGGGCAGCCGCTCGACTAGCCAGCGCTCTTCAGCTGAGCAATGAGTTTATCGGCCTGAATCAGGCCGCTGCCAACAGTATCGGCGCCATACCCAGCGGCAGCCGCCACGGTGGCATTGCCGCTAGCGATGGCAGCGCGGATCTTTGTCGGCGTTGTCGTCGGAACCGCAGAAATGGCCAGTGCCGCTACCCCTGCCGCGGCTGGTGCTGCCGCGCTGGTGCCACAGAAGGAGCTGAAGCCCTGAACGGTGGTTGCCACGCAGTCGGGCGCCATCACGGCCGGCCCGGGCATTACCCAGGGCTGCGCAAGAACAGCGCCGTCGTCATCGAAGTAGTGAGTCACCGCGCCTCGTGAAGAATAGCTCTCGGGGACGGTCGGGGTCGACCAGTTCGACGCCGCCACCGGTAGCGATGCTCCTGATGAGCTTGCTCCAGCGTTGACCGTGGTGACGTTCCCCAGGCCCGCGGTGAGGTTGCCGTTGGAGCGGATCCGGAAGACTGCGGGGGTGGTGCCAGCCTTGTGGATCACTCGCAGGTAGACGTCCTTCGCCGAGCTGGAAGTATTTTTGTAGGACAGATCTTCCTGCGGAATTCCCGAGGCAATATTGTCATCGCTAGACTGCGTCAACACCTTGCCGGTGCTGTCGACCAGCTGGACGTTAAGATCGGAGCTGGCGTGCCCCCATGCTTCCTGCCACTGGAAATCGAAATACTGAGTGCCCGAAGCGGCGATGGTGGCGATCTTCTTGCTGGTCACGCCATTGCCGAAGTTCTGATACTCAATCCCGCTACTGGCGTCCGCAACAAAAGCCGAAGCCTGTTCCCAAGCCGACTTTGAGCCTCGGTTACCTGCGGAAGAGAAATAAGTGACACCCGAGGCCACCGCGTTCTTGACGGCGATTGCTTCCGGGCCATTCTGATAGACCGGAGCCGTGATGTCGTAGATATCGTCCGCAATCACCTTGGCTCCCGCGTTCACCAACTGGCTGATAGCTTGAG
Organism: Psychromicrobium lacuslunae; assembly: GCF_000950575.1. Lineage (NCBI taxonomy): Bacteria > Bacillati > Actinomycetota > Actinomycetes > Micrococcales > Micrococcaceae > Psychromicrobium > Psychromicrobium lacuslunae. The sequence goes on from NZ_CP011005.1 coordinate 1,778,047, forward strand.
CCTTTTTCTGCGAAGTCGCGCTTGAGAAAGCCATCTCGGTGACTCCGGGGGCTTCGTCATAGATGATCTCAGACATTGCCAGACCTTCATCACTGGAACCGACCGAACCATCGGTCAGCACGTCGACGCTTGCGGGCAAGTCACCCGTCGCCTGTGAACCCGCCACGCCTTGACCGACTCGGTTGATCGAGTCCGAAATCACTCCCACTTTGACCCCGGCACCGGTTACCCCGGGTTGACTGCTCGTTCCGGTACGTGCCGCGGGAGCATTGACCACTGCGTCGCCCTGAGATTGCACCGTGCCAGCGTCGGTAAAGGAGCCCCAGTTCGCCGGACTGATTCTGCGAATATCTGAGATGCCGGTGAACTTTGCCAGGTTACTGGTACTGACCTTGCCGTAGATAGTTGGCAATGCGCCTTGGGCGAGCACCTCAACATCAGTCAAACCCGCCTTGATCAGGGCTGACTTCACGGTGTTGAGCTTTCCGGGTGAGGTGGAAATTTCCACCGGGACGATGACGCCGCCCACGGCTTCCGGTGTCCGGCTGCGCAGCTGATTTTCGGCCTGATTGAGTACCGACTTCATCAGTGATGAAAGTGCCTGTGGTGAGCCGGCAGGCTGTTGCGGTCCAGCGGCCATCGCCGGGGTCATCCCAGCCGCCAGCACTACCGCTCCGGTGGCTAGCGCAGCTGCCAGCTGACGTACGCCCCGAGATTTCCAGTAAGAATGCATTAGTACTCCCTCTTCAAACGACGGATCACGGTTCACTTAACCGGTTCAGAGCAGCATAGGGGGCCTTATCCGAAAAAACCCCGGGAAAAAGCTGACAGTTTGCCGGTGTGCTCACGGCGAACAAGCTAGCTACCAAGAATTCCCTTGGCTACGCTAAAAACGTGGGGTCCTGGAACACTGCGAGCCGCAGCATTGCGCAACGAAACACAGCGCAATACAACACAGCGCAACAGAACAAGATGACGTTGGGTGTCCAACGTCGAGGGTTTGTTGCCGTTCTGACCCTGCTCCTGCCACTGGGGCTTTCACTCCTGATGGTGCCGCTGCTCGGGCAACAAAACTTGTCCGCGGCATTAATTGCCACTGCCACCGTCGCCGCCCTCAGCAGCGCTTTGAGCTTCGTGCTGATCAGCTCTGCGGCACGCCCTGCCGCTGTGCGACTGGCGCGCACCGATTATCCGGGACCGGAACGTTTCCGAGTCGCCGACGACCCGCTGCTCTCCGGGCGTCCCGGACCGCGAGCGCCCGCTTCCTGCCGCGCTGCGTAGCGGGAAGCTAAGACAAAATGCCAGAACATATTCAGTAGCTTCCTCGCTGCGCTCAATGATCACGCCGGATCTCTCGGCACTCACCATCATTTAGCGAGGAAAAAAATGAATATCTATGACTTCGCGCCCCTTGCCTGGGCGCTAGAACTCGGCTACCAGTTCCTGCACTGGCTCAGCAGCGCGCTACAGCCTCTAGGCGGAGTAGCCTCAGCTGGCCTGGCCATCGTGCTGCTCACCGCGCTGATCCGCCTGTTACTCATCCCGGTCGGTGTCTCTCAGCTGCGCGGAGAGCTGGGGCGCCGCAGAATTGCCCCACAACTCGCCGCACTGCAAAAGAAATACCGCAAGAATCCGAGCCAGCTCAGTGAGAAAACGCTAGCCCTCTATAAGGCTGAAGGTGTCTCGATGTTCGCCGGCATCGGACCGGCGTTACTTCAGGCTCCAGTGCTCATGGTGGTCTATGGACTCTTTGTGCTCAACCAGATCGCCGGCCATAGCAATGCGCTGCTCAGCACAAGTTTCCTTGGCGCCCCGCTCGGGCAGTCACTATTGCATCTAGCGAACAATCCACTAGGGCTCTGGCCAGCACTCGGAATTTTTCTTGTCGTACTCGGCATCATTGCTGCGGTTGCCGAGTTCAATCGACGTCGAGCTAAGCAGCAACAGCTCAGCGCCAGCGCACCGGCAAGAATCAGTGGATTGCTGCAATGGTTGCCCTATCTCACGCTGCTCACTGCGCTCTTCGTGCCCTTGGCAGCTGCCATCTATCTGGCTTGCACGACGCTTTGGACAGCACTGGAGCGAGTGGTATTAGCTCGCTGGCTGGACCGCGCTGCCAAAGTCAGTGCAGTGTGACCTTAGGCTCTCCGATGCTGGTCAGGCCGGTTCCGGCGTAGCTGCAGCTGCCCCCGGTGCCGGCCTGATAGGCCTGCCGGAGGCAGTTGCGTAGCGCCAGCTGACCCCAATAGTTGGGGTGCAGCGACTCTTGAATGTAGTAGTCGCTGAGCGCCGTGCTGACGGTGCGAATCTCATTGATCCACTCGCTTTGATCGACCGCTCCGGCGCTCTGCCAGTCGGTCAGTCCGGAGTCATTGAGCTTCTTCGTCCCGCTCTGGCAGAGTGTGTGCCCGGCGAAGAGTCCGGAGACATCGAGAAGTTTGGCATTACTCAGTCCGGACTGATTCAGGCCGGACTGCACGGTGGCGTTGATCGCCGGCAGCGCGCTCTGCGCTGCCCAGTCCAGATCCTTATCCCAGAAGCCACAGCCGTAAGTACTTTGTCGGCTATAGCCGGACTGGGAGTAAGCGATGTTCGAGCTGGTCGGTAGAGGCTGCGGGTAGTTTTGCAGCACAATCCGATAGTCCGTGGCGCTGTAACCGGCATTGCTCATCGCGGTGCCGACATTCTTCAGCGCGCCCGCGATCTTCCCGGCAACGGTAGCCAGATTGGCGCTGGTGAAGTTGGCCTTCACCGTGCTGTCGTCCTTGCAGTACTTGGGCACCCAGGAGAAGGAGGTGAGAAAGTTAGTCACGCAGCTGGTCACCACATCGGCAAAGTTCAGATCGTTGCCGCCAATGGAGACAGCGACGAGTTTGACCTTGTGGCTGGTGGCAAAGTTCTGTAAGGCGAGGGCTTGGCCAATATTGCCCTTACCATCATTGTAGAAATCAAGCCCCGGCTTGAAATAGCCCTTTGAGCTGGTCGATGTCGAGGTGATTGCACCAGAACAGGCGAGGTTCAAGGTATTGCTGGTGATCTTGATTTCTGCCGAGCCGGAGCGATGGCAGCGTTCGATGCTCTCGGCGTTTCCGGCGTCCCAATAAGCGCTGGCTCCTAGCGCATCGACCTGGCTGGCTTGTGAGGAGTTACCCGCCCAGCGGCCGCCCTCGCCGGAGATGTAGGAGTCGCCGAGGCTCACCGACCAGTCAGCTCCGGCCGGGACGGCGGCTTGCGCGGGCACCGCGAGGGGCAACGAAAGGGTTGCTGTTATGGCTAGCAGCGCCAGGGTGCGCGCGACTGAGTTCTTTGTCATCTGAGACCGGCCTATTCTTCCTTGAACTGACTTCTGTTTTCAGAGCAAAACTATTCGCCGGAGCCTACCGGGAAGTAAGCACAGAGTAAACAGTGGGGGTGAATTCACGGTAGATTCGGAAAATGCGCTCCTTACTCTGGCTTCGTGATGATTTACGAGTTGCAGATAATCCGGCACTACGTGCGGCCTGTGAGCGCGGTGAGGTTTTACCGCTGTACATCTTGGAAGACGATTCAGCCGGTATCCGTCCCCTAGGCGGAGCCGCGCGCTGGTGGTTGCATCATTCGCTGCGGGAGTTGGCTGATTCTTTTCAACAGCTCGGCGCCCAATTGGTGCTGCGTCGAGGACAGGCCGCAGAGATCATTCCGGAGCTGATCGATGAGCACGATATCGACGCGGTTTTCTGGAATCGCCGCTACGGTGGCCCCGAGCGAGCGGTAGACGCTGAGCTGAAATCTTCATTACGAGAGGCCGGTCTGACCGCGGAAAGCTTCCAAGCGAACCTGCTGTTTGAGCCCTGGCAGCTAAAAACTGGCAGCGGCGGGCATTACAAGGTTTTCACCCCCTTCTGGCGCGCCTGCCTTGAGCAGCCAGAGCCGCGTCAGCCCTTAGCGGCTCCGGCTACTGTACAGGGGGTCAGTGGCGTCAAGGGCGAGGCCTTGGAGCGCTGGGAATTGTTGCCGACTCGTCCCGACTGGTCGGGCGGCCTGGCCGAGCAATGGACGCCCGGCGAGACCGGGGCGACACAAGGACTCGAAGATTTCCTTGACCGTCACGCTGAGGGGTACGCCGTCGAGCGCGACAACCCCGGAATTGAGGCTACCAGTCGGCTAAGCCCCCATCTGCGTTTCGGAGAGCTTAGTCCATTCCAGGTCTGGCACGCACTCCGGCGGACGGCAGCTGTTGCCCACGAAGACTCCCGCGTCTTCATCAGCGAGATTGGTTGGCGAGAGTTCTGCTGGCATTTGCTCTACCACCATCCGGACTTGGCCAGCCAGAACTATCGGCCAGAGTTCGACAACTTTGCATGGCAGCCCAGTTCCGAATCCGAATTGCGAGCCTGGCAGCAGGGCCGCACCGGTTATCCGATGGTCGATGCTGGAATGCGTCAGCTATGGCAGAGCGGCTGGATGCACAACCGGGTACGGATGATTGTGGCGAGCTTCCTGGTGAAGAATTTGCTGATCGATTGGCGTGTCGGAGAGAAATGGTTTTGGGACACCCTGGTCGACGCCGATGCGGCGAATAATCCGGCGAACTGGCAGTGGGTGGCCGGTTCGGGGGCGGACGCCTCGCCTTACTTCCGGATTTTCAACCCGGTGACCCAGTCCAAGAAATTCGACGCCGAGGGCAGCTACTTGCGACGTTTCCTCCCCGAACTGGCTGAATTCGACAGTAAGCTCATCCACGAGCCGTGGAAAGCTCAACCCCAGCTGGACGAAAGTACCGAGCAGGAGGCGAGCTACCCCGTGCCCATCGTCGAGTTGGCGGCCTCCCGGCAGCGCGCGCTGGCAGCCTACGACGCCATGCGGGGCAGCGACGCTCCAGGCTGATCTCCTTCCCTTTGCTCGGACTGGCTCGGCCCGGTTCTACTGAGCGAAGTTCAACTCTTTGCTCAATCTGTGGCAGGCCGCACCAAGGCGCTCTGATCCGGCTCAGCAAAACCAAATTTACGATAGAGTCCGTGCGCGTCGGCGGTGAACAGCACCCACCTGAACTTAGCTCCCGGGCCCTCATCGATCATTTTGGCCACTAGTTTTTGCCCCAGTCCTGCCGCACGATGTTCCGGAAGGACGAAGACGTCTGCCAGATAGCCGAAGTTGACCCCGTCCGAGACCGCACGGGCAAAGCCGACCAGCTCCCTGGTGTCTTCCCGATAAGCACCAACCAGCCTCCAGGCGTTAGTTATCTGGAGTTTCACCTCGGTCTTGCTGCGCTGCCGTCCCCAATAGGCCTCGGTAGAGAGGAACCGCCAGACCGCATCTAAATCGATTAATTTTCGGTCATCGCTGATCAGATAATTCATAAATTCGAAGCTATTTCGGGGTGCCTGAGATAGCAATCATTGATTGGCCCCTTTTATGTTCATTGCGGACTGCAACCCGGCAGGCACTCTGACCTATTTAGGTCAAAAATGCCCTAAAATTCAAGGAAGTGAGCGGGTCGGCAGAGCGCTCCGAATCTCGACATTTAGGCTCCTGGCTGCTAGCCTAACTGTGTCGTTGGTCACCATTAAGGGGACCCAAAAACACTATCGGGGAACAAGGAATGCGCAAAGCAATTCAAAAAACTTTAAGGGTCTCAGCAGCATCGGCCCTGGTGATTGGTGGACTCCTGGCTGGCAGCGGCGCCGCCCAGGCCGCCCCCATCGCCCCAGCACCTGAGGTCGTTGGCGTAACTCAAACTGAGTATTTCAATACCTCCGGTGCTTGCAACTCCAGGTGGTATGAACTGACCAACCTCGGCGCTCATTGCCAGCCTTGCTATTTCGGCAACGCTGTTGGCCGCTGGGTACTGACCTACAATATGACCTAGATCTACAAGGATCACCCAGGTTTGCGACAGCGGGCCCGTCAAGAGTTCTTGACGGGCCCGCTGCTGTCTCTGCACTGCCAGGGCCCTCGGCTAGCTCAGCGCCTGCACCGCATCGACGGAGGCTTCCAGCACAATCGTGTGATACTGCTCGATATGTGAGAGGAATTCGGCGCGAGGTCCCTCCAACCAGCTGGCGCTCGAGTAAAAAGCGTCTTCTTGAAGTGTGCGGTGCTCAAGGGAATCGAAAGCCCGAATCAGATATCCCTCTTCGTTGCCTTCGTCCTGAACAGCAGATAACCCGCAATCGACTACCTGAATGCCGGCGTCCTGAATCATTGGTTTTGCTTCCTCGGTCAAGATACGCAGAAACTCCGCCGAGCTACCAGGCACTAAACGGTAAGTTCTTATCTCTATGATCATGGGGTCAAGCTAATACCACTGGGCATCCGAACAGAGTGCCAATTGAAAGTTTCCGGACTCATTGCCGATCATGGTGAGCGACCGGGTGAGCCGGTGAGCGAGTCGTGGCTAAGCTTGCTGGCTCCGATGCATCCGTATTTCGGGAAGCGATGCCCAGCTCTCCGGTAATGTCGCCGCCGCTCCGTCGGGCTGGAAGCCGTTCTTCCGATAAAAGGCTTGCGCCCGCGGATTGTCCTGAAGTACCCAAAGGTAGGCGGCCTGCTGACCGATCGCTGCATCCAGCAAAGCCTTGCCCAGGCCGGTGCCATGAGCCTCTTCCAGCACATAGATGGAATATAGCTCTAGTTCGCCTGCCAGCTCCTCATCACGAGCTGGCCCGGCATCCGCGAAACCAATAATCCGCTGATCTGCGTCCAGCGCAATAATACGGGGATCGGTGGTGTCGAGCCCTACTCGTCGTTGCTCGGTCCGTTCCGGGACCGAGCGGCGTCGCGCCGCAAAGAACTCCTCAGACAAGACGTGCCCGTAGCACTGTTCATGCACCTGGGTGTGCATCAGCACCACAGCTTCGGCGTCTGCGGGGGTAGCTTGTCGCAGTTGGTATTCCATCGATCGAGTATAACTTTCAGGGCGAGGCCAGGCCATTACTGTGAGCTGGGGCCACTCCTCGAGCCAGCGCGCTGTTTTGGCACGATATACCGACTCAGGCGCCAATACCGGATTGGGGCGGATCACCAAATTGAAGATATCGGAGAGGCCGTGTGGTGCATACACCTGCCACACATCATCCCGATCGCTGCGAACCCCCAGGCAGCAGGTGGTTGCCGCGAAGTTATCGATCGCCTCCTCGGCTGAGCTCAGCGGGGCTAGCGGGACGCCAAATTTTTGTTCATACCAAAGATGCACTCTGGCCTCATTACGAACCTCCACCTCAATGTCCAGATCTGCGAAGAGTGCGGCAATTTCTTCAATGACCGCGTTCTCCGCCTGCCAGCTCAGATCCGAATCGTCAAAATAAAAGATGTCGTAATCCTTGATACCGGCATCGGCAGCACGGCCAGTCTGCACATTCCAAATTGTCTGGAATAGGCAGCCAGCCGTGAGATACCAGCCCGGTAGCCGTAATGAGGCCAGCCTGCCGAGCACCTCGGGAATATGCCGGTTCTGTCGCAAAACGACCTCGAGTTCGGTCAACTGTGCGTTAAGAGGAAGGCGAGAAAGCATCTCCCCATCTTGTCATCTCCCCATGTTGTCAGCCGTCAGTACTTAAGCAAAACGTAACTCCGATCGCCTCGGCTGACCCTCGTTCACCAAAATCACTGCCGTCAAGGGCTCACTCAACTGTTTCTGCGCTGGCGACTTAGAATGTTCAATGATGATTCAGACACTCAGGGTCTTCGTGGATCAACACAATGATTACGGCAATCCGCTCACGGTGCTGTTCGATACAGCAGGGTGGCCTGATGCACTGTGCCAGTCGCTGGCGACAGCCTTCCAGACCAGTGAGACCGTATTCATCGATGAGCCTCGTACCGGTCGAGTGCGGATTTTTACCCCACGACGAAAAATCGGCTTTGCCGGTCATCCAACGGTCGGCACGGCTTGGCTCTTGAAGCAGCGTGGCTCTTCGGCGTCCAGCTTGGAAACGGACGCCGGGACGGTGCGGACTGAGGCCGATCACGCAACCGCCAGCGTCTTCGCGCCGGCCAGCTGGTCTGCGCCCTGGCGACTCATCCAGCTCGCCAATCTAGCGGAGGTCGACCGAGCCAGCTCAGCAGGTGAGGATCGCCACGACTATGTGTGGTGCTGGCTCGATGAGGGCTCTGGGCGGATTAGAGCCAGGGCATTCACCTCAATCAGCGGCACCCCCGAAGACGAAGCCACCGGTTCCGCAGCAAGTTGCCTGGCCGATCAACTAGGCCGAAAAATCACCGTACGGCAAGGGCTCGGATCGATTATTGAGGCCTTCCCGACGGCAGCTGGAACAGTGGCACTCAGCGGAAGAGTGACCCTCAGCAGCACACCTCCCGACTTCGACGGATTGCTGAGCGAAGAACTCGCCAGGCTCCGCAGCAGCCCTTAACAGCTGCACTATTTTGAGCGACCAAAGTGGTGCCACCATATTGCTGGCACCAGATAGACGGGGCAAAGTGGTGCAGTCGTTTAAGATCCCAGGTAACAAGCAGGGCTGACGTCTGAAAACAGAGGCTAGTAAGCATTAAACAAAGTGGTCCTGATCAGCATTTCCGCTGATCAGGACCACTTTGTGCGCACTCACACAGTGCAACTTTCGTTGCGGGGACAGGATTTGAACCTGTGACCTCCGGGTTATGAGCCCGGCGAGCTACCGAACTGCTCCACCCCGCGGCGCTTTATCTACTTTACTGGCTCGGCTCCCCAGAACCAAATCGGGGGCTTCAGCCCCCCTCGGACACCCTGGGCTACGGCTTCCTAACCGGCAATGTCGATGCCTGACGACCAAAAACGGGAGGGCCGGTTTCTGCTGAAACCGGCCCTCCCGCAATTTGTCACGAACTACGGTGTCTTAGTCGGACTAGCTGAGCTCGAGGGATCCGAGCTGCCAGCTGTCGGCGCACTGCTGGCCGAACCGCTGGGCGAGGCCGAGGGAACGGCGCTGCTGCTCGGCGAGGCCGTCGAAGACGGCGTGCTGGTATCAGCACCCAATTTGCCTTCAGCTGCCAATGCGGCGGCGAGCGCGTCACTGAGCTTCTTCTGCGCAGTGCCATAGCTAGCAAAGTCACCCTTAGCGAGCGCTGCCTGACCATCCTTGATCGCTTGGCTAGCGTCCTGCAACGCCTTGGTCAGCGCCGCCCGTGCAGTCGGGTTCTCACCCGGAGTCGGCGTTGAGCCTGTGCCGGTACCCGTGCCTGGCTTTGTGCCATTGCCCTTATCCCCCGCGCTCGCCCCAGAATCACCGCCGAAGAGCTGATCCAAAGCCGCGTCCAAGGTCGGTGCGAAAGCGATCTTATCGCCAAAAGCTACCAGCACACGTTGTAGCGTCGGGTAGCTGCCCTCACCAGTTGACTGCACGTAAACCGGCTGCACATAAAGCAGGCCGCCGCCAACCGGGAGAGTCAGCAAGTTACCGTTCTTCAATTGCGACTGGCCGAGCTTCAAGATGTTCAGCGAAGCCGAGATATTCGGATCGGAAACGAATCGGTTGAAAACCTGCCCCGGTGCCGGAACTAAGGTATCGGTGGGTAGCGAGAGCAGCCTCAGCTTGCCGTAAGAATCGGCTTTTACACCGTCCTTATTACCGGCGTCGGCGTCGGCCGCTAGATAGCCGTAGAGCACGTTTCTAGCATCCGCGCCGGGTGCGGTCTGCGGAATAAAGTTGGAGGTCAGCGAGAAGGCCGGTTTGTCCTGACCCGGCATCTGCAAGGAAAGATAGTACGGCGGCTGCTTGACCGCGCTGGAAGCTTCTACCGGATCATTAGGGACGCTCCAGGCATCGTTGTTCTGATAGAACTCGCCAGCGTCGGTGACATGGTAACGGCCCAGCAACTCACGTTGCACCTTGAAGAGATCTTCCGGGTAGCGTACATGGCTGATTAGATCACCCGACATTGCGGCGATCGGCTTCACTGTTGCTGGGTAGATGCTTTCCCAAGTTTTCAGGATCGGATCCTTATCGTCCCAGGCATATAGAGTGACCGAACCGTCGTAGGCGTCCACTGTTGCCTTGACCGAGTTACGGATGTAGTTGATCGAGCCCGAACCTAGTGCGCCCGAGCCGGTGCGAGCGGTCAAGGAGTCGGTGGTCGCCGAGTCCAGTGCCTGCTGCTGTGAGTACGGGTAAGCGTTCGAGGTGGTGTAACCATCGACGATCCACTTCACTTTGCCATCGACCACAGCCGGGTAAGGATTACCGTCAATGGTCAGGTACGGTGCGACCTTCTGCACTCGTTGTACCGGAGTGCGATCGTAAAGAATCTGGGATTCCGAATTCACGCTGTCGCTGAGCAGCAAATCGGTTGACTGGAACTTGAGCGAGTACAGTAGGCGGTTGAACCAGTTGCCAACATCAGGGCCACCATTGCCGTCAAAGGTGTTCAGCGTATTCGAATTGTCATCGCCCACCTGCGGACGGTCCAGCTCGACGGCTTTAGCTCCCTCCGGCGCTCCCACAATTGAGTAATCGGTGGTGTTCTGACCAAAGTAAATTCGCGGCTGGTAACTGGAATCGGTGCCTAGTTTGCCATTTGACGGCACCCCAGACTGCAGGAAGACCGGCTTGCCATCGGCGGTTGCGGTGTTTCCATAGGCCGCCACTACGCCGTAACCGTGGGTGTACACCAGGTGCTTATTTACCCAGGTCTGCTGCGCCGCCGGGATGCCGCCTGGGTTGAGTTCGCGCAGCGCAATCACGGTGTCCTGCACCTTACCGTCAATCGTGTAACGATCCACGTTCAGCGTCTTCGGGAAGCCATAGTAAGCGCGGTACTGCTCGAGCTGCTGGAAGGTGGTGGAAACCAAATTAGGATCGAGCAAACGGATGTTCGCCGCCGTGGTGGCGTCCTTGCGCAGTGCGCCCGGTGTTGCCGTAGTGGTGGCCTTGTAAGGAATCACCTCGACATCACTCAAACCGTAGGCAGAACGAGTCATATCAATATTGCGCTGGATATATTGGTTTTCCAGGTTCTGCTGCGAGGGCACCACCTGGAATTGCTGAATAGCCCAGGGGTAAATGCCACCCGCCACGATGGCGGTGATAATCAGCATTGCAGTGCCGATCACCGGCAAACGCCAGCGGCCAATGATGGCGCTGAGAATGAAGAGCACCGCCACAATGGCCGCAGCGATCGCCAAAATCGCCTTGGTCGGAATCACCGCATTCACGTCGGTGTACATCGCGCCGGCTTGTAAGCCGCCATTGTCCTGCAGAGTGCCGTAACGATCCAACCAGAAATTCAGGCCGAGCAGAATCAAGAAAATACCTGCTGTCACGGCAAGTTGTACTTGGGCAGCCCTTGAGGCGAAAAGCCCGCGTTCCTGGATCCGGATCGCACCATAGAGGTAGTGAGTGAGCAATCCGACGATGCCGGAAATCACCACCAGCGAGATTAGGAAGCCGGAGAGGAAACCTAAGAACGGCAAGGAGTTGGTGTAAAAGGCGATGTCCAGGCCGAACTGAGGGTCGGTTTGGCCGAAGGGCTTCTGGAAGAAGAACAATAGGACTTTCTGCCACTGTCCCAGGGCCGCTACCCCGGCAAAAAGCGCAAAGACCAGTGGCACACCGATCATCACTACCTTGCGAACCGGTTCAAGCTGCACCTGGTAGCGGCTCAGATTGCTCTCCGCCTCGTTATCCGGTGCATAGACGGGCCGGGCTCGGTAAGCAATCCGAATCGAGGCATAGACAGCGGCGAACATCAGCACGAAGGCGGCGAGGAAAATCAGCCCCTTGGCGATATTGGTCTTCCAGAAAACGTCTTGGAAGCCTAGCTGGTTGAACCAGAGAATTTCGGTGTAGACGTTCGCGAAGAACACAAAAGCAATCACCGCCAACACCAAAATGATCAGGGTGGGCAGCAGGGCGCCACGCCGCCGCCGGGGTGCGGATGTACTTTGGCCGGATGTCACAGTGAACCTCTGTCGTCGCTGATGGGTGATTCAAAGAAAAGTCTGGTTAAGCCACGAATGGCGGTGGTGTCCGGTTCCATTGGCTATTTTCCTGCCGCGTTTCCCGCCGTGCAGGTCGGCAGCGCGGAACCGTCTTTTCCGCTGCCGATTAAGCTGACCGCGTCATAAGCTTCTTGCAAGGTCTTGACCTTGACCACTTGGAGCCCCTCGGGAACGTGCCCCACGACTTCGTCGCAGTTTGCTTCAGGGGCGAGGAACACCGAGGCGCCGGCTCCCTTTGCGCCGATCATCTTCTGCGGGATCCCTCCGATGGCCCCGACGTTGCCAGCCGCATCGATAGTGCCGGTGCCCGCAAAGTGCTTACCACCGGTGAGGTCTCCCGGAGTTAAAGTGTCGATGATGCCCAAGGCAAACATCATTCCGGCGCTCGGGCCGCCAATATTTTCCAGGGCGATCTTCACTTCAAAAGGGAAGCTGTACTTGTAGTTCAGCAAAATACCCAGCAAATACCGGCCATTACTGAGCTGCGGAGTGACTGTCACTTCCGCGGATTTGCCATCGCGCAGCACCCCGATCTTCACCGCGGCGCCCTTACCGGCGGCTAAGACCTGCTGCAAAGTGCCCTGATCAACGATTTTCTGGCCGTTCACGGTTTGCAGCGCATCACCGGCTTGCAGTTTTCCCGCCGAAGCCGAGCCCGCAGGAATCGAACCGACAAAAAGCTGCTGCTGATATGCGATCTTTTGCTGGCTCAGCGCCGCTGCGGTGGCTTTATCCTGCGAACTGACCATATCGGCAGCATTCTGCTCGTTAATTTGGTCCTTAGTCGCGGTCGGCGGGTAGATCAGTTCCACCGGATAAACGGCCTGCTGCGGATCCAGCCAGGATCGATAGGCCTCAAAAAGGTTGATCTGGTTCTGCGGGCCACCATTGAGGTAAACGGTGACCAAGTCGAGTTGTCCTTTGGCCGGATAGCTTTGATGTCCGTTGATCGAGATGATCTGCTTGCCGTTTTCACTGCCCAAGGTATTGAGCGTCGGCCCGGCGGATTCCACCACATAAGGGGCCGGCAACACCACCGCAAGCACAGCCAGCAGCAAGGCCAGCACGCCCGAAACCGCCATCGCGGTAAAGCGACCATCTCGGGGGCGTTGTACTGCTGGCGGCTGGTAGTCGAGATACCCGCCCGGCATCGGCGGGCTTTCTGGCCCCGGGCTTCCGGGGTACGCCTGACTCAATTCGGCTCCTTGGCAACGGCTGTTCTTCCCCTCTAGCCTACGTGCTCTGGCTGTGCATCAGTGCCCGAGCGTCTTGGCCTAGAGCGAACGAAGGGGTTTTGGCGCAGACAACGGACGCCGTCAAAGGTAGCTTGAAAGGAACAAGTTTCACAACCGAGCCCAGCCGAGGATTCGCGATGACCAACGAACCAGCCAAAAATGACGACGAGCAGGATCCCTTACAGGAAATCCTGGCTCAGCTAATGGGCGGCCAGGGCATCGAAGGTATCGATGCGGCAGCCCTTGCCAAGGCCGCCGGCCTGCCGAATGATCCGAACGTGTTGCAGCAGATGTTCGCGCAGTTCCAGACCATGATGAATTCTTCCTCCGAAGGACCGGTCAACTGGCAGCTCGCGCATGACAACGCCCGGCAAGCCGCGGCCGGCGGCGATCCGTCAATCACCCCGGCCCAGAACCGCGAGGTGGACGAGGCACTGCGGTTGGCGGAGTTGTGGCTCGACCCGGTCACCGAGCTACCGAGCACCGGTCTGATCGGCAAAGCCTGGTCTCGTGCTGAATGGGTAGAAGAAACCTTGGGCACCTGGAAGCGGCTAACAGAGCCAGTGGCGAACAGCATTGCGCTGGCCCTTTCCACTACTCTGCAAGAGCAAATGCCGGAGGAGATGAAGTCCATGATGGGCGGTGCTGCCTCAGCGCTGCAGAATATGGGTGGCGCATTATTCGGCATGCAATTGGGCCAAGCGGTGGGTGCCTTGGCTAAGGAAGTCGTCTCCTCAACTGATATCGGCGTTCCGCTGGCCGATCTGCAGATGGCACTCTTACCCGCTAATGTGAGCGCCTTCGGCGAGGGGTTAGACATCCCGGAGAACGAAGTCCGGCTCTTCCTGGCACTGCGAGAGGCCGCCCACGCCCGGCTCTTCGTGCAGGTGCCGTGGCTACGCGGTCATCTGCTCGGCGCCATCGAAGCCTACGCCCGCGGTATTCACATCGACACCTCACGAATCGAGGAGCTTGCCCGCGATCTGGATCCCTCCGATCCGGAACGGATTCGCGAGGCACTGTCCCAGGGTGTCTTTATGCCGCAGCGCACGCCCGCGCAGGATGCCGCGCTGGCCAAGTTGGAAACCGCGCTGGCTCTTGTTGAAGGCTGGGTTGACGAACTGACTTTCGAGGCGGCGGCGCAACTGCCTTCTGCTGCGGCATTGCGGGAAACAGTACGCCGACGCCGGGCAACCGGTGGCCCGGCTGAGCATGCCTTCGGCTCCTTGGTCGGTCTGGAATTACGCCCGCGACGGCTGCGCGAGGCCGCTGCGCTCTGGGCTGCACTCAAGGAGCAGCGTGGCGTCTCTGGTCGCGACGCAATCTGGCAACACCCCGATCTACTGCCAACGGCCGAGGACCTTGACGATCCAACCGGTTTCAGCGAGCGCCGCGATCAGGCTGCGGCTTCGGATTCAGCGGTCGATGAAGCCTTGGAGCGCTTGCTCGACGGTGGTTACGACTCACCATCAGAGTCAGCTGAGGGTACTTCTCAAGAAGACGGGGAGTCCCCCGACGATCAGGCTTCACCAGAGGCTAAGTAGTCTCCGCTCAGGCCGCGCGTGCTGGCGAAGCTCACCCCTTCGAGGAAAGCTTTAGCACGTTCCGTATCGGGGTAGCTTTCGAGTTCCCGCCAGAATTCCGGGCTATGCGAGGCAACCAGCAAATGAGTGAGCTCATGCAGCAGCACATAGTCAACCACCCATTGCGGCATGCCTCGTAGTTGCACTGAAATTCTAATGCTGCCATCAGCCGGTGTGGCCGATCCCCAGCGGCTGCGCTGATTGCTGACCCAGCGCACCGAACTGGGCTGGGGCCGGTTACCAAGGTACTTCTTCGATAACTCCAGGCTGCGCTCAAGAAGTTCTTGATCGCTGCGCGCTGGCCGCTTCCCGCCGCGCTGAGATTGCAGTCGCAGCACCATTTTTGCCACCCAGTCACGTTCCTGACGGGCGGAGAAACTGGCCGGCACCGCAACCACTGCCCGGCCGTCTTCCCAAAAAGCACTCACGGTGCGGCGGCGGCGAGCGGAACGACGGACATACACCGGTCGACCGTCCTGGGTGGTTAGACCGGTGGCAATATCTTCAGGCACCCTCCGAGCCTACTTCGCTGTTTCGCTAGCGGCCAAGGCAGCGAACACTCAAGCTAGCTGGCCAGCTAAGTATTCAGCCAGCCAAACCGGACCGGCTCAGGCTTGTTGCTGATCACTCATCACCTGCAGCACCGCAGCACCGTAACGCTCCAGTTTGGACGGACCGACACCGGCGACCGCCGAAAGTTCTTCGAGTGAGGCTGGTTCACTCTCCGCCACCGCCACCAGGGTCGCATCGGTGAAGATCATGAAGGCTGGCAACTGCGCGCTACGCGCTTCCTCAAGACGCCATTGACGCAGTGCCTCGAAGGTGGCTTCCTGGTAGCTTGGCGGGCATTCCGCGCAACGGCCGATTTTGCGTTCTGCACCACTGCTCAGCGCTTTACCGCAGACCCGGCAGAGCGCGGGCGGCTTAGCGACTGCGCGCTGTCGGCGAGGTGACTGACTGGCAGCGCCCCGCGACACCGCACTCTGCGGACGAAGCCCGTCTAGAAACCTTGAGGGTTTTCGGTTCGCCCGCCCGCCGGGCGTCCGGGATAGCGACCAGCTGAGCGAGAGGAACTCGCGGGCCCGAGTGATCCCGACATAGAGTAACCGGCGTTCCTCATCCACCGCTTCCGCAGTATCAGCGAAGCTGATCGGCATTAGCCCTTCACTGAGCCCAACCAGGAAAACCGCATCCCACTCCAAGCCCTTCGCCGAATGAAGGGAAGCTAGGGTGACGCCTTGCACCGTCGGAGCATGCTGCACGGCTGAGCGTTCTTGCAATTCAGCGACAAAATCCGCCAGCCGGAACTCCGCTCCCCTGCTCACCACCAATTCATCTGCCAAGGCAACCAAGGCCGCCAGCGATTCCCAACGTTCACGCACCGCGCCACCACCGGCCGGGGCTTGCTCGGTGAAACCGATACTGGCGAGCACGTCCCGGACCTGCTGTGCCAGTGCAACAGCGGGTTGATCGTCATGATCCGAGGTCTGATCGGCCCGGGAGGCGGCTCGTAACGACAAAATCGCATCGCGCACTTCTTTGCGTGCGAAGAAACGTTCGCCGCCGCGGAGCTGATAGCCGATTCCGGCAGCACTCAGCGCTTGTTCATAGGCCTCGGATTGACCGTTGGTGCGGAACAGCACGGCAATCTGCGCTGGCTGCGTTCCGGCCTCGATCAGCGCCCCGATCCCCTTGGCTATCGCTGCGGCCTCTGCCTCGTCATCACTGCACTCCACGAAGCTCGGTGCCGGACCAGCGGGCCGTTGTGCCACCAATTGCAGGGGTTGTGACCACGCCGCATCGGCCTGCCGACCCGCTGGACGACGGGCTGCCAGTAGGTTATTGGCCAGCTGCACCACCTGCGGGGTAGATCGATAGTCACGCACCAGCTTCACCAATTGGGCGTTGGGGTAGCGCCGGCCGAAGTCGAGTAGGTGCCGAGCGCTCGCCCCGGTAAAGGAGTAAATCGTCTGCGAGGCATCACCCACCACGCAGAGTTCCTCGCGTCCTCCCAGCCATAACTCAAGCAAGCGTTGCTGTAGCGGTGAAACATCCTGATATTCGTCAACCACAAAGTGCCGATACTGCTCACGAACGGTAGCCGCGACCCTATCGTCTTCCTGCAAAATGCCGACCGTGATCAGCAGTACGTCCTCAAAGTCAATGAGGTTTCGATCCGTTTTGACGTCTTCATAGGACTGGAAAACCCGTGACATGGTGAGCAGATCAAAGCCACCTGGGGTCCCCCGACCCTGTGCATGTTCCAGATACGTCTCCGGCGTCAGCATTGATACCTTGGCCCATTCCACCTCCGCCGCTAGATCCCGTACCGTTGCCCGGTCGGTGCTGAGCCGCAACCTGCGGGCTGATTCGGCAATGATCGCAGCTTTGTGTTCTAAGAGCTGGGGCAGCTCGCCGCCGATTGCCTGCGGCCAGAAGAATTGCAGTTGCCGCAGCGCTGCGGCATGAAAAGTTCGCGCCTGCACGGAGCCGACACCCAGGTCACGGAGCCGACTGCGCATCTCGGCGGCCGCTCGAGCGGTAAAGGTCACCGCAAGCAGTCGCTGCGGCTGGTAGACACCGCTGTGCACGCCATAGGCAATGCGATGCGTGATCGCCCGAGTTTTACCGGTGCCAGCCCCGGCCAGCACGCACAATGGTCCGGTCAAGGTACTAGCCACCAGACGCTGCTCTTCATCCAGCCCGGAAAGCACTCGTTCTTCAAGACTCAGTTCGGTGCCGGGCCTCAAGTCTTGCTGACTTATCTCTGCCATTACCGCTGTGGCACATCCTCAATACGTTCGCCGTACCAATGCTCAATCAGGGCCCGCGCAATTGACACCCGGTGCGAGATAATCACTTCCCCGCTGTTCACCGCGCTCAGTAATTCGGCTTTGCTGAACCAACGTGCTCGGACCACTTCCACACCATCTGGCTTCGCCACTTCGTCGTCAGTGAAAGCAATAAAGCCGAGCATCAAGGAGGCCGGAAATGGCCAGGCCTGGGAACCTAAATACTGCACCGATTGAATCCGTACACCGACCTCTTCGGCGATCTCGCGCAGCACTGCCTGTTCAAGTGACTCGCCGGGCTCAACAAAGCCCGCCAGGGTCGAATAACGGTGTTCCTCCCAGCCCGCGCCCCCGCCGAGCAATAGCTTGCCGCCTTTGCCCACCACTGCGACAATAATTGCCGGATCGGTGCGCGGAAAATGTTCGGAACCGTCCTGCGGACAACGTCGTACCCAGCCGGAGGCGATGACTTCCGTGGGGCTGCCACAACGCGGACAATGCGTGTGTACACGATGCCAATTCAGGATGGCATTGGCTTCAATAAGGTACTGACTTTCTGCAATGCTCAGCTCGGCCGCGAGCTGCCGGACCCCCTGCCATTGCGTGTCGGCCGGCAGATCGAATTCCTCAAGGCTGAACTCCTCGGCCAATTCCACTGTGAGCAACTCAGTGCCTTCTTCTAGCCCGGCCTCGCCGAGGGTGCGGCCGAGATAGACAGCGAACCCAGACTGTTCGGTGACACTCACCGGCAGATAGATCAAGCCACCTGGTGAAACCAGTGTTTTACCGGCTCTCAAGGCAAGAACTTTCGCGGTTGACTTCGGCTTGTCCGTCGAAGCTTCAGTTGCTGCTGACTCGGATGACTCCGCCCCGGCTAAACCACCGGCAAGAGTAGCGCTGCTCACCCCGAGCGAGGCTAGGAAATCAGGATTCTGACGGCGTTCGCTCCCCCGGTCGATCATGGATTGCTGCCAGGACAATGCCTCAGTGCGGGTCATAGTCCTACCGTACTGATTTCAACCGACATTTCACATTCCATCGCCGCCGCTTGGGTATAACCCGACACGAACTCGGGCCGCCCGGCATTAGTCGCTGCCTTGCTGAAACCTAGTTGAAATCGAGTTCACATCACCTTGGCCAAGTCTCGCGAGCCCAGCCAGCTATTTCAGCTTTGAACTGAAGCGGACTGAAATAGCCCCCAAATTGCTCGGTTCAGGCGACTCGCCGGGCCAGCGCTCTACGATTCCGGTAGCTCGCCTTACGGTGGAAAGGTGAGACGTACACCTATGGAACTTGCCGCCGTCGCTAGCGCAGCTGTGCCCGGGCTGACCCCCACTGCCGCCGCTTACGAACCGGATGACGCCGCAGACTTCGACTCTGCAGTGCTGCTGGATGCCGAGCGTAAGCGTTGGCGAGTACGTGCACCAAGACACCTCGAGGCAAGCACCCGGCTGGAGACCGAGCTACAAGTGCTACGTGCCTTCTCCCCAGCCGTCCGCACTGAACTGCCCTTCCTGCTGCCCACGGTCGCCGGTACGGTACGCATCGGCGAGCTGACTACTTTTGTGTACTCTCATCTGGCCGGGCGAGTGGCCTCCGTTGAGGAGCTGGTTTCCGGTGGCACCGCTGTGGCCAAAGAGATCGGCACCGCGATGGCAGCGATTCACGATTTGCCGATTGACTTGGTGCAGGGAGCGGATCTGCCCAGCTACTCGGCAAACGAGTTCCGGCAGCGTAAGTTGAACGAGCTCGATCAAGCTGCCACCACCGGGAAGATTCCGGCGGCGCTGCTGCGGCGTTGGGAGCATGCTTTGGAGGACGTCAGCCTGTGGCGGTTCAACCCCAGCGTGGTTCATGGCGATCTACATGAAGACAATATTTTGATGGATCAGTCCCGGCTGATTGCAGTGACCGGCTGGACCGACCTCCGAGTTGGTGATCCGGCCGATGACTTCGCCTGGCTCACCGCCGTGGATCATCAGGACTTCGTTGCCGCGGTGCAACAGAGTTACGCCGAAGCACGTCGAGAAGTGCCTGATCAACATCTGCAGAGGCGTGCCGCGCTCTCCGCGGAGTTCGCTTTGGCTCAGTGGCTGGTGCGTGGCCAGGCCGCCGGCGATGCGCAGATGGTGGCCGAGGCGGAGCAAATGCTACATACCTTAGAGTCCGATATTGCCCAGTACGGCGGGCAGCCGATTAGTGTCGAAGAGCCCGTGGTGCTCATCGCCTCTGGCGAAGGACGGACTGAATCCGATTCGGCTGACTCCGATCCTGACCCGGATGCTGGCTCCGATACGGCCTCAAATAGCGCCAAGGTCACCGTGGACGTGATTCCTGAGCAGCCCTCAGCCTCGAACCCGGCAGCAGACTCCGGGTCAAGCGAATCGATCGCTGACAATGACGCTGCTAGAGATGAAAGCGCCCCGACGGCTCAGGCTGCTCATACTCCCTCTGAAGATCACGCTGCTGAGGAGCAACGGCACGCTGACGACACCGACACCACGGCCTTGCAGGTGGTGCCGCCGAAGCAGAGCGTCTAGCGGCGATATGCCTCGGTAATGATTTTCTCGAGTTGCTGCTCATCGGCCAGTTCATTGAGCCGAATGCTCTTATTCTCGGCCACGTAGTAGAAGGTCGCGCGCACCGTTTCTAAAGGCACTTTTTTGAGCCGCGACCAGGCTAGCCGATAGATGGCCAGCTGAACCGCTCGGGTCGAGAGTTCTGCCGTATTCGGTACCCTGCCGGTTTTCCAATCCACCAGTTCCCAGTAGCTTTCTTGCTGCTCGCTGTGCTGGAAAACAGCATCGACGCGACCCCGCACTACGATTCCAGCGACTTGGGTTTCAATCGGCACCTCAACAAACGCCGGTTGCTGATCGGCCCACTCCGAAGCGGCGAAGTTCTCCTTGAGATCTTCCAATCGATAGCTGTCTTCAACAAAATCATCAGCAGCTGCCAAGAAGTCCCCAAGTTCGAGCTGACCGGCCGCACCATAGAACTGTTCAACCCAGGAGTGAAAGGCGGTGCCCTTACGAGCCGCGCTGCCAGGTTTACGCGGTACCGGGCGTCGGATCTGCTTGATCACTGCGGCGCTATCGGCCTTCAGCTCGACCAGAGTGGAGGCCGATAGGTGTGCCGGGATTTCAACCTCCAGAACGTCTTTGACGACTTTCCGTCGGTCCAAGAGTCCTCGCGCTTCCTCTCCCCAGCGGGCACTGCGCTGCCAGAGATCGGCTGGCAGCGCCAGCCTGGCCTGCTGCACTCGCGCTGCCGCTGCTTCCAGGGCGGTGCGTCGCTGAGTGCTGCCGAGCTTGATCTGGTCCCCTGCGCTGATAGTCGGGCCCTGCAGCGGGTCATAAGGCCACTCAGCAGTCATTTTGAGATCAAGGTCCGGATTGTGCTCTGGTAATTCGTCGTCCTGTGGCCAGTGCGACTGGGGCGAGGTTGCGACGTCCGTCGAGCTGAGCTCCGAAGCAGGCTGGGTACCGGGCAACTCGCCGAGGAGCTCTGCAAGAAACGGTGATACCTCACGCGGCTTGAGCGCCGTGCCAGCCCACTTTGAGCTGCTCACCATCAAAAAGTTTCGGGCCCGGGTATAGGCGACATAAGCCAGCCGGCGCTCCTCGTCCTCGCTGTGCACCCGCACCTCATCGGCGAAGATCTGCTCCGCGTCCAGCCAGGACTTCTGATCTCCCCCGCTGACATCCCAGACCGGCAGGTCGGCGACGTCGCCCCTGAGCGGCCATGGTAAGGAGTGGCTTCGTTTACTCCAGCGGTCCACCCGGGCGCTCGGGAAGGTGCCGGTGGCTAGCCCTGGCACGTAAACCTCGTCCCATTCCAGTCCCTTGGCGGCATGCACGGTAAGCAGTTGAACTGCCGTCGAGTCAGTCTCAAGCGAGAGCAATTCAAGACCACGTTCCTGCTGCTCGGCTGTCCTCAGCCAGGACAGAAAAGCTAACAGCTGAACGTCCTCTGCGCTCTGCAAGAAGCCTGCGGCGGCATCGGCAAAGGCATCGAGGTGATGCCGAGCCCGATGATAGCTAGTGCCCGGACGAGCCGCCAGCTCAATATCCAGCAACATAGTCCGCTCCACCTCGCTGATCAAGCTCAGCAGGTCTTCACCGACCAAGCTGCGCAGAGAACGCAATTCGTCCCGTAGCAGCAGCATTCGGCGCCGTCCCTCAACGCTTAGTTCGCGCGCCGATGCTGGCCAGAACACCGGGTCCAGCGCGTCAAGCGCCTCGATCAGGCTGGCCGAATCGACGCTATCCTGAGCGATCACCTGGTCGCTGTGGTCACCGTCGCCTCCGTTGTCTCTAACAGTCGCGGAGTTCGCTGCCTGCTGATGTCGCTGAGCTAGATATTTGGCCCAGTCAGCTAAGGCCATCAGATCGCTCGGGCCAATCCGCCAGCGGGCACCGCTGAGCAACCGCATGAGCGAATCGGAGCGACCAGGATCAACCAGCACCTGTAGCGTGGCGACCACGTCGATCACCTCCGGGGTGGCCAGCAAACCACCAAGACCGAGCACAACATAGTCAATTCCGCGCGCTTCGAAAGCTTGTTGCAGGCTACTGAATTGGCTACGGCGTCGGCAGAGCACCGCGATGCTGCTTTGTTCTAGCGTCCTCTCGGCTTTCCCGTGGGCTTCGGAATTACTGCCAGCTGGCTTAGCTCGACGCTGCAATATTCGCTCGGCTATCGCTTCTGCCTCTTCAGCCTCGGTACCGAACCGAGCCAACTCCACGGTCCCCTGCGGTGCAGCTGGCCGTGGCTGCAAAGGCTTCAACGGCACGCTTGAACCGGTGTGTTGCTGGGCGGCTCGACGGTTCAACTCAGCCGACATCACGTTGGCGGCGTCCAGTACCTGTAACGAGTTACGCCAGGCCACAGTGAGTGCGACGGTGTGGGCTGGGCTACCATCAGCGCGCCGGAAGACCTGCGGGAACCGGAACAGCTGACCGGCCGAGGCACCGCGGAAGCCGTAAATCGACTGATGCGGATCGCCCACCGCGGTGACCGGATGGGCCTGATCGTAGAGCGCCGCGAAAAGGCTCAGCTGGGCGTGTGAGGTGTCCTGGAACTCGTCAAGCAGAACAACCTTGTGCCGTTCACGTTCCTGCTGCTTAGCGCTTGGCATCTGCTCGGCAATAGCCGCTGCCAAGGCCACCAAATCACCGTAGTCCAAAGCATTCCGACGCCGCTTGGCGAGCTGATACTGGGCCACCAAATCGGCTACCCTGGCGCGGGTTCGGAACATCGCCCGCAGGTTCCGGGCCGCCACCGAGCTGGCTTTCGAGCTGCCCTCCAGATAAGGCAGCGCCTCGAAGCGGCTGGCCAGACCATCCAGCAGTTCCGCTACTTCGGCTGGCTCACGCAGATGCTCAGAGCATTCGGCAGCCAGCGACATCACCGCCTGAACCAGGGTTGAGGCGGCACCGTCAAAGCTGTCACTCAGTTCGCCGTCATAAGCCTCGACCAGCTGGCTGGCCAATTGCCAGCACTGGGCCGGGCCAAGCACCACAGCATCCTTTTCCACGCCGAGCCGGAGACCGTAGTCGCCGACTATTCCCTTGGCGTAGGAGTGATAGGTCGAGATTTCCGGCTCTAGTTCGAATGCCGTTCCGGTATTTCCGGCAAGACTTTGCAGTTGCAGACGCACCCGAGCGGCCAGTTCTCCCGCTGCTTTACGGGTGAAAGTGACACCGAGAATCTCCTCCGGACGAGCCAAGCCATTCGCCACCAAATGCACCACCCGGTCAGCCATTGTGGTGGTTTTCCCCGAACCCGCCCCGGCGATCACCAGCATCGGCTCAAGCGGCGCTTCGATGATGGCTCGCTGTTCAACGGTGGGTTGCCGCGTCTCGCCCTGGCTCATTCGGTCACCTGCCGGCCCTGGCAGAGCGGGCACACCTCGGGGAACGGACAACCTCGACCTCCATCACGCTGCGGGTCATGGACCGCCTGAAACTCAGCTGCGGACATCAGCAGCGCAGCCTGCTGCACCAAAGGAGTCGCCCAATCCTCGTCGGCGCTCAGTGCCTCTTGTTCTTGTACCGACACTCCGACGGTGCTGCCACCAAGTTGAACCAAAGCTGCGCCACCAGGTAGCTGAGACGTCTCAGAAGCTGGCCCTGAAGCTGATTCTGAAACTGGTTGTTCACCCTGCCGAGTGGAGTCATCATCGACTTCGCCCTCGGGCTGATGGTCGACAGCGGCGCTCATTTGCTCGAATGCGCCGGCTGCCGCCGCCACCTGATATGCGCCTAGCTGAGGGTGTTGAGCCACTTCGTCGGCCTTCGGCTTTCGCGAACCGGTTTTCAGATCAATGATCACCAAGCGGCCCTGGGCGTCGATTTCGAGACGATCAACCTTACCCTTCAGAGCCGCCGTCCGAGGACCGGCGATCTCCACTCCGAACCCTTTCTCCACAGCTAGCAGCGAACGGCCCTCGGCACTGCTCGCAATCAGGTAACTGGAGAGCTTGCCCAGCATTTTTTCCGCTCGTCTCTTATCCAGCTTTTCCTGCCAGTTCGCCCGCAAGCCCAGGCTAGGCCAGCGTTTTTCCAGCTCAGCGAGGTATTCGGATTGCGTTGCCGCGGGCAAATCTTGAGCAATGCTGTGGATCAGGGTGCCCAGGCTACGGGCTAAGTCCTGCTCGGCTTCACCGCCGGCTGCCTGGATGAACCAATTGAACGGTGAGTTCAGGACTGCCTCAATTTTTGAAGGCGAAACCGGTACCACCGCGTCCTCCGGCAAGATCGGCTGGGTTGAGCTCAAAGGGGCCAGTCCCCACCAATTCTCCGGCGCTGCCCCAGCTATCCCTTCGTTAGCCAGCGCGGCTAGGATCTGGGCTGCTTCGATGGCGTCCTGATCGCTTTCATTCGACTGTCGCAGTTCGGCCACCAGTGATCTGAGGTTTTTCGGTCGCCGCACCTCGGTGAGCGGTCTGCTGAGCTGAGTTTCAGTGGGCTGCCATGGATCCACCATGTCCAGGAAGCTTGACGGCTGCTCGTCCTCGGAGCTGACAGCGGTGCAGATGAGCACCTCCGAAGCCCGGGAAATTGCTGCCGAGAAGCTACGCAACTCGTCATAACGGATATCCCGCATTCGTTCGGTGGCGGTGAGCTGTTTGGCGCCCGAGCTGCCCAGTTCCAGCACCTCGACCAGGTACTGGCTGCCCAAGAGTTCGCCGCGCAGGCGATTATTCGGCCAGACCCCTTCTTGCAGCCCAGCGACCATCACCACCGGCCATTGCCTGCCCGCGGCGCTAGCCGGGGTCAGCACCTCGACGGCCTCGCCGGTTTGAGCGCGAGCGGCGAGCGTGTCCATCGGCAATTCTTGACCGAGCAGATACTCCAGAAATACCGCAGGCCCGGCTGCTGGCGCCTGATCAACATACCGTTCAGCAGCTTGGAAGAGCGCCATCATGGCGTCCAGATCGCGATCGGCACGGATCCCCAAGGCGTCCTCCCGCAGAGCCGCCGCAGCCCATTCTTCGCTCAGCCCGGTCGCCTCCCATAGCGCCCACAGCACGCTCTGTGGATTAGCCGCAGGTTCGGCCAACGCCTGCTGACCTGCTTGTAAGACTTTGGCCATCCGGGCGGCCGCACGCCCATCAAGGCCCAGACTGGCCAGCTGGGCAGGGCGTTGCATCGCTTCAACCAGCAGCTCGTCGCTACTTCGGCCGCCGCCGGCTGCTAATTCTTCGACTCGCAGCGCCTGCCGTAGTCGACGGATCTGCACCGAACTCATGCCGCCGATTCGCGAGCTCAGTAACTCAACAGCGCTTTCAGCGTCGAGCCGACCCGGCTCAAGCGCGAGCTGATAGGCCGCCATCAGCGGGCGTACGGCTGGCTCTTCACGAACTGGAGTTTCGGCAACGGGCACCCGAACCGGAATGCCGTGCGACACCAGATACCGTTGAATGGCTGCCACCTGGGAGCCGGTTCGCACAATCACCGCGATATCGTTGAGTGCCCGTCCGTCCTCGGCCAGTTGATGCAGGATACGCTCGGCTAGATAGCGACGCTGCTGCACCTCAGAGCTGAGCAGGGCAGTAGAAACGGGCGGAGTGATAGCTGCCCTACTGGCTTCCGCCGGGGCAGCCTGCTGGCCAGCAGATTCCCGCTGGTCCAGCGGTGTGAGCTGCCGTGCTTTATGACCACCTTGGCGCTGCGCGATTCGTTCCGCGACCCGTTGCCAGGCCGAAATCAAAGGAGCAGAAAGACGATGCGAACTGCTCAGTACCGACTCCGTGGCCTCAAGCAGATCCCGCGTTTCACCAACCAGATCAGGCCGGGCGCCACGGAAGCCCTGCACCACAACGTCCGGACAGGCCGCCAATAACGCATCCTTCCCCGCGACCAACTGCCGCAAAAGATCGTGACCAGCCCGGCCAAGTTCCTGAGCATCGTCCACCAGCACCAGTTGGAATCTCTCGCGTTCCTGCTCGGCCCAGGCTGGCTGTTGGCTGAGCAGGTCACTAGCGGCCCTAATCAGCCCGGCCGGATCAAACTGGCCAAGATCCTTGAGCTCAATCAAGTCACGATATTCACCGTAAAGCTGCGCGGCGGCTTGCCATTCCGGACGCTCATTTCGTTCGCCGAGCTGGCTGAGTTCTTCAGGCGACAACCCGTTGTCAATCACCCGGTCAAAGAGCTGCCGGATTTCCTGCCGGAACCCTCGGGTATCCAGAGCCTCATCGAGATCGGCTGGCCATCGTGGCCCAATCGCCAAACCTTCGCGATGCCCTTGCAGGAGCTCCCGGATCAGCAAATCCTGCTCCGGTCCGCTGATCAGTCGCGGCGGCCGTGCCGGGTTGGAGCTTGGCAGTACGCCCTCAAGCTGGGCGCGTCGCAATAGATCGAAGGCATAGGATGCCCAGGTTCGGGATGGCGAACTGCTCATCGTGCCTTGCAACCTGGCGCTCAGCGCATCACGTAATCGGGCAGCCCCCAGCCTGCTCGGTGAGAGCAGCAAGACCTGGGCCGGTTCGACTCCGTGCTCTGCAATGCTGCGCACTGCAGCTTCCACCAGCAGTGTGGACTTCCCGGTCCCTGGTGCTCCCCAGACAAGTTGCGGGCCGCTGCCAGGCAAGAGTTCCAAGACCGCTCGCTGGTCCGCACTGGGGCTAGGCGTGGTGAGGGAATCCTTCGCTGGCGGCACCAGACGAAGCGTCGGCAGCGAAGCGTTCATAGCTTAGTTATTTCATCTGGCTCAGACACTTTGCGGAATCTGGGTTCCAGTTTGGCTGCAATCGCATCAACCAACTGCCATTCCGCTTCGCTGGGCTGCCAACGCGCACGCGTCATATCAACCTTCCAAGAAGCATCTTCACCGGTGGTCTTGCCGCGCAATGGGGTGCGTTCCTTGCGGTATTGCTCAAGCGCACGCTCTTGATGACCTTCTAGCGGAGCTCCGCTAGCTCTCAAGACCCGCCACCAGGCCACCCCGTCACCATGATGAGACATCACACTGCCCACTTGACGGGGACCACCATCGCCCAGCAATTCGGCGATATCTCCATAGGCCAGTACGCTGCCCGGCGGAATCAGGGCAGTAAGCTCCAGCACCGCCGCCAAGTACTCTTTCCGCATCCCCCCAGCCTATCCGCCCGAGGGCCCCGCACCGAGCCCGCGAGGGGTGGGAGGGTGGTAGGCGCTATCCGCCCGAGGGCCCCGCACCGAGCCCGCCCAGTTGTCCCATCGAATGATGCCGCCGTTACCGCTGAGACGGAAGCCGGTGAACTCCTGCATCATCAGCCACACTCAGTGGGATAGCAGGAGGTGGGACAGCAGAGAGAAGGAGAGACAGCCGGGTGAGAGGTTGGGGGCGGGCGGAGGCTGAATTGTCTCTGCTAGCCGATAACCTTAGGAGATGAATAGCTGGCTAGCTGGCCCGAGAGCCGCTTTCGATCTTGAAACCACCGGCCGGAATCCGCTCACTGCACGGTTAGTCACTGCCTCGGTGGTGCTTCTCGATGCCAACGAGGCAATTCTTGCCAGCCACGAATGGCTAGCCGATCCCGGCGTCGAGATCCCGGCTGAGGCAACGGCTATTCACGGCATCAGCACTGACCACGCCCGAGCGGAAGGTCAGCCGGCTACTCAGGTGCTCGGTGAACTCTCGACCCTGCTGGCTAACTATTTTGCTCAGCAGATACCAGTGATTGGCTTTAATGCTTGCTATGACTTCAGCGTGCTGAAATACGAATCCGCTCGGCACGGTCTTGCTGAGATTACTGCCCTACCGGTGATCGATCCCTTTATTCTGGACAAGCAAGTAGACCGCTTCCGCAAGGGCAAACGTACCCTGGTGGCTTGCTGCGAGCACTACCACATCCCGCTGTTAGCGGCACATACCTCCGCTGCAGATGCGCTAGCAGCCGCTCGGCTCGCCACCGCGATTGCCCGACAATATCCGGAGCTGCAGCTGCCCGCCACGCAACTGCATCAAGAGCAAGTGAAATGGGCTGCGGCTCAGGCTCAGAATTTTCAGGATTTCTTGCGCGAGCAGGGCCGCCATGACGCTGTGATTGACGGCACATGGCCGGTAGCTCGCTAAGCTGCGGCTAAGCAAGCAGAAACAAAGAGAAAACTGAGAAATTCCTGTTAATCAGAGCGTGCCGAAAGAGTAATGGCGCATATTATTCGTGAAAATTCCTTTTATGACGCCTAAAGTTCGGCTTTATCGATCATTTCGGCCGCATGAGACAATTATCTGCAGCTGATCTCGAAGTGGATCTGCCGGGGCGACTGCCTAGAGCGGCCAAAAACGGCGATCACGCTTCCGAACCTTGCTCGATGAGAAACGAGAAATATTAATGAAAATCAAGTCACTCGCTTGGCTCAAAGCGGCCTCCGTCGCTTCGCTGCTCGCTTTGACGTTGACCGCCTGTGGGGCAGCCGGTACATCGTCGAGCAGCAATAGTACCGAAGCCCTCGGCGGCTCGGACCAGGTCTCCACCGATAAGTACACCACCGCTGACGTCACTCCGCTGGACAAGATCGATAAGTCCAAGCTGGGCCTGGGCACCGAAGGCGTATTGCGCATCGGCACGCTCTCCGATGCGCCGCCTAATATCTTCCTCAAGGACGGCGTTTTTACCGGCTTCGATAATGAGCTGCTGCGCGCCATCGCTAGCAAACTGGGACTAAAGACCGAGTTCGTCTCCACCGATTTCGCCGCACTGCTCTCCCAGGTGCAGAACAAGCAGTTCGACGTGGGATCCTCCTCGATTTCCACCACCGATAAGCGTCGTAAGAACGTCGGCTTCACAAATGGTTACGACTTCGGCTACATGGCAGTGGTGACCAAGAGCAGCTCGGCAATCAAGGGCTTCAAGGACCTTAAGGGAGACATTCGGATTGGTGTGGTGCAAGGCACCGTGCAGGATGACTACGTCACCAACACTCTCGGCATCGAACCGGTGCGCTTCCCGGATTACAACACGGTGTTTGCCAACGTGAAGAACGGTCAGGTCGACGCCTGGGTGGCTCCCTCCCAGCAGGCTACCGGCCAGGTCAAGCCTGGCGATGGCACCACTATTGCGGAGAGCGTAATCAATACCCAGAACTTCACTGCCTATGCGGTGAACTCCGAGAATAAGGCGCTTATCGATGCGCTGAACTCTGGCCTGGACGCCGTGGTTGCCGATGGCACCTGGGCGAAGCTCGCCAAGCAGTGGTACCCGGATCGGGAGACCCCGAAGAACTGGAAGCCGGGCAGCAAGGCCTCCAAACTCGGCTAATTTTTCAGCTATCACCACCCACGATGCCGGGCATTCTTAGCGAATGCCCGGCATCGTCGTGGAAAGTACACTTTACAAATCATGTTTGACCCAGCACTGAGGATCCCCGAATGAACACTTTCTTCGATTTTCAGGCCATGGCTGAAGTTGTCCCAGAGCTTCTTTTAGTCGGCTTACCGAATACCCTAATCTTTGCCTTTGCCTCGGGCATCCTTGGCACCCTGCTCGGTGTGCTGCTTGCCGTGATGGGCATCTCGCACAACCGCTTGCTGCGCTATATTGCGCGCATCTACACGGACATCTTCCGCGGGCTGCCCGCCGTTGTGGTGATCGTGCTCTTCGGCTTAGCCCTAGCGCCGGTATTCCAACCGTTCTTCGGCCGCAGCCCCTATCCAACCGGTATCCTGGCGCTCTCCTTGATGTCAGCGGCCTATATTGGCGAAATCTTCCGCTCTGGCATCCAAAGCGTGGAAAAGGGCCAGCTTGAAGCGTCCCGTGCTCTCGGCTTCGGCTACGGCCCGGCAATGCGATTGGTGGTCATTCCACAGGGCATTCGCCGGGTGCTACCGGCGCTGATGAACCAATTCATCATCCTGATCAAGGATTCCTCCCTGGTCTTCTTCCTCGGGCTGCTGGCTAACCAGCGCGACGTGTTCCGGATCGGCAACGACGCCGCCGCCAACACCGGTAATTACTCACCCGTGGTAGCAGCCGGTGTGCTTTATCTGGTGCTCACCATCCCACTCACCCATCTGGTCAACTACGTTGACAAACGACTGCGCACCGGGCGGGCGGAACAAGGCAACGCCGCGACGACCGCCACCGAACCCGTCGAAGGGACACTTTCACGATGAGTGCAGAAAACATCACCCCCGCAGCTAAGACCGAGTACCACGGCGGCACCTTGGAGGGACGCGAACTTCATCTCTCCTTCGGCCATAACCACGTATTGCGGGGCATCGACATTCGAGTGCAAAGTGGCACCGCAACCTCCGTGATCGGCCCCTCAGGCTCGGGAAAATCAACCCTGCTCAGAGTGCTGAACCGATTGAATGAACCCGACAGTGGCGACATCCTGCTGGACGGCAAATCGGTGCTCCAAGACGACCCGAATCTGCTCCGCCAACGCATTGGTATGGTTTTCCAGCAGTTCAACCTCTTTCCGCACAAAACCGTGCTGGACAATGTCTCGCTCGCACTGCGCAAGATTCGTAAATTGCCCAAAGAGCAAGCGCGGGAAGAAGCCCTGAATCAGCTCGACCTGGTTGGTCTCAAGCATCGCGCCGATGCTCGCCCCGGAAATCTCTCTGGCGGTCAGCAGCAACGGGTTGCAATAGCCCGGGCGCTCGCTATGAAACCCGAGGTGATGTTTTTCGACGAGGCCACCTCGGCGCTCGACCCTGAATTGGTCAAGGGCATCTTGGCGCTGATGGCGGATTTGGCGAAAGCCGGCATGACCATGGTGGTGGTGACTCACGAAATGGGTTTCTCACGCAGCGTCTCCGATCAGGTGCTCTTCATGGATGCTGGTGTGGTGGTGGAGACCGGCAGTCCGGAGCAAATCTTCAGCTCACCACGCACCGAACGCTTGAAAGGATTCCTTTCTGACGTGCTCTAAGTCTATGCTCAAGCCGAAAGTTCGGCCCCGGAGCAGTCAATTCCGAGGCCGAACTTTTACCTAGCCAAGCTGGCCAAAAATTCGCGGAGATCCTCCAGCAATATCGCGGGCTGCTCCAAGGCGGCAAAGTGCCCTCCCCGATCAGTGACATCAGTCCAACGCACAATGTGGTTACTCTGCTCTGCTAACTGCCGGATGCCCACGTCGTGCGCGAATTGGATGGCAGCCGTCGGCACCCCCGAACTGATCGGTGGAGCGCCCCATTCCGCGCTTGCATAGCCCACTAGGGCTGCCGAACCCGCTGAACGCGTGAACCAGTAGAGCGAGACGTTCGCGAGAATCCATTGGCTACCCAACACCTCGTCAGGCAGCGCGGAAGCGGGAAAAGTCCAGGCTTTGAGCTTGTCAAGAATCCACGCCAACTGCCCAACCGGAGAGTCAGTGAGCGCCGCACCGATCAAACCAGGCCGGGTTGATTGAATTGCGATATAGCCAAACTCCTCGCGCATAAAATCATCGATTCGCCGCAGCCGGTCTTGCTCCAACGGACTCAGCGCCTGACGAGTCTCGTCGTCGACCTGCTGACCGAAGCCCAATGAACCATTGATGTGCACCCCAATCACCCGTTCCGGGGCGTGCCGCGCCACTTCGGGTGCCACCGCAGCCCCGATATCCCCGCCCTGAACCACGAAACGTTGGTAGCCCAACCGAGTCATTAACTCCGCCCAGGCTCGAGCGATCTTGCCAGCGCTCCAGCCTCCGGTACTCAGCGGAGTCGACAGGCCAAAGCCCGGCAACGATGGAATGACCAGATGGAAGGCCTGCACTCCTGGCTCAGGTTCGGTCAGTGGTTCGATAAGATGCAGAAACTCAAGAAACGAGCCCGGCCAGCCGTGTGTTATCAGCAGCGGCACCGCCCCAGGATGACTGGATCGACAGTGCACGAAGTGGATCTTCTGACCTTCGATCTCGGTACTGAAGTTAGGAAACGAATTGATCAGCTCTTCCTGGGCACGCCAGTCAAAGTCTTCCGCCCACTGCTTGGCCAAGCCACGCAGGTAGCGCTGCGGCACCCCGGTCGGCCACGCCGCTCCCTGATCCGCGGTTTCCGTGGCCGCACTGGGCAGCTCTTCAGGCCACCTGGTGTGCCGCAGGCGGTTTTTCAAGTCCTCAATCTGCTGCTGATCGATCCGTACTGTCAAAGGCTGAATGTTCATGATTGCTCCTTTCTTGACTGAATCTATCCAGCCAAAAGGACAGATCTTGTCCTCTTCTGGATAGCAATAGGCGAGAATTATTTTTATGTGGAATACCGCTTCCCGACTTCTGGAACTGCTCAGCCGTTTACAGTCCAGAGGAGTTCATTCGGCCGAAGAACTAGCTACCGAATTCCAAGTGACTACCCGGACCATTCGCCGAGACATCGCTCGGCTACGCGATTTGGGCTACCCCATAAATACCCAACGCGGAGATCACGGGGGCTATCAGCTGGATGAGGGTGCCACTTTGCCACCGATTTTGTTCACTCTGGAGGAAGCAGTGGCTTGCTTGCAGGCAATGCGTCCCGACAACACGGGAGAGGCGACCGATTATGCACAGAGTGCGCTAGCGAAAATTAATGCGGTGCTACCGGCCAGGCTGAGCTCTCAGCTTGCGGCATTGACCCGTTTCAGTAAGAGCTTGGACGGCAGAATCTTCCCTATCGAGGCCCATCCGGTCCCCGCTGAACTCATTGCGCAACTTGCCACTGCTTGCCGCAGTGGTCACCAATTGGTAGTCAGCAGCTCCGACCGGGACGGGCGAACGGTAGAAAGGACGCTGGAGCCAGCTCAAATAACTCACACCATGGAGCGTTGGTACTTGACTGCTTATTATTTAGAAGCCGGGCAATGGCGGCTCTTCCGGGTTGATAAGTTCGACGCCATCAGAGCAACCGAGCGACCAAATTATCCCCGTCCCCTGCCCTCGGAGGACATGGACGACTGGGTTTTCCAGCAATTACGAGGGGGCTGGCAGCAAGTCTCAGCACTGGTTCGGGTGCATGCCGCTGCGGATCGGGTGCGGCATTGGATAGCGCCCGCTTGGGGCACGGTGGAGGCAGAAAGCGAGCGGAGCTGCTTGCTCAGAATTGGCGCGGATAACCATACCGCAGTGGCCCGCTGGTTGCTGCTTTTGGAAAGTGATTTCACCGTACTGGAACCGGTGGAACTCAGGACCGCGCTCAGTGAACTAGCGGCACAAGCTGCAGCCTACGCGCGGGCTCAGTAGACTCGATTTGATGAACTTTCACTAGACAGCCCGGCGACGCAGCGGAGAGGATCTCTATGAACCCTGCAAAGAAAACTGTCAGAATCATCCAGCTGCCAGCAGCAGCCTTGGCTGCCTTGGCGGATGGCGACTTGGAGAGCGCCAATCGCCACTCCCCCGTTCTGCTCACCGACTTCTTTGTTTCGGCAAAGCAGGACAGCGTCTGGCTGCGTCGCAGCAAACAGGTAGTCGAGGACCCACCCTCCGCAGCCTGGATCACCGGAGTGGTCTGGGACGACGACGCAGAACTAGCGGTGGGTAGGGCAGGTTTCCACGGCCCGCCGGACGAGCTCGGCATGGTGGAAGTCGGTTATGAAATCGACACCGAGCTGCGCCGCCGAGGATACGCCAGGGCGGCTTTTGAGGCGCTCCTGGCCCGTGCCATCGCCGAACCCGAGGTACATATTTTGCGGGCCACTATCGCTCCCAATAACGAGGCCTCCTATAACCTTGTCGCACAGTACGGCTTGCAAAAAGTCGGTGAACAGTGGGACGAAGAGGACGGCCTGGAAATCGTCTACGAATTGGCCGTCTGATTCGGCAAACCTTCTTGAGGCTGCGGAGGCTCCGGCCCGGGTCTAGACGCCCCCGACCAGAGGCTCAGAACCATGAGTTGCCCCGGACCAGGCCTCCAAAGGTTCGGCCCGGCTCGACCCGAACCAACTTCCTGACGACTCAGCCCGCGCGCCGGGCGTTGAGCCCGAGCTGCTCGGCAAACATTGGCCACAGCTGCCTCGGCAGCTCATGCCCCACCCCGGGTAACAGCAACAGCTTGGCGTCCGCGATGGCAGCAGCGGTGTGCTTCCCTGCGCTTGGTCGCAGGATCTGGTCGACTTCGCCGTGGATCACTAAGGTCGGCAGCCGAAGTTCGGCAAGCCGTCCGCCGCTCCACTTCGCGCCAGTCTGTCTACTCTGCGCGGCGTTATCCCGCACCCCGCTAATTCCCAACTCAGCCTCCTTGCCGACCCATTCCAGAGCTTGATCCCGGTCAAAGCCGTAGCCCGGGGAGGCCAGCAATTCAGCCAATCTGAGCCCGGCCTGCAGATCACCTTCGCGACCTTGCGGAAACTTCATCCTGGCCAGTTTCATCAACACCCCGGGCTTCATATACTTGGCGACTCGTAGGCCATCCGCGTCGCTAGGAACTGCCGCAAAGGAGACCAAGCTGCGCACCCGCTCCGGATGCCGTAACGCAGTGCGCTGAGCTAACAGCCCACCCATTGAGGCACCAAAGAGGTGGGTTGAATTCCAGCCCATCGCGTCCATCACAGCAACGGCGTCATCCGTCATCTGCTCGGCACTATAGGCGGCTTGCTGTTTGCTAAACAGGGTCTTAAAGGGATTTGTCGGAACCTTGGCAGCGTCAAAATGAGTGGACTCGCCGGCATCTCGTTGATCATAGGCAACCACGTGAAATCCCTCGTGTACCAAATGATCGGTAAAACCTTGCGGCCACCAAAACCGCGAGACGCCAAGCCCCATCACCAGCAATAGAGGCTCCCCGCCGAAACCGCCAAGGTCCTGAAAGGCAATCGACACCTCACCGTTCCGAGCAAATTCCCGTTTCGACATCACTCTCCCTCCTCTTTTGCGAACACTGTTTGCAAATAAAGATTAGCAATATGAGTACAATGTTCGCAAACGGAAGGATGCGATGACTGAACAGAGTCTTTGGTTGCCAGAATCGGCTAATACGGTCGGCAGGCCCGCGGTACTCAGCCGTTGGGAGATCACCCAAGCTGCCTTGAAGATCGCCGACGCTGAAGGCCTCGAGGCAATATCTATGCGGCGGGTCGCCAGCGAGATCGGCGCCGGCGCAGCGTCGATCTATCGCCACCTGGCAAATCGTGACGAGCTGATCGAGTCCATGATCGACGCGACGGCCGCCGAATATCGGCTCGAAGCACTGCCGACCAACTGGCCTGAATACCCAATCGCCTTGGGCCTACAAGCCATGACCATCATGAAAAAACACGCCTGGCTTGCTCAGCAGGTGCTCACTCGAGCCGCCCTCGG
This sequence comes from Psychromicrobium lacuslunae, assembly GCF_000950575.1. Taxonomy (NCBI): domain Bacteria; kingdom Bacillati; phylum Actinomycetota; class Actinomycetes; order Micrococcales; family Micrococcaceae; genus Psychromicrobium; species Psychromicrobium lacuslunae. The sequence goes on from NZ_CP011005.1 coordinate 1,813,264, forward strand.
GCCGAACGCTCTCCAGGTTCTAGAAGACTTCTTGACCGCGCTCAAAAATCATCCGGCCAGCTCTACAGCCAAGCTTGAAGCATTTGCGATGCTCAACGCGATGGCAGCGCTGTTTGCCATTAACCAAGCACCTGATCACGACAGCCGAGCGGCGTCGCAGGCGGAGTATCTGAGCCGGCTCGCCCAAGCCGGAACGCACCCTGAATTAAGCAAGGTTTTCGCCACCGCAGCCCCGGCGGTGGCTGTTGAAGATCGGTTTAGCCGGACCCTCACCGCTGTTCTTCGCGGTGCCCTGGAACACTGATCGGAACCAGCTAGCTCGATCCGAGATTGACCCCGCCGTCAACAAACCCGATACTACATCCCCGTGCACGGTTCAGGCCGAACTTTGTGCCACGGGCACTGCCGCACAAAGTTCGACCTCAACCACGCATTTCGCTGCTTGCGTACTAGGCCGGAACCGCCTCCGCGGCAGCCTGCGCGGCGGCCGGTAGCGCCTCAAAGATCCGGTTCATTGCGGCGTCGTCATGCGCTGCCGAAAGGAACCAGGCTTCAAACACGGAGGGCGGCAGGTAAACCCCGGCGTCCAGCATCGAGTGGAAGAACGGGGCGTAACGGAAGGCTTCCTGAGCCTGCGCCTGGGCGTAATTGGCGACTTCAGCTACCCCGAAGGCAACCGAGAAGAGGTTCCCGGCTCGCTGGATGGAATGCGCGACTCCAGCAGCATCAAGGGCCTGTGAAAGCGCGGACGAGAGTTCAAGCGAACGGGCGTCCACGGCGGCATAGACCTCAGCGGTGGCCGCTTTGAGGGTGGCCACGCCGGCCGCCATTGCTACCGGGTTGCCGCTCAGCGTGCCCGCCTGATAGACCGGTCCGAGTGGTGCCAAATAGTCCATCACTTCGGCGCGGCCACCGAGCGCGGCAGTCGGCAGGCCACCGCCGATCACCTTGCCAAAGGTGAGCAAGTCAGGGGTCCAGGCCTCTGCTTCAGACCCCTGGCCGGTCAAGCCCCAGTACCCGGCCGGGCCGACTCGGAAGCCGGTCAGCACCTCGTCGAGAATCAGCAGCGCGCCGTTTTCCTTGGTGATCGTCGCGAGCGCGGCATTGAAACCCTCGACCGGGGTGACCACGCCCATATTGGCTGGTGCAGCCTCGGTGATCACGGCAGCAATCCGGCTGCCGTGCACGGCAAAAGCTTCACGGACGGCGGTCAGGTCGTTGTAAGGCAACACCAATGTCTCGGCGGCGGTTGCCGCAGTCACTCCTGCAGAACCCGGCATTGCCAGGGTTGCTAGCCCGGAACCGGCCGCAGCCAGTAGTGAATCAACATGCCCGTGGTAGCAACCTGCAAATTTAATCACCAGATCACGCCCGGTGAAGCCGCGAGCCAGCCGGACCGCGGTCATGGTTGCTTCGGTGCCGGTGGAAACCATCCGCAGTCGCTCTACGGCGGGGACCCGAGCCAACACCAGTTCGGCGAGTTCGGCCTCGTCCGGCGTAGAAGCGCCGAAGGAGAGCCCCCGATCCACCGCTGAATGCACGGCGTCCAGCACCTCAGGATGGGCGTGCCCCAGCAGCGCTGGTCCCCAAGAGCAGACCAGGTCGACATAATCCTGACCATCGGCGTCGTACAGGTAGGCGCCCTTGGCCGAAGTAATGAAGCGTGGCGTACCCCCAACCGAGCCAAAGGCACGCACCGGCGAGTTCACGCCTCCGGGCATCAAAGTTTGCGCCTTGCCAAAGAGTTCTTCAGATTTGCTCACGGTTAGTATTCTCGTCCTTAGGCTGGGTTGGCTGAATTGTTGTCGAGGAGTTCGGCCACTCTCGGCGCCACTTCCTGACCGAAAAGTTCGATCGAGCGCATCATTGCCTGGTGCGGCAGTGTGCCATTGCTGTATTTCAGATCAAAGCGATCCACGCCGAGATTCTGTTTGAGCAAGGCAATCTTCTGCGCCACGGTCTCCGGCGAGCCAACGTAAAGCGCGCCCTCCGGTTCGCACATCTTCTCGAAATCGTCGCGGCTGCCTGGTCCCCAGCCGCGCTCGGCACCAATCTTATTGCGACTCACGATCCAGTGTGGGAAGAGCTCTTCTTTCGCTTGCTCATCGGTCTCCGCCACGTGGCCGGGCGAATGGGTGGCGATCTGCTGCATCGGATGCCCGTACTTACTCATCGCTTCGCGATAAAGCTCCACCAGTGGGGCAAAAGCTCGCGGCTGGCCGCCAATAATCGCGAAAATAATCGGGTAACCGTAATGGGCGCAGCGGATTACCGATTCCGGCGTGCCACCGACGCCGATCCAGGCCGGCAGCAAGTGCTTCTCCAGCGTGGGGAAGGCGCGCAGGCCACTAATTCCGGGCCGACTACGACCTTCCCAGTGCATTGGTTTCTGCGACCTGGCCTGGTCGAACAGCTCGAGCTTCTCTTCGAAGAGCATCTCGTAGTCGTCTAAGTCGAGGCCGAACAGCGGAAAGGACTCGATGAACGAGCCGCGGCCCAGCATTACCTCGGCTCGACCGTTCGAAAGCGCGTCGACGGTGGCGAAACGCTGGAACACTCTGATGGGGTCATCGGAGCTCAGCACGGTGACAGCTGAGCCCAACCGAATCTTTTCGGTCCGGGTTGCAGCAGCGGCCAGAAATACCTCCGGTGCGGACACCGCGAAATCCGCACGGTGGTGCTCACCTACCCCGAAGGAATGCAGCCCGACGGCGTCCGCGAGTTCGGCCTGCGCCAACAACTGCCGCAGCACCTGAGCGGGTGGCAGGGGCTGGTCCTGCTCATCACGGCCAATATCGCCGAAGGTATTCAGGCCCAGCAGGATCTCGTTCGGTGCCACCGGTGCAGTGGGATTCACTGCCGCCGAAGCTTGGGAAGAATCGCTCATTTGCTCATCCATTCTGCTAGCTCAACCGCCCAATAGCTCAAAATCGAATCGGCACCGGCTCGCTTAATGCTCAGCACCGACTCCTGAATTGCCGCCTGCCGGTCGATCCAGCCATTGGCGGCGGTGGCCTCGATCATCGCGTACTCCCCCGAGATTTGGTAGGCCGCGACCGGCACCGGCGAGATCGCCGCGACGTCGGCCAGAATGTCCAAATAACTCATTGCCGGTTTCACCATCACCATATCGGCACCCTCTTCAAGGTCAAGCTCGACCTCGAGCAGCGCTTCCCGGCGGTTCGCGCTATCCATCTGGTAGGTGCGTCGATCACCCTTGAGCTGCGAATCCACGGCGTCGCGGAAAGGCCCGTAAAACGCCGAAGCATACTTTGCCGCGTAAGCCAGTACACCAATATCGCTCAACCCGGCCTGGTCAAGAGCCTGCCGAATCACCGCGACTTGGCCGTCCATCATCCCCGAGGGACCTAAAAGATGCGCACCCGCTAAGGCCTGAGCCACCGCCATCTCGCCATAAATCTCAAGAGTCGCATCATTGTCCACCCGGCCCTGGGCATCCAGCACACCACAGTGCCCGTGATCGGTGAACTCATCGAGGCAAAGGTCGCTCATCACCACAATGTCATCGCCCACTTCTTGACGGACCTCGCGAATGGATCGGTTCAAGATACCGTTCTCATCTATCGCGCCACTGCCCTTTGCATCGCGCTCTGCCGGTACTCCGAACAGCATGATGCCGCCCAGCCCCAGTTCAGCGGCTTGCGCGGCCGCCCGACGCAAGCTTTCGGAGCTGTGTTGCACTACTCCCGGCATCGAAGGGATCGGCAAAGGTTCGCTGATCCCTTCCTTGACGAAAACGGGCAGGATCAAATCCGAGGTGTGCACTCGGTGCTCGGCGACGAGCCGACGCATCGCCGGGGTACTACGCAAGCGGCGCGGGCGGTGATGTGGAAAACTCATAACTCGGTACCTCCGGGGCCCTGGGTGGCAGCCTCAGCCGCCTCGGTGAAAATCGGATCAATAAAGACGTGCTGTAAGGCTTCAACAATGCCTTGCGGGGTTGGTGTGCTGGCGGTCGCGGCAACCCGTAGGCCGATCCGCGCCGCCTGTTCTGCGGTCGGCTGACCGATAGCGATGAATCTTGTCGAGCCCAGTGGGGCTAAGGTGGCCGCGATCCGATCCGCGGCACTCGGCGAGGCTGCAATGACAGCGTCCAATGAGCCCTGCTCGATCAGTTGCCTGGCTTGCGCCGCGCTGAGCAGCTGTGGTGTCTCAGCACTAATCGAGGCTTCCTCGCCAGCACTGATCTGCAGTGGCGTGGTCAGCCGAGCGCCCTCCGCTGCCGGATAATCCACCGTTCGATAAGCCACCGTGGTTTGCAACTCCGCACCAGCAGCACATAAGCCCTCGGCGAGCTCTGCGCTGGCTAGGTTGGACTGCGGCAGCCAAACCCGCTGACCCTTCAAATTGGGCAGGATGCCGACGAGCCCGGCTGCCGATTGGATTCCCTCGGGTGCCAAATCGACCCGGAGCCCTTCGGCCTCTAGCACGCGCCGCGAGGACGGACCAATGGTGGCGATCTTCACTCCCTCGGGCACGAGCTCAGCCAGGCTCATCCCGGCCAGCTCTGCTTGGGCTTTGAGCGCTCGCACAGTGGTGATCGAGGAGACGACCAACCAATCAAAGCCGCCAGCGCGCAAGCCCGCAATCGAGAAATCTGCGGCCTCGAAGTCGATCAGCGGCAATAAATAGGGAGTCGCTCCGGCTGCTCTGAGTGCCCGGCTAAAGCCGGCAGCACGGTCCGGGCTTCGGGTAATTAACACGGAACGCCCTTGCAGCCTCGGCCCGCCGGTCGGCAAAGATTCCTGCTGCGGGCCGGAATCTATCGCACTCACCGTATTCAGCCCAGCTCCGCGGGAATTAATTCTGCAGCGCCGTCGGCCAGCATTGCCTCAGCCAGTTCGATGCCTAATAAGGTGGCGGCAACCTCGGTGATGCCATCGGTAGATTTAGCTTGTCTAATCACCCGACTACCATCGACCGCGCAGACGCAGGCTTCTAAGCGGAGCAGGCTGCCCTGCAATTGGGCAAAGGCACCCACCGGAGCACTGCAACCGGCCTCCAAACGAGCCAGCAGCGCCCGTTCAGCAGTCACCGCCAGCCGGGTAGCCGAATCGTCAATTGCCGCAAGTGCAGCGGTCAGCGAGGCCGCGGTACCGTGTGCCACCTCGACGGCGAGCGCGCCTTGGCCGGGTGCTGGCAGCATCAGCTCACTGCTGAACAATTCGGAGACCGCCGCCGAGCGGTCGATCCGGCCGAGACCCGCCGCGGCAAGCACCACCGCGTCCAGATCGTTCTCCAAGCGGCCGAGCCGGGTGTCCACATTGCCGCGAATATCGACAACCTCGAGGTCGGTTCGAGCGGCTCGTAACTGTGCAGCGCGGCGCGGTGAACCGGTGCCGACTTTAGCGCCGGAGGGCAGCTCGGACAGCGTGCGGTGTGAACGAGAGCAAAGCGCGTCACGGGCATCGGCTCGGATAGGCACGGCAGCGGTGAGCAAGCCAGGCGCGGCAGCAGTGGGCAAATCCTTGAGCGAATGCACGGCGAGATCGATCCGGCCGTCGAGCAGTGCAGCCCGCAGCGCGGTGACAAAAACCCCGGTGCCACCCATTTGCGAAAGCGGGCCGGTCAACACGTCACCATCGGTGCGAATCTCCACCAGCTCGACGTCGAAGCCGCCCACCGCGGAGAGCTGGTCGGCGATCTGCTGAGACTGGGTTCGGGCCAGCTTGGAGCCACGAGTGCCGAGCTTGAAAATCTCTCTGCCGGTTTGCTCAGACACTGCTTAAGCCACCGATCCAACGGTGCTGTCGGCGCCGGCAATGGTTGGCTTTTCGCCCCGGAAGTTCGCGCAGCAACCGGGCCGACAGACGTCGTACCACGGCCCCAAGGGGGTCATTGCCGGGCGAGCCGCAATATTGTTGGCAACGGTTCGCTCGCTAATCAGATCGACCAGACCGGCCACGAACTTTTGATGTGTACCCGGGGTTGGCACTCGATCGAAGGCCAGCTCAAGCTTCTCAGCGGTTTCCTTGGCCTCGGTGTCCAGGTCCCAGACGACTTCCATGTGATCGCTGACGAAGCCCAACGGCACCACCACGACGCCGCGCACGCCTTGCCCGGCGAGCTCTTCCATTGCGTCACTAATGTCGGGTTCGAGCCACGGTACGTGCGGCGCACCCGAGCGGGACTGGTAGACAAGCGACCATTTAGTTTCGCTGCCAGATTCGGCGTTCACTCGGTCCATCACGGCGCTGGCGGCAGCCAGGTGCTGCGCCACATAGGCCGATCCTTCAGCGAACTCGCGGGGCTCATCGGAGGAGTTGCCCGCTGCTTCGGCGTCCCTGGTCGGGATTGAGTGGGTGGCAAATAAGATGTGAATCTTGTCATCGCCACCCTGGTTCTGCTCAGTCAACTCGGCCCGCACCTTGGCGAGGCCAGCAATAGTGCCCTCGATAAACGGTTCGACAAAACCCGGATGGTCGAAGTACTGCCGGACCTTATCAACCTCGAGTTTTCCGTCGAGCCCTGAATCGACCAGGGCCATGCCAAGGTCCTCCCGGTACTGGCGGCAGGAGGAGTAGCAGGAGTAGGCGCTCGTGGTGACGGTCAGGATCTTCCGGTGCCCGGCATCATAAGCTTCTTGCAGTACCTCGGGGATATAAGGGTCCCAGTTGCGATTGCCCCAGAGCACCGGCAGCTCAATTCCCCGAGCCGCCAACTCACCTTCGAGTGCTGCTTTCAACGCTCGATTCTGCTCATTGATCGGGCTGATCCCGCCAAATGCCCGGTAGTGATGTGAGACCTCTTCTAAGCGTTCGTCCGGGATGCCGCGTCCTCTAGTGACATTGCGCAAGAAGGGAATGACGTCGTCCTGGCCTTCCGGCCCGCCGAAGGAGGCCAGCAAGATGGCATCGTATTCTTTGGGGGCCATCCGACCACGTTCGGTAATCGGGTTGAGTTCGGTGTTCACCGGCGCGCTCATCGCAGTACCTCGGCGATCTCCTCGGCGGTAATCCGCCGCCCGGTGTAGAAAGGGACTTCTTCGCGGACGTGCATCCGGGCATCGGTGGCACGCAGGTGTCGCATCAGATCGACCAGCTCAACCACATCGTCGGCTTCCAACCCGAGCAACCATTCCCAGTCGCCCAAGGCGAAGGAAGAGACCGTATTAGCCAGCACACCGGGGAAGTCCCGGCCCAACAAACCGTGTTCCCGCAGCATCCGGCCGCGTTCCTCTTCGGGCAGGATGTACCACTCATAGGAGCGCACGAAGGGGTAAACGCAGACCCACTGCTTCGGCTCCAGGCTGGCCCGCATATAACTCGGGATGTGGTTCTTAGCGAACTCCGCTTCGCGGTGCACACCCATTGCTGACCAGGTGATGTCAGTATTGGCGAATAACTCGCTGCGACGGATGTCACGAATTGCTTGCTGTAGGCCATCGGCGCTGGCACCGACCAGCCAGATCATCACATCGGCCTCGCTGCGCATTGCCGAAACATCGTAGGCACCACGGAGAGTTATGCCCTGCTCAGCTAGCTGCGCCACTAGCTCCTCGAAAACGGCCACTTTGCCGTTTCCCACCCCGGGCTGCCCTAGTCTCTTAAAGACTGTCCAGAGAGTGAAGGGGGTTTCCGAAGGGTCAACGCTTACAGTTTTACTGACAGATTCTGCCAAAGTGTCGCTCATAGCTAACAGTCTGCTCCTTACCGACATGAATACCAAAATAAAACACTTCTACGCCATGTAGAAGTTGTGAAGATCACAAAATCCCGCGCGCCTGCTGTTGCGCATCGGCAATCACCGAGACCAGTCCATTGCCTGCTAGCCAGGCACCAGTCACCGCGAGGCCATCAATTCCGGCGGCCGCCTCGCGTAAGGCATCAATCCGCGCCTGCTGGCCAAGAGTGGCATTAGAAACAGCGCTGCGCCAACGCACCACGTCCCAATCCAGCACATCATCTTGCTGCACCTCAAGGCCCAACAGCGCTGAGGCGTCCGCGAGCGCTTGCTGCAGTTCCGGGTCACCATCGCTGAGCGCTTCCTCAGCATAAGAGAGCCGCAAAACGTGAGTGCCCGGACCTTCTTCGTCCGCCAGCCAGGGCCATTTGGCAGTGGCATGAGTCATTGCCTTCGCCTTGACCTGAGTCAGCTTGGGCGCCACCAACACCCCGGTCCCCCGCGGGATGGCGTCAAGTTCCGGCAGATCGACCACAATGGTGAGCAGCGCAATCTGCTTCCCCTGCACACCGATACCATCGGGGCCAGCAAAGTCAGCCGCCTCAGCCAACACACCATCCAGCAGTTCGACGGCAGCGCTGGCCTCAGTGGCCAGTACCACCTTGTCAGCCTCCACCAAGCCCTGCGCCGTGGTGACGTGCCAGGCGGTGCCGGTTCGCTTGATTTTCAGTACCGGTGAATTCAGTACCAGCTCGACGCCAAGTTCATCTAGTTCGGTGCGCAGCGCTTGGGCGATCTGATAGACCCCGCCACGCAAGCCGCCCACCGCGGAACCGGGTTTCTTGGACTTCTTACCAGAGTTCTTCGCCTTGATTGCGGTCACCGCGGCGGAAAGCGAACCGTGCTCGCGCAGCGCGGCCCGCAGCCCGGGAATAGCCAGATCCGGGTCCAGGTCCTCCGGGCTCACCGAATAGACGCCGCCTACCACCGGGGCAAGCAGCCGGTCCACCACCCGCTGACCCATTCGAGCCCGCACCATATCGGCCAAGCTGCGCGACTTCACCCCGACGCCCTTGGGCAGATTGACGTCGAGCTTGGCCCGCAGTAACCCGCTACGACCCAGGATCTCGCGTAGTTCCGGAGCATCCAGGTCGAGGGGAATGCCCAGCACTCCCTTGGGCAGCGGCGAGGTCCGCTGCTGGCCTCGACTATCGGCGAGCGCCAGCCAAGCACCTACCGGATTGGGCTCCGCGAGCTGCTCGGCCAGCCCCAGTTGGGCGGCCAGTTCTTCGAAAGCCTTGCTGCGTTTGGCGTAGCTCTCCGCGCCAGCGTCGAGCACCAAACCACCCACTTCGTGGGCTGCTACCGCGCCGCCGACCTGATCGCTCGCCTCGAGCAGCGTCACCGCGACGTCGGCATGGGCGAGTTCGCGTGCCGCCACCAGCCCAGCCATGCCGCCGCCGATCACCACCGCGCTGGAACGCTGCTTCTCAGTCATCGCTGCTCTCCTGCTCTTCAGCCGTCTGCGCGCTCTGCGTCGAACTCGCCAGATCGTTCTCGCCGTGTACAAGTTCTACGATACGGCTCAGCACAGCTGGATCGGCGTCCGGCGGGACCCCGTGGCCCAAATTGACCACATGCCCCGGGGCGGTACGGCCGCGGCGCAGCACATCGAGCACATGATCCCGCAGTACCGGCCAGGGCGCGTCCAGCAGCGCCGGGTCAATATTGCCTTGCAAGGGCGAGCTGCCGCCAAGCCTCCGGTTAGCTTCATCCAAGGGCAGCCGATAGTCGACACCCACCACGTCGACGCCGACGTCCCGCATTGCCACCAACAATTCCGAGGTACCGGTACCAAAGTGAATCAGCGGCGCCCCCAGTTCGCGAACATGATCGAGCGCCCGAGTGGACGCCGGCGCGACATGCTGCTGATAGTCGGCAAGGCCAAGCGAACCGGCCCAGGAATCAAAGAGCTGGCCGGCACTCGCTCCCGACTCCAACTGAGCTCGCAAGAACTTCCCAGAGGCATCGGCGGCCCACTGGGCCAACGCCTGCCAGGTTTGGGGGTCAGCATGCATCATCCGACGTGGCCCCAGGTGATCACGCGAGGGCTTGCCTTCCACCATGTAGGCAGCCAGGGTAAAGGGGGCACCGGCAAAGCCGATCAGCGGAGTATTGCCCAGCTCGGCAACAGTCAGCGCGACCGCTGCACGGATGGGTTCCAGCGCCTGATTATCCAACTCCGGTAGGGCCTGCACATCGGCCAGGCTACGAATCGGCCGCTCCAGTACCGGGCCGACGCCGGGCACGATGTCAACGCCAACCCCGGCTAGCTTGAGCGGAATGACGATGTCGGAGAAGAAAATCGCGGCGTCCACGTCGTGCCGACGCACCGGCTGCAAAGTGATTTCACTGGCTAGTTCGGGCCGCAGGCAGGAGTCCAGCATGGAAACCCCTTCACGAGCCTTACGGTATTCCGGCAAGGACCGTCCGGCTTGCCGCATGAACCAGATCGGCGTGCGGCTCGGAGTGCGACCACGATAGGCGGCGATCAGCGGAGAATCACCGGTACGTCCGTCGTTGAGCGGGTGGCTGGGTTGCAGCGTCATATAGTCGATTCTGCCTTTTGAGCGGGCGTCCAGATAGCGACACCCTGTCAATTTTTTACTGAGGTATGCCTTGCTATTCTACAGAGCATAGAAGTCATAGGATGGGTTCGCTGTGGTTCTCTTCTCATTGATTGCAACTCATACAGATCTCGATCTGGAAACCGTCGCCCGGTTGAGCGTCGGCTCTTCAGCCATCTCTAACTCCGCCGTGGTACTAGCCACTTGCAATCGCTTTGAAATCTACGCGGCAGCCGAATCTGAGGCTGCTGTGCCAGCGCTCCGCGAGGAGATTGAAACCAAGCTCAGGCAAGCTACTGAATTATCCGAAGAGCTCATCAGCAAGGCTTTCACCACCCTCAGCGGCTCGGAGGTTGCTCGGCACCTCTTTGCGGTGGCTTCGGGCCTGGATTCCGCGGTTGTGGGTGAACGCGAAATCGCCGGGCAGGTGCGACGCGCACTCAGCGAGGCGCAAACTGCTTTTCCCGTCCCTGGCCCGCTGGTCCGGCTCTTCCAAAAAGCCTCAAAGACAGCCAAGGACGTTGGATCGCAAACCGCTCTGGGAAGTCAGGGGCGTTCAATCGTTTCGGTCGCCCTTGATCTGGCCAACGATTCCTCGGCGCTGTCCTGGGCAGAGCGCTCGGTGTTGCTCTTCGGTACCGGAGCCTACGCCGGCGCCACCATGGCATTGCTACGGGAACGTGGCGTGCAGGACGTTTCGGTCCATTCTTCTTCCGGTCGCGCACCAAGCTTTGTCGCGAGTCGGGGTGGCCGGGCAATTCTGGACGCCACTGAACTCAAAGCCGCACTGGGCAGCGCTGATCTGGTGATTGGTTGCAGCGGTTCGGATAACAGACTCTCAGCCGGGTTCCTCGCCGAGGCACGACAGCAGGTCGGGCATTCCGGAGAGCAGCTGACCATGATCGATCTAGCACTCACCAGAGACTTCGATCCGGCGGTTGTTGAACTCCCCGAAGTCGAGCTACTCACCCTAGAATCGGTGCGCCTAGCTGCCCCCGAAGAGCAAGAGTCGGCTTTGCAGCAGGCCAGCCAGATCGTCGATACCGCGGCAGCGGCCTTTGAAACCGAAATCGCTGCCCGCAGCGTTGATTCGGCAATTGTGGCGCTACGCAAACACACCCTCGCGGTCCTGGATGTTGAATTGGAGCGGGTACGCGCCCAGCACGGTTGCACCGCGGCCGCCGAAGAAGTTGAATTCGCCTTGCGCAGGATGGTCAAGCAGTTACTGCACGTGCCCACCGTACGGGGGCGTGAACTGGCCGCCGCTGGACAGCAAGATCAGTATTTGGCCGGGCTACAGGCACTCTACGGCCTTGAGGTGGCGACAGCCGCTAGCCCTGCCGCTATCCCAGGCAATGAGCCTGCCGTGACCGAGCCAAGTGGATTAACCTCACAGTCCGCCGAGGCCAGCTGCCCGGTTGATCACGAGCGCACCGCTTAGTCTCCGCACCGGCTGATCTCAACGCTGGCCGATTTCTGTCCTGCTAGCTTCGTACCTCAGCGTGCCCCGCTGCCGAGCCCAAACCACCCGCCACGCTCCAGACCCGCTCAAAACCCGCGGCCCGTAGGGCTAGTGCGGCCGCGGCAGAACGTAAGCCGGTGCGACAGAACAGCACCAGCTCAGTATCCTCTGGCAGCAAAGAATAATCCTTCGCGTCAAGTACTGCTTTCGGTATCACGATTGCACCGGGGAGCGAACCCAATGCGGTTTCATTCGCGGAACGCACATCGATTAGCTGCTGAGTCGGCGTCACGGCGGACCAAGGTATCGCCACCGAGGCGGCGGGCTGCACCCCGCAGAACTCCTGATAGTCGATGAGTTCGGTCACCGGGCTACGTTCCGGGTCAGCCGAGACACGAACGGTTCGCCAGGAGGAATCCAAAGCGTCGTAAACCTGCAGTCGGCCGAGTAGTGGCTCGCCGATGCCGGTCAATAACTTCACTGCCTCGCCCGCCATCACCGAGCCAATCACACCACAAAGCAGACCGAAGACTCCTGCCTCGGAGCAGGACGGCACCGCATCGGCTGGCGGCGGCTCCGGGAAGACGTCGCGATAGCTCGGGCCCTGTCCGGACCAGAACACCGAAACTTGGCCGTCAAAGCGCAGAATAGAACCCCAGACCAGAGGTTTGGCTAAGATTTCGCAGGCATCCGAGACCAGATACCTGGTGGCGAAGTTATCTGAACCGTCGAGTACCAGATCGTATTGGCCCAAAAGGTCCAGGGCATTGGCTGAACTCAGCCGTTCCTGAATTGCTTGCACCGTCACTAAGGGGTTCAGTTCGGCCACCGCCGCCACCGCTGAGCTAACTTTGGGCTGACCCACCGAACTGTTTTTATGTAGCACCTGACGCTGCAGATTAGACACGTCCACTACATCATCATCGATCACCCCGATGATGCCCACCCCGGCCGCAGCGAGGTAGGAAATCACCGGCGAACCCAGGCCGCCCGCACCGATCACCAGGACTCGAGAGTTTTTCAGCCGCCGCTGGCCGAGAACAGCGACTTCCGGCAGCAGTAAATGCCGAGAATAACGCTGCAACTCCTCAGCAGACAATTCGGGCCCCGGAGCAACCAGCGGGCTCAACGCAAAACTCATACTTCAATCTACGATATCTAGGGGCGCTACGCACCGTAAGATGGGCAGAGCTAGAAACCCAACAGGAGAAGCAATGACAGAGGACACCCGCATCCGGCCCATCCGGCTGCCCCGGGATGAGCGACGGGCCCAACTACTGGCGGCGGCCACCGAGGTGTTTGTTGCCAATGGCTATCACGCCGCAGCGATGGATGAGATCGCCGAGGTCGCAGCGGTCTCCAAGCCTGTTCTCTACCAGCACTTCCCATCGAAGCGGGAACTGTACATCGCCTTGCTTGACGTGCAGCTCGCCGATTTGACTGAGCGAATGTTGGCCGCGCTGGCTTCCACCGATGACAACCGTGAGCGCGTACGCGCCACCATTGGCGCTTACTTTGAATTCATCTCCAAGGGAGACCAGGCGCACCGCCTGGTCTTTGAGAACGATCTCATTAACGACCCCGAAGTCGCGGCCAAGATTGAGACCTTCAACGCAACCTACGCCAATGCCATTGCTGGCACCATCGTGCGAAACACCACGCTCAGCGAGCAGGAGGCAACCCTGCTGGGCCGGGGCTTGGCCGGCATGTCGCAGGTCAGCGCACGCTATTGGTTGGAAACCAATGGAGAGTTGGATCGCGAGGTAGCCGAAGAGGTCATTATTCGTTTAGCTTGGCGCGGAATTAGCACCTTCCCGATGCAAGCCAGCAGCGAAGAGACCTAAGCTAGAGCTCAAGAAGTAAATCGCCAAGCAAGCAATGACAAGCAAAAAAACTGTTTGCGCTTGAAGTAAGCCTGAAGACCTAGAAGGAGCATCTGCGGTGGAAGTAAAGATCGGAATTCAGAATGTCGGCCGGGAAATTGTGCTTGAATCGGGCCAAGACGCCGAGGCGGTAGCGAAGCTTGTCTCGGAAGCCATTAAGGCTGGCAGCGAACTTCGGCTCAGTGACGAAAAAGGTCGCACCGTGATCGTGCCTGGCGCCTCCATTGGTTACGTAGAGCTCGGCGTTGAGGAACCGCGCCGAGTAGGGTTCGGAGCGCTCTAATGGTTGATCTGGTGGTCATCGCGCTGATCTCGGTGGGCCTGGGTGCAATTGTCTGGGCAGCCGATAAGAAACACCACAAATACGGCATGCTGCTGCCCTCGGCCATTGCCGTGGTTGCCGCGATGCTGACCTGGATCATCACCGTTTCGGCGGGGCTGTCCTATAACCCGGGTTGGACCTGGGTGCCGTGGATCGCCTCACTGGTCGCCGCAATTCTGTTCTCCACGGTAGCCTCCCTGCTGCTCAGCCGGAACCGCAGCACCTTCGATACCGCTAGGTTAACGGCAATTTTGAAGCGCTAAAACTCCACCCTGCCCAGCATGCTCGAGGAAGCTAACGCTTGCTGACGACGAGGAATCCGCCCGGATAGCGCGGCTAACCGGCCCGCGATCACCGCGTGCCGGAACGCCGCCGCCATCCGGGCGGGATTCTCTGCCCGGGTGACTGCGCTCGCTAGCAAAACCGCGTCGCAACCTAATTCCATCGCTAAGCTGGCGTCCGAAGCGGTGCCAATTCCAGCGTCCAGGATCACCGGGATCGAGGCTCGCTCGGCGATCTGCGCAATATTATGCGGATTGAGAATGCCCAGTCCGCTGCCAATCGGCGAGCCGAGAGGCATCACCGCTGCCACCCCGAGGTCCTCTAACCGCCTCGCCAGCACCGGATCGTCATTGCTGTAAGCAAAGACCACAAAGCCTCGACGAACCAGCTCCTCCGCCGCCTCGAGCAGTTCCGGCGGATCGGGAAGCAAGCTGTCCTGGTCCGCAATAACCTCTAACTTGAGCCAATGAGTTTCTAGCGCCTCCCTGGCTAACTCAGCCGTCAGCACCGCCTCGCGAACCGTGAAACAACCGGCTGTGTTGGGCAGTGGCCGAATTGAATGCTCGGCCAGCAACTGAAAGAGCGAACTATCGGAACCGGCATGATGACGGCGTAACGCCACCGTGGTCAACTCGGTCCCGGAGGCGAGTAGGGCGTCGGTAAGTACTTGACGATTACTGGCACCGCCGGTGCCCATGATGAGCCGGGAACCCAGCGTGACGCCGTCAATCTGCAGAACATCTTCCATCGTTATCCTCCTTGTACCGCGGTCACCAGGTCCAACTCGTCGCTTTCATTGAGCTCCATTGCGGCCCAGCAACGACGCGGCACCAGCTCGCCATTGCGAGCCACCGCGATGCCGAGCCTGCCGCCGTCGCTTGGCTGGCCACTCTCAAATAAGCTCCGACCAGTGTGCAGCGCGACCAGCTCAAGCACTGTTGCGCCCGCCTCGAGTTCCTGCGCGCGGCGATTCACCATGATTTTCATCTGCCCGTTCCTCGATCCAGAAGGGGCGAACGCCGCCCGTCACCCTGTTTTTCCCTGAAGCGCTGCGGTCTAAAACCAAGCGGGGTCGCGGCCGGATCACCCGTCAATAACTGCAGCGATATTTCGGCGGCCAGCGGAGCAAGCAAAACTCCGTGCCGGAAGAATCCGGTGGCCAACAGCACCTGCTCAGACACCCGGCCCAGCAGCGGTGCATTATCCACGGTGGCTGGCCGAGCGCGCGCAGTCACCTCATTCAGCGCGAGCTCAGCAACCGCGGGGAGCAATGCTTGGGCGTCCCTCAGCAGAGCGTAGACAGCGCCCGCCGATGGCAGCGAGGAGGCGTCCTCGCGTTGGCTCGCGCCGATCACCAGGCTGCCGTCCTGACGCGGTACCAGGTACACCGAAGAGCCTCTTACCAGGGCACGAACGGTGTGACTAAGCAGCGGACTCAGCTCACCGGGCACCGAGAGTCGCAAGATATCTCCATGTACCGGCCGCAGCCGGGGCGCCAGTGAAGGGCCAAGCAATTCGGCGGCAGCCACCCCGTTGGCCACCACCACCTGCTCGGCCAGCACGCTCGAGCCATCCTCCAGATGCACCTTCCCCGGGCTCAACCGGAGCGCTCTGTGCCGCACTAAATCAAGCCCAGCGAGCAGCGCCATACAAAGTTTTCGCGGATCAACCTGGTGGTCGCCGGGCACGAAGTGCCCGCTCAACCCGGCCGCTAAAAATGGCTCCTGACTCCGGAGTTCCCGTGAGCTCACAGCTTGTGTTGGTACTCCCAGCTCGCTTTGCGCCGCCATTAACTCGACTAGGGCCCGCCGGTCCGCTGCGTCCACACCGAGCAGCAAGGTGCCTTGAGCGCAGTAACCAATATCGGCATCGAGCTGACTGGCGAAACCGGGCCAGAGCGCTGCAGAGCGCAACAGTTGCTCTTGCAACGCCTGCTCTTGGAAGTGGAACTCGGTCACCGGGGCCAGCATCCCGGCAGCCGCAAAACTGGCTCCGGAACCCGGGTCCGGATCAATAATGAGCACCGAATGTCCGGCTCGTTTTAGCCGCCAGGCAATGCTGAGGCCAATCACTCCGGCACCGATGACGGCGACGTCGACGACCCGGGCGCGAGCCACAGCTGGGACAGGCACAGTGTTTTCCTTCCCTACGCCGGTATGATCCGGATCAGGTATGACGGTCGGTGTGCTCGTTAGACACACCCTCTCAGCCCTTGGACGGCGGGCTCCCGCGGTGTCTTCAGTCTAACCGTCCGGCTTGCCGCTGCCCAGTTCCGCCCAGGTCCAGTTCCGCCCGGGCCCAGTTCGAGCGCAGTGCCAAAGCAACAAGGAATGCTGTCGGGCCAGCGGCTAGGCTGGTTGAGTGAACAGCCTTCTCGACGCCTCTCTATATTTGTGTACTGATGCCAGAACCGCTCGCGGCGACCTAGCCAGCTTCCTCGAGGAGGCTTATGCCGGCGGGGTGGACATTATTCAGCTCCGAGATAAGCAGATCGAGGCAGCCGCCGAGTTGGAGGCGCTTGAGGTGCTGCGGAGCGTTGCTGAGCGGCACGGCAAACTGTGGGCGGTTAATGACCGCGCGGATATTGCCTTACTTAGCACAGCTCCGGTGCTTCACCTTGGTCAGCAAGATCTGCCGGTTACCAGCATGCGCCAGCTGTTGCCTGAGGTGCTCGCCGGTTTATCTTGCCACAACCCCGCTCAGGTCGAACTCGCCCAGCACAGCCCAGTTGATTATTTCTGTGTCGGTCCGCTCTGGGCCACACCCACCAAACCCGGCCGGGACGCCGTCGGGCTGGAACTCGTTGAGTTCGCTGCCAGCCAGCACAGCGTCAAACCGTGGTTTGCGATTGGCGGCATCGATGAAACTAATATCCGTTCGGTGTTGGCCGCTGGTGCGAGCCGAGTGGTGGTGGTGCGCGCGATTACCGAGGCCAGTGATCCTCAGGCCGCTGCGGCCGAACTCAAGAGAGCAATCCGTGAAATCCATGAATTCCGTGAACTCGGTGAGAACCGTGAACTCGGTGAACTGGCGCCAGAGCAGAACTAAAATCAGCGCGGAACTGGTGATCAGGCGGTCAGCCCCAGCTGGCTCATCCGGCGAGAGTGCTGCTTGGTAAGGTCCGCCATAAGCTCTCCACGGAAACTGCTCTCTTCGGGCAGGAAGCCGCTTTCAATGCTGACGCGCTGAGCCTGGGTGAGCGCTTCGCCCACCAGCCTCCTCCCCCAAAGCGCCAGGCGGGAAGCTAGCCTGGGCTCATCATCAAGCATCTTACGCAGCCTGCCCTGCAATACCAGGGCCTCCCCTGGTGCCTGAATCTCGGCCACCAGATCACGGGTCGGAGTGTCCAGCAGCTGGCTGACCGCGGTGTAGAAGTCAGCGGAAATGGTATCGATGACATAGGCCTTCATAATCGACTCGTACCAATCAGCGGGTCGAGTGCGATCATGAAAAGAATCGATCGAGGCTTGAAAGGGCCGCATCACGCTCTCCGCCTCGTAGCCGAGGTCCGCCAGCCGGGCAACCACCAACTCGAAATGCTCAAACTCTAGCACCGCCATCCGGCCCAGTACTGCCCGGTCGTGCAGCGTGGGCGAGAACCTGGCGTCGGAGGACAGCCGCTCAAAGGCGGAGAGCTCACCGTAAGCCATCACGCCGAGCAAGTCGAGCACAAAACGATCCGTCATGAAGGTAACTTTATGCCTAAGCTCCCAGTTGCCACCGATCATGAACTTCCATACTGGCCTGGAGTTGACCTCGCTTTCTTTGATCGAGATAGGCTGAGCTGGTGCCTCACTCTCAGATTGTTGTGCCAGACGATGACGTCCAGCTCAAAGCAGCCCTTGCCCAGTTACGAGTTGAATTCAAGCTCGAGGAGCAGTTCAGCGACGAGGTGATGGCTGAGCTGTCCAACAGCCTGCAGCACCATAAGCTGCCCGAACTCGATCTCAGTCAGCTGCCCTTCATCACCATCGACCCACCAGGGTCAATGGATTTGGACCAGGCAATGTATTTGGAACGCACCCCAAGCGGTTACCGGGTGCACTATGCCATCGCCGACGTTCCTTCTTTTGTGCCGCCCAATGGCGCCTTGGACGCCGAAACGCGCCGTCGCGGTCAAACTATTTACACCCCCGACGGCCGGATCCCGTTGCACCCGGCTGAAATGAGCGAAGCCGCCGCCAGCCTGCTGGCCGATCAATTACGGGGCGCCTTCGTCTGGCAGATCGAGCTGGATCAGCAGGGGCAGACCTCGGCGGTCGCTGTGCGCCGCGCTCAAATCAAGTCGATTGCCAGGCTTGACTACCAGCAAGCGCAGCAGGAACTAGAGGCTGGCACCAGTTCCGACTACTTGAGCACTCTGCAGCTACTCAAAGAAATCGGCCAGTACCGCATTGAACTGGAGCGGCAACGCGGCGGCGCCAGCCTGAATACTCCCCAGCAGGAAGTGGCACACGCCAACGGTGGTTACCAGTTGATCTTCAGGCCAGCGCTGGCAATAGAGGACTGGAACGCGCAAATCTCGCTGCTGACCGGGATGGCGGCGGCTCAGCTCATGCTCGACGGTAAAGTCGGCTTGTTACGCACCATGCCAGCTCCGGATCAGGCTGCCTTGGAAAAATTCCGAGCACAGGCGGTGGCGCTGGGGAAACCGTGGCCCGCCGGAATGGCCTATGGGGAGTTTTTACGTTCCCTCGATATCGCCGATCCGCGGCAGCTTGCGCTGATGCATGCCGCCACCTCGCTTTTCCGCGGAGCCGCGTACACCTCCTTCGACGGGACGTTACCCGAACACACCGTCCAGGCAGCGGTTGCTGCCAGCTATGCGCACACCACTGCTCCCTTGAGGCGTTTAGTCGATCGTTTCGTGCTGACCACCTGTGCCGCGTTGAGCGCCGGTGAGCCGGTGCCGGACTGGGTGCGGGAAGCGCTCCCCCGGTTGCCGGAGTTGATGAGCGCCTCCGATCAGCTGGCCGGGCAAGTTGAGCGAGCGGCTTTGGATATCGTGGAAGCTGCGTTGCTCAGCTCGCATCTTGGCGAAGAATTCGACGCTGTGGTGGTAGCGGGTCCGCGAAAAACCGCCGGACGAGCCGAAGCGGCCAACGGCCCGGCAACGGCTCAGACCGCAGCCAGTCGTCCCGAACTGGCGCGCTGCACGGTGCAGATCCAACAACCAGCGGTCGCTGCGCCCTGCCAGTTCAGTGGCGAGGTAGAGGTCGGCAGTACGGTGAAAGTGAAGCTACTGACAGCCGATATCACCAAGCGCGAAGTGCTTTTTGAGCTGGTTTCGAGTTCACATGGCAAAGTTGGTTAACTTGCTGAGCATTGCTGATTCTCGTGAGGGAGCATCATGTCGGAATTGAATGAGTTCGTGCTGGTTGAGGTCTTCCAGAACGGTCAGATCGCGGTAGCTGGTCAGCCGGTCGACGCCACCGGCTATTCGGATTACTACAGCGCAGCGATTGCCGTGTTGTCGAAGCAGGCCGGACAACCGGAATCCCGGGTGCTCGCCAAAGCCTTGGACCACCAGAGCGGCGAGACCAACTGGTTCCTGGTCAATGGCCGCGGTGAGGTTTTCGACGCCTTTAATGGCCCCAGCTCCGGCAGCCAGCCGGTCGTAAAGCAAGGGCAGGCAGTTCCACCCTCCCTAGCCGATCAAACGGTCGGCGAGCCGCAGCACACTGTGGCGGCGGAGCACGACCTGGAAATTACCCGGCAGCGACCACGCAATCGAGAGCTACCGGTGACATCACCAACACCAGCCGCAACACCGAGTTTTGAACCTTATCCGAGCGAGTCGCCCCAGCCGGAAACTCAGCCGATCAATCAGCACCCCGGCGATCCGGAAATGTCAGAAATCTTCCGGCAGACCGCCAACTCGCTGCCCGCGGCGAATGCTGCCGCCCAAACCCCGATCCAGCAGGTACCCACTTCATATCCGGCTGCCGCAAGTACCCAGCAAGGACCAATTGCTGGGGTGCCCGCAATGCCCACCGAGGCCCCGCAGTTGGCTAGCCGAGCAGCCAATCGGCAATTTGTCAGGCCGCCCAAGGAACGACCCACCCAGGGCGTTCGACGCGCCGTCTACGCCGCCAGCGGTGGCACGGTGAACCTCGGTAAGAGCGCCCGCGAGCGCGACGAGGAGGCCTTGGAGAACCGCATCGCACGCCAGCTCCACGGTAGCTATAACACCGCTGTGCTCTCGCTCAAGGGCGGTATCGGCAAGACCTCGACCACGGTCGGCGTCGGCATGATGCTGGCCGAATATCGCGGGGATCCGCCCTGTGCCATCGATGCCAATCCAGATTCCGGGGACCTAGCCGAGCGCGCTCTGGGCGAATTGCTTTATCAGCCGGAAGGCTCCCGAACCATCAGCGACGTGCTGCGCGATATCGACTCGATCCGCACCCTCACCGAACTCTCCCGTTACCTGCATCATGCAAATCGCTTGCACCTGATTGCCGGTGAACAAGATCCCGCGCTCTCCGATTCACTCACCGCCGAGGAATACCTCAGTGTCCAGGCCCTGGTAGCGCAGTATTACTCGGTTATTTTGACCGACTGTGGCACCGGCGTCTCACACCCCGCGATGTCGGGCATCCTCTCCACCGCGAGCAATCTGGTGATAGCTGCCGGTTATGCGGTCTCCGGTGCCAAACGGGCGCGAAGCACCTTGCAATGGCTAGCGAGTCACGGTTATCAGCACCTCGCCAGTAACGCCATTGTGGTGATCACCGATAAGGACGAAGTGTCCTCGCGGGTGGATAAACGCGCCATTGATGCCGAACTGGCCGGGCACTGCAAGCAGTTGATCGCAGTGCCGCATGATCGCGGCGTGGCCGATGGCGATCAAATCTCCTTAGAGACGCTGCGACCGGCAACTCGCCGAGCGTATAAGGAGATCGCCGCCGCCATCGTAGACGGCTACCGCGAGCAATAAGGCCGATAGGCTATCGATCAGATAGACTGACCGGGTAGAACTGGATGCCCGGTCGTTCCTGCAATGACTTTCCCGGATCGCCTAACCACGAAGGGCGATCACTCCAGCGCTACCGATCGGTTCGGTGGCGCACGCAAAACCGCGATCGGCTTCCGCCAGCTGTGCAGCCCTTTCGTTCCGTCAATCGAGCCAAACAATGGCCGACGTCGAGCCTCAGGCAGCACCTTAAAGGGAGTACGAACTCTTGACCGTTGAGAATAACCAGCTGCTTGCCGAGGACGGCGACAGCGAAATTACAGTTGATGCCACGCTGAGCAGCAACGAAGATCCGCACCACGAAGCTAAAGAGACCTTTGCCGACTTCTCGGTCCGGGAAGACATTGTGGAGGCGCTAGCCGATGCTGGCATAGTGCACCCCTTCCCGATTCAGTCAATGACTTTGCCGGTCGCGCTTTCCGGCCACGACATTATTGGCCAGGCGAAAACCGGTACCGGTAAGACCCTCGGCTTTGGCATTCCGGTGCTGCAACGCATCGTTGCAGCTAAGGACGAGGGCTATGAAGCGCTGGCCGCTCCCGGCGCCCCGCAGGCCCTGATTGTGGTTCCGACTCGGGAACTCGCCGTTCAGGTTGCCAATGACCTGCAAACCGCCGCCCGTAAGCGCGGTGCGCGGATCACCACGATCTACGGAGGCCGGGCTTTCGAGCCGCAAATCGAATCCCTCACCAAGGGCGTTGATGTGGTCGTCGGCACCCCGGGTCGACTGATCGATCTGTATAAGCAACGTCACCTTAATTTGAAAAACGTCAAAATGGTGGTGCTCGACGAGGCCGACGAGATGCTCGATCTCGGCTTCCTGCCCGATGTGGAAACCCTGATGGCGGCCACCCCGGCAGTGCGGCAAACCATGCTGTTCTCGGCTACCATGCCGGGGCCGATTATCGCGATGGCTCGCCGTTATATGACTCAGCCAACCCACATCCGGGCCGCTGATCCGGACGACGAGGGCCTGACTAAGCGCGATATCCGCCAGCTGGTCTACCGTGCGCACAGCATGGACAAGACCGAGGTGGTGGCACGCATTCTGCAGGCTCGCGGACGGGGCCGGACGATTATTTTCACCAAGACTAAGCGCACCGCTGCCAAGGTTGCTGAGGAACTGGTAGATCGCGGTTTTGCCGCCGCTGCGATCCACGGCGACCTGGGCCAAGGTGCCCGCGAGCAGGCACTACGCGCCTTCCGCAATAATAAGGTTGATGTGCTGGTGGCGACCGATGTGGCGGCCCGTGGCATTGACGTCGACGATGTCACCCACGTGATCAACTACCAGTGCGTGGAAGATGAGAAGATCTACCTGCACCGGGTGGGCCGCACCGGCCGAGCTGGCAATAAAGGTACCGCGGTGACCTTCGTCGACTGGGACGATATGCCGCGCTGGGGGCTGATCAACAAAACCCTCGGCCTGCCTTTCGACGAGCCAGTGGAAACCTATTCATCCTCCCCTCACCTCTACACCGACCTGGATATCCCGGAGGGAACCAAGGGCCGGCTGCCGCGTAGTCAGCGCACCCACGCCGGTTTGAACGCCGAGGAGATTGAGGATCTTGGCGAGACCGGAAAACGGCAGAACTCGGGCTCTCAGGGTGGCAACCGGAACAGCTCGCGAGGCAATGGCGCAGGCCGTCAGGACAGCCGCAATGGCGATCGGAAACGTTCCGGGCAGCGCCGAGATGGCGACTCGTCCCGTCGTCGTCGATCAGCAGCTGAAGACGGTGCGGAAAAGCAGGGCGACAACTCAGGCCAGGGAGCCGATGCCGCTCAGCCGACCCGGGCGCGCAGCCAACGCCAACGCACCCGGCGCCGCAATGGCGAGGTTGTCAGTAAAGACAGCCAGCCCTCAGCCGACGCCTAACCGTCAGTGGCGGACTTGCGATGGAGCCCGGAGGGCCCCAATTTAGTGGTGCGAGCGGAGAACTCAGATTTTCTGCCAAGCTTGCCGGATGGATCGTTCTCGCTGATCTATTTGGATCCACCGTTCAATACCGGGCGGGTGCAGTCCCGACAGAACACCATGATGGTGCGCAGCACAACCGGTTCGCGGACCGGATTTGCCGGGCATAACTACGAGACCGTCAAGGGCTCGCTGCACAGTTACGATGACGCCTTCACCGACTACTGGGCCTTTCTGGAACCTCGGCTAATCGAAGCTTGGCGTCTGCTGCGGCAGGACGGCACCCTGTATTTGCATCTTGACTATCGGGAAGTGCATTACGCCAAGGTAATGCTGGACGCGATTTTTGGCCGTGAATGTTTCTTGAATGAGATCATCTGGGCCTATGACTACGGCGCCCGGGCGAAGAGCCGCTGGCCAACCAAGCACGACAATATCCTGGTCTACGTCAAAGATCCGGCGAAATACCACTTCGACAGCGCAGCCGTCGACCGGGAGCCCTATATGGCTCCCGGCCTGGTCACCGCTGAAAAGGCGGCGCTGGGTAAATTGCCTACCGATGTTTGGTGGCACACCATCGTCTCCCCCACCGGTAAGGAGAAAACCGGTTACCCAACGCAAAAACCCGAGGGGTTGATTCGTCGTGTGGTGACCGCTTCTTCTCAACCTGGCGACTGGGTGCTGGACTTCTTTGCGGGTTCGGGAACGCTGGGTTCAGTGGCCGCCGCTTTGGATCGTCGTTTTGTCTGCATTGATCAGAACCCCGAAGCTATTGGCATTATGTCCGCGCGGCTCGGCCGGTTCGCGGAAATCATCGAATAGTTCGCCTCAGGCCATCCTGCACTCGAGGAGCTGTCAGTCAGGAGCCGATTTTTCAGTTTCCCCTGACGCGGCTCAATTGCCGTGATTTTTGCCCGGTTGTTGCCCCGCTTCGACCGGGTAGCACCACCAACCGGCCGGTTCCCGGATGCCTAAAGACGTCCATTGGTGAGCGATAGATCCGGCTCAGCACCTCGGCGTCGCACACCTGTTCTGGCGCCCCAGCAGCGACTACCCGGCCGTGATCGAGCAGCACCATCCGATCTGAGTAACTCGCCGCCAAATCCAGATCATGCAATACCACGACAGCGGCGCCACCGGAGTCGGCGACCTGGCGGCAGATCGCCAGCGCGGATTCCTGGTGCCTCACGTCCAGCGCGGCCGTCGGTTCATCGAGCAAAAGAAGCCTAGTCTGCTGCGCCAACACTCGGCCCAGAGTGGTACGGGCCATCTCACCACCGGAGAGTGTGGTTACCTCGCGGTCCGAAAGATTCGCTGTTTCAGTGCGCGCCAGGGCTTGCTTAACCGCGGCACCGTCGTGCTGCTCGGACTCGCTGCCGCGCCAAGCCAACCGCCCCATCCGCACCACTTCCTCGACGGTGTAGGCATAGCTGACTTTCGAATCCTGCAATGCTACGGCTCGACGTCGGGCCAGCTCGCGCGGCGTGTATTGGCTCAGCTCCTTGCCTTCGAGGCTGATCAAGCCCTGATCCGGCTTCAGATCACCGGCGAGCAGGCCTAACACTGTGGATTTTCCGGCACCATTTGGCCCGACCAGGCTGAGCACTTCGCCGGCCCTGATGCTCAGTGAAAGGTGCGGGATGATCTGTTTGCCGGGCACGCCAAAACTGACGCCGCGAAGCACTGCAATAGCAGACTCACTCATAGCGCCCCCGACTTTTTGAGCGTTTGCCGCAGTAATAAGAAAAATGCCGGCGCGCCGACCAGCGCGGTAAAGATACCGATGGGCAGGTCGGCGAAGGGAATCAGGGTGCGCGCCGCGAGGTCGGCCAGCGAAACCATTAGCGCGCCACCCAGCAGGCTAAGCGGTAGCAGTCGCTTAGCCGAGGGACCGACCGCCAGCCGGATCAGGTGCGGCACGATGAGGCCGACGAAACCAATTATTCCGCTGTAGGCCACTGCCCCAGAAGTCATCAACGCGACCGCGAGAATCGCGATCATCCGCACTCCCTCAACCGATAGACCGACATGCCCGGCGGCCCGCTCACCGAGCGCCAGCACGTCGAGCCGAGCAAGCAGCAAAAAACACAGCACGATGCCTAAGCCAATCGGCAGCAACACCGAAAGCACAGCCGCCCAGGTAGAGCCATTGAGCGAACCCATCTGCCAAAACACGATCTGCTCCCGGCTCTGTGTGTCGGCGAGAAAAACCAGCAGCGCTATCACCGCCGAGGCGAGTGCGTTGACCGAGATTCCGGTCAAAACCAAGGTCAGCACCGAGGCTTTGCCTTTCACCCTGGAGAGCAGGTAGACCAAAACCGTGGTCAGCAACCCCGCCACGAAAGCCGCTAAGGGCTGGCCGAATAAACCCGCCGCGCCACCACCAAAGACGATTACCGCGCTTGCCCCCACCGCAGACCCTGCGGAGATGCCAATCACCGCCGGTTCGGCGAGCGGATTCGCAAAGACGGCCTGCATCACCGCACCGGAGAGTCCCAATGCGGCGCCGACCAAAATCGCCATCACCACCCGGGGAAACCTGACGTTCCACAGCGTGGCATCGGCAAAACCAGGTTCCCCGGGTAGCAATTGAAGTTTTCGGCCTAGCGCTGCCACGATCTCGGCGGCCGAAACCTGAAACTGGCCGGCTCCGGCCGACAGCACGGCCAGCAGGATCAGGGCCAGTAAGAGACCGAGGCCCAGCAGCAGAGCTCGCCGGGTGCGGTTAATCGATCGATATCGTTGCAACACTGCTTAGCCCTGGGCCGTTCCGAGCAGACCCTTCGGGTCGTAAATAGCCTTTGCCAAGCTACGCAACACGGCCGGGAAATTCGGACCAAACGACAGGATCTGACCGTCAGCCATGTCTACCACCCGGCGAGCCGCTCCGGCCGGAGTCTCAGCCACGCCGGGTCTTTTCAAAAGTCCATCTATTCCCCCGGTCGATTCCAGGCCGGAGGTCATCATCAGGAAGACCTGGGGTGAGAGCGCGGCCAGTGCTTCACTATTCGCCGGTTTGACGTCCTTTATTCCCACTTTGCTGGCAACGTCCACGCCGCCCAGCTGCTGGATCAGATCATCGGCTCCGGAGCCAGCGCCCAGGATGAAGAACACCCCGGCCTTGCCTCGGACGTAGAGGAAGGCGATCGCGGGTCTCTTCGCGGCGTCCTGCGGCACCAATTTCTTAAGGTAATCCTGCGTCGCGGCCAGCTCAGCAGCGACCCTTTTATTCAACTCGACGGCGGCCTCCGGTAGACCGAGCGCCTGGCCGACAGCGGTGATCCCCGGAGCCATTAAGTCGATTGAACGATCCGGGTCAAAATTCACCACGGTTACTCCGCTCGAACGGATCTGCTCAAGCACTTCCGGCGGACCAATGGTGGAATCGATGAGCAGCAGGCTGGGCTTGAGCTGCAAAATCGCTTCTGCGTTGAGCTCGTGACCGTTCTGAGTCACTATTGGCAGGCCGCTGAGTGACTTATTGGTATTCGAGACGGTTCGGCCGACCAGCTTGTCACCCAAGCCAAGGGCAATAACGGTATCGGCAATAGTGCCGTAAAGATCCAGGGCCAGGATTCTGCTGGTATCACTGACGGTGACCCGCTGCTTGTTGAAGTCGGTCACCGTGGCGGGCAGCTTCTGTTGGTGTTTCCCCGGTATCGGTTCGACGTCGGCGACGCTGCTGGCGGTACTGCGCCCCTGCAAAGTGCGAGGATCAGGTAATTGTACGGACGAGGCCTCCGCCGAGCTGCTCTGCTGTGTCGCTGACGACGGCGTGACTGGCTGCGGGTTGGCCGCTGAGCAAGCGGCCAACCCTAGAAACAGCGCGACAGCGGCAATGCCCGCTGCCAGCCGGTGCCCGGTATTAGTGCGAGGCACGACGACGCGTTGCTGCCAGTGCTACCGCACCTGCCAGCAGCAGGAAAGCTGCCGAGCCAGCGAGCAGAGCAAGGCCATCGGCACCGGTATTAGCCAGTTTTCCGGTCACCGAGGCGGCAGAGACCGAACCACCTTGAGCAGCGATGCCCAAAGCTTGGCAGTCAGCCGCTGCCCCCAACTGCACGGAGAGGGCGACCGGATCGAGTGCGGTGCCAGCTGCGTAGAAACCCGCAAAAGCGGTAGCACCGGCGGCCGTGAGAGTAGCCGGAGCTGCTGCTACGCTCACGCTATGAGCGTTCGCGGACAGTCCGGAGAGGTCAAGAGTGGCGAACTCGACGGCAGCGCTCTGAGTTTTCTTCCCCGACATATCGGAGGAAATCACGTCAGCGATCAACACGCCAGCAGTGGCTGAGGTTTGCGAGATCCGCAGCTTGCTAATGGTCAGATCCAGCACTCCGCCGTGTCCGGTGAAATGGACTCCACCGGCAAAACCGTAGTTTCCGGTGTTCGTAGCGGGGTCAAAAATTCCGTTCGTGGCATTGAAAGAGAAGGCGCTGCCGTTGTAGCTGGCATCGTTCAGGGTCCAGTTACCCTTGGCGATACCGCTGCGGATGTAGCTGCGGAACGACGATTTAATCCCCCAGTTCAAGGAACCGGTGGACAGCTGCCGCACGGTGCACTGCGCTGCTTCTTGTGGCTGCAGAGCCGTCGAGGCGCTGGCCGTGGCCTGCTTGGTTTCGGCAATCGTGGTCGGAGCTGGCTTAGTTGCTGTGCCGGGCTGCGGCTTGCTGGTCGGCTGCGGTTTGACGGTGGGCTGCGGAGTCGGGATAACGGTTGGCTTCGGTGTTACCGCAGCCGCGTACTTCAGGTTAGTCGCGGTGTTCTGCGACTTATCGCTCATCCCTTGGCCGTGTGCTTTGGAGGTGTAAACAGCCCAGGCAGTGCTGGCTTTCGCCGGAACCTGAATCTTCACCGAGAATGATCCATCGGCATTCATCGGCGCGGTCCGGCCCTGGGCGGTAGAGCCGTCAGCGAGCCCAGGAGCCAGGAAAACGGTATTCGCCATGCTGATCTTGCCAATGCCGAAACCCTCATACAAACCAGCCAGCCCTTGCTCACCGAGAGCTAGGTAAATTCCCGGCGTCGTCGAGAACCCCGAACCGGTCACCGTCACCTGGCCGCCAGCGGCCGGGATCTCGGTGGCCTTGACGCTCGGCGTCGCGGCTTTCAGTGCTACCTCCGGCTTAGCAGCCGGGGTGCTGGTGGCCGACGGAGCGGCGACCGCAGTCGCGTACTTCAGATTAGTCACGGTGTTCTGCGATTTATCAGTTGCGCCCTGGCCGTGAGCCTTGGAGGTGTAAACAGCCCAGGCGGTGCTGGCTTTCGCCGGAACCTGAATCTTCACCGAGAATGATCCATCGGCATTCATTGGAGCGGTTCGACCGCGGTCCGTGTTGCCATCCACTTGACCCGGGGCGATGAAAACGGTATTCGCCATGGTGATTTTCCCGGTGCCGAAACCTTCATACAGGCCTGGCAGCCCCTGCTCACCGAGAGCCAGGTAAATCCCGGGCGTCGTCGAGAACCCTGAGCCGGTCACCGTCACCTGGCCGCCAGCGGCCGGAATGTCAGTGACCGTCACGGTTGGGTTGCCAGCAGCGCTGGCGCTTGGCGCAAAGCCAAGACTCAAAATGACGAGCAGTGCCGCCAGCGCTAGGGCTGGCAGGCGAATCGCCGTGTTACGAATGGCGCGCATTAAGAATCCTTCACTAGTTGTTCATTAGGTAAGCCTTAATTAGGTTAGCCTCGCCTTACTATTTAAGCTATTCTCTGTGATGTACCCCTCAAACGACAGTGGAGTTTCTGTGACCAGCCAACCCCAGCTTGCCGATCTGATGCGCGAATCCAGTCAGACGGACCACCAAGAAGCCGAAGACAGTTCCTTTATCGCTGAGCTGATGACGGGGAAGCTGAGTTTGCTGCACTACCAAGCTTTGCTAGCGCAATACGCCTATCTCTATGCCGCGCTTGATAGTTGCGCAACCGAGCTGCGGAGCGCGGGCCACTTCAGTGCCTTACTCGATGCCAGACTGGAGCGAAGCGCCCTCATGCTGGCTGATCTTGCTGCGCTCGGAGCCAGCACGGCGGGGCCTTTGCCGAGCATGGTGAGGTATGTGGAACGGATTCGAAACGTCTCAACACAACAGCCACACCGCTACCTGGCTCATCATTATGTGCGATTCCTGGGCGATCTCTCCGGCGGCCAAATTCTTGCCAGAAAAATCCAGCAACACTACGGTGCCGGGGAGCGAGAACTGACAGCCTGGGATTTTACGGCCCTGGGCAAGCTCAAACCCTATAAGGATCGATACCGCGGCGCCCTGAACGAGCTACAGCTGACCTCGACTCAGGTGAACGAAGTCCTTGACGAAGTTCGGCGCGCCTTTGGCTTCAATAAGGAGCTATTCCAAGAACTCTCCACCAGCACCCCCGACCCAGCCTTACTCTCCCACTAGCAGTAACTCAGCGGATCACCGAGCAGCCACTGGCCTGCGCTTCGATCCGTTCGAGCGCTTCCGGGCTGGTCAAGTTCTCGCCCAGACGATTGGGCTTACCGGTGCCGTGATAATCGGATGATCCGGTAACGATCAGGTCGTGCCGCCGGGCGAGATCCCGCAGAAACGCTTTACCGGCCTCAGGGTTATCCCGATGATCTATTTCCACCCCGGCTAAGCCCGCCTGAATCATTTCCTCAAAAACTTCCTCGGCCACCACCCGTCCGCGTGCGGAAGCCATCGGGTGCGCGAAGACCGGCACTCCACCGGCCTGACGGACCAGGGTGACCGCAAGGACTGGGTTTGGCGCATAATGTGAGACCCAGTATTTGCTACGAGCGGTCAGGATCGAGGCAAAAGCCTCCGAACGATCGGCAACTACACCGGCGGCAATCAGCGCGTCAGCAATATGCGGCCGGCCGACCGTTGCCCCGGGAGAGACATGTAGCGAAACATCGTCCCAGTTCAGCGGATAATCCTCGGAGAGCCTTTCGACCATCCGCTCGGCCCTACTAAGTCGCGCTTGCCGCGATTTAGTGATCTCCTCCAGCAGTCCGGGGTGCTCCGGGTCGTGCAGATAGCTCAGCAGGTGCACAGTGATGCCCTGCTCGGTACGGCAGGAGATTTCCATCCCGGGCACTAGGCCGATGCCGATTTCCTGCGCCCGGTTGGTCGCTTCCCGCCAACCCCCAGTGGAATCGTGATCGGTCAACGCCACCATATCTAACCCGGCCACCTGAGCAGCGTCTACTAATGCGGCCGGGGCTTCAGTGCCATCGGAGACATTCGAATGCGCGTGTAAATCGATCCTCACCTACCCAGCCTATGCCGCCGCACCGAAATAACCGGCCACCGGCAGAGCGATTGCGTTCCTCGCGGCGGCATCTCGCCATTGCAATACGACGGTTCGACTGGCGGCCTCCGGCACGCAGTGGCAGGATTGACTCGTGACGCAGACCCCAGAAAATTCAGAACAGCCCATCGAAGACCGGGTTAATAACCGGTCACTACGCCCCGACTCGGATGCCTTCCGATCATTCATGAGCGCCAACTGGGCGCAGTCGAGCCAAGAACTACCCGCCCAAGCAGCGGTAGCTGAACACGCGGCCCGCCGCCGCAAGGCAATTAGTGAGCAGTTCAAAGGCGAACGACTCGTTATCCCGGCCGGGCCGCTCAAGGTCCGGTCCAACGACACCGACTACATGTATCGGCCGCATTCTGCCTTCGCGCACCTGACCGGCCTTGGCGTGGACCATGAACCCGACGCTATTCTGGTTCTGGAACCGGTCGATGAAGGTAGTGGCGATGACGGTGGGCACCACCAAGCCACGCTTTATTTCCGACCGATGGCTGGCCGCGATTCCAAGGAGTTCTACTCCGATGCACGTTCCGGTGAGTTCTGGATCGGCAAGCGCCCGACGCTGGCCGAGCTACGCGCCGAGCTCGCTCTGCCGACCGCTGATCTTGCCGAAGCTGAAGTGGCCCTGACCAAGAACGTCGGTGCTGCGGAAATCGGCGGCGTACAGGTGCGTTTAGTCCGTGATGTCGATCCTCAGTTGGACGCCCTCATTGACACCGCCCGGATCAATACCGCGCTCAACCCAGAAACCGCTGACCTCAGCCAAGCTGATGCCCAGGACGCCAAGCTCGCCGAGGCGCTCTCTGAGCTTCGGCTGGTGAAGGATGACTGGGAGGTCGAGCAGCTGGAAATCGCGGTAGCGGCCACCATTGAAGGTTTCGCCGAGGTGGTCCGGGCGCTGCCGCGCGCCATCACTCATCATCGTGGCGAGCGCGTGGTAGAAGGCGCCTTCGCTGCCCGTGCCCGCGAGGAGGGCAACGGCCTGGGCTATGAGACCATTGCCGCCGCCGGTGACCACGCCACCACTCTGCACTGGATTACCAATAACGGCCAGGTGAAGTCAGGCGAGCTGCTGCTGCTCGACGCTGGCGTGGAAGCCGACTCGCTCTACACCGCTGATATCACCCGCACGCTACCGGTCAACGGCACTTTCACAGAGACTCAGCGCAAGGTGTATCAGGCCGTGCTGGATGCTTCCGATGCCGCCTTCAAGGCGGCCAAGCCGGGCGTGAAGTTCCGCGAAATCCACGGTGCCGCGATGACGGTCTTAGCTGACCGGCTCGCGCTGTGGGGGCTGCTGCCGGTCTCTGCCGAAGAGGCTCTGACTCCCGAGGGCCAGCAGCATCGTCGTTGGATGCCACACGGTACCAGCCACCACCTGGGCCTCGATGTGCATGATTGCGCGCAGGCCCGTGCCGAGCTGTACCTGGACGGCATCCTCGAAGAGGGCATGGTCTTCACCATCGAGCCAGGCCTCTACTTCAAGGCCGACGACCTGGCAGTACCGGAAGAGTACCGCGGCATCGGCGTCCGGATTGAGGACGATGTGCTGGTCACCGCTGACGGGAATCGTAACCTCAGTTCCGCCCTCCCGCGCAGCCCGGAGGACGTGGAATCCTGGATGGCCGGTATCTACGAGAACCAAGGCTAGCCTGAGCCTTCTCCCCCACCTTCCATCCTCTGCACCCCGCACCCTCTGCACCCGCGAGTTCGTTACTAAGTCTCGGATTCGCTAGTAATTACTAGCGAATCCGAGAGGAAACCACGAACTCGCGGGGTGTGGTGTTGAGGGAGGGGTGCAGTGTTTAGAGCGGCAGCAGATGCGTGCGGCGATCGATGAGTCCGGCGAGCGCGGCGACGCTCTGCTCCACGTTCTGCCCGGTGGTATCGATAGCGTGCCCTTCCAACTCGCCCAAGGAAGAGAATTGCTCTATGAGTGAGCGAATCGGCGCCGGATCAATCAACGCACCTGTCTCGGTGCGTGCTGTGGCCCGTGCCAAGGTGACCTCTGGGCTCGGTCGTAGCACCAGGTAGTGCAGCTCTAGTTGGCTCTCACGCGCGTTGTCGATCAAGGGTCGCAGCGCCCAGGGTCCGAGCACTCCGTCGCAGAACACCTGATAACCACCGGCGGCATAGCCAAACGCTGCCTTTGCCAGGATTCGCAGCACCAGTTGATTCTGCTGATCTGACTCCTCGAGGTAAGGCGGGATAAAACCGCCAACGATGAAATGCCAGAAATCATCGGTATGCAGATGCACGCTGGGCGAGGCAGCCTCGCTGAGTCGCCGTGAAATCGTCGATTTCCCGGAACCTGGCGGTCCGCTAATGATCGCTACCGAACCGCCATTCCTCGTCATCGTTTCCTGTCTTCTGCTTCGCCAAAACTCTCCTGCTTACGCCCGCGAGTTCGTTACTAAGTCTCGGATTCGCCAGTAATTACTAACGAATCCGAGACTTATCCGCGAACTCGCGGGGGGACTTAGCGGGTGGGCTGCTCGGGGTCGGTGCGCTCGTCTGGGCCGGACGCCTCGGCAGAGGGTGAGACCCCGGACGACGACGCAGGAGCAGGAACAGGAGCTCCACTGGGGGTTGCGGCTGGCTGAGTCGGCTCCAGACGAACCCCGTATTGCGGGCGGCCGTCCGGCAAATCAGCATAGCTACCAGGCTTCACGCCGCTAACACCTGCCACCGGTTGAGATGCTTGCGGATCAGCGGACTGCGAGTCAGCAGCGGGCTGCCCGTATGGATCAGCCCAGCCCTCGGGTCGCTGCGGCGCGGCCGACTGATCAGGCAGGTTCGACTGTCCAGCCTGAGGCGGCCGGTAAGCGGTCGGCGCGGGGTAGCTGGGGGTTGTCGGGCGAGAGCCCATGGGCAAATTCTGCAATAGCCGTCGCGCTTCTGCGGAAGCCTCCCGGGCCACGATCACATCATAGTTCGAAGCCAACACCTGCGAGGTCGAGGTGAAATCGCGCTTACCGCGCTGAGCGGCATAGGTCACAATACCGAACAGCATCCAAAACGCTGCTCCCAGCACCATGGCAATCGGGATGGAAAGCAATGCACCGCCCGGGCTGCTGCCGATAAAGGACAATAGCAGCCCCACGAAAAGGCCAAACCAAGCGCCAGTCATTGCACCGTTGAGCGCCACCCGCGGATAGCTGAGCTTGCCGGTGACGCGTTCCACCATTTTCAGGTCGTTGCCCACAATGGATACCAGTTGAACCGGGAACTGCTGGTCCGCCAGATAGTCCACCGCTTTCTGTGCATCCAGGTAGGAAACATAGCTCCCCACAGTGTCGCCATCAGGGACGCTGCGTGGGTCTGCAAGAGCACGGGCCGATCCAAAAAGGTTTGACATACTTCCATTCTGACGCATCAGGACGGGAAAGACGCCGAAGTATCGCTCCGGGTGAACCCGTGAATGCCCTGTGCCGATCGGCACT
Source organism: Psychromicrobium lacuslunae (assembly GCF_000950575.1). NCBI lineage: Bacteria > Bacillati > Actinomycetota > Actinomycetes > Micrococcales > Micrococcaceae > Psychromicrobium > Psychromicrobium lacuslunae. Next base: position 1,847,111 of record NZ_CP011005.1, read on the forward strand.
CCGCTACATTCGACTCGGCGTCGAACTCACTTCCGCAGCAACTGCGAGAGGTCGGCAGCGTGATTGATTCCATCCAGGCCAAGCCACAGCGAAAGATAAAGCACGCATCCAATAGGAATCAGTAATAGCAGCGCGAGCAGCGAAGTCATCGAACGTCGTGGCTTTTTGAGCGCCGCTATTAGCGCTGCCAGAACGGCCAGGACAGCCAAAGAAACGGCGATAGCGGTTGACCATTGCCGCTTCGGGACTTCCTCCAGATAATAAGCCGCACCAAAGTCGTCCGGGTCAAAGTCGAAAGTGCTAATGCCCACCCAGAGCAGCCCAAGAAAGGCCAGCCCAAGCAGTATCAAGGCGATGCCTAACCAGCCGGTATCGGTCCATGGTTTACGCCTAGCGGTCATCTGCCAAGGCTACTGTTTCACCCGCGGCCCCGAAAACAGTAGCCTTGAGGGGTGAGTACAAATCCAACCCGCGTTTTCGTGGCGCGCCTGATCGGCCTGGACGTCTTCGACCCCTTTGGCGACCGATTAGGCCGATTGCGCGATGTTGTGGTGCACTCACGTGGACACAACGCTCCGCATGCGGTCGGCATCGTGGTCGAGGTGACCGGTAAGCGCCGGGTTTTCGTGCCAATGACCAGGCTCACCTCGATGGATCAAACTCAGATTATCTCCACCGGGCTGGTCAATCTGCGCCGCTTCGAACAACGCGGCGCCGAGCAACTCGTGGTCGGCGAACTCTTCGACCGCAAAGTTACCCTCACCGATGGCTCCGGCACCGCAATCGTGGAAGATGTCGCCCTGGACCAGGGCCGCAGCGGCGACTGGCTGGTCAGCAAACTCTTTGTCCGGCGCGGCGACTCGGCCTCCCGGCTGCGTCGGCTGCGTCGTGGTCACACCGTACTGATCGACTGGGATGAGGCAATTCACGATTCGCAGCACGAGCCGCAAGGGGCCAGCCAGCTGGTGGCCAGCTATGAGGACCTCAAGCCCGCCGACTTTGCCGATGCGCTGCAGGAAATGAGCGATAAACGACGCTTCGAGGTGGCCTCAGAACTGCAGGACGAGCGACTCGCCGACGTGCTGCAGGAGCTTCCCGAGGATGATCAGGTTCAGTTGCTCTCCTCGCTCGATAATGAACGCGCCGCCGATGTGCTGGAAGAGATGGACCCGGACGACGCCGCCGATCTGCTCGCCGACCTGCCCAGTGCTAAGGCTGAAGAGTTGCTGCTGCTGATGGAGCCTGAAGAGGCCGACGATGTGCGACGCTTACTGCAGTACGACGAGGACACCGCTGGCGGTTTGATGACCCCGGTGCCCGTTATCCTCCCTCCAGAAGCGACAGTCGCCGAAGCTCTGGCACACGTTCGCAGTGAAGAGCTTTCCCCCGCCCTGGCCTCAGCAATCTTTGTTTGCCGTCCGCCGCTAGAAACCCCTACCGGCCGGTTTCTCGGCGTAGTGCACATCCAGCAATTGCTGCGCAGCGCACCGCCGGAACAGCTCGGCAGTTTGGTCGATAAGAACCTGGAACCGGTCTCCGATCAGGCCGGAGTGGGGGACGTCTCACACGTCATGGCGTCCTACAACTTGGTATCCTTGCCGGTGGTCAACGACACCGGTCGGCTGGTCGGGGCGGTGACAGTCGATGACCTCCTTGACCATTTGTTACCCGACGATTGGCGTGCTCACGAAGACGGTGAGCCCTTGAAAAAACTAGGAGGCAGAGTTGGCTGAGAAAACCGCTGAACGGCAACGTCAGCAAAGCGGACTGGACACCCCGCTGGAACTACGTTCCAGACTCTTCCCCCGGTTCTCCCCCGATCCGGACTCCTTCGGTCGGCTCACCGAAGGCTTCGCCCGTTTCATGGGTACGCCACAATTTTTGCTCTATATGACGCTGTTCTGTGCTGCCTGGCTAGGCTGGAATACGCTGGCCCCGGAAGCCTGGCAGTTCGATCCGCGCGCACTGAACTTCACCCTGCTGACCCTGATCCTGTCGCTGCAGGCCTCCTACGCGGCACCGCTATTGCTGCTCGCCCAAAACCGTCAGGACGACCGCGACCGGGTTGCCATCGAACAAGATCGTCAGACCGCAGCCCGCAACCTGGCCGACACTGAGTATCTAACTCGGGAACTGGCCGCGCTGCGGATCGCCTTGCGTGAGGTGGCAACCAGGGACTTTGTGCGTTCGGAATTGAAATCTCTGCTGGAAGATCTGATCGTGGCAAACGACTCGGACGACGGAGAGCTAGAGAAACGTGAAAAGTCACGAGATTCCAAGGGATCACCGAAAACTCAAGCCATCCCCAAAGTCACAGCCAGCAAGGCCAAGGAGCAAAAGCCCAGCACCCAGCCACCGTCCTCCTCATGAGCGTAGAGCAGGCTGGTACTAGCCAAGCCACGCTACGGGCCGCGCTGGCTACCGTGATTGATCCCGAGTTACGCTTGCCCATCACTGAAGTCGGCATGCTGGAAGATGTCCAGATTGACGACGCCGGCCTGGTCACGGTCAAAGTACTGCTCACCATTGAGGGCTGCCCACTGCGGGACACTATTGTGCGCGATGCCTCCGCGGCCCTGCACGCAGTTGATGGCGTGAAAGACGTTGAGGTGCTGCTCGGCGTGATGACTCCCGAACAGCGTGCGGAGCTCAAAGAACGTCTCAGACCGCAGCGTGGAATTCCTTTCAACCAACCCGATTCATTGACTCGGATCTACGCCGTGGCGAGTGGGAAGGGCGGCGTCGGTAAATCCTCAGTGACTGTGAACTTGGCCTGCGCGATGGCTGCGCAGGGCCTCAAAGTCGGCATTGTCGATGCCGATATTTATGGCTTCTCAGTGCCGGGCCTGATGAATTTGAGTGTTCAGCCGACCAAGGTTGACGAGATGATCCTGCCGCCGGTCGCTTACGGCGTGAAAGTCATCTCGATCGGCATGTTCGTGGCGGGTAATCAGCCGGTGGCTTGGCGGGGTCCGATGCTGCACCGGGCTTTGGAACAGTTCCTTACCGACGTCTATTTCGGGGATTTGGATGCGCTCTTCCTCGACCTACCGCCGGGCACCGGAGATATTGCCATCTCGGTGGCCCAATTGCTCCCCCGGGCAGAAATCTTGGTGGTCACCACACCGCAATCGGCAGCAGCTGATGTGGCTGAGCGGGCCGGGGCGATTGCTCTGCAGACTCAGCAAAAAGTGGTGGGTGTGGTGGAGAATATGTCTTGGCTAGAGCAAGCGGACGGCAGTAGGCTCGAGCTATTCGGCAGCGGCGGCGGGAAACTACTGGCTAGCCGGCTCACCCAGACAGTAGCAGCAGAGGTGCCCTTGCTGGGCCAGATTCCGCTTGATATTGCGCTCCGTGAGGGCGGCGACGCGGGAGCGCCGATAGTGCTTTCCCAGCCGGATTCTGCCGCTGGTGTGTCGCTATTACAGATTGCTGAGAAGCTCTCCAAACGGCCACGTGGTCTGGCCGGCCTCAAATTGGGCGTGGAACCCGTCTAAGCTTCCAAAGGCCTTGCTGTGCCCGAGCTCCCATGACCCAGCTTTCCCAGCCGGAGCAGCCTCGCCTAGGTCGGAGAGAGTTGCTAGGTCGCCTCGGAGTCCCAGGGCGCTTTCTGGCCGCTGCTCAGGCGCACCGGTTCACGCAGTGGAGTCGCCGGGGGCGCAGGAGCGGCCATCGCCACCTCTTCTGGTCCGCCAGCTGAAATCTGTTTTGGCTCGTCATCGAGCAGCGCTTCGCGGATAATTCGGCGCGGATCGTATTGCCGAGGATCCAGTTTCTGCCAATCAATGGTGCTCAGGTCAACGCCTGATTCTTCCTTCAACTGATCGCGAGCACCGCTGGCCATCCGGCGAGCTTCCTTGACGAAGTTCCGGAACTTCTGAGCGTATTCGGGCAGCCTTTTGGGACCGATCACTAATACGGCGATAATGCCGAGGATCAGAAACTCGTAGCCATTGATGTTAAACATATCTAGAGATAGATTACCTGTTCCCGGTCAGCCCGCTAGCCCAAAACTCGATGTACACCGCGAAAAAAGCAGGAAACAGGGTCAATGGAGTCGATGGAATTCGCTCCCTGTTCATCTGCTGCATGATTTATCGCACTCTCCCCGTGCCAGGAGGCGGAACGAGCCGCATGATCGGCGGGTAGGCCAATAAAGTAGACCCCGGTCAACAGCAAACCCGCCGCAGCAGCAATCGCAAAGATCACCGGCAAGGGACGTACTCGAGGCGAAGCACGATAAGGCAATGTCAGCGCCTCGCTGCAGTTGGTCTGCAGGGCTTCGGTGCGTCGCAGAATGCGAGCCGCCAGTTCCCGCTGTTCGGCTTCAGAAAACTCCGGCATGCCTTAGCGCCGCTTAGTGAAGTCCGGCGATTCGCGGAATCTTCAGCTTGGGCAACTTGGCGCCCAAAGAACGTGGGGCCCGGTGGGCTAGCGATTCACGCAGCATGGTCCTGCCGCGGTGAATCCGGGAACGTACCGTACCAAGCTTCACGCCGAGCGCCTCAGCCACTTCGTCGTAGGAAAGTCCCTCAAGATCGCAGAGCACGACGGCAGCGCGGAAGTCCGGTGGCAAGGCATCAAGCGCCTGCTGAATATCCAGGTCCAGATTATTGAATTCGAAGCTACGCTCGGGACCAGGGTCACGGCCGGGCAACCGGGATTCGGCGTCTTCTGCCAGCGCATCGAACCGAATCCGGGACTTGCGTCGGGCCTGGTCAAGGAAGAGGTTAGTGGTGATCCGGTGCAGCCAGCCGTCCAGCGTGCCGGGAGTAAAGTTGGCGAGTGATCTGAACACCCGGACAAAGACTTCCTGGGTGAGATCCTCGGCATCGTATTTATTACCGGTCAGCCGATAAGCGAGCCGGAAGACCTTGGCGGAGTGGTTTTGCACCACTTCCTCCCAACTGGGCATGACCCAGTCGGCAGCCGCCTCTGCCAGGTTTTCAACACTTGCGGTCATGAAACCCACCCCCTGAACAAGTAAGCATTCATCATGACAGATCTGACTGTAAGTTTGCTGTGTTCGCGGGTCCATTTAGCGCAGAGCATAAGAACCTTCGGGTCCCTCAGTCCCGATCGGGTGTTCGCCGCGGTTTCACAGTAGGCTTGAGGCCATGAGTGCCGACAAAACTACCAGCTGGTCCTACACCGAGGGACTGCCCGTTGAGGACGAAACCCTGCTGCGTGCCCGGGAGCGCTCACACGAGCTGGGAGTTTCGGCTATTGGCGCAGCGACTGGCGCGCTGCTCAGTGTTTTGGCAGCCAGCTCCAAGGCCCAGACCGCTGTAGAAATCGGCGCCGGAGCGGGTGTCTCCGGGGTGTATTTGTTGCGCGGCTTAGCTAAGCACGCAGTGCTGACCAGCATTGACGGCGATATCGAACATCTGCGGGCTGCCAAAGAGTCCTTTGCCGAGGCCGGTTTTCCGGCGAACCGCACCCGCACCATCAGTGGACGGGCCGCCGATGTACTGCCCCGATTGACCGACGCAGCCTACGACCTGGTGTTCATCAACGCTGATAAACCGGCCTACCCGCTCTACCTTGAACAAGCCGTCCGGCTACTCAAGTCCGGCGGTTTGCTGATCATTAACGATGCTCTCGACCAAGATCGCGTGGCCGAGCCAGCGATCCGCGAAGCCAGCACAGTGGTGTTACGCCAGGTGGGCAAGGCTATCAGGGAGAACGAGCAATTGATCTCGACTCTGCTGCCGACCGGCGCAGGAGTACTGGTCGCTGTCAAACGCTAAGTCGTTACCAAGGTCTCACTAGCTGTTACTAACGCTGGCCCTAGCAGCTGTCAGTGCCGGGTGATAAACCTGATTCATGAAGCACTCAGATGAAATCCAGCACAATCTCGCAAAGCTCACCCTGGTTCCGCTACCTGGAAGTTCGAAACCCGCCGCGAGCGGCTTCTCAGCTGCCGCGGCGCAAAGCGTGGCCTCGGAGGTCAATGTTGAGGCGACGCTGATCTTGCGTCGTCGCGCAGAACCGAGGGCTGAAGATTTTTCCCAGCCGCACAGTAAGGCAGAGTTGACCGAAAAGTATGGGGCCGCCGAAACCGATCTCGACTTGGTCAAGGCCACCCTGAGCGGCTTAGGCCTGAGCGTGATGTCCTCCGACGCAGCGAGTCGGCGAGTGCGAATCAGCGGTTCCGCTGACTTAATGGGACGCATCTTCGGCACCGACCTGCAGAGCCATCGGGAACCCGATGCGACGGGTAGCGAAGTGACCTTTCGACACCGAAGCGGCGAGCTCTCCGTCCCCGAACAGCTTTCCGGGGTGGTCACCGCAGTTCTTGGCCTGGACGACCGGCCACAATCGCGTACACTCTTCCGTTTCGTGCCCGCCGCCGCTCGCACCACTAGCTATACCCCGGTACAGCTCGGCTCGATTTACGGCTTCCCCGAGGAGTTCGATGGTTCGGGTCAACAGATCGCCATTATTGAACTCGGCGGCGGTTTCGTCCAGGCCGACCTTGACAGCTACTTTCATGATCTTGGTCTGCCGACCCCGAGCGTGCGAGCTATCGGCGTCGACGGTGGCGGGAATCAGCCTGATGGGAATCCGAATGGACCCGATGGTGAGGTGATGCTCGATATCGAGGTGGCTGGCGCGTTGGCACCCGGCGCCGAAATACTCGTTTATTTCGCACCGAACACCGATGCTGGTTTCGTTGACGCAGTGAGCGCCGCGGCACATGCCAAGCCGGCTCCAGCGGCGATCAGCATTTCCTGGGGGCAGAGCGAAGACGGCTGGACCGCGCAGGCCCGAACTGCCTTTGACCAGGCACTCGCGGATGCCGCGCTGCTCGGCGTCACGGTGACCGCAGCAGCCGGAGATGATGGCTCAACTGATCGCGCCCCGGATGGTAAGTCTCATGTGGATTTCCCGGCTTCCAGCCCGCATGCTCTGGCCTGTGGGGGAACTCGGCTCGAAGCCAATCCCGCCAATGGTGAGGTCTCGGCCGAAACCGTATGGAACAACGGCCCGGGCGCTGGCGCGACCGGCGGTGGCGTCAGCAGGGCTTTTGACCTTCCGAGCTGGCAACAAATCGCCGGGGTGCCCCTCGCCGAGGAAAAAGCCGGACGTGGGGTGCCAGACGTGGCTGCCGTCGCCGATCCGGAAACTGGTTATCTGGTCAGGGTTGACGGGAAAAATACCGTGATCGGCGGAACCAGTGCGGTTTCTCCGCTGTGGGCTGCGCTGGTTGCCCGGCTGGTGCAGGCTAAAGGGCAGGGGCTCGGCCTGCTACAGCCACAGCTTTACCCGGAAAGCGGTGTCGGAAAGGTACCGCCGGGCTTCCGGGACATTGTCTCCGGCAGTAACGGAGCCTTTCAGGCCAGCCCCGGCTGGGACGCCTGCACAGGGCTGGGTGTTCCGCGAGGAACTGAACTGCTGACTCGTCTGGTCAGCAAAAATCAGGCGGACTGAACCGACCTGAGCTGAGGGCTGCTTATTCGGTGACGCCGAGTAGGCAGTCCTTGAGACGACCAGCCTCGTCGGCATTCAGCTCAACTACCAGACGGCCGCCACCTTCTAAGGGAACACGCATAATCAGGCTGCGTCCCTCCTTCGTGACCTCCATTGGACCGTCACCGGTTCTGGGCTTCATGGCCGCCATCAGGTAAACCCCTTTACAAGTTGCTCAAGCGAATGATCGCTGAATTTTATTATCTCGCAGATCACACTCCGGGGCCAATTGCCGAACTCTTAACCGGACAGCTTCGAGCAGCCTACGGTGACCTCGAACACCAATTTGAGGCGCATCTCCGCTGCTTAAGGCGGGTAGTCTCCACCGCCTGGCAGCTGCGCCCAGGCCCACAGCCAGACCACCCAAACGACCTGCAACAGCAGGAAACAGATAGTGACAGCGATCCGGAAAGCTCTCGATCGGGAAATAAAGGCGGTCGCCAAGGCAAAGGGGAACAGCGGCAGCATTAACCGGAAGGTGCTAGTTTGTGGGTGCAGCACCGCGAAAAGGTAAACCAGGTAGGCCAGACACCAGAGCCGCATATCCAAACCAATTCGGCGCACCGCCTGGGAGTTGTAGTAGAGCACAAAGCCAATGATGAGCAGCACCAGGGCGAGAGCGCCGAGCACCGGACCCAATAATTGATCCGCTGACTGTAACCATGGCTGGAAGAGCACAAGTGAACCACCGCCACGCCAGACCGCTTCGGTGTCCGTATAAGCACTCATCTGGCCGGTGACCAACCAGGCAATCAGAGGCCAAGCGAAGGCGGCCACCCCACTCACCAGTAGCAGCAATAAGCCCGTCAGGCGCTGGGAGGCCGGGAAATCGTCGAGGCGATAACTGAACCGCCGACTCGGCAGGAAGCGCACGAGCAAGTGCAGGAAGAAGAACAGCGCAAAGGCCACTCCCACCGGACGGGAGAGCGCACTGAGCAAGACCACAGGGATCGCCAAAAGATAACGATGTTTGATCACCAAATAGAGCGCCGCGGCAAGAAAAAAAAGATTGAGCGACTCAGCGTAAGGCACTTGCAGGATGGGTGAAATGGGAAAGGTCAGCAGGAAAACCATCGCCCAGCTTGCGGTAACCGTGCTGGCGAACAACCGGAATAACCGGTAAATCATCAGGCTGGCCGCTAGACCAGCGAGGGTGGCTACCAACGGCGCCACTATCCCCCAGCCCAGTCCGGTCAGCATCGATATTCCTCTGACCAGCAGTGGGAAGAGCGGGTAGAAGGCCCAGTTATTCTCCGCCGTGCTGCCATCCGCCGATTGCGGCAGCTGCTGCGGGTAGAGATTATCGAAGATGCGGTGGTACCACTCGCTGTCCCAGATATTGATGAAATCTAGATAGCCGGGAGCGGCAGGGAACCAGGGGTTGGGGCCTTGATGCAGCGCCGCTGCGCTGAAAATGAAAAAGCTGATCAGCCGAGTGACTAGATAAAGCAGCCCGATCCTGAGCCACCAGGGCGTGGCGAGCAGCGACTTCGCCGCGTTTCGCAGCCAATCTGACAGCAGCAAATTAGGCCGGAAAGGTGGGCGCACTAGCTGCCGTCGCTCAGAGCTCGGCACGAACCCAGCAGTCTTCCTGATGGTCATTGACCAGGCCGATCGCTTGCATCATGGCATAGCTAGTTGTGGGTCCGACAAATCGAAAACCGAGTTTCTTCAGTCTTTTGGCCAAGGCCGCCGATTCGAGGGTGCTCGCAGGCACCGGCGTTCCCGCTGGTCTGGGTGCGGGTCGGTGATCTTGCAGCAACGACCCGAGTGTCACCCCGTTGGGAAGGTTCAGAATCGCTTGCGCATTATTGATCGTTGCGTTGATCTTCAGAGTATTGCGAACGATTCCTGCATCGTTCATTAAGCGGTTGACGTCCGCGGCGTCAAAAACGGCGACTTTGGCCGGGTCAAAGTCGGCAAAGGCCGCCCGGAAGGCTTCACGTTTGCGCAAAATGGTGAGCCAGCTCAGGCCTGATTGAAAGGCCTCAAGACTGAGCCGCTCAAATAATTCATGTTCCCCGTGCACCGGCCTACCCCACTCAAAATCGTGGTAGTTCTGGTATAGCTCACTGCCCTGCAAGCCAGGCCAAGCACACCGTATTTTCTGGTCGGGGGCGGCCGACTTCTCGGCTGATACCGGATCGTTCATGCTCTTTCCTCCGCGGCAGTTTCTTCTGGGGCAGTTTCCTCCGGGGCCGTGTGCAGCAGCACCTCACTATCCAGCGCAGTTTCCGAAACCAGTGCGGCTTCCGAAGCCTGCCGGGTTTCCGTGGCGCGATGCTGCGCTGCCAAGGTCTCGGTGTGAGGCCCATCCTCGGCAGTCTGCGCAACGACCGGCTGCTCGCCCTGAGTCTCAAGCGGCGTCTGCAGTTGATGGTTTAGCTCAGCGATGTGCTGCTCTTTTACTTTCAACTCGGCCGCGAGCTGATCCAAGACCTGATCGACCTGATCCATCCGATAGCCACGCAAACCCAGTGAGAAGCGAACTCGGTCGACGTCCTCTGGGGCTGGATGCTCGGGCAGCAACACCGGTGGCAGGTTCGGCACCGGCGCCGCCAGACCATCGTCCAAAAACGCGGATCCCAGCGACGGATTGGCCGGGTCAACGGAGGTGGCAGCACGCCCGGTTTCTCGACGTCGCTGGCCGATCAGGAAGAAAGCGGTAGCGCCAACTACCAGCACAGCCACAAAGACCAGTAAGTACGTCACATCACTATCCTGACAGACTGCCTCGGATTTTGACGTGTTCGCGGTTCTGACATCAGACACCCTCAGCGAGTCTTTGCACTGCCTCCTCTGGCGTGTCCACCACTGAGATAATGTTCAGATCTCCTTCGGAGACTAAGCCGTCGGCCACCAGAGTGTTCTTGATCCAGTCCACCATCGGCCCCCAGAACTCCCTCCCGATCAGCACGATCGGGAACGACGTCACCTTATGCGTTTGCACCAGCACCATTGCTTCAAAGAGCTCATCGAGAGTACCGAGCCCGCCCGGCAGCACGATGAAGCCCTGGGCGTACTTCACAAACATCGTCTTCCGGGCAAAGAAATACCGGAAATTCACCCCAAGGTCTACCCATTGGTTCATGCCTTGCTCGAAGGGCAGTTCAATACCGAGGCCAACAGATAGTCCCTTGGCCTCCACGGCTCCCTTATTTGCGGCTTCCATCGAGCCAGGCCCGCCGCCGGTGATCACCGCAAACCCGGCCGCCACCAGGCGCCTTCCGACCTCGACTCCCATCTCGTAAAAGGCGCTGCCGGGTTTGGTGCGCGCCGAGCCAAAGACGCTCACCGCCGGGCCAATATTGGCCAGGGCTCCGAAGCCTTCAACAAACTCTGCCTGGATTCTGAGCACCCGCCAGGGATCGGTGCTGGTGAAGTCGCCCGGGGAGCGCGTATCAAGCAGGTGCTGGTCCGCTGTTGACCCTTCGGCTAAACCTCGTCGGAGTTCCACCGGACCACGATGTCGGGAGGGCACTGTCAGGTTTTTATCGGTTGGCGAGCTCATGGATTTAGGCTACGGCAACCGGCTAGCAAGGTTGGGGATTGGCGAACAAATCTGAGAGTATGACTGCGGTCACACCTTGGTCACGATCGGATCCATTTTCAAATACTTGCTGAATAACAGGAAAACATTAGGTAGGTTCTATACATGGTATTGAGTAGGTTTTGTGATGAGTAGTCAAAATGCTGCCCCTCTGGTGGAGTTGAAGGCAGTCAATAAGCACTATGGTGCACTGCACGTGCTTCAAGAGATCAATCTGAGCGTCGCCAAAGGCGAGGTAGTGGTGGTGATCGGCCCCTCTGGCTCAGGTAAGTCAACGCTCTGCCGCGCCATTAACCGGCTGGAAACCATCGATGATGGCGAGATTCGCATTGACGGGAATCTGTTGCCGCAAGAGGGCAAGCAATTAGCGAAGCTGCGGGCCGAGGTTGGCATGGTGTTCCAATCGTTCAACCTTTTCGCGCACAAAACCATTCTGGAGAACGTCACCTTGGGCCCGATCAAGGTCAAGGGCGTGTCCAAGGATGCCGCCGAGAAAGAGGCGATGGCGCTGCTGGAACGCGTCGGGGTGGGCGCCCAAGCAGCAAAACTTCCTGCCCAGCTCTCCGGCGGGCAGCAGCAGCGAGTCGCGATCGCACGAGCGCTCGCGATGAAGCCCAAGGTGATCCTGTTCGACGAGCCAACCTCGGCTCTCGACCCGGAAATGATCAACGAAGTTCTCGATGTCATGGTGGGGCTGGCACACGAGGGCATGACGATGATTGTGGTCACCCACGAAATGGGGTTCGCCCGCAAGGCGGCTGACCGGGTGGTCTTCATGGCTGATGGACAGATCGTCGAGGACGCTGAGCCAGAGACTTTCTTCACCCAGCCCAAGAGCGACCGAGCCAAGGACTTCCTGTCGAAGATCCTGACCCACTAGCTCCTAGCACAAGCCCCTGCCAACTAGTCCTGACAAAACTCGCACTATTGAAAGGCAATCATGAGATTCACTAAAAAAGCTGGCGTCTTCGGCGCCACCGCGCTGGCCGCAGCACTAGCGCTGACCGCGTGTGGTCAGAGCGGTTCGCCCAACGGTGGCAATGCCTCTGCTGGCCCCTCCCCTGAATACAAGGTCGCGTCGGATGTAAAACTCGACAGTAGCCCGACCTGGACCAAGGCCAATAAGGCCGGCAAGCTGGTCATCGGGGTGAAATTTGATCAGCCTGGCCTTGGCAATAAGAAGGCTGGCGCCGATAAGCCTGAAGGCTTCGATATTGAGATCGCCAAGTCTGTTGCGGCTGGCCTCGGCTTCAAACCCGAGCAGATCGAATTCAAGGAAACCGTCTCCAAGAACCGCGAACCGTTCCTGCAGAACGGCACAGTCGATCTGGTGGTGGCGACTTACACCATTAACGATGCCCGCAAGAAGGTCGTCGATTTTGCTGGCCCGTACTACATCGCTGGCCAGGATCTGCTGGTGAAGAAAGATAGCACCATCACCGGCCCCGACGATTTGAAGGGCAAAAAGGTCTGCTCGGTTGATGGCTCAACCCCTGCCCAGCGAATCACCGAAAAGTATCCGGACGCTCAACTGGTCACCTATGACACCTACTCAAAGTGCGTAGACAACCTCAATAGTGGCAGCGTGGATGCTGTCACTACCGATGACGCGATTCTGCGTGGCTACGCAGCTCAGTCTTCGGGCGCGCTCAAGGTTGTTGGCAAGCCGTTCTCTCAGGAGCCCTACGGAATCGGCCTAGCCAAGGGCGATACTGCGCTGCGCACCGCCATCAATGACAGCCTAGAGAAGCTCGAATCTGACGGAACCTGGAAGAAGGCCTTCGAGTACACGCTCGGGAGTTCCGAAGGGATAACCATTCCCAAGCCGGATCGCTACTAATTAGCCACTTGTTCAGCTGCTGTTGGTGCTCGCGCGAAACCGTGAGCACCAACAGCAGCTGAACTGGCTGATTCGAAAGTTTTCAGTCCATGGAGAAAGGCTCCGACAGTTGGACGCAATCACAAGTAATCTAGGCCTCTTCGCCAGCGGTTTTTGGGGCACTATCGTGCTCAGCTTCTTCACCATGGTTGGCTCGCTCATTTTTGGCACCGTACTCGCTGCCATGCGGGTATCCCCAACCCCGGTACTGCGCGCTGCCGCGACCACTTACGTCAATGTGGTGCGAAATACTCCACTGACCTTGGTGCTATTTTTCTGCGCCTTCGGCCTACCCTATCTGCAGATTAGCTTCGGCAACACCACCGATCAGGTTTCCTTCAACTATGCGGTGCTTGCGCTCACTGCCTACACTTCCTGCTTCGTCTGTGAAGCCATTCGCTCGGGTATTGCCACGGTGCCGCTGGGCCAAGCCGAAGCAGCCCGTTCCATCGGCCTGACTTTCACGCAGTCGCTGCGCTTTATTATCTTGCCGCAAGGAATCCGGACCGTAGTGCCACCGCTAGCCAGCGTGATCATCGCTATGGTCAAAAACACCTCCATTGCCTCCGGCTTCAATAACAAGGAACTGATCTCTGCAATGAACGGTGTGATCGAACTTCGAGGTGATCAAGTGCCTCTGATCTTGGCCGGCACCGCTATCGCCTACTTGATTTTGAGCATTGGATTAGGCCAAATATTCGGCCTCATTGAGCGGAAAGTGAGAATAGCCCGATGAGCGCATCTCAGGTTCTTTTCGACGCCCCCGGCCCTAAGGCCCGGCGCAATAATGTGATCATCTCGATCGTCGCCGTCCTGCTGTTACTCGGGGCTATTGCTTGGATCGTCTTCAAGTTTGCCGAGGCTGGCCAGTTCGAAGCTTCGAAGTGGTCCCCTTTCAGCTATACCGACATCCAAGGCGTACTACTCAAAGGCCTCGGGTCAACATTACTAGCAGCCGCATTGGGTACCGTTTTTGCAATGCTCATCGGCGTTATTTTCGCTGTTGGGAGACTTTCAACGAAGCGATGGATATCGCTCCCCACCACTATTGTGCTGGAGTTCTTCCGCGGCCTTCCCGTACTCTTGCTGATGTTCGGAGTGTACTATCTGGGCAGCGGCAAGGTTTCACCGCTAGTAGCAGTCGTCACGGGCCTCGCCCTTTATAACGGTATGGTGATCGCGGAGATTATCCGTGCTGGAGTCCTGGCACTCCCCAAAGGGCAAGGTGAAGCAGCAACGGCGGTTGGTCTTACTCGCGGGCAAACGCTTCGCACCATCTTGCTCCCGCAAGCCTTCCGATCAATGCTTCCGACGATCATCGCTCAAGTTGTGGTGCTTCTGAAAGACTCGGCGCTTGGCTATCTGGTGACTTACCAAGAACTGCTTTACGCGATCAATAATATTGGTCGCGACTACCAAAACCTCTTGCCAGCCTTCATCGTCGGCGCAGCGATCTTCATTCTGATCAACCTGCTGGTGGCAGCTTTTGCTAAGTGGCTGGAACGTCGATTGAGTCGGAGCCCTAAAAAAATAAAGTAAGCAAAATAGTTTGGGTGACCAGATTTTTGGTCACCCAAACTATTTTTGGCGCTAAATCAGTAGTATTTGCAGACAAACTTCCAAGAGCCAGCGCTCACTTCAGTTGGATTGTGATACCAACATCTCGATCTGCTATAGCTTACGGCTCCATGCTGAAGATTTGCATTTTGCCCGGGAGAAGAATCTACCCTGGCAATTGTTTGGCTTCCTTGAGTGGTTTCAATTACGAGAGAATGTGGATTTGTGCCCGGCCCCATACTTCCACCGCTGATCCACTTCTCTTCAACACTGCTAGCCTTCATCCCATATGGCATCGAGCTGTTGAAGTAAGTAACTTCAGCAGAATTTGCCACTTGTGCTGATCCTAAAGTAACCCCGACCGACACGAGAGAGATGCAAATTAGGATGCGAAAAGATTTGGAATCACCTCTATAGCTTCTCACTTCTTCTCACCTTCCGGAATTAGATTTACATGAAATCCATCCGAGATTTTCAACCGGTCCTGAGCCGACGTGGCAGGATCAATCTTCAGTACGTTTCCGACCAGTTGATACTTAACGGCGGAGGAACTTAGGTAATTCTCAGCCACAACGGTTTTTCCATCTGGAATTACGTAGCTTTCGTATGAAGCTTTAAGATTTGACACTCTCACTCCAATCCCACCCGTATTGAAACCTTTTGAATCAACGCAGCTTGATCCGGAAACCCAGTCATCCTTATTAGAACTAGAAGGAATGTACAGAACCATACACAGCCTACCGCCGCCATCGACAAAGATATATGATTCTTGAAAGCTGTCAGAGTCAAGCTTTTTAATACTTCCGCTCGATACTATCCCGTCCCCAATCTGGGAAGTGTCTATTTTCTTCGGCAAGCTTGACTTAAGTTCACCTCCTGAATACACGACCGAGAGATTATATTTCTCTGCTGGACGCATGTCTTCAGCATTTCCCACTTGAGAAGTGAGCAGGCTAAAAGCAGTCACTCCCGCAACGAGAGTACTGGACAGCAAAAGGGAAGTCTTGACATTTTTTCTCATAACATTCTCCAGACTACTTCAGAACTTCGCAAATTAAAGTTTGCTGTCCGACATTGACATTTGGATACTTCTTACTCCAGCTACAGGCGCTTCTCGCGTCTGCTCTCACGGAATGCTGCAAGTTTGAAGTAGGTCCCAAAGTTGTTGTTGAGTAATATACCTGGGTGCCAATCCGATTTGTAGTGCGAATTGACGCTATTCCAGCATCTCCGAAAAATGCCGTGATCCTGCCCCCAGAGATACTGCCCACCGTCGAACTAGCAATACCCTCATCCCAGATTGGACCGTTCAGATACGTCGAGTAACTAGCTGCATTTGCACTCACCGCCGAAGCTAAAACAATGCCAAATGCGAGAAAGATGCTGAAAAATCTATAATATATTGATAAATTATTTTTGTTTTTCTGCATACGTCATCCTTAGAATTTAGAAAATTGGCCCGAACATATCGCACCTCAATAATGACGAATTAGTGATTCAATCAGAATTATTTCCCCTAGGGAGCAATCAGATAGCCATCACTGTGAGATATAACCTATCGTTGAAAGAAGTGGCAGTCAATAGATTGAGGGTAATATTTTAATCTTAATTTCCATCATAGAGGTAACAGAATTCTAATGTTCTATGGCCTCGGCTCCATGGGCGTCCAGGGCATTAGCCCTTTCACTGCCGTGGTAGTTGGTTTGATTCTCTACAACGGTTCGGTGCTCGCCGAGGTCTTCCGGGCCGGCATTCTGGCGGTGCCGAAAGGTCAAAGCGAGGCAGCGTATGCACTTGGTCTGCGCAAGACCCGGGTAATGACAATGATTCTGCTGCCTCAGGCGGTGCGCACCATGCTTCCAGTGATCATTGCTCAGTTGGTAGTGGCCCTGAAGGATACCGCGCTCGGCTTCATCATCACCTACCAAGAATTGCTCTACCAGATCAACTACCTTGGTTCACAAATCAGTTACCAGACGTCGATTATTCCAGCGGCTATTGTTGGTGGTGCAATCTATGTTGGTTGCTGTCTGATCCTCGCTGGCATAGCTAAGTACTTGGAGAGCCGGATGCGTCGCAGTAAGAAGGTTTCGAATAAGAACACCCCGGTGGTACCAGGGGCTGGAAACCTTGATATGGGTAATCTCGGCACCGGTGGAAACACCTAGAAGCTAGCTCAACCAGCGTGTCAAAGCGGCCAGGCAGTCACGGATTGCCTGGCCGCTGACGTGTTCATTATCGCTATGTGCGAGCAGCGCGTCGCCGGGGCCAAAGTTCACCGCGGGGATGCCGAGCTGTCCCAGACGGGCGACGTCGGTCCAGCCGAATTTCGGCTTCGGCGTGCCGCCGACCGCGGCCACAAAAGCTGCTGCTGCGGGTCGATCCAGGCCGGGACGAGCTGCCGAGGCGGCGTCGGTGCGCACCACGTCGAAGCCTTCCAAGAGCTCGAAGACCACTGCCTCGGCCTGCTCGATCGATTTATCCGGGGCAAAGCGGTAATTGATCTCCACCACGGCGGCATCGGGAATCACATTCCCAGCCACCCCGCCACGGATTTTCACCGCGTTCAGGCTTTCCCGATACTCCAGACCCTCAACGTCAATGGTTTGCGGTTGGTACTCGGCAAGCCGCTGCAGGATCGGAGCCAGGTCGTGAATCGCATTGTGCCCCATCCAAGCTCGTGCGGAATGTGCCGCGAGACCGCTGGTCCGCGTCTCAAAGCGCATCGTGCCATTACAACCGCCCTCCACCACACCGTCAGTCGGCTCCAGCAGAATACCGAAATCGGCTTTCAGCAGCTCGGGGTGATTGCTAGCCAGCCGTCCGAGTCCGCTGAGCTCCGCTTCCACCTCTTCATGGTCGTAGAACACGAAACTAATATCCCGCACCGGTTCGGTCAGCGCGGCGGCGAGCGCTAATTGCACCGCCACCCCGCCCTTCATATCGGTGGCACCCCGACCATACAGCACACCATCCGGGCCGTCGGCGGCGCCGTTCCATTGCGAGGGCACTGTGCCACGCGAGCCCGGTGTGCTCGGCAGCGGTACGGTATCCAGATGCCCGGCCAAAATGACCCTTTCGGCACGTCCCAATTCGGTGCGAGCGATGAGTGAATCTCCGTCACGCAACACGGTGAGATGCGGATACTCACGCAGTGCCGATTCAATGGCATCGGCCAGCGACTTCTCGTTCCCCGAGACACTCTCCATATCGAGCAGAGTAGCGGTCAACAAGGCAACATCGGCGGTCAGATCCAATCCCATCCTTCTACCCTATCCAACCCCACCGAATAGTAAGTTTCACCGGGGTATGCCGTCCCTGCCCAGTGAAAGCTGCGATTCGGTGGGGAGGGCCAACAGAAAACACTAGCTTTGAGGCGATGCAGTCACTGAAATCGACCTGTGATGTTTTGCTCGCAGCTGCCCGACTAAGCGAAGATAGGAGTATGACGCAGACATCCCTTGACCCCGCCCGCGCCGCCTACGGCTTCGGTCTCGCCACGCTCAGCAGTGATGGCACGATCCTGGATGTCTGGTACCCGGCCCCCGCGCTAGGGATCGCCGCCGAAACCCTCGGCCAAGCTCCAGAGGCCGAACCGGAGCTCATTGCCCTCGCGAAAAGCTCTGCAGATCAGGACCGGGGCACCAGCCAGCAAGTCGTTTTCGCGCAGATCAACCTGGACGCCGCCCCCGCCGATACCGCTGACAGCTACCTGCGACTGCACCTGCTCTCGCATCGTTTAGTCACCCCGAACAGTATTAATCTGGACGGCATTTTCGGCACTCTGCCCACCGTGGTGTGGACCAATTTCGGTCCGTGCGCTGCCCAGGATTTCGAAACCACCCGCCTGCGGCTGCGGCGTCGTGGCCCGGTTCAGGTGCAGGGTGTGGACAAATTCCCGCGGATGGTGGACTACGTCTTGCCTACCGGGGTTCGGATCGCCGACGCCGACCGCGTGCGGCTTGGTGCGCACCTGGCCGAAGGCACCACGGTGATGCATGAAGGCTTCGTCAATTACAACGCCGGGACCCTGGGCAACTCGATGGTGGAGGGCCGTATCTCGGCGGGTGTGGTGGTCGGCAACGGTAGCGATGTCGGCGGCGGTGCCTCGATTATGGGCACTCTCTCGGGTGGCGGAAAGCAGCGAATCACGCTCGGCGAGCGGGTGCTGCTCGGCGCCAATTCAGGCGTCGGTATCAGTATCGGCGATGACTCGGTGGTGGAAGCTGGCCTCTATGTCACCGCGGGCACTCGGGTGAGGGTGCCCGGCCCCAAGAATGCCGACGGCGAGGACAGCTGGCTCATTGTGAAGGCCACTGAACTCTCCGGCCGCCCCAACCTGCTGTTCCGCCGCAATTCCACTAGCGGCGAAGTTGAGGCACTCCCCCGGCAGGGGCAGACGGTTGAACTCAATCTGGATTTGCATAATAACTAGATGAGTCGCCGCAAGAAACTCCACGCCGGGCTGATCTGGCTGTTCTCAATGCTTTTTGTGGTGGTGCTCATTGTGGCTGCTGGTTTTTGGGCGGTAAATCTTTTTAAGCCTCCACCGGTAAAGCCAATACTGGCTTGCACTGCGCCACTTCAGGATAATCAGTACTCCTTGGCCCCTGATCAGGCCCAAAATGCCGCGCTGATCGCCGCTATTGGTATCCGACGAGGGCTGCCGCCAAGGGCCGTCACAATAGCCCTTGCGGTGGCTATGCAGGAATCCAAGCTGCGCAATATCAACTATGGTGATCTCGATTCGCTCGGCTTGTTCCAGCAACGGCCCTCGCAGGAGTGGGGCACCGCCGAGCAGATCATGGATCCGAACTACTCAACTAACGCCTTTTACGATGTGCTGCTCACCGTTCCGGGCTACCAGCAGATGACCATCACCGCTGCTGGCCAGGCAGTACAACGTTCAGCGTTCCCCGAAGCCTATGGTCAGCATGAATCAATGGCTCGCGCTTTTGCTTCGGCGCTGACCGGTAATTCCAGCGCCGCACTCAGTTGCACACTCGATAGTCCGCAGGCTCCCGGCGATCCAACTGCGGTGGCCAAAAAAGTCCAGGCCGCCTTCGCCACCGCCACCGCCAAGCCGCAAGCCTCTACCGTGCGGGTGAGTGCTACCGGTGTGGCTGGTTGGAGTTACGCGCAGTGGGCGGTCGCCAATGCGAGCACGCTCGGCATTACTCAGGTGAGTTTCGCGGGCCATAGCTGGCAGCGCAATAATAACGACGGCAGCAGTAACAAGGGCTGGCAGCCTCTCGAGTCGGCTAGCGGCCAAGAAGTAGTGATCGCCCTGCAGCCGAAGGGCTGAGCGAAGGCTTAGACCAGCATCTCCACCACCGGCTGCACATAGCTGCGGAAAGCTTCCGGATCGTCGAGTAAGTGCTGGCTCATCACCATTCGGTTGGGCTCCAGGAACCAGGCCCGCGGCTCGGCGATCGGCACTTCCAGGATGCTCAGGCTGAATTCTCGGGCGTTTCTGCCCAGTTCGAGCTCCCGATCTTGCACTAGCTGGGCCAGGATCTTCAGTTCCCCCATGGTTTCCCGGCGAGATGCCATCAGCTCGTACTCAGTCATTTGCTGGCGAGCCCAATTTAGCGCTGCACCGAAATGAGCCTGCATCACGCGTTGCAGCGCCGGGTTGCCAGCAAACTCCTCAAAGTTCGGCGGGGTTAGCTGGGGCGGGCGTCCTGGAAAAGTACCGAGCAGCTGCGCCCACCATTCTTCCCATTCAAAGCGCAGCGAGGCCAGACCCCCGACCTGCTGAGTGAGTTGGTGTGGTTCAGCAGATTTAACAGCCGGATGAATGGCTGAAATCGAGGGCATGCCAGCTCCCGTGAGACCGGAGGCATCACGAATGTAGAGCGCGATCAGCAGTGGCGCTGAAATGTCCACGGTGATCCGCCAGCCAGGGCCGCCGGTGTGATGAATGGTGCTGCCTCCTGTAGAAGATCCGTCTCTAGAATACTCCTCAGAAACGCCTTGAAGGGGCCGGATTCAGAATGAATCCGGCCCCTTCAAGGATGGTCTCGCCCGTCGGCTGAATTGGCTTAGCGTGAAGGGTAGGCACGCTCCTGCGCACCGGTGTAAAGCTGCCGCGGTCGGCCAATTTTGGTCTCCGGGTCCTGAATCATTTCCCGCCACTGTGCGATCCAGCCGGGCAGCCGGCCCATCGCGAAGAGCACGGTGAACATCTTTTCCGGGAAGCCCATCGCCTTGTAGATCACGCCGGTGTAGAAGTCGACGTTCGGGTAAAGCCGACGATCGACGAAGTACTGATCGGTCAGCGCGGTTTCTTCAAGTTTCATCGCGATGTCGAGCAACTCATCGTTGCCGCCCAGCCGGGAGAGGATCTCGTTGGCGGTGGCCTTGACGATCTTGGCACGCGGATCGTAGTTCTTGTAGACGCGGTGACCGAAGCCCATCAGTTTAATGCCGGCTTCCTTGTTCTTCACCCGCTCGACGAACTTCTCCACCGGCTCGCCGCTGGCTTGAATCTGTCGGAGCATGTTCAAAACAGCCTCATTTGCGCCACCGTGCAAGGGGCCAAAGAGCGCGTTGACGCCGGCAGAAATGGAGGCGAACATATTCGCGTTTGAACTACCGACCAGGCGTACCGTCGAGGTGGAGCAGTTCTGCTCATGGTCAGCATGCAGAATCAGCAACAGATCTAGCGCTTTGACCATCACCGGGTCCAGCTCGTATTGCTCCGCGGGCAGACCGAAGCAGAGCCGCAGGAAATTCTCCACCAGGTTCATCGAATTGTCCGGGTAAAGCATGGCCTGACCAATTGACTTCTTGTGCGCATAGGCGGCAATCACCGGTAACTTGGCGAGGAGCCGGATGGTGGAAAGCTCAACCTGGTCCTTATCGAAGGGATCGAGCGAATCCTGATAGAAGGTGGAAAGCGCCGAGACCGCCGAGGAGAGCACCGGCATTGGGTGCGCATCGCGCGGGAACCCTCCGAAGAAGCCTTTAAGGTCTTCGTGCAGCAGGGTGTGCCGACGAATTTTCTCGTCGAAGGCGGTCAGTTCGCTTGGCGAGGGCAGGTTCCCGTAGATCAGCAGGTAAGAAACTTCAAGGAAACTGGAATGCTGTGCCAGCTCCTCAATCGGGTAGCCCCGGTAGCGCAGGATGCCGGCGTCACCGTCAATGTAGGTGATGGCTGATTTAGTGGCAGCGGTGTTCACGAAGCCGGGATCGTAGGTCACTACGCCGGTCTTCGACAGCAACTTGGAGACGTCATAGCCGTCGTTGCCTTCAGCTGCCTTGACTCTGGGCAGGTCGAGTTGACCGCCGTCAAAGTTCAGTGTGGCACCTGTTCCTTCAGTCATGAAGTTCCCCTTCGATATTGCGCGGGTTTTGGATTACAAAGTCGTCGCATTAAGAAACTACCGCCCGGCACGCTCTGAGTGCTAATCCCTGTTCGACCAGCATTCATTGCAATCGTTTGACCGCGGCCGCAACGCGCTCATCACTTCCGGTAAGTGCAACCCTGACGAAGCCCTCGCCCGCTGCACCATAAAAGACTCCCGGTCCCACCAGGATGCCACGTTCCGCAAAGCGGTCGAGCGTGCTCCAGGAATCGAGTTGCGGCTGTTCTGGTGCTGGACGCGCCCACAGATAAAGGCCTCCATCCGAACCGTGAATATCGAGCCCAAAAGACTCCAAGGCGGGCTGCAGAGCGTCCCGACGCGCCCGGTAAAGATCCTTCTGTCGCTGCACGTGTTCGTCATCGCTCAGTGCGGCGGTCATCGCTTGCTGCACGGGCCACGGCACCATCATGCCCGCGTGTTTGCGGCTGTTCAGCAAATTCTTGATCAGTTCCTGATCACCGGCGATAAAAGCCGCCCGGTAGCCAGCCAGATTTGACTGTTTGGAAAGCGAATAGACAGCTAACAGCCGATCGAACGAGCCTTGAGTCACCGCGGGGTCCAGCACACTGGGAACGCCGCTCTCCCAGTCTCCCCAGCCCAGTTCCGCATAGCATTCGTCCGAGGCGACCACCGCGTCGATTTCTCTGGCCTGGGCTACTAGCTCGGCGAGTTCTTCCCGACTGCGGATCTCCCCGGTCGGGTTACCCGGAGAGTTGATCCAGACCAGCCGCACCTTGGCCCTGGTGTCGTCATCGAGTTCGCTGAGCGAATCGGCAGCGATCGCTGTCGCACCGGCAAAAATGGCACCCATATCGTAGGTGGGATAGGCAACCGAGGGGCGCACCACGACATCGCCCGGGCCCAGGCCCAGCAGCAGCGGTAGCCAAGCCACCATCTCTTTGGAGCCAACCGTCGGAAGCACCTGTTCGGCCGAGAGCCCGCTGACTCCGCGACGACGGGCAAACCAATCCACAATGGTCTTTCGGAGCTCCGTGCTGCCCTGGGTCGTCGGGTAGCCATGCGCATCGGTGGCGGCTTTCAGGGCGTCCTGAATAAGTTGTGGAGTGGCATCGACCGGGGTGCCAATGGAGAGATCGACAATACCGTCCGGGTGCTGCCTCGCCTTTTCCGCATAGGGGGCCACGGCTTCCCAGGGATATTCGGGTAATTGCAGACCAAATGGCTTAGCCATGGTCTTGGTTCTGCGGCGGCAACGCTGCAATGAAGGCGTGGTCGTAGCCGGTGTTGCCCACCTTGGCTGCCCCGCCCGGCGAACCTAGTTCGTTAAAGAACTCGACATTTGCCTTGTAATACTCAGCCCATTCATCGGGGACGTCATCTTCGTAATAAATCGCCTCAACCGGGCAGACCGGTTCGCAGGCGCCGCAGTCAACACATTCATCGGGGTGGATGTAGAGCGAACGTTCGCCCTCGTAGATACAGTCAACCGGGCACTCATCAATACAGGCCTTGTCTTTTACATCCACGCACGGCTGTGCGATTACGTACGTCACGTCCCAACCTTCCTATCCTGCGCTCAAAGCAGACTTTCCTATTATCCCCCAACCGAGCCTTCTTCTCGCACTCGCGCTGCCCAGGAGAGTCCGATGGCTTCCGGATGGCCCGCTGTCACCTCATTGGCCTATCTCGAAACCACTTCACTCTCATGAAGTCCCGAAGCTCGACGCGGGGCTTGGGCGGGATTTAGCATGACGGAGTGAGTTTCCTAGACGATATTGAGATCGGCACCCGGATCGTGGCCCGCTATCGCGTCACCGGACCGCTACCGCTGACTGATGCCGTCGGTAATCTACTCTCACGAGATCGTGAACGGATTTCGGTGGAGACTAAACGCGGCGTGGTGACAATAGGGCGAGCGGATATCGTGGCTGCCAAAGAAGTCCCGGCTCCCCCACGGCGTCGTCCACAATAGACCTACTGGGGCAGGATCGGTCCGTCGTGGCTCACGGTAAAGTGGGAAGATGACTTCCGCACAAAATAATCCTGCTATCGCGCTGACCATCGCTGGTTCTGAGGCAACCGGAGGCGCTGGCGCCCAAGCCGATCTGAAGACCTTCCAGCAACTCGGAGTTTTTGGCATTGTCGCGCTCAGCTGCATTGTTTCCTTCGACCCGAAGCAGGACTGGAATCACCGTTTTGTGCCGGTCGATCCGCAAGTCATCGCCGATCAGCTTGAAGCAATAACTGCCGCTTACCAGCCGACGCAGCTCGATACCGTGAAAATCGGTATGCTGGGCACCCCCGCTACCATCGACACCGTGGCTCAGTCCTTGGCTAACCGTGATTGGAAGAATGTGGTGCTCGATCCGGTGCTGATCTGCAAGGGTCAGGAGCCAGGGGCTGCGCTCGACACCGACCAAGCTCTTAAAGCGCAGATCCTGCCCAAAGCCAGCTTTGTCACGCCAAACCATTTTGAATCACTCTCGCTCTCCGGCCTAGCGGAAATCAGCACGGTTGAACACCTCAAGGAGGCGGCGCAACGCATTTACGACGCTTCCGGTGCAACTGTTTTGGCCAAGGGTGGCGTGCGTCTGGCCGGCAGTGAGGCGGTGGATGTATTTTATGACGGCACTTCGCTCGAGGTCCTGAGCAGCCCTAAGGTCGGCGAGGTGGCGGTATCCGGCGCTGGCTGCTCATTGGCGGCGGCGGTAGCGGCGGAGCTAGCGAAGGGTGCCAGTCCGATCGATGCCGCCCGAGCGGCTAAGCATTTCGTCACTAAGGCTATTCAAGCACGGGTCGCCTCCCAGGCACCCTTCGATGCGGTCTGGCAAGGCGCGCGTTAGCGATTCTGCGTTTTGGCCTTGCGGCGTAGCGCTGCAATCAAGGCGGGCAGCATGCTTAGCAAGGTCACCACGGCTATCCCGTAGAGCCAAAGCGAACCCGCCAGATTTCCTAGAATCAGCGGGGCTGGTCCACGGGGGATCGAAAATATTACACATGTGGCATACGTAATGATTCCCAGCAGCAAGCCCATGGTGACTGAGCGCGCCCAGGCGCTCAGCAGGGTGATTGTCGAGCCCAATAACACCAATGCCAGGAGAGCACCCCATGGCAATTGCCAGTCCCCTAGGGTTGAGGTGCGTGAATGCAGCATGGTACCCAAAGCCGCCACCAGCACCCCGGCAAGCACCGAGCTTAGCGTGTAACCAAGCCAGTCGGTGAGACTGCGTTTGGCAGTCGCTCCGGCGGGGCTAAGCAGGCCTTGCCTCGCCTGATGCTCGGTGGCAGAGATCCGCAACAGTTGGAAGCCTTCGCGGGCGGAGAGTGGGCGAAAGCTAAGATCGCTCAACGCAAAACGATTGTGCTCCACGAGAATCTGGGTTTGGTGCGCCCGCATTGCCTCTCGTTTGGCAGCCAGTTCGCCGTCGATCCAAAACACCTCGGCGGCTGGATCGTGCGGACGCTCCGCGCGGTCCGAAAGGATTGAATAGCTCAGTGGCACATTCCAAGCGGCGTGCTGCGAATCTGCACTCGTGGCCGCTAGTTCTAGCGCCGCGACCGTCATCTGATGGGTTCTGACGTGGTCCGGATGACCGTAGCCTCCATCGGCGGCGTAGCTGATCACAACATCTGGCCGCAGCGCGCGAATCAGCGCCGCGGTATGCCCGGCAACTTCCTCAAGTGGGGCTCGCGAAAACGAACCGGGCAATACCTTCGCTGCGGCCTGCGCTCGCCCGTCGCTCCCCCAGGACATCCCAGAATCCCGGTAGACGGTGGCTGGTTCTCCGGGAGCGAGCGCCAAGCCTTGGCCTAAGAAGAAATGCTGCTGGACCCCGAGCGCGGCTACCGCTTGCCCCAGTTCGGCTTCGCGTACCCGAGCGAGCCCGCGGCCGCCGTCGTCCACGGCTCCGGGCAGTCCCTGCTCGAGGTGTTTTAGCTCAGCCGGGATGACCTCGCCCAGCTCACCGCGAGTAGAGGTTAACAGGCTGACCTCCGCCCCGGAGTGGGCGAAGTAAGCCATCGTCCCCCCAGTGGCAATCGACTCATCATCGGGATGCGCGTGCACCAACAGCAGCCGGTACTTGCCATCCGCCGCTGCCGGAACTGCGGGCAGGAATCCGGGGGGAAACACCTGATCAGGCGTTAGCGGAAGCTGCGGCTTGGTTACGCGCGCGAGCAGCCTTAACACGGTCTGAGGCGTTCAAGATGAGTTTGCGGATCCGAATGGCTTCCGGGGTGACCTCGACACACTCATCCTCGCGAGCAAACTCCAGCGACTCTTCCAGCGTCAGCACGCGCGGCGGAGTCAGATTTTCGAAGCTATCGGAGGAAGCCGCACGCATATTGGTGAGCTTCTTTTCTCGGGTGATATTGACGTCCATATCGTCGGCGCGCGAGTTCTCGCCGACGATCATGCCCTCGTACACCTCTGAAGTCGGCTGCACGAAGAAGGAGCCACGCTCCTGCAGGTTGATCATCGCGAACGGCGTAACAACGCCGGCACGGTCAGCGATCATCGAACCGTTGGTACGGTATTCGATCGGTCCTGCCCACGGCTCATAGCCTTCGGCGATAGAAGAGGCAATACCGGCACCGCGGGTGTCGGTCAGGAACTTGGTCCGGAAGCCGATCAGGCCACGCGCCGGCACAATGAATTCCATCCGGCACCAGCCGGTGCCGTGGTTGGCCATATTGGTCATCCGGCCCTTGCGAGCGGCCATCAGCTGGGTGACAGCACCAAGGTATTCTTCCGGTACGTCAATGGTCATATGTTCCATCGGCTCGTTGACCTTGCCGTCGATGGTCTTGGTCACCACTTGCGGCTTGCCAACGGTCAGCTCAAAGCCTTCGCGGCGCATCTGCTCCACCAGGATAGCCAAGGCCAATTCGCCACGGCCCTGGACTTCCCAAGCATCCGGACGAGTGGTCGGCAGCACGCGCAAGGAAACGTTACCGATCAGCTCTTTATCGAGGCGATCCTTGACCTGGCGTGCGGTCACCTTCGCGCCCTTGACCTTACCGGCCAGCGGGGAGGTGTTAATACCAATAGTCATTGAGATGGCCGGATCATCAACGGTGATCAGCGGCAGCGGCTGGGGGTTTTCCAGGTCGGTCAGGGTTTCGCCGATGGTGATGTCTTCAATACCGGCGACGGCAACGATCTCACCCGGGCCAGCGGACTCTGCTGGCACTCGCTCCAGGGCTTTGGTGGCCAATAGTTCGGTGATCTTGACATTCTTCAGGGTGCCATCGTGACGTGCCCAGGCAACCGTCTGTCCCTTACGCAGGGTGCCGTTGAAAATACGCAGCAGCGCCAGACGGCCCAGGAACGGCGAAGCGTCCAGGTTGGTGACATGAGCCTGCAGCACACCCTCGGGATCGTAGGTCGGGGCCGGGATATGCTCAAGGATCGCCTTGAAAAGCGGCTCCAGGTTGTCGTTGTCGGGGGCAGCGCCGTTGGCCGGCTGATCAAGCGAGGCAGCACCAACCTTGGCGGCCGCGTAGACAACGGGAACGTTCAGCACGGCGTCCAGGTCGAGGTCCGGAACTTCGTCCGCCAGGTCGCTGGCCAAGCCGAGCAACAGATCCATTGACTCGTGCACGACCTCGTCGATCCGCGCATCGGGACGATCGGTCTTGTTCACCAGAAGAATCACCGGCAGCTTCGCAGCCAGGGCTTTACGCAGCACGAAGCGGGTCTGCGGCAACGGTCCCTCGGAGGCGTCAACCAGGAGCACAACACCGTCAACCATTGATAGGCCACGCTCCACCTCGCCGCCGAAGTCGGCGTGCCCGGGGGTGTCAATGACGTTAATGGTGACGGTCTCGCCGTTTGAGGACGGACCGTTGTAGGCCACCGTGGTGTTCTTGGCCAGGATGGTGATGCCCTTTTCGCGCTCCAGGTCACCGGAATCCATCACTCGATCGGCCACCACTCCGTGTTCGGCGAAGGAGTGAGTCTGCTTCAACATCGCGTCCACCAAGGTGGTCTTGCCGTGGTCAACGTGCGCGACGATGGCTACATTGCGCAGATCGCTGCGCGAGGCGGTGTTATTGGACATGCGTGAAGATCTCGTTTCCTGTTACCAGTGGATGCGCCCGGAGCGGGCCGTACCCCGGTTGGGACGCTGGAGGATGACCGTACAGTCGCTCTGCACCATCGATCTGTTTTTAGCTTGAGTCCAGCACGACGCAACCATGCGTCGACAGAGTACAAGTCCATTCTAGACGCTTCATTCGGCAGAGCCTAAACGAGCCGGCGCGCCAATGAGAGCACTGAGGTATCCCCAAAACCCTTGACTATCGGCGTCGACCGCGACATTCTAGTAAAACCAATCAAAGGAGAAACAATGAAGTTTCGAAAAGTGACCATGGCCGCGGCAGGTTTGGCGGTGCTCGGCGGCACGTTATTGGCGGCAGCACCCGCCGAAGCAGCCGGCACGGTTGTCTTCAATAACGCCAGTGCCTGCAATAGCACCCGAATGGATTACTGGCACAGCGGTGCCTATAGCTACGTCAGCAGCTGCATCGAAGCCCAAGGCGGCATGATGTGGTACTTCTACTACCGGTAAATCCTTGTTGCACGTTCAAAAATGTAGGAGCCCTCGCATGCTGATCCATGCGAGGGCTCCTACATTTATAGAGGAACTAGGAAGCTTCCGAGTGAAGTTCCAAATCCCGTCCCGGAATAGCGGCCAAGAGTTTCTTGGTGTATTCAGTTTGCGGATTCTCGAAGACCTCGTCGGCCGTTCCAGCTTCGACGATCTGGCCCTTTTCCATCACACAGACGTTATCGCCGATCTGACGAACCACCGCCAGGTCGTGAGTGATGAACACGTAAGTCAGACCCAACCTGGACTGCAGGTCAGCGAGTAGGTTTAGCACCTGCGCCTGGACCAAAACATCCAAAGCCGAGACGGCTTCGTCGCAAATGATCACCTCAGGTTCAAGCGCCAGAGCACGCGCAATCGCCACACGCTGACGCTGGCCGCCGGAGAGCTCATTCGGGAATCGCCGCATCATGGATGCGGGCAATGCCACCTGTTCCAGCAACTCCCTGACCTTCGCCTCACGAGACTTCCGGTCACCGATCTTGTGCACCCGAAGCGGTTCTTCGATGGTGCGGAAGATGTTGTACATCGGATCCAAGGAACCATAGGGGTCCTGGAAGATCGGCTGCACGCGACGCCGGAAACGAAACAGTTCCTTGCGGTCCAGAGCAGTCATATTGACGCCGTCGAAGATGATGTCACCCTTGGTCGGCTTCTCCAGGTTCAACAGCATCTTGGCCACGGTTGACTTACCGGAGCCAGACTCCCCCACCACTGCCGTGGTGGTGCCGCGCTTGACGGTAAAGGAAACATCGTCCACCGCACTGAAGTCAACACTCCGGCCGAGAGCTCCCTGCCGTAGCTGGTAGACCTTGCTCAGGCCTTTGACCTGGATGATGTCGTCGGCTGCTTTAACCACTGCTTCGCTACTGGCGAGCAGGTTCTCGGCCTCTTCGCCAGCTTCCTTCGCCACCTCAATGCGGCGCGATGCCAGCGAGGGTGCAGAAGCAACCAAACGCTTGGTGTACGGGTGCTTCGGGTTCTGCAGCAGTTCAAGTGCCGGACCAGATTCCACGACCTGCCCCTTGTACATCACCACGACTTTTTCTGCGCGTTCCGCAGCGAGGCCCAAATCGTGGGTGATCAGCAAGACCGCGGTACCCAATTCATTGGTCATCTTCTCGAGATGATCAAGAATCTGCCGCTGTACCGTCACGTCAAGGGCCGAGGTCGGCTCATCAGCGATCAGCAGGCGAGGCTGGCAAGACAGACCAATGGCAATCAAAGCTCGCTGCCGCATACCACCCGAGAACTCATGGGGATACTGCTTAGCTCGCCGCTCGGCGTCGGGCAAACCTGCCTCCGAAAGTACTCGAGCAACGTCGGCCTTGGACGAGGGCAGGCCATTGGCTTTCAGGGTCTCTCGGACCTGGAAACCAATTTTCCACACCGGGTTCAAGTTAGACATCGGATCCTGGGGAACCATGCCAATCGAGTTACCACGCAAGGCGACAATACGCTTGCTGCCAACCGTGGTGAGATCCTCGCCGTCGAACAAAATCTGTCCACCAGTGACCGATCCGTTGCCGGCAAGCAGGCCAATAGCCGCTAGTGCGGTGGTCGACTTCCCTGAACCCGACTCCCCCACGATGGCCACGGTTTGCCCGGGCATCACCGTGAGGTTCGCGCCGCGGACGGCTTTTGAAACACCGGTCGCCGTGTTGAAGCTGATATCCAGATTGCGAATATCTAGCAAGGGTAGGTCTTCCCCGCGGGTATCCTCGGTGACCTGAACCTGAGGTAGCTCCTCAGCTGAGTGGCTCATCGTTTCCTCGCTTTCGGATCCAGCGCATCACGGACGGCATCACCGAGCATAATGAAGCTCAGCACGGTGACGAACAAGGCCGCAGCTGGATAGATCAGGATTTCTGGCCTGGTTCGAAGTGTGCTCTGGGCGTTAGCAATGTCTTGCCCCCACGCCATCACACTGCCGGGAAGCCCAATGCCGAGGAAGGACAAGGTAGCCTCGGCGACGATGAAGACACCCAGGCTGACGGTGGCAACCACAATGATCGGCGCCAACGCGTTGGGCAGAGCGTGCTTGAGCAGCGCACTAAACCTCGATACACCCAGTGATGTCGCGGCGGTAATGAAGTCATTGTTCTTGACTTCAATGATCGCGCCTCGGGTAATTCGAGCAATATTGGGCCAGCCGAATACCGCCAAAATTGTCGCCACGCTAAAAACGCCCCGATTGTCTTGAAAGAACGGTACTTGGTAAAGCACCAAGGCACCCAGGACCAGCGGCAACGCAAAGAAAATATCACCTAGACGGGCCAGGATCGAATCAAGCCACCCACCGTAGTAACCGGCGAGCGCACCAATAATACCGCCAACCAGGACGACCGCGAGGGTGGCGAGTATGCCCACCGAAACCGAGGCACGCGTGCCGTAAATCACCCGGGCGTAAATATCACAGCCTTGCCGGTTAAAGCCAAAAATGTGGCCCGGGCTGGAGGGCTGAAGTGAGTTCGCCAGATTGCAAGCATCCAACGCCGTCGGATCGGTCGGTGAGAAAAGCCCTGGAAAAAGGGAGACCAAAATGATCAACAGAATCAACAAGGCCGAGGCGATGAACAGCGGTTTCTTTCGAAGATTCCGCCAGGCGTCCATCCACAGGCTGCTGGGAGCGGTATCAGTAACGGCGCTGTCCACCGCCTGCAGCGGAGTCTCATCGAGTGGAGCAACGTAGTGCTCAATCTCTCTTCTTTTATTTGACATAGCGAATCCTCGGATCAAGCACAGCGTAGAGCAAGTCGACCACCAGGTTTGCGATCACAAACACCAGTACCAGGACGGCGACAATGGAAACCACAGTGGCTCCCTGGCCATTCAGAATGGACGCATATAGCTTTTGGCCTACACCACTGATATTAAAAATTCCTTCGGTCACGATAGCGCCACCCATTAGGTTGCCTATATCGGCACCAATAAAGGTCACTACCGGGATCAGGGAGTTCCGCAGCACGTGCACCGTGACCACCCGCGGACGGCTGAGGCCCTTAGCGGTTGCCGTGCGCACATAGTCCTCGTTCATCCCTTCCGAGACCGAGGCTCTGGTGAGCCGTAATATATAGGCGAAGGAGCCAGCGGCTAACACAATTGCCGGCAGCAAAAGACTGCTGAAGGTTGGGTTGGGACCGACAGTGGGCCTGACCCAGCCTAATTGCAAGCCGATCACCAGCTGCAGTACGAAGCCAATGACGAAGGTCGGGACAGCGATCACGAACAGGGAAGCGACCAGAGCTGTCGCGTCAAAGAACTTGCCTTTGCGCAGGCCTGCGATCAGGCCAAAGAAGATGCCAAAGATCGTTTCGATCACCAGGGCCATGATGGCAAGTTGCGCGGTGACCGGGTAAACCTGTGCCAGGATCTCGGCAATCGGCCGACCAGTGAAATCTGGGCCTAGATTGAAGGTCAAGATGTTCCGCAGGAACAACAGGTACTGAATGATGAAGGGTTTATCTAAGTTGTACTGCTCACGCAGGGAGTTAATCACTGCGGGGCTTGGTTGCCGATCACCGAATAGGTTGGCGATGGGGTCTCCTGGTAAGGCGAAAACCAGGAAGTAGACCAGGAAGGTGGCACCAATGAAGACCGGAATGATTTGCAGCAAACGCCGCAAAAAATAGCGAAGCACTAGAGGCACACCCCCTTGCTTCTAGCTTTGATGTTTTGCATTCTAAATCGATTCTGATTGGAAATAGCGCAGGTGAGGCCCGGCGAATGACCGGGCCTCACCGCTATAACGAGGGTTCGCTATTACTAGCTCTTAACGATGTTGCTGTAGACGATGGCACCGCGCCAATCGAGCTCAACACCGCTGGCCTTGGTGCTCCAAACAGCTTGCTGGATCTGATCCCAGAGCGGAAGATTCGGCAAGTCCTTGAACAGGATGGCCTGTGCGTCGACGTACTTCTTCTTCGCCTCATCCGGGCTCTTAGCCGCAACCGCCTCCTTGAGCGTCTTGTCGAACTCGGGGTTCGAGTACTGCTCGTAGTTGGAGGAAGCGCCGGACTCGTACAGCGGCGCAAGGCCGTTGTAAATCGACGGGTAGTCCCACTGCCAGCCAGCACGAACCAGACCGGTCAACTTCTTGTTCTGACGGTCATCGAGCATCGCCGAGAACTGGGCGTAAGGCTTGCCTTCTGCAGCAATCTTCAGATTGGTCTTGAACTGGTTAGCAACCGCATCGATCCATTCCTTATTGCCAGCACCGCTGGTGTTGTAGGAAAGAGTCAATGGCTTGGAAGCATCCCACGGCTTGATCTTGTTCGCCTGAGCCCAGAGGTCCTGAGCCTTAGCTGCATCGAACTTCAGCAGGTCAGCGGCGCCCGGGATATTGGCGTCAAAGTTCTGCAGGCTGGGCGAAACGAACGCCACTGCCGGCGTACGGGTGCCGTTGAAGATCACCTTGCAGATCTCTTCGCGGTTGATCGCCAAGGAAAGCGCCTGACGACGCAACTTGCCTTCTTCGTCATTGCCGAAGCCAGGAACGTAGCTTGGGATATTCAGAGTTGAGTTCGCTGCTGATGCCTTCTCAGTATTGTGATCCGGCAGGTCGGTCTTATAGGTGGTCAGGTAGTTACCTGGCACACCGTCCATCACGTCCAAAGTGTCGCCTTGGATATCGGTGTAAGCCGAGTTCACGTCCGTGTAGAAGGTGAAAGTCACACCGCCGTTCTTCGGTTCACGCGGGCCCTTGTAGTCAGCGTTCTTCACCAGCGAGATGGACTTGTCATGCTGCCAGCCATCGGGGCCCATCTTGTACGGACCGTTGCCGACCGGCTTCTGGCCGTAGGTCTTGGGGTCCTTAATAGCAGCCGAAGGTAGCGGCATGAAGGCGCTGTAGCCCAAGCTCTCCGGGTAATCCGGATCGGGAGCCGAAAGCTTTACGGTGAAGGTCGAGTCGTCGACAACCTTCAGCCCGGTCATGGTCTGTGCCTTGGGAGCTGGCTTGGCGGCGTCCCCTTCGCCTTCAGTCGCGCTAACAGCGTCGTAGCCCTCGATGTTCGAGAAGAATGAGCTGTTGGACTGGATGCTGGTGCTCAAAGCGGCGAAATTCCAAGCATCAACGAAGCTCTTAGCGGTAACCGCCTCATCGTTGGTGAACTTGGTGCCGGTCTTGATCTTGATAGTCCAGTTCTGGTTATCAGTGCTATCGATCGACTCGGCGAGTTCGTTTTCCGCCGTGCCATCAGCCTTATAGCTACGCAAGCCCTGGAAAAGCTGTTCCACGACGCGGCCACCGAAAACTTCGTTGGTGTCGGCGGGCATCAGGGGCTTCTGGGGTTCGCCGCCATAGGCGGTGATAATGGCTTCTGGGTTGCCCTTGTTGTCTGTGCCGTTAGAGGAAGTACCCCCACCACCGCCGCCACAGGCTGTCAGGGCGAGCGCGGCGATGGCCGCGATGCCAATTGCTTTGGAAGTGCGCGAGAAACGCATTCCGCCTCCTTGATTGTTGTGCGAGGTTCCCGGGTTTGCCCCGGCAATATTCTTGCGCGCGAAGGTGACGCACGCAACAAACACTGGATACAGACTAATACCAGCGGCTCCACAACGGTAATTATGTGAGGTTTTCGTTAGCTAAAAGTTAGCTTCCAGCTGTGAATCTGCCACCATGGATCCATGTCCACTGAGCAATTTCGTCCGCGAAGCAGCAAAACCATGGCCATTGTGCTCTACTCGACTGCTGCTCTCGGGCTGCTGCTAATCTGCTTCAGCGGTCTTGTAATACGTGACATTTTACTTAGCATTCCGTTGCTACTGCTGCTTGGCTACTGCGGCTACTGGCTGTTCTGGCTGCCCACCGTAATGGTGACTAAAGACGGAACCACCATCGTCAATCCGGTTCGCACCATTAGCGTGCCATGGCAGGCTCTGAGGTCACTGGAGACCAAGTACTCGATGACGCTGCTTACCGAATCGGGAAAATACAGTGCCTGGGCAGCGCCATCCCCCGGGCCGATGAGCCGGAAAAGCGCTGAAACCGAAGTTGTGCAAGCGGTGCGGGCCAGCTGGGCTGCGGCGCGTAAGGAAAATAATTCTGCTCCCCCCGCTGGCACTGAAACACCAGTTGGAGCGGTCGTTCAATCCAGAGTTAATTGGCTGCAACTGGGCGTTGCACTCGGGCTGATCGCGGCCACGGCGTTCTGCTTCCTGCTGGTCAGGTAAGCACCCACATCTCCGTTCTAGCTCCGTGGAAGCCTAGGCTTTCTTCGCCCAATCCCATACGTTCCACCACGCTCCGACCGGCGTCGGGTTGTACTTTATGCCTTGCACCTTGCTGCTGAAGGCATTCAGACCGATGCCTTGGAACAGCGGCAGACCATAGGCGTCGTCCCAAATCAGTTTGTCGATCTGGATTTTGAGCTCGTCCTGTTTTGCCGCGTCGGAGTTGGTGATCAAGGTTTTCATCAATTCGTCGACCTTGGAATCGCTGAATCGATTGAAGTTACTCGGTCCCCCGGTTTTGAAGATTTGCGGGACATCGCTCACCCCCACACCCTCTTTACTCCAGCTGAAAATGGCCGCGTCATAAGAACTTCCGCCCAATGACTTCGACCAATCGGCGCCCGCCGGGCTCACGTCCACCAAGCGGATACCCGCCAAGGCCGCGGAATCGGCTATCTGCTTGAAAATATCCAGTCGACTCGGATTGTTCCGGTCGAAGAGCACCCGGATGGTGGGCTTATTGCCCTTGAGAAGTTTGATCGCGCCTTCAATATCGACCTGCTGAAAGTCGGCCGAGCCATTCGCTTTGACCGCATCGGCATATTTTTCTTGTGCTGGTACGAAAAGCTGCGAGTCCAGCGGCTTGGCGCCACTCTGCAAGGGGCCGATCAGCCGGTCGATGATCTCGGCACGTGGCACTGTCTTCAAAAATGCCAGCCTGGTGTCCTTGTCCGCAAAAACACCACTGAAATTCAGGTCCAGATGCTCGTAGGAAAGCTGTTCACCCTTGATCAGCGACACTCCGCTATTGACCATCGAGTCAATTTGATTGATGGCATCGGTCGAGGCGGCGGGCGCGATGATACTGACGTTGCCAGCCTTCAATGCTTCGGTCTGCTCCGAGGAGCCAGGCATGTATTTGACGTCGATTTGGTCCAAATGCGGTTCTGGCCCCCAGTCATAATCACGGTTTTTGACCAGGGTGATCGACTGGTCCGAGCCGACGCTCTTGACAATATATGGGCCGTTGGAGAGGAAAAGCGAGGTGTCGGTCGGCAGCTTGGTGGCGTCGAAGCCGTTATTCCAGAAGTCTGCAACCTTCTTCAAAACGGCATTAGGCGCCACCGGTGCCGTGGGGTTCCCCCGTGGAATTGAGGTAAACAAAGCGATCAGGGCGGCGGCGTCTTTTAGGCCAGCCTTTTGTGCCACCACATGCGAGGGCTCAGAAATATTAGGAAAGCCGAGAGCGGTTTCCCAGTCGGCAAAGGGCTGCGAGTATTTGATCGTGATGCTTCGGCCGTCGCTACCCACCTCAGGGAAGTCCGAAAGCGCTAAACCACTGGTGCCGCTAGCGAAGGAAAAGTAATTAGTGCCTTTGCCGAGGCTCTCACTCCGATCATCAAAGTATCCGGAGGCTACTACCCAGGCCAGCACCAGGTCATTGGCGTCCACCGGCGCGTCGTCGGACCACTTTACGCCGTTATTGACCGTGTATTTCACGGTCAACGGGGAATCAGAGAGCTTTTCGATCTTGCCGAACTTCTCATTCCGCACCACTTTGAGATTTTCATCCAGGTATCCGAAGCCGGAGTGGGTGGCATAAGAAATTTTGGCGTTAATGTCGACATTGGTATGCGCCGTCGAAGGATTGAAGCTGGTGAAACTATTGCCTTCAGCTACGCTCAAGGATCCGCCCTGGGCCACCGTGGTTTCCGGGCTGGGCAGATTGCTGGGCGCACCATCGCAAGCTGTCAAGGCCAGGACGGCGATAGCTGTCATTCCAAACGCTTCGACGATACGTCTGAAATGCATTCGTTCTCCTTCATTTGTCCGCCCAGCTCTGCCGGGCGGCTCACTCACGACCTGAATTCCGCAACCACTTCGATCTTGCCGACCATATTAGCGTTGAACGCATCCAGTTCCTCGGCAGGAATCCAATACTCCAAGATACTCGCCCCACCCACTTGGTGGATATCGAAGGTTTCGAGATATGAGCTGCGGACCTTAAAGCGAGTAACGAATCCGACGCCAGAGGCTTTGACATTCCAATCGCGAGCGATTCTCACTGCGTAGTCCTCGTTGAGAACGGGGTAGAAGATTGGCTGCTCAGGCAGGCGGGGAGGCCACGCAGTGAAGCCATTAGCTTCTAGTAGCGCCATCTCCTCCGGGCCGGTAGGTCGCCAGAGGGTGGTGAGATTTTCCACTGACATTGCTCCCCCATTCGGTATTTTGTGATGCGGCTACAGTCCACACGAAACTTGCCAATTCAGTTCGCCCATTCCCGCCTCAGCAAACCGTAGATCCAGGAGTCCGAGACATCACTGTTGACGATGCAATCCTCCCGTAAGGTGCCCTCACGGACGAAGCCCAGTTTCTCGAGTACCCGAGCCGAGGCGATGTTGCGGGTATCGGCCTCGGCTTGAACCCTGTTGAGGTCTAGGGTTTCGAAGGCCCATCCGAGCAGGGCGCGGGCCGCCTCGGTGGCGTAGCCGTGGCCCCAAGCGGCTTGATTAAGGCAGAAGCCCAGCGAGGCACTGCGAAAATCAGGATTCCAGCTGTTGAAGGTGCACCAACCGAGGAATTCCTGGTTGGTGTTGTGCTCTATCGCTACCCGTACACCTCCGCCATCCTCCGCCATCCGCAGGCAGCCTGCCATGAAACGGGCAATCGACGCCCGGTCCGTCCACGGCGGGGAATCCCAATAACGCAGCACAAAGCCATCACTTTGTAAGGCGAAAAGATCCTCACCGTCAGCGTCGTTGAAGGGCCGCAGGCGTAGTCTCTCGGTTTCCAGCGTCGGGGTGGTTAGAGGCATAACAGCATCATCGCATGGGGTTCGGGTGGGGGGCGGGTTTCTGAACCTGACGGATTGCCCTTCTCTAACAATGATGCTGACTCTCTAGGCGCTTCTATTATTCACCGCACCAGTTCACCGCGGAGACATGCTCGTGCGCGACCACGAAGAGCATCGGCCACGCAGGTTCCCGATCCGCCGATGCCTTTAAGAAACTAATGATTTCATAACGATAATCAGCAATGTTTTTGTCTTGGCAGTTTTGCTAGAAAGCCCCATCTATGGACTCAGATCCCAGAAATTCATTGAAACTTAGATCAACTTTGACGCATAACCGTGTTAGCGTCAAGGCATATTCGCATCTTAGGAGTGCACATGGAATTTAGCGACAGCCTTCGGGCGCTTGGAACGAAAATCAGTAACCAGGCTGAGGCCATCGGAACCGAGGAGGCAACGAAAAATGCCTTCGTCATGCCCTTTATTTCGTCGATACTTGGCTACGATGTCTTTGATCCGCTAGAAGTTGTACCAGAGTTTACCGCTGACGTCGGAACCAAACGTGGTGAAAAGATCGATTACGCGATCATGCGCGAAAGCGAAGTTCAGATTCTCATCGAGTGCAAGGCTTCGAGATCCGCTCTCTCGCTTGAGAATGCCTCACAGCTCTACCGATACTTTGGTGTCACTAACGCTAGGATCGCGGCCTTAACGAATGGCATAGTCTGGCAGTTTTACACCGATCTCGACGCACCCAATCGAATGGACTCGAAGCCTTTCTTGGTTTTCGACCTCAGCGATATCGATGAAGGACTCATCCCTGAAGTACAAAAGCTCAGCAAAGACAACTTCGATCTAGAATCGATCATCAGTACCGCCGAGGAGCTCAAGTATGTTGGTGCACTAAAAAGAGAGATCGCGGCCCAGTTTCGAGATCCCAGCGATGAGTTCGTACGCTTCGTCGCAACCCGCGTTTACGATGGCGTTTTCACTCAACGGGTTCGTGAACAGTTTTCCTTACTTGTCGGAAAGGCAGCGAAACAATTTCTCACGGATCAGGTCAATGACCGGTTGAAAGTCGCACTCGGCGCTGGAACCCAAGTGCCGATCAGTCAGCCTTCCTCGGAAACTTCCGTCGACAGCGGGGCTGTGGCGGAACGCGATTTAGATAGGGACACTGAGATCGAAACAACCCTTGAAGAACTTGAGGGTTACCAAATCGTGAAAGCCATCGCTTGTGCTGAGGTAAAACCACAACGAGTCACTCATCGTGACGCAAAGAGCTACTTCGCAATCCTTCTCGATGACAACAACCGGAAGCCCATCGCTCGTCTTCATTTTAATTCAGCACGCCAGAAGTATCTTGGTCTGTTCGATGAAGATAAGAACGAAACTCGGCATCCTATCGCTTCACTCGAAGAAATCTATCTCTTTGCCGATGAAATTCGGGGCGCCGTACGTCGATACATATAACGCGTTGAAGAATGACCCGCGCGCGTATGGTCTGCGATCGGCGCACTCATTACTGGGATCGACTCACTTTACAAAAATTCCACGTCCTAGTCGTTTTAAACTGACCCTGGCTTCGCGAACAAGCTAAAGTCAAGGCCAGTTTAAAGCGACTACCAGCCTTCGACTAAACGTTAAACCGGAACTCCACCACGTCGCCGTCGGCCATCACGTACTCTTTGCCTTCGATCCGGACCTTGCCCTTGGCCTTCGCCTCGGCCATCGATCCGGCTTCGATCAAATCTGCGAAGTGCACCACCTCGGCCTTGATGAAGCCGCGTTGGAAGTCGGTGTGAATAACTCCGGCGGCTTGCGGCGCAGTATCGCCCTGCCGGATGGTCCAGGCGCGCGCTTCTTTCGGGCCCGCGGTCAGATACGTTTGCAGTCCCAGCGTGTGAAAGCCGACCCGGGCGAGCTGATCCAACCCGGACTCCTCCTGGCCGTTCATCTCCAGCATCTCCCGAGCTTCCTCCTCGGAGAGTTCGACCAAATCAGCTTCTAGCTTGGCGTCCAGGAAAATGGCGTCAGCGGGGGCCACCAATTCACGCAGCTCGGCTTGCCGTTCCGGGCTGCCGAGCACCGCGTCGTCGACATTGAAAACGTAAATGAACGGCTTTGCGGTAAGCAGGCTCAGTTCTTTGAGGTAGCCAAGTTCCAGTTTGTCGCTGGTAATCGAGGAGAAAATAGTGTCGCCGCGCTCCAGCACTTGCTGCGCGGCCTGCACCGCAGCGAGCTCGGCGGCTTCCTTCTGCTTGAGCTTGACCGCTTTCTCCAGCCTGGGCAGGGCTTTCTCAATGGTTTGCAGGTCGGCCAGGATCAGCTCAGTATTGATCGTCTCCATATCGGAGCGCGGGTCAACCTTGCCGTCAACGTGCACCACATCGGGGTCGTCGAACACCCGGATCACCTGGGCAATCGCCTCGGCTTCACGAATATTTGCCAGGAACTGATTACCCAGACCCTCCCCCTCGCTGGCACCCTTCACAATGCCCGCAATGTCGACAAAGGACACCGTGGCCGGCAGAATCCTGGCCGAGCCAAAGACCTCAGCCAATTTACCGAGACGCTCGTCGGGCAGGTTCACCACGCCAACATTCGGCTCAATGGTCGCGAACGGGTAGTTCGCGGCGAGCACGTTATTGCGGGTGAGTGCGTTGAAAAGAGTTGATTTGCCGACGTTGGGCAGTCCGACAATGCCAATAGTAAGAGCCACGGGATACAAGTTTACGGCAGAGCCCCGCCGGTGAGGAACGAACCGGAAAGGAGCCTTGAGACTTGAGCGGTAACGGCACTTCCTACTGAGC
Organism: Psychromicrobium lacuslunae; assembly: GCF_000950575.1. Classification (NCBI taxonomy): domain Bacteria; kingdom Bacillati; phylum Actinomycetota; class Actinomycetes; order Micrococcales; family Micrococcaceae; genus Psychromicrobium; species Psychromicrobium lacuslunae. The sequence continues at coordinate 1,887,290 of NZ_CP011005.1, forward strand.
GGCCCCACCGGTGCGTCCATTAGCGATCTTGTCAGTCCGCCATGCCAAGCTGAAAGCATGGATGGAATTCTGCTTGGCCTCTTGATTGGCCTCATCGTCGGTGCGCTCGGCTGTTACCTGCTGGCACGACGCCGTCAGCAGCAGTTGCAGGACGAGCTTGGCGATGCCGCTGAACGGCTCAGCGAGGCGAACGCCGCTTTAGCCGCCGCAGAGGCCGAGTCCAGGCTGCTCAGCGCGCAAAGTCAGCAGGACTCCTCGGTTCTCAAGGCGCTTCATCCGGTGGCCGAACGGCTCAGCGATGTGCAACGCCAAGTTGCTCTGCTGGAGCGGGACCGGGTGGAGCAGTATGGCCAGCTGGCGCAACAACTCCAGGACGCCAAAGCGGCCGATGCCTTGCTGCTGCAGACAACGCACTCGCTCGCCTCAACGCTGCGTTCCACCAGCGCGCGGGGCCGTTGGGGCGAGGTGCAATTACGTCGTGTGGTGGAGGCGGCTGGCTTGCTTTCCCACGTTGACTTCAGCGAGCAGGTACAACACAGCGGCGAGGAAGGCACCCAGCGCCCCGATATGGTGGTCCAGCTGCCCGCAGGAAAGGAATTGATCCTCGATGCCAAAGTGCCTTTGAGCGCCTTCCTGGAAGCCCAAGAAACCACCGATGAAGCGCTGGCCGCTAACGCGCTGCAAAGACACGCCAAGGCGGTACGCAGTCACGTCGATGCGCTCGCCGCTAAAAAATACTGGCATGGTTCGACGGCTAGTCCCGAGGTGGTGATCTGTTTCCTGCCTGCGGAGTCGATCCTCTCGGTGGCCCTGAATTCGGATGCCCAGCTCCTGGACTACTCGTTGAGCAAGGGAGTCGTTTTAGCTTCCCCGGTAAGTCTGCTCGCGGTATTGAAGGCGGTAGCTTTTTCCTGGCGACAGGACGTTTTGACTGAAAGTGCCCGGGAGCTTTTCGAGACCTCTAACCAGCTTTACGAACGACTCGCGAAGCTGGGTGAGCATGTCGAAAAACTGGGCGGTTCGATCAAGTCCTCAGTGGATAAATACAATGCGCTGGTCGGATCATTGGAAGGCCGGGTGCTACCGACAGCACGGAAACTCAACGCGCTCGACCCCGAAACGCTGTCCAGTCCGTCGCTGCTCAATACGCAACCCCGCTCATTGAGCGCACCAGAGCTACTAGAACGCGAAGAAACGCGTCACGGCGGGTCTTAGTTTGTTGGTCGTGCGCCCCGGCCGCCCAATACCCGAGAAGAATCTCCGGCCTGCTTGAGCGTGCTGCGCAACTCCTTGGGCAGCGAGAAGAGCAAATCTTCTTCGGCAGTGACCACTTCTTCGACCGCGCCATAGCCATAATCGGCCAGCAGCGCGAGCACGTCTTTGACGAGGACTTCGGGCACCGAGGCTCCTGAGGTGACGCCCACGGTGGCGACGCCCTCGAACCAGGACTCGTCGACCTGGTTGGCAAAGTCAACCCGGTACGAGGCTTTGGCTCCATACTCCAGGGCCACCTCGACAAGTCGAACCGAGTTCGAGGAGTTCGCCGAGCCAACCACGATCACCAGATCGGCTTGTGGGGCAATTTTCTTAATCGCCACCTGACGATTGGTAGTGGCGTAACAAATGTCATCGCTTGGCGGGTCTTGCAGAGTCGGGAAACGCTCCTTGAGCAGCCGAACCGTTTCCATCGTTTCATCGACACTCAAGGTGGTCTGCGAAAGCCAAATCACCTTCTCGGGGTCCCGCACGGTTACCTGATCAACCTCGTGCGGGCCATTAATGATTTGGATGTGCTCAGGGGCTTCACCCGAGGTGCCTTCCACCTCCTCGTGCCCTTCGTGCCCGATCAGCAAAATATCGAAATCGTCCCGGGCGAACCTCACCGCTTCTCGGTGCACCTTGGTGACCAGCGGGCAGGTGGCGTCGATGGTGCGTAGGCCGCGATCCGCAGCTGACTGCACGACGGCTGGAGAGACCCCGTGCGCTGAGAAAATAACTAGCGCTCCCTCGGGGACTTCGTCGTTCTCCTCGACGAAGATGGCTCCCTTGGCCTCGAGGGAAGAAACCACGTGCACGTTATGCACAATCTGCTTCCGCACATAAACCGGAGGTCCGTAGTGTTCCAGCGCCTTTTCGACCGCAATCACAGCCCGATCAACCCCCGCGCAATAACCCCGCGGCGCGGCCAGCAAAACCCGTTTTTCGCCCGCAACAGGTGCGGCGGCAGCGATTTCCTCAGGACTACGCCGCTTGCGCGGAATAGCTGGCATCGGTACTGATACTGCAGTGCTGGTCATCTCACCATTCTACGGCTCTGGGGCGATGACACTCAGCGTCGGCGGGCCGCCAACCGCCCAATAAGGCCGATCAGCAGCAGCGAGGCGGCAACAATCAGCCCGCAGAGAATCCAGAAATCAAAGCTACCACCGGCCGCAGCCACATACTCCTGTTTGAAAAGTTCAGCCACCGGATCAGCCGCTGTGGCATTGAGCACATTCTGCGAAAGCAGGCTGAGTGATAGCTTCCAGCCCGCCACCACCACCAGGCCGCCCAAGCCGATCAAGGCCAGGGTCGTTGACCGTCGGCGGGCAATCAGCAGCGCCAGGATTGCTGCTACCAGGGCACCTAAGGCAAGCCATATCCCCATCGAGACGAACTCTCGCAACTTGACTAAAGCTTCACGCTGACTGGGGGTTCCTAGGCTGATCAGCACCTGGCTTGGCGCCTTCAGCTGCTGGCCGAAACCGGCACCGAGTTTATTGAAGATCAACTGCATCAGAGGTGCCACATCAAGGTTCAAAGCACCCTGATCATTTGCATTGGCGGCCGGGTCAACCAGGGTTAGTTCGTGACTGCGACGCAGCGTCTCCGACCAGGCTGCTGGGTAGCCGGGGTCGGTGGTGATCGACTTGGTGACGTTCTCAATCAGCGGCTGAGCCATTGCGCTAAAGGCCGGGACGGCATCGAGCTTGGAGCTCATTGTCTTCGCAGTGGCGGTGGCCAGGGCCTGTTGGAACTTGGCGTCATTGCCCAAGGGAGTGGCCATCGCCAAAAAACCGTCCTGGTCGATCACCGTTCGATCAGCCCAGACCACCGGAACCGAAACACCCGCCAGAACTAAGGCCACAAGTGCGGCCGCGGCGGAAAAGAAGCTGCGCATATGTCTCCTGTTGATTGCTCGAGCCAACTTTAGCGAGAAGTCCTGTGCGATCGCCAAGAGAAGTCTGGAAGAAGCGCCGAGTTTGTCAGCGGTTTTCGATAGGCTGAGGATGCCCTGAGGTTTCCCATCTCAAAAAGAGTAACGAAAGGTAGGTTGATGAGCGAAGATTCCGTCGCAGCTCAGGCTCAGCCTAGCGGTATCCCCGCGACCGCCGCTGACACCAGCGCCGAACGGCCCTGGCCGCTACGTCTGCTCTCCGAGAAGCTCAAAGCTCATATTGACCGGGCTCCGGCGGCCTGGGTTGAGGGGCAGGTCATCGAGCTGAATCGTCGAGCGAATGTCAGCTACCTGACACTTCGGGACATCGACGCCGAAATCTCGTTGAGCGTCACTCTGTTCGGCTCAGCCTTGGATTCCGTGGTGCCGCCGCTAGAACGCGGCGCGCGCGTGGTGGCGCAACTCAAACCTGACTTCTGGATGAAGACCGGCCGACTGTCCATGCAAGGCAAGCAAATCCGGGCGGTTGGCCTCGGCGAGCTATTGGCCAGAATCGAGGCACTGAGGCAAGCTCTAGCCGCTGAAGGCCTTTTTGACCTTGATCGCAAGAAAAAGTTGCCATTGCTGCCACAGCGAATCGGTCTGATCACCGGGCGTGATTCCGACGCGATGAAGGACGTGCTACGAAACGCTGCCTTGCGCTGGCCCGCAGTTCAGTTCGAGGTCAGGGAGGTCGCGGTACAGGGCGTCAACTCGGTGGCCCAGGTGAGCGCAGCACTCGCCGAGCTCGACGCCGACCCGCAGATCGACGTCATTGTGATCGCCCGGGGTGGTGGCTCTCTTGAGGATCTGCTGGGCTTCAGCAATGAGTCCCTAGTACGCGCGGTGGCGGCAGCAAATACCCCGGTGGTCAGTGCGATTGGGCATGAAGCAGACCGCCCGCTGCTCGATGAGGTGGCTGATTTGCGCGCCTCGACCCCGACTGACGCCGCGAAGCGGATCGTACCGGATCTCGCTGAGGAGATGACCGGGGTCCGTCGGATGCGCAGCCAGCTAGCCCGTTCACTCGAACAGCTACTGCATCGGGAAAGTGACCGGTTAGCCCAGCTGCGTTCCCGGCCAGTGCTGGCCAATCCGGACGGTATGATCGCGGTGCGGCGCGAGGACGTGGATCGATTACGCGAACGCGGTTACGCCTCAATTGTCACGATGACGGCAAGACATCGCGATGCCTTAGGACATCTACTCGCTCAAGTCCGCTCGCTGTCACCCCAGAAGACGCTCGATCGCGGTTACGCAGTGGTGCAACTCGAGAACAACAAAGTACTGAGATCCGCTGACCAAGCACCGCCGGCGACTCAGTTGAAGATCCGGCTGGCGAACGGCATCATTGGCGCTCAGTCCACCGGCAACTTGGCCGAAAAATCTTGACCTCATCCCGCAAAAATCTTTAGACCGCAAAGGATCACACAGACATGACGACAAACAGCGAACTAGCCAAGCTGAGCTATGAGGAGGCCCGTGAGGAGCTGGTCACTGTGGTGGCCAAGCTCGAAGCTGGCGGTGCCAGTCTGGAGGACTCCCTCGCCCTGTGGGAACGAGGCGAGGCTCTAGCCGCACGCTGCGAAGAGTGGCTCAATGGCGTCCAAGAGCGCCTCGATGCGGTAAAAGCTAGCACTGCGGCAAGCGATGAGGCGCAAGCCGCTGAGCGAGACTAAAACGGGCAGCCCAGCAGCTAAGAGTGGCTTCGAGTTACCGCCTCAGCTAGGAAGCGGCTAATCGTTTCTTCTCAGTGGCCAGGTCAAAATCACCCTCTGGCCAGCGCAGCTTCATATTCTCAAGCGCATCAATGAGCAGTTCTTGAACCGCTAACCGGGCGTACCACTTCTTATCGGCAGGCACCACATACCAGGGAGCTACCTCGGTTGAGGTTTTATCGAAAGCCTTCTGGTAAGCCTCCATGTACTGCGGCCAAAAACCACGTTCGGTGAGATCCCCGGTGCTGTACTTCCATCGTTTCACCGGATCGGCCAGCCGTGCGCTCAGTCGTTCTTTCTGCGTTTCCGGGCTAATGTGCAGCATCACCTTGATCACGGCGGTGCCGTTCGCCACCAGGCCGGCTTCGAAGTCATTAATCGCCTGATAGCGTCGTTCCAGCTCGGTTTCATCGGCCCAATCATGAACGCGATGAATCAACACATCCTCATAGTGCGAGCGGTCAAAAACGCCCAGCATGCCTTCCCTCGGCAACTCTTTGGTGATCCGCCAGAGGAAGTCGTGCTGTTTTTCCTCGTCGGTGGGTGCCTTGAAAGCGTGCAGCTGCACGCCTTGCGGGTCAACTGCCCCCACCACATGGGAGACAATGCCGCCCTTACCAGCGGTGTCCATTGCTTGCAGGACGAGTAGTACGGACTTCGTGCTGCCGAACTTACTCTCCGCGAAAAGCTGTTCCTGCAGCACACCTAGCTGCCGGGCACGCTCGCTCAAGACCTGCTCGGCGTCGCGCTTCTTCCCGCTAAACCCGGGTGCTGCGGAAGTGTCGACACGGTCCAAGACGAAATCCTGGCCAACTGCTAGCAAAGTGCGAGGGCTCTTTTTAAAGCCGTGTTTTGAAGCCACAGCCAGCTCCTTTGTCTCAGGCGGGAACAATCATGATCAACCGTACTAGAAAGACCCCCAAAGTGCCCGGCTACGGCTTGTAATGACTGAGGAATTCGGCGATCCGACCAATTGCCTCTTCCAGGTCTCTGACATTGGGCAGCGTGACCAGACGGAAGTGATCGGTATTGATCCAGTTGAAACCACTGCCATGAGAAACCAGAATCTTCTGCTCTTGTAAAAGGTCGAGCACGAATTTCTCATCATTCTTGATCGGGTAGACCTCCGGATCGAGCCGCGGAAACAAGTACAACGCACCGTTGGCTTGCCGGGTCGATACCCCAGGAATCTCGTTGAGTAGCCGATAAGCAATATCTCGCTGTTCCCGCAGCCGTCCACCCGGCAGGATGAGATCGTTAATGCTCTGATAGCCGCCGAGCGCGGTCTGGATGGCGTGCTGGCCGGGCACATTAGCGCACAGTCTCATATTGGACAGTAAGTTAATGCCTTCCAAGTAATCGCTCGCCTTGCTCTTCGGCCCGGAAATTGCCATCCAGCCGGAACGATAACCGCACACCCGGTAAGCCTTTGACAGGCCGCTGAAGGTCAGGCAAAGCACGTCGTCTTGGCTGGCCAGTGCGGTGTTGTAATGCACAGCATCCTCGTACAAAATCTTCTCGTAAATCTCATCCGAGAACACCACCAGGTTGTGTTTGCGAGCCAGCTCCACCATTGCCTCGACGGTGGCCTGCGGGTAGACGGCGCCGGTCGGGTTATTCGGATTAATAATCACCAGACCCTTGGTGCGTGGCGTAATTTTCGCCTCAAGATCCTCCAGATCGGGCTGCCAGTCCTGCTCCTCATCGCAGAGATAATGCACCGGCTTACCGCCGGAAAGACTGACGCAGGCGGTCCACAGCGGATAATCCGGGGTGGGGATCAGCACTTCATCGCCGTCGTTCAACAGAGCCTGCAACGACATCTGGATCAGTTCGCTGACCCCATTACCCAGGTAAACGTCGTCGACGTGGATATTGTCGATGCCCCGGGTTTGGTAATACTGCACGACGGCGGTGCGAGCCGAGAAAATACCGCGTGAATCGCTATAGCCCTGCGCCTTGGGCAGGTGCCTGATCATATCGACCAGGATGGCGTCTGGCGCCTCAAAGCCGAAAGGTGCCGGATTTCCAATGTTCAGCTTCAGAATGCGATGCCCCTCCGCCTCAAGCTGTTGCGCTCGCTGCAGAATTGGGCCCCGGATGTCGTAACGGACGCTTGCAAGTTTCGAAGACTGAGTGAAATCTGACATTTCTCAAGAATCGCACACCAAGGCCCTCAACCGGCGGTTAAGCGACGAAAGGCACGCGGGCCAATAGCCAAAAAGTGGCGTTAGACCCGCGTGCCCTTCAGCTCAAAGAGACTACCTTGAACCGCGAACGCGTTACTTCACAATGCCCTTATCCTTCAGCCACTGCTGCGCAGCGTCCTTGGGCTCCAGCTTCTGATCACCCGAGATCTGACGGTTGAGATTAATCAGATCGTCGGTGGTCAATTGCTTTGAAACATTATTAAGGGCTTGCTTGGCAGCGTCGGAAAGCTTGCTCGACTTGTACAGCGGAATCACCTGCTGGGCGAGGAAGTTGTTCTTCGGATCGCTCAGCACCACCAGGTTATTGTCCTGGATGGCCGGGCTGGTGGTGAAGATATCGGCCACCTGCACCTGATCGCTGATCAGTGCCTTGACGGTCAACGGCCCGCCACCGTCCTTAATTGGCTGGAACTTCGACGGCACGCAGTTGTATTTGGCCTTCAAGCCCGGCAGCCCGTAGTCGCGGGTAGCGAACTCCGGCGGCGCGGCGAAGGTCAACTTATCGCAGACCTTCGCAAGGTCCTCCAAGGAGCTGAGCTGATATTTTTCTGCGGTCGCCTTAGTCACCACCATGGCGTCTTTGTCTTCCGCGGCGGCCGGATCCAACACGGCGAGACCGGAAGCGGAAAGCTTATCCGGCAAGGCCTTAACAATCGCGTCCTTATCGGAGAGAGTGTTCTTGGTGTCCAAGAAGCCCAAGAGGTTTCCGGTGTAGTCCGGAATCAGATCAATAGAGCCATCTTTGAGACCACCGACATAGGCTTCGCGCGAGCCGATATTCATTTTAGGCGTCACCGAAACGCCCGCGGCTTGCAGCGCACCAGCGTAGATCTCAGCAATGACCTGGCTTTCCGGGAAGTCAGCCGATCCCACGATCACCGAACCGGCAGCGCTACTGCCGCCGGAACCCGCAGTCGACGGATTGCTGAGCGGATTACCTCCGCAGGCAGTGAGAGTCAGCGCGGCAGCCATCAGTGCTCCCGCAGGGAGCAGGGCGCGCCTGGCGAAGGTCGAGCTAGCTAGCTTCATGAGGTTCCTCCTTGTACGCCGATGACTGAAGTGTCATTGGCAACTGTTTTCTCACTGCCCACAGTAGCGGCAGTGGGTCGTGCGGTGACCCTCAGTCCGGGAGAGACCGAGAATCGGGTCAATAAGGCCAAAAGTCCATCGATCACAATGGCCAGCACGGCGATCAGCACAGCGCCGCCAAACACCTGTCCATAATCATTGGAACTGACACCGTCAATCAAGTAACGGCCGAGTCCGCCGAGCGGTAAATAGGCGACCACCGCAACGGTAGCCAGGACTTGCAGCACCCCGCCGCGGAAGCCACCCAGCATGACTTTAAGGCCGTTGGGCACTTCCACGCCAAATAAGATCTGCCATTCGGTCATGCCCATGCTGCGCGCTGAGTCCACCACTGCTCTATCAACCGAGGAAATACCGGCGTAGACGCCGGTCAGAAGCGGCGGAATAGCTAGCAGCACCAGGGCCCAGATGGCCGGCATTAAACCGAGGGTGGAAAGTAAGGCGAAGAGCGTGATCATGCCGAGGGTGGGCAATGCGCGGAACATTGCGGCAAGCGAAACCACCACCACTCTGCCCCGACCGGTATGCCCTACGTAGAGGCCGATCGGCAGCGCGATCACCAGCGAAATCAGCAGGGTCAGCGCACCATAGCCAAGATGTTCCACCAAGCGGGTGGGAATTCCGTTCACACCTTCCCAGTTCTGTGCATCGCCCAGCCATTGAATGCCTTGACCGATCGGATCGGTGCTGGTGTAGTCGGTCATGCTCAGCATCAGCTCACCGCCTCTTCAAGTCGCGAAGCTTCGGTCTGCGGTTTAGTCGCCTTAGCGGCCCGCAGCCATGGTGTCAGCAGGCGTTGCAGTAAGACCAGAACCACATCCATCAGCACAGCCAGCACCAGAGTGCCGATAATGCCCACCCAGATCTCCACCAGAAAATCCCTTTGCAAGCCATCGGTGAAGTAGAAACCTAAGTTCTTCACACCGATCACCGCACCGACGCTGACCAGGGCGATATTGCTGACCGAGACCACCCGCAGCCCGGCGAATAACACCGGAATTGAGAGTGGTAGATCGACGGCGAAAAAGCGCGGGAAAGCCTTGTAACCAAGCGCCACCGCGGCCTGCCGAATATCGTTGTCCACCGAATTCAGCGCGTCTACCGTGGTGCGAACTAAAAGCGCCACCGCATAGATCGTCAGCGCCACAATCACATTGTTCTGATCCAGAATCTGAGTCCCTAGAATCACCGGCAACACAACGAAGAGCGCGAGCGAGGGGATGGTGTAAAGCAGGGATCCCAACGAGAGGATAATGCCTCGAGCGATCTTGCTCACCCGCGCGAGTTGCGCCAGCGGGATCGCGATAATCACCCCGAGGACCAATGGCAGCACCGACTGATAGAGGTGCAGCCCGGCATTAGCCAAAATGGCGCCGAAGTTGGCGATAAACCAAGCCATCTTAAGCCTCGCGCGCTATCCGAGCTTGTTCGATGGCATCAAGCACTTCTGGTGCCTTGACCACTCCGCTGACCGCGCCGTGCTCGTCAACGGTGACGCCGAGGCCCGCGGGCGAAGATAGCGCGGCATCGAGTGCCCGCCGCAGTGATTCATGCTCTTCGAAGAGGGAACCACCAGCGACTATCTCGCCCGGTCGGTTGGGAGAGAGCCAACCCAGCGGGTGTTTTTCCTCAGAGACCAGCAGTGTCCATTCGCTGACCGGCTGCTGCTGCTGGCTAGTGGCCACCGGGTGAACTTGCAGTTGCGTCCCTTCGCTGAAGGAGAGATGCCGAAAACCGCGGTCCCGCCCGACGAAGCCCGCGACAAAATCGTCCACCGGAGCACGCAGGATTTCCTCCGGCTTGGCGTACTGGGCGAGCCTGCCGCCTACCGCGAAAACCGCCACCTTATCGCCAAGAATGGTCGCCTCATCAATATCGTGAGTGACAAAGACGATGGTCTTCGCGAGATCCCGTTGCAGCCGCAACAGTTCCTCCTGCAATTCGGCCCGCACCACCGGATCAACTGCGCTAAACGGTTCGTCCATCAGCAGCACCGGCGGGTCAGCGGCAAGCGCCCTGGCCACTCCGACGCGTTGTTGCTGGCCACCGGAGAGTTGGCTCGGATAACGCTTCGCAAAAGATTGCGAGAGTCCGACGACGTCAAGAAGTTCATGCGCCCGAGCTCGAGCTTGCGATTTAGGCACCTTATTGAGTCTCAGCACGGTCTGCACATTGTCGATCACGGTGCGGTGCGGCAGCAGGCCGGAAGACTGCATGACATACCCCATTGAGCGACGCAGCGCCGGAGCGGGCACCCCAGAAATATCCTGCCCGTCGACGGTGATGGTGCCCTCGCTAGGCTCGACCATCCGATTGATCATTCGCAGTGATGTGGTCTTACCGCAACCGGAAGGACCAACGAAAACGGTGATACCGCCTTTGTCAATCGTCATCGAAAGGTTGTCCACGGCTGCCAAACCGCCCTGACCTGCCTGATAGCGCTTAGTAACAGAATCGAAAACTATCATCGGTTCAGGTGTTATTGCGGGTCGTGCTGGTGCCATGCTGGTCCCTCACTGTAGGTGGCGCCGTGGTAAACATCTGACGGTGTAGCTGGTTCTAACTTAGTCTGCCTCGGGAATGTTCCCTATCGGCTCGCACCGACGTTCTGTTGAGTCTAGTCAGGCCCGCTGACAATATGAAGAACCGGACATATTTCATTGCTTTTCGTTGCTTATGCTCGGCCTCGGGTAAGCCCCCAACGCGCAACCGTGCAATGACCAAATTGTCGCTCTGATTTACCATGGCAGCATGGGGGAGCCAAAACAACAGAGCCGATTTTCTGCCGAGACCATAGCACTTTTGAGATCCGCGGATCGACGGATCCGCTTGGCACCGCCCGGCGACCTTTTTGAGCTCTATGCCATCACTAGGCGAGCGATTGAAGCCCTGGCTAATATCGACACCTTCTACATTGGCATGTACCGAGATGAGCGCACCCTGGTAGTGCCTTACCGTTTCCATCGCGGACAATTACTGAGGCCGGAGATCTCCAAATTCGGTCGCCATGGCATTTCAACCTGGCTTCTCAACTCAGCGAAAACTTACCGGTTCTCCGATGACGGAGGCAGAATGCTGACAGTTGGCGTACGGTTCGGCGCCACAGAGGGGGTTCGTGACGGGGCTATGCTCCCTCTACTTGGCCCGAACCGGGAGGTGGTCGGCATGCTCTCGGTTGAATCCTCGGTTGCGGGCGTAATCACCGACGAAGTCGTGCTAGCGATGGAATGGCTAGCGAAGGCTTTAATGACAGTGGCGCAGCCCGCGACGGGCAATAAAGCGAATGTCGAACTCTATCGGGAGCATCCCGAACTGCAGAGCAGCCGGGTGGTTAACAGTCTGGATCTACTTCACGAGGCCACTTTGGTCTTCGACTCCTTACAATCCTCCCTCCATGGCCTGAGCAAGAAAATAGCTCGCCTCTCCAAAGCCCAGATCGCTGAAGAGCTCGACAATATCCGGATGCTCTGCTTGAAATCCTCAAGTGAGTTGGCTTCACAGGCGGTGCAGAAGCCACAGGACGAGGCAGACCCGCTGGCTACTCTGACCAGTCGTGAGTTGGAGATCGCCGAACTCATCGTCGAGGAATCCCTCTCCAACGCGGCCATAGCCCAGCGCCTGCTGATCTCTGAGAAGACCGTCAAAATCCATGTCAGCAATATTCTGCAGAAAATTGGGGTTTCTCGCCGAGATGGTATTGCTTGGGCGCTGGGCCGTGGCTCCGCGAAACTCAGAGATTCGGTATGACGTTTGATTGGTACGGGTAGTAGGAAGAAAACGCGCGGATGGCGCTCTCTGAAACGTAATGCACCACATTCGCCGAACTCGCTGAGACCGGGTCGAGAATCTTGTAACCCCGGCTGGAGTCGTAACCGGCGAGGAAGACGTAGTGGCCTACTCCGCTTGCCCCGGCGGTTAACCACTTAGCCCAGTTGAAGGCGGGAGTCGCCGCGTCGCCGCCGACGACCACGGCATGGCCCTGATGTGCCCAGTTAATAGCCTCATCGATTCCAGCAATATGCGAGCCCTTGCCGTAGTAGGCAAATCCGGCTTGAATCTGTGCCAACGTGGTGCCCCCCGAGCCCACTTTCTTCATCGCATCACGGCGCACAAGTTGGACCGCGGCGACCTTATCGGGCCAAGCGGCGGGTTTGATTCCTTTAGCTACCAAGGCCATCGTCACCGAAGTCGGACCGCAGTTGTAGGCCGCGTAAGCTCCGGTGGTGGACTGCATGATCGGCACTAATGCAGGCGTTACATATTCGGCCTGGGCTGGAGTTGCAGCCGCCACACCGACTGCCATTCCTGCCGCCGCAGCGCCAACAGCCAGTGTCGAGGTTTTAACAAAATGTCGTCTTGTCAGCATTTCTGCCTCCTTTTTGAGGTGTTGATTTTTTACGGTTGATACGGATTTTTTACGGTTGATACGACAGTGCTCTAGTGGAAATGCACCAGGATGTTCCAGACCGATAGGTCAACAGTGGTGCCGGCCGGCAATTTGTAATTACTGCGGAAGCTCTTCACTGTGTTCTGAGTTGCAGCCCCATAGCTACCATCCACGGTGATGGTGTAGCCGTGTGCCTTGAGTTCGGTCTGCAAAGCGGAGACCGCTTTGTTGTTTTGGCCGTAGCTGGGGTTAATAAGCACCGCAGGCCAGGTCTGAACGCCCACCACGCCGTCGGCGACCATTCCCTTGCTGGCCTGGAAACTCTTCACAGCGCTTTGAGTAGCGGCACCGAAGGAACCATCGATGGTCAGGGAGTAGCCCCGCTGCACCAGCATCGACTGGAGCACCTTGACCCTGGTAGACACCTCGCCGATCGAAGTCACCGGCCAGGCAAAGGAGTTCACCGGGCCACCATTATCCAAGGTGATCGAGCGGGAAATTAGTGAATTGGCAGTGCTCTGAGCTTGATCGTAGCGGGAGGGATAGGCCGAGCGCTGCACGCTTTGCGCCACCTGCCCGGCAGTCCATCCCGGGTTCTTCGCGGCATTGCTGATCGCCTGGTCTAGGAATTTATTGGCCGCGTAATTCACATCCATGCACTGGGCGACGGTGCCCCAGCCCTGACTCGGACGTTGCTGGAAGACACCGACCGAATCCGAATCGCCACAACCGAGGTTATTCGCATGCGATTCAACCCAGGCCGTTTCAAACATGGCCAGCCTCACCTTGCTGCTAATGCTCCGGCTGTCCCCAACCCGCTTGAGAGTGAGCAGCACACTGTCATTTGCCGTCGCCGGCACCGAGCAAACCTCGGCGGCCAGCGCTGTCGCTGGTAGGTGATCGCCAATAGCGGCTTGCTGCGCCACCGCTGGACTGATCGGACCGATGCTGAGTAACGCCCCAGTGGCAAGCACGGTACCAACGACGGCTGCCTGCCACCGGACTTTGGCTGAATTAGGCACCTCAATAACCTCCATAAGTGAAAGAATCTTCGGATAAAACTTCACGCTCTGCGGTTCAGAGTCGAACGCTCTTTCAATGTATGAAGCTTCGCTAACCTCTGCTATCGGCCCTAGACCTATTTTCGATTCGTCGAGACCTAGTACTCCCTTGGGTTTGCCCGATTGTCCGTGGGCTCAGGTCATGAATGGTCAGTAACGAGTTGAACGGCTAGTTTCCTTCCACGATATGAGACAGACCGCAAATGAACGTCAGCCATATTGCTGAGTGGCTAGGGTAGGTTGGTTGGCAGCCAAGCGAACGAACAACCCAGAATGGACACAAGGTAACGTAATGGGCCTGATGCGCACCAAGACAATTGAACAGTCGATAGCGGACTCCGCCGAGCCCGGTAGAACGCTCAAGAGGTCATTGAGCACCTGGGATCTCATGATCATGGGTGTCGCGGTCGCGGTTGGTGCCGGCATCTTCTCGGTTGGCGCGAAGGCAGCGGCACACAATGCCGGCCCAGCGGTAACTATCTCTTTCGTATTGGCTGCGATCACCTGCGCGGCCGCGATCATGTGCTACGCCGAATTTGCCACCGCCATTCCGGTGACCGGAAGCGCCTATGTTTTCACCTACGCCACGATGGGCGAAATCTTCGCCTGGATTGTCGGCTGGAACCTGATTCTGGAACTCCTGATGGCGGCCGCTGTAATCGCCAAATATTGGGGCGTTTATCTCTCCGATTTCCTCAAGGCGGTCAATATCAACCTGCCCGCCGAGATCCCGGTGGGACCGGTGACCATTTATTGGGGTCCAGCTATCGTCGTAGCGATCTTCACCGTGGTCCTGGTCCTCGGCACTAAGCTTTCTGCCCGGGTCAATAACATTGTCACGATCATCAAAATTGCTATTGTCTTGTTCGTTATCGTGGTGGGCTTCTTCTTCGTGAAGGCACAGAATTACATCCCCTTCGTGCCGCCCGCCGAGGACGCTCCGCAAACCACGACAAGTGCACTCACCCAGCCATTCATGTCTTTCCTCTCCGGCTCCTCCCCCGCCGTCTATGGTTTCACCGGGATCATCTCCGGTGCTGCTCTGGTGTTCTTCGCCTTTATCGGTTTCGACGTGGTGGCTACCAGCGCCGAAGAAGTCAAAAATCCGAAGAAGACCTTGCCCCGCGGCATCTTCGCGGGTCTAGCCGTGGTCGCCGTGCTCTATATCTTGGTTACCCTGGCGGTCACCGGTATGGTGCCTTACACCGAGCTCGCCAAGGCTGCCGATCCATCCCTGGCCACCGCCTTCCAACTCGTCGGCGCTGACTGGGCCGTGGTGATTATCTCGCTTGGCTCGCTGATCGGGCTCACCACGGTGATCATGGTGCTGTTGATGGGACTCTCTCGAGTGTCAATGGCAATGAGCCGTGATGGTCTGCTCCCCCGCGCACTCTCTCGCACCTCGGATAAGCGGGCCACCCCGGCGCATACCCAAATCATCTGCGGCATCGTGGTGGTGCTACTGGCCGGCTTCACCCCGATCGAATTGCTCAGTGAAATGATCAATATCGGCACCCTCTCCGCCTTCGTGATGGTCAGCATCGGCATCCTGGTACTACGGCGCAAGCGTCCGGATCTCAAGCCGGCCTTCCGGGTACCGCTCGGCCCGGTGATCCCGATTCTTTCGGCCCTGCTCTGCACCTACCTGATGTTCAACCTGGCCACCCAGACCTGGATTTTCTTCGCAGTCTGGTCGGTAGTGGGGCTGGCGATTTACTTCGCCTACGGTCGTTGGAACTCCCGACTGGCCCGGCAAGCCAAAGCCGAGAAGGAACCCGCGGTCGTAGACTGACATTTCTGATTCGACTGAACCTCCCCATTTTTTGTAGTCCCGCATCGCGAGCCCCCGCGTGGCGGCGAAGCCGACACGCGAAGCCTCGTGTCTAAGGGACGGAAAAATGGGGAGGTTCAGCCGGCCCGGGGCCGGACGGCTCAGCTCAGCTTCTCGGCTCGGGATTGGTCGCGGATCTTCTTGAAGGACTTGTAAGCCTTCCCAGCGGAGCGCGAATCGGCGCGGCGTAGGGCGGTGTCCTTACGCTTGGCCAGCCGAGCCATTTCGCGGCCCATCTTCTGATAACTCTCCCAGCGGCGGTGTTCCAAGGATCCGTTCTGCAAAGCTTCTTGCACGGCGCAACCCGGTTCAAAGCGATGCTGACAGTCGTTGAAACGGCAGTTCTCAAAGAGTCCTTCGATATCGCCGAAGACCTTGGCCATGCCATCACCGGCGTCAGCGACTTCGAAGCCCCTCACCCCCGGCGCGTCCATTAACACCGCTCCACCCGCGAGCGGGATCAACTCGCGAGAAGTGGTGGTGTGCTTGCCTTTGAAATCGCCGTCGCGAACTGCCCCCGTGTCCTGCTGCTGCGATCCGACCAGGGCATTGATCAGACTCGACTTCCCAGCGCCCGAGGGCCCCAGGAAGGTCAGCGTGCTACCGGGCGGCAGTTGTTCACGCAGCGCGTCAATACCATCGCCTTGCTCAGCGCTGGTCGTGATCACTTGGACGCCGGGAGCTTGCTCAATCACCGCAGCAACGACGTCATCGTTGCCATTCACGCCGTCTGCAAGATCTGCTTTAGTCAAGATCACCAGCGGCATCGCACCGGAGTCCCAGGCCGCGACCAACATGCGCTCCAAACGTCCGGGGGAATGCGGCCGATCAATCGGCACCACCACCCCGACGAAATCAATATTGGCAGCCAACACCTGGGACTCGGTGGAGAGATCGAAAGCGGCTTTGCGAACCAGCTGGGTCGAACGCGGCAGCACTGCACTGACCACTGTTTCGCCCGACTCATTGCTTGATAAGCCGAGCCAATCACCGGTGGCACAGGAGTGATTGGTTTTCACCAGCATTAGGCCTTGCGCAGTGATCACCTGCAGATGTTGCCGGTCCACCCGGACCACTCGGGCAGGCTCCAGATCGGGATAATCTTGAAATTGCTCGACAATTCTGCCGATAAAACCGTAAGAAATAAGCTCGTCAATTGACGAAGAATTCATCATAAACCTCGGGGGTTATGCCCCGAGTGGCTCGCTTTTTAGCGTCGCTCAGCAGTCGAGGCGGGAAGACAAAAACAGGATGAGTTTTTTGTGCCTGAGCACAGCAATAAATCATTCATGGTTATTGCCTCCCTTCCAGGCTCGTCGATCACTTGACAGAAACTATAGCGACAAATCTCTGAGCTTGCCATCCTCCGGCTTTTGTAACCACAGCTTTATTGCCACATCGACCAAGGCCACCCGGTTGAGCTTTGCCACCTCGCCCAGTGGAATCCAGGCAGCATGGGTGGTGGTGCCATTGACTTCGGCGGTCAGCTCGCCGCCTGTGATCGTTCCCTGGTAGAGGAATCGAAGGGATTGCAGCGGTAGCTCAGAGCCGTCCAAACGCTTCTCTGCTGGCCAGTAACCGACATCAACGCCGAGCATCCGATCAATCTGCGCATGGTAACCGGTCTCCTCAAAGACCTCACGAATCGCACCATCCACCGGATGCTCGCCCGGGTCCAGCCCACCACCGGGCATCGTCCAAGCTTGCTGGCCATGCTCAGACCAGTAGGCAAGTAAGATCTGTTCTTCACGAACGATCACTGCGTAAGCCGCCGGTCGGGTTTCGAAACTCAGAGCCATTTGGCCAGCCTAGGCCAGTTTCCCGGTGCCAGTCGACAGGTCACTCAACGAGCTTGCGATAGCGACTCAGGCGTGTGACCGTTAAGCCGTGACTAACGCTGAACAACACCCCGAACCCATCGATTGCCCAGCGGCGGTAGCCAGCGGACCATGTTTACAGTTCTGGCCAGCTCGTGAAGTACCACTGGGCGGAGTACGCGGGGTTTCGGTCTCCAGGACCTTGCCGCAGCGTGGTCTGCCAACCGTGGGGGCTTGGTGTTTTCTTGACAGCTTCGGACCGGCTGAACCGGATATGTCGGTGCTGCCGCATCCACATATTGGCTTGCAAACCGTCACCTGGCCGCTTTCGGGGGTGATCCGGCATCGCGATTCGCTGGGCTCGGACGTGCTGGTGCGCCCCGGCGAGTTGAACATTATGACGGCAGGCAATGGCATCGCGCACAGCGAGTTCTCCTGGTTGCAGGAGCCCGGCGGTGAGGACCAGACAATGCGCGGCCTGCAGCTCTGGGTGGCGCTGCCGGAAGGTTCCCGGCACGGTGCGGCAAGCTTCGAGCAACATAAGGATTTGCCGTCCTTCACAAGCGGGGTTTTGAGCGTCCGGGTGATCCTGGGAGAGCTCTCCGGACATCGCTCGGCAGCCACCACCTTCAGTCCTTTGGTCGGTGCGGAAATTACCGTCGACGCCGACGGTGAAGGCAAGCTAGCGCTCAACCACGACTTCGAACACGCCATTCTGGTGCTGGACGGCGCCTTGCAGCTCGACGATCAGGAAGTCCTGCCTGGACCGCTCGCCTTCCTCGGTGCCGGACGGCATGAACTGAACCTCAGCGCGCTGGCCGGTACTCGGTTCCTGCTGATTGGTGGCGAACCCTTCGAAGAGGAGCTGCTGATGTGGTGGAACTTTGTCGGCCGCAGCCAGGAAGAAATCGAGTCCGCCCGAGCCGACTGGGAAGCTCAGTCTCCTAGATTCCCGACGGTTCCCGGCCACGGACCCGAGGCGGGCATCGAGGCAGGCCGAATCCCCGCTCCGGAACTGCCCACCGTGCGGATGAGTCCGCGGAAACGCGCCTCGGCTCCGCCAGCAACTGACGACTAACAGCAGTGGATGACTAGGACTCCGGCCTAGTAGGGAGTTAGCGGCCGACGCTGCCGACTGCTTGGGCAGCCAGATCCAGCACACCGAAAATAGGATCCTGGTCGAGCACCCGAACTTCGCTGAAGCCGTCTTCAGCAAGGTACTTTTTGAAGGTCTCTTGAAGCGGCGGCTGGTGCATACCCAGGCCTGAACCAAGCACAATCGGCCCGGTGACCCCGATCTGATGAGCGACCTGAGCGGCCAGTGCGGCCAGATCCTTCCCGGCCTGTTCAATCATCTGCTGGCTCTCCCGGTGTCCTGCCGCGGCGGCATCAAACACCAGGGGTGAGAGCGCTGCCCAATAACGCCGGGTGGTACCGGAGTGGAAGTGCGCAATCAGTTCCCCTGGCTCGCGCAGTTCGCAAGCCTTGAGCAATGCTTCGGTGAGTGTGTCCGGAGCCAGGTTGAGATTCATCCGGTGCAGACTGTGTCGCACGGCTTGCCGGCCGAACCAGTATCCGCTGCCCTCGTCGCCCAGTAGGTACCCCCAACCACCCGCCCGAGCTTGGCCGCCCTCATCGTTGACTCCCCACGCTGCTGAGCCGGTGCCCGCGATCACTGCGACTCCGGTACGTGCATGCCCGGCGGCCAGCAGCAATCTGGTGTCATGCACCACGGTGACCGGAACACCTGGCAGATTGGGTCTGATCAAAGCAGCCAGCGCCTCAGCGTCGGCCTCGGTATCGATGCCGCCGGAACCCGCGAAGACCTGATCGACTGTCGCCTCGGGGAACAGCTGGAACAACTGCCGCAGGTTCTCGGTAGCTTCGTCAACGCTGACATTCTGTACATTGGCGCTGCCAGTCTGTCGGTCAGCAATAACCTCGCCATTCCGCCACAGAATGCCACGGGTTTTGCTACCGCCAATATCAAGGCCGATGATGGTCTTGAGCTGGCTCGGCTTGGGTTCAGCGGTTGAAGTCACGTCCCTAAGGATAGTTGGCGGGAGCGGAATGTTTGATTCAAACTTAATCGTGGCGCCGATGGCTGGCGGTCCGAGCACACCGGAGCTGGTCGTCGCAGCCGCCGAATCTGGTGCCATTGGTTTCCTGGCGGCTGGCTATAAGAGTGTTGACGCCTTGGCTACGCAGATCTCCGCGGTGCGTCAAAGTACCGAGAATTTTGGGGTCAATCTCTTTGTCCCTGATCAGCGACCAGTCGACCAAGGGGCGCTGGCGGCCTACCGTGTCGAGCTGCAAACTGAGGCCAGCCGCTACCGGGTTGAATTACCCGAGCTGGCCGGCCCGGACGACGACGCTTGGTCGGAGAAACTTGATCTGCTCACCGCTCAGCCGCCGCGTTTTGTCAGTTTCACCTTTGGACTACCAAGCAGCCGCGTGCTCAGCACTCTGCAGCGACAAGGCAGCCTGGTCTTGGCCACCGTCACCTCAGCAGAGGAAGCCCAACAGGCTACCGAACTCGGAGTGGACGCCCTGGTGTTGCAGCACCCCGACGCGGGCGGACACTCCGCTGCTTTCCTAGATCTGGAGGCCACGCCATGGTCGGGTTCGCTCCATGGATTGCTCAAAGCTGTCCGGCAGCTGAGTTCGCTACCTTTAGTAGCCGCCGGTGGAATAGCTGATTCAGCTGCCGTAAGCGGCAGCTTGCAGGCCGGCGCCAGCGCTGTACAGCTGGGCACAGCCTTCCTCAAAGCGAAGGAGGCTGGCACCAAGGAGGTGCATCGCTCGGCCCTCGACGACCGACGCTTCGGACGAACCGCGCGGACCCGCGCCTTCAGCGGTCGTTGGGCGCGTGGCCTTGAGAATCGATTTATCCGCGAACATTCCGGCGCACCGTCGGGTTACCCGCAAATTCACCATCTCACCAGTGAACTGCGCTCCGCAGCGGCTGCCCAGGGCGACGCCGATGGGGTCAATTTATGGGCTGGCACCGGGTATTCCCTGGCCCGAACCGCCACAAGTGCAGAGATCATCGCCGAGCTGAGCCGTCAGATCTGAACTTTTCTAAGCCGCTGGCGAGGTCAGGCGGCTCGGATACGTCTATAGTGAAATCGTGAATCAACTGCCTGAGTCGCAAAGCCTCGACAGCGTCGACCGCAAGATCATCGACTTGCTCCTGCAGGACGCCCGAATCACCAACCGAGACCTGGCAGATGCGGTCGGAATTGCGCCGTCAACCGCTTTGATGCGCACCCGCTCGCTGCAGGAGCGTGGCATCATCTCCGGCTTTCAAGCCACTATCAATATGGCCGCCGTAGGTCGTGCCGTACAGGCGCTCGTAGCCGTGCAATTGAAGGCTCACGACCGAGTGGAAATCGACCGTTTCACCTCAACGGTGCCCAAGCTACCCGAGGTGCTGACCACGTTCCACACCTCTGGCTCGGTGGACTATTTGCTGCACATCGCGGTGACGAATACCGACACGCTGCGGGATTGGGTACTCGATAATCTGACCACCGATCCGGTGGTGGGTCACACCGAGACCACCTTAGTTTTTGAGCGGATGCCCGGCTACTCGGGGCCGCTCTCCTCATGACTTCTTCATAGCCTCATCACGAGCTAGTGTCCTGGTGGACGATTAGCGCATTGCGTTGTGCTTGAGCAGGGTGCGGTGCAATTCGGTTTCCTGATCAACCCGCTCGCGGTAAAGGGTGTTGCTGACGTGCGAACGGTCTCGGCGGGCCGACCATTCTTGCAGAGCGACCCCGGCATGGCTGGCCAGCGAGGCAATGATGTTTCGACGGCGGGGTGCACGTTCTTCTGAGGTATTCATGATGATTCCTTTGCTGCGGTGTTGGCTGATTTTTTATCGAGGTTTGGATCAAGGATGGGGAAGGCGTCGATGTGCACCTGCACAGCGCGCTGCCCTTGAAGTTCTCCCTCGGCCTTGATCTCTTCAACTAACTTCTCTGAGTAAGCATTGAGTTTTCGGGCAAATATGCTGAGCTGCTCAGCGTTCAAGCGGAGTGTCGAGGTACTCAATGAACCCGCGTCGACCCATTCTTCGGCAAGCACGTCATCGCCGTGCGCAAGATAGTCCTGCAAGTAGTTGGTTCGACTGCTGAGAAACTCCCGGTTGATCAGGCGCACCGCCTCGGCGGTTTCTGGGTTCTCATACTGCTCTCGATCGCCGAAACTAAGCCGCCCTGGACTGCGCTCCCACCAACGCTCCCGGGCATTACCCTTACCCTCAACGGTGCGCACGAATTCGTGCTTCTCGAGTTGACGTAAGTGATAACTGGTCGAGCCGCTCGACTCCCCGAGCAACTCCCCCAAGCTGCTCGCGGTTTGCGCGCCATAACGAGAAAGGCTATCCAGGATCCGCACTCTGATCGGGTGCGCCAGAGCCTTGAGCGAGCTGACATCGAGGTCTCGCGCGGTGGACCGCGTCGGCTCCTCTGGGGGCTCAGCTCCTTGTGACATATCAAAATCATAACATTGCAAAGATTTCTTTGCAAACGTTTCTTTGCGATTGTGAGGCGGAACACAGGTGGCTTCAATCACAGCTCAGCACGGATAATGTACGCGTGACCGTCATCGATAACGCCATTTACGTCAATGGCATCCGGACAGCTGATCCGGTCAGCCTGCAACAGACCTACGAGACCTTGACCGAACGCCACGGGATGGCCTGGATCGGCCTCTACCGGCCGAGCGCCGAAGAAATGGCTTCCATCGGCGCGGAATTCGATCTTCACGAGTTGGCTATTGAAGACGCGGTAACCGCACACCAGCGCCCCAAACTCGAGCGCTACGATCACAATCTCTTCACTGTGCTGCTACCGGCTCGCTATCTGGATGATGAGGAGGAAGTCGAGTTCGGCGAACTGCACGTCTTCACTGGAAAAAACTTCGTGATCACCATCCGCCACGCCGAGACTCCGGTGATGAGCAAAGTGCGTCATCGAATGGAACAGAATCCTCAACTGCTCGCGCTTGGCCCCGAGGCAGTGCTCTACGCCATCCTGGACCAGGTTGTTGACGACTACGGTCCGGTGGTTGCCGGTCTGGAGAACGACATTGACGAAATCGAAGATCAGCTCTTCTCCGGAGATACCCAGGTCTCCCGGCGCATTTATAAGCTCTCTCGTGAAGTCATCCAATTCCAACGCGCCTTGCAACCGCTTATGGGCATGATGTCAGCTCTGCATGGCGGCTTTGAAAAGTATGGCGTGGATATTGAGTTGCAGCGAAATTTGCGAGATGTGGAAGACCACGTGGCTAGGCTCTCCGGCCGAGCCGACTCCTTCCGGGCGCTGCTGCAAAATGCCCTGATCGTCGACGGAACCCTGACCACCAACCGCCAAAACGAGGCCAGCGCCGCTCAGAACGAGGAGATTAAAAAGATCTCTTCGTGGGCAGCTATTCTCTTCGCGCCCAGCGTGGTGGCCGGTATTTACGGGATGAACTTCGAGCTGATGCCCGAGCTCAGCTGGACCTGGGGTTATCCGGCGGCAATTGGCTTGATGGTGCTGGTTTCGGCCACTATGTATTTCGTTTTCAAGAAAAAGAAATGGTTGTAATGCTTCCCCAAC
Source organism: Psychromicrobium lacuslunae (assembly GCF_000950575.1). Classification (NCBI taxonomy): domain Bacteria; kingdom Bacillati; phylum Actinomycetota; class Actinomycetes; order Micrococcales; family Micrococcaceae; genus Psychromicrobium; species Psychromicrobium lacuslunae. The sequence goes on from NZ_CP011005.1 coordinate 1,910,211, forward strand.
ACGACACTGATGTAAGTTACCCGCTGGGCGTGACCCAGGCCCGCGCGACCGTGCTGCACACCGAACGCCTCGCTGACGGTCGCGCCGTCGTGCTGCTCGACAGCACGCCCTGCCATCCGGTTGATGCCGCTTGGCCCGATCAAGGCCCAGACCGAGCCAAGTTACTCACCGATGGTGCCGAAATACCGGTCCTCGACGCCGTGGTGGCCGCCAGCAATGGCAGCGAGTTGTTTCTCGGCAGCGATATTCCAGTGCGCAAGGGCACTGAGGGCTGGAGCTTCCTGGTAGCGCATCTGGTGAATGGCGAGAGCGCTCCCGCAGAGGGTAGCCAGCTTGAGGTACTGGTCGACGCCGACTACCGTTTGGCGCTCAGCAGCGGACACAGCGCCTGTCATCTGGTTTCGCTCGCGCTCAATCGGGCAGTTGCGGAGCGCTGGAATAAGGAAGTGCGGCCGGACTCACTCGGAGCGCCGGACTTCGACGGTAGCGCCATCGCCTCCTCGACTATTACGGAATATGGCTCCACCGATGTATACCGACTCAATAAGTCCTTGCGACGCAAGGGCTTCGACGCCGAGGGTCTGGAGCAGGCGCTACCGGAGCTCAATGCAGCCATTAATCAGACAGTTGCGCAATGGCTAGCCAGCGGCGCTGAGATCCGAATAAACCGCGAAGGCGAGGGCCTGACCGACCGACGTTACTGGTCTTGCGAACTACCGGAAGGTACCGCCAGCATCCCCTGCGGAGGGACTCATCTAAGTTCGCTGAGTGAGCTCGGATCGGTCAACGTTCGGTTGACGCTGCGCGAGAGTAATGGCCCCGAACTTGAAATGACCACCAACTGCGTCAAGACTCAGGAATAACCAATCCAGCCACCCGGTTGCCGCAAGAGTAACCAAAACAAGGAGATATTTGTGACCGGCAACGTTTCTAACGTGACCCTCAACAACGGCAACACCATGCCTCAGCTCGGCCTCGGCGTTTGGCAAGTGCCCGACGCCGAAGCTACCGCCGCCGTGAGCAGCGCCCTCAAAGCGGGATACCGCAGCATCGATACCGCCGCGATCTATGGCAACGAAGAAGGCGTCGGCAAGGCCATTAAAGAGTTTCTGTCCACCGGCGAAGCAGACCGCTCCGAGCTCTTTATCACCACCAAGCTCTGGAACAGCGAGCAGGGCTATGAGAAGACCTTGGCCGCCTTTGATGAAAGCCTGGCAAAGCTCGGTCTGGACTACGTTGACCTTTACCTGATCCACTGGCCGACCCCGGCGAAGGACACCTACGTCGACACCTGGCGCGCCTTCGAAGAGATTTACTCCTCAGGCCGAGCCAAAGCAATTGGCGTCTCAAACTTCCCGCTGCAACATCTGCAGCGCTTGATCGACCTCGGCGGCACCGTGCCGGCGGTCAATCAGATCGAGTTGCATCCGAACCTGCAACAGCGCGAACTGCGCGCCTTCCACGCCGCCCACGGAATTCATACCGAGGCCTGGAGCCCGCTCGCCCAGGGTGGCGAATTGCTGACTGACGCCTCACTCAGCGCAATCGCCGAAGCACATGGCAAGAGCGTTGCCCAGGTGATCATTCGCTGGCACCTGCAGGTCGGCAATATTGTCATCCCCAAGTCGGTCACCCCGGCTCGGATTGAAGAGAACATCAACGTCTTCGACTTCGAGCTGAGCGCCGAGGAATTAGCCACCATCGATGCACTCGACAAGGACGGCCGGATCGGGCCGAACCCCGAAGAGTTCAACGGCTAAGAGCTAATAACCACAAAGGCCGGGTGCGCCAGCTATCGCTGGGCACTCGGCCTTTGTGGTTGAACTCCTTTAAGGGCTCTGCGGGTTATTTGTTAAGCCCGGCCATTCCTTCGGCGGTGTAGCGCTCTCCCGCTGGGGCGGGCAGCGAATTGAGCTTCGCCAGTTGATCTGCCGTTAACACCAGCTGATCCGCACCGAGGTTATCTTCCAGGTAGCTGATTCGCTTAGTGCCGGGAATGGGCGCAATATCCTGGCCCTGTGCAAGCAGCCAGGCTAGTGCCACTTGAGCCGCGCTAGCCCCAGCTTCCGCTGCTACCGCATCGACCTGCTCGACCAGACGGATATTGGCTTCCAGGTTGTCACCGGTGAATCGTGGGTTTTGCCGACGGAAATCGCTCTCGTCCAGTTGTTCCACCGAACGGATCGCTCCGGTCAAAAAACCTCGCCCTAACGGTGAATACGGCACAAAGCCAATGTTCAGTTCGCGCAGCGTCGGTAGGATCTCCGCCTCAGGATCTCGGCTCCACAGCGAGTACTCGGTTTGCAGCGCTGCCAGTGGATGCACCGCATGCGCTCGGCGAATTGTCGCCGGCGCCGCCTCGGAAAGGCCATAGGCCCGAATTTTGCCCTCTTCGATCAGCTTGCTGAACTCGCCCACGGTATCTTCGATTGGCGTGTTGGGGTCCATCCGATGTTGATAGTAAAGATCGATGTAGTCGGTGCCCAGCCGCTTGAGCGAACCTTCGACGGCTAGTCTGAGATTTTCTGGGCTGCCATTCAGGCCGCGCACGCTTCCGTTCAGATGGTCGATATTGCCGAATTTACTCGCAATCACCACCTGATCCCTGCGGTCGGCAACAGCTCGGCCCAACAGTTCCTCATTGGTGTAGGGGCCATACATCTCGGCGGTGTCGAAAAAATTCACGCCCAGATCGAAGGCTCGATGAATTGTTTTAAGCGCTCCGGCGTCGTCCTGCCCACTACCTGTGTAGAAGGCACTCATCCCCATGCAACCAAGTCCTAGTCGAGAGACCTCAAGACCAGAAGACCCGAGTTCAATCTGCTTCATCTGAGTCGTCCTTTCACTAACGTTACGGAGCAATGCCGCTCCACGCACAGCCTAGGACTTGGAGTGCACTCCAACACAAGCCCGGGACAAAAACTAAGTCAGTAACCGAACCATCGATATCACCGATTCACGGAGCATCGCACGCTGCTCTACGCCAGCTTCAGCGTCGAGTTGGAAAGCCGCCTGGGTAGTCAAGATGGCTACCGCCTGGTGCAATAACTCGGCGGGAAGGTGATTTGCCAGAATTCCTTGTTGCTGCGCCCGCTCAATAGCCAAGCTCTTGCGTGCCGAGGCCTGCTGCACTTCGGCACTTCGTATTCCCTTACCTTGCCGCTCCAGCTGATCCCACAACACGATCCGGAATTGCTCGGGGTGCGCCAGCGCGTAGTCGAAGAGCTTAGCGGCGTAGCCAGCGAGATCCTCGGCAGTAATTGGCACCTCCTCCACGGTGGCAATCACCATTTCATCGAAGACGGCATCGAAAAGCGCGTCCTTAGAACCGAAATAGGTATAGATCTGCGCCTTATTGGAGCCAGCAATCGCGGCGATCCGATCCACTCGGGCACCGGCTATACCGCGTTCAGCAAATTCCTTTGTGGCCGCCTCCAGCAGTCGTTGCTTGGTTGCCTGCGCGTCTCTCACCATGCCGAAGATATTACCAACTAGTTAGTTGACAATCAAGAAAAGAGGGTTTTCAATGGTTATCAACCAACTAGTTAGAAAAAGATTCGAGGGTGTGCGATGTACCAGGTGCCAGATCAGGGCGGCAAAGTATTTGTGGTGACGGGGGCCAATTCGGGCACCGGCAAGGAGGCGACCAAACGCCTTGCTGCGGCTGGAGCCACCGTGGTGATGGCAGTTCGCACTCCTGAAAAGGGTGAGACCGCCAAACAGGAGATTCTCGCCGAGCATCCGACGGCGCAGCTTGAGGTTCGACGGGTCGATCTTGCCGATTTGTCCAGCGTGCAGGAATTCGCCGAAGCCCTGATTGATGACGGCATTCAAGTCGACGTCTTGGTCAATAACGCCGGGGTGATGACACCGCCGTCGCGAATCGAGACCAAGGATGGTTTTGAGCTGCAATTTGGCAGCAACTTCCTTGGCCCATTCGCCCTAACCAACCGCCTCCTGCCGCTGCTATTGAAAGCTGAGGCCCCCAGGGTCACCACAATGAGCAGCGGAATGGCCAACTTTGGCAGGATTCACTTTGACGATCTGAACTGGAATCGCCGTTACCGCAGCGCCGCTGCCTACGCCCAATCCAAACTCGCCGACCTGCTACTCTCGCGCAAACTTGCCGAGGTTGCCCTTGAACGCGGTTGGCAGCTGATCAGTAACGCCGCCCACCCTGGATACACCCAAACTAACCTACAGACCGCGGGCGCTAGCTTAGGTAAGGAAAAACCCCGAGAAAAGGGTCTGCTCGACCGGCTGCTGCCGTCACAGGAAGTCGCACAAGGTGCCGAACCGCTGCTCTTTGCCGCTACCAGCCCCGAAGCAATCAACAAGGGCTACTACGGCCCAACCGGTCGCTTCGGCCTGGTCGGCCCGACCGGAGTGGCGGGTCTGAACCGCAGAATGCGGGACGATGAGTTGGCTAGCAAACTGTGGCGGCGAGCCGAAGAAATTACCAGAACCAGCCTGCCGGCCTGAGCAAAACCTCAAACCTATTTTCTGAATCGATAAGAGTTCACCAAGAGGACACATGTTCTTCATGTGTTCCTGAGTACGATTTCAACAGCAACCCCAAGGATCAAAACAATTCTTGGGGTTGCTTTTTTGTGCTGTTTTAGTTTTGTTATTAATTTTTTGAAATCCATCATTCTCTTGCGGCCTGGAGGCCTTCGATGTCCAGCGTGCGTCTTTTAGTCGCTTCGTTTAGCACTCCCCAGGACCCGGTGCTGCACAGTTGGTTGGTTCATCGCAGTCGAGTGCTCGGAGAAACTCACTACGGCAGCGCCTTGGAAAAAAGCGATGGTTTTGATCCCGAAGAACATATTTTTGTCTGGCGGTTATTGACATCGAATAATCGAGAACTCGCCCGCAGCGCCGCAATTTTCAAAAAATTCTCCGAGGCTCGCGACGACGCCGCGGAAACGCAACGCTCAATTCAGGACCTGGCGCATCACTCAGTAATTGACGCGGATCAAGGTACCCATACCTGGCTGGCCTTCGCGGCTGAAGAGCCCAAGGTTTTCGGAGCTCGCTGGTTCCGGATGGAACGTGATCGCGATAAAGCGCTGCACAATGCCTTGATCGCTTTTAGCTCGGCACGTCTGCCGGAGAGTGCCCACGCGGCAGGGCTAAGAAGATGAAGCAGTCTTTTTCAGATCCGAATGGACAACTGTTTGATTCACCCAATATTCACCTGGCAGACAAGGCTGCTTATTGTTCGCGTCGACGCGGATGCCAGGCTGATCAGCAGAATTGTTTCTGGTTGCACAGCGCAAGCTAAGCAATCTTCCAGCCTTCCTCCAGGAGCGCGTTTTGGCTTGCGTCTCTTTGAAGGAAGACCCGCCCCGGGCTAGAGCCGGAGCGGGTCAAAACTACAGGTGTAATCGGCAACTGTAGTCAACAATGCATTCTATCAAGGAGTTTTTCCCGGAATGAAAAAGTCAATTCTCTCCCTCGCGGGTGCCACCGCTATTGGTGTTCTCGCTCTCGGCTTGGCCACTTCTTCTTCGGCTATCGCTGATCCCAGCTCCACCCCTCGCACGTACGTAGCCACCGGTTCGGACACCACTCAGGATGTCTGGAACGGCCTTTCCAATGGTGGCGCTGGCCTCACCGCTACCCAGTCGGATGTAGCTTCCTACGATGCTTTCGGCACCGCGACGATCAACCTGAACAACTCGGGCACCATCATTAACCGCCCGGCTGGCTCCGGTGCTGGCGTCAAGGCTCTCAGCGCTTCCGCTGACACCACCTGGGCTGCCACCGCTGGTAATGGCTACCCCGGCCCGAGCGGAAACGTGAACGTGGTTGGCAAGATCCAGGTTGCCCGCTCGTCCTCCGGCCCGAAGACCGCTGGCACCGACCTGCGTTACATCCCGTTCGCTCGTGACGCGGTCAGCATCGCGATCAAGAACACCGCATTGGGCGCTGCTACCGCGACCACCGCTCAGCTGAAGGCCGCTTACCAGTGGAACGGCACTGGCGCTCAGCCGCAAATCAGCGTCAACGGTGTACTCACCAACGTGACCCCGCTGTTGCCGCAGGCTGATTCGGGCACCCGCGCGTTCTTCCTGAAGGCTCTCGGCCTGACCGAAGCAACCGTCGGCGCAGGCGTCACCACTGTTGGTGCAGAGAACAATGGTACCCAGCTGACCGCTGCTAACCAGATCATCCCGTTCTCCGCTGCGCAGTGGATCTCTCAGAAGAACACCGTCACCACCAACACCACCGCTGGCCTGAAGATCGCTGATCTCAACGGTAAGACCGCTGTTGCTGGCTCCGGCACCAACCTGACCCCGGGCACCCTGTTCGGCAATGCTACCCAGACCCCTGCCGCTAGTGGCGACGTCTTTGCTCGCGATACCTACAACGTGATCAACAACGTCTCGCTGGATGCCACCCTGGCTGCAAAGCTGCGCGCCATCAACGCCGCTGTGGTCGCCCCGGCAGTCAACCCGAACAAGGCTCTCATCGAAAAGTACGGCTTCTTGACCTTGTCCTACACCGGCACCGGCAATGAACTCACTGCGAAGTTCGAGCACTGAGCTTAGCCTCACCTTGGCGAACGAGAGCGAATAGCTCGCTCATCGATTAGCTAAACAGCAGTTGTGGTGCGGTGCCTCAACGGGCCGCACCACAACTCTTCGTTTTGATCTTTACCAAACCAGCCACTCTTTATCCTTTTCTTCCAGACTTCAAGCTCATGACAGGACTCGCGACTCCATGAAGGCTCTCACTCGTTCTCAGCGGCTGCTTTTAGCCGGCGCCACCTCACTCGCTGCTGCAACGGTGGCGGTCTCGGCCATCGCCCTCCCAGTACAAGCCGCCAATAGCAATGGCTCACCCAGTGGCAGCGTGACGGTTTCTCCCGCTGAGGGCCTGTGGTCTGACGGCGCGAATGGCAAGCCTATTGTGGTCAAGAGTTCGCTGAAATGCGAACCATCACGCGGCAGCTACCCGGCGGGGAGCACCGTATTAGCGATGACCACCTATGTGCTTACTCAACAGGGAAAGGAATCTCCAAGCCTCACCAAATCGGTAGAGGTGGCAGTGCCAACCGACTTCACCAGCTTCAAGGATGATTTTTTAGCTGTCGGTATCAATAGCCTACAAACCAAGCCCGACGGTACCGTTGACGACGCGGATCAGAATACCTTTCCTGGTTATGCGGTTGATGAAGGTCAAACCTGGGGTTTGCCGGATGGCAGCCCGGTTACGAACTTCTCTACAATTCTCGCGCCAAACAGCAGCTATAGCGTCGCCGCTGTGTGCTTCTACCGGGTCAGCCAAGGTTTCAGTTCCAGCTATTTTTTCGAGCCCGATAGCACCGGTCACCTACAGTCGGCTTGGTCAACGGTGACCACCGGCAGCGGTACCGGCGATCAACTTAGTTGGAAGGTCACTGCCGTTGCTCAGCCGACCAATACCGGTTCAGCCTCCCCCACTACGAGTTCAACACCAACCGGCAGTGCCTCACCAAGCCATAGCACAACACCCTCCCCTACCGGCGACCCCTCGCATTCCGCCAGTCCCGGCGCGACGGAGACCAATGTTGAACCGCTAACGCCAACTGGCGGCACCGGCACCGCGCTCACGGTAGATCTGGGCAAGCAATACACTGTCGCAGTGCCAGCTGGCAGCTTCGCGGCAGCTGAGCTGATTAACGGGGAAATCCACTCCACTCCCTTAGCTCTCACCGAAACGGCAACCTCCGCCGACGATGGCTCGGCAAGCTATAGCTTCACGGTTCCTACCGAACTCAGCGCCGGAGAACACACGCTGCTACTCACCGGGAGCGCCTCCTCGAAGACGTATTCGGTGCCGCTGACCGTACTTGCTGCGACAAACAATCAGCCATTCCAGCCCTTGACTAACTGGGTCTCTGACAACGTCGGCACACCCGGTGGGATGACTGGTCTTTTTTTCTTGCTGGTGTTGCTCAGCGCTGCTGTCGTGCTCGGCTGGCGATTCTTCATTGGCCGCACCTCACCTCACCGTAAGCATTAAGGGACACACATTTTGCAGTCATTATTTCGTCGTCGCCCCAACCCTCGGAACGAGTCATGAACATTACCTCCGTGCGCAGAATTGCAGCCACCATGACAGTAGCGGCGCTGGCCAGTTTGCTTTTTCAACCAGCAAGCGCCCAAGCGGCGGAAGGGAGTTGGGGTCCGCAAGGTGATATCACCAATACTTCTTCCGCGGTGACAGTCCGCTGGGACAACGCCGGTAATCTGCCCAGTAGCGTGGTTTCACGCTCCAATGACACTGTCCTGGCCCACACTGCGGGCAAAACTTATCAGGACATTGACCAGGGAACCCGGGCACGATATCAGGAGATCTTTGGTGGACTCAGCATGTCGGTGTCACAGACCAAGGACCTGGTTAACCAGTCAATCAGTGTCTCGGTGAGCGGCGCTCACAACGAGATCGATCAGAGCAATCTGACCTCGTTCATGCAATTTTTCCAGTGTTGGGGAGCACCAGGTCCCGACGGTAAACCTGATCCGAACGCTACCTCCCCTGATCCAGCGACATGTCAGGTTGGGGCCGGAGGCACCGACAGCGATGCGACGGATACTGCCTTTGTCTCACGGATCATTTCCGAAGACGACAAACTTCTCACAGGCGGCGATTGGGACGCTCAAATACCTGGTTTAGGCGATCCTCGAAGCAATGGATTGCTCCGAGTTGCGCCCTTCACCGCGGTAAGTGGCACCAAGCACAGGGGTACCGAGGTCACTCAAAACGAGAGTATCGGAAATCCTTTTTTCAACCGAACAACCACAAACGAGATATCCAAGGCCTACCTCAGCCCTCAGGGCTCCGTCACTCGCCCGGTAGAGGTTCAAACTGGCGCCGAGGCCAACGGGCTCGGCTGCGGAAAGCGAGAGGACAACTCACCCAGTGTGTCGAGTTGCTGGCTCATTGCAGTGCCTAGGCTATACGGCGCTTTGGATACCAAAAATGCCAAATTGAATACGGTCGGACCAGTCGCCCCTTCCGTATGGGCGCAACGCCTCCAGGTCAAGCTGGACTTCCAGGATGTTCGTTCTGGTTGTTCGAGCGATGCTGTACCAAACCAAATAAATGGTGCTGAGCAAATGTCACGTCTGATGAAGTCCTGGATTCCTGCGCTATGTGACAACAAGAAAACAGCCTTTAGCTTCAACCCACTAGGCGAAACTCAAGTACGCGGTGGTTTTAGCAGCAAACCCGGTGGAATGCTCTTCGGCAGCCAAGCAATTTCCAGCAGCACTGTGCTGCAGGCACCCATTGGACTCACCGGCGTGGTGATTGCCTATAACATCTCGCTGACAGACCAGAACGGGGCCGCCGCCAAGGGTTTGAAGCTCAATGCCCGGTTGGTCGCAAAACTACTCACCCAGTTCTATGACAATGGCATCGATCTCGCTGCTGGCTCAGAACTCTTCGCTAAAGCTCCGTGGGCAAGAGCTAATTATGCAACGCTCAAGGATGACGCCGAGTTCAAGAAACTCAACCCGGACCTCAATATTGATTCGGCACCAAACCTTGGCGGCGACCTGCTGGTGGAAACCCTACGCTCGGACGCTGCGTACCAGGTCTGGCAGTGGATCCTAGACGACCAGGCCGCGTCTTCCTTTCTCTCCGGCTGTCCTGATCCGAGCGGCAAGGTGATCAACCCTTACTTCTCGATGCGAAGCTACGCGGGCTGCGAAAACCAGAAAGAGACCTTGGAGAAAGATCTGACCAAGAAATTGGCGGAAACCAAAACTCCCAAGGACTTTCAATACCAGTTGCCCGACTACACCTCGGGCTTCTATCCGCAACCAGCCTGGTATGAGCGCAGTGCAAAAGTCGACGCGAACGGCAAGGAAACCATCTCACCGCTTCGCATCGGCGATTTGCGACCGCGCAGCTCACGGATGGATGTGATCGGCCGCGAGACCAGTCGTCCAGTGAATAAAGTTTCCTCGTTGTGGTGCGATAAAAATCTCTGCCTCAACCAGCCGGACTATCCGCTTCCCGGTGTCTGGAAGTCCACTGGCGATCAAAATTATGCCAATAAGTTCTTGGCCTCAATTACCGATGCAGCCACCGCCGCTCAGTTCCAGTTACCGACCGCTCTGCTCTGCAATACCGAGGGCACCAGTTGCTCCGGTGCTGATACCAGCTCACTACAAAAGGCCGCGAACAACTTTCAAAGCACCGATGTCGCTGGGGTTCTAAAACCCGCGACGAAACCTGACTATGCGGGTGGGGCTTATCCGCTGACCCTTCCGGTGTATGCCGCTGTCAACACCAACGGACTGACGCAGGACAAGGTCAACGCCTACCGAACGCTCTTCGAGCACGCCGCAGGCGCCGGACAAACCGCAGGTTATACGCAGGGAAGCTTACCGCCGGGTTACGCCCCACTCACCGAATCAATGCTGAGCGCTTTGAAGAAGACAGCAGGCTTACTTAAAGCTGCACCGAGCAGTCCGAGCACTCCTTCCCCCACATCACCGTCGGCAGTAGTAAAAGAGCCGAAGACCGATCCCACAGCTCCGACCCCCAAGGGGGACGATAATGCTCCCCCACCGGCAGAGATCCTGCCACCCGATAAAGCCCCGACCGATGACGCGCCCGCAGACAAGGCCGGTACTTCAAATGAGTCTGCAGGAAAAGAGACCCCGGCTCCGGTCAGCCAAGCCGGTACCACCTCCCCACTATCTTCAACCTGGCCACAGTATCTGCTCCTGATCGGTCTAGGTATAGCGCTCCTTGCGGGTCTGCTCTCACCGCTCATCGGCCGCGGGAGGAAACAATAATGAGTACCCTGTTACCGGGCTATCCAGAGCTCACCGAGCAGGTATCCGCCCGGCCGCTCAAGCATGTGCTGGAACCTAGCGACTACTTTTTCCGCGGCATCACCCGGGTTGGCGGCATTATTGTGCTCGCGGTGATGTGCCTGGTCGGCCTATTCCTGACCATCAATGCTGTGCAGGCCATTTCCGCTGTCGGCCTATGGAAGTTCCTGACTACCCAAGAGTGGGCACCGGAGACGAATAACTTCGGTATCGCTGCGCTCCTCTCGGGCACCGTGATGGTCGCCATCGTGGCACTCATCGTCGCGTTACCGCTTTCCATTGGCACCGCGCTCTTTATCACCGAAGTAGCCAAGGGCTCGTTACAAAAGACACTGACCTCGGTCATCGACCTGATGGCAGCTGTGCCCTCGGTGGTTTTCGGGCTTTGGGGCGCTTATATGCTGCAACCGGTGGTGGTCGACTTCAGCCGCTGGCTGTCCGAATGGTTTGGTTGGATACCCATCTTCAAAGTACGCGACGTCGATCCTAGCAATCCCCTGGTGGATACCAACCTCTTCACCGCTTCTACGTTCATTGCTGGACTGGTGGTGTCAATGATGGTCATCCCGCTGCAGACGGCAATGATGACCGAAACCTTCCGACGGGCCCCGATCGGCGAGCGCGAGGGGGCTTTTGCTCTCGGCGCCACCCGCTGGGGAATGATTCGCTCGGTGGTGCTCCCCTTCGGTAAAGGCGGCATTATCGGCGGCACCATGTTGGGTCTGGGCCGGGCGCTCGGCGAAACCATCGCCGTTTACCTGATCATCAGCCCTAAATTCGTCGTCAACCCGCATATTCTCGAAAACGGTTCTAATACCGTCGCCGCTCATATCGCCTTACGTTACGGCGAGGCCAATCAGTTCTCCATCTCAGCGCTGATGGCCGCCGGTCTAGCGCTCTTTGCCCTCACCATGGCCATCAACTTCACCGCATCCTCGATTATTGCTCGGTCACGATCAGGTGCAGAAAGCGAGGGCTAATGAGCATCGACATGGAACCCAGCCTGGAGCTTGAAACCCCAACCGCCCCAAAAACCTTCCTGCCGCTGCTAGAGAAGGACGATCTGCCGCCGGAAGGTGAACGAGTCCAGATCGGCCTCGGCAGGGATGCAGTTCTGGCCGTTATCGGCTCGGTAGCGGCTGGGATCGCGATCGGCCTGCTACTGAGCGCGGGGCTTGGCATCATCGGTATCGGCTGGATGCCGGTCGTCTCCTTTGGCTGGTTCGTGGCCATCTACTCAGTACTTGCAGCGGTGACCGACTTCGGACCCGCGATCAGGAATCGTTTCTGGTCGGTCATGTTCGCCTCCGCCGGAGTGGTGGTGGTCGCGGCGCTCGCCATTGTGATCATCTTTGTGTTGTTCCGTGGTTGGGATGTGGTCGCTGAGATGTTCTCCTTCCCGGCAGGACGGAGCGTACTCGACGCCTTCCATTTTCTCACCCGAGATATGAGCGGGGTTGGTCCGCTAGACAAGCTCAGCGAAGGCGGCATCCTGCACGCTCTAGTGGCTACCCTGGAGCAGATTGGCATCGCGTTAGCGATCACCATCCCGCTTGGTCTGCTCACCGCAGTTTTCCTTAACGAAGTGGGAGGAAAATTCGCCCGCTTCGTACGTACCATCGTCGAGGCCATGACGGCGCTGCCCTCAGTGGTGGCGGGGCTTTTTATCTACGCCGCAGTCATCGTGCTGTTTACTCGTGACTTCAACGGCTTCGCCGCTTCGCTCGCTATTACCGTGCTGATGCTGCCGATTATGATCCGCTCCGCCGATGTGGTGCTCCGGCTCGTACCCGGCAATCTACGCGAAGCTGGCTTAGCTCTCGGCGCGGGGCAATGGCGGGTAGTGCTACACGTGGTGTTGCCAACTGTTCGCTCCGGTCTGATGACCGCTATTATCTTGGCCACCGCGCACGGCATTGGTGAAACCGCACCAGTGCTGCTCACCTCCGGCATCACCACCAACCTCAACGTGAACCCGTTCAGCGATAAGCAGACTTCGCTGCCGCTGGCCGCCTTGGAGTTCGTTCGTTCGCCTTCGCCGGAAATGGTCGCCCGAGGCTTCGCCACGGCAGCGCTGCTGCTCGTCGTGGTACTGATTCTCTTTGTCTTCGCCCGTGTTGCCGGCGGTAGCGAAGCTGGCAAATACTCGCCACGTAAATTGCGCAAGCTCGGCAGGGTTTCACGCGCTCAACTACCGAGCATTGAAGCCAACTACCACCATCACCTAACCGAAAATCATTTAGCGCAGAACCATTCGGCGCAGCTGCAGGAGAACCTATGACCAGCACGTTTTACCATCGGCGTAGCGTCGCAAGGCTGCTACTTGCCCTGCTGCTTACCGCGCTGCTGAGCGCGGTCGGCGTGATGCCAGCTTCCGCAGCCTACCCTCGGATAAGCGGCGAGGGATCGTCGTGGGCAGGCAATGCACTGGATCAGTGGAAGGCTAATGTTGGCAATTCCGGTGCCGTGGTGGATTACGCGCCGAGCGGCTCATCGCAAGGCAGGAAGAACTTCGCTAATGGTTTGGCGGACTTTGCGGTTTCCGAAATTCCTTATACCGGAGACACCGCTGACCCTCAAGATCAGGGCGTAGAACCCAATTTTAAGTATTCAATGTTGCCGGTGGTCGCGGGTGGAACCTCGTTTATGTACAACCTGAAGGTTGCTGGCAAGAGGTTCGAACGCCTGAATCTCTCCCAATCCACTCTGGCCAAGATTTTCAGCGGTCAGATCGATAACTGGAATAATCCGGCGATCAAGGCGGATAACCCGGGGGTGACACTGCCCAATCAGCGACTCACCGTGGTAGTTCGCTCGGACGGCTCCGGTGCCACCGCGCAGTTCACCCTCTGGATGCTGCGGCAATTCCCGCAAGATTACGCCAAACTCTGCCAAAGCACCGGGCAGTGCAAGTCGAACAGCGCCACCTCGTACTACCCCACTCAGGGTTTAGGGAACTTTGTCAGCCAGAAGGGCTCCGACGGCGTCACCGGTTACGTTAAGTCGAACCAGTTCACAATTAACTACGACGAGTACTCTTATGCCCTTAACGCCGCCTTGCCGGTGGCCAATATTAAGAATGCGGCCGGCTTCTTCCTGAAACCAACAGCACAAAACGTTGCGGTTGCTTTGGTCAAAGCAAAAATCAATATGGATAGCAGTTCAAAGAACTATCTGGCCCAGGATCTCTCCGAGGTTTACAGCTACACAGACCCGCGGAGTTATCCGCTGAGCGCCTACTCCTACATGATCACCCCGGCGCAGACCACCTCTCGGATCACCGCTGATAAAGGCTCCAGCGTCGGATTCTTTGCCACCTATTCACTCTGCGAAGGCCAGCTTTCCTCGGAAGACCTCGGTTATTCGCCGTTGCCGATGAACCTGGTGCTGGCGGCCATGCAACAAGTACGCAAAATCCCCGGCCTGGATGCGGCCACCGTAGCTAAGCTGAACAAGACCTCCTCCGGCGTCACCAGCGGCAGCAGCAACCCGTGTAATAACCCGACCTTCAAACCCGGTGATAATCCCAAGCAAAACCAGTTGGTGCTCACCGCCCCCTTCCCCACCGGCTGCGCGGGCGAGTGCCAAAACAAAGCTTGGGCGCTCTACGGGATCAAGGGCAAACCGATTCAGAAGACGGTTGATAACACCGGCAATCCCAGCACCGGCGGGGACGACGGCACGAAGAATCAAGGCGGCGCCGGCGCCGGAGCTGGTGGTGGAAACCAGCAGTCCACAAAGACCGACGGCAGCCAGACCAGCGGTTCAAAGAGTACTAAGAAAAGCACTGCTTCCGGTGCAACAAACCAAAAGTGTGATCCGGATACCGGGGTCTGCGGCGACGCTGGCACCCAGGACGGGGCGGGCAACGCACCGGTCGCCGGGGTGCCTACCACACTGGCCTCAGCGGAAGGCTGGGGCGCTCCGCAGAATTTGCTGATCTTGGTCGGTGTGCTGATCGTACTGCTGGTGCTCGCCCCACCGTTGACCGCTCGGATGGTCAACCGTCCGCGCAGAGATGATCAGCTGTGACGGCGGTTTTGGAACGCGAGCAGCCCGCCGAGACCGAGCGAAAAAGGGTTCGGCAAGAAGCCGAACCGAAGCGACGAGTGCCCGCTTCGGCCGGTGCCTCAATGTTTTCCAAAATGCTCTCAATGGTCTGCGCCATCATCATCGTTCTCCTGCTGAATCTGGTTTTGCTCTCCCCCGTGCAACACAGTATGAGTCAGAAAGCTCTCTACGATCAGCTCCGGGTGGCGCTTTACGACGGGTCTGCCCCGGTCGGCCAGACGCTCAACGACGACCCGGAAAAATTAGTCCCGCTGGGCACCCCGATGGCGCTACTGAGCATCCCGGACCTCGGCATCAACGAGGTGGTAGTCGAGGGCACTACGTCGGCGCAGACCATGCTAGGCGTGGGGCATCTGCGCAATACCCCATTGCCAGGCCAGGCCGGAATCTCGGTGCTGATGGGGCGCTCCGGAGCCTACGGCGGTATTTTCGGCCAGCTCAACCAGCTGAAACCTGGAATGCGGATCAAAGTGACCACAGGTCAGGGCGAAGCGACTTTTCAAGTTCGAGCCATCCGCAAAGCCGGAGATCCCACTCTGCCCGCCCCCGATGCAAAAGAAGGTCGGCTCACCCTGACCACCGCGGCAGGCCAGCCGTTCCTGCCCAGCGACGCGCTCAGGGTCGACGCCGTGCTGATCTCCGATCCTTTTCCCACCGGACCGGTGGTGCTCAGTGCCAGCTCAACACCGGACGCAGAAAAGGCTCTCGGCCAAGACTTCTCCCAGCTCTTCGGACTGGTGATTTTGTTGCAGCTACTGCTCGGTGCTTGCATGGCCGGAGCCTGGTGCCGCAGCCGATGGGGTAAATGGCAGAGCTGGATCGTCTTTGTTCCGGTGATCGGCAGCCTCACTGTACTGGTGGGAAATCAGATCAACCTCCTTCTACCGAATTTATTGTGAGGCAATAATGACCATTGAAAACTTGCACACCGAAGCACTCCCCCAGCTGAGTCTGGACCAGCCGCAGGTTGCCGAACGTCCACGGCGGCGCGATCCTTTGCCCCGCGAGCAAGCGGCCGAGTTACAGGCGAATCAGATCAGTGCCTGGTTCGGCGAGCACAAAGTGCTTGATCGAGTCTCGCTGACCATGCACGCCGGCCAGGTGACCGCCCTGATTGGCCCTTCTGGTTGTGGAAAATCAACCTTCCTACGGATCCTAAACCGGATGCACGAAATGATCCCCTCGGCTTCGCTGGCCGGTGAGGTGGTGCTGGACGGGGCCGATATTTACCATCCTGGTCAGCGCATCACCGCGGCACGACGCAATATCGGCATGGTCTTCCAAAAAGCAAACCCGTTCCCGGCGATGTCGATCTACGACAATGCCATTGCCGGTTTGAAGCTCTGTGGCATCAAAGCTAGCCGGGCGCAAAAGGACTTCCTGGTGGAAGATTCTTTAAGGAAGGCTTCACTCTGGGATGAAGTCAAAGATCGTCTGCAACAGCCCGGCGGTGGGCTCTCCGGCGGCCAGCAGCAACGCCTGTGCATTGCCCGCTCGCTCGCGGTCAGCCCTCGCGTGTTGCTGATGGACGAACCATGCTCAGCGTTGGACCCCACCTCAACCCGCCGAGTTGAAGAAACCATCGAATCGTTACGCGGCCAGGTGACCATTGTGATTGTCACCCACAATATGCAGCAAGCGGCGCGCGTTTCCGATACCTGCGCGTTCTTCCTCGCTTCGCAGAACACCCCGGGGGCCATTGTTGAGCACGGCGATACCCACGCCATGTTCAACAATCCGCAGGATCAACGCACCAGCGACTACGTGAACGGCCGCTTTGGCTAAGCGTTGGCTTCGAATCGGACTACTCGGCGCGCTGCTGGCCTGCTTAGCAGGCATCGCCCTAGTGCTGAGCCAGATTTTTGCGCCCGGAAGCCTACCCGCAGTCGGCGCGCTGCTGCCTATGCTGCCCGCAGCTAGCGCTCCCGCGACATCGGCTAAACCGCTAGCAGATCAAGTCAGTGTGCTGGATAGCGCGGTAGCAAATAACACCCAAGAACAGCAATTCGCCCAGCAGCCGCCACGACCGGATCAGCCTTTACGGGTGCTTTCCACTGAATTGGGCTTGAACGTTCCGATCCTGCCCAGCAGGCTCCCTGCGGACCGGCGTTTCAACCCTCCATCCAATGTGCTGGCTTACTGGCTGGACGAATACGGTTCGGCCGGGCCCGCCGCGAAGAACACGCTTTACCTCGCGGCGCACTCCTGGAACGACGGATACGCGGCCTTTAACCCACTTATGAACATCGCGGCCGGGACGGCCCGAGTGAGAATCGGTCAGCAGCTGACCATCCTGACTAGCACTGGCAACTATCGGTACCGAGTCACCCAGGTCGCCGACTACCGTAAAAGCAGCATCACCTCGGAAAAGGAGCTCTGGAAGGCGATACCAGGACGCCTGGTACTGGTGACCTGTTTCCAGCTCAATGATGCTGGGGCGAACCGTAACCTGGTGATTTATGCGCAATTGGAGAAGGGAACATGACGTCCTCGGCAATCACCGAACCGGGCGTTGATGAGTTGCTCGGCGGCCGCTACCGGGTTGATGAACGGATAGACTCCGAGGAGCCTTTCGGCTCCGCTGAAGCGATTGTCTTTAGCGGCTGGGATAATCTGCTGCGGCGACGCGTCCGCCTTGACGTGTTGGCGGAAGATTCCGCTGATCGAGATGACTTTCGTCGAGCGATTAGGCGGCATGCTGAACTTGTCTTCGATCACATCGTGACCATTTATGATGCGGGTCTGCACACTACCGCTGAGGGCCGCCTACACTGGGTGGCCAGCGAATACTTGGAGCCATTGACCCTCGAAGAGTGTCAATTGACGGCTGCACAGGTACTAGCCTTGACCAGGAATCTGGCCGCAACCATGAATCAATTGCAACGCGCGGGGATTTCACATGGAAACCTCAACACCAAAACAGTGCGGCTGGTTGAACCACTAGATCTGCGTATCACCGATTTCCGTCTCCAGGATGCCAGCGTCGCCGATGACCTCTTAGGTTTTCGGCACGTACTGCTGAGTTGGTTACGGCAATGCAGCCTAGAGTTCCCTCAGTTGCGGGAGCTCTCCCGCAACTTGGCCCAACAGCAGCCGAGTTTTGCTGACATTTCGCAATGGCTGGAGCGGGTTTCATTACCAACCGCGCGTCCTAGAACGACAACTAAGACAACGTCATCTCGGTTCCACGGCAAAAAACCGAATACGCCATTGAGCGGTTTGGGTAGGCAACAACGCAATAGCGCCATTGCGATCCCTGGTGTGCTCATCCTGATCTTACTCGGCGTGGTTAGCGCCTTCTGGGCGGTTTCCGCCTCGAACAACTCAGCACAAAATGGTGCTATCCGGATCCCCACGGTGGCTGGCCAATCCGCCGCCGAAGCCAAAACAAAACTCGCCTCCAGTGGCCTCAAATGGGGTGGCCAGAAGATACAGACCTCTGAGACAGTGCCTGCCGGGAAAGCGATCGGAACCGATCCGTCCGCCGGCGAGAAAGTCGCCGACTCAACGATCGTGGTTGTCTTGGTCTCTTCCGGTAAGCAACGCAATCGGGTGCCCGCGACGGTGGGCGAACAGCTTAGCCTTGCCAAGGAGCTGCTGGTGGCGCAGGGAATGAATGTTCAGGTCCTGCAAAAGGATAGCGAGCAGTCCGAGGATACTGTGCTGTCGATGAGCCCGGGGGCGGGGCAGAAAATTAATATTGGCAGCACCGTGGTTCTGCAGGTAGCTTCTGGTTATCTGCGGGTGCCAAATCATCTCATCGGGACTTCGTCTGCCGACGCCTTGACGGCACTGCACGATCTCGGACTCACCGTTCAGTTGATCAAGGTGCCGTCCGCGGGCGCTAAAATCGACACAGTTAAGTCGATCACGCCCTTTGATCGAGTGCCGGTCGGTGGCACGGTGACAATATATGTCACCGCGCCGGTGCCTTAGGCGAAGCTGCCCGAGGAACCGTGATGATCGAGACCGCGTTAGCTAATAACGGGGAGCGTCCGGCAGCCCGACCGCCGGGCGGTCCGCAAGCGTGAAGGAGAAGTGCAATGGGGTCCGATCTCATTCCTGGTATTAATCCCGCCGCGGAGCCAAGCGGCACGGGCTGTGCCGAGTGCTTGGAAGGCGGAGGCTGGTGGGTGCATTTACGACGTTGCGCTGAGTGCGGACACATTGGTTGCTGCAACTCCTCCCCTGCTCAGCACGCCAGCAGTCATGCGGGGAAGTCAGGCCACCAGGTGATCACCAGCTTCGAACCGGGCGAGAACTGGTTCTATGACTTTTCTACCGATGAGTTTCTGCGTGGCCCGAAGTTAGCCGATCCGCAGTCCCGGCCGGAGACACAGCCCGTTCCAGCTCCTGCGGATAAGGTTCCGGCGAACTGGCAGGAACTGATCCACAGCTAGGCTGGCCAGCACGTTGCTGGCTGCCTAGTGCGGGTTCCTTGAGCTGCGCGCCAAACAGCGTCGCTGAATTCAGCTCGACTTCCCAGCGCCCGCACGGGCAACCGAAATAGCTCACCAGTCCCCCGCTAGTGCGATGCTGGGAGCGTAAGGACCATAGGTGCGGGCCGCCATCAAAAGCTAAACAGGCTAAGTATTGCTGCATGTCATCAAGTCTGCTGTAATGCCATTATGCGGGTAAACCCTTACGGTGAAGATCCTTTGCGGCTAGCTGTCCGCTTGGTCAATGAACCAGTACACAGCGCAGCTGAATTGCAAGTTGTCTGTCAGCAGGCTGGAGTAGTACTTGAACGTCCGGTCAGCAAGACAGATCTGGCGCAGACCTACCGAATGCTCGACGACTGGCTCGCCGTACTGGATGCCGAGGAGGCAGAGCAGCGCGCTCAGGTGCTCAATCAGCTGCTAGCCAGCTCGGCCACCTATCCGAGTCTGACCGATCATCAGGGCGATGGTTGGCACCTGCATTATCGCGAGGAGAATCTGGCGCTCTGGCAGATCTTGCGCACCATGCTCTACGTTGGCACCGCACTGCATCTGGCCGGGCGAGGGATGAACCGATTGGGCCGTTGCCAGGCCACTAACTGCGAGCGGATTTACGTCGACTTTTCTCGTCCCGGCAGCCAGCGTTACTGTTCACCAGCCTGCGCTAACCGGAGCGCGGTGCAGCGACACCGAGACCGCAGCCGGGGAATCCCCGCCGGCAATCGCAAAGTATCGATAGGCTAAGGGAACAGCATCAGTCTTAGTCCGGGAGTTGCGCCAATGAGTTCCGAGCGTCGTTTCCCTAGAGCGCTCTACCAGCACGGTGAGGAGCCCGATCCGCGCTTTTCCCTCGCCAATGAAAGAACTTTTCTGGCTTGGATCAGAACCGGGGTCGCGCTGATCGCGGCCGGCATCGCGATTGAAGTGTTCGCCAGTTCGATTCACTCCGGGCTCAGGCTCAGTGCCGCTATTGTCTTGATCCTGGCCGGTATTGCCGCCCCGGTGCAGGCCTGGTTTGGCTGGCTTCGCACCGAGCGGGCGCTGCGCAATTCTCAACCGCTACCAATGCCCAGGCTCTCGATCGCAGTCGCCGCCGTAGTAGTCATCGCTGGGCTGTTGATTCTCTTGGGCTTCCTGGTGTGAGCCAGCCAATCAACGGGGTATTTGACCCAGGATTGCAGGCTGAGCGCACTGCCCTGGCCTGGCAACGCACCGCGCTTGGCCTCGCTGCGGGTAGCGTCGGGCTGGGGCGGCTGCTGTTGCCGGTCTTCGGCACGAGTTCCTACTTAATCACCGCAGCCGGAATTGCGCTCTGCCTGTGGCTGTGGGTGCACGCCGAGCAACGCTATCGCGCCGTCAACCGCGCCCTGCTGAGCAAACCGCAGGGCGCATTGCCGAGTTTCGCCCTCTTGGCTTTGTTGTGCGCCGGCTTGTGTCTGCTCTGTGGGCTGGCCGCCCTATTTTTCGCGCTCAGTCGGCTGGCTGCACGGTGAGGCACTCTTCCGGCTGGCGCTTAGCGACGGTTCTGGCGGCGACGGCTAATAATGTAGCCAATAATCGCGCCGACCAGTAGCACCGCAGCCAGGCTGACCCACAGCGGGGACGAAAGCGTCCACCAGAGCAAGCTAATTGAGACGGTCGCGGTGTTTTGGGCGATAAAAATAATCACCAGGATCACCAGGACGATGGCTAGCCATTTGTCCTTGAGAAATCTGACAAAGGCATTTTCCTGGCTTTGATTCACTCCCTGGGGTGCTGACATGATGACGCCTCCTGGTTTGGTGCTCTCACTTTACCGCTCGCTAGCCGATCAAGCACGGATCGGGCTCAGTGCCCCAGTTCAGACGTCGCGCAGATTAATTCTGGGCGCCCTTTTGTCGAATTCTGGCGGCGATATGATCGTGAAAGTCTTCATCTCGAATCCCACCGGGTTGATAAAAACTTTCCACGAAATCTCGAGCTTGCTCACGCAATTGTGCCGGACTCAAGCCATTTGAGACGGCACCGTCGACGGCGTTCACGCCAAGTCGAGCCAACCCTAAGCTAAACCCGTATGAACCTTCGCCCGGCCCATTGAGCCAGATAAAGTCATAGCCAGGCGCCCCGTCGTCAGATAGACGTTCGCTGACTCGAAACCGCTCGCCTTCAACTAATAGCTCGAAGTCCTCCATGCCACGAATATAGCCTCCAGTCCTGGCTGTCGGCAGTTGCAAGCCCGAATATAGCGGAACGGCTTGGTTGGCTTGACGGAACTTCGCCAAGCCAACCAAGCCGTGATCGTCACTGCCCGAAACGGGCACCGGAGTGATTAGGAACCGGTGTTATTGCTGATCCAAGTGCGCACCGAGCTGCCGGTGACATTGGCGTAGTTGGCGGTCTCGTGGATGTCACCAGTGGTGTTCGAACGATCAATCGTTGAGGCAACACCGACGATCTTGCCAGCGATGGTGAGCGGGCCGCCGGAATCGCCGTGGTTGGCAATGCCATCCACGCCCTTCACGTGCACGGCAGCGCCACCGTAAGCATCGGTGCTGCTCCCGGTCACGGTGACATTGGCCTTGTAGAGCCAATCGGCTTGCTCAACCGGAACTTCGCTGCGATACCCGTAGCCCTGGATCAGCGCCGCGTTGCCGTTAGTCGGTGTGTAAGCGCCGGCGATCTGCGGGTAGCTGGAGAGGTTCGCCGCATCAGCGAAATGCACCAGCGCCACATCGCCGCTGCCGTACCAGAGCACCTGGTCGGCGAAGAACCGCTTGCTCGCATCGCTGATATCGGAGGTGTCATTGGTGCGCACCACGAAGACGTTTTCCGGCTTCGACTTGCTGCCATCCTCAGCTACCACGCAGTGCTTAGCAGTGAGCACCCAATGATCGTTGAGGGCCTCGCTGGTGCACCCACTGGCCTTGCCGGTGTTCCAATCAAGCACATTAATGAGCTGGAACGCCCAGGGATTATTGGTCTGCTGACCTCCGATGATTTCCGGGCTTGGAGCAACAGCATTAGCAGCGCTGGCAGTGCCAACCGCCAAGCCACCGAAAGCGACGCTGCCCGCCAGCGCCAGGGCGGCAAATTTACGCGCATTGAATTTCATGGTCATCCTTTGAGTCGATTCGTCTCTTGAGTTTGACGGTCATTTGCTCGGGCGGTGTGCCGGAGCTAGTCATCCCCGGCACACCGCCCGAGCAAATGTCCCTTTCACAATATGGCGACCGATTCTCCGAGAATCCTGGGATCCAACTGGCAAATCTCTGACGTGTAGAAGTATGACGTTTATCGGTTTAGCTGAGATGCTCAGCGCGGCGACTCCGTGCGACTACTCAGTGCGAAATGCTCAGCGCGGCTCGAGGGCCGCCTGCTGCGGCAGCACCTGATTCAGCCAGGGAAAGAGCACCGCGTGGAAATTACTCAGCGACCCGGCGTTGCAGTGCTCCCCCGCCCCTTCGCTGGCCAGCATTAGATGCCGCTCCACTGGAGCCTTCAGATGTTTCTCCAGTTCTGCTGGCTGCCCCGGGAAGAAGTGCTCATCCTCGGCGTCGAAGATCAGGGTTGGGCAGCTGATCCGCTCGGCAATGCCGTCCGCTAGCGTGTACTTGAACATTTCGACGACAAACTCGGCGGGGCGGCTCAAACCATAGCTCCAGGTGCCATTGGCCAGCGCCCAGTGCAGGGTTCCGCTGTGCTGGGCCAGCTCGGCGAGCGCCTCATCCGCCTCATCCAGGCGTCCAGCCAACGCTGCTTCGATGACGTGCCCGGGCAGCATGCCACGCAGTGCACTAGCCACGTCATACACCCCATCCCAGCTGACCAGTGCGGCGATCCGGGGCTCGAAGGCCGCTGCGCGAGCCGAGAAATAGCCGCCCTGGCTCATTCCAAGCAGCGCGATCTGATTTTCGTCCACCCCGGGTCGACCGAGGCAAAAGTCGATCACCGGACTGATCACCGCTTCCCAGTCCGGCCGGTAGAACAGGCCTTGTTCACGTAGCGCCCTGCCCTGGCCCGGGCCGTCAAAGATCAGACAATTCCAGCCCCGCAACACGGCGTCCCGGCCGGCAACGAAATACAGTTCCTCCGCGGTGGAATCAAAGCCGCCGGTGATAATCAGGGTGGGCCGGGAGCTTGTGACCTCTGCACCTGTTTGCGGGCTCAGCCACCAACCCGGCAGGGTGCTGGTCTGGTAGGGAATGCTGATCTCGGTGATCTCCAGCCGCTCGCGCATCGAGCCCGGCACCGCGGGATCGCCCGCCGCGACTTTCGCGAAGGCTTGCACCGCCCGCTGTGAGGTCTGGTAGATCTGCGGGTCGTCCGGATTGCCATGCAGAAAGAACTCGGCCGTGCGGTAATAATTGCTGGCCCGCAACCAGCACGACTCGGCGCTCACCTGATCCCCCGCGTCGAGCAGTTGCTGGCCCTGCCCATCGAGCCGAGCGGCAAGACTGTGCCAAGCCTGCCACCAGCTTTCCTGATCGCCAGGGGCGATGGTGGTGCAGCTGGCAATGATCTCACCAAGGTCTGCGCCGCCACCCGAGGCGTATCCAGCGGCGCGCAGGGTTTCGTAGGAGTACGCCTGATCTTCAAAGAGGAGCTTCATCATGACACCTTTCACTAAAGCGACTTTTTGTTTCTTTAACACCGTAGGGCTGATGACGAGTTAAAGCAACAAATTGTTGGTATAGTGATGCGATGGTGGCTAAACAACTCAGGCCGGGTGGTCGTAGCGAAGCGGTACGGCAGCGCGCTTTCGAGGCGGTGATCGCCGAACTTTCCGAGCCGTCGAGACTACTCTCCTACGATTCCTTAGCTCGCCGGGCTGAAATCAACCGGGCCACTCTCTACCGCAACTGGCCCGATCCAGCGCAACTGATCGCGGACACCTTGGCTTCCGTATTACCCGGAATCGGCGATGCCGAACCGGCCGATTTGACCGAGGCACTTTTCGCTTTGGCTCATGAAGCCCAGGCCGTGCTGCGCACCACCGCGGGCCGAACGCTGATCGCCAATGTGGTCGCCGCAGCACAGAGCGATCCGGTGATCGGCCAGGCAGTGCACACCTATTGGCAAGGCCGAATCGGCCACACCGTCGAGGCCTCCGGGGTGTCAGTTGAAAAGGTCAAAGCCGCCGTCGGCTTGGTGGCCGGAAAACTGCTCTTTGAAGCGCTGATGTTCCAGCGGGAACTGCCGGAGCGGGAGCTGCGGGCGTTGATTGAGCGAGCGCTGGACTAGAGAGCGATGGATTCGGCCCCCAAGAGCCGGTCGAAACCGCTCACTAAGCTCGCACCGGGTCGGCTATCGCGTAGAGCAGATCGCGTACCCCGGGCTGCCCCTCCCGCTCGGCGGACCAGACCAGACGCAACTCAAGCGGCAGCACTTGCAGGGGCAGCCGGATGAGCTCCCGGGCCGCCAGTTCGGGCCCGACGGCAAAATCCGGTAATAGCGTGAAGCCATCCCCTTGGGCGGTCCAGGCCTTGGCAATCGCCACGCTACCGGCTGCGAGCCGTCGGGTCTGCTCGGGCAGCATTCGCTCGGCGGCAAGCCAGAAGGAGCACAGCGGATTATTGCCGATCATCGAATACGGCAATAGATCCGCAGGGCGGAGACCTTCGCGCTGCGCCAGCTGGTGATTGGGCGCGGCCAGCAACGAAAGCTGCACGGGCTCCAGATCGAGGTAGCTGAAACCCTCGCTCGGCACCTCGAAGCCGAGGCCGCCCAATTCGCCGTCGAGATCGAAGAGCAGTCCGGCGTCGACCTCGCCTTCACTGATGCTGCGCAGCAGGTCGATCCGGTTATTCATCGGCACGGTGCGCACCTGCACGCCGGGGCGTCGGGCACTGAGCGATTTGAGCACCCGCGGGGCATGCACCGCCATCACGGTTTCTAGTGCGGCCAGCGTGACGTGAATGGGGGCGCCGAGCACCTCGCGGCGGGCCTCGTCGAGCTGTGCCAGCAGCCGACCGGACCAGGTCGCCAGCCTTTCGCCCGCCCCGGTCAGTTTCATCCCGCGTGATTGCCGCTCAAAGAGCGCCACGCCAAGCGATTGTTCCAGCCCGCGCAATTGCTCAGACACCGAGGACGGCGCACGGTCCAGCGCGAGCGCGGCACCGCTAATGCTGCCCTCGCGGATGATGGCTTCAAACGTTCTCAGCTGCCTGAACTCCACGGCGCTTCCTTTCGGTTTTTCCGATGCCAGCCTACCGCCGAGCCGATGGCTGGTACCAGAGTTTCGGCACACACTGGCTTGGTTAGTCACGGCGCCACAGTTGGCACAGCGTCACAGTTTGCACAGCGTCACAGTTTGCGGAAGGAATCGTGTGAGAAATAAGTCCTTAGAGCGACCGAGGCGTTTCCGAGTCCTGCTGGCTCTGTCACTGGGATACTTCATGGTGCTACTCGACACCACGGTGCTTTCGGTTGCAGAGCCCGATATTGCGGGTTCGCTCGGCACCTCGATCGGTGCCCTGCAGTGGGTGGTGAACGGCTACACCATTGCGCTGGCCGCCTCGCTGCTCTCCAGCGGGGCGATCAGTGATCGCTGGGGTGCGCACCGAGCGTTCCGGCTGGGGATTGCTGCCTTCGGCGTACTCTCACTGCTCACCGCGGGCAGCCCATCGGTTGGGGTGCTGATTGCGTGCCGCGCGCTGCTCGGCATTGCCGCCGCTTTGAGCATTCCTTCTGCAACCTCGATGATCGCTCAGTTCTACCCGAAATCGTCCGAGCGCTCCCGGGCGCTGGCGTTCTGGACCGCGATCAGCGGTATTGGTCTGGCTGCGGGGCCGCTACTAGGTGGCTGGTTGGTGGCGATTGGCGGTTGGCAACTAGTTTTCCTGGTGAACGTGCCAATTGCGATCGTGGTGCTGGCGCTGGTTCGGGGTAAGGGTTTTGCGGCACCCAGGCGCGACCGCCCCATTGATTTTGGGGCGCAGCTCACCGCGGGCGGCGGCTTGGCCTTGCTCACCGGGGCATTGATCTGCTGGGGTGCGGCGCAACCGCTTGCTGCGGCGCTGCTGGCTGGCGGCACCGTGTTGGCCGCGGCAGTGCTCGTGGTGCTTGAGCGTCGCAGTGCGGCTCCGGTGTTTGCCGCCCAGCTCTTGACCAATCGAGGCGTGCTTGCCGGATTGATGGTCGGGGCGGCGGTCAATTTCGTGCTCACCGGGGTGATTTTTGGCCTGCCATTGCTGCTCTCGGACCGTTTGGGCCTCGGCCCAGCGCAGCTCGGCCTGTTCCTGTTGCCCTTCACGATTCCCTGCGCGCTGAACCCACTGCTGACCGGTCGATTGGTCGCCCGTTATGGGCCCAGAATGCCGATCCTTGGTGGCTTGGGCTTGCTCACGGTGGGCAGCGGTCTGCTCGGCGCTGCGGTGTCGCTCGGTTTCCCGATCGGGTTGTGTGTGCTGGCGCTTTTGCTAATGGGTTTTGGGGTGTCGTTTACCTTGCCGGCGTTGATTTCGCAGCTGCTCACGGCGGCGCCGGAGGGGACTGCGGGCAGCGCGGGTGGACTGCTCAATGCGATTCGTCAGGTGGGCGCGACGATTGGCGTCACGGTGATCGGGATCGTGCTGGGTGGGGTGGGGTTATCCGGGGCGGATAGCGGGGCTGGCACTGCCGGGGCCGGGGCGGTTCAGGCCGGGTCTGCGGGCGTGGTGGCCGGGGTGGCCGGGGTGGCCGGAACCGCGGCGATGCTGGTGGCAGCAGCGGTTGCCGGCTGCGGCGGCGTGGCCTACCTTTGGCTCACTCGACGCCCACCTCGTCGAGCAGCTGCTCCCCCATCGGCGTCGGATTCCAGGCAATCTCCCAGCGATAGCCGTTCGGATCGCTGAAGTAACCCGAGTAGCCACCCCATTCTCTGGGGGTTCCGGGGGTCAGTAGCGTCGCCCCGGCGTCGATAGCGGTCTGCAATACGGCGTCAACAGCTTCTGCGCTGCGGCAATTGTGGGCGATGGTGATGGGCGCGTTTTTGAGCGAGACCGGGCCTGCTTCAGCCTCGAATTCCTGCGCCTCCCAGAAGGAAAGTACGACGCCGGGCGCAACTTGGAGCATCAGCACGGTCTCGTCCTGGTAGCTGGATTGCCAGCCGAGTGCATCGAGGTAGAACTTCTTGGTGGCAGGCATATCGGCGACGGCGAGCGTGATGAAGGTGATTCGCTGATCCATTTATTCAGGCTAGTGCGGCTCCGTGGCGGCGTGAAGTGTTTTGAAGTGGCGGCGCAGGTGGCGTAGGCTAGTGGAGCTTGGAGCCGATCCATCCGGATCAGCTTTAGGGGCATTGGCGCAGTTGGTAGCGCGCTTCGTTCGCATCGAAGAGGTCAGGAGTTCGAATCTCCTATGCTCCACCAATGGAAGACGCGGTCGAATTCCTGACGGGGTTCGACTTTGCCGTTTCGTAGGGCTCAGCCAGTCGCGGCGTTGCCTGTTCATCCTCTGAGATGTCGATGCCGTTGGTGAAGGTCCTGGTTCTCGACCCCCTTGCCGTGGTCGTCGGTGGCGGCATACATGGCCGCGCAGCCGTTGAAGAGCCGTAGTGCTTTCCTGAGCTGTTTCCTGCGGTCTTGGTTCTGCTCGTATTCGTCGGCGACTCGTCAACTGGTGAGGGGGTTGTGCTTGCACGGCCTCGGTTCCTCCTCAGTGAACGGTGCTGGTGCGGTAAAAGTTTGCAGAGGGCCTTGAAGTACGTTGACCTCCCCCCGGGTGCGGGGATCGAGTCGGCATCGTCGTGGGGTCTCTGGTAATGATCTCGGCGTGCAGACCGAGGATCTTGCGGTCATCTTTCGCATATTCCTCGAAGACCGCACTGATCAGCGGTGCCGATAAGTATGGTCTTGTTGCTTGAAAGACATGGGTTCCCTGAACGGTATTTCAGGGTGAATCTGGCTTACGCAGCGTGGCGCAACGGCCTCAGTGACATCGACTCCACGCGTGCTTTCATATAAATACGGACACTGATCATTGTGCCGACGACATCACCGGGGCTTCGTTCTGCGAGTTCAGCTACTCAAGTGCTGTCATCACTATTACCCTATGTTGTATGAGCAACGTCGACAGCAACCGGTTCGGCGCAGCGGGGTCTGCGCTCGGCTACCTCGCTCAGATCGAGTACGCGCTGCTTATCGCTCTCCGTCGAATGGACGACGAAGACAACTTGCGGCTTTCACTTGAAACTGTCGATGACATCACCTTCGACGGCGACGGCATACCGAGAGAGCTTTGGCAAACCAAGCACCACATCAATCGTCAAGGCGGAATCGGCGATGCCAGCCCAGATCTCTGGAAGACCATCCACAACTGGATCGAGACATCGAACGAGGGATCGGCGTGCGTTCTCTTCACCACGGCCACAGCATCAGACGGGAGCGCCGCTTATCTGCTTCGCTCTGGGCGTAGAAACGATGATGTCTCTGCCGCTCGGGATCGGTTTGACGCAGTCGCAACCAAGGCTGGCAATACGGCCTCCGCCGACTACTACAAGAAGTATCTGTCTCTTGATGAAGGACGTCGCACTGAACTGTTAAGCAGGATCGTCGTGATCGACTCAGCAGCCACCAGCGAAAAGATTACCGATCAGCTTCAAGCCAGCGTTCGCAAGGCGACCATTGCGTCGCGTCGCGGCTCGCTCGTTGAACGACTCCGAGGTTGGTGGCATGGTCGAGCGATGTCTCATCTAGCCAAGATCGCACGCGGGGAGGATGACTGGATTGAGATGCAGGAGATCGAGACTCAGCTTCATCTCATCGCCCAGTCGCTTCGAGACGACCACTTGCCACTGGACTACGAGGATGAGCCGGAACCGACCTCTGAACAAGTCAGGGATGATGACCGAGTCTTCGTCGAACAACTCAAACTGATCCTGCTCCACCACGAACGCGTCCGACAGGCCGTCTACGACCATAATCGAGCCTTCCTGCAACGCTCACGATGGCAACGAGAACAACTGCTCGCCATAGGTGACCTCAATAAGTACGACCGCAGTCTCATCGAGGAGTGGAGACGAGTCTTTTCCCCTCTCGAAGAACCATCAGAGGAAACGACGGACGACGACAAGCGCAGAAGCGCCCGCGAAAGCTACGGACGCCTTCAGGAACGCACGCTTCCAGCAATCCGCCCGGAGGTCCGCTCCGGGTATGTCTCATTCGGTTCTATGCACATCCTCGCTGACCGACTAGAAATCGGCTGGCACCCTGATTGGGTAGAGCTCCTCAAGGATCGACTTGCCGAGGCAGAAAAACCGGCGGTCGCATGAACACCAGGGCATCGCAAGTGAGCGCAGATTCAGAAACGAGCACGCTGTTCAACCCTGCGTTCTGTGCGGTCCTGTTGAACAAGGCCTGCACCGAATACGAGTCGAAGGCCGAATCTGCGATGCCGGTTACCTTCGCCTTCCTGATTCTCCCGAGCGCTCTACACAAGCCGACTCGCGAGGCCCTGCCCGGCACGACGGGAGCCGCTATGTGGGGCTGGCTTCGAGACAACCCTGTCCTGCTCATGGACTTCGCTGATCGTGTTCGAACCTTCCGCCCATTCACCGCTGCGGCTATCACCTACGGACTTCGAAGCACAGCCCTGAACGGCTCAACAGGATCGATCGGTGCCGGAAGCCTCAACCGCCGGCCGCGCACTCTCTTCCCGACAGAAGACTGGAGCGCCTGTGTCAAGGCAGCAGAATTCTTGGGACGTTGGTTCGCTGGAGCCAATACCGACGAAGCCACCACGCTCGCTCATTGGGGAGTCAAGCCATGATGCAACTCGACGCACTCGTCCTATACAACCGCGATGGCGAGGTGCGGCAGATCCGCTTCCGTCCTGGACGGCTCAACGTCATCACTGGCGAATCCGGCACGGGGAAGTCAAGTCTTATTGGCATCCTGAGGTTTCTCCTCGGCGGCGATAGCCCGAACGTCCCGCTTGGCCCGATTCAAAACACGGTTGCATGGTACGGGCTCCTCGCACATGTCGGAGACACACGGTTCTTCATCGGGCGGCCTGCGCCAGCTCGCGGATCAACAACCGAGAAGGCAATGCTTTCAATCGGCATTAGCGAGGCCCCAGCTTTCGGCGCGCTTGAAACGAACGGAAACGCGACTGATCTCGTCGATTACCTTGGCGGCCTCATAGGGATTGAGGAAAACCTCCACGTGCCCGCAGAGGGGCAGACTCGACGACCTCTCGCAGCAAACTTCCGACATTCCCTTTACTACAACTTCCAAGGACAGGGTGAGATCGCCAATCCAGACCTTCTCTTCCACCACCAGAACCGCGACTTCCAGAAGCAGACGATCCGCGACACTTTCCCGTACTTTCTGGGCGCCCAAAGCCCGGACGCGTTGCGCAAGCGCCAGGAACTCTCCGAACTGCGGCGTGACGTACGCCGCAAGGCGGCACGCCTTGCGGAAGCACGTTCGGCACGAGAACTCGGTGTAGGTCGAGCATCTGGGCTCATCGCGGATGCCAAAGCCAGCGGGCTCCTCTCCACCGACGTCACAGCAACTGACGCTGGCAGTGCGTTCGAGATACTCAGAGTTCTCGCAGATGCCAAGCAACCTGCTGCCGCTGTCGATGCCGTCGATAGCGATGCGGAGATGGAGGACCTGATCACCCGTCGCGCCGAGCTGCGTGAACGCCTCCGCGATATCAACGCGAAAATCCGCAGTCTTGACGAGTTCGCACGAATCGGCACCGAGTACGGAGCGGAACTCAACGAACACCGCGTGAGGCTCGCCTCGATAGGCCTAATTCCAGAGGCCTCAGACAGCGAGGCAGCCTGCCCGATCTGCCAGAACTCCCTGAACGATGCCGATACGCGCGACACGATAGAGCAGAGCCTTCATCGAGTTGTACGTCGTATCGAGCTGGCCCAACGCGACCAACCCCGGATCGCCGATGCAAACGCTGAACTCACGCAGGAGCGAAGCCAAGCACGAGCGGACTTGGCTGATGTCGACACGGCATTGGAAGAACTCGCCAGGACAGACGAGATCCGAGCGGCGGCCCAGCGAACATGGGATCAACAAAGCTTCGTGCGTGGTCGCATTGCGCAGTACCTCGAGACCACCACGCTAGAAACCGACGATGACATCACCAGACTAGAGCGATCCGTCGAAGCGCTCGAAGCAAAGGTTGCCCGTCTCACAGACGAGTTGGACCCCGACGCCTTACGGTCAGCCGTCGACTCCCTCCTCAGGATCGTCAGCCGACGCATGACCGAGCTCGCGCAAGCGTTTCCATTGGAGCATTCAGAACACGGGGTCCGAATCGACCCCTATCGACTCACCGTCGTCGCAGATACTTTGCAGGGCCCTGCCTACATGGACGAGGGAGCCATCGGCAGTGGGATGAGCTGGGTCGGCTACCACCTGACCGCCTACTTGGCCCTGCATGACTACTACATCGAGGGCAACCGTCCGGTGCCTCGGTTCCTGGTTCTTGACCAGCCGAGCCAAGCGTTCTTCCCCCGCGACCGCGAGACCGGAGGCGATCTCAATGAACTCTCCGACACCGACCGCGACAACACGCGCAAGCTCTACAGAATGATGTTCGACAGAGTTGAAGAACACGACGGCCAACTCCAGATCATCGCCTTCGACCACGCCGACTTCGCAGATGACTGGTTCCAGGACTCAATCATCGACGCTCCCTGGCGCAACGGCACTGCTCTCATCCCTCGCGATTGGTTGGAGCCGACGCCAAGTGCCTCGACCTCGGATACCCCTAACAAGACTTGACGACAATCTGCGTCAAGCATTTGAACAAATATACATTTGGATCCCGAGCGCGGCAGGACGACGAATGCCCAGAGCAAAGTTCGATAACATTTTTACCTTCCTCGCTATAGGCGATCTAGGTCCGGAAGCTGTTCACAAGGCGCTATTTCAGAAGCAGTACTTCCCTTATGTAAAGGCAATCGGAGAAGAGTTCCCACCGCTACTCTCGTCCGAGTCCTTTTCGGTCAACTGCGCAAAGGACCTATCCGCGCTTCCTGGCAAGCCCCATCAAGCTGCTGCATGGACCGAAATCCGGGCGCGCCGTTTCGACGGGCTTGTCAGACGCCTCGGTATACCGCATCCAGTTCCATACTCCCGGTTAGTGCTCCATATAGGAGATAACTGGTCAAGCCTCGCTCCATTGCTTGCGAGCCCCCGCTCCCAGATCAAGCCAAGTTTTCATGAAGACGGACGCTTGGTCCAGATGGACTACGAGACTTCCGAAAGTTCTCTGAGTCGTGATACTCGCCTCGCTCAGGGACAGAAGTTCATCGTCAAGGCGGACGTAAGCAACTGCTTTCCCAGCGTCTACAGCCACGCGATCGACTGGGCGACGAGGGGAAAGAAAAACGCAAAGGCAGATCAGTCACAGAGGACTTGGCAGGCAAAACTCGATTATTTTGTGCGGAACTGTCACGACAAAGAGACCAAGGGAGTGATGATTGGCCCAGCGGTGTCTAACCTTCTCGCAGAGCTGGTTCTACAGAGAATTGACAACTCTCTGGTAGCCAAAGGTCACGATTTCATCCGGTACGTCGACGACTACACATCTTATTGTTCAGACCGTACTGACGCCGAGCGGTTCGTTGTTGACTTGCAGCACTCGCTGTCAGAGTACCGACTTGACCTGAACACTAGGAAGACGCACATCGTCGATCTTCGTGAGGGGATCGGTGATCCGTGGATGGAAGAAGTCCGAGTACATTTTCCATCCAGACTCACCCCTTTGGTGGCGGCGAGATTCCTGCGCCATGCCGAACTACTTGCACATCGATATCCTCGGTACTCGGTTCTCAAGTTAGCGGTGAAAACCCTCCGTGGTAGCCGCGAGGCTGACCAGCCATCGTCAATGCTGATCGTCGACGAGTTGACACGTCTCTGTACCTTGCACCCTCATCTCGCCCCATTTCTCGCCAGTGAACTGGAAACGATCAGAAGCGAGATCAACGAGGTTGACAAAGCGCGAATCGCCAACGCGATCAAGAGCCAGATGCTTGATGCAGCTGAGCGGGCTGAGACTGACGTGGTGCTTTGGAATCTCCATATCTTGCGCCGCGTGCTCAAATGCCACGTCGATAAGTCGGCATGGGAGCCGCTCTTGTCGATGGACGACGATTTGGTCGTCCTGGCGCTAATGGCTCTCTGCCCTCGTGCGCGCCCAGCTACGAAGCGGCGAGTCCTAGGCTGGGATTACCTCTGTGAAGCCGACTACCAGCAGCACTGGCTCGTGCGCTATGAGATGCGGAGGATTGGCCTTCTCATTGATTCTGACCTAAGCCAACCAGAGAAGGAATGGATGAGGATCATGCTCGGCCACAACGTCGTGCTCTCAGATCTCAAGGCTTAGCCAACACCGTTCAGACCTGTGGATCACCAACAAGAGAATCGGGCACTCCGTCGTACCTGTTTCGCTGCGGATGACTGTGTCTGTATTTCGTGATCCACTTCCGCGGTCAATGTGGAACCGAACTATGGAGCGTCAGCATTACCAGCCTACGTGAGGCTCAGTTGAGGTGGCACAAGAACCCGCTTGAAGTGACTTTCCATGATGCATCAAACGCTCAAAATTCGTGACACCGACAATTACTTCAACCTGTCAACGTCAAAGGCGCTTGACTCGCACAAACGCAGAAAATGGCTCCCTACAGATTGGCCCCCTGTAATATCTGCAACGCTCTCGACCCTCGACGGGCATCGTCACACATATCGCTGTCTATGATGCCCTCAATGGAGCTGTCCTCTCATCCCTGGCTTTTACCCCGCCAATCACCTCATCCAACACCGCCCTGGAATTCTGAAGATCTCCGATCAGCCGGTCGATCCGCTCGCGCTCCGCGATCAACTCTCTAACCAACGCACCAGTGGCGCGTTCATTAGGCCCGCCGTCGGCGTCGCGCATGCAGGGTAGTAACTGGCCGATCTTCTTGCTGTGCAGCCCCGCGGCAAACAGCTGCTGAATAAGGATCACTCGATCCACCGCCCGCTCGGGGAAGTCGCGGTGCCCACCGGAGGTACGCTCCGATGCCAGCAGGCCATGCTCCTCGTAATAGCGCAGTGACCGTTCACTCACCCCGGTACGCCGTGCCAACTCACCAATTCTCACCGCATCCCCTCTCGATCAATAAGCAGCACTCAACAAGGGCCGTCAAGCAGGGTGCAAGCAGCAAAGTCCCATCAGCAAGGCCCAATCAACAAAGCTCAACTAACCGACTTGAACTTAACACCGATGTCAACTTTTACCATTCTGACATGACGACAGAACTCTTCAGCTACAGCCCCATCACCGAACGCCCCACCATCAACTGGCCGGACGGCAAGCGGGTCGCTTTCTACCTCGGCCTCAACGTCGAGCACTTCCTGCCCGACCGCCCCTCCACCAGCATTTGGCCCTCCACCCTCGTCCCCGACGCGCTCAACCACGGTTGGCGGGACTACGGCGCGCGGGTGGGCATCTGGCGGATCACCGAGATCCTGGACCGGCACGGCATCCGAGCCAGCGTGCTGCTGAACTCGATGGTCGCCGAGCACAACCCGCAGATCATCGAGGCCGGCCTGGAGCGCGACTGGCCCTGGCTAGCCCGTGGCAGCACCAACTCGATCCTGCACACCGGCCTAGATCGCGCTGAGGAACAACAAGTCCTCAGCAACATTATCGACACCATCGAATCGTCCACCGGCAAGAAACCACAGGGCTGGATGGGCCCGGGCTTGTCCGAGACCCATCACACCGCCGAGCTGCTCGCCGAACTGGGCCTCGGCTACGTCCTCGACTGGACCAATGACGATCAGCCCTACCCGCTCACCGTGCCCGGCATGTTCAGCCTGCCGTACACCGTCGAGCTGAACGATCTCATTCTCTTCCCGCGCGGCCTGACCGGGCCCGATTTCCTGCAGATGGTCAAAGATCAGCACGAAGTCCTCAGTAAAGATTCGCAAACTAGTGGCCGGGTGATGGCGCTCGCGCTGCATCCCTTCGTGATCGGCCAGCCGTTCCGTGCCAAATACCTTGACCTCGCGCTCGAATATCTCGCCGCGCAGCCCGACGTCTGGCTCACCACGAGCGACGAGATCTACCAGCACTACCGCCAGTCCCCCACCCCGGGTACCCTCAAAGCAGCACATAACATCAGCACGCAAAGGAGCGCCGGATGGACAAAGTAGTGATGTACGCCTCGGTATCGGTTGACGGTTTCATCGCCGACCAGAATGACGACCCGGGTCCACTTTTCGAGTGGCTGCTCGGCGGCGATGTGCCCTTGGACGATAGCGGTTTCCTGAACGTCTCCCAGGCCTCCTACGACTACACCCGGCCCTATTGGGACCAAGTCGCGGTGACCATCGCGGGTCGCCACGTCTTTGACCTGACCGACGGCTGGGACGGCGTACCGCCAAGTTCGGTCGACCACGTCGTGGTGGTGAGTCACCGGGCCAAGCCCGATGACTGGCATCCCGAGGCGCCTTTCCACTTCGTCGAAGGCGTTGAAGCCGCGGTGGCTAAAGCACAGCAACTCGCGGGCGATCGTATCGTTGAGGTGGCCGCGGGCGACGTCGGTGGCCAGGCCTTTGCCGCCGGCTTGGTCGATGAGGTGCGGATGGATGTCGCCCCGGTGGTTTTCGGCTCCGGCAAGCGCTACTTCGGCTCGCTCGACGTTCAGCAGCTGCTGGGTGACCCCGAGGAGGTCATTCAGGGCAACCGGGTGCTTCACCTGCGCTACCGGGTACAGCGCTGAACCGTCCAAACGGAGACGCCAGGACACCTTCACGGCGAGCGTGATACCTAAGAACGATACCTATCGGAAAACCGAACGATACTCCCGCGGCCCCTGAGGCGAATGCTACGTTTGTGCTGCCAGAATCCTCCGGGGAAGGACCATAGAGCCATGCGCGCCCGCAGATTGACGCCAATAGTGGCCGCCACCGGGCTGCCCATGGTTCTCGCCCTCTCGGCCTGTTCAAGCGAACCCAGACGGACGATGGATTTGCAACCAGCCATACCAACACCCCAATCCCCGGGCACGGCGACCCCAACCATCGCCTCGACCATCGCTCCGGCCACCGGCAAGCTCGTCGCCGTGCTTGAGGAGACCACAAATACCGCGGCAACGCTCCGCTTGCCCAAGCACGCCCGGTGGTCGGTGTTCGACGAGGGATCCTCCGGCGTGGTCTGCGAGGCTTTCGATTTCCCCCTTGGCCCTAAAACTTTCGCTCATGTCAGAGTCTCAATCGTCCCGCAGCTCGGAACTGGGCTCGACGAGATCACCGAGACAGCACGCGACGCCCGGCAGACACAAATGCAAACCCCGCTCACCATCGGAAAGAATCGCGCCATCAACAGCATCGATGGTTACGTCATTCAGGGCGCGACGGGCAGATTCCAGTTCTACGAATGGGGTGGCCTGAATAGCAAAAACGTGCTGACTGTGCTCTCCTTCACAGTTCCCCGGGGCGCTAACCTCGCCGATTGGGCCGAGCCGGTACTGGAGAGCATCCGCTGGCGAAAATAACGCCTCCCGCGCCAGCCACCGGAAGAATGAAGGAAATATGCAAATGCCCAGAGTGAGCTCGATAGCAGCCATTGGATTGATAGTCGCCCTGGCGCTCGCGGCGTGCACAGTCGATGGGGAAGGCCCGAATAACTCTCCATCCTCAACTCCGGCCACCGCCAGCGCCACGAGTCAAGGCACTCAGCCGAGCCCACCGAGTCTTCCCACCCTCACTCCCAGTGCCAGAAATGCTCCAGCTACCGGTCAACTGTTCACTCTCTACCTTCGATTTGCGGAAAAACGCATCACCTTCCGTGCGCCCACAAATGTGAAATGGAACGGCCTCAACGACAAGTCGACGATGGTTGTGCTCAAAACCAAGGATTTCGGCCCGGGCACCGAGGAGATCGCCTACCTTACTGCCTCGGTGTCATCGCACACTCCGGATAACCTCGGCAGCTTGGCGCAGCGCCTAATTGAAGCTGAGGAGATGAGTAAGAACACATCTCTGGCATTGACCGGCTTCCGGGTAGTCAATAGCGTCAAAGGATTTGTCCTTCAAGGTACCGGTCCCAGAGGAGAACGCTACATCTGGGCCGGTTTGGATTCCGACAATGTTCTTGCCAAGTTGGACTTCCTGGTCCCCAAAAATCTCAAGCCTGCCAACTGGGTAGACCCCACACTGGCCAGCATCGAATGGAAATGAAAGAGGGACCCATGGATGGCCGCCGATTCACCTCAGTATTGGCCTTCGGCCTGATTTTGTCTCTCACTCTCGTCGCTTGTTCTGCCAACAACACGGGCCCAAGCAGTCCAGCTTCCTCGTCGCCAAACGTCGCTAGGACGAGTCCGGAGCAAAAAAGCTCCCCCTCCACGCTGGGCGCGACTCCGAGTGCGTCAACTCCCGTGTCCACACCCCCAATTCCCACCATTGCGCCAGCGACGGGACCGGTGGTGACTATTAGACAGACAGCTACTTTCCGTCTCGTTGCAGGACCCAAGTGGTACATCTATGACAACAATTCCACCACCGTAATCGTTAAGACTCTCGACCTCATCAAAGGCACCAAGGGCATCGAAGGTTTCATCGGTCTCGAAGCTTCGGAATTCCCGCAAATCAGCAGTGACCTCACTGTGATGGCACAGACCGCACGGAACCTCGAGCAGAGGCGATGGAAATCTCCGGTAAGGATCACCGAGTACCGCACCATCGCCGGGGTCAAAGGCTTCGTACTGCAAAGCTCGGACAGCGAGAAACAGTTCTACGAGTGGGGTGGCCTGGACGCCAATAATGTACTCACCGTCTTGGCCTTCAAGATCCCGACTGGTGCCGGTCTGGATAAATGGGTCGAGCCCACTCTGGCCAGCATTGAATGGAAGTGAAGATGTCTAAACCTAGAGTGATCCCGTCCGTAACAGCCGCTCTAATCACGGCACTCGCATTGGCGGGTTGCAGCGCCCCCAGCGAGCTGCCGGAACCCCTGCCTTCTGCTTCGGTCAGCGCGACTACTGAGCAGCGAACGCAAACCACCTCAGCAACACAGTCAGCCGCACCATCTGCCACTCCGAGCCCGACCTTCGCGCCGGCAACAGGGCAGCTATTCACTGCCGGATTCGGCAACCCAAAACAAACCGCGACCTTTCGGGTGCCAGCCGGCATGAAATGGCTATCAGTCGGTAATAAGTCAATAGTTGTCACGCTTAAAACCAGTGAATTCGTACCTGGCACCGAGGGATTTGCCTCTATCGGTGCCACGATATTCCCGCAGATCGACATTAATCTAGACCGCATCGCTCAACTAAGTCTCAAGAGTTCGCAAGAAACGCTGGATATACCGTTGAAAATGACTGGCTACCGCGCCATCAAAGGTGTGAAGGGTTTCGTATTCCAAGGTGCCAACACCCAGTACCAGGCATATGTCTGGGGCGGGCTGTACTCCGAAACTTACCTGACGACGTTGACGATCAAAATTCCCAAGGGCGTCAAGCTCGCCGACTGGGTCGAACCTGTGCTGGCTAGCGTTGAATGGAAGTGAGGGAGGAAGCCGCAATGGCCGAAAGAGCGCTCGACGACGCAAGCAAGGCAATGCTCGCGGTGGTGCTGGGTGTGGCTCACCAGAGTGAGAGATGCATCCTGACTCACGCGGAAGCTGCCGTCGTTGCCGGAGTCACCAGGCAACAGCTGATTGAGGCGCTCAACCTAACCATCGTGTTCGGCGGCGCGCCCGGCTACGGCTTCGCCGCGTTCGCACTCGATACTTTTGATACCTTCACGACGAAAACTTCCACCCCGGAGCCGCTCAGTGCCTGAGGTCTTCCACGCCGACCCAAAAGATGTCACGCTACCAACAATCCTGGCAGCGTTGAGCGACCCGCTGCGACTGAGCATTGTCAGTTTCCTGGCCAACCATGGTGAGAGCGAGTGCAATGCGATCTACCAGGGCGTGGGCACCAGCAAAACCAATGCCTCACACCATTTCCGGATCTTGCGGGAAGCCGGTTTGATCCGTCGTCATCATGAGGGCCAAAAACAAACCGCTCGGTTGCGCCGCGACGAGGTCGATGAATATTTCCCCCACTTACTCGACGCAGTCCTTGCCAATGCGGTGCCAAGCGTAGAACCTTCTGGCAGCGAAGAACCCTAGAATAGCCAGCGCATTCGCTAGCGATTAGCCACCCTGCTCGATCATTGAGACAAGTCTGGACGGCCCATCCTCGCCCCGGGACTGGTCGACGGCGCGCCGCAATAGGCCTTCGATTGCACCGGGAACCCCGGTATCGAGCGCCCGATCCGCACTGGCCTGAAGTAGATGCCTCAATGTGGTGTGCGCCGAGGCGATAGTTGACACCTCCCCCGGATACTTACCAGCCTCGGCATCGTGCGAGATTCCAGTTCCTACTTGCGCGGCCAAATGCACTATTGAGGTAAGTCGCTCTACCAAAGAATTCGCGTTCAAACCTTCAGCCCGGCCAAGCGCGACCGCGTGACTCCAGCCCGCGACAGTGGTCCAGAAGGCATCGAGGAGGGCAAGATCGAGGGCAGCAACAGCGCCGGGGTCGTCGCCAAAGTAGCTAAGTTCAGGAGCGACGATTTCAAGGATAGAGCGGGCTTTTTCGTAGACAGCTCGGTCTCCGCCTAGTACAGCCGTCGAACCGGACTGCCCGACCAAGGCAGAGGGAGTCAGCATGGTTCCGCCCAGGTAGCGAATCCCCTGATCAGCAACCCAGGCAGCAAGTTGGCGTGCCGAGGCGGGGGTGTCCGAACTGAGGTTCAGCAGGATCGCTGCTGTGCCGGCCACCTCGGCGTCGGTAAGGATCCGTCGGACGAGATCATTGCCGCGAACTGAAATCAGCACGATTTCGCTTTGTCGAATAGCTTCCCTAGGTGTGGCGGCGATGCGCGCGCCGAGCTCCTCGAGATGGATTGCCTTCTCGACAGTACGGTTCCAGACAGTCACCTCACGGCCAGCCAATAACAAAACCCGGGCGATAGCTTGTCCCATCGGTCCAAGCCCAATCACAGTAACGGTATTAGTCATGGTTCTAGCCTCAGACATTACTGCGAACATAACAAGTACCCACTTTATTGTGAGGTACCTACTAAAAGGTTAGCATTAGGGCATGTCGAACATTTCCAAGAATGGTCAGTTCAGCTGCGGCCTCGATGCCGCCGTCGCTGTCGTCGGTGGAAAATGGAAACCATTGATCCTCTGGGCCCTGCATGAGCAGTCGCGACGGTTCGGCGAGTTGCGACGGGAAGTTCGCGGCGTGACCGAGAAGATGTTGACTCAGCAATTGCGAGAGCTGGAGAGTGACGGCATCGTCCACCGGGAGGTCTACCGCGAAGTGCCACCACGGGTCGAGTACTCGCTCACTCCGCTCGGCCAATCTTTAAACCAGGCTTTGCTGCCGCTCGGTGATTGGGGCGAGGCGAACATCTCCACGATCATCCGGGCAAAGAACCAGACCACAGCTTGAGGAAACGGAGACTCGGCCGCTGCGACCTCGGTTAGCTCCCGCCCTCTTCGAGATCCTCATCGACCACAGAATGCCTGAGTGTCAGTCCTCAATGAGCGCTTCTCGCCAAATCTCGAGGTGTTCGGCCACGTACTCCGCGGTCGCCTTCCAATGCGCCCCATGCCCCTGATCAAACATTGCCGCCCAGGGCTGTTCTCCGGCGCAATTTGCCCGCTTCAATAATTCGTACATCGCCTGCACTCGGTGAACCATTGTCTCGGGCAGAGCACGCCTCTGCTGTTCATCCGCGCGATATCCATCTACGAAGGCCCGAAGTTGAGTTCTCGCTTCCTCGGGATTAGTTCCGGCCCATAGTCCAGAGAATGACTGCGCCGCATAAGCTAGATCCCATAGTCGGGAACTGGGCCCTGACCCGTCCCAGTCAATAAAAACCATCCGCTCCCCCAGAATGAGGTTCCAGGGCGCTAAGTCATTGTGGCAGATCAGATCTGGTTTCGGCGCGGGGATCAGCACCTTCCATTGCGCCAGATCGGCGGGTGTCGGCTTCGGACTATTGTCGTGGATGATGCGGATCATCTCACCGACTTTTCTAAGTTCCGTAGAGTTCAGCTGCCCACTGTCCATTGCTAACGTACCATCGACAAATTCAATCACTTGACGGCCCTGCTCATCCCGACCAAGAGGTCGTGGTACCTCTACCCCGGCGAGACGTAAAGCAGTCAGAAACTGTTGAACAGATTCTGTCGAGGCAGCCCAGGGCTTCCGAATAGTTTGGCCGACCCGGAGCACAAAATCGGCAGCATTACCGCCAGCCAACTCCAGCTCTTCTGCCATTACGGTCGCTCCCTTAAGTAATTGGCCTAGCAGTTATCGACATCGTCATGATCAATACACTCGAACGAAAGGAACCTCAGGCCGAGGCCTGTGCCCACTCGGCGAAACTCTGCCCCGGCACGGCGGACGAAGCGTCGAGGTTCTTCCCAGCGCGCAGGAAAGCCCCGAAGGCACCGGGCAGCGGCAAGGAAAGCCGCACGCCCCGATGCCCAGCCACTTTCCACTGGGCAGCCAACTCAGCCATGGTGAACTGCCCTGGCCCGGCGATTCGGGTCACCGAAGAGCCTGATTCAGCAGCATCGACAAGAGCCGAAGCCACCGATTCCACCGAAATAGGTTGAAAGGACACCCCGGAAAACACCGGGATCGCTCCCGGCAGCGCGCCAAAAATCGATCCGATGAGATTGTGGAACTGACTGGCAAATACCACCGATCCCGGCCAAGCCGGACGCTGGTACATTGTCGCCCGGGCAGCTTGCGCGCGGTAGTAACCGTAGTCTGATTGTTCACAGTTCAGAATGGAGAGCAACACGGTCCGGGACACGCCGGCGTCGTGAGCGGCCTCGCGCAACCGCTCCGAGGCAGCGGGCA
Source organism: Psychromicrobium lacuslunae (assembly GCF_000950575.1). Classification (NCBI taxonomy): domain Bacteria; kingdom Bacillati; phylum Actinomycetota; class Actinomycetes; order Micrococcales; family Micrococcaceae; genus Psychromicrobium; species Psychromicrobium lacuslunae. The sequence continues at coordinate 1,952,411 of NZ_CP011005.1, forward strand.
AGCCGGCTAAAGCCTTGCCGAACTTGGCGTCCATGGTATCGATCAGCGCATCAACGCCAGTCACGGCGGCCGCTAAGCCTTCACCCGTACTGGCGTCGGCGACCGCATGGCTTGTTCCCGAGGCCAAGGCCGCGGAACCAGCCGGTGCATGCCGGGAGATGACCCTGACCTGGTGGCCGCGCCGCAGGGCCTCAGCCGCCACGGCACGCCCCGCGGTGCCGGTCCCGCCGGCAATCGCGATCAGCATTTAGGCCCGGCGGCGCTGCAGCACATCGTCGAGATTATTCAGCGCCGCGCCCGCTCGTTCGGGTTTAGCTGCGCTAACTGCTTCACCGCTCCTAGCGGCGGGTTCGGCCGGTTTCACACCGGCTTCGCTCTGCTTGATCGAAGTCTTCGCGGCTGCCTTGGGAGCTTCCGGCAGATCTAGGGGTGCCGGGCTGGGCCGTTCGGCTTTAGCAGCTTCAACATAAGCGGGCTTCGGCACCGCCACCGGCTCCCAGGTGCCGTCGGCTTTGACCTCTGCGCCCTGCGAAACAGCCAAGGCAGCCTCGCGTAGCTGGGCTGGGCTCAGCTTCTTGGCGAGTTGCTGCGGTTCCTCGACTGGCGGTTGGGCATCGAAGAGTTTGGTTTCCTTGGCAACTTCCTTGACCGGAGTCGCAGCCGGAACCGGCTTAGTCGCCACAATCGGCTGATTGCCCATCGCGGCACGGAAAGCCTTCTCGACGCGCTTTTTCCGGTCATTGATCGCCAGGAAGCGCAGTCCAACCACACTGGCCACGAAGACCAATGCAGCAATCACCGGCAGCCAGATCGAGCCCAGGTTGAAAGCCTTGAGCAGCACCGTCACTAGAGCCGTCAGCAGCGCAACCACGCCGACCCCAGCGAGTGCCACTCGGTCATAACGGAGCTTCAGCCGAGCGGGGGCCGCTGCTTGGGCAGCCTTCGGCTTCGGCTGGGAAGTCTGTTCCGTGGTAGCTGAGGTGGTGCGCGCCGTCATGGCAGCCTCCCTGGGCTGAGCTTTGGTAGATTCCATCAACCGGACCGCCGAGGAGTTCGCAGCAAGATTCTCGGAGAAATCCTCAGCCGCAGCGGCAATCCGCACTTTTCTCAAACGCAGTACATAGGGGCCAACCCAAATCAGCCACAGCACAACAGCGATCGCCAAGATCACTGAAGTATTGAGCGGTGCGTTCACAGTTCTAACTTTAAAATCTCGGCGCTTGCCGCCCCGGCATTAGCGGCGGTGTGTCGGCCGGATTCTCTGGGAACCGGGCAAAAACCGGGGAGTCGATACTCCTTCAGTGCCCCAGTCGGGAAAGCAGCCCGCCGGGGACTTCCTCAGCGGTCAACGCAAAGGACCGATGATCCGCCCATTCGCCATTGATATGCAAAAAACGTTTCCGCAGACCTTCATCGCGGAAACCAAGTTTTTCCGCGACCCGCAAGCTGGGTGCATTCTCTGGACGGATATTGATTTCCATTCGATGCAGACCGAGGGTCTGAAAGCAATGGTCGGTCGCCATCGCCAGAGCTGTCGGCACAATGCCGCGGCCAGCCCGGGCCTGATCAACCCAGTAACCCGCAGTCGCCATCATCGCCGATCCCCAGGTGATGCCGCTGACCGTGAGCTGACCGGCCAGCCGAGCCACGCCATCGTCATCACGCTCTGTGATGGCGAACGGTAGCGCAGCACCGACCCGGGCCTGCTCGTTCAGCGCGCGCACCATCTGCCGGAAGCTCGGCAGGCCATTCTCAGGCTGCGGGTTAGTAGCATCCCAAGGCTGCAACCAGTCGCGATTGCGAGCCCGGGTCTGCTGCCAACTCGCTTTATCGCTGTTTTTCAGGGGTCGCAAGATCACCGAACCGTATTCCAGTGTCACCGGCCAACTCGCGACCCCCCACACCTCTTAGTCGCCCTGCTCTGCGACATACTCCTTGAGCCAGCCCCGTAGGTCCGGACCCAACTCATCGTTCTCACAGCCCAGCGTGACAATGGCCTTGAGGTAGCTCAGCTTATCTCCGGTGTCATAGCGACGGCCGGTGAAAACCACACCATAAACCCCGGAGCCTTCGCCTTCGGCGGTGGCCAGAGTCTGAAGCGCATCGGTGAGCTGAATTTCATTGCCACGTCCAGGCGCGGTGTTCTCCAGCACCTCGAAGACTCGGGGATGCAGCACATAGCGACCAATCACTGCCAGATTCGACGGTGCTTCATCCGCCGGTGGTTTCTCCACCAAACGATGCACGCGAACGAAGTCTTCACCGTCAATCGGGTCCATCTCCACCACGCCATAGGCGCTAATCTTCGAAGGCTCGACCTCAATCAGCGCCACCACCGAACCACCGGTTTGCTCCTGCACCCGCAGCATAGTGCTGAGCAGTTCATCGCGCTCATCGATCAAATCGTCGCCCAGCAGCACCGCGAAGGCTTCATTGCCCACGTGAGTCTTGGCACGCAGCACCGCGTGACCAAGCCCCTTGGGGTCGCCCTGGCGAACATAGTGGATCTCGCCCAGGTCGGTGGCGTGCTGCACGGCCTCCAGGCGCTCCTCATCACCCTTCTGTTCAAGCAAGCGTTCAATATTAGGCACCCGATCAAAATGATCTTCTAGGGCGCGTTTATTACGTCCAGTGATCATCAAAACATCTTCCAAGCCGGCATCAACGGCTTCTTGGACGACATATTGAATGGCCGGCTTATCTACTACCGGCAGCATTTCCTTCGGCATAGCCTTAGTAGCAGGCAAAAATCTGGTCCCCAAGCCTGCGGCCGGGATAACGGCCTTGCGGATTCTTTGCGCGTTTGTCATTGTCATAGGCTACTTGACGAAGCTGAAAATAGAGGAGTTAGCGTGTTAGCGGAGAAAAAAGCAGCACAACGCCAGGCCCTGCGCGAAGCCCGCTCGCTCCTTGACCCACAGGATGAAACAACTGCAGCCGGTTTTTTGCGCACCGGGCTGGACCTAGTGACGCAGCTCAAGCTATCGCCAGCGGGCCAGGCCATTGCCGCTTATATGCCGATCGGCTCGGAGCCGGACATCACTTCATTAATGACCGAGCTACACAGACAAGGGCGAGAGATCTACTTGCCGATCTGCGAGGCTGACTATCAGCTCAGCTGGTGCCGTTGGCAGCCAGATATCGCCTTGCAGCGCAGCACATTCTCCTGGGTGCTCGAGCCGGTGGGTGAGCGGCTCGGCATTGACATTATGGCCACCGTGGGGGTTTTGCTAATCCCGGCGCTCGCGGTGGATGGCTGCGGTGTCCGGCTCGGGCAAGGCGGCGGTTACTATGATCGCTTCCTTGCTGCGCTGGCCCAGCTTGAGAATTCCTGGGCACCGAACAGCCCGAGAGCGGTGCGCGCTGCGGTGGTGTATTCCGCTGAGCTGCTCCAAGCGGGCGAAATAGCGGCGGACGAGCTGGATCAACCGGTGGATTACGCACTCACTGAGGAATTCTTCCAGCGGCTTGAGTGTTAGAATCAGCAGTCGGGCCGATAGCTGGCCTCGTTAGGGCGCTCGGAGGATTTAACGTTGCCAACTTATGCATATGCCTGCAAAGACTGTGGGCACAATTTCGATATTCAGCAGTCCTTTAGTGATAATTCACTCACTGTCTGCCCTGAGTGCGGCGGTCAGCTGCGTAAAAAGTTCAATTCGGTCGGGGTCTCATTCAAGGGCTCTGGTTTCTACAGCACCGATTCCCGCTCGGGTAGCTCCGCTTCCAGCCCGGCAGCCCCGACTAACACCTCAGCCAGCACCACAAAAACAAGCGCATCCAGCAGCGACTCCAAGGCATCGGCCAGCAAGTCCTGAGCCGAGATCTCCTCCACACTGAGGAATAACTAGGCGTTTCCTCACATCCCCAGTTCAGCGCGCCATCTCAATCGATTCCGCTCGAATATCGACCTAATCTCGGTAGATGAACTGGTTTCAAAGCCGCGGCCTTCGGATCCTCAAACAGCTCGTCCGGCTGCTCAAACGACGACGACGGCTGTGTGCGGCGCTGCTGCTCTGCGCGGCAGCGGCGACTGCTGTCAATCAGCTCACCCCAACGAACCAGTTCACTGCTCGAGTGATCGTGGCAGCCCGAGATTTGCCGGCCGGCGGCAAACTTAGGGCCGAAGATCTTCAGCTACGAATGTTGCCACCCGCGGCAATACCTCAGGCGGCGCTGACCGACCCCGCTCAAGCCACCGGCCAGCTACTGACCGGCGCCGTGCGCAGTGGCCAGGTGCTCAGCGACACCTCGATTCTCGGTCCTGGCTTGCTTACTGGATCCCCTCCCGGCAGTGTTGCGGTGCCACTGCACATTGCCGACCCGCAAACTATCAGCTGGCTGCGCCCCGGCCAATTGGTGAATGTGCTGCTGAGCAGTCCCGATGCCCTAGGGAACTATCAACCTGGCAAGCTGCTGGCCCGCGGAATTCCGGTGCTTTGGTTACCCAGCCAGCAACAGGACACAACCGGAGGTTTACTTGTCGGCTCGGCGAATGCCTCGGACACAGCCAAGGGCTTAGTGCTGGTTACCGCGAGCGCTGCGCAAAGCACCTTGTTGTCAGGAGCCGCTAGCCGAGGCAAGCTGTCCCTGGTATTGACAGCTGGCTAGCTCAGCGCCATTCAGATCCACTGCGATTAGTCCCAGTGAAACTTAGCCTCAGCGAAATTTAGCCCCAATGCGGTGGCTTTTGCTCGCGAAGCCACTCATCGTGATCCGAGCCGTCCCGATCACCCCAACTACGCGGATCGTCTTCTGCGGCACGTTGCGGAATCAACGGAGCACCAGCTACCGGTTTCGCACCTGAAGCACGACCACTCGTAGTGTTGGAGGTGGGCTGGCTCGCGGATGAGCTTCCCGCCGAGGAAGTGGCTGAGGATGGGCCCCCGCCCGCTGCCTTGTTCTGCTCGCCGTTGCTTTCCCAGTTCCGCTCAGCGGAGTTCGTTTCTGGAGAGCTCGACCCAGCAAAGTCGTTCCCATTCGAGTCCAGCCCCGTCGAGTCCAGCCCTGCCGAATCCAGCCCTGTCGAGTCCAGTCCGTCCGAGGCTTGCTTGGCAGGGTCTTGCTGCGCATTGTCATGCTCGGCAGGGTCTTGCTTGAGTGGGTTTACCTCAGTCGGGCTCGCCCCGGCCAGGCTTGACTCAACCGGTTTGGGCGAGCGGGCCTGCGCTGAAGCGGCGTTTACCGGGCCAGCATTTACCGGAGTGGGTTTCACTGCTGCTTCCCCGGCAACGCCGGTTGAGCTCAGCAAGGAAGGGAAATCCCCGGTGGCCAAGGAAGGCTCCAAACCGAGATAGCCGCCGATCCGGTCCGCGCAGCTCGAAGGATCGGTGAATACCTCAATGGTCCACAGCGGCATGTATCGCCAGCCCCGTCGTTCCAAAAGCTGCGGACGCAATCTACTGCGTTCCCGAACGCTCATTCGCCGGTAACTCGCCGAACCGTCGGACTCAACCGCCACCGGGGTGGGAATCTCGTCATCGGGCAGGCCCAGGTAACGTAGCGGATCAGCCGCGGCGACAATGTCGATCACGCCGTCGTAGTTGTACCAAACCCTGGCGTCCCGGGCCCGCAAACGATCGGCGAGATCGGCAACCAGCGGATCCTCTTCCAAGCTCTGCCCGGCAACCGCAGCATGGGAAAGCGTGCTCCGCTTACTGGCTTTACCACCGAGCTCACGTTCCAGCAGCTGATAGAAGTCCAGCGCCCCATGATTCAGCTTTGCGGTGTCGAGATCTTCGGGCTTGAAGCAGCTCAGCACAATAAGCTGCTCCCGAGCCCGGGTCATCGCCAAGGCAAACTTTCCTCGGCCGCCCTGTTCCGAAAGCGGACCGAAGTGGTGAAGTGCCCGGCCGTGCGGGGTCCGTCCAAAGCCGAGTGAGAAAATTACCCGGTCCCGGCTCAGCCCGGCGGCCCGGTCGAGCTGCGCCACCCGGAACGGCTCGTCGCCAGCGCTGAAGAACTCTCGAAGTTCAGGATGGTTTGCTAAAGCAATCCGGATCGCCTCAGCAACCCTGGCAGCATGTTTTGCGCTTGCGGTAATCACCGCGAGTGAAGAGCGAGGATGAGTCCTGGCACTCTCAAACACCAGATCAACTACACGATTGACCTCAGCAGCGACCGATTCCACTCCCGAACTGTCGCTCCCCGGCAAGCCGGTGCCATCAGCCAAGTATTCGACCTGCACGGCTCGATCCAGTCCGGTGACTGCCTTACCATCGGGAAGGAAGCTGAGCTCGCCCGCATAGAAGTCCTCGCTGAGCTGCCTGCTAAGTTCCTCATCAATGCTGCGGTAGCTACGCTTCAAGGTGAGCTTGGCCCGGATCTTTGCTAGCGCAGCAAAGCTGCCGATTCGGGTAGCCTCAGACCGTTTGGTCGTTCCGGCGACTTCCTCAGCAGCGCTCTCCACCGCGACACTGAAATCTACCGGTTCGGGTAGCTGATCATCGCCGAAGGCAATCACTTGCTTAGCTCTCGCCAAGGCAGGCAAGGCAGTCGGCAAAGCAATCGACTCCGCGTCCAGCAGCACCACGGCGTCGAAGCGCATCTGTTCCGGCAACACAGTCGGCACTAGGTGCGGACTAATCGACCACACCGGAACCAGCAGGTCGAGCAGTTCCACCGCGTTGCTGCTGAGCTGGTCCAGGCTGACCCGGCCGTCTTTGAGCATGTTTCGCAAGAACTCGCTAGACCGACTCGACTTTGCCACCGCCTCGCGCCACTTGGCGGCCAATTGCCAGCGCAATCTTGCCGAGCCAGAGACCACATGGGCCTGATCGGCCAATCGGTACTCGGCTTCTAGCTTTCGCAAGTTCTCACCGTCGGACATCGCCAGGTAATCGTCGCCGCTGATCATCGCTTCAAGCGCTGATTGCCACCAGGCTAGTTCAAGTTCGGAGCGGGTCTGCGCCGGCAGCACTTCGCGAGCAGCCAAATCGTCAAGCAGTTCGCCCAGGCCGTGTTCCCGCATATTCTCTTCGAGCAGGGTACGCTCCGGCAAGTTCTCCAGGGTCTGCCGGTCATCCGCCAAAGCACCGAGGCGGTCAAGCAGTTCGCGGTGATCCACCGTTTCCAGTGCACCACCTTGGGCGGTGCGCTCAAGCGCGGCTCCCAGTTTAAGCAATTCACTGCTGAGCTGGTGGAAGCGCTTCCGCAACTCCGCCAATCCCGAAGGCACGGCGGGGTGCCGCTGGCTGACCGAGAAATCAGCCCATCGCTCGCGTTGCTCCTGCACCAGCAGAAGCGAAGCATGCAGGTCGTCGATGTGAACGCCCGGCCGAATGTATTCCTTTGCCACTCGCCGCAGCCTTGAACGCTGCATCGAGGGCATATCGAGATTTCTATCCCGTCGCCAAGCGGTCGTTGCGGTGGCCGAGATCAGATCGGTGACCGGTCGGTCAAAGATATCCGGCATGAATTTATCCAGGCTCTCCCGGACTGCCACCAGAAGCTCCAGCTGCTCCCCCCACTGGGCAAAGCTGCTGCCGTGGCTGATCTGAGCGTAGTCAGCCACCTCATGCATTTTCTGCGCAAAGGCCGGCACTGACTCGAACAACGAGGTCGCCAGGGCATGCGCTTCCTCGGTCTCCTTGCGAGTGACCAGCCGTGCCCCGTACCAAGGGCTTTGGGTCGATGATTTGCTGAAACTGCCAAGCTCAGCTGCTCTGCGCAATCTGCCGCTCAGCTCGGAACGATCTTTGATCGCATCAAGCACGCTCCGTTTGAGCCGTACCGTGGTCGCCGGAGCGGGCTGAATCGAGGTCAGCTCGGCCAGTGACTGCATGGCCTGATACGGTGAGCATCCCCAGCGCTGCCGAACATTGTGCAAGGACGCCACATGGTCAAGGAGTTGGTGACGGTGCGTGCTGAGGGTCTGATGCAGAGTGTCCAGTCGGGGTTCAGTCGACTTCTCATTGCGCATGATCGAGCGCACCAACTGCGATTTGAGCTGCTGCGGACCGGTCTGATCGTCCAAGCGCAATATCATGCTGTCGAGCGACAAGCTGGCGAACCGCTGCGCTAATTCACTCAGCGTTGAGCTGCGTTCACCCACCACCAGCACGTTCTTACCGTCATGCACGAGGGTTGCGATGGCGTTCATCGCGGTCTGAGTTTGGCCGCTACCCGGCGGTGCGGCAACCACCAAAGACTCCCCCGCCCGGATCGCGTCAAGCACCAGTTGTTGCTCGGCATCGGCGTCGAGGATCAGGAATTCCTCGCTCGGCGCCCGCTGATCAAGCGGCTCAAAGCGCGCGGGATCGATTGGCTGTGGGTTGCTGACGGTTTCACCGTTGACTGCGGCCAGGATTTCCGGCACCAGCCCCTCACCAGCGCGCAGTACCGGATCAGCAAGATTTTCACCGAGATCAGCAAAGCTGGCCACCAGCAGCTGATGCGCCACCTCGACGCCGGGAATTGTCGCGGTCAGCACCCGCAGGTGTTCAAGCACCGGGGCCGGGTCGAAACGTGCGGTGCTGTAGGCAAGCCTGGCGACTGCTTGCGGGTCGAAAGCGATTCCATACTGCCGCTGCAACACCCGGACCAGCGCGGGGTTGAGCTTGGCCTGACCGGTGAGCTGCAATTCATAGTCGTCTTGACCGGCGCGGCCGCTGAGCAGAATCGAACTCAGCATCACCGGGGCGCTGATCTTATGATGCTTTCCGCTTGCTGAGGTGCCCCAGCTGACAATACCGGCGGCCAAAAAGCCGACCTCAATACCGCGGTCAGCGCTGAGTTCCTGGATCTTAGCGCGCAGCAAGCTGGTTGATTGCATAGCTGAACTAAGCTGAGCAGAGTCCCTGATCAGCGTTGACAACCGGGTTTTCCGACCCGCCAATAACTGAGCCAAACCGGATGGATGCGCGTGGGTGAGGTCCACTGAGCCACGCGCGGCGGCGTTGAAGGACAGCAGAGTATTGCTTTCCGCCGAGGGCTGCAGCTCGTCGAGCCAAGCGTTCAATCGCTCCGCACTCTCCGGCTGACTCACTTTCTCGGACACCTTGGCCTTCTTTTCTGCCTTGTTCTTAGCGCTCTCTGACTTCCCGGATTTGCGAGCAGCCTTGCCCGACGAGCCCTCGGCGAGCTGCGATGAGGAGTCAGTTGTCGGCGTGGTCTCGGCGCGCGAAGTCTCAACCTCCGAGGAGTCCCCTTTGGTAGAACGCTGTAATCTCGACCATACCGGCATGTTTTCGAGGCTATCCCGCTTAGTTCACGATACCCGTTAAGCCACACGGAAGGAGCCGAAAATCATTAGCTATGATTTCGGCCGCGCCGAGCACAGGGATTACTCCCACTCGATAGTTCCCGGCGGTTTGCTGGTCACGTCCAGTACCACTCGGTTGATGCCGTCCACCTCATTGGTGATCCGGTTGGAGATCCGGGCCAGTAGTTCATAGGGCAGCCTTGACCAGTCTGCGGTCATCGCGTCTTCGCTGGAGACCGGACGCAGCACAATCGGGTGGCCATAGGTCCGGCCGTCGCCCTGCACTCCGACGCTACGCACATCGGCAAGCAGCACTACCGGCATCTGCCAGACTTCGCTGTCAAGTCCCGCCGCGGTCAGCTCGGCCCGGGCAATGGCATCGGCCTTGCGCAGGAGCTCAAGCCGCTCCGCGTTCACTTCACCAATAATTCTGATGCCCAGTCCGGGTCCCGGGAAAGGCTGCCGACCGACGATTTCTTGTGGCAAGCCTAGTTGCGCACCGACTGCCCGCACCTCGTCCTTGAACAGGGTGCGCAGCGGCTCGACCAGCTCGAACTGCAGGTCTTCCGGCAGGCCGCCAACATTGTGGTGGCTCTTAATATTGGCGGCACCTTCGCCGCCGCCAGATTCCACTACGTCGGGGTAGAGCGTGCCCTGCACCAGAAACTTAATCTGCTCCCCTTCACTACCGGCCTGCTCAATCAAGGTCTTTTCGGCGGTTTCGAAGGCCCTAATGAATTCACGGCCAATGATCTTGCGCTTGGTCTCCGGATCGGAAACCCCGGCGAGCGCCTCCAGGAAACGGTCGGCTTCCTTAGCGACATGAAGTTTGACGCCGGTGGCCGCAACAAAGTCGCGTTCCACCTGCTCCGCCTCACCTTCACGGAGTAGACCGTGGTCGACGAAAACGCAGGTCAGCTGGTCCCCCACGGCGCGCTGCACGAGCGCGGCGGCGACGGCTGAATCCACCCCACCGGAAAGCCCGCAAATGACCTTGCCGCTGCCGACTTGCTGACGGATCCGGGCGACCTGTTCCTCAATCACATTGCCGGTAGTCCAGTTCGGTTCAAGCTTTGCTTCGTTGAAGAGGAAATTTTCCAGCACCTTCTGACCGAAGGCCGAATGCTTGACTTCGGGGTGCCACTGCACGCCGTAAAGAGCCTTTGCTGGGTTGGCGAAAGCTGCCACCGGCGCACCCGCGGTGCTGGCGAGCACCTCAAAGCCAGCCGGAGCTTGCTGCACCGAATCGCCGTGACTCATCCAGACGTTTTGTTGCTCCGGCAATTCCGCCAGAATGGAACGGCTAGCCCCAGTACTGGTGGCATCGGTTGCGCCGTATTCACGTAAACCGGTCTGCGCCACGGTTCCACCTAGCGCGCGGGCCATCGCTTGGAAACCGTAGCAAATACCGAACACCGGCACGCCAGCTTCAAAGAGGTCTGCACCCACCGAGGGGGCACCCTCGGCATAAACGCTTGATGGGCCACCGGAAAGAATGATTGCGGCCGGGTTTTTCGCCAAAAGCGCCTCGGTGCTCAGGGTGTGCGGCACAATTTCCGAATAGACATTGGCTTCGCGCACCCGGCGAGCGATCAGCTGGGCGTACTGCGCGCCGTAATCAACGACAAGAACCGGTCGATGTGCGGTTTGGGGCTCTGCGGGCGATGCGGTCGCCGGAGTCGTAGTCACAGCTTAATCCTACCTAAGATCTTCGGGGTTTTAGTGCGGCTTTCTAGCCTCTAGTAGCGTTTTGAGGCCTGCGGATTGGCCTCGATCTCGGCCAACGTCTGGGCATGAATCTTGCGCTCCACGAAGAAGGAGAGGAAGGGCACCACACCGCCGAGCGCGATCAAGATGAATTTGCTGAATGGCCAACGCATCAGCGACCAGAGCCGGAAATCGGCGATCAGGTAGATCACGTACATCCAGCCGTGCACGATCAGCACTGCGGTCGAGAGGTTAAAGCCTCCGGTCACCGAAAAGGACCCGTCTGCCGCCACCGCAGCAAAGCCGAAACCATGTGCCGCACCGGTGCTCGCGTCGTTACCGCCGGCCATCAGCACCGATTGGAATCCGTAGCGGATCACCAACTCGATGACCAACAGCAGCAAAAGCACACCGGTGGTGTAGGCGAAGACCTTGTAGAAAGCTAGCGCCGCACGGATTTGGGCGACGGTTCCGCCAAAACGCCGTTTAGCTGCACCCGTTGAACTCACTGTTTTACCTCTTCTGAATCATCTGCTGACTCTGCTGACTCTTCGTTGTATTCTTCATCGCCTTGCTCATCGAACTCGGGCTCGTTTTCGCGCCGATAATCATCGGCAACCAGCCGCCACCACATGAAAATGGCGAAGCCCGCGAAGACCACCCACTCCACCGCATAGAAGATGTTCAACCAATTCACCGGTTGCTCAACCGGCTGCGGCCCCACCGAAATGCCTTTGAGGTCGCCAGCCACCGCGTGCGCGCCGACATCGCCTTGCGCGCCGGTTTCGGTGAACGAGACCACGAAACCGGAGTAGCTATTGACTTGCCAGATATTGATCAGCTCGGCGGTCGCCAGCGCGGCGACCTGGCCGCTCGGCAGGCCTTTCTCCAGGGTCGGGGCTTCAGGTGGCAATAGCCGACCGGTCAGCTTCAAAGCACCCGAAGGCGGCGCACTGAGCTGCCCCGGATCGGCAAGCCAGCCTCTGGCCACCGGGATGATGGTCGGCGAGCCAGCAACGCCCTTGAGCTTCGGTGCGCCGTCGACCACGAAAGCGGTCACCACCCAGTAGCCGTTCGTCCCGTTCTGCAGCCGGTTCTTCACCAACACCTGCTTGGAAGGATCGAAGTGGCCGCTCATACTGACCAAGTGATCACTTTGATCGCTGGTCATTTGCTTGCCAGGTTTCAGGATTGACTCGAGCGGTTTGAGCTCTTCAGTGGCGACCTCGACCGGCTCAGAATTCTGCGTGGAGCGGGAGAATTGCCATTGGCTCAGCAGCACAAAAACCGTCGAAACGATCAAGGCCAGCAGCAGCGCGGCTATCCATCGAGGCTTGAGGGCGGTTTTGAGCACACTTAAAGGTACTTCGTATGCCTGTAGAAAACCGAACTGAGCGGCCGCCGCCCCTCCCTATTCTCGCTCCGGAAGACTAGGCTGGATCTTTGTGCGTAGTTACCCCTATCCAATGGCGAAACCGACTGAGGTGCGTTCGCCGAGCCGTTATTTGATCTGGCTCGGCCTGCAACAGCTACCCAGCCTTGCCGCTGGCGTGCTGTTCGGCTCGCTCTGGCTGCTGGCTCAAGCCCTGATGCCTTTGCTGCTCGGCTGGGCCATTGATTTCGGCGTCAACGCACAAAATTGGTCATTATTGTTGCTGAGCGCCATCGGGATGGTTTTCCTCGGTGCGGTGCAGGCCATCTTTGCGGTATTGCGCCATCGGATCGCCGTTTCCAACTGGCTGCAGGCTTCCTTTCGTTCGGTGCAATTGATCGGTCACAAAATCTCGCGCACCGGGGCGGCACTGCCGAAGGCAATTTCCACCGGGGAACTGGTCAATACCGCAGCCTCCGACGCCACCCGGATCGGTCAGATCTATGATCTGACGGCCCGACTCTCCGGCGCGGTGCTGTCCTACGCTCTCGTCTCCATCCTGATCTGGCAGATCTCCTGGGGGCTCGGCGTGACCGTGCTGCTCGGCGTGCCGGTTTGCTGCGCCCTGCTGCTTTTCATTATTCGGCCGCTGCAAGCCCGGCAACGTGAGCAGCGCGAAATGGCTGGAAAAATGACGGCGGTGGGTGCCGACACGGTCGCTGGCTTGCGTGTCTTGCGTGGCATTGGCGGGGAACACATCTTTGTCTCCCGCTACCGGGAACGTTCCCAGCAGACCCGTTTCAGCGGCAATAAGGTCGCCCGCTCGGTGGCTAATCTGGAGGGCACCCAGCTGCTGGTCACCGGCGGCTTTAGTGTGCTCTTCACCTGGTTAGGTGCCGCGATGGCGCTGCGCGGCGAAATCAGCACCGGTCAGCTCATCTCGCTCTACGGTTTCTCGGTTTTCCTGGTCACCCCAGTACGAATCCTCTCCGAGACGGTCTCCGCAGCAATCCGAGGCTATGTAGGGGCCCGCAAAACCATTGCGGTGCTCAGCACTCCCCCGGCCTATCAGGACGCAGGCCAGACGCCGGCGCCGAGGCAGCCAGCCGTTTTACGGGACACCGCCAGCGGCGCGGTGATTCAGCCAGGAAGGCTGACTGCGGTGGTCAGTTCGGTTCCCGCCAGCTCGGCTGAATTGGCGGAACGGCTCGGCCGTTTTGACGATGCTTTGCTTGAGGCGAACCCGGTGTTCTGGGGGGATCTAGATACCCGGACGATCGGCATTCCGGATTTGCGCTCCCGGATCGTGCTGAGCGAAGCCGATCCGCAACTGTTTTCCGGGCCGCTGCGCGAGCTGCTCGACCCGGAAGCCAGGAATTCGGACCAGCGCATTCTGCAGATCCTGGAAGATGCCAGCTCGCTGGACATCCTGGACGGCCTGGAGGAAGGTCTCGATCACCACGTAACCGAGCGCGGACGAGGCTTTTCCGGCGGTCAACGGCAACGGTTGGCGTTGTGCAGGGCTCTGCTCAGCGATGCTGAAACTCTGCTCTTGGTCGAACCGACCAGCGCGGTGGACGCCCATACCGAGGCCCGGATTGCCGCCAAACTGCCAGCAGTGCGGGCGGGCAAGACCACGCTTCTGGTGACCGCAAGTCCGCTGCTGCTGGGCGCGGTAGATGAGGTGCTCTTCATGATCGACGGAAAGATCTCTGCCCGCGGCAGTCACCGCGAGCTATTACAGTTGCCCGATTACAGAGCGGTGGTGATTCGCGGTGAATGAGGATCTCTCAAGTCCCAGCCCGACCGCACAACTCGATTCGATTGACGACGTCGACCGCGTCAATGTTGAGGCTGCGCCACGACAGGATTCGGCCAGCCTGGGCGAGGCCAAACTGCCGATCTCCAATCAGAAACAGGTTCGCGCGGAGGCCACCCGGCTACTCAAACAGCATCGCGGCGCGCTCATCAAAATGGTCAGCCTGTTCGTGTTGGCAGCCATCGCGGGCCTGGCTGGCCCGGCTTTGCTGCGAATTCTGATCGACGAAATTAGCGCGGGCAGCACGATGGAACACGTCCTGCTGATCGGGTTTCTTTTACTGATCTTCGTGTTGCTACAAGCCGTGCTTCAGCGTTTCGCGGTGACCGCCAGTATGATCCAGGGCGAGAAAGTCTTCGCGCAGTTGCGCGAGGAATTCATGGATCAGGTGACCTCGTTGCCGCTTTCCACGGTGGAGAAGGCCGGCACCGGGGACTTAGTTTCGCGCACCACCAATGATGTGGAAGCGGTCTCCTTTGCGGTGCGCTTTGCAGTGCCGCAAATCCTGGTTGGCGCGGTCACCCTTTTGCTCACCGTGGTGGCGGCGGTAGTGATTTCACCGATCACCGCAATCTCACTACTCGCCGGACTGCCGCTGCTGATCCCCATCACGCGCTGGTATTTGAAGAGGTCCGCTGATGGTTACGCCAAGGAGCGCGAAGCCTACTCGGTGATCAATGGTGCGATTTCGGAAAGCATCGAGGGCGCGCAGACGGTTGATGCGCTGAGTCTCGGTGAGCAGCGGCGAAAGAAAATCGACGGCGGGTTGAGCGGTGCCTTCGGCGCCGAGCGCTACACGCTCTGGCTGCGCAGCTGGTTGTTTCCGATCACCGAATTCGCCTTCTGGTTGCCGGTTGCTGTGGTGCTGCTCTGGGGCGGCTGGCTGGCCGCTCAGGGCATTGTCACTGCCGGTGTGGTTGCCGCTGTGGCGCTCTATGCGGTGCAAATGGTCGAACCAGTGAACACGCTCATCATGTGGCTCGATGAGTTGCAGGTCGGCGCCGCCTCGTTGGCCCGAATTACCGGCATTAAGGAAGTGCCGCCGGATCGCCAGACCACCGAGGCCGTGCCGGAGAACGACGATATTGTGGTCTCCGCCGCGCACTATGCTTACCGCCCCGGGCACAATGTGCTGCATGGCGTCGATCTGGTGCTACGCCGGGGTGAACGATTGGCCGTGGTGGGTCCATCCGGAGCTGGTAAGTCAACGCTGGGCCGGTTGATTGCCGGTATTCATCCGCCCAGCCACGGCAGCGTGACGGTCGGCGGGGTGCCGCTGGTGGATCGTCCGCTGGATCAGCTGCGCACCGAAGTCGTACTGGTCACCCAGGAACACCACGTTTTCGTCGGCTCGGTGACTGACAATGTGCGGCTCGGCCGGGCAACCGCCAGCCTCGCCGAGATCGAAGCAGCTTTGGCCGACGTTGGGGCGCTCGACTGGGCCCGCGCTTTGCCGGAAGGGCTGGAGACCGAAGTTGGCTCCGGCGCTTTTGCACTCACCCCTGCACAGGCCCAGGAAATCGCCTTGGCCCGCCTAGTGCTTGCCGACCCACATACCCTGGTATTGGATGAGGCCACCTCGCTGATCGACCCGCAGGCAGCCCGTGACCTGGAACGCTCGCTCAACGCAGTGCTCACTGGGCGCACCGTGGTAGCCATTGCACACCGGCTACATACCGCACATGACGCGGATCGTGTCGCGGTAGTGGAGGCAGGTCGGATCACCGAACTGGGTTCACACGATGAGCTACTGGCTTTGGACGGCTCCTACGCCGCGCTGTGGAACTCCTGGCGGACTGAGTAACCGGCTGGATGGCCCTGAGGAGGGGCCGTCCAGGGCGAGCGCTGAAGGGCTGCGGTTCAGGGCACGCCCAGCAGTCTCAAAGCTGCGGCGGTCAGGGCAGCGGCCAACACCACTAAAACGAAGGGCGCCTTCCGCCAGGCCAGCACACCCGCCACTAGCACTCCGGCAGGGCGGGCAAAGCCAGCAAAGCCGTGCCCCTCGATGAAGGCACTGGTGAGCACTAGGCCGCCGAACAGCGCCACCACGGCAACCGTCATCAGGCGCTCAACTCGAGCGGAGAGCTTGATTCGCTGGCGCAGTGCCACACCACCAAAACGAAAAGCAAAGGTAGCGATCGCTAGCACCGCGGTAGCCGCTAATAACACCAGGCTCATTGCACTGCCTCCTTGCCTTCGGTCTGAGCTTTCTGGGGCCAGGCGGCGAGCATGCCGAGCAGGCCGAGTAGCACCGGTACGCCGGCGGGTAGTAACGGTGCGCTCAGTACCGCAATGAGACCGCCGAGCAGTGCAGCCCGCAGCAGCGCGGCGTCCTTGAGTGAAGGCAGCAGCAAGGCTAGGAGTACCGCGGGGAAGGCAGCATCGAGGCCAAAAACCGCTGTATCAGTGATGAACCCGCCAGCATAAGACCCCAGCAGCGTACCCAGATTCCAGCACAGGAAAAGCCCGATCCCACAGGTCCAATAGGCCACCCGGCGCTCGGTCAAGGTTTTCTGCGCGATGCTGAACGCTACTGTCTCATCGACCATCAGAAAAGCGCCCCAGAGTTTATGCGTCATCTTCTGGCCCAGCACGTCGGCCACCGCGAATCCCAAGGGTACATGTCGCAGATTGACCAGCACTCCCGCTAAAACCGCGGCAAAGGGATTTCCGCCTGAGGCCACTAAGGCAATGAAAATGAACTGCGAGGCGCCAGCGAAGACCAGCACCGAAAGCAGCATCGGCAACCAGAAGGGCAGTCCCGAACTCACCGCAATCGCGCCGAAGGAAGCGCCGACCAAACCGTCTGCTAGGCAGACCAGGGCGATGTCTCGCACTAGCCGACGATGCTCTTGATAGCCCCGGCGGATCAACCGCCAGGTTCGCTTTATCGAACGCATGTCTAATATAGTGGATTAAATGAGGCTGTTCGTCAAATAGAACAAGCGTCCACTATTTCGAACGGGAGCTGTTGTGGAATCTCCGAGCGCCGCACTTTTGCTGACGATTGCGAATAACTTACAGCGCGAACGGCAGCGGGTGGGCATCTCGCTTACCGAGCTCGCCCGCCGGGCGAAAATTTCGAAGTCGACCCTATCCCAGTTGGAAGCCGCGCAGGGCAACCCGAGTGTTGAGACGCTGTGGGCTCTCAGTGTTGCCCTCGATGTCACCTTCGCGGACCTCGTCGACTCGGCGAAGCCTTCGATTCGGCTCATCCGGGCTGGCCAAGGTCCGGTGGTGGGTTCGGAGAAGGTCGACTATATTGCCACCTTGCTGTCTTCGAGTCCACCACGGGTTCGACGGGACATTTATCAGCTCGTCATGCAACCCGGAAGCGATCGTCATTCTGAGCCGCATAATCCAGGGGTGATGGAGCATGTGGTGCTGAGCACCGGTCGGGCTCTGATCGGATTGGCAGAAAACCCGGTGGAGCTCTTGCCGGGCGACTACCTCAGTTATCCCGGCGATCTACCGCATATCTTCAGCGCTCTTGAACCAGACACTCGAGCGGTCCTAGTCTCAGAACAACCCTAGTTTTACGCTGCGCCTTGCAGCTAAGCAAAACTGAGCTGACCTGAGCTGACTGGACTATTAGGAGTGCACCATGCAGAGACCTCGATTGCAACTGACCTCGGTGACCATCGGCAGCTCTCAGCCGCGAGAGCTCGCCCAGTTTTACGCAAAGCTGCTCGGTTGGCCGATTGCGGTGCTGGAGCCAGCCCGAGCCGGTGAGCCGGCGGCAGCTGGCTGGGCCCAGCTCAGGCCAGCGGATGGCGAGACCGGGCCGACTATCAATATTGAATACGAGCGGGCCTTTCAGCGCCCGGTTTGGCCGGCCGTCGAGGGCGCGCAGCTCGCCTCTCAGCACCTCGACATTTGGGTTGACGATCTCGACGAAGCCGCCGACTGGGCAGTTCAGGCAGGTGCCGAACTGGCAGCAGTACAACCACAGCCGGACGTCAGAGTGCTGCTTGACCCAGACGGCCATCCGTTCTGCCTTTTTCTCTGAGCAACAGCCTGCGCTGGACACCGCCAGAGGCTGGCCGCCCCCGGCCGTGCGGCTCCTGCCGGTGGACTCCCCTTTTAGTGTTCGGAGAAAACCGGCGTCGAGTTAATCAGTTCGGCGATGACTTCCGGGTCATGTGCCCGGCGCAGCGATTCCCTAAAGTTCTCTTTGGAAAGCGCACGAGCCAGTACCGCCAAAACCGAGAGGTGCTGCGAAAACGAAGCGGCCGGCGTCGCGACCAACAAAACTACATTGGCCGGGCCATCGCTCGCGCCAAAATCCAGAGCATGCCCGTATTTGGTGATACCGACCGCCACCGTGGTCTGCTGGACGAACTCGCTACGCGCATGAGGCAGCCCAATGCCGCCGGGCAGCCCAGTGGCCAATTGATGCTCACGCGAATACACCTGCTCCAGAAAAGCATCCAAATCAGAGACCCGACCGGCCTCTTGCATCCGAGCGGCAAGCTGAGCCGAAGCGTCCTCCCGAGAATCAGCTTGCATCTCCAGAATCACCAGTTCCGGGGTAGTCAGCTGGGCGTCGTAGCGCTGCCATTCGTCGTCATACTCAACCATTAGCGCCCCGTCGAGCCGGCAGAACTGGCAGAACTGGCAGCGCCGTCAGCGCCGTCAGAGATGTCTTCAACGGTGAGCCGGACCGCGTCGGCGGAAGCATCGTCCGGCTGTTCCTGGCTGAGCCGCTCGGCTTCCACCCTGGCCAGGTAATGCTTGACCTCGTTATCCTGCTTTGCCTTGTTCCAGCCCAGCAACGGGGCCATTAGCTCGCCCACCACAGGGGCTGCTGCCACACCACGGTCCCAGGATTCGATTGAAATCCGGGTGCGCCGGGTCAAAACATCGTTGACGTGCAGCGCACCTTCGTGGCTGACCGCATAGACGACTTCAGCCCGCAGGTAGTCGTCAGCACCGGGCAAGGGCTCGGCCAGGGAAGGATCAGCGGCGACCAGTTTCAGTAATTCTGAGGTCATCGAACCATAGCGGCCCAGCAGGTGCTCCATCCGGGCCACATGCACTCCGCTCTCCTCAGCGGTGCGGTTACGACGGTTCCAGGCGGCCTTGTAGCCGACCGCGCCGAGCAGCGGGATGGTCTCGGTGCAACTCTCCGGCACCCGCTCGTCGAGCGCCCTGGTCGCCTCGTCCACGGCGTCCTTGGCCATCACCCGATAAGTGGTGTACTTCCCACCGGCCACCACAACCAAGCCGGGCACCGGATGGGCCACCACGTGCTCACGGGAGAGCTTTGCGGTCGAGTCATTCTCCCCCGCCAGCAAAGGACGTAAACCGGCGTAAACGCCTTCCACATCTTCGCGGGTGAGCGGCCGCTTCAAGACCTTATTCACATGTTCAAGTACGTAGTCGATATCAGCTGCGGAGGCCGCAGGATGCGCCTTATCGAGTTTCCAGTCGGTGTCGGTGGTGCCAATAATCCAGTGCCTGCCCCAGGGAATCACAAAGAGCACCGACTTCTCGGTCCGCAGGATCAGCCCGACCGTCGATTGGAAGCGGTCTCGCGGCACCACTAAGTGAATGCCCTTCGAGGCGCGTACCTTCAGTTGGCCACGATCGGTCACCATCGCCTGAGTTTCGTCGGTCCAGACCCCGGTGGCATTCACCACTTGTTTGGCCCGGATATCGAATTCGCTGCCATCCAGCTGGTTGCGTACCCTGGCGCCAACCACCCGCTCGCCTTCGCGCAGGAAGTTCACCACCTTCACTCCGTTAGCCGCATAGGCGCCATAGGAGACAGCGGTACGCACCACGTCGGTGACCAGCCGGGCATCGTCAACCTGAGCGTCGTAGTAGCGGATCGAACCGATCATCGCATCGTCTTTGAGGCTAGGCGCTGCACGCAGGGTGCCCCGTTTGCTCAGGTGTTTATGGAAGGGCACACCACGCGAGTTCCCGCTGGTCAGGCCAAGGGTGTCGTAAAGCATAATACCAGCGCCAACGTAGGGACGTTCCACGAAGCGCTTGGTCAGTGGGTAGAGGAACGGCACCGGCCGCACCAGATGCGGGGCGATCCGCTGAATCAGTAAGCCGCGCTCTTGCAGTGCCTCCTGAACCAGCGCGAAATCGAGCATCTCCAGGTAACGCAGACCGCCATGGATGAGCTTCGAGGAACGGCTCGAGGTGCCCGAGGCCCAGTCATTCATTTCAACAATGCCGACCTTAAGTCCGCGAGTGACTGCGTCGAGGGCCGAACCGGCCCCAACCACACCGCCCCCGACGATCAAAACGTCAAGTTCTTCGCCTGGCTGGGTGGTGGCGGCTAAGGCTTCAAGGGATTTCACCCGGAATTCCGGGCTCAGCTGACCTGCCACTTCAGCGTGCTCTGCTGCTGCCGAGCTAGCGGACCCAGCTGCGGGTTTTGCTGCTACGTTTCGGGTTCGTGGTGTTGGCACGGAAGCCTCCTCAAGATTGCCGATGATTCAACAATAGTTCCTCGCTCGCTAGAGCGATATGGAGCCCGCTCAGTACGGTGAAACAACCACCTCAACGCGCTGGAACTCTTTCAGATCTGAATACCCCGTAGTGGCCATCGAGCGACGCAGCGCACCCATTAGGTTTGAGGTCCCGTTCGCATGATGTGCCGGACCAAAAAGCACCTCTTGCAGCGGTCCGACTGTTTCCACTTCAACCCGATCACCGCGAGGCAGTTCCGAATGATGCGACTCAGCACCCCAGTGCCAGCCCTTGCCGGGTGCTTCTTCGGCGCGCGCCAGGGCGGTGCCGAGCATTACCGCGTCAGCGCCCATCGCGATGGCCTTAATGATGTCGCCACTGGTGCCCATCCCGCCATCGGCAATCACATGCACATAGCGCCCGCCGGATTCGTCCATGTAATCCCGGCGCGCGGTAGCCACATCGGAAATCGCGCTCGCCATCGGCGAGTGGATGCCTAGCGCACGCCTAGTGGTCGAACTAGCACCGCCACCGAAGCCGACCAGCACACCGGCTGCTCCGGTACGCATCAGATGCAGAGCCGGGGTATAACCGGCGGCGCCGCCCACAATCACCGGGACATCGAGTTCGTAAATGAACTGCTTGAGGTTAAGCGGTTCGCGATCCTTGGAGACATGCTCGGCGGAGACAGTGGTGCCGCGTATCACGAAGATATCGACGCCAGCAGCGAGTACCGTCTTATAGAACTCCTGAGTGCGCTGCGGTGTCAGCGCACCGGCGACTGTCACCCCGGCGGCTCGGATTTCGGCAAGCCTGGAGGTAATCAGCTCGGCCTGCACCGGGGCCTGATAGAGCTCCTGCAGGCGGCGGGTCGCGGCAGGGCTCTCTGCGGTGCCACTCAGCTCGGCGATCTCCTTGAGCACCGCCTCCGGATCCTCGTAGCGAGTCCACAGACCCTCGAGATCGAGTACGCCGAGGCCGCCAAGCTGACCGAGCGCGATCGCGGTGGCCGGAGAAGTAACCGAATCCATCGGTGCGCCGAGCACCGGGGTGTCGAACTGGTAAGCGTCAATCTGCCAGGAGATCGAGACCGCCTCTGGGTCACGGGTCCTTCTGGAGGGCACGATAGCTATCTCATCGAGGGAGTACGCTCGGCGTCCTCGTTTACCACGGCCAATCTCAATCTCGTAAGTCACCCGTCCAGCTTAGCTGGTCCTTTGCTCGGCGCGTTCGCGCCCGCTAACACTGCGCTGCACATTATCTGCTGGCAGCAGGCGCACCGAGTGAGACGAGAGCCAAGGTGTCTTTTAGCGCGTTCCATAGTTCGGTGCTTCGACGGTCATCTGAATATCGTGCGGGTGGGATTCCTTCAGCCCCGCCGCAGTGATCCGAACGAACTTGCCCTTGGCTTTGAGCTCGGGAATCGTGCGTGCGCCGGTGTAAAACATGGTCTGACGCAGGCCGCCGGAAAGCTGGTAAGCCACCGAGGACAGTGGCCCACGGTAAGCCACCCGCCCTTCGATGCCCTCGGGAATCAACTTATCGTCGCCCGAAACATCTGCTTGAAAGTAGCGGTCCTTCGAATAGGAAGTGTTTTTGCCACGAGTTTGCATCGCACCGAGCGAACCCATCCCCCGGTAGGACTTGAATTGCTTGCCGTTGACAAAAATCAGCTCGCCCGGAGCCTCTTCGGTGCCGGCCAGCAACGAACCGAGCATCACGGTATCGGCCCCGGCAACCAGCGCCTTGCCGATATCGCCCGAGTACTGAAGACCGCCGTCGGCGATCAGCGGAACGCCAGCTGGGCCGGCTGCCTTGGCGGACTCGTAGATCGCGGTGACCTGCGGGACGCCAACGCCTGCCACCACCCGGGTGGTGCAGATCGAGCCCGGGCCAACGCCAACCTTGATGCCGTCCGCTCCCGCATCGATCAGCGCCTGAGCACCCTCTCTGGTGGCCGCCTGGCCGCCGATGATATCGACGTGTGCAGCTACCGGATCGGCTTTGAGCCGTGAAATCATTTCCAAAACACCCTGCGAGTGCCCGTTGGCGGTGTCCACGAACAACGCATCCACACCGGCATCGACCAGGCGCATCGCACGCTCCCAACCGTCCCCGAAGAAGCCAATAGCCGCTCCGACCCTGAGCCGGCCCTCATCGTCCTTAGTGGCGAGCGGGTACTGCTCGGCCTTGGTGAAGTCTTTGACGGTGATCAGACCGCGCAACCGACCGGCCTCGTCCACCAGTGGCAGCTTCTCGATCTTGTTCTTCGCCAGCAGCTCGGAGGCGTCCTCTCGGCTAATGCCGACCTTGCCGGTCACCAGCGGCATTTTAGTCATCACCTCGTGCACTCTGCGCTTCGGGAAATCAGACTCTAAGACGAAGCGGGTATCACGGTTGGTGACAATGCCGAGCAGATGCTCGGTCTCATCCACCACCGGCAACCCGGACACCCGGTAGCGGGCGCATAGCTCGTCTAGTTCTTGCAGAGTGGCTTCCGGGCCAATAGTGACGGGGTTGGTGATCATTCCGGATTCGCTGCGCTTCACCCGATCGACCTGCTCGGCCTGATCATCGATCGAGAGGTTGCGGTGCACCACGCCCAAGCCGCCCTGCCGGGCCATCGCAATAGCCATTCGGGACTCGGTGACGGTGTCCATCGCCGCCGACAGCAAAGGAGTCTGCACCGAAATGCGCTTGGAAAGCCGGGAAGAAGTATCTGCTTCGGAAGGGATGACGTCGGTGTGCCCGGGGAGCAGCAGCACGTCGTCGTAGGTCAGCCCAATCAGGGAGAACGGGTCGTTCGGAAGTTCATTGTGAGTCATGATCACCTAATGCTGGTATCGGCCTATTACGGGTAAGGGATATTTGCCTGCAACCGATGACCGGCGCGTGATTACGGGCCCGGCCTGTGCTTAGTACCAGTCTAAACGACGGCGGGGCCTGCTCTATTCCGCTGATCCCCGCCCATCCCCGTACTCGTCTTCCCGGTGGTCCCGCTGAGCGTTATCAGAGTTAAGGATGTTCGCTGCATTACTAAACCCGGGTAACTTCTGCGTTATTCGATGGGATAGCCGGGAAGGACGCAGGGCGAACTGGCCGCTTGGACTGAGCTGGGATGTGCGGCTGAGGTGGGTAAGGTGATGCCATGACATTGCAGGTTCGCGTGGTTAGCCCGGCTGAGCTCACCGACACCGTTATTGAATTGGCGCAGACGCAGCTCGGAACTGCCGAGGTCGCTGTTTTCAAAGCAGCTTCGATGCTACCCCCGGGTGATGTGGTGACGATTCAGGTGGTTCGCGAAGCAGCCGGTGAACTAATCGAGAATCTCAACGCTTTAGAGCTCGGGCAAGATGGTTCGATCACCGTTAGCGCACCCGATCTGGTGCTCTCCGAGCGAGCTAAAGCGGCTGAGGAAGCGGCGCCCGGTGAAGGCGCGGATGCGGTGATCTGGGACGAAGTCGCCGCCAGCACCAACGAGGATGCCAAGCTCTCCTGGAGTTTCCTCGCATTTTTGGTGATCGCCACTCAACTCGCCGGCATTGGCATTGTCACCAATTCCACTATCGCCATCGTTGGAGCCATGGTGGTCGGCCCGGAGTTCGGCCCGCTGGCCGGGCTGGCGCTCGCTCTGGTAGATCGGCGCTGGGGCCTGGCTCGTCGCGCCGCCCTGGCCCTGCTAGTTGGTTTCCCGGTGGCGATGGCTGTCTGCGCCTTAGCCACCTGGGTTTCGGTGCCGCTCGGCTTAGTGCCTGCCGATCTGCTCTCGCACGGCGACCCAGCCACCGAGTTCATCTATCACCCCGGACCTTATTCCTTCATTGTCGCGGTGCTGGCCGGGGCCGCCGGCATGCTGTCACTGATCGGACGCAAGTCAGCGGTGCTGGTCGGGGTGTTTATCTCAGTGACAACGGTGCCCGCGGCTGGTTTCGTCGCGGTCGCCCTGGTGCTTGGTGAACCCGCTAAGGCCGGGGCCTCAGCGCTTCAATTACTGCTCAACCTGCTCGGCATCGTGGTCTCAGCGGTCGCCGTGCTCATCATTTATCGATTCATCAGAGCCCGCAAACCGCAGCCGCTCAGCCTCGCCGAGAGCAAGCGCCAGCGCCATAATCCCTACCTCCGGAACGCTTCGGCATCGGCCAAATTACAGGCAAATGAAAAAGCGAACAACACCGGCCAGCGGGGCAGCAATCACTAGCGACCGATCGCTAAGTACCAACCGCTAAGAACTGGCCCAACCACTGGCTTTCAGCAGCCTTTGGGCAAACACCGGTCCCATTGAGGCCGAATAATCCTTGGTGAGGTGGTTATCGTCGATGTAAACGAAGATATTGCCAATGACCCCAGGGCAGCTGTTCTGCGCGCAGATATAGTCACTCATATCGAGAGTAATAAGCCCCGGCGGCTTAGCCTCAAGCGATTCGAA
Organism: Psychromicrobium lacuslunae; assembly: GCF_000950575.1. NCBI lineage: Bacteria > Bacillati > Actinomycetota > Actinomycetes > Micrococcales > Micrococcaceae > Psychromicrobium > Psychromicrobium lacuslunae. The sequence goes on from NZ_CP011005.1 coordinate 1,977,363, forward strand.
GGGGCTCAGCTCAGCCAATAAATCACCACGTTGAGGATTACAATCATCGGCTTGGCTGCCTTTGGAAATCACACACTCCGCCATATTGAAAGCGAATCTCGGGTTATCCCGCATCGCCACCACACTGATGCCGTTGGCAATGAGTTCGGTAGTAGCCTCGGTAAAACCCGGCTGCAGGACTTCCTCAGGAGAGGACGGTTTCGCCGCCGTTCCCACCATCAGCACAGCGTCGGGAGAGCGTTGCAGCAAATAGTCGGTGGCTTCGGCATTGAACGCATTACAATCGTCACTGGCCGTCGGCTGGCTGGTGCTATAAGGACAGGCCGCTTTAATGATGGAAATCATCTGCCAGTTATTTTGATCGGCTGCATACTGGAGCGCCGGCATCCATTGCTCGGAATGTGAATCGCCGATCACCACTATTGACTTCGCCGGGCTATCGGTCACCGAGTGTGAGCGGCAAACGGCGTTGATCTCTTTGACCTCGCTGAGCCATTTGCCCGCGCAGCTGGAGTCAAGCACTGCGAACTGTTCGGAGATTTTCGACGCCGCAGGTTGAGTTGGCGCCTCCGGGTTACCACCCGGTTCGAAACCTGGAACCAGCGCGGCGGCCCCCGGGTTGTCCGCCGAAGAGTTTTTCGAAGCCTCTATCACCTGAGCTTTCATCGCGCCTTGCCAGCCTAGAAGCGGCACGATAGCGAGGAAGACGCAGGCTGAAACCAGCAGGATAGGCCGGTGCCAGGCCGCCTCGACCCAGACAAAACGACGCACCGGCCGTTCGACGAACTTAGTTGACAGGATCGCCAACAGCGCAGCTAGCAGAATGATCGCAGCCCCGGTCAGCCAATCAACCGAGTCGCGATTTTGCCAGCTCAGGAAGATCACCAGGATCGGCCAGTGCCATAGATACAGCGCGTAAGAATTACCACCCATAAAACGCATGAAGGGTGCGCTCAGTATTCGGTCAGCACCAAACTTAGAGGCGCTACTGCCCGCCGCGATCACCATTGCCGCAGCCAGCGTCGGCCACAGCGCCAAATAACCGGGGAACTGCTGATCTACCTGCAAGACCAGACCGCAACTAATAATTAGTAGCAGGCCAAGCCAGCCGATCAGGACTCTGACTGCTCGGGACATCTTCAGGTGCGGTAACGCTAGGGCGAGTAAGGACCCGAGCGCGAACTCCCAGAGACGGGTGCGCAAATCAAAGTAAGCGAAGCTCTGATTACTCTGCGTGAAGATGATGGAGAAAGCCAGCGAGGCGACGAAAATACCACCGAAAACAATCCACATCATGGTCTTCAGATTCCAGCCCAGCTTGCGCCTCAGCAGCGCTAATGCCGCGAAAATGATCGGCCACAGTAGGAAGACCTGAGCTTGCATGGACAATGACCAGAAGTGTTGGAAAGGGCTGGCCACATTGTGCGCGGCGTAGTAGTCGACCGAGTTGAAAGCGGCCGCCCAGTTTTCAAAATAGAACAGTGAGGCCCAAGCGTCGGAAATAATCGATGGCCACCGGTTCCCAGGCAGCAACCACCAACTCAGCAGCACGGTCACTGCTATCACCAACACCGCAACCGGCAATAGCCGCTTCAGCAAATGCAACCAGTGTTTGCCGAGCCGGATCGGCTCATCTCGTTCGATCCGGCGGACGAATTGGCCGGTCATCAGGAACGCCGAGATCAGCAGGAAAATATCGACACCGCCGGAGACGCGTCCCAGCCAGACGTGGTAAATCACCACTAAGAAGACCGCTAGGAAGCGTAAGCCTTCAACTTCCGGTCGGAAAGCGCGCTTCGGTGGGCTGCTAGCACCGTCCTGATTGCCTCTCGCAATCGACGACTCAGGCCCTTGCCGAGGCAGCATCGACGTCCGGTTTGGGGTGGCACGGGGCCGGTCCTTCACGGAAAAACTCCTCGGCTGGCGTCAGAACCCCTAAAACGTTACCAGTTCTTAACCTAAGATTTCGCTGTACGGCTTTCGACTTAAACGCCTCGAGTGTGCAGATCTACAGCTTATGACGGGCATAAAACGTGTAGATCTGCACACTCGATAACGGTTTAGAGCTTAGTGCTGGTGGCCTTCGTGAGAATCTTCATCCTCTTCGGGCTTCTCAGCAACCAAGGCTTCGGTGGTGAGCACCAGAGCCGCGATCGAGGCTGCATTGCGCAGCGCCGAACGGGTCACCTTGACCGGGTCGATAACACCCTGCTCGATCAGATCGCCGTACTCACCGCTGGCGGCATTGAAGCCGTGTCCATCGGGAAGCTGAGCAACCTTGTCGATCACCACGTAGCCATCGTGCCCGGCGTTCTCGGCGATCCAGCGCAGCGGCTGTGCCACCGCGCGGCGAACCAAGTTGATCGAGGTCGCCGCGTCGCCTTCAAGAGCCTTTACTTCGGGGCTCTCATCGAGAGCCTTGGCGGCCTGCACCAGGGCGGAGCCGCCACCGGCGACGATGCCTTCTTCGAGAGCTGCACGGGTGGAGGAAACAGCATCTTCGATGCGGTGTTTCTTCTCTTTTAGCTCGACCTCGGTGGCTGCGCCAACCTTGATCACGCCGATGCCACCGGCCAATTTCGCCAGTCGCTCCTGCAGCTTTTCCTTGTCCCAGTCCGAGTCAGTGCGAGCCAGTTCGGCGCGCAGCTGCGCGATCCGATCAGCAACGTCCTGCTCGGTGCCAGCACCGTCGACGATCGTGGTGTTGTCCTTGGTGACGGTAATCCGACGAGCGGTACCGAGCACCTCAAGACCCACCTGATCAAGCGCGAGGCCAATTTCCGGAGAAACGATCTGGCCGCCAGTGAGGATAGCGATGTCTTGCAACATCGCCTTACGGCGGTCGCCGAAACCGGGAGCCTTGACGGCCACCACGTTAATGGTGCCGCGCAGCTTGTTCACGATCAGCGTCGAAAGCGCTTCGCCGTCGACGTCCTCAGCAATGATGAAGAGCGGCTTCGAGGCCTTGAGCACCTTCTCCAGCAGCGGCAGGAATTCCTGAACCGAGGAGATCTTGCCCTGGTTGATCAGGATCAACGCATCTTCCAGCACAGCTTCCTGGCGCTCGTGATCGGTGACGAAATGCGGCGACAAGTAGCCCTTATCGAACTGCATGCCCTCGGTGAGTACCAATTCGGTCTGCATTGAGGAGGACTCCTCGATGGTGATTACACCATCCTTGCCGACCTTATCGAAAGCCTCGGCCAGCAACTCGCCGATCTCGGCGCTCTGCGCTGAAATCGCGGCGACGCTGGCCACCTGGCCACCGGAAACCTCGCGAGCGTTCTCCAGCAACCGGTCGGCGATGGCCTCAACCGAGACCTCGATGCCGTGCTTGAGCGCGCCCGGAGCGGCACCAGCCGCTACGTTCCGCAGACCCTCCTTGACCAGAGCCTGGGCAAGAACGGTTGCCGTGGTGGTGCCGTCGCCAGCAACATCATTTGTCTTGGTGGCAACTTCTTTGGCAAGCTGCGCACCCAGGTTCTCGTAGGGGTCATCCAGCTCAACTTCGCGAGCGATGGTGACGCCGTCATTGGTAATAGTGGGGGCACCCCACTGCTTCGCCAGCACAACGTTCCGTCCGCGCGGGCCAAGGGTGACCTTGACCGCGTTGGCTAGGCGGTCAACGCCAGCCTCCAGGGAACGCCGGGCGGCGTCATTGAATGCAATCTGTTTTGCCATGAGTCATTGTCCTTATCTGACAGAGGCCCCGGACCTGGCGGACCGGGGCGTCTGAAGAGGTCCATTCCGCCGGAGACCGCACCTCAACGCGCGGTTTCCGAGAATGGAATTGTTACTTAACGACGATGGCCAGAACGTCACGGGCCGAGAGCACCAGCAGCTCGTCGCCACCGGTCTTGACCTCGGTTCCACCGTACTTGGAGTAGATCACGACGTCGCCCACGGCGACATCGATCGGCACCCGGTTGCCATTGTCATCAACGCGGCCTGGGCCAACGGCGACAACTTCGCCTTCCTGGGGCTTTTCTTTAGCGGAATCCGGGATCACTAGACCCGAAGCAGTGGTCTGCTCGGCTTCCAGCTGGCGGACAACAATACGATCCTCAAGAGGCTTAATAGAGACCGACACTCGGACCTCTCCTTCTCAGTAAACTCAGCGGTTTTTTAGGCCACGGCAGCCCCACGTGGCGTTGCGCCTACCGTCGTCGCGGTGCCGGTGTGTGCAACTGTGGGTGCCGTGATGGCTTAGCACCCTCCTAGTGAGAGTGCTAATAACGACTCTATGAGCGGATTAGCACTCGGTCAAGGTGAGTGCTAATTTCTGTCATCTTTAGCGCTCAGAGCGAACTCTCGGCGCGCGGTCGACGAAACCTCGGGCGATAAGCTTGTGAATTATGGCTGATGATTTGATTGCCCCTTTGCTCACCCCTGAAGGCTGGGACTTATTGGCCACCGTAGGTCCTTACCAGGAGAAGAATTCACTCGCACTGGCGGAGAAAATGCGCAAGGCCGGGCACTCAGCCGAACTCACCTCTGCGGTGCTCACGCAGGCCCGGTTGCGTACCAAAGCGAGCGCAAAATTCGGGGAATTCGCACAGCAAATGCTCTTCACTCAGCAAGGCTTAGAACAAGCCACCCGCTTGCAGGTTGCGGTTTTGCACGCCCAGCGATTCGCCGAAGCCGGAATTGCCAAGATCGCCGATCTGGGCTGTGGCTTGGGAGCTGACTCGCTCGCATTTAGCACCTTAGACCTCGCGGTGACCGCAGTGGAGCAGGACGAGATCACGGCAGCCTGCGCCACCATCAATCTGATGCCCTTCCCGAATGCGCGGGTAATCCAAGCCGAGGCCAGCACGGTGGACCTCGACGATGCCGAGGCCGTCTGGCTTGACCCGGCACGGCGAACCACCTCAAGCTCTGGCAGCACTCGAATCTTTGACCCTGAGGCATTCTCGCCGCCGCTCTCCTTCGTCGAGCAGCTCGCCGATCGCGACCTGCCGGTGGGCGTAAAAATGGGCCCGGGCATCCCCCACGAGTCAATTCCGGCGGGCTGTGAGGCGCAGTGGGTCTCGGTCGGCGGTGAGTTGGTTGAGGCTACCCTCTGGTTCAACCAGCTAGCCCGGCCCGGGATTCGTCGAGCGGCGCTATTGCTCGGCGATGGAGGTGCTTCCGAGCTGACCAGTCCGCTCGACTATCTGCCCGCAGAACAGGATGCGCCGCTGGGCCCGTTGGAGGGTTATCTCTACGAACCAGATAGCGCGGTCATTCGCGCCGGACTGGTGGCTGATCTAGCCAGGCATCTTGGCGTGCATTTGATTGACCCGCAGATCGCCTACCTCTGCTCGGCGGAACTGATCGCTACTCCTTTTGCTCGGGCCTACCGGGTGCTTGAAGTCTTGCCGTACAACGTCAAGACACTGCGTTCCTGGGTGCGGGAAAACAATATTGGCAGCCTGGAGATCAAGAAACGCGGCACCGCCGTCACTCCCGAGGAGCTCCGCAAGCAGTTGCTGGCCGGAGGATCCAAAAAGGCTAAGAGATCGGCAACTCTGGTGTTGACCCGATTGGGCAACGACCGGGTTGCCGCAGTGGTTGAACCGATCCAACAGTTGAACCGGCCAGAATGAGACCTTGCGGCTCAGCGAAGCGCGTTAGGCCTTAGGCTCTGGAGAACTCCGAGGCCGCCCGGACCTGCTCAACGCTCGGTCGTACCCCGGTATACAAAACAAACTGCTCCTCGGCCTGAATGGCAATTACCTCGGCGCCAGAAATGATCTTTTTCCCGGCGGCTCTGCCCGCCTTGATCAGTGGCGTTTCGGCCGGGAGGGCAACGACGTCGAAAACAGTCTCGGCGGCGTCAATGGTTTGCGCAGTGAAGGCTAGGACCTCCTCCTCCGCGCCCTGCATGCCCAGCGGTGTGACATTGATCAGCAGCTGGGCGGTGCGTTCGCCCGCCTCGGCAGTCCAGTCAAAGCCATAAAGCTCGGCGAGCGGGCGACCGGTTGATTCGTTCCTGGCGACGATGGTCACCGCGCGGAAGCCCGCATCCCGCAGGGCTGCGGCGACGGCCTTTGCCATCCCCCCGGAGCCCTGCAGCAGCACGGTACTTGTGGCCGCTATCCGGTGTTCCCGGAGTAGGCGTTCAATAGCCAGATAGTCGGTGTTGTAGGCGGTCAGCACGCCACTGTCATTGACAATGGTGTTGACCGAGTCGATCGCCGCTGCCGAGGCGTCGAGCCGATCCACTAAAGCGATGACTTGTTCCTTATAGGGCATCGAAACAGCCGCGCCACGGATCCCCAGACCACGGATTCCGCGTACCGCATCGGCTAGGTCTACCGGCGCGAAGGCTTTATAGACGTAGTTGAGGTTGAGCTCTTCGTACAGGTAATTATGAAAACGGGTGCCGATATTGCTCGGCCGGGCCGCCAGCGAGATGCACAGCGTCATGTCTTTGTTCAGAATGGGCACCTAGTCATTGTGCCGCATGAGTGAAGCAATGTTTCTAACTCGCAGCAATCCGTTGGCAGCACTCAGCTGAGCTCAGCGCCGAACAACCCCTGGGCTTAGCCCTGGCGCGCCTTCATCCTCGGATTATTCTTATTGATCACGAAGGTCCGCCCGCGCCGCCGCACGATCTGTGCGCCGGGAAGCTTCTTCAGGGCTCGCAATGAGTTTCTAACTTTCATGATTTTTTGCTCCTTCAGTTACTGACGTTCAAACCAAACGGGTCGTTGAAATATTCCGCTTTTCGGCGACTCTCAGCCGGGCTGAGTTGCGCTTTTTCGAGCAGTCCTTGCACCTCGGATTCGACGATTTCAGCCGCTCTGCCGGTGAGCGCTAGCACGCTGGCGGGCTGCTCACCGCCGGCCAGCCAATCGCCGGTGCTCTCTAGCCAAAGCCGCGGCCCGATGCCTTGCATGGCGATTCGTTGAGCGGGCGCCGAGGCCATCCAGATCCGACCCCTGAGCCAACAGCTGCCGGCCGCCAGGGTTGGTAAGGCGAGCCGGAAACGGTCCGGATGCAGTGGACGTTGCAGCTCGACCCGCACAGTGCGGAAGGCTCCACCGCCCCGTCTGCTTGCCACCCGCACCTCCCCCGGCGACTGCCTACGCATTACCTCATGGGCATCGAAACAACCGGGTCGTAATTCATCGGCAGAACTGGCGAGGGTGGCGTGCGGGGCAAGTTCGCTGAGCAGTTCCAGCCCGACCGGCTGATTCGGATCCGCGAATTGACTCAGCGATCGGCTAAGCGATGACGAGGTCAGCACGGTGTCCGCCTGAGCGAGTGCCGCCACCATGAACTCCCCGGAGGTACGTTGGTCCCTGGGCGACCCGGTGATGCCTAGCTCGGAAAGTTCACGGCGGTCCCAGAGCTGGTCTTCCAGCTCGGCCGGATCGAGCGCCAGAACCGCGTTATCAATGCTGAATTCCTCATCAAGTTGAGCATAAAGAGCCTCCATCACCAGGTCCGGCTCCACCCCGGGTGGCAACGCCAGTACGGCGTGTGGCACCCCTTCGTGAATCAATCGACGCACGGTGGGCACCACATCAAGTCGGACCGTGCACGAAAGGCAGCCGTGTTCCAGCTCGCTGCTCGACCGCTCGGTGAGCTTCCCACCCCGATAAATCCGGCGTAGCACAGTAGCTTCCTGAATCAGGTCATGGACCACCACAACCGAATCTAGGTGCGTGCCGGAAAGCAGTTCAGCGGCGAATTGTCGGCATTGGGGATCGAGCGAAGCCAGCAAGGAAAGATGCATATCCTCTAAGTTATATGAGAATGATTCTCATATACAAATTAATGGCCGTAACCGTGCACGTCACAAAGTGATAGCTGTCTTAGACTTAGACGTTCCTGTACTACTCAGTAACGCACGTCTGAAGGGGGCGAACCATGGATATCCACTTCGGCGAATCCGCCCAGTCGACATTAGGAGTTGAATGGGAACTCGCCCTGATCGATGCCGCGAGCGGCGAGCTGACCCCTCAGGCCGATGCGCTACTCGGGGTGATCAATCAAGAGCATCCCGAACTGCAGGCTGATGAAGAGCACCCGCACATTAAGCGCGAATTGCTGTTGAACACGCTCGAGTTGGTCACCGGAGTCTGCGGCAGCGTGGCCGAAGCCAAAGAGGACCTCAATCGCTCACTGAGCACGGTGCGCGAGGCTGGTGAACGCTTCGGTGTGGAGTTAATGTGTTCCGGCACCCATCCTTTCAGCCAATCCCGCTCCCAACCGGTGACCGACAAAGAACGTTACGCCAAGCTGATCGATCGCACCCAGTGGTGGGGCTCGCAAATGGTGATTTACGGTGTGCACGTGCATGTTGGTTTGGATTCCAAGTTCAAGGCACTGCCGGTCCTTGACGGCCTAGTGAATTATTTTCCACATTTTCAAGCGCTCTCCGCCTCCTCACCATTCTGGAACGGCGAGGATACCGGCTATGCCTCCCAACGTGCATTGCTGTTCCAGCAGCTGCCCACCGCCGGGCTGCCCTTCCAGTTCGATGACTGGCGCGGCTATGAGCACTACGTCGAAGACATGATGACCACCGGGGTGATCGACCAGCTCTCGGAGATCCGCTGGGATATTCGCCCGGTGCCGGCCCTTGGCACCATCGAAATGCGGGTCTGCGATGGACTTGCCACCCTGGAGGAGGTCGGCGCCATTGCGGCACTCACCCAATGCTTAGTGCAATCCTTCTCCGATACCCTCGATAACGGCGGCTCAATCCCGACTATGCCGCCATGGCATGTCCAGGAGAATAAATGGCGAGCCGCGCGCTACGGCTTGGACGCCATTATCATCCTTGATGCCCAGTCGAATGAGCGGCTGGTCACCGACGATCTAATCGAGTTGCTGAACAAACTAGAACCGGTGGCCAAACGATTGGACTGCGCTAGCGAGCTGGCCGATGTAGAACGCATTATTCGACGCGGCGCCGGCTACCAGCGTCAGCGGCAGGTTGCGGCCGCGCATCAGGGTGAGTTGAGGCCCGTGGTGGATGATTTAGTCAGCTTGCTGCGAAGCGGTTATCAGGACTAGTCAGGCACAGCTTTACTGTCCGAGCAGGATGGTGCTGACCGGCAGCGAAGAGTCCGGCGCGAAATCAATCCCGCTGGGGGCAGCGCCGGCGGCTACCAATTGGGACCCCAACGCAGCCACCATGGCACCGTTGTCCGTACAGAGCGAAATGGCTGGCACTAGAAGCTTGATTCCGGCGCGCTCGGTTCGTTCGGCCAGCAGCTCCCGAAGCCGCGAATTAGCGGCCACCCCGCCGCCCAGCAGCAGGGTGTCCAGCCCTTGCTCTTGGCAAGCCAACACGGCCTTTGCGGTAATCACGTCGAGCACCGCTTCCTGGAAGGAAGCAGCGATATCCGCGGTCGGCACCGGTTCCCCCGCTGCCTCCAGCTGCTCTACTTTGCGCACAACGGCTGTCTTCAAACCGGAAAACGAGAAATCATACCGGTGTGGGCCGGGCGCTTCGGCGCTTCCCAGGTACTTCGGTGCGGTAAGCGCTCGGGGGAATTTCACTGCCGCACGGTCACCTGTTTTGGCCAGCCGATCAATCGCGGGACCGCCCGGATAGTTCAGCCCGAGAATCCTGGCGATTTTGTCGAAAGCTTCGCCGGCCGCGTCATCAATGGTGGCACCGAGCAGCTCGACATTGTCCGTCAGGCTACGCACCCGCAATATCTCGGTATGCCCACCCGAGACCAGCAACGCCCCTAGGCGTTCCGGGAGCTGTTCCCCCGCTGAGATGCCCAGACTGGAATCCAACAACGCCACCCCGACATGCGCCACCAGATGGTTGATCGCATAAAGCGGCTTGCCGGTCGCAATTGAGAGCGCCTTCGCGGCACACACCCCGACCATCAACGCCCCGGCTAGCCCAGGGCCGGCGGTCACCGCGATCGCCTCGATCTCCTCAAGGCTCACCTCCGCGGTTTCGAGTGCTTCGTTCAGGGTCGGAACAATGGTTTCCAGATGCGCCCTAGAAGCAATTTCAGGGATCACGCCGCCAAACCGCACGTGCTCCTGCATTGACGAGGACACTGTATTCGCCAGCAAAGTAGTGCCACGCACAATGCCAACACCGGTTTCATCGCAGGAGGACTCAATGCCCAAAATGAGTGGTTCGTTCACTGCGCGTCCTCCTGAGAGAGCAGCGAAAGCTGCATAACCAGCGCATCAACGCCGCCCCGGTAATAGCGCGGCCGAGTGTGGATGTGCTGGAAGCCGAAACGTCGGTACAGCTGCTGTGCACGTGGGTTGTCCTGGCGGACCTCCAGTAGCAGGTCAATCGCGCCGCCTCGTTTAGCCTCATCGATCAAAGCGGTTAACAATTCGCTGCCGATCCCCTGGCCTTCACGGTCAGAACGCACCCCGATGGTCTGTACATCAGCAGTGGGCGGCACGCACATTAGCCCCGCGTAGCCAATTAACTCCTCGTCCAGTTCGACCACTAAGTAGTAGCGGCTGGGCTGAGCGAGTTCGTCAACGAAGGCTTGACGGGGCCAGGCGTCCTCCGGGAAAAGCTCATCCTCCAGCGCGCTGACCGCATCGATATCTTCCGCCGTCATTCGACGGATAGTGGCTGAAAGCTGGTTCATAGTGCTCGCTTTCGCGGCCCGGGTACCTGCGCATCGGACTCGCGCAGGTATAACGGTGTGCTCTCGAGCAAAGCTTCTCCTTTGGCAAGTGCCGCCGCGGCGAACAAGCCCAGGGCAGCGGCTGTCGGCTGAGCCTCTTGGAATTCTGGCACCGCTCGCTCGCCGAGCATCTCGGCATAAAGACCCGCCCCATAGCCAAAGACCGGCAGCTCGGCGGGCAGCTCCGTCACCGGACCCACCTGGGGGCCCTCCAGCAGTTCGCCGTCAGCGGCGTAACGGGCCCAGTAAACTTCCTTGCGGCGCGCATCGGTGGCGATGATAAACGGCGAGACGGCGCGCTCAGCTCGCTCAAAGCTGAGCAGCACATCCCAAGCCAGGGCGTCCAGACTGATCACCCCGTGTAACGGAATCTGCCAGACATAAGCCAGCGTGCGCGCAGTGGCAATGCCGGAACGCAAGCCAGTGAAGGGGCCAGGCCCAACTCCGACCGCAATCGCTTCGGGCTTACCGCCAGGAGGAAGAGCGGAGAGCAGCTTCTCAATCCCCGAGGCGAGCACTTCGGCATGGCTGCGGGTATCTTCGGTCGCAAAACTGTCCAGCAGCACGCCGTCTTGGATCAGCGCGGCGCTGGCAATCGCCGAGGTGTCGATGGCAAGCAAAAGCACCGTCTAAGCCTAGTTGATTTTGCTGGCGAAGCCGATCAGCAGGCAGTTAATGGCAAAATCGAACTGCTGCTGCCGTTCACCGAGAAAATACTCGTTGGCCTCGCCAGTAAGCGGCGTGCTTTCTGTGCTGATCCGCTCACCTCTACGTTGCACACTATATGCCTCGGCGTAGTCATCTCGGTGCTGCTCCTCGATGACGAATCCGATCACGAAGTTATAGACGGTCTGCATTGACCAGATCGCATGCTGCAAGCTAAAGCCGGCAGCCTTCAGTATTCGCAAAGGTTCTTCCTGCCCTGCCAACAAGGAATCGTCGGTGAGCCGGGTGCCGGACACCAGCTTGGCGCCATCGCGGAAGGCGAGCAGTCGGCTACGGGTCTGCTGAGCCATCGCCCACAGTAGCTGCCGCCAACCGAGACCTCCTGGGGCAGTACCTTCGCCACCAGAAGACTCCGCATCTCCCGCCGCGACCTGGCTAGCGCCTTCATCGACGACTACAGCAATTGGCTGCGTCAGCAATTCACGCATAATTTCGGTTGCCATCAGATCGGCCAACGAACCCATGTCGGGTACGTGGTAATAGAGCGCCCCGGCCTGGACCTGGAGTCGCTGCGCCAACGCCCGCGCGGTAATCCCGTCCAGCCCGGACTCCGCGAGAATCGCAAAGGCTTCGGCGACAATGCGTTCGCTACTCAAACTAGGTTTGGCCATCTACCCCACGACTTAATGTTGACATTTGAACATTGTTCAATAAGACTATCAGAACAAGTTTGAACAATGTTCAATTGGAGGTTGAATAATGAAAGCAGCAGTAGTCACCGAATATGGTCAGCCACCCCGCTACGCCGACTTCGACGATCCGGGCGAACGGGAGGGCTATCAGCTAGTCACCATGCTCGCAGCCGGCGTTCATCAAATTGTCCGCTCCTTGGCCAGCGGGAATCATTATGGTTCCGGCGACGAGTTGCCCATAATTCCCGGCGTTGACGGCGTTGCGAGGCTCGCCGATGGAAGCCGAGCCTATGTTGGTGGCGCTCCCGATCCTTACGGCACTTTGGCCGAGTACACCATTGTTCCGCAGGGCTTCTCGATCCCGGTTCCTGAGGCCCTAGACTCAGCCACCGCAGCCGGCATTCTGAACCCGGCAATGTCTTCGTGGATGCCAATCTCGGGCGCTGGCGGTCTTGAACCAGGTGAAACGATATTGGTAGTTGGTGCCACCGGCACTTCAGGCCGATTGGCGGTGCAATTAGCAAAGGCCCGCGGCGCCGGTCGGGTGATCGCCGCTGGTCGGAATGCGGCAGTACTGGAGCAATTACCCGAGTTGGGCGCCGACGTGGTGGTTGATCTTAGCCAGGATCGAGATCAAACCATCGCCGCACTGCGGGATGCCGCTGGCGACGGCATCAATCTGGTGTTGGACTATGTCTGGGGCCCGGTCGCCGAAACAGTCTTAGAATCCTTGAGACGCAGCAGCCTCCCTCGGCAAGCTGGCCTGGTGCGGTACTGTCAGATTGGCGCCTTGGCAGGCCGAAACATCTCCTTAGATGCGGCATTGTTGCGCAGTTCGAACATACAGATCTCGGGCAGTGGAGCCGGCAGCATTGACCCCGCCGCACTGCTCAGGGAGTTACCCAAGCTACTGGAATTGGCGACCAACGGCGTCATCAATATCGACGTCAAACAAATACCGCTGTCCTCAATTTCTCAGGAGTGGGATTCCCCGGAACGGCTAGTTGTGCTGCCCCAGAGCTAAGCTCTCGCCGCGTGCCGTCAAAGTAACGGCTACTCCGAGCCGCTGCCAAGACTATCTAGCTCAGTCCTTGCCCAGCGCGGGCCCACCGCCGTCAGTTCAAGGACCCGAGGTTCAGAGTCCTCGTCCTCCCCTTCAGCTCCGGGAGCTTCACTGGGCCGTTCCAACCGGATCAGTAGGTAGGAATCGCTGAGGTGCTCCACCCGTTCCTCGCCCCACTCAACCACGGTGATCGACGAGTCAAGAGTGTTCTCCAGGTCAATATCGTCGATCTCCGCGGCTGAACCCAACCGATAAGCGTCCACGTGCACCAGATCGGGCCCGCCGACCAGAGACGGGTGGATCCTGACCAGCACAAAGGTTGGCGAGATGATGCCGGGCCGCACCCCGAGCGCGGCACCTAAAGCCTGGGTGAAGGTAGTTTTCCCGGCTCCCAGCTCGCCGGACAGAATCAGAAGATCCCCGGCTCTCAGCAGCCCTGCCAGCCGCGCGGCAAAGTCATTGGTGGCGGCGAGGTCGGCAAGCGAAACTCTCATTCGGCGCCCTGCTGAGAAGACTGCTCGGGCGGCGTCTCGTTCAAGTACACTCGCTGCACGCTCGGCGCGATTCGAGTCACCACTTCATAGTTAATGGTGCCGGCCGCTGCCGCCCATAGGTCAACCGAGGGATCCCCGTTCTCGGCTGCCCCGAAAAGCACCGCTTCCTCACCCAAGAGGGTCTCTCCGGTTGGCAATTGAGCGCCCAAGTCCACCACCATCTGGTCCATCGCGATCCGACCCACCACCGAATACACCTGATCGGCAATCCGCACTGGACCTCCGGTGGCGACTCGGGGCACCCCATCGCCATAACCGAGCGGAATCAAGGCCAAAGTGCTCGGCTGCGGGGTCCGATAGTTCAAGCCATAGGAGACGCCTTGACCGGCAGGCACCCGCTTGCAGTGCGCCACAAAAGTCTTCAGGGTCATCGCCGGTCGCAACCCTAGTTCTTCGGAAGTCTGCCCCTGGAACGGCGAGAGACCATAAATCCCCACCCCGGCGCGCACCAAATCAAAGTGAGTGTCTGGACGGGAGAAAATTGCCGGTGTGTTCGCCAGGTGCCGAACTTCGGCGTCGACCCCGGCATCCTCGGCGAGCGCCACTGCCTCCCGGAATCGTTCCAGTTGCAGATCGGTTTCATCCCGTTGCGGCTCGTCTGCCACCGCTAGGTGTGAAAACAGCCCGACCACTCTAAGCAATCCTTCGTCTTGATATTCCAGGGCTTCACCGACGAGTGAGTCCCATAATTCCACCGGGCTGCCATTGCGCCCCAGGCCGGTGTCGATTTTCAAATGCACCCGAGCGGGTCGCTGACATTCTCGGGCAGCGGCGACAATGTGATCGAGCTCCCAGCCGGAGACGCCAAGGTCAATACCGGCTTCTACTGCGGCGGCAAAGTCAGTATGCGGCGTGTGCAGCCAGGCCAGCAAAGGCACTTCTACTCCCGCGCTACGCAAGGTCAGCGCCTCGGAGACCCGGGCCACCCCAATCCAGCTGGCACCCGCCTCTACGGCAGCCTTGGCAACCGGGACCATACCGTGACCATAGCCATCGGCCTTCACCACAGCCATCAGCTGGGCGGGAGAGACGATCTCCGAAATTCGCCGCACATTGTGCCGAATGGCTTCGAGGTCAACCTGAGCTTGGCGTTCGGAAGTCATGATTCGATTCTATTTCACGGTGCGACGCTGACCTTGCTGCAGCTAGGCGTCGGAGTGGTGTGCGATTGTCGCGGTGGCCCTTCGAACGGCCTCATCGGGCACGTCCCGAACCAGTTCCTCAAGATAGGCGTAACGCCGCAGCCATTGTTTGTGCACGCCTTCTCGCACGCCATTCATCTTGTGCCACCAGTCAGCGATATCACCCCAGCCAGGCGCTGCTAAGGAGCCGCCCACTTGCTGCACCGACAGCGAAGCACAAAGGTTGGCAAAGCTCAGCCGGTCAGCCAATCGCCACCCCGCTACGGTCGCCATCACAAAGGCGGCACCAAAGCAGTCACCAGCCCCGGTGGGGTCCCAAGCGTTGACGGGGAGCGCGGGAACCCACTCTTCCTCTCCCGTTTCGGAGTCGACCGCCATCGCGCCCTGCTCACCCACTGTCACCACGGCCACCGGCACCCGGTCGGCCAGCGAGTAAAGCGCGCCCCACGGATCGTCGGTCCGGGTGAACGCCATCGCTTCCGCGGCGTTGGGCATAAAGGCGTAGAAATGTTCGAGACTCTTCAGAGTTTCCTCAGGCCAGAGCCCGCTCGGGTCCCAGCCGACGTCGCCGAAGAGTTTGGTTCCCTGTTTTTGTGCGGTGAGCGCCCAGGGCTCCAACTCGGCTTCGACCGGCACCACTGCGGCTAAGGCTTTCGGCGGTTTTGCGCCGAAAAGTTCGGTTGCGGTCAGCGGTGAGGGGTGGCAGTGGCTAACCATTGAACGATCCTTATGCACCGAGAGCGAGACAGTGACCGGGGAATGCCAGCCGTCAAAGCGGCGTGAATGGCTCAGATCAACGTGCTCCTGATCGCTCAGAATGGTCCAGTTGGCATCGCCGTAGCCGTCGTCGCCGAAGGCCGCCGTCAAACTGGTGTTCAGGCCGAGTCGACTGGCGGCGATTGCCTGGTTGGCCACCCCACCCGGGCAGGAGCCCATCCCCTCGCTGAAAACTTCGGTACCTTTTTGCGGCAGATCCGCGAGTCCGGTGAAGATAATGTCAAAATACACCGAACCGGTGAGAATCAAATCTACCGATGGGGAGTCCGCACCGCGTTTGCCCGCGAGCGGATCGAATCTTTTCCGATTACCATGCTGCTCCATCAAGGAAGTTTACCTCCCTCTTCAACCGTCCTCGTGGCCCGTCATTGCCCCACCTCAGGCCGCCGAGTGTGCAGATCTACATCTTAAAACCCACTCAAAAGCTGTTTATCTGCACACTCATTTTTGTACCCACTTTCCCAGTGGCGCTATTAGGAGAGAATGAGGATATGCGATTGCTGATTGTGGGTGGCGGCGGCTTCCGGGTTCCGCTGGTGTATCGGGCGCTCAGCATTGGGCCGCAGGCCGGTCTAATTGATTCCGTGGTGCTCTATGACACCGATGCCTCACGGCTCACCGCGATAAGAGCTGTACTCGATGCGATGCCTTTCCCCGGCCCGCCGATCACCCTGGCTGACTCCTTAGCCGCAGCCCTGCCAGACGTCGACGTGGTCTTTGCCGCCACCAGAGTCGGCGGCACCGAAGGCCGGGTGCTGGACGAGCGAGTGGCGCTGAAACACGGACTGCTCGGCCAAGAAACCACCGGTGCGGGCGGGATCAGCTATGCCCTGCGTTCAATTCCCTACATGCTGAGCCTGGCTCGCAGTCTCCGCGATTTGGCTCCCCAGGCCTGGCTGATTAACTTCACCAACCCCGCGGGCATGGTCACCCAAGCGCTCAGCCCGGTCCTCGGTCACCGGGTGATTGGGATCTGTGATTCGCCAATCGGACTGATCCGCCGGTCTGCCCTGGCCTCCGGATTCCCGCTCCAGTCCGGGAATCTGAGCGGGGTGGATTACCTCGGTCTGAATCACTTGGGTTGGCTACGTGGCCTGAAGCACGACCACGTCGATCATTTGCCGGCGCTGCTTGCCGCGCCGGAGCGGCTCGCTAGCTTCGAGGAAGGCCGGCTCTTCGGAGCTGAATTCTTGCGTTCGCTCGGCTCGCTGCCCAACGAATATTTGTTCTACTATTACCGCCGCACTGAGGCCATCCGAGCGATTCAAGCCTCAGCACAAACCCGGGGCGAATCCATCGCGGCCGCCCAGCAACAGCTCTACCCCGAGCTGACTGGGCCGGAAGCTTTTGACCGCTGGGAAGCCGCCCGCAGGGCACGCGAAGAGGGTTATCTCGCCGAATCCCGGGTCGGGTCGACTGACGCCGGGCCCGTGGCAGGCCTCGAAGCCGGATCCGAGGCCGCGACTGGCATCGGATCGACAGCCAACTCCAACTCGGCAGCGACCGGACAGCGCGATGAAGCAGATCTGCTCGGCGGCGGCTACGAAGAGGTGGCTCTTTCCGCAATGGCAGCACTGCTGACCGGAAAACGTACCGAACTGATTCTCAATCTGTCCAACGCCGGTACCATCACTGCACTCCCCAACGATGCGGTGATCGAAGTGCCTAGCAGTATCGACGCCACCGGGGCGCGACCGTTGCCGGTGCACAGCCAGCCAAATCTTCATCAGTTGGGCCTGATGGCGCAACTCAAAGCGGTCGAAACCGCCGTGGTTCGGGCGGTGGTTGAGGGAGACCGCAGCCAAGCCGAACTGGCTTTTGCCTTGCATCCGCTAGTTGGCGACGAGCAACTCGCCGCTACCCTGCTACGCGACTACGAAGCCGCCTTCCCAGCCCTCGGAAAGCTCTGGCGCTAAGCCTGTCCAGGCCCTCGGTCAACGTCGTCGGGCACCATCACCAGCCCCGCAACCCACCCCGCCAAGGAAGAGTCTCGCTACCCTTTCATTGCCTTATTGGCCGCTTCCTGCGCTTGCTTCAGGCCTGATTCGACCGGGGTGCGGCCCAGGAAGATCTCGTTGAAGATCGGTTTCCAGGCGTTGAAAGCGGCCCCGTAATTGACGCCGGTCGGCGCGCTGATTGTCTTGCCCTGTGCAGCCTTAGCAAACTGGCTGACATCGATGTTCTTCGCCTTCCAGAAGCTGTCATAGGCCTGCTGTGCGTCCTTTACAGCGGGGACAGCCGCCCCTTCGGCACCGGTGAACTTCGCACCATCTGCGGACCCCAGCCATTGCAGCACCTTGGTGGTGGCGTCCTTATGACTGGTTTTCGCATTCCCGGCAGCGATGATGTTGTTCACCACCGAAACAGCTCCTGCCGGGCCGCTGGGCATCGCGGCAATAGCCCAAGGAAATTTAGCCCCGTCGGAGACATTCTTCAGGTTGTAAGTACCTGATTGGAAGAGCGCAATTTTGCCCTGGATGAACTGGTCTCGCATAAAGTCGCCGTTGTCGTTGCTATTCGCTGCCCCGGGCGAGACGTGGTACTTGTTGATCAAATCGACGATGTATTGGAAGGCCTGGGCGCTCTGTGCTGAATCGAAGACAAAGTTTTCGCCGTCCTGGAAAGCGCCGCCGTTCTGCCCGATGAAGTTGTAGTAGATCGCTTGCAGATCCTGGCTCGCGTTGTAGCCGTACTGCACGATTTTCTTGGCGTCGAAGGCTGGATCGTCGGCGCTCCGACCAGCCGAATCCAGCGTCAGCTTCTGCACCGCTTTGAGGAAGGTGTCCTTCGACGGGTCGCTCGGGTTCCATTGCAGATTTTCCAGCGAGACCCCGGCCTTGCTGACCAGGTTTTTGTTGTAATAGAGCCCGATGCCACCGTCGGTGAGCTGGGGAACGCCCCAGAGCTGATCCTTACGGGTGTATTGGTCGATCGCAGCCTGCACCCACCCTGACTTCTCCGAGTCGAAATCCGAGCCGATCGGTAACAAGGAGCCGTTGTCGGCGTAGGGCTGGAAGTAAGAGGAGGACACCCAGAAAATATCGTCCGCATTGCCTGCCGAAACGTCGGTGCGAAGCTTATCGAAATAGGTCGCGTAGGGCTCCAAAACCGTTTTGACGGTGATGTTCGGATTCTTCGATTCAAACTCCTTGAAGGACGCTTCGTAAGCCTTCTGCACCTGTTCATCCCACAGCCGGACGGTCACCGTGACCTTATCCCCCGAGGAATTGGAGTTATTGTCCGCAGCCGGGGAGCATGCCGCCGTCCCCAGCGTTAGGCCAGCGATCGCAGCGAGCGTGACGCCGCGCAGCACCGACGCCCGGGTAATTAGTTTCGAGCCCTTCATTGACTAACTCCTATTTGAATCCGGTGATTGCTATTGAGGAAATAATGCTCTTTTGGAAAATCGCGAACAGGATCAGCAGCGGCGCCATCGCAATGGTGGTCGCTGCCATCACCAAGGTCCAGTTGCCGTTGTACTGAGTTTGCAATCCGGCGGTGGCCACCGTGACGGTCTGCCAGGTCTTCCCGCTGGTGATAATCAAAGGCCAGAGGAAATTGTTCCAGTGGCTCACGACCGTGATGATGGTCAGCGTGGCCAGAATAGGTTTGCTCAGCGGGATCACGATGGAAAAGAGAATCCGAATAGTGCCAGCACCATCCAAGCGGGCCGCGCTGATCAGGTCTTCCGGAATCGCCCTGAAGTACTCGCGGAGCAAGAAAATCGCATAAGGAGAGCCGAAGACGAAGGGCAGCACCAGGCCCCAGAACGTATTTCGCAAGCCCAACTGGGAGAACATCGTGTAGAGCGGGATGACGGTGACCACTTGGGGCACCATCAGGGTCGCCAAATAGACCCAGAACAGCGCATCGCGGAAGCGGAACTCCACCCTGGCGAAAGCATAGGCAGCAAGCACCGAGAAGAGCAGCTGGCCAATAACGATGACGATAACGATCTGCGCGGTCACCACCACCGGGGCAATAAAGTTTCGGTCCCCGCTAAAAAGTGAAGCGAAGTTCTCCAGCGACCAAGGGTTCGGTGGTGTCAGCGCTGGTTCACCAGCGAATTGATTGGGCGTCTTGAAAGCCGTCATCAGCGAAAGCAGGAAGGGCGCCACTGTGACTATGAAGCCGAGCAGCAAAAGCAGGTAGATCCAGCTGCCACGCAAGATTTTTCGCGGGAGTGACCTACTAGGACGACGGGGCACCGGGGTCTGAGCAGGAGCGTCGAGTTTAGGAGAGGTCATAGGTGATTCGCCTCCTGAAATACAGTTGCTGCCCCAAGGTCACCACGATCAAGATGACAAACAGCACCAAAGCCATCACCGCAGCGTGGCCCAGATCAAAGCTCTGGAAAGCGGTGGCATAGATTCTAGTGGCGATCACATCGGTACTGCCCTGCGGCCCGCCCCTCGGTGTCAGGGCGTAAATGCTGTCGAAGGCTTGGAAACTTGAGATGATTCCGGTCACCAGCACGAAGAACATCGTCGGTCGCAGCAACGGCAGTTTAACCGAGAAGAAGATCTGCGTAGCATTGGCCCCGTCAACCTTCGCGGCATCAATCATCTCCTGCGGAATGGCAGCCAACCCCGCCATGAAGAACAGCGTGACGTAACCAACCTGCGACCAGATGCTCACCGCGGCCACTGCGGGCAACGCCAGTACCGGATCGCTCAGCCACTGGATGTCCTGTCCTAGGACGGCGTTCAGCGCGCCATCGGTCGGTGCAAAAATCCATTTCCACACCACACCAAGGGCAAGCGGCGCGCAAATCCAGGGGATCACATAGATCACCCGGAAAAAGGCGGAGCCCGGTAAACCACGACTGAGCAGTGAGGCGGCAAAAAGTCCTAAGACGGTTTGTAAGGGAATGACCAGCACAACGAAAAACACCGTCACCAGCAAGGAATGCCCGAAGGTCGGGTCACTGAAAACATCTCGAAAATTATCCAGCCCCACGAAGACCGCCGGGTTCAGTAAATCCCAGCGCTGCATGGAGAGCCAGATCACCACCAAAATGGGCAGCAACAGGAAGGCAAGGATGCCAAACAGGCTGGGGGCGAGCAGGGCATAACCAATGCCGGCCTCACGACGCGCCATTCAGATCCTCCCCAGTGTTCGATCAAACCGGCCGCTCTGGCCGAACTCGCAGAAAACTATTCCTAAACTAGTCCCAAACTCGCAGTGACGCTCGTATCTGCCAGCGGTTTGTCATCTGAGGCAATCAGTGAGCGGAGATTTCGGCAATTTCCACCACCCGGCCAGCCCGGGAATAATAGTTCGGTAGAGCTTCGTGGCGTTCTTCCCGACGAGGCATTAACCGGGCCGCTGCAGAGGAGAAGCTATGCACATCATGATGCTGTGCCTGCATACCTCTCCGCTCGCACAGCCCGGCTCAGGTGACGCTGGCGGGATGAATGTCTATGTTCGCCAGCTCTCCCTTCACCTTGCCGCTTTGGGGCATAGCGTTGAGATTGTGACGGCGGCTAGCGGCCAGGATACCGAACTCGCCCCGCGGGTCAGCGTCCGACATTTGGGACTGACAAATCACCCTGGGCAAGCTCTCAGCAAGGAAGAACTCCCGCGATTATTACCGACCATCAGTGGTCTGCTGAGCACGGCCGAATCCTTGAGCGGCCGGCAGACCGAGCTAATACATTCGCATTACTGGCTTTCCGGACTGGTCGGGCTGACGCTGGCTCAGCAATGGCAGTTACCGCTAGTGCATTCAATGCACACTATGGCCAAGGTGAAAAACCAGCACCGGGCCGCCGGCCAATCGGCTGAGCCAACCCGACGCGCGCTCGGCGAAGAACGTATTGTCGCAGCCGCGGATCGCCTGATCGCGAATACCGCGGCCGAGGCAGCGCAACTCGCTCAGCTCTACGGTGGTTGTCAGGATCAAATAGCGGTGGTGCCGCCGGGCGTCGATCTAGAGACCTTCCGTCCGCCAGTCAGTAAAATCAACGCCGCCGAGGACTCCGCCCTGCAGATTGTTTTCGCCGGGCGATTGCAGCGTCTGAAGGGACCACACTTGCTGCTGGGAGCTCTTGCCCAGCTTCGCAGCACTCGTCCTGAGTTGCGCTTCCAGCTGACAGTTATTGGCTCCCAGAGCGGCAAGCAGCACTACGATTTGCCGGCCCTAGCCAAGGAACTCGGCGTGGGCGAACAGGTTCGCTTCCTCGAGCCACTCCCGCCGTCAAGCCTGGCCCAGCAGTTCGCCGCTGCCGATGTGGTGGCGATGCCCTCGTCCTCAGAGTCATTTGGTCTGGTGGCGCTGGAAGCGCAGGCTTGCGGCACCCCGGTCTTGGCCACCAACGTCGGCGGTCTGAGTCAAGCGGTAATCGATGGCGAGACCGGCTATTTGGTGAATGGGTTGAGCGAATCCGACTGGGCTGCGGCCTTGGAAAAGATACATCTGCTGGGTGCCGCGGGACGAGCCGCGATGGGCCGAGCCGGGGTGCAGCATGCTGGCCGGCATTCCTGGCAGCACACCGCCGAACGGACGATTGAGATTTATCGCTCTTTACCCGGAGCAACTGAGGATAAACCTCAGAACCTGGGGTAAGTTGGCAATCGGGCCACACCATGTGCCGCCATCAGCTCATCGATTCGTTCCGCGACGACCTCGCGAACACCTGGAGGATCTGTAGACAATGACGTCAACCGTTCAAGTACTCTCTGACTTAGAAATCGCTCAGCAGGCAACGCTACAACCCATCGCCGATATTGCTGAAGCAGCCGGTGTACCGGCGGCGGCCTTCGAGCCGTACGGAAAGTTCAAGGCGAAGCTCAATGTCGAGCAAATTCCCGATACCGGACGACGTGGCCAGGTCGTCCTGGTTTCAGCGGTTTCGCCTACTCCGGCAGGCGAAGGTAAAAGCACCTTGACAGTGGGTCTTGCCGATTCGCTCAGCAGGGCATTCAGCCAGGACGGCTCGGGGCGACGCGCCATGATCGCCTTGCGAGAGCCCTCACTAGGCCCCACTCTCGGCATGAAGGGCGGGGCCACCGGCGGCGGCTATTCTCAGGTATTGCCAATGGAAGAGATCAACCTGCACTTCACCGGCGATTTTCACGCCATCACCACGGCTAATAACGCCCTCTGCGCGCTGATCGACAACCACATTTATCAAGGTAACGCGCTCAACATCGACCCTCGACGGATCACCTTCAAGCGAGTGCTGGACATGAATGACCGGGCACTGCGCGAAGTGGTGATTGGGCTGGGCGGGCCAACCCAGGGCGTGCCCCGCCAGGACGGTTTCGACATCACCGTTGCTTCCGAGATCATGGCGGTTTTCTGCCTCTCCAAAAACCTTGAAGAACTCAAGGAACGGATTGGCCGGATCACCTTCGGCTACGACTACCAGCGAAAGCCGCTGACGGTGGCGGAACTCGGCGTTGAAGGTGCGCTCACGCTACTACTCAAGGAAGCGCTGAAACCCAATTTGGTGCAAACCATAGCAGGCACCCCAGCGCTGGTACACGGCGGCCCTTTTGCGAATATAGCGCACGGCTGTAACTCGGTGATTGCCACCTCACTAGCCCGCAGGCTTGCCGATGTGGTGGTCACCGAAGCCGGTTTCGGTGCCGATCTCGGCGCCGAAAAGTACCTCGACATCACCTCCCGCGCCGCCGATATCGCCCCGGACGCGGTAGTTTTAGTGGCCACCGTGCGGGCCCTGAAAATGCATGGCGGGCTGGCCAAGTCCGAGCTAAGCACTCCGAATCTGGCCGCGCTGCAAAAGGGCGTCGCCAATTTGGAACGGCATATCGCCAATGTCCGGCAGTTCGGCTTAGACCCGGTGATCTCGATTAACCGCTTCTCAGCAGACTCCGCTGAGGAGCTCGATTGGCTGGTCTCCTGGTGTGAGTCGCAGCAAGTGGCGGTCGCAGTCGCCGACGTTTGGGGACGCGGCGGTGGCGGCGACGGCGGCGATGAACTGGCAGCCAAAGTACTTAAAGCATTGGCAACGCCGAACCAGTTTGACCACCTTTATCCGCTGGACTTACCGGTGAAAGAAAAGATCGAACTGATCGCCGGGCAGATCTACCGGGCCAGCCAGGTGGAGTTCGCGCCAGCGGCATTGAAACGGCTCGCTGAAATCGAGGCCAACGGCTGGAACTCTTTGCCGGTCTGCATTGCTAAGACCCAGTACTCCTTCTCCGACGACGCGACGCTGCTGGGCGCGCCCTCCGGTTTCACCCTGCACGTCCGGGATCTGGTGCCTAAGACTGGCGCGGGCTTCGTGGTGGCACTCACCGGAGCGGTGATGACAATGCCCGGCTTACCGAAGATACCCGCGGCGCTGGCGATGAACGTCGACGCCCAAGGCCGCGCGGTAGGCCTGAGCTAAGCTCCGTTTTAGACGCAGCTGGGCCCGGCACCATCCGATGCCGGGCCCAGCTGTGCCTAACCGTTAATGAAGTCTTCGACCGCTTGCCGGGCCAGGTCGTCAGCTTGCTGTTCGGGTGGCGACTTCATGAAGTAGGCGCTGGGCGCCAGAAGCGGCCCGCCGAGGCCACGATCCAGGCCGATCTTGGCCGCGCGGACGGCGTCGATGATCACCCCTGCCGAGTTGGGCGAATCCCACACCTCCAATTTGTATTCCAGCGATACCGGAGCATCACCGAAATTACGTCCTTCGAGACGGACGAAGGCCCACTTCCGATCATCCAGCCAGGCGACATAGTCAGAGGGCCCAATGTGCACGTCCCGCTCGCTGAGCGCGGCTGAGGTGTTGGACGTTACCGCCTGAGTTTTGGAGATCTTCTTAGATTCCAGCCGGTCACGTTCCAGCATGTTCTTGAAGTCCATATTGCCGCCGACATTGAGCTGATAGGTGCGATCCAGGATGACACCACGATCTTCGAAGAGCTTTGCCATCACCCGGTGGGTAATGGTGGCTCCTAGCTGGCTCTTGATATCGTCGCCGACGATGGGCAGCCCGGCTTCGGTGAACTTATCGGCCCACTCCTTGGTGCCAGCAATAAAAACTGGAAGCGCATTGACGAAAGCACAACCCGCGTCAATAGCGGCTTGGGCATAGTGCTTAGCGGCTGCTTCGGAACCCACCGGCAGATAACAAACCACCACGTCGACCTCTGCGGCACGCAACGCAGCCGCGACATCGACCGGGTTCTGGGTGGATTCTTCGATGGTTTCCCGGTAGTACTTGCCCAGCCCATCTAAGGTTGGCCCGCGTTGCACCTGCACTCCGCTGTGTGGCACCTCGGTGAGCTTAATGGTGTTGTTCTCGCTCGCCAGGATGGCCTCGGAAAGATCCAAGCCAACCTTTTTCGCGTCCACATCGAAAGCTGCGACAAAGTGCACATCGCTGACGTGATACTCGCCGAAGCGCACATGCATCAGGCCTGGCACGGTGTCCGCCGGGTCGGCCTGCCGGTAATAATGAACGCCTTGCACTAGCGAGGAAGCGCAATTGCCGACGCCGACAATGGCAACACGAATGGGACTGCCTGGATGAGTAGGCACAGCTCTCCTTAGGAACGGTGAAATGAGTACTTAGACGCCGGCGCTGGCGTCATCAATGGCGGCGATCTCGGCGTCCTCGAACTCAAGCTTGGCCGCACCGGCCAGGTTGGCTTCGAGTTGCGAAACGCTCGAGGCACCCACCAGCGCCGAGGTCACCGAGCCAGCTGCTTGCTCACGCAATACCCAGGCCACCGACATTTCCGCCAATGACTGGCCACGCGCGGCGGCAATTTCGTTCAGCGCCCGCACCGCTGCCATCTTTTCCTCGGTCAGTGAGCTCTCTTTGAGGAAATGTCCGGTAGCGGCCCGGGAATCCGCCGGCACACCCTTGAGGTAGCGATCGGTGAGCACACCTTGAGCGAGCGGGGAGTAAGCGATTGAACCGATGCCCTGTTCGGAAAGCACCTCAAGCAGCGAAGAACCGCTGTTATCGGGGCGTTCGATCCAACGGTCGAAGATGTTGTAATTGGGCTGGTTGATCACCATCGGAGTACCCAACTCGCGCAGGATCTTGGCAGCTTCCAAGGTTTGCGAGGCGCTGTAGTTAGAGACACCAACATAGAGCGCCTTACCAGAACGCACCGCCTGATCCAGCGCCGACATAGTCTCTTCTAGCGGGGTCTCCGGGTCCGGACGGTGGCTGTAGAAGATATCGACGTAGTCAAGTCCCATTCGCCGCAGCGACTGGTCCAGACTTGCCAGCAGGTACTTACGCGAACCCCACTCCCCATAGGGTCCGTCCCACATCAGGTGACCGGCTTTGCTTGAAATAATAAGCTCATCGCGATACGGCCGGAAGTCCTCGCGCAGGTGGCGCCCAAAGTTACTCTCGGCGCTGCCCGCAGGCGGGCCGTAGTTATTCGCCAAATCAAAGTGCGTGACGCCGAGATCGAAGGCTCGACGCAGCACCGCCCGCTGATTTTCAAAAGGTTTGTCATCACCGAAGTTATGCCAGAGGCCCAGCGAAACAGCTGGCAATTTCAGTCCGCTACGACCAAGGCGGCGGTAGGGCAATTCGGCGTATCGGGATTCGGCGGCGCGGTAGCTCATGGCTCCATCATGTCACGGTTGCCGGGCACCAGATGCCAGCGAGGAATCAGCTGGAGAGGCCGCTTGGCGTCGAAAGACTTTCGTCGTCTGAGAGGCTCATCCGCCTCGGGCAACCACAGGATTCCCGGATGGTCAGCTCCGCGTTAAAGCTCAGCTTCGTTCGTTCACCGCCCTGCCCGGCACCGGAAATCAATAGCTCAACGGCGGCCTCGGCCATCGCGTTGACCGGCTGCGCCATCGTGGTCAGCGATGGAAAGCTGAAGGCAGACTCCGGAATGCCGTCGAAGGCCACTAAGGCAATATCGCGAGGAACGTGCTTATCGGCTTCCCCAGCGGCTCTTAAGAAACCCATCGCCTGCTGATCTGAGGTAATGAAGACCGCTTCCGGCGAATCCGCGCGAGCCAACATCCGACGACCCGCCAGATAACCTCCAGTCAGGCTAAAGTCACCAAACTCGACCGGCCCTTCGGGCAGGCCTGCCGCGCTCAATGCTGATTTCCAGCCGGAAATTCGGTCTCCGTCTCCGGTGACAAACTCGTCCTCTCCGACGATCAGTCCGACTCTCCGATGGCCATGTTCGATTAAGTGCGTCACCGCCTGATAGGCCCCTTGAAAGGAGTCGACGCCAACGGTTGCTATTCCCGGCGCACTAGAACGGTCTAAAAACACCATCGGCAGACCGGGCAAAGCCTGTTGCAATAATGAAGCACCTTGGACGCAACTTGATACCAGTACGCCATCTACGCCACGGGCTTCCAATACCCGCAAATGAGCCGTCTCAATATCAACGTCAAGGTCCGAACTCGTGGTCAGCAGGGCAAAGCCCTTGGCCAAAGCCGCCCGTTCCACCGCCCGGGTTACCGCGGCAAAATAGGGGTTGCTAAGGTCCGGCACTACCAGGCCGAGAGTTTGAATGCTGCCGATTTTTAGTGATCGGGCCACCGCGTTCGGCCGGTACCCCAGAGTGTCGATAGCGCGCCGCACTTTATCAGCGGTCTCCGGCGCGACCCGCTTGGGACCGTTATTGACAACATAGCTCACCACGGCGGTGCTAACGCCCGCTAATTCCGCCACGTCACGTCGGGTGGGTTTTGCTTTAATAGGGGGTTCTGAGGACACTCTGAGCGATTCCAGGAGGTCAAAAAGCTGGCCAGATTTACTTAGCTATCCTAGCAGTGTTATTGCACTTCAGACCCTGAATGACCGCGGAAGTAATCGATACCTAGCAGCTATCCCTGCGAAGCTAGCGAGGCCGCAACCGAATGATCTGGATCGCTCGCGAATTTATCGTGGGCACGGAGCACCAGCAAGGACCTCGGCTGGGCGTTGAATCGCGAGCCCGCCGTCAGCACATCACTCGCCAGTTGTTGGGCGGCGGTATCGATCAGCAGATCCCAGCGCTCGGCGTATTCTGCGGGTGGCAAAGTGAATTCGACCTGATCCTGCTGCGCGTTGAAGTAAAGCAGGAAATGCGCATCCGAAATGCCGCGTCCGCGCTCGTCAACCCCCGAAATGGCATCCCCGTTCAGGAAGACACCGATACTGCGGCCGAAGCCGTTCCCCCAGTCCTCTTCAGTCATAGAACTGCCATCGGTGTCCAGCCAGACCAAGTCCGGCAGCCGCTCTCCGATGCCACGGCGCGCAGGCCGGCCGTCGAAGAACCGCGAGCGCCGGAAAGTCGGGTGCTCGCGACGCAGCTTGCTGAGCGCCGCGGTGAACTCGATCAGTGGCTGGTCGGCCTCGTTCCAGTGCAGCCAGGTCAGTTCAGAGTCCTGACAGTAGGCATTGTTGTTACCTTGCTGGCTGCGGCCTAGTTCATCACCGTGCAGCAGCATCGGCACACCCTGCGAGAGCAGCATGGTGGCGATGAAATTGCGTTGCTGCTGGGCACGCAGTGCAAGCACCTGCTCATCTTGGCTTGGCCCCTCGACTCCGCAATTCCAGGAGCGGTTGTGAGACTCCCCGTCGTTGTTGTTCTCACCGTTGGCCTCGTTGTGCTTCTCGTTGTAGGAAACCAGGTCCAGCAGGGTGAAACCATCATGGGCGGTGACGAAGTTAATTGAGGCGACCGGGCGACGGCCTGAGTGCTCGTAGAGGTCAGAGGAGCCGCTGAGCCGTGAGGCGAACTCGCCAAGCGTCGAGGGTTCACCCCGCCAGAAATCGCGCACCGTGTCTCGATACTTGCCATTCCATTCGGTCCATTGCGGCGGAAAGTTCCCCACCTGGTAGCCGCCAGGGCCAACGTCCCAAGGCTCGGCGATCAGCTTGACCTGTGAGACTACCGGGTCCTGCTGGATGAGCTCGAAAAAGGTGGAGAGCTTATCGACGTCGTAAAACTCGCGGGCCAGGGTGGACGCCAGATCGAAGCGGAAGCCATCGACGTGCATTTCGGTCACCCAGTAGCGCAACGAATCCATCAGCAACTGCAAGGAATGCGGATTGCGCACATTGAGTGAATTCCCGGTGCCGGTGTAGTCCATGTAGTACTGCTGATCGTCGTCCACTAAGCGGTAATAGGCGGCGTTATCAATACCTCGGAAGCTCAGCGTGGGGCCTAGTTGGTTCCCCTCAGCGGTGTGGTTGTAGACGACGTCGAGGATCACCTCAATACCGGCGCGATGTAGGGCACGCACCATCGCCTTGAAGTCCTGAACTTGCTGGCCTTGGTCGCCGGTGGAGCTGTAGCTGTTATGCGGGGCGAAAAAACCAATCGTGTTGTACCCCCAGTAGTTGCTGAGCCCCTTGTCCAGCAGCACACTATCCTGCACGAATTGATGCACCGGCATCAGCTCAATCGCGGTCACCCCGAGCTTCTTCAAGTGAGCGATCACCGCCGGGTGGGCGACGCCGGCGTAGCTGCCTTTTTGCTCCTCGGGCACCTCGGGATGCAGCTGAGTGAGGCCTTTGACGTGGGCCTCGTAGATGAAGGAGCGGTGGTAAGGGGTGCGGGGTGCTCGGTCACCGTCCCAGTCGAAAAAGGGGTTGACCACGACGCCGAGCATCATATGAGGGAGTGAATCATCATCATTGCGCTTAGTGGGATCGGCGTGATCGTAGGAGAACAGCGCATTGTCCCAGTCGAGTTGGCCCGCCACAGCCTTGGCATAAGGATCGAGCAGCAGCTTGTTTGGATTGCAGCGTAGTCCCCGCGCCGGATCGTAGGGCCCTTCAACTCGGTAACCGTATTTTTGGCCGGGCTGCACCTGCGGTAAATAGCAGTGCCAGACATAACCGTCGACCTCGGTGAGCGGGATCCTCGTTTCGATCGGTCCCTCAGCGCCGTCCTCAATCAGACAAAGCTGTACTGCCTCCGCCACTTCACTGAAAATGGCAAAGTTAGTACCATTGCCATCAAAACTCGCCCCTAAGGGGTACGCTGCTCCCGGCCAAATTTCCATGCTGCGCTCCCCATCTGCGTGAAGATTTCTTCCTGCGGATAAGAGTATCGCGGAGCCAGCCGGAGGCGAATCCGACCCCGGCTCAGCTCGTTCCTCGGCTAACTCTTACCCCTCCCCACGGAATCCCGGGATTCCGTGGGGAGGGACGGCTTAGCCCGGTGAACACCGGCATTCGGTGGGTGAGGGATATCGGAGATGTGTCAGCTCGAAATTAGACCCGCACTGCTCGACGGCGCTTACAGAACCAGGCAATCAGCGCGCCTATGATCAGCGTGATCACGATATACAGGGTGATGTAGAGCCCCCCAGCCGGATCGAGCGCCATCTGAACTGATTCATTGGCGTGCGTGTTTTTCCGACCACCGCCCAGGATCAAGAACCAGAACAGCCCCAGCAGCAGTGAACCGACGGTGACCAGCCAGGCCAGGCCACCAGCCAGCGAATACTTGCGGAAGAGGGTGAAAATCACGGCCAGCACGATGAACAAAAGATGGACCCCAACCGCCCACACGATCGGCAAATCTGTCGAGTCGATTTCCACGCTAACGCCACTCCTTATTTATTTGAAAATTGAACTAAATCAGTATTGTCAATACGGTATCTCTTTCACAAGGGCTAGCGCCGAAAAGATGCTCTGTTACGGCAGCCACGGAAGAAGCGGCGACAACAGCACGAACACCAAAGACATCTCTGCCAACCGGCCCGCAACGTTCCAGAACATAACGCTCAACACGAACCTGCGGGGCGCATTTGCCAACCTGGACGAGATCTACCTGGCTTGGCGGCCGACGAAAGTAGACGGCCTAGAACATCCCGGGAATCGTGAGGAGCGAAGGAAAAACTGGCGTCATATAAAAAGCAAAAAAGGACCACATAGGATGCGTCATCCCCCGCAGCCAATCTCCTGCCAAGAGCGACCCGTCAAGCCGAATGATTCGCAATAACTTCCTATTCGCGTCACGCCACTCCTCCTTCTTCCATTTGGAACGGTAGATGATACTTGACCAAAGCCAAAGACTGACAAACAACGACCCAAAAACAATAGATGGGGAAAGAATCTGGAACCAGATGTACGAAAATAATTCGGAAAAATTGTCTCCTGAGCGCAATATTGAATTATATTTTTCTAGAATCATTTGCGAAACAAAGAAACCAACGCACAGCATCACTGCACCTTTGAAGAACTTCAAGAGAGCTGAGGCGCGTGACAGGAGCAGATTTCTTTCAGACCAAGGCCTCGGAGCTGGGCTCATCGCGATGAGCCCACATCCAGCGAGAAAACTTAGGACCATGACAAGCAACGGAACGATCATTAAAAATCTTAGAGCACCGACAGCATGCACAACGAGCAAAGTTATTATAACTATAATATATGCCGCATACATCCCAAGAGGACTCAAAAAACGTCTAATCCACTTTCGATCTAAGAGTCGGAGAATCTCACTCCAAGGAATTTTTTCTAAGAAAAATTGACTTGATTCATTCATATCAGGATCGTATCCTCACTCACCGACAAAATTGCTCAACGAGGAATCAGTGATTCATTGAGATGAGGTGGCGGAGTCCAACGAGCGGGTTGCTTCGGAGGAGCCGACTATCAGGAATTCCAAATCAGAGCGAGTTAGCAAATAAGTAAGATCTCAGCGTCACAACACACCGCTCCTAACGAATGAGCACCACAGTGTCTATTGCATAAAGTTCGGCGCAAACCGTGCGTCGCATTGCTTGTATCCACCTGAAACCAACACACTCCAGGCATCAGCGTTCCATACATACCGCACCCGCACTCAATGGATAGTTTTGGCCTAGCCTGCGCACTGTGTGAGAATGGTCACGAACAATTGAAATGCCAGCGATCCGCGGCGGGAGAGACCTTCTGCCACCAACCGGGCAGTGGGCGCCGTAGGAGCAAACCCTCCCCGGGAATCTCTCAGGCCCCTGTACCGCCGCGACGAGGCAACTCTGGAAAGTAGTTCGACCCCAACCGGGTAGAACTCACCGACGGTGCAAGCGAAGACAGCTTCGCGGAATCTCTCAGGTCCCATTACAGAGCGGGGAGGAACTCAACCCGGCAGCCTGCTGCCCTCAGATTGGAGTTCCGTGAGTCAAGACACTATTGCCTCAGCCCCCGCAGTGGAGACCGAAACCACCGAAACCCTCTTCGCCGACCGACACATTGGTGCTCGCCGCGCCGCAGATATTGCGCAGATGCTCAAGACCGTCGGCCATGACTCGGTCGATGCACTGGTGGACACCGCCGTGCCGGAGAGCATTCGGCAGCAGAACCCGCTGACTCTGCAACCAGCGCTGAGCGAGGTCGAGGTGTTGGCCAAGCTGCGTGAGCTAGCCGCCAAAAATAAGACCGCCGTGCAGCTCATCGGCCAGGGCTACTACGACACCGTGACTCCCCCGGTGATCCGCCGCAATATCCTTGAAGATCCCGCCTGGTACACCGCGTACACCCCTTACCAGCCGGAGATCTCGCAGGGCCGCCTCGAGGCACTGCTGAACTTCCAAACCATGGTCGAGGATCTCACCGCACTGCCGATCGCCAATGCCTCGCTACTGGATGAAGCAACCGCCGTCGCCGAAGCTGTGCTGCTGATGCGTCGTTCGAACAAGAAGTTGGAATCCGGCGTCATCGTGCTCGACGCCGATGTGCTGCCGCAAACCATCTCGGTAGTGCAGGGCCGCGCCGAAGCCCTCGGCTTCGAGGTCGTGGTGATTGACCTGGCCAGCCAGGGGCTGCCGGAAGGCGATATCTGCGGCGTCGTACTACAGCAGCCTGGCGTCTCCGGCACCGTGCACGATCACGCCTCGCTGATCACCGAGGCCAAGGAACGTGGTGCCCTGATCACGGTGGCCGCTGATCTGCTGGCCCTGACCTTGATTGTGCCGCCGGGTGAGCAAGGCGCTGATATCGCGGTTGGCTCGGCTCAGCGTTTTGGCGTGCCGCTGTTCTTTGGCGGCCCGCACGCCGCTTATATGGCGGTGCGTAAGGGCCTGGAGCGTTCGCTGCCCGGCCGCCTGGTCGGTGTTTCCAAGGATGACGCCGGCACCCCTGCCTACCGCTTGGCTTTGCAGACTCGCGAGCAGCACATCCGCCGCGAGAAGGCCACCTCGAATATCTGTACCGCGCAGGCACTCTTGGCCATCGTGGCCAGCATGTACGCGGTCTACCACGGCCCCGAGGGCTTGAAGTGGATCGCCCAGCGCACCCATCGTCACGCCGCAACGCTGGCAGCATCGTTACGCGCCGCTGGCGTGGAGGTGCCGAATGAGAATTTCTTCGACACCATTACCGTGAAGGTGCCGGGCCGCGCAGCTGAGTTCCTTGCCGCAGCCGAAGCTAAGGGCCTAAATTTCCGTCCCGTCGATGCTGACACCCTCGGTATCTCCTTCGATGAGACCAGCACAGGTGCAACCGTCGAAGCCGTCGCCGGTGTCTTCGGGGCCGGCCTCATCGCCGGAGACCTTCAAATCAGCGAGGGCTTGCTGCGCAGCTCCGAGTACCTAACGCACCCGATCTTCCACAGCCACCGCTCGGAAACCCAGATGCTGCGCTACCTGCGCAAGCTCTCCGACCGGGACTTGGCGCTTGATCGCACCATGATCCCACTGGGCTCTTGCACCATGAAGCTGAACGCCACGGTGGAGATGGAAGCCATTTCCTGGCCGGAATTCGCGGGCATCCACCCCTTCGCTCCGGACTCGCAGACAGCTGGTTGGCGTGAGCTGATTGAAGACCTGGAAACCGAACTAGCCACCATCACCGGCTACGACCAGGTTTCCATCCAGCCAAATGCCGGCTCGCAGGGCGAGCTCGCCGGGCTGCTGGCGATCCGCGGCTACCATCTCTCGCGGGGCGATCAGCAGCGCAATGTCTGTCTGATCCCGGCCTCGGCGCACGGCACCAATGCGGCCTCGGCTGTGCTGGCCGGGATGAAAGTGGTAGTGGTCGCTACCGCCGCTGACGGCACCATTGATCATGATGATCTGCAGGCCAAGATCGACGCCAATGCCGAGCAACTCGCCGCAATCATGATCACCTATCCCTCCACGCACGGCGTGTTCGACGCCGATGTGCGTCAGGTCTGCGATGCCATCCACGCTGCCGGCGGTCAGGTCTACATCGACGGGGCCAACCTCAATGCGCTCGTTGGCTTGGCACAGCCCGGTCAGTTCGGTGGCGACGTCTCGCACCTGAACCTGCACAAGACCTTCTGCATCCCGCACGGCGGTGGTGGTCCCGGCGTCGGCCCGGTCGCGGCTAAGGCGCACTTGGCCCCGTTCATGCCCGGCAATGCGAACGCGGCCGATCATCAGGGCGCTGGGGTGCCGATTTCGGCGTCTAAGTACGGCTCCGCCGGGGTACTGCCGATCTCTTGGGCTTATGTGAAGCTGATGGGCGGCGACGGCCTGACCGAAGCCACCCGCAGCGCTCTACTGGCCGCTAACTATGTGGCAGCCAGCCTGAATGACTACTTCCCGGTGCTCTACACCGGTAACGGTGGACTGGTGGCGCACGAGTGCATCCTAGACCTCCGCGAATTGACCGCGAAGACCGGGGTTACCGCCGAAGACGTCGCCAAGCGCCTGATCGACTACGGGTTCCACGCTCCGACGCTAGCTTTCCCGGTGGCCGGAACCTTGATGGTCGAGCCGACCGAGTCCGAGGACTTGGGCGAAATCAACCGCTTCATTGCAGCGATGATCTCAATCCGCGGTGAAATCGATGAAATCGCCGACGGTAAACTAGCCGTCGAGGACTCTGCCCTACGGCTTTCCCCGCACACCGCCAACGCCGTGGTGAACGACGCTTGGGATCGCAAGTACAGCCGCGAGCAGGCCGCTTTCCCGCTGCCGACGCTCCGGGTCGATAAGTACTTCCCCCCGGTTGGCCGGATCGACGGCGCCAACGGCGACCGCAATCTAATCTGCTCCTGCCCACCGCCGGAAGCGTTTGAAGCGAGCGAACTAGAGCACAACGCCCCGGTCAGCAACGCACTCAATGGTGCTGCCAGCATCGACGAATCCGCTTCCTTCAAGGGCACCAGTGCCCGCGAGAACAGCTTCTGAAAGGTCTTGACAGTTGACACTTAAAGAAACAGCCCTGCACGCCGAGCACGCTAAGCTCGGCGCCAGCTTCACCGATTTCGGTGGCTGGGATATGCCTTTGAAGTATCAGAGCGAGCTGGCCGAGCACCACGCGGTGCGCCAAGGCGCTGGCCTCTTTGACCTCTCCCATATGGGCGAAATCTGGGTCCGCGGTGCGCAAGCCGCCGCTTTCCTTGACTACGCACTGGTCGGCAACCTCTCGGCAATCGCTGTCGGCAAGGCAAAGTACTCATTGATCTGCACCCCCGAGGGCGGCATCATTGACGATCTGATCAGTTACCGCCGCCCGGCGTTGGTTGACGGCGAGGACGCCTATCTGGTGGTGCCGAATGCTGGCAACGCCGATGCGGTCTATGCCGAGTTCGTGACACGCTCCGAAGGCTTCGACGTCGAACTGGACAACGTCTCCGCGCAGACGTCGCTGATCGCCCTGCAGGGTCCGGAGTCCGAGCGAATTCTGCTCAGCCAGGTCCCAGCCGAGCAGGCCGAAGCGGTCCGCGAACTCAAGTACTACGCGGCCACCGAGGTCACCGTTGCTGGGCTCCCTATCCTGCTGGCTCGCACCGGCTACACCGGCGAGGACGGCTTCGAGTTGTACATTGACAACTCCGAGGCCGCGCTGCTCTGGAATGCCCTGCTGACTGCCGACGAGACGGTCACCCCGTGCGGCCTGGCCAGCCGGGACTCGCTCCGACTCGAGGCCGCAATGCCGCTGTACGGCAATGAACTCGGCTTGGAAGGTAACCCCTTCGAAGCCGGTTTGGGCCCGGTAGTCTCCCTGCCGCCGGCGAAAACCGCCAAGGAAGGCGACTTTGTCGGCAAGGAAGCGCTGGCGAAGATCAAAGCCGAGCGAGCGGAATCTTTGAGTGGCAAGCGTGTCCTGGTCGGCTTGCAGGGCCAGGGACGTCGCGCCGCTCGCGGACACTACCCGGTGCTACTTAATGGCGAGACTATCGGCGAGGTGACCTCGGGGCAGCCCAGCCCGACGCTCGGTTACCCGGTGGCACTGGCCTATGTCAGCGCCGAGCACGCCGAACCCGGCACCGAACTGCAGGTGGATTTGCGCGGTAAGGCCGAGCCGTTCACCGTGGTCGCGCTACCGTTCTACAAACGCCCCGCTAATAAATAACTCGAACAGCTGGTTTCGAGCGAGGAACTTGCTCGAAACCAGCTAAACTCGCTGAGCGGCGAATCGCGGCTCAGCCCATCAAACCTTCACGGAAAGAATTCTGAGATGACCAAAGTTGTTCCTGAACTGCGTTACTCCGCTGAGCACGAATGGGTTGCCGCTGACGGCGACGGCCCGGTGACCGTTGGCGTTAGCGCGGTCGCCGCGGAAGCCCTCGGCGACATCGTGTACTTGGATCTACCAGAAGTTGGCAGCACCATCACCTCGGGTGAAAGCTGCGGCGAGATTGAATCCACTAAGTCCGTCTCGGACCTGTACGCCCCGGTCAGTGGCGAAATCACCGAGATCAATAATGACGCCGTCGGCGATCCCGCCGTCGTCAACCAGGACCCCTATGGTGCTGGCTGGCTCTTTAAGGTCAAGGTTAGCGAAGAAGGTCCGCTGCTCAGCGCCGCCGAATACGCCGAAAAGAACGGAGCCGAGCTGTGAGCACCGCGGCCGAAACTCTGAAGCACCTGAACGGCACACTAGCGCAGCTCGATCCGGAGATCGCGGCCAAGCTCGACGACGAGCTTTCCCGGCAGCGGCAGGGACTAGAGATGATCGCCTCCGAGAATCACACCTCGGTCGCGGTCATGCAGGCGCAGGGCTCGGTGCTGACGAATAAGTACGCCGAAGGTTACCCGGGACGCCGCTACTACGGTGGCTGCGAGCACGTTGACGTGGTCGAGCAGCTGGCGATTGACCGGGTCAAGGCTCTTTTCGGTGCCGAGTACGCCAATGTGCAGCCGCACTCCGGCGCTCAGGCCAATGCTTCGGTGATGCACGCACTGCTCACCCCCGGTGACACCATCATGGGCCTCAACTTGGCGCATGGTGGTCACCTAACCCATGGGATGCGGATTAACTTCTCCGGCAAGCTTTACAACGTGGTGCCCTACCAGGTTCGTGAAGAAGATCACCTGATCGATATGGCTGAGGTTGAGCGGCTGGCTCAGGAACACCAGCCCAAGATGATCGTGGCCGGCTGGTCCGCCTACGCTCGTCAGCTGGACTTCGCCGAGTTCCGTCGGATCGCCGATTCGGTCGGTGCTTATCTGATGGTGGATATGGCTCATTTCGCCGGCTTGGTGGCTGCTGGCTTGCACCCCTCGCCGGTGCCGCACGCCCACGTCACCACCTCCACCACGCACAAGACGCTGGCTGGGCCCCGTGGCGGCATCATTCTGAGCAACGACGCTGATATTGCCAAAAAGCTAAACTCCGCTGTCTTCCCGGGCCAGCAGGGCGGGCCGCTGGAACACGTGATCGCGGGTAAGGCGGTTGCTTTCAAGATTGCCGCTTCCGAGGAGTTCAAGGAACGTCAGCAGCGCGTGCTGGAAGGTGCCAGCATTCTGGCCGAGCGGCTAGTGCAGGATGATGTCAAGGCTAAGGGCATCTCGGTGGTGACCGGCGGCACCGATGTGCACCTGGTGCTGGTAGATCTTCGCGACTCCGAGCTGGACGGTCAGCAGGCCGAGGATCGTCTGGCGCAGATCGATGTCACGGTGAATCGCAATGCGGTGCCCTTTGACCCGCGGCCGCCGATGGTGACCTCGGGGCTGCGGATCGGCACCCCGGCGTTGGCTTCGCGCGGTTTCGAAACCGCAGCCTTCACCGAAATTGCGAACATCATTGCCGAAGCGCTGATTGCCGACGCCGATACTGACCTCTCGCCGTTAGCGGCTCGGGTGCAGGCTCTGGCCGAGGCGCACCCGCTCTACCCGGACGTCGCTCCGCTGAGCTAAACGTCTCCCCTCGGCTTCGTGGTGGCCCACTGACGTGGCATTTATCACCACGAGGTCGAGGTTACGGATAAAGACTCGATAGATCAGAACAGGACTAGGATCAAACTGTGGCTATAGGTGTTTTCGACCTCTTCAAGGTCGGCATCGGACCGTCGAGTTCGCATACGGTCGGTCCTATGCGTGCTGCGGCAGTTTTCGTCGAGGAATTGCGAGTCAAGGGCTGCCTTGACCAGGTCGCTGGCATTCGGGTGGACCTTTATGGTTCGCTCGCCGCCACCGGCCGCGGCCACGGCACGATGACGGCGGTGCTGCTCGGCTTAGAGGGCCACTACCCTGATTTGATCCTGCCCGCCGAGGTTGAGGAAAGACTCGCCTCAATGGCGGAAACCGGCGAGATTCGGTTGGCCGGAGAAAAGACGCTCAATTACACGGTTGAGGATATGGTCCTGCACCCGTTGACCATCCTGGATCGGCACACTAACGGGATGAAGTTCGCGGTCTCCGACGCCGCTGGCAACCCGTTGCACGAAGCGACATTCTTCTCGGTGGGCGGCGGCTTCATCGTCCGCGAAGGTGAGGAGCAAGCCGCCCTGCAGGAACTCGAAGAGACCCACGATGAGCTGCCGCTGCCGTTCCGCACCGCTGCTGAGCTGCTTCAGCATTGCACCAATCGAGGGCTGCGGATCTCCGAAGTAATGATGACCAATGAGCTGGATTCGCAAACCGAACAAGAGGTGCGGGACGGTCTGAAGCATATTTGGTCGGTGATGGAGGACTGCGTTGAATCCAGCCTCGGTCGCGAAGGCTTGTTGCCCGGCGGCCTCAAGGTACGGCGTCGCGCACCAGACTGGCGTGACCGCTTGCTCAAAGAAGACAAAGATCGTGATCCCAAATACTGGCAAGAATGGGTGAATCTGATCGCCTTGGCAGTCAACGAAGAGAACGCCTCCGGTGGCCGAGTAGTTACCGCGCCGACCAACGGTGCCGCCGGCATCATCCCGGCTGTGCTCTATTACGCGCTCAACTATGCCCCCGGGATGGAAAACGCCAGCCAGGAAGACAAAGACGACGTCGTGGTCCGGTTTTTGCTCGCGGCTGGTGCTGTCGGAGTGCTGTACAAGGAACAGGCCTCGATTTCCGGCGCTGAGGTCGGCTGCCAGGGTGAGGTCGGTTCGGCGTCGTCAATGGCAGCCGCTGGCTTAGCCGAGGTAATGGGCGGCTCCCCCGCCCAGGTGGAGAACGCCGCCGAAATCGCGATGGAACACAATCTCGGGCTGACCTGCGATCCGATTGGCGGACTCGTTCAGGTGCCCTGCATCGAGCGAAACGCCATTGCCGCCGCGAAGGCGATCAATGCCACCAAAATGGCGCTCTGGGGCGATGGCGAGCACCGAGTCTCGCTCGATGAGGTCATTGTGACGATGCGTGAGACCGGCAAAGACATGAGTAATAAGTACAAGGAAACCGCGATGGGCGGCCTCGCCGTCAACGTGGTGGAGTGCTAAAGAGCTGCAACTGCGGTTGATCATTCTCCGTTAAGCCCCCTGCAAGGGCTGAGTTAACGCTGCCTGGCAATTCCCTGACAATCCTCGCTCAAGGCTTGTAAGCGACCGCAAAATCCCGTCAGGATGGAAATGTAATCGGTTTCTCGAAGACTGAGAGGGTCAAGGGGGAACCCAAACACGCGAGAAAGGATCATCCATGTCCCAGAATGTCTCACGTCGTGCCATGCTCGGCGGCGTCGCCGGAGCCTCACTGCTCAGCGTCGCTGGAGCGACCGCGCTGGCAACCGGAGCCCAGGCAGCTACAGCTCCTGCGGTGCCGATTAGCACCCCACGAATTGCTGATATCGACAAGGTAGAGGTCGTCAATCAGGGCACTGCGGTGCCGCGGCTGTGGTGGTTCGAGCTGAAGACGGCTCACATCAACTTCAATCCGCGAGTGAATATCCTCTTCCCCGAGGGCTACAACCCGAATGGCGGGAAGCGTTACCCGGTGCTCTACATGCTGCACGGCGGTCAAGGACCGCAGTTCCCGGGCATACCCAGCGGCGGCCAGGATTTCCGTTTCTGGCACCAAGGGGGTCACATGGTCCCCGCCACAGCTGGCCGGGACATCATTGTGGTCATGCCCGACGGTGGCAACACTGGGTGGTACTCCAACCCGGTTGATCCGTGGATTAACAAACCTCGGAACTGGGAATTCTTCCACATGAACTCCCTGATCCCGTGGGTTGATGCCACTTTCCGCACCATCCCGGAATTTTCGGCCCGCGCGGTTGGCGGTTTCTCGATGGGCGGCTTCGGCGCTCTCAAATACGCAGCGAAGTACTACGGACACTTCTCTTCGGTGACCAGCTTCTCCGGTCCGGCAAGCCTGCGTCGTGAATTCGGTGCCGTGCTGCAGTGGGCACAAATCAGCGCTGCTGCTGATATCGGAAACCCCGCTGGCCTCTACGGCCTGCCCGCCCGAGAAGACTTAGTCACCGCTGACAACGCCGTGGAGAATCTCGAGCGCTATCGAGGTAAGCGTTTGGTGTTCTTCTCCGGAACTGACGCGAACGATGTCCAAGAGGGGTTTGTGCACCGTGGACATCAGGAGTTCAGTGCAGCGCTCAACCAGCGCGGTATCCAGCACTGGTTCCATTCTTTCCCCGGCGGACACGGCGGCAATATCTTTAGCGGCCCAAGCGCGGTAGTGGCCGAGGTTGGCTCTATTGTCAGCTCGCTGCGGCGAGCAGGCTAAGCCTCAGCTCGTCATTGTTGTTGGTGGTTCTTGTCGCCCTGGCAGGAACCACCAACAACGCCAAATCCAGAAAATACCTCGGCCTGCCAACCGAAGTCTCGCGCAGCCAGCACGTTTGCTTCTTTATCATCAGTAAAAAACACTGATCCGGGCGCGACGCGCCGGTCAAGCGTAGCTTCAATCTCCCGGTGTGCGCATTGGTAGGCTCCGGCCTGAGGTTTACGAACACCGTAGTTAAAGCTATTCAACACGCCATGAAAAAGTTCCGCTACGCCGAGTGCGGCCAACTCAGCGGGAACTCGATCCGTCCCGTTGGTGAAAAGAAATACCGGCAGGCCCTTGGCTCGCAGACTCTCGATGATATCGACCGTCGCGGAATCCAGCTTGCCGACATTGTCTCGCCAGCGCTGAAAGCTGCGTGCCACATCAGCTCCGGTGCGGGTTCTTACGCATAACTCGGCCTCGATCAGATCCTCCCATTCGAGTCGAGTCAAGCCACCGGTGACGGCCTGCTTCAGTTCTGCAGATTCCATCGTGAGATGCCACAAGGTACCGCTCGGCAGCCCAAGTTCTTGCTCGATCTGCGCGTCAATTTCCAGAGAATCAAAATTCCGCACCACTCCATCGAGGTCGAATACGAATACTCGACGATCAGTTCCCGGCACGACCGTACCTTAGCTCTGTGGTTGGCTCGCTGACCGCAATCAACAATTCGCGGAAGGCATTTTCCTCGAAGTCGGCAGCACGAGTAAAACTTATCGCCCCGCTCGATCCAACGGAAACCTTGCCCAGTCTGCTTGCGAAGCTCATGGCGAGCGGTTTCCCGTTCCGTTGGGCGGCGAGATAGAGGCTCATGGTGTTCTTTTGAAGCGTCAATCCGATCACTGGCCAGTCGATAGGTTGTGACGATGATTTCACCGTGTAGCTAAAACGACCATAACCAATCATTCGCATCGTCATACCGGGCTTTTCTGGAGGCGAACCGGGCACGAACCAGCGTTCCAGAGTAGGAGCCGCGGTTCGGATCCAGCCATCGATGGTACGCAGCTCCTTCGTACGCCGCAGGTCAAAGTCAAAATATTCTTCAACGCTGTGCGCATCTACGCTAAGCATGAAAGCTCGCCTAACACTCTTGGCACCGCAGTGGCAATATCACTAGCGGCGATAGGTCCGCCTTGCGAAGCCAGCACTCCGGCCCGGCCATGCACGCTGGCAGCCATCGCGGCTGCCAGCGCCGGCTCAACGCCGGAGGCAAGCAGCGTGCCGATAATCCCCGCCAGGGTGTCTCCGCTCCCCGCGGTAGCCAGCCATGGCGT
The DNA here is from genome assembly GCF_000950575.1 of Psychromicrobium lacuslunae. Lineage (NCBI taxonomy): Bacteria > Bacillati > Actinomycetota > Actinomycetes > Micrococcales > Micrococcaceae > Psychromicrobium > Psychromicrobium lacuslunae. The sequence continues at coordinate 2,018,919 of NZ_CP011005.1, forward strand.
GCCCTCTGACTGGCTGTAAACCTGGCCATCCGGGCCCACCACAATCGTGGTAGCCCCCTTGAGCAGCACAGTTGCCCCGGTCAGTTCAACGGCGCGCTTGGCATGTCGCAGGGGTTGCCGTTCAACATCAGTGCGTTCAGTACGGTCTCCTAGGCCGCTCAGTAAAGTAGCGAGTTCACCGGCGTGCGGCGTGAGGACTATGTTCGGGCCAAGTTCTCTGGGCAGCAAGCTGAGCGCACCGGCATCGGCGACTACCGGCAAACCGGATCGCAGAGCGTCCAGGCAGCGCCGCTGTTGCGCCTCGTCCTCAACCACTCCGGGGCCGACTAGCCAGGCCTGCACCCGATTGGCGGCCACCGTCGAAGCACCTCTGACGACCTCCGGGGGTGGATCAGCCGGGCCAAGATAACGAATCATGCCGGTCCCCGCCGAGAGCGCCCCGCGCAAGGCCAGGTGGGCAGCTCCCGGATAAGCATTTGAACCAGCAACCACGCCCAACACACCGCGGGAGTATTTATGATCGACCCGGTGCGGCCATGGCCAATGGTCGACGATGTCGTGTTCATCAAGTCGGCGAAGTTCAGCATCGCCTAGTTCAAGACCAAGATCGATCTGGCTCAGTTCACCGCAAAATTCTTCACCGGGAGGTAATAGCAGCCCGGTTTTAATGGCGCCGAAAGTTACCGTTTCTAGGGCAGCCAACAGCGGCCCCGAGACAGCACCGCTATCCGCATCGAGTCCGCTAGGCAGGTCGCAGGCAATAACCGCCGGGGCGTGTTCAGCAAGTCTCTCAACGAAACCTGCCAGCTCGCCTCGGAGGCCTCCGCGCGCTCCGATGCCCAGGATGCCGTCGATCACTAAATCAGCGCTGAGCGCCACGGCCAGACACTCCTCATGCCGACCGTCAAGCTTCAGAATTCTCCCGCCAGCGAGGCGAAAGCTGGTAAGCGCCTCTTGATGAGCACGGTCCGCAACAAGTACCGCAGTCGCCCGCACCCCACGATTGAGCAGGAGAGTAGCAGCGTAAAGCGCATCACCGCCGTTGTTTCCCGGGCCGATGAGGAGCACGATCGAACTACCATAGGTGCCGCCCGACTCACGAAGCCGCCAAGCTACTGCGTTGGCTAAACCATAAGCTGCCTTAGCCATTAGCTCCGGCCCCCGCCCAGCCTCGAGCAGCGGCTGCTCGGCGTCCCGAACAGCGGTTCCGGTGTAGCCGGTGATCATGGCATGGCTCCCGTCATGGCTAGCCCTCGCCGATCACAAACGCCGTTGAGATCCCGCCGTCGTGGCTCATCGAGAGATGCCACCGTTTGACCCCACGAGCCTCGGCGACCGCGGCAACTGTGCCCTTCACCTGTACAGTCGGACCGCTTTCGTCGAGGCCAATCCAGCAATCCTGCCAGTTCATTCCAGCGGGTGCCCCTAGTGCTTTGGCGACCGCTTCCTTAGCGGCAAACCTCGCCGCGAGTGAACGGGTGTTCAAGCCGCGCTCAGCTGGCACGAACAGTCTATCCAGCAGTCCAGGAGTGCGCTCCAACTGCCGACCGAACCGTTCGATGTCCACCACGTCAATGCCAATCCCGATGATCATGCCCTCAGTCTAGCGGCGGCGTCCGGCTAGCTTCGCGCCGGGAGAATATTGGCCGCCGTTGTGAGGAAAGGACCCCGTGAAAAACTTCCAATCACTTCCAACAAAACTTCCGGTCCACCAGCATCGGTAGGCGGCAGGACCATGAAAATATGGTTAGTGCAATCAAGATACGGGGCGTTCGGTTTAAATAGCTCTAGGGCTTATCTACCAGTTCGGCTGGACCGACCTAGGTCAGCGAACACCGCATCGTCGCCACCCACCTAGTGAGACAGACGAAAGAAGTTCATGAAGAAGAGATTGTCTATCGCGACATCGGCAGCCTTAGTTGCACTGTCAGCGACTCTGCTCGCCGCCCAGCCTGCCGGAGCTGCAGAGACTATCAATATCGCCGACGCAGATTTGAGGCTCTGCGTCAATGTCGAGTTGGGACAGCTGCCAAGTGCGACAATCACCACCGATCAGGCTCTCAAAATTACCCGGTTGGAATGCTATTCCAGCCAGATGCAGAGTCTGAGCGGCCTAGAGAATTTCACCAATCTTCAGGATTTCTCGGTACAGAAGTCTTATGATGCTCCGCAGAAACCCGGACTGAGCGATCTGACACCGATTGCCAACCTCACCTCACTACAGAAGTTATCACTTCCGCAGAATCTGATCACCGATCTTTCAGCGCTAAAGAACCTCAGCAATCTGACGGATCTTCAACTCCGAAAGAATAATCTGACCGATATTAGCGGTATTGCTGGGCTCACCAAGTTGAGCAGCTTAGACCTCAGCGAAAATCAGCTCTCGGATATTTCCGCACTGACGAAGCTGAACGGTTTAGTGAAAGCCGATTTGAACACCAACAAAATCAGCGTACTGCCGACTTTCACCCCACTGCCCGCACTTTCCAGCCTCAACCTAGATTGGAACACCATCACCGATGTTTCGGCGCTCAAACCGCTAGTGTTGCCAGGACGCAATGTCTCAGTCAGTTGGGAGCGCATTGATCTTCCAGGTGTCGAAGTAAGGAAGCCGCAGCTCAATCCGTTACGCGATCTCAACGGCGCTCCAGTTCACCCGATCGCTCAGGAAGGAACCAGCTACAGCAGCGACTTCAGTTCCTGGCGCTTCGGCACTTCTGGCCCCAAGATGGTCGAATGGGATGTCAAGGTTCCAGGTTTCAGCTTCGCTGGCAAATTCGAGCAGCTTTCCGTTGCGGTTCCCACTCCATTGCGTGACGATGCCGTGCAGATCAAACCGGGGCAAAGCACCACGATCGACGTACTGGCCAACGATGGTGGCAGCAACGAAACAGCAATCATTAGCGAAAGCCTGAGTCTGGTGGGCAGTAAGGACAAGAATGAGGCAACGCTGATCCTCCCGCAAGGCACTTTCAAAGTAGTGAAGGGGAAGATTTCCTTCACCCCCAGCAAAACCTTTAAGCAAGGCACGGTCGCCATTCACTACTGGGTTTACAACAACGACGGAATTAGAACCACCGCCAAACTCTCAGTCACGGTAGTAAACAAAGCGATCGCCGGAACAGTGGTGCCGACCGCTACTGCTAAAGGAACGGCTCTACCTATCAACGTCAATAATCCCCAACAAATTCTGGTGTCGGCAGCCTCGGGCCAGCCCGGACAATCCAGCCAGTCCGAACAAACTCAAGGCGAAGCTTCGATGCCTCTGGCCAACACTGGCAGTAATTCGGAGTTTCCGCTGAGTCTGGCTTGCTTCCTGTTGATCGGCGGAGCAGCTATTGTGGCAACCTGCCGCATTGCTTCACGAAACAAGGCTGCCTAAGGTTTTGTACCGAACTATTAGATGAGGCCGAAAACCTATGGGGTTATTTAGTCGCAAGAAAAAAGCTTCGGCGGAGCTGCAACCGGCCGCTCAGACGGTCGACACTGCCGAAGAGCTGCACGCTTTACGAGCTGCCCAATTTGTCGCCTTTGCCGAAGAGTCCATTGGTATCGCGGCTGGTCAGTTAGATCTGAGCCAGCCCTCGCTGAGGATCATCGACGACGTTCTCGACCAAGTTCAGCGCAGCGGAGCAGAACTGCCGCCACACCTCTGGGAGGGCATCTCCTCTTACCTGATGGAGGTTGCTCGCGGCGAGTACGGCGGCACCTACAAGCCTTTTGAGGGCGTGAACCCCTGGGTACTAGTGATTGGTGAACCGGAGTTTCAACTCGGTTTTATGGCGATGGGCAAAGTGCTGGATCGGGCGAAGAATGGTCAGGAAGACAACATCCCGTTTTTCTACGAAGGACTCGAGTCGATGGTCCAACAAAAGAAAAACGCAACCTTGACCTAATTCCGTCACGGGGAGGAATTCCGTCACCGGCGGGCAACTCGCTCTAGATAAAAAGGATCCCGATATAAAAGATCCCGGTGCGGCACTGAAAAGTGCTGCACCGGGATCACCATTTAAGATCTAGCTGGCCTCTTCGGCTTCCCAGCCTGCCAGTGTCTCGGCGTGGTTGGGAGTGAAGATATCCTCATTCACCGAGCGGGTGACGCAGAAATGCTCCAGGTCACCGTGGGCGTAGAGCGTTTCGTTCTCATGGGCGATAATCTGTTCGGCACTCAGCACCGAGGAGTCAACCGTGGAGTGAGCGTCTTCAAGCAAGGTGACATTGAGATCACGGGACACCGCAGCGCGCACCGCGGTATCAATGCAGTACTCGCTCTGGAAGCCGCAAACCACCACGTGCTCAATACCGCGCTGCTCCAGGAACGGACCAAGCGGTGTTCTGGTGAACGCATTGTTATTTGACTTGTCGATGGTGACCGCTCCGGCGGGCTGCACCAGCTCCGAGGACACCTCGAAACCAGCTCCGCTTCCCCCAGCGACATCCTTGTCTCGCACAAAGATCACCTGCGCACCGGCGTCGGCCGCCTTCTGCAGCGCGAGTTTGATATTGCCCAACACGGCATCGCGGTTGAATAGTTCACCGGCGTAGCCGCCGTTGACCAGCTCTTCCTGAGCGTCAATAACGAGGAGAGCCTGTGTCATTACTCCACCGTCACAGACTTGGCCAAGTTCCGCGGCTGGTCGACGTCGTAGCCCTTAGCACTAGCCAGCGCGCAGGCGAAGATCTGCAAAGGAACAGTGGTCAGCAGCGGCGCCAAGAGGGTCGGCGTGGCCGGAATGTAGAACACGTGCTCGGCGAATTCGCGCACGGCTTCATCGCCCTCTTCAGCGATCACGATGGTCTTCGCACCGCGAGCCCGGATCTCCTGAATATTGGAGACCACCTTGGCATGCAGTGAATCACGACCGTTCGGCGAAGGCACCACCACGAAAACCGGCTGACCGTCCTCGATCAGCGCAATCGGACCGTGCTTCAACTCACCGGCAGCAAAGCCCTCGGCATGAATATAAGCCAGTTCCTTGAGCTTGAGCGCGCCTTCCATCGCCACCGGGAAGCCGACGTGTCGGCCCAGGAAGAGCACCGACTTGGCATCCTTCATGGCTACGGCCAAGTCCCTGATCTGAGCTTCGTTGTCCAGCACGGTCTGGATTTTCTCCGGCGTCTTGTGCAAGTCAGCCAGCAGATCCTTGATCTCACCCTGGAACTTATTGCCGCGCAATTGGGCCAAGTACAGGCCGAGCAGGTAAGCGGCGGTGATCTGGGCCAAGAACGCCTTGGTCGAGGCGACCGCAATCTCCGGACCGGCGTGAGTGTAAAGCACCGCATCTGACTCACGCGGAATGGTCGAACCATTGGTATTGCAGATTGCCAGCGTCTTGGCACCCTGTTCGCGAGCGTAACGCACCGCCATCAAGGTATCCATGGTCTCGCCGGACTGCGAAATCGAGATGATCAGAGTATTGCCATCCACAATCGGATCGCGATAGCGGAACTCATGCGAGAGCTCCACCTCGGTGGGGATCCGGCACCAATGCTCAATAGCATACTTGGCGACCTGCCCGGCGTAGGCGCTGGTACCACAGGCCAGCACAATGATCTTATTGACTTGTTTGAGCTGCTCCGGGTCGATCCGCAACTCGTCGAGAATCAACTTGCCGGCGGCATCGGTGCGGCCCAGCAGGGTTTCCGAGACGGCACGCGGCTGCTCGTGGATTTCCTTCTCCATGAACGAGGGGTAGCCGTCTTTCTCGGCGGCTGCCGCGTCCCAGTTGACCTCGTACTCTTTGCCTTGCGCGGGGGCACCGAAGAAGTCGGTGATCACCACGGTTTCCGGGGTGATCGTGACAATTTGGTCCTGACCGAGTTCCACCGCACGTCGGGTGTAGTCGATGAATCCGGAAACGTCAGAGCCGAGGAAGTTCTCCCCTTCGCCCAAGCCAACCACCAAAGGCGAATTACGACGCGCGGCCACCACCACGTCGGGCTGCTCGGCGTGCACTGCGAGCAGTGTGAAGGCACCCTCTAGCTGCTGGCAAGCACGCTGCATGGCAACGGTGAGCCGATCGGCCTGCGGCAGATCGCTAGCTGCCCGGTATTCCTCACCGAGCAGCGCTGCCGCCACCTCAGTATCGGTTGAAGAGAGGAAGCTAACACCCTGCTCAAGCAGCTTGGTCTTCAACTCGGAGAAGTTTTCAATGATGCCGTTGTGAATCAATGCCAGCTTGCCTTCATCAGCCAGATGAGGGTGCGCATTGACGTCGGTGGGACCACCGTGGGTAGCCCACCGAGTGTGCCCGATACCGGTCTGCGCCGCCGGAAGCGGGTGTTCTTCTAGCTCCGCCAGCAAATTGCTCAGCTTCCCGGCTTTCTTGGCCGAAACAACTCCCCCGTTGGAGAGCACTGCTACACCGGCGGAGTCATATCCGCGGTATTCCAGCCTCCGTAGACCTTCCAGCACAACATCGAGGGCCCCATGATCTCGCGTTTGATCCGCCCGGCTTACGTAGCCAACAATTCCACACATGGCCTCAATCTTACCGGGACGAGCGGCAAGTTCCGTCCTCCTTCACAGCCAGCAGAATTCGCCATCACGCCCAGGAGGAGGCAGAATCGCTTAGGTGAGTTTGCAACGCACGGAATCAGGCGACGGCGCCTCCCCTTTTGTTGAGCTGGATCGTCAGCGCTGGTCGAGGTTGGCCGCGGAGATGGAGCAACCACTCAACCAAGAAGACATTGTGCGCCTGCGTGGTCTTGACGATCCACTCAATATGGATGAGGTTCGGGAGGTCTACCTACCGCTGTCCCGGCTGCTGAATCTCTATGTCGCTGCCGCCGGTCAGCTGCATTCAGCGACCACAACCTTCCTCGGCGAAAAAACCCAGCGCACCCCTTTTGTCATCGGTGTGGCCGGTTCCGTTGCAGTGGGAAAATCCACCACGGCACGGATTCTGCGAGAACTACTGCGGCGTTGGCCGGATACCCCGAATGTGGAGCTAGTCACCACCGATGGCTTCCTCTACCCCAATGCAGAGCTGGAGCGCCGGGGCTTAATGCAACGCAAGGGGTTCCCCGAGTCCTACGATCGGCGCGCCTTGCTGCGTTTCGTCAGTGAAGTTAAGGGTGGAGCCGAGGAGGTGCGTGCCCCCTGGTATTCGCACCTCACCTACGACATTGTGCCGGGCAAAGAAGTGGTGGTGCACCGGCCCGATGTACTGATTGTCGAGGGGCTCAATGTGCTCGCCCCGGCTCGACCGCAGCAGGATGGTCGCGCGGGTCTGGCGGTCAGCGACTTTTTCGATTTTTCGGTTTTTGTCGATGCCAAGACCTCCTATATCGAACAGTGGTACATCGACAGGTTTCTCTCGCTGCGGCAATCAGCCTTCGCGCAGCCAGGATCATACTTCCCGCGTTACGCTTCGCTTTCGGACGCGGAAGCGGTCGACACTGCGCGCGGCATCTGGCAACGGATCAACGAGCCCAACCTGAACGAAAACGTCCTGCCGACCCGTGGACGTGCCAGACTGGTACTGACAAAAGACGCGGATCATTCGATCCGCCGCATGCTGCTGCGAAAGACCTAGGATGCCTGCACCGGCTGTGAAGCGACGTGTTTTTCTGGGCTTGGGTGGCCTCATGCTGATCGGGGTGGGCGGCTGTGAATCAGCCGCAACGGAGCCGAGCGGATCCGGCTCGCCGTCAGCGCTTGCGTCGTCCTCTACCGGGCAATCTTCAGGTCTGCTAACAACCTCATCGATAACGAGTCCTGGCACCGTTCCTGGACCAGCTCAGCATTCCCCCAGTGCACTGGCGCATTCGATTGACGATCCCAGCTCACTGTGGGTCATCGTTAATAAACATCGTCCGCTTAAACCGCAGACCTACCGACCAGCGGACCTGGTCCGTCCACAAGTCTCCAGTGCGGTCAGCGGCGAAAGCGGCCTACTCCGGGCCGCTGCGGCACGTGGCCTCGAAGCCTTAGCCGCGGCCGCCGCCAGCCAGGGTACCCCATTGACCTTGGTCAGCGGGTTTCGCTCTTATCAAACCCAGGTGGCGACCTATCAGAGCTACGCGAACTCGGTCGGCGTGGCGGGCGCGGATCACGCCTCGGCACGCCCCGGCTACTCAGAACATCAAACCGGCCTAGCGGTGGACATTGGCGACGCCGGTGGGTGTAATCTGCAGCCTTGCTTCGCGCAACGGCCGCTCGCGACGTGGGCCAGCGAGAACTGCCACCGTTTTGGTTTCGTGGTGCGTTATCAATTGAACTTCCACCCGATCAGCGGATATTTTGCCGAGCCCTGGCATCTCAGATTCGTCGGCACCGAGTTGGCGACGGCGGTCAAGAAGTCTGGTTTGCACACCTTAGAGCAGTACTTCGGCCTGGCAGCCGCGCCCAGCTATTCCTGACATTTTGCCGGGTCTCAACGGTTAATAGCCGGTTAAAGTTTCAGCGAACGCGTGTCGCAGAAGGAAACGGTCGAATTTCCGCCTAAGTTAAGTGCCATGATCAAGGGATTCAAAGAATTTATTATGAAGGGCAACGTCGTCGACTTGGCGGTTGCCGTCGTCATCGGCGGGGCCTTCGGCACCGTTGTTACCTCACTCGTCAACAACATCATCATGCCGCTGATTGCTGGCATCGTTGGGAAGCCCAGCTTCAACGATGTGCTCAAGTTCCAAATCGGCGCCGACCCGAGCAACTTCATTGAAATCGGCACCTTTATCACGGTGGTACTGAACTTCCTCATTATCGCTCTGGCGATCTACTTCGTCGTGGTAGTTCCGATGAATCACATGATCGCTCGTCGTAATGCGAAGCTTGGCATCACTGCTGAAGAAGATGCACCGGATCCTCAGGTGGTGCTGCTGACCGAGATCCGCGATGCTTTGAAGGCGCGCAACTAGCTAGAACCAAGCTTTCAGCTGAGCGACTGGCACTCAGTCTGACGTTTCGTCAGGCGACGAGTGCCAGTCGCTTTTCTACTACTGCAGCCAGTTCTTCGCAGATCCTGGTGGCAGTGTCCATATCGGCGGCCTCTACCATCACCCGCACTAAGGCTTCAGTTCCGGAGGGCCGTAGCAACACTCGGCCGGTTTCCCCCAGTTCCTGTTCGGCCAAGCGAACCGCTTCGCGGACGCCTTCATCGCTCTGCGCACGCGCCTTATCCACACCCTTGACGTTGATCATCAATTGCGGAAGCTTTGTCATCGCGGTGGCGAGCTGCTGCAAGGTACGGCCGGTGCGGGCTACCTGAGCGGCTAACTGCAGGCCGGTCAAAACACCGTCGCCAGTAGTCGCGTAGTCCGAGAAGATCACGTGGCCAGACTGCTCGCCGCCTAGATTGAAGTTCCCCTCCCGCATCGCCTCAAGCACATAACGGTCGCCGACCGCTGTCTCCCGGATACTGATGCCAGCTTCACGAAGCGCTAGCTTAAGGCCCAGGTTGCTCATCACGGTGGCTACCAGGACGTTATCGTGTAGCTTGCCGTCGGCCTTGAGGGCGAGCGCCAGGATGGCCATGATCTGATCGCCATCGATCACATTGCCCTCGTGGTCTACCGCCAGGCAGCGATCCGCGTCGCCATCGTGGGCAATACCTAGATCAGCCTGATGTTCAACCACAGCCGCCTGGAGCGGCCCCAAATGAGTGGATCCAACACCGTCGTTAATATTCAAGCCATCCGGCTCAGCACCAATCACGATGACTTTGGCACCTGCGTCTTTGAAAACCTGCGGGGAGCAGCCGCTGGCGGCGCCATGAGCGCAGTCCAACACCACGGTGAGCCCATCCAGCCGATGTGGCAGCGTGGTGAGCAGGTGAAGGATATAGCGGTCCTCGGCGTCCGAGAAGCGTTGAATACGCCCAACGCCGACGCCGACCGGTCGGTGCGGTTCCTTCTTCAACTCCGCCTCGATCGCGTCTTCCACCTCGTCAGCCAGTTTTTGACCACCACGGGCGAAGAACTTAATACCGTTATCCGCTGCTGGGTTGTGCGAGGCGGAGATCATTACACCGAAATCAGCGTCCAAGGAGGCGATTAAGTAGGCGGCTGCGGGGGTCGGCAGGACACCGGCATCGTAAACATCAACGCCGGCGCTCGCTAAACCGGCTTCCACCGCTGCACCAATGAATTCACCGGAAGCTCGTGGATCGCGAGCTATCACGGCGCGTGGGCGCTTACCCTCCGCCATCTGATCATGCCCCAAGACGACTGCGGCCGCCTGTGCTAACGAGAGAGCAAGCTCTGCGGTGAGCAAGCCATTGGCCAAGCCGCGAACACCATCGGTTCCAAACAATCTAGACATCGAAATGATTCTACCCTCCAGACTCCGCTGAGCCGTCCAAGCCCCGCTGCCGCCGCCCCACACTTCCTCGGTCGTTCCAGTCCGAGTTCGTGGGTTAGTCTCGGATTCGTGGGTAATTACAGGCGAATCCGAGACTAACCCACGAACTCATGGAAGCTTTTCAGCCTGAGCACTAGAAACGGGTCAGACACGCAAAAGGCCACTCGCTCTGCGAGTGGCCTTTTGATCAGGCTGTTGAGCCTAGCGCTTGGATTAGCGCTTGGAGTACTGCGGGGCCTTGCGGGCCTTCTTGAGACCTGCCTTCTTACGCTCGATGACGCGAGCGTCACGAGTCAGGAAGCCTGCCTTCTTCAGCGCCGGGCGGTTGTTCTCTGCATCGATCTCGTTGAGCGAGCGAGCAACACCCAAACGCAGCGCACCGGCCTGGCCTGAAGGGCCGCCACCGTGGATGCGAGCGATCACATCGTAAGCGCCATCCAGATCGAGGATCTTGAAGGGCTCGTTGACTTCCTGCTGGTGCAGCTTGTTCGGGAAGTAGTCGGCGAGTTCGCGACCGTTGACGGTCCACTTGCCGGTACCCGGGATAACGCGAACCCGAGCGATGGCTTCCTTGCGACGGCCTACGGCCGAGCCCGGAACGGTCAACGCGGGGCGTTCCTTCTTCGGAGCGGCGTCGGTGGCACCGGCGCTCTCCGAGGTGTAGCTAGTCAATACTTCGTCCTCGGTCTCAGCGACCTCGGTGTTCAGCTCTTCAGTGTTCTGAGCCACGATTCTCCTTGAAACTTAGGTTGGTTGGTGGCCAGGACTACTGGGCGACCTGGGTGATTTCGAACGTCTTGGGCTGCTGAGCGGCATGCGGGTGCTCAGCGCCACGGTAGACCTTGAGTTTGGACAGCTGGGTAGCGGCCAGGGAAGTCTTGGGCAGCATGCCCTTGATTGCCTTCTCCACGGCACGCACCGGGTTCTTCTCCAACAACTCTGCATAGTTCACGCTGGAGAGGCCACCCGGGTAACCGGAGTGACGGTAAGCGCGCTTCTGCTCGAGCTTGGCACCGGTCAGGGCTACCTTCTCGGCGTTGATAATAATGACGAAGTCGCCCATATCCATATGGGGCGCAAAGGTCGGCTTGTGCTTTCCGCGCAGCAGTGTTGCGGTCTGGCTGGCAAGACGACCCAGGACAACGTCGGTGGCGTCAATGACGTGCCACTGGCGGTTAATGTCGCCGGGCTTCGGGGTGTACGTACGCACAGTTTTTGCCTTCGTTTCGTGTTCTTGGGAGGATTCAGCGAACTCTTAAAGCAACGCTAAATCACGTCTTCATGCGCTACCGGAACAGAGGTGAGGACTCTATAAAACCGGCAATCCAAGTACCCGGAACATTCCACGCCTAGCGATTCTGCAACTGAACCAGCGCCTGAATGTACGAAATCGAGTGAGGACACGCACAACGACTATCAATGTTACCTTGTCTAGCCCACAGTTCAAAATGGTCTTGGCTAAGCAGCCAAGCCGTGCTCTCGGCGATGTGACGACAGCAGCACCTGAGAGCTGAGAAGGTGGCTAAACACTAAGTTAGAGCCGATCCCGCCGCGCCCTGGTCAGCTCAGCACGACCTAGCAGTTCGCTATCCTCAGGGTAAGCGACTTCCTCAAGGATGAGCGGATGAGCGGGCGCCAGAAGTGATTTCGCGTCCCGTGACTTCAGCGCAAGTCGCTCGGCCAACCAATCAATCGGTTGCTCAGCAGCCCCTACTTGAACTGCCGAACCGATCAGCGCGCGAACCATATTGTGGCAAAAGGCATCGGCTTGCACGGTCACGGTGATAACACCGTCATAACCACGCAGAAAACTGAACTTCTGCAGCTGGCGCACCGTGGTGGCCTTTGCGTCATTAGCACGGGGTTTGCAAAAGGACCGGAAATCCTGCAGGCCGAGCAGCGGCAATGCAGCTTGGTTTAACAATTCCAGATCGAGCGAGTTTTTATGCCACCAAACTAGCTGACGCCTGGTTGGATCCCAGTCAGCTGGCCGATCGGCAATTCGGTAACTGTAACGTCGCCAGAGCGCCGAAAATCTAGCGTCAAAACCTTCAGCTGCTAATTCGGCGGAATGCACCACTATCGCGCCACTGTGCTCAGCGAGCACGCGGGACAGCGTGCCACGCAGCCTTCGCAACAGGGCCTCCGCCGGGCTCTGCCTACTGCGCCGGGCCAACGCCAACCACTCCGACTCGGCCAGATCAATATGCACCACCTGGCCTCGGGCGTGCACTCCGGCGTCGGTACGGCCAGCCACGGTGGTCCGCACCGGTCGTCTCAGCAGCATCGCCAAAGCCTGCTCAAGAGTACCCTGCACGGTCAACCGGCCCGGCTGCACCGCCCAGCCGCTAAACGGCGCTCCGTCGTAAGCCAACTCCAAGCGAATACGAAAAAACCCACCGTCCCCGAAATCGGGAGCGGTGGGTTCCTTCACAGACATAGCTGAAGTGTAACCAAGGGGCAGCCAGAAGCTGCTACTTGGCCTCTTCCTGACCCTCTGCCTCGTCGGCTTCTTCCTGAGCGTCTTCGCCACCCGCGGGCACGAAGCCTGCAGCCTTAGCGTCCTCGGCAGTGGCGAACCACACCTCGGCGACGGTCTGGTCATACCAGCGCGAACCAGGCACGTGGTACTTCATCGAATCTTCGTTGCCCTTGATGTCGAAGCCCTCAGGAGCTTCGTTGGCGTCCTCAAGCACGGCGTGTGAACCGGCGTACTTCGGCGCATCTTCGCTGCTCTCGGCAGCTGCCTCATCAGCAACTTCGGTCTCGACCAGCTTGGCCGGCTTAGCAGCCTTCGCGGTCTCCGCCTCGGCAACGACAGCCTGCTTCGGGCTGACCGGCTCCAGTACCAATTCAATAACAGCCATCGGAGCGTTATCGCCCTTCCGGTTGCCGATCTTGGTGATCCGGGTGTAGCCACCCTCGCGCTTCTCAACAGCCTCGGCGATATCGGTGAAGAGCTCGTGCACAATGCTCTTATTGCTGATCACGCCCAGCACACGACGGCGCGAAGCCAAGTCACCGCGCTTGGCGAAGGTGATCAGGCGCTCTGCGTAGGGGCGCAGCCGCTTAGCCTTGGTCTCAGTGGTGGTAATGCGCTTGTGCTCGAACAGCGAGGCAGCCAGGTTGGCCAGCATCAACCGCTCGTGAGCCGGGCCACCGCCCAGGCGCGGACCCTTAGTGGGGGTAGGCATAATGTTTTCTCCTCAAGTGGATGGCGGTGACTCTCAACGACTGAGCGTTCCCGCCGGAAGCAAATAGTGGGGTCTTAGAGCTCGTCGTCGCCGAAGGTATCGTCTTCGTCGATCGCGGCGGCGCGTGCGGCGAGGTCAAATCCTGGAGGGGAATCCTTCAGGGACAGACCCAGTTCCACCAGCTTGGCCTTGACTTCATCGATGGACTTGGCACCGAAGTTCCGGATGTCCATCAAATCAGCCTCGGAACGAGCAACCAGTTCACCGACGGTGTGGATGCCCTCGCGCTTGAGGCAGTTGTAGGAGCGGACGGTGAGGTCCAGGTCCTCGATCGGCAAAGCCATATCCGCGGCCAGGGCAGCGTCGGTCGGCGAGGGGCCGATCTCGATGCCTTCTGCAGCGGTATTGAGTTCACGAGCCAAGCCGAAGAGCTCCACCAGGGTGGTGCCCGCCGAAGCAACCGCGTCACGCGGAGCGATCGCCTGCTTGGTCTCCACATCGACGATCAAACGATCGAAGTCGGTGCGCTGCTCAACACGGGTAGCTTCCACGCGGAAGGTCACCTTGAGCACCGGCGAGTAAATCGAGTCAACCGGAATCCGGCCGATCTCGGCATCGCCGGACTTGTTCTGCGCGGCAGAAACGTAGCCACGGCCACGCTCGATGGTCAGCTCGAGTTCGAACTTGCCCTTCGAGTTCAGGGTGGCGATGTGCAGATCCGGGTTGTGGAACTCGACACCAGCAGGCGGTGCGATATCCGCTGCGGTAACGACGCCGGGGCCCTGCTTGCGCAGGTAGGCAACCACTGGCTCGTCGTGCTCAGAGGAAACCGAGAGGTTCTTGATGTTCAAGATGATCTCGGTGACATCTTCCTTAACACCAGGAACAGTGGTGAATTCGTGCAGCACGCCGTCAATCCGGATGCTGGTAACCGCAGCACCGGGGATCGAGGAGAGCAAGGTACGGCGGAGAGAGTTTCCGAGGGTGTAACCAAAGCCAGGCTCCAGAGGTTCAATGATGAACCGCGAGCGATTGTCGGAGACTACTTCTTCGGAGAGGGTTGGGCGCTGTGCAATGAGCACTTGGTTTCCTTTCAATGCGCATCCGCTATATGACGCGACAGGTAGTGGAAAGAACGGTCTGAAGTCTTTAACTAGCGTCGGTTCGCCTCGAAAAACGAGACGAACCTCAGCTCGTTAGTACGATCGAGGCGATCTAACGTGACCGTTAGACGCGGCGGCGCTTAGGCGGACGGCAGCCGTTGTGAGCGCTCGGGGTTACGTCTTGGATCGATCCGACCTCAAGCCCGGCAGCGGTCAACGAACGGATCGCGGTCTCGCGACCGGAGCCCGGGCCCTTGACGAATACGTCGACCTTGCGGACGCCGTGTTCCTGAGCCCGCTTGGCAGCCTGCTCGGCGGCGAGCTGAGCGGCGAACGGGGTGGACTTACGCGAACCCTTGAAGCCAACCTCACCTGAGGAAGCCCAAGCGATAACAGCACCGGCCGGGTCCGTGATGGTCACGATGGTGTTGTTAAAGGTGCTCTTGATGTGCGCCTGGCCAAGCGCAATATTCTTCTTGTCCTTCTTACGCGGCTTGCGAACCGCGCCACGAGTCTTCGGGGGCATTATTTCTCCTAAATTCTGATCAGCTGGACGCTATCCCGCGGGATTAGCGGCCCGCCTTCTTCTTGCCGGCAACGGTGCGCTTCGGGCCCTTGCGGGTACGAGCGTTGGTCTTGGTGCGCTGGCCGTGGACCGGCAGGCCGCGGCGGTGACGGATACCCTGGTAGCTACCGATTTCGACCTTGCGGCGAATGTCGGCTGCTACCTCACGGCGAAGATCACCTTCAACCTTGAAGTTGCCTTCGATGAAGTCGCGGAGCTGAACGAGCTCTGCATCGGAGAGGTCCTTGACCCGAACATCCGGGGAGATCCCGGTTTCGGTCAGGGTCTGGTGTGCACGGGTCTTGCCCACGCCATAGATGTAAGTAAGCGCAACTTCCAACCGCTTTTCGCGGGGAAGATCAACGCCAGCGAGACGAGCCATAGTGGCGGTACTCCTTGGTTTATCCGGAGGTCGTAGGCAGTACACCCACACGTTTCTTCATGTGGCCCCGGCCTCCGACCGGGGGTGGGCCGAACTTGTGGTTCGGCTTGTGCTGCCTTTTATCTATTTACTTTCGTGCACAGTTCCCGGGAACGCTCTCCTGGAAGGAGAGAATTAGCCCTGGCGCTGCTTGTGGCGTGGGTTCTCGCAGATCACCATGACCCGACCATTACGGCGGATCACCTTGCATTTGTCGCAGATCTGCTTGACGCTCGGCTTGACCTTCATGGCATTCCTTTGCGTTTGAGCAGTGTTGAATTGAACGTAAGAGCTATTTGTAGCGATAAACGATGCGGCCGCGAGTAAGGTCGTAAGGACTCAGCTCCACCACAACCCGATCCTCGGGGAGGATTCGAATGTAGTGCTGGCGCATCTTTCCAGAAATGTGAGCGAGTACGATGTGCTTATTGGTCAGCTCAACACGAAACATCGCATTGGGCAGCGCCTCAGTCACCACGCCCTCGATCTCAATGACCCCGTCTTTTTTGGCCATATCCTCCGCTAACTGTTGTTCGCCACTCGCTGCTGCTAATGGCTATGATTTTTTGACAGTTACGCTCTGAACGACGCGCACCTCAGACCACACACTATTGATGAGTTTGAATGGGCGCGCCAAAGCGCAAACAACCAACACACAACTTTACGCCATTTCTAGCGATAAGTTAAATCCGGACAGTAGCCTCCAGGGACTGCGTCCGGTGTGCCGCTAGACACCGTTCTGCTAGACCGGCCAGCGCGAAAACGTCGCCACCGGCGTGGTGATGGTTTCTGCCGCCGCGATAGCATCTTCAATCGCAGCCTGCACGGCAACCGCCGCCAGCGACTGCAATTCAACCAGCGGGATAACATCGGCTGGCCCCTGTCCCTTGAGCTCAAGCTCGCCGGTGGCCAGCGTGAAGATGGTATCGCCGTCCAGCAGGGTGTGGATCGGGGCTAGTGCTCTTGCCATCCCCGCGTGGGCGGCCACCGAGGTCCGTTTCGCCTGTGCTGGGCTCAGCCGAGCATTGCTGGCAACCACAGCCAAGGTGGTGTTCAGTCCAGGCACGCTGTCTAAATTACGTAGCGTCTCGTCGGCACCCAAGGGATGCCCGAGTGCATTGACTACCACCAGGGCGCCAATCACCACCTCGCTGTTAAGCCCTCGCATCCTCACCGAAGCGGTACCAACACCGCCTTTAAAGATGCCCCGGCCTAGTGTTGCCCCGGTTCCAGCACCCACATTTCCTCGACGCACCTGCCCAGTATTGGCGTCTTGCGCAGCTTGGTACCCCAACTCAGAGTCGGGACGCAAGGAGAAATCACCGCCACGACCCAGATCGAAAATTGCCGCAGCTGGCACAATCGGCACTCGCCCGCCTAGCACTTCAAAACCTCGTCCTTGTTCCTCGCACCAGCGCATCACGCCGTGCGCTGCAGCCAGACCATATGCACTGCCACCGGTTAGCGCCACCGCGTCCACAGTAGGCACCAAGGTGGTGGGATCGAGCGCATCCGTTTCATGGGTTCCTGGACCGCCGCCTCGAACATCAACCGCGCCGATGCTGCCGGCCGGTGGTATTACCACACTGACGCCGGTCAGCCAGCCCTCGCCAATCCGCTCCGCTTGGCCGACCAGCACTCCCGGCACATCGGTCAACTGGCCACCCGAGACCCCCACGTTCTCCGTCATTTCCCCATTCTCGACTATTTTCGTATCGCTGTCTCTAGCAAATAGCCTCTCAGTGCCGCAACTGGAGAAAAGTTCGTTGAAAATCCAATGTTTTTACCTTCCTAGAGGTAAACACGGGGTGAAGGATGAAGGAACATTGACGCAGGCAGTACGATTTTGGCAAGACAACGTCGTCGTCTGTGCTGGAGTAGTCAGAGGATCATCCTGCCGACGCCGGGGGGCGTCGTGCAGCCAATGACAGCAAAGCGAGATCGACCTATGACCAAACCACCTTCCGCATCGGGTGGGCCGACAAAACTCAAGCAACGATATTGGACAGCGCGCACCAAGCGTGACGCCTGGATTTTCCTGGCCTTTGCATTGCCGAATATCGCCTTGATCGTGTTGTTCACCTATCGGCCGCTGATCGCCAATATCCAGTATTCCCTGCTGGACTGGACACTCGGCTCAGACTTCGCCACCGCAGTCGGGCTGAACAACTACGTCACTTTCTTCACCTCGTCGGATGCCGCCAACGTATTGGGCACCACGGCGATCTTCACGATTTTCACCGTGGGTGGTTCGATGGTGGTCGGCCTTCTGATTGCACTGGCGCTCAACCAGAAGCTCCCAGGCCGCACTTTCGCCCGCTCGGCAATCTTCGCCCCCTATGTACTCTCCGGTGTCGGTGTCGGCCTGGTTTGGCTTTTTATCTTCGACCCGGTTTACGGCGCCCTCTCCTGGGTATTGCGTGGCCTCGGCCAGAGCAGCCCGCAATGGATCAATGATCCCAAGCTTGCCCTCACCATGGTGATCATCGTCTATATCTGGAAGAACCTCGGATACTGTGCGGTGGTGTATCTCGCTGGCTTACAGTCGATGCCTAAGGACGTGATGGAGGCGGCCTCACTAGATGGGGCCGGAGCTACCCGCAGATTCTTCTCCATTGTCTTCCCATTGCTCTCCCCCACCACCTTCTTCCTGCTGATCACCTCCTTGCTGTCCTCCTTGCAGGCCTTCGATATTTTGAAGATCATGACGCCGACCGGGCAGGGCACTAACACGCTGATGTTCGAGACCTATCTACAGGCCTTCGGCGCTTACAACCGGGCCGGTTACTCGGCGGCCATCTCGGTGGTGTTGTTCGCTCTGCTACTGATCATGACCGCAGTTCAGATGCGATTCGTCGAAAGGAAGGTGCATTACGCATGAATTCATCTGTTGTCAGCACCGAAATCATCGCCCAGCGAAACGGACCTTTCTCCGCGAAGAACCTCGCCAAGACCCTGGTCGGCGGCTATCTGCCCCTGTTGATTGCCACCCTGGTGGTCTTTCTGCCGCTGTTGTGGATGATCCTTTCCTCGTTCAAGTCTCCCGGTGAGATCATCACCACCGATTTGAAGATCCTGCCGCAGGCTCCGAACTTTGACAACTACGCCACCGCAGCGACCACTGTGCCCTTCGCACAGTTCTTTCTGAACAGCGTGATCGTCACCGCGATTGGTTCGCTCATCAAGTGCATCCTCGCGGTGCTCACCGCTTATGCCTTGGTTTTCGTGCGCTTCCCCTTCAAACGGCTGATCTTCATCCTGATCCTGGTCGCACTGATGGTTCCGCCGCAGGTAGCGGTATTGCCGAATTACATCCTGATTTCCAGTTTGAACGGGCAGAACACTTATTGGGGCATTATTTTGCCCGGTCTGGGTACTGCTTTTGGCACCTTCCTGCTGCGTCAGCATTTCCTGACGCTGCCCACCTCAATTCTGGAATCCGCCGAAATTGACGGGGCCGGGCATTGGCGGCGGCTGTGGAAAATCGTGGTGCCGATCTCGGTTCCCTCAATCGCCACCGTCGCACTGGTGACCATTGTGACCGAGTGGAATGAATACATTTGGCCGCTCATTATCACCACCAAACCGGAGATGATGACGCTGCCGGTCGGGTTGACGCTGCTCAGTAATTCAGATTCCAGTTCGCAAGCTTGGGGGGTGTTGATGGCCGGCGCGGTCATCGTCATCCTGCCCATTTTGATTATTTTCGCTGCACTCCAGCGCTATATCGTTTCCGGCCTGACTCAAGGCTCGGTCACCGGCTAGTTTTCCGCACTCACCTCCACCCATCGAAAGGTACAAGATGAATATCAACCGCAAAGGCTTCCTGACCCTTGGCGGCCTCGGACTAGGTGCTACTGCCCTCGCGGCCTGTGGCGGACCGAACACCAGTGGCGGACCCAATAACTCGGCTGCCGCCACAGACTGGAGCAAGGTCACTCCGGCGGCAGAAATCAGCTTCCTCTCCAGCCACCCGGGCTCCTCACAACCTATCGAGCAGAAGCTGATCGAAGACTTCCAGAAAGCTAACCCCGGCATTAAGGTGAACTTGGTGACCGGCGGCTCGAACTACGAAGAGGTCGCACAGAAGTTCCAAACCGCGCAGACCGGCAATGACACCCCGGACATCGTGCTGGCCTCGGATGTCTGGTGGTTCCGCTTCGCCATTGCGGATTCAATCATCCCGGTCGATGATCTGCTCAAAGCGGTGAACGATAAGACCGAGGACTTTAACGCGACGCTTTACAACGATTACAAGTACGACGAGAAGCACTGGGCCGTGCCGAACAACCGCTCGACCCCGTTGTTCTACTACAACAAGGATCACTTCAAGGCTGCCGGGCTGCCGGATCGCGCGCCGAAGACCTGGGAAGAATTTGCCGAGTGGGCACCCAAGATTCAGCAGGCCAATGCCTCCAAGGCGGGCTACCTGCATGCTTATCAGTACCCGGCGCTGGCTGGTTACGCTGGCTGGACGCTGCAGAACGTGCTTTGGGGCTTCGGCGGCAGTTGGTCAAAAGAGTGGGACTTCACCACTGACTCCGATGAGTCGGTCAAGGCTCTGCAGTGGGTACAGGACAGCATCGTGAAGAACGGCTGGGCTGGGGTTTCCTCCAAGGATGCCGTCGGCGATATGACCGCGGGAGCTGTTAGCTCAACGGTTTCCTCCACCGGCGATCTGGTCGGCACCTTGAAGGCTGCCAAGGAAAAGGGCCTGAACATCGGCGTCGGCTTCCTGCCCGGCGGTCCGGCCTCGGCCTCGCCGGTCTGCCCGACCGGCGGCGCTGGCTTGGCCATTGCGAAGAAGAGCACCCCGGAGCGCCAGTTGGCCGCTGCGAAGTTCCTGAGCTTCTACACCAATGCGCAGAACACCGCGCAGTTCTCCGAGGCCACCGGTTACATGCCTTCGCGCACCTCGGCCGATATGTCTGCGGTGCTCGCGAAGACTCCGCAGATCCAGGTGGCTCTGGATCAGCTCAAGGTGACCAAGAGCCAGGACTACGCCCGGGTCTTCTTGCCGGGCGCTGATCAGGAAATGGCAAAAGCCGCGGCGAAGATCATGAACGAGAAGGCCGACGTCAAAGCGACCTTGAGCGCGCTGAAGACCACCCTGCAGGGTATCTATGAGAAGGACGTCAAGCCCAAGCTCAAGTCCTAGAACCTAAGTTCTAAAGCCTAGAGTGGCCCGCTGCATTGACCAGGTCGATGTAGCGGGCCACTTGCTTTCCGTTCGCGATAGCCCAGAGCAAAGCAACCTAGGGCAACGGCGCCGGTTTGACACCGAGTGGAGCTAATTTAGCGGCACCTCCATCGGGAGCGGTCAGCACCCAAATGCCTCCCGGATGCACCGCAACTGAATGTTCCCAATGCGCCGCGCGTTGCCCATCTTCGGTGACCACTGTCCATTCGTCCTCAAGCGTCCGATTGGCGATCCCACCACGCACCAGCAACGGCTCAATTGCCAAGGCCATCCCGGCTCGCAGTTTCGGCCCCCGATGACGGGAACGATAGTTCAAAACGTCAGGATCCATATGCATCGCCGAACCAATTCCATGTCCGGTGTAATCCTCGATGATGCCGAACTTCTGACCGTATTTTTCGGTGACAAAGTCATCGATGGCATCACCGATCTCCCCCACCCTTGAGGCGCTTGCCATCGCCGCTATACCTCGCCACATGGCGGCTTCGGTGGCTGCGGAAAGTTCCACATCAGCTGGATCGGCGCTGCCCACAATCACGGTGCGAGCCGAATCAGCATGCCAGCCGCCGATAATGGCACCGCCATCGATGGAAACCAGATCACCATCTTCCAGCTTTCGATCATTCGGAATGCCGTGCACGATCTGTTCGTTGACGGAGGTGCAGATCGTTGCCGGGTAGCCGTAATAACCCAGGAAGTTTGATTTTGCTCCTGCTTTAGCTAATTCAGCAGCGAAGAGCTGATCAATCTCGGCAGTACTCACTCCCACTGCGGCAGCGGCAACCGCTGTGTCGAGAGCCGCCGAAAGAATCAGCCCGGCCTCTTTCATCAGTCGGAACTGCTCTGCCGTCTTGAGTTCGATCTTGGAATTCTTGCCGATGGCCACGTTTTCACCCGTTCAGAAAATGCTAAGTATGCATCTTGAGACTACCGGATAGCCCAGTGCGCCAGCTGACCGAGGCGCTGTCAGCCGCCCCTTGACCATCGTTCAGAGCAGGGCAGAATGCCCGGTGATCGCCCGCCCAACGATGAGTGAGTTCACCTCGTAGGTACCCTCAAAGGTGAGAATCGGCTGCGCATCCGCAAAGATCTTGGCCATGCCGAAATCGGTGACAATGCCGTTCCCGCCGAGGATGGAACGGCCGAGCGCCACAGTCTCGAGACAACGTTTGCTGGTGTACGCCTTGACCAAGGCTGCCTGTTCCATTCTTAGCGACGGGCCTAGTCCTTGATCATGGGCATCCTGAATCCGCGCCGCCCGTGCGGTCATCGAAAGCGAAGCAGTGATATTGCCTAACATCTCCACCAGTTGTTGCTGAATAAGCTGAAACTTAGCCAGTGGCTTGCCAAATTGTAAGCGTTTCAGAGCATACTCGCGGGCAATATCATAGGCCGCAAACTGCACCCCCGTAGCCATCCAGCCAGCCATCATCCGGGTGCCCAGCAGCAGCACATTCGTGTCGGCGAAGGAGTCAATGGTGGATAGCCGATCAGCCTCGGCGAGCCGCACATCCTGAAGCGTAATATTGGCATTCTTAATCCCCCGCATCGAGATCTTGTTCTCGATCTTTTGCCGACTCACCCCGGGCAAGTTCAGATCGAGGATAAAGCCACGAATCTGTTTGTCATCGGCGTCTCTGGCCCAGAGAAAGACATAATCGCCATCGATGGCATTACCAATCCATCGTTTTGCGCCATTGAGCAACCAACCGTCGCCGTCGCGGCGAACCGTAGTGGCCAGGCCACCGGCCACATCGGAACCGTGCTCTGGTTCGGTCAGCGCAAAGCCCCCCAGTATCTCCCCCTCTTGTGCCGGCCGCAGGAATCGATGCTTTTGCTCCGCGGTGCCGAAAATCCGGATGCCCTCGGTAAAGAGTTCGTGGTGAATCCCGAAGATCGCTCCGGTGGATAGGTCGGCACGACATAGTTCCAGAGTCGCTAGTCCCGAGAACAGCCGGGACTGGCCGGAGCTGAATGGGGCACCAAAGCCCAGGCTGGAGAGCCGTTGAAACACTGACCGCGGGACCTGCTCGGATTGCCACCACTGACCGGCAAAGGGCTCAATCTCGGTGGCAGAAAAAACCCGCAATTCCCCCAACTTCTGACGTTCAGCGACGCTCAACAGCGACTCGCAATCGAAGAAGTCGGCAGTCGGCAGCGCCTTAGCTCGGCCAGTTTCAGCTTGATTAACTGGGGTTTGATCGGGTGTCGCTTCGGTCGAAGAACCCTCGCTGATCATTTCGGACTCGTTCCTTTCGCTGGCAGAAATTCGGCAACTGGCTTAGCCGTTGAAACCGCCGCCACAGACCACGGTTTGTGCGCTGATGTAATCAGACTCTGGACTGCAGAATAAGTAGACTGCGTTTGCTGCATCCTGCGGTGTGCCCTGACGTCCCAGCGGAATCATCTGTTCCGCGGCGGAGAGCAGCGCTTGGCTAATACCGACTTTGATTTCCCGCCCCGCCACCTCGATGGTGCCCTCGCTATCAGCGCTGTTCTCAGTCAGCCTGGTCTTGATCAGGCCGAAGGCCACCGTGTTGACGGTGACGTTGTAGCGTCCCCACTCTTTGGCCAGCGTCTTAGTCAGCCCAGTGACGCCTGCCTTAGCGGCGCTGTAGTTGGCCTGACCGGCATTGCCGCTGAGTCCGGCCACCGAGGAGATGTTGACCACCTTGCGGCAGGGTACCGGTTCGCCCACCGCCTGCGCGGCCTTTACTGCCGCTGAAATCACTGGCTGCGCGGCTCGCAATATCCGGAACGGAGCTTTCAAATGAACGTCAAGAATCGCGTCCCACTGCTCGTCGGTCATTTTCTGAATCACGGTGTCCCAGGTGTATCCAGCGTTATTGACAATGATGTCAACGCCACCGAACTTCTCCACCGCGGTCTCAACGAAGCGCTGAGCGAAGTCCGGCTCGCTAACGCTGCCGTGGCAGGCCACCGCTTCGCCACCGGCCGCCGCAATGTCAGCGACCGTCTGCTCCGCGGGCTCGGCGTCAAGATCATTAACCACAATCTTGGCGCCTTCAGAAGCTAATTTGAGCGCTATTTCACGGCCGATGCCACGACCAGAGCCCGAAATCAAGGCTACTTTTCCGGCAAGTTTTGCTTCCTGAGACATGGTGTTTCCTTCGCTGTTGGAGCCAGCCTTAGCTAGCTGAATTGACTAAGCTGAGCCGGTAATTAAAAGGTGGTTCAGAGCGCGACGACGGCGCTGCCGGCGAGCGTTACGGTGCCGTCCTGGAGACGCACCGACAGTTCGAGGAGAGCCCGACGCTCGCCATCCTGCTCGACGATCTCAACGACGCTGCCCTGCGCGATTGGCTGCGCCAAAACCGGGGTGACAGCAGCGAACCGTACCTTGAAAGAGCGAATCTGTGGTTGTGGGAACCAACTGGTCAGCAACCGGCCAAGATAGGCCATCGAAAGCATGCCCTGGGCAAAAACGTCTTCCAGTCCCGCTGATCTAGCCACGTCAATGTCGAGGTGAATTGGATTGTGATCCCCTGAAGCGCCAGCAAAAAGCGCCAGCGTGGTCCGTGAGATAGTGGGGAGCACGAGTTCGGTGAGCTCAGTACCGACCTGAAACGGATCCCGCTGAGCCGGGGTAGACCCTTCGTTGACGCTCATTTCACCGCCTCCTGATTGTTCACCACGATCACCGACTTCGCCGTGGCCACCGCCGAGCCGTCACTAATCCGGGTGATCTTGGTTTCCTTGACCAAGAAATCCAAGGCGCCACCCTTCTTGCTATAGACATCGACAATGGTGGGTACTAAGCGCAGTGCCTCACCGGCGTAGGCCATTGCGTGATAGTGAAATTCCTGTTCACCGTGCAGCACCCGCCGCACATCGACACCCATCTCGGTCAGCCAGTCGAACCCAGCCGGGCCTTCGAACTCCAGCCCGAATAGGATGGTAGGCGGCAGCGGCAGACCGGAGTGTCCAGCCTCCGCTGCGGCTTCGGCGTGCAGGTAGATCGGATCTCGCTCGGCGATCGCTTCGGCAAAGAAGCGCAAGCGCTCGGCGGAGACAGTGGTCTCGATCACCGGAAGCTGTCGACCGATTAGCTCGGCTGGCACAGTCATCTCAGGCCACCTTTTGGTACAAGGTCACCACGGCGGCACCACCGAGACCAATATTGTGCTGCAGCGCGTGTCGCGCTCCCTCGACCTGACGGGCCCCCGCGCTGCCGCGCAATTGCCAGACCAGCTCGGTACACTGCGCCAGCCCGGTGGCTCCCAGCGGGTGCCCCTTAGACATCAAACCGCCGGAAGGATTAACCACCACTTGACCGCCGTACGTGTTGTCACCGTTCAGCACGAACTTCTCGGCGGTGCCCTCCGGCGTCAGGCCCAGCGCTTCATAGCTAAGCAGCTCATTTGAAGTGAAACAATCATGAAGTTCCACCACTGGAATATCTTCCGGCCCCACCCCTGACTGCCCGCACACCTGCTCAGCGGCGGTTTTACTCATCTGGTAGCCAACCAGAGACATCAGGTCCTCGCCGTCGAAGGTGGAGGAATAGTCGGTAGTCATTGCCTGTGCCGCAATCGCCACCGAGGTGTCAAGCCCATGCTTGCGGGCAAAATCCTCGCTACACAGAATCGCTGCTGCGCCGCCGCAAGTCGGCGGGCAACACATTAGCCGAGTCAACGGACCGAAGATCTGAGGCGATGCCATCACCTCCTCGACGGTGAGCGGCTCCCGGAACACCGAATAGGGGTTATTGGCCGCGTGGCTCCGGGATTTCACCGCAATACGGGCCAGCACTTCCGGCGAAGCGTCGTACTTCTGCAAGTATTGGGCACCGGCGCCACCAAATAATTGGGCTGCCATCGGCGCCTCCGAGGGCCCTTGTACCCGAGCGGCCTTATCAAGGAAAGTACCTAATACGGCTGGCCGATCCTCCCAGATGGCCCTCAGCGCGCCGCGTTGCATTTGCTCAAAGCCCAGCGCCAGCACACAGTCCGCGGCGCCGCTAGCGATGGCCTGCCGAGCAAGGTACAGCGCGGTGGAACCGGTTGAGCAATTGTTATTGACATTAATGATCGGAATGCCGCTCTGACCCACCCGATAAAGCGCAGCCTGGCCACTGGTGGAATCCCCGTAGACGTAGCCGACGTACGCCTGCTCGATCAGGTGATAGTCCAGGCCAGCGTCCTTGAGCGCAACCTGGGTTGCCTGGGAGCCCATTACGTCGTACGGCTCCGTCTTGCTCGGCGTCATAAAAGGAATCATTCCGACGCCGGTAACGAATACTCGTTCACTCATTTCTGCCTCCTTCGGCCAATGAAAAATAGCCTATTTTCAATTCACTTATTCTGTCAAGGCTATGCGGATATCTGATCGAAAGTGATTAAGCCGCGATCTGCAACAAGCGCTGACAGACCGCCAGCATCATCTCGCGCTCTTCAGTGAGTAGCTGCTGCCGCTTGCGGGTGAAGAAGTCATTGAGCACGGTAGTGACCGCGTGCACCCGGATTCTAGCCTCTTCGCGAGCCATCAGTGGATGAGTTAGCAATAGAAGCTCCACCCACTGATTGAGGTAGGTCCGCTGTTGGGCCACCGCGACCGCTTGCTGCTGCTCAGCCAGATTCCCGAGTTCGGTGACCAACAAAGTAAACAGCGCTGGTTCTCGGGAAACCATCTCCAGATACGAAGTCAGCAGCCGGTTCAGTAACTCGGCTGCAGACCCCGGCTGAGCCATTGCAATCATCCTGCCGTGCTGCAATGCATCATTACCGTGTTGCAGCACTTCAAACAGCAAATCAAGTTTGCTCGGAAAGTGGTGATAGATGCTCGGCTCGGAGATGCCGACGGCGCTTGCGATTTCCTCCAGACCGGTTTGGGCAAAGCCCTTCTGCGCAAACAGTTCGGCCGCCGCCGCTACCAGTTTCTCCGCGGTATTCTTAGCGACTCGTGGTTCACGAGCGGTCACCGGGGCCGCCGCTACGCTCGGCAAAGCACCAGCAGCATCCAAAGCCGCGACGATCATCTCCTTCATCAAGGCTTCGAACTGCGGTCGTGGCAAGCTCACATGATGGTAGGAAAGGCTGAGGCAGATGGAGAGCACCACACTCGTCAAGAGATTGCTCCAGCTCTGCGACTCAGGGTGGTGCATCTCGATCGATGAACGCATGCCAAGCCGAATCTCGCGAATTGCGGTTCTCAGCTTATTTTGCTCGGCGCTCGGCAAATATCGCGCATCGCGTTGCCAGAGCACCCCAGCCGCCCGGGTATCCAAGGACATTCGCACCAGCGCGTCGTACCATTCAGCCGAATCGACAGCTTCGCTATCGACATCGGCGAGCGCTTCCCGTACCTGGTGCACCGAGGCAGCAACTACCGCAATCAGGAGCTCTTGTTTGCCGGCAAAATGCCGGTAGAGCGCTGAAGGACCAATGGAAACTGCTTGGGCGATCTGGCTCATCGAGACGTTAGCAAAGCCATACTGGTAAAAGAGTTCGGCACCCGCCCGCTGAATCAGTTCTTTGCGATTACCGGGCCGAGTACCCCGCGGGGGTGCATAGGGCATCGTTGCCGCTCCCCGTTCAACCGACACCATCGCCTCCTATCCGCTTCGCACCGCAAACGGGCGAACTCCTCGTTCAGCAGCGAGCATACTGCATATTGCAGCCTACCGATTGATTCCAGCGACGGTGTTAGCGGAGCCGATACAGCTACCGGCGATCCTCAGTTCTCGCCGTCCCGGCCGCTCTGATGGCCCGCCCGGATTTCTCGTTTGAGAATTTTCCCGGCCCCGGAGATGGGTAATTCAGCCAAAAAGTCGATGCTCCGGGGAATTTTGTAACCGGCGATGAGTTTTCGGCAGCTGGCGATCAATTCCTCAGCTGAAACTGTTGCCCCGGCACGCAACACCACAGCCGCATGCACCCTCTCCCCCCATTGTTGATCGGGGAGGCCGATCACTGCGACCATTGCCACCGCGGGATGCTGGGAGAGCGCGTTCTCCACTTCAACTGAGTAGATGTTTTCACCGCCGGAGATAATCATGTCCTTGAGCCGGTCCACCACGAAGAGGTAGCCGTCCTGGGTCAGATAGCCGAGGTCTCCGGTATGCATCCAGCCATCCCTGATGGCATCGGCGGTAACTTCCGGTTTGTTCCAGTACCCGAGCATCACATTGCTCCCCCGGCAGATCACTTCCCCGATTTCCCCTGGCGCCGCATCCTGTCCTTGCCAATCGACCACTCTGATCTCACAATTCACCGGAGCCCGGCCACAGGAGTTTTTTACCTCCGCCTTGGCATGGTCTTGATCGGCGAGCAGGGTTGCCACCGGCGACAACTCAGTCATCCCAAAAGCCTGGGTCAATTTAAGTCCCGGAAAGGTGTCTCTGATCCGTTCCAGCAACACTGGCGGCATCGGCGAGGCGCCATAGAGCAGGCGGGTAAAACTCGACAACTTGCTCTGTGCGGCGACAGCAGCCGCCACCAGATGTTGCAACATAGTGGGCACTAAGAGCGCATCGGTGACCTGGTGTTCATCGATCAGCTTGACCACTTTGGCAGGCTCAAAGGCAGGCACTAGGAGCAGGGTTGAATTCTTCAGCAGGCTCATGGTCCAGTGTGCAATAGCCGCCATGTGGAACATTGGCGCCACTACCATTGAGGTACCTGCTTCGCTCACCGCCTCGGTACTGGCAAGCGAACCCATCGCGGAAACCAGGATGTTATTGTGGCTGAGCATCACCCCTTTGGGCTCGCCGGTGGTGCCTCCGGTATAGAAGATGCCAAAGACCTGCTCGTCCCCTCGCCGGGCATCCGGCACCGGCTCGTGCTGCTGAAGTAAATCCTGGTAGCGCGGCGTCCCCGGCGGCGGCTCGGCCTCACCACAATAAATAATTGCTGAAAGCTCCGGGTAGCCTTGGCGCAGTTCGGGCACCATAGCCGCAAAAGCGTCATCAACCAAGAGCACCTTGATCTGCGCATCCTGAAGTGAGTAAATCATCTCTTTCGCGCTCCACCGGGTGTTCACCGGCGCTACCACCGCACCAGCCCAAGGTACCGCCAATAGGTACTCATGGTAGATATCTGAATTGAGCGCCAGCATCCCCACTCGATCACCCTCAACAACACCCAATGACTGAAGTGCGCCCGCGAACCGGGCGACTCGATCAGCCACCTCGCGCACCGTCCGCTCGACTCCTGCACTAATTGTCATCACGGAATCCGGGCGCTGCTGCGCCTGTCGATGTAAAAGCTGGGTCAGATACACATTAACCACCATCGCTTCGTTGAGATAAGTAGAAAACATGCTATTCTCGATTCACTTAGGACGCAAGAACCGAGTGAGAATTTTTCGCCCGAACGTCAAGGAGGAGCTGTGAAATCCGAGCAGTCAGGATCCCAGGTAGTGGTGAATACAGCTAGCGGCAAGGTCCGCGGGCTGATTGATGGTCAAAGCATTCGCTTCCGTGGCATCCCCTTCGCAGCAGCACCCTTTGGCGAAAACCGTTACCGGTTTCCGCAGCCTGTGCACAGCTGGGATGGTATTCGAGATGCCTTCCACTCAGGCGTTGGAGCCCCGCAACCAGTGGCGGATGAGGACCCTTTTAATAGCTATTTCAATCCGGTCCAACAAGGTGAGGATTGCCTTTCCCTTGACATCTGGACGCCGGATGTCGGCGGCGTGAACTTGCCGGTGATGGTGTGGATTCACGGCGGTGGCTTTATGACCGGTGCTGGCTCCGTGCCGGCTCACGATGGTCGGACTTTCGCTCGGGATGGCATTGTGCACGTCGGCATTAACTATCGACTTGGCATTGACGGCTTCCTCTACCTGGGTGAAGGCACCGACAACCTGGGGCTACGCGATCAGGTCGCGGCCCTGGAGTGGGTACAGCAGAACATTGCTGCCTTCGGCGGCGATCCTGCGAATGTCACGGTGTTCGGCCAGTCCGCTGGTGCAGTGTCAGTGATCGATCTGCTCGCGATGCCGGCTGCCCGCGGCCTGTTTGCAAGGGCAATCGCGCAGAGCGGCTCCCCTGCGGTGACGGCATCGATTGACAGTGCTGCTCAGGTCACCAACAAAGTAGCGGAACGGCTTGGCGTGCCCGCCACTCGGGACGGTTTGCTACGGGTATCTGTTGAGCGCACCGTGGCAGAGATCTGGCCAATGACGATGGACTGGCTGGACTTCCGCAACTGGGGCAGCCAGTCCTTTACGGTAAGTCCGTGGCGAGCTGTGCACGGTACCGAGTCCCTCCCGGAAACGCCACTAGCTGCCGCGACCCGTTCTGAGGTACCTCTGCTAGCGGGTACAACCACGAACGAAACCACCGGTTTCCTCAAATCACTTGGTCTGTTAGAGAAAATGAATTGGCTGGCGGGTGCGGCGATTCTGCGTCAACTCGGTGCCGACCGGGCTATCCGTCGCAGCTACCGGCAGCAACGCGAGATCCATGGCAAGCTTCGGATGGTTGAAGCGGTGTGGACCGATTGGGCTTTCCGCATTCCGCTGATCAACCTGCTGGACGCCAGAACCGCTGCTTCCTATTTCTATGAATTCTGCTGGCAGGACCCAAGCCTGCCCGCAGGCCTGGGCGCGAATCATGCCCTTGAGGTCCCCTTCGTCCGGGACGATTTCGCCAGCGCACGCGCCGTCGGGGAAGCCGGTGAGCAAATGCTCCAACAGGCACCTCAAGAACTCGCCGATCAGATGCACCAAGCCTGGGTGAATTTCGCCACCAGCGGTGATCCCGGCTGGCCCCGCTATCAGGTGGACCGCAGGCTCACCATGATGTTCGGCAATAAGAGCGAGGTGCTTCCGGATCCGGCGGCTGCCGCCCGGCTGGCTTGGCAGGGCAAGCGATGATCGGACGGCGATGACCCGGCACATCATTAGAAAAAACGTCAAAAATGGCGTCAAAAATCGCAGCGGGATGGGCCGCTGGAAGGCCTCGCTCGGCTCCTTGCTCTTCGGGTACCTGGGTATTCAGCTGATCGTCAATATCGCCAATGGCGGAGTCAGTAACCTGCTGATCCCCAACCGGATCGCCGCCATCGACCCGGTGAATAAGGTAGCGCTATTAGGCACCACCGGTGCAGTAACGGCAGTAGTTGCTCTCATCGCTCAACCGCTCTGGGGGCTACTCTCTGATCGGAGCCACGGTCGTTATGGCAGACGCTTCGGCTGGGTTCTAGCCGGGGTCATCGGTCTCGCATTGTCCATTCTGGCGCTCGCCTTCAGCAACTCCTTCCCCCTGTTGCTCATTTTGATGGGCTTGCTCTGCGCTTGCTACAGCATGGTGCTCGGGCCACTCACGGCTGTCGTCCCCGACCGGGTTCCATTGGAAAAACGTGGGCTGTTTTCGGCAGTCGGTGGGCTAGGCACTTTCGTCGGCGGTGTGCTCGGGGTGCTAGTGGTTTCACCACTCGTCTCTTCCGATTCGATGGGTTTTCTTTTGCTGGCGGCACTGCTGCTGCTCGCCCTCCCGCTCACCCTCACGGTCCGGGAGGCGCCGCCGACTTTGCCCGGTGCACCGCGGCCGCCGCTACGGAATGTGCTGCGTGGCCTGCTCATCGATCCGAGGAAGCACCCGGACTTCGGCTGGGCATTCCTGGCGCGCTTGGTCCTAGTTCTAGGTTTCTGGTCGCTGTTATCTTTCCAGTTGTACATCCTCTCTGACTATCTAGGACTAGGTCTCAGTGGCGCTAATGCGGTCTTCCCGATGCTCACCGCAGTGGCAACCCTTGGAATCGTGGTGGCGTTGATCCCCGCCGGCCTGATCTCGGATCGCACCGGCCGTCGCAAACCGTTGGTGATTGGAGCCTCCGCCCTGATTGCGCTTAGCGTGCTGCCACAGATCCTCTGGCCCTCGCTGAGCTCTGCGTTCATCTCGATTGGTGTAGCCGGCATTGGCTTCGGCTGCTATCTCGCAGTGGATCAGGCCCTGATGACTCAAGTTTTACCCTCCGCCGCGCACGCTGGCCGAGACTTAGGGGTGCTCAACATCGCCCAGGCTGGCGGGCAGGTGCTGGCTCCGTTGGCCGCTAGCCTGGTCATCGGGCTGAGCGGATATGCCGGGCTCTATGTTTTCGCCGGTTTGATGGCAGTGCTGGCCGCACTGGCGATCTTGCCGATCAAGTCGGTGCGATAGTCTCGGCCGCTACTCGTGATAGAGCGTGGGGTGTAAGGCTCCGCCGACCGGGCCGAAGCGCCGTTGCTTATCGAGCCTGCTTTGCATCTGTGCATCATTGGTCGATTCAGCGAGGGACAAAACCGCCGAAATGCAGGAGTCAGTAGTCCGTCCGATTTCTGCCCAGGCGCTCCGTGATTTGCTCCTGAACACTTCTGCTAACTTCTGCTGTAGCTCCGGCCAGCGAGATTGGTCGTTCTGACTGGCCGCCGGGAACTCAATGCCGGTAGCCCGCAACAGCTCATTGAAGAATTGCGGTTCAACCGCCCCGACCGCAATGTATTCACCTGGTTCGGCGCATTCATAGACCGCATAGAAGGGCGCATTTGCTAACGGATCGAGTGCTTCCGGACCAAGTACCGTGGCGAAATTATCGGACATGGTCAGTAGCGCGGCAGCACCATCCACCATCGCAATGTCCAGCACCTGGGCCACCGGCAAACCGGCCTTGAGACCATAGAGGGCGGCCAAGATGCTGATTGCTCCATGCATTGAACCACCAGCAAAGTCACCGACCACGTTCAGCGGCGGCACCGGCTGCTCAGCCCCTCTGCGGAAGGCGTGCAGCGCTCCGGAATGTGCAATGTAGTTAATGTCGTGTCCGGCTCTGGTAGCGAGCGGTCCGTGCTGCCCGTAGCCGGTCACACGGGCGTAGATCAACGCAGGATTGGCTGCGAGACAAACCTCTGGTCCTAGGCCCAGCCGTTCCATCACCCCGGGCCGCAGGCCTTCAATCAGCACCTCAGCGCTGGGCAGTAAATCGACTACCTTCTCGACGCCAGCTGCGGACTTCAAGTCGACCGCGATATGCCGCTTGCCTTGCGCATAATGACTATGCAGAAAGTCATACCGACCCGGCGCGGGTTTGCTCAGCACCGTAACCTCGGCGCCGAGGTTACTCAATAAAGTACCCAAATGCGGTACCGGGCCAATCGCAGCCATCTCAATGACCCGAAGGCCCTGTAAGGGCTGGGGTTTAGCGTCTTGGTTCATCTTTGTCCTCACACCGGAATACACGCCTCAAACTATTCCCAATTCACTTGTATCTCAAGTGTCTCGGCCTAAGATTCGGCAAACCGCCAGTTGCACAACTGAGCGGGCTGCTCATTCACGCTAGAAAAGAACGGCCCGACAAATTGTGCTAATCGCTTCCAGTTCGCCGCTGCGCAAGGCGTCCCGCTGACCGCCAAGTCGCTCATTAATCACCGTGATGCAGGCTTGCACCTTTATTCGAGCTGATTCGGAATCCAGCCCCGGTCTCACTTGCCGTAAAAGTGCCACCCACTGCTCCACATAGTCATGCTGCTCAAGCAAAATTCGAGCTTTCTGCTCCGCGCTTAGCTGATCCAGCTCGCTGCCGAGCAACATAATCAGGTGTGGCTCCTGCACGATTAACTGGAGGTATCTCTGCATCATCGCTTCAAGCGCTGCAGCTGGGCTCAAAGCAGCTGCCAGAAGTTCTTTCTGTCCATGCAGTAGCTGACCCCCAGCACGCTCCAAGGAGAGGAATAGCAGCTCCTCCTTGCTGGCGAAATGGTGGTAGACACTAGCCCCGGCAATCCCGACGGCCGCGGCAAGTTCAGCGACCGAGACAGCTGCATACCCTTTTTGGGCAAAGAGTTCTGCCCCCACTGAAAGTAACCTCTCTCGAGTGGACAGCTCCGGCTGAACTTCGACGAACTCGATAAGTGGGCTGAGATGAGAGTCGTCGGGTAGCTCAACCTGTAATACTCTCAACACCAACTCGCTGAGCAGCGCAATAAACTCATCTCGCGGCAGTTTCGAACGATGAAAGGAAATACTGGCAAAGACCGATAATTGGGCGCGAGCCAACAGATCAGCCCAGCCCCCCGATTCCGGCCTGAAAGCTCGCACTTTCGCTGCCAGCTCGACTCGCATCAGGGTGACCTGAGCCTGCAGCACCTCGATATCACTCGGGGCTAAGCGACGTGATTCACGACGCCACAAAACGCCAGCTTGGCGGGAGTCTATCGCCACCTCGGCGAAACGACTGGCCCAGACTTCGGCCGGAACTCCGTCGCTGATTTCCTTGAGTCTCTCGATTGGCCGGATGATGGCCGCCAGGCTTTCCGCCACCACCGCCTTGAGCAGCGCGTCCTTGCCGGGAAAGTGTCGATAGAGGGCTGAAGGGGCGACACCCACGACAGCGGCAATATCGCCCATCCCTACCACCGCGTAACCGTGTTGATAGAAGAGCGTAGCCGCCGCGCTAACGATCTGCGCCTTGCGGTTTTTAGGCCGGGATCGAGCAGCCTCAGGCTGCGAAGCTTGCTGCATAGTCACTCCCCCGGGTAACAACGTGGACACATCTG
The DNA here is from genome assembly GCF_000950575.1 of Psychromicrobium lacuslunae. NCBI lineage: Bacteria > Bacillati > Actinomycetota > Actinomycetes > Micrococcales > Micrococcaceae > Psychromicrobium > Psychromicrobium lacuslunae. The sequence goes on from NZ_CP011005.1 coordinate 2,053,202, forward strand.
AGCTAAATACCAATACCGATACTGCGAACAACCGCTGTGGCGCTCTGCTTTCCATCCTAATCAGGCCAGAGCAACGATGCCTCGACCGCAGCCCGGGTTTGATCTGATTGGGTCAAATGTGAACTAGGTTCGTTTTAAACAGTAACGGCGGGTCTGGCCCCGAGGCCAAACCCGCCGTTACTATCGTCAAAATTTATTTGGCGGCAAAAGCATCAATAGCAGTCATAATCCGTTCCGTGACCTCATCGATCGCTCCGATGCCATCCACCCTAGCCAGGATGCCCTGCTCAGCATAGCGAGTGACCACTACTTCGGTTTGGGTGTGATAAAGGTTGAGCCGGTGCCGAATCACTTTTTCGTCATCGTCACTGCGTCCGGACTCTTTTGCCCGGCCTAGCAGCCGCTTGACTAGTTCCTCATCGTCGGCGGTGAGCTGCAGAACAACATCGAGCTTCTCACCTTCGGCGGTCAGAATATCGTCCAGCTCATCGACCTGGGCTGAGGTACGAGGATAGCCATCGAGCAGGAAGCCCTGCTGCACATCATCTTGCTGCAGCCGATCCCGAACCATCTTATTGGTCACCGAATCCGGCACGTAGTCGCCGGCGTCGATGTACTTCTTGGCCTCCAGGCCGAGTGGCGTCTCACCCTTCACATTGGCCCGAAAGATATCCCCGGTGGAAATCGCCACAATGCCCAAGCGATCAGAGATTCGCTCCGCCTGAGTACCTTTGCCCGATCCAGGAGGGCCCACAATGAGCATTCTCGTCATCGTAATAACCCTTCGTAGTGCCGCTGCTGCAATTGCGCGTCAATCTGCTTGACCGTTTCAAGACCCACGCCGACCATAATCAGTAGCGAGGTACCGCCGAACGGGAAGTTCTGATTCGCGTTGATCAGCACCAGCGCGATCAACGGGATCAGGGCGACCAGACCGAGGTAGAGCGCACCGGGCAGGGTGATCCGGGAGAGCACATACTGCAAGTAATCGGCAGTGGGCTTCCCGGCACGGATGCCCGGAATGAAGCCGCCGTACTTCTTCATATTGTCGGAGACCTCTTCGGGATTGAAGGTGATCGCGACGTAGAAGTAGGTGAAGCCGACGATGAGCAGGAAGTACATCACCATGTAGATCGGGTGATCGCCCTTGGTCAGATTGTCGTTGATCCAGGTCGCCCAGGCCGGTGCGTTGGCCGCATTATTACCAATCACGAACTGCGAGACCAAGGACGGCAGGTAGAGCAAGGAGGAGGCGAAGATGACCGGCACCACGCCAGCCATATTCACCTTGATCGGGATATAGGTGTTGGTGCCGCCGACGGTGCGACGGCCGACCATCCGCTTGGCATACTGCACCGGGATCCGGCGCTGCGACTGCTCAACGAAGACCACCAAAGCCACCACGACGATGCCCAGCAAGATCACGATGAAGAAGGTGCCCGGGCCTTTGGTCTTCCAGATCTCGCCGAGGGAGGTGGGGAACCGAGCCACGATCGAAGTGAAGATCAACAGGGACATACCGTTGCCGACACCCTTTTCGGTGACCAGTTCGCCCAGCCACATGATCAGGCCTGTGCCAGCGGTCAGCGTGATGATGATCAGCACGGTCGCCACAATTGAGCTATCCGGAATAATCGCTCCCGGGGTGCCGTCCTGGCCACAACCGCCGAGCAGATTTCCGGAGCGTGCCAGCGCCACCAGCGTGGTGGCATTCAGCAGACCGAGCGCAATGGTCAGATAACGCGTGTACTGGGTCAGCTTGCTCTGTCCCTGAGCTCCTTCAAGATGGAGCTCCTGGAAACGGGGAATGACCACCCGGAGCAGCTGAATAATAATGCTGGCGGTGATGTAGGGCATGATGCCGAGTGCGAAGATCGACACCTGCAGCAGAGCGCCACCGCTGAACAGGTTGACGAGCTGGTAGATACCGCCGCTGGTATCTCCCCCGCCTTTAAGACAAGCCTGAACTGCTGAATAATCAATGCCAGGCGAGGGAATGAATGCCCCGAGCCGGAAGATAGCGATGATGCCCAGCGTGAACAACAACTTGCGTCGCAGGTCAGGCGTCCGAAAGGCGCGGCCAATTGCGGAAAGCAAGCGTCCTCCTGATGTGTAGGAACGAAAAGTGTTGGGCCCTGATGGCCCAACAACCGAGTCTAATGGGTAAAGCTGGGAGAAAACGAAAAGCTCTTGGCGAACGGGGAAAATATTCGCCCGCTCGCCAAGAGCCTAATCGTTTATCGTCAACGGATCAGAGTTCCGTGACGGTACCGCCGGCAGCCGTGATCTTCTCGGCAGCGCTGGAGGAGAAAGCGTTCGCGGTGACGTCGACCTTGACGGTCAGTTCACCGGTACCGAGCACCTTGACGGGCTGGTTCTTGCGAACTGCACCCTTCTCGACCAGATTCTCAACGGTGACCTGACCGCCATCCGGGTAAAGCTCGGAGAGCTTGTCCAGGTTAACTACCTGGAACTCCACCCGGAAGGGGTTCTTGAAGCCACGCAGCTTCGGCAGACGCATGTGCAGCGGCAACTGACCGCCAGCAAAGCCTGCCTTCACCTGGTAACGAGCCTTGGTGCCCTTGGTACCACGGCCTGCAGTCTTACCCTTAGAACCTTCACCACGACCCACCCGGGTCTTAGCGGTCTTGGCTCCCGGGGCGGGACGCAGGTGGTGCACCTTGAGCGCGTTCTGCTTCTCAGCAGCCTGTGCTTTGTCAGCGGATGCCTTAGCAGTGTCTGCCTTCGCAGCCTTCGACTTAGTAGCCTCAGCCATCTCTATTTCGCCTCCTCTACCTTTACCAGGTGCGGAACCGTGTTAATCATGCCTACGGTCACTGCATCAGCTTTGCGCACAACGGTGTGACCGATGCGCTTGAGCCCGAGCGAACGCAGCGTGTCCCGCTGGTTTTGCTTGCCGCCAATGGCGGACTTAACTTGAGTGATCTCCAGGGTCTTATCAGAGGCCTGGACATTCTTCGGGGTGGTCATTACGCACCTGCCTTTGTTGCTTGGGCGTGCTCCTGGATATTCCGCAGCAGCGGGCCAGGAACAACCTCATCCATCGGCAGACCACGGCGAGCAGCTACTGCGGCAGGCTCTTCGAGCTGCTGCAAGGCGGCTACCGTGGCGTGCACGATATTGATCGCGTTGGAGGAACCGAGCGACTTGGACAGCACGTCGTGAACACCAGCGCACTCCAGCACAGCACGCACCGGACCACCAGCGATAACGCCGGTACCCGGGGTAGCCGGACGCAACAGCACGACGCCGGCAGCGGCCTCGCCCTGTACGCGGTGAGGGATGGTGCCGCCGACGCGGGGAACGCGGAAGAAGGACTTCTTCGCTTCCTCAACGCCCTTGGCGATCGCGGCCGGAACTTCCTTAGCCTTACCGTAGCCAACGCCGACCAGACCGTTGCCGTCACCGACAACCATCAGAGCGGTGAAGCTAAAGCGACGACCACCCTTGACGACCTTGGCAACACGGTTGATCGTGACCAGCTTTTCAACGTACTGGTTCTTCTCAGCGTCGCGTCCGCCATCGCGGCCACCACGGCCACCATCGCGACCGCCACGGCCACCATCGCGACCGCCACGGCCACCATCACGTCCACCACGGCCACCATCACGACCGCCACGACGGTCCTCGTTGGACCCGCTAGCCGTTGCTGCAGTTGTTGTCTCTTCAGACACAGTGGCTCCTGTGCTTTCTGGGTTTGCTTGGTTAGTATTCTCGCTCACAGGGCCAGACCACCTTCACGTGCACCGTCGGCCACAGCCGCGACCCGGCCATGGTACTTATTGCCACCGCGGTCGAATACTACGGCCTCGATGCCAGCCTTCTTGGCTCGCTCCGCAACCAATTCGCCAACCCGCTTGGCCTTCGCGGTCTTATCACCGTCGAAGCTACGCAGGTCAGCTTCCATGGTGGAAGCGGAGGCAACGGTTACGCCCTTGGTGTCATCGACAACCTGAACGAACATATGCCGGGATGAGCGGTTCACGACCAGCCGAGGACGAGCCTCAGTGCCCTTGATCCGCTTACGGACACGCAGGTGACGACGGCTGCGCGCGTCAGCCTTCGACTTTCCGTTGCGCTTCTTATTAATGGTCAGCGCCATGATTACTTACCAGCCTTTCCGACCTTGCGGCGGATAACTTCGCCCGCATAGCGAATGCCCTTGCCCTTATAGGGGTCTGGCTTACGCAGCTTGCGAATGTTGGCAGCAACTTCGCCCACCTGCTGCTTATTGATACCTGAGACCGAGAGCTTGGTGGGGCCCTCAACGGTCAAGGTGATGCCTTCGGGGGCTTTCACGGCGACTGGGTGGCTGTAGCCCAGGGCGAACTCGAGGTCCGAACCCTTGGCCTGCACACGGTAACCGGTGCCGACGATTTCAAGCTTCTTCTCGTAGCCTTCGGTGACACCGGTGATCAAGTTGGAGATCAGGGTCCGGGTCAAGCCGTGCAGCGCACGCGAATCGCGCTCGTCATTCGGACGGGTAACCGACAAGGTGCCATCCTCAAGCGAAACAGCGATCGGGTTCGGCACGATGTGAGTCAGCGAGCCCTTGGGACCCTTGACCGAGACCTCGGCACCGTCAATCTTGACCTCGACGCCAGCGGGCACCGAAATTGGGAGACGTCCAATACGTGACATAAGTCTTAACTCCCTTTCTTCTACCAGACGTAGGCGAGGACTTCCCCACCCACGCCCTTCTTTTCAGCCTGACGGTCGGTCAGCAGACCCGAGGAGGTCGAGAGAATCGCAATCCCCAGGCCGCCCAAAACCTTCGGCAAGTTAGTGGACTTCGCGTAAACGCGCAGACCCGGCTTGGAAATCCGGCGGATACCAGCGATTGAACGCTGACGGTCCGGTCCGAACTTGAGGTCGATGGTCAGCTTCTTGCCAACCTCGGCGTCCTCAACATTCCATGCCGAGATGTAACCCTCAGCCTTGAGAATGTCAGCCACGTGGCCCTTGAGCTTGCTGTACGGCATGGTCACGGAATCGTGGTAAGCCGAGTTTGCATTGCGCAGACGCGTAAGCATATCTGCGACAGGATCTGTCATTGTCATTTGGGCTTTTGCCCTTTCTCGTATGGTTTCCCGCGTCCAGTGAACGCGAGACCTGCTACGTCGTAATTAGTCTTCAGATTTGAACGGGAAACCCAGCGCCTTGAGCAGCGCCCGGCCTTCGTCGTCAGTCTTGGCGGTGGTGACCACGGTGATGTCCATACCGCGCACCTTGTCGATGGCGTCCTGGTCGATCTCGTGGAACATGACCTGTTCGGTCAGACCGAAGGTGTAGTTGCCATTGCCGTCGAACTGCTTGCCGGAGAGGCCGCGGAAGTCACGGATACGGGGCAGCGCCAGGGTGACCAGACGATCCACGAATTCCCACATCCGGTCGCCGCGCAAGGTTGCGTGCGCGCCAATCGGCATGCCTTCACGCAGTTTGAACTGCGCGATCGACTTGCGAGCCTTGGTAACCATCGGCTTCTGGCCGGTGATCAGAGTCAGGTCACGAACAGCGCCGTCGATCACCTTGGAGTCGCGAGCAGCCTCGCCGACACCCATGTTCACAACAACCTTCACCAGGCGCGGAACCTGGTTCACGTTCGCGTAGTTAAACTCTTCCTGCAGTCCGTCCTTGATCTGCTCGGCATAGCGAGTCTTCAGACGAGGGGTGATCTTCACGGCGTCACTGGCTGAAGCCGGTGCGTTTTCCGCTGCGCTAACTTCGGTGCTCATGCCAGGTCCTTTCCGGAGCTCTTCGCGACACGGATCCGGGTGACGCGTTCGCGGCCATCACGGGTGACGGTCTCGAGGCGGTAGCCAACCCGAGTCGGCTTCTTGGTGGACGGGTCCACGATGGCCACATTGGAGATGTGGATCGGGGCTTCAACGGTCTCAATGCCACCGGTCTTGGTGCCGCGCTGCGACTGTCCAACCTTGGTGTGCTTGGTGACGCGGTTGATGCCCTCAACGAGGACGCGGTTGCTTTCCGGGAAAACGCGCAGAACTTTGCCCTGCTTGCCGCGGTCGCCACCACGCTCTTGCTTGGCGCCGGTGATGACCTGGACCAGGTCACCCTTCTTGATCTTGAGCTTCGCCATGAATTACAACACCTCCGGTGCAAGCGAGATGATCTTCATGAACTTCTTATCGCGAAGTTCGCGGCCCACCGGGCCAAAGATACGGGTGCCACGAGGATCGCCATCGGCCTTCAAAATGACCGCTGCGTTCTCGTCGAATTTGATGTAGGAGCCATCGGCACGACGGCGTTCCTTCTTGGTCCGGACGATAACGGCCTTGACCACATCGCCCTTCTTGACGTTACCGCCAGGAATTGCATCCTTGACGGTTGCGACGATGACGTCGCCAATACCTGCGTAGCGACGGCCAGAGCCACCGAGCACGCGAATGGTAAGGATTTCCTTAGCACCCGTGTTATCGGCAACCTTGAGTCGCGACTCTTGCTGAATCACTAGTTACTCCTGTCGTCTCGCCGGTTCTCGAAACTGAAATCATGCCTACAGAATGAGCCTTGCGGAACAGTTGATCGGGGGTGTCTCTTAACCCGTCTGGATTTTGCCAGTACGGGTCTAAACCACCGTGCCAGGAACATTTGAACCGGTCTCTCTGAAGAGTTTTGAACGGCAGTATGCACTGGCACGAAAGTTTACGAGGTTGCGCAGCCTACGAGTTAGACCACACAAACTCAATATCTTAGCACAATTAGCGGTGTAGATTCAGCCTCTGACTGCTGACAGCCCGCTTGTGGACAGAGGCTAGGCGAGCTTCGTCTTTCAGCTCTAAAGAGCTCAGTTCACGCTGACCGCAATATTGTGGAAACCGGTGGCGCCGTCGGGCAGCGGATAATGATTCGTTGACTCTTGAACTCGGCCTTGCGCGTCGGTGGCTCGGACATAAATATAGTGGTTGCCGGACTCTTGCGCCTGCCAGTTGAACCGCCACTGCCGCCAGGTGTCTTTGGAGGGCACCTCACCGAGATCGGCCTTCTGCCAAGCGCCGTCATCGATCTTCACTTCGACGCTCGCTACCCCAGTGTGCTGAGCCCAAGCAGTCCCGGCCACCACCACGGAACCCTTATCGAGTTTCGCGAAAGGCCCCGGCACTTCAATCCTGGAGGCGAGCTTTATCGGCGCCTTCTCCGCATAACCACGTGGCGTCCAATAAGCCTGCTTCCGATCAAAGCGGGTGACCTCGAGACTGACCAGCCATTTGGTCGCCGAAACGTAGCCGTACAGACCGGGCACCACCATTCGCACCGGATAGCCATGTTCCGGCGGCAGTGGAGTGCCATTCATGCCGACAGCCAAGAGCGCGTCCCGGCCGGGATCGGTGAGCGCATCGAGAGGAGTACTTGCGGTATAGCCGTCTTGCGAACTGGAGAGCACCATATCGGCGTCTTGGGAGACCCCGGCTCGGGCCAGCAAGTCCCTAATCGGGGTACCGATCCAAACTGCATTGCCGGCCAGTTTCCCGCCCACCTGATTGGAGACGCAGGTCAGTGATAGCACCCTCTCGATCATCGGCTGCTCTAGCAATTCGGCAAAGCTCATAGTCACCTCGCGGTCGACCATACCGAAAATCCGCAGCTGCCAGCTCGCGGTATCGATCTGCGGTACTTGCAGGGCCGTGTCAATGCGGTAGAAGTCCGCATTCGGTGTGACAAAAGGAGATAAGCCGGGGATCTTCAGATCAGCACCAGCCGGAATGCTCTCCCTGGTCTTCGGCGTGGGTAGGACGAAATTGGTCACCGCGGAACTGACTTGTTTGACCGTTCGGCCAACAGCCCCAGCGGCGAGGCCAAGGACCGTGGCCAGCCCGGCAAGTTGCAAGAAGCTTCGTCGATCAAGCAATTCCAGCGGCAGCTTCGCTCCGCTCAGCTTCCTGATCAGCAGACGCAGCACCAGGATGCCTGCCGCCGCGCCGAGCAGGCTGGGCAGCACCGTCCACCCCGAGGCATTAGCCCTGGTCACCGCCGCCACCGCACCAACCACACCGAAAATTGCGATTAGCGCTGAGCCGAGGGGAAGTTTGACTCGCTCCAGCAGTCCCGCTAGCAACGCAACCAGCAAAATAACACCAACCAGGCCGACTGTCAGCGCCAATTTGTCGTTGGTGCCGAAAGTATCAATGGCGAAGTCTTTAGCCCAGGGCGGCACAATATCGACCACAAACGCGCCAACCACCGTCACTGGTGAACTCAGCCCGGGTATTAATAGCGCCAGCAACTCAGCAATGCCAAGAGCCAGCAGAGCCGCAACCAACCCCGAGAGTGCACGCTTGAACCATCCACCGTGTTTCATATTTCTAGTTCGTCGCAACCGGTGAGATGGATGGGCGACAGACCGCTTCCGCGGAAAAGCTCCGAGAGAAACCCACCGCAGTTCAGTCGAGGAACAATGCCCTTTAGTGGAGCAGCTAGAGCTGGAGCGGCTAGGCGGGCCGCATGATGTCGGGCAGCAGCGCCCTGACAGCAATCTGCAGTTCTTCGCCCGCGCTAGCATCGGCGGAGAAAAATTTGAGTAGCGCATGCTGAAAAAGGCCGTCAAACACCGCATAGGCGGCCGCTGGAGATAAACCACACTGGCTGCCACTGAGTTCGGCATAGCGGCTCACGATTCGCCAGATCATCTTTTCCAGGCTGCCATCAATCTCGGCAACGTCTTCGCGGAAGGCGGGTTCAAAAAGACTCTGTCCACGCAGGTCGTACCAGAGGCGGTGCATGGTGCCGTCCTCGCGGAGGGTCAGCGCTAATCCTTCAGCAAAGCCGTGCCGAAGGTCTTCAGCAGTGCGGGCAGCGCTCACGATCTGGTCATAGCGGGTGACGCAGGCAGCTTTATAGCGCCGCACACAGTAAGTGATCAGATCGACCTTATCGGTGAAGTAATAATGCAGCACGCCATGAGAGAACTGCGAGTTCTGCGCGATTTCCCGCAGGCTGGTGCGAGCATAGCCCAGTTCAGAAAGCGTCTGCAGGGCAGCATCAGCGAGCTCGGCGCGACGTTCTTCGAACTTATCGACCCGCCTACTCTCAAGCTTCTCGGCTTCCAAAACCCTCATTATGTTTCCTTTTCAGCTCTTAGTACCGGCTGACACCCCCATCAATGCCATACCAGCTAACAGTCTAAACGAGGCTCGCTAATAAATTTGGACAGTTGTCAAAAAAAGTCTTGACGATTGTCCAAAGTCGATTACGCTGAGGATAGACCGGTGCTGTGAGTCAGCTCACAGCACCGGGGGTATCAACCAACTCAAAGAGGAGTGCTAGGGATGAGTGTCTTTGATCTTCATGGGCGCAAGGTGCTGGTCACCGGCGGCGCACAAGGGCTGGGCCAAGGAATGGCAACGGCATTAGCCGCTGCCGGTGCCGCAGTAGTGATCGCTGATGTACAGGAAGAGGCTGGTCGAGCTGCTGCAGCGGCAATTAGCGCCACCGGGGCCACCGCAGATTTTGTGCGGCTCGACGTCACTGACGATGCAAATTGGGAGTCAGCGATCGCTGAAACGGTTGAAAAGCTTGGCGGCCTGGACGGCTTGGTGAATAACGCCGGCCTGGAAATTACCGAACTGGTCGCCGATCTCAATCCGAACAGCGTCCGATTGATGCTTGAAGTCAACATCCTTGGTACTGCCTTGGGAGTCAAGCACGCCTTCCGCGCCATGCGGCCTGGCGGCCCTGCAGGTGGCGGCGGATCGGTGGTAAATGTTTCCTCGGTGGCCGCCACCATTGCGTTTCCCGGCATCTCCGGTTATTCCGCGACCAAATCAGCGGTTGATCGGCTCACCAGAGTAGCCGCAGCAGAGTCTGGGGCTTTCGGATATGGCGTACGAGTCAACTGCATCTACCCCGGCTTGGTGCCCACCGCGATGGGCAACCAGCTTGCCGTCGAAGAAGCTGCTATCGGTGTTTTCCCCAGCCCGGAAGAAGCTGTTGGCGCGGTGATCGCACAAACCCCGCTGGGCCGGCTCGGCGAGGTCTCTGATATGGCCGATGCCGTGGTCTTCCTGATCTCGGACGGCGCACGATTCATTACCGGCACCGGTTTGTCGGTCGACGGCGGGATGGGGATGTAATCATGAGCGAGAAGAAGGTTGTCGTCTACGGAGCCACCGGCTACACCGGACGGCTGGTGATCGAGTATCTGCGGGAATATCGGGTGCCGTTCATCGCCGCCGGTCGCAGCAAGGAGCGGCTGGAACGATGCCTGGACCACATCCCGGGCATCGAGACCGCCGATTACGAGGCGGTCGAAGTCGAGCACACGGTAGAGGCCCTCACCGAACTGCTCAGCGGAGCATCGGTGGTGCTCAACACAGTCGGCCCGTTCAGCGAACTCGGCCCGGCCGTCGTCGAAGCCGCCTTGGCTGCCGGCGCACACTACACCGACACCACCGGCGAGCAGGACTGGCTGATTACCTGCGATGAGAAATACGGCGCGGATTTCGCCAAGGCAGGGTTGCTGCTCTCACCCGGCTTGGCCCAGATGTACACCACCGGTGAGATTGCCGCTCAGCTCTGCCTCGAACAACCAGGTCTGGACACCCTGGACATCGCGGTGTTCTGGGGTGGCAGTCCGACGGTCGCTTCCACTCGAACCATTCTGGTCAATGCCGCCACCTCCTCGGCCTATTATCTGGAGCAAAATGCATACGCTCCATTCGATCCTGAGCAAGGTCTGGTTTCGTTAGTGGTTCCCGGTCAGCACGAGCTGGCGCTTTCGCTGCCTTGGGGCGGCACCTCGCATCCGGTCTGGTTTAAAAACGATCCGCGAGTGGCCAATGTCAAGGCGCAAGGCGGGGTATTCAACGCCGCCCTGATGCATGGTGTGCCCCAGATTGTGGCGGCAGCTCTCGAGGCGACAAAGGACATGAATGAGGCCGATCGAGATGCGGCGCTGACCGCGACCGCGGCCCAGGTGATGAACCAAATGCCGCCGCGCGAAAATCCTCGGGTGAATAAGTCCTTGGACTCGGTGCACGCTTCGGGTCCATTAGGACGGGCTCACTGCGTGATTCATGGCAACAGCAACTACAAGCAAACCGGGCTGCTACAAGCCTTTGCCGCCTATTCATTGCTGCAGCAGGCACCGAAGCGCGTCGGCTTTGCCTCCGGTTGCCAGGCCTTCGGACACCGCGAATTGCTCGGCGTGCTGCGCAGCTTCGGCCTAGTGATGGAGCCGGTACTCACGGTCGAGCGCTAATTGAAACAGTATTGAGTCATCGGGTGCCTGGCCGTCAAACTGAGCGGCCAGGCACCCTCTTTGATTTGAGAGGAACCACTATGCGGTTAACCGACTACCTCGATAAGGGTGCCTCGCTTGGCACCAACGCGCCTTGTCTGCGATTCGGAGAACAGACCCTTGACTACGGCGAAGTGCAAAAGCTCTCTTACGATGTCGCCGCAGCGCTGGCTCGCTCCGGCGTTGAGCCGGGCGATAAGGTTGCGGTGTTGTCATCCAATGACCCAATCGCCTTCGCCACGGTGTTCGGTATTTCACGCGCCGGTGCGGTCTGGTGCCCGATTAACCCCCGTAATGCCGCCGCCGAAAATCAGGAACTACTTGACCTCTTCGACTGCACCGCGCTGATCTACAAGAGCAGCTACGAATCGCTGGCCGCCGAGATCTTGCCGCAACTACCGAAGCTCAAGACCCTGGTGTGCCTGGACAAACGTACCGAACTTGCGGCCTCATTCGACGAATGGATCTCCGCTGAGGCTGCCGGAGTTGAGGCCGAGCGCCCCCCAGTTGACGATCTGATTATGTTGGTTGGCACCGGTGGTACCACCGGAAAGCCCAAGGGTGTGATGCTGAGCCAGCACAATCTGGAAACCATGAGTGCGCTGACCCTGATGAGCTACCCCTTCGCTCCTCGGCCGGTCTATCTCGCGCTTGCTCCATTGACTCATGCCGCTGGCGTCTTAGCGATGCCGGTGCTGACAATGGGCGGAGTGATCGATATTCTGGCCACTGCTGATCTGGAAGTCTTCCTCGACACCATCGAGAAGCGACGGGTCACCCACACCTTCTTGCCACCGACGCTGATTTATATGTTGCTCGGACACCCCAGACTGGACGATACCGACCTGAGTTCGCTGCAGTGTTTTTGGTATGGTGCAGCCCCAATGTCGACGAGCCGGCTGGCGGAAGCGCTACAGCGGATTGGCCCGATGGCGCAATTGTTCGGTCAAAGCGAAGCTCCGATGATGATCTCCACCATGTCGACGCAAGATCACTATCGTGCCGACGGTTCAGTGGCGACCGAACGACTGAGTTCAGCTGGCCGCCCCTCGCCGCTGGTCACCGTCGCGATCATGGCCGAGGACGGGTCGTTGCTGCCCGCTGGCGAGCGTGGTGAAGTGGTGGTGCGCAGTTCGCTGGTGATGGCGGGTTATTACAAAAATCCGGAGGCGACCGCCGATGTCGGACGTTTTCGCTGGCACCACACCGGGGATATCGCCTACCTGGATGCGGAGAATTTCCTCTATATCGTGGATCGCGCAAAGGACGTGATCATTAGCGGTGGCTTCAATGTCTATTCGGCTGAGGTTGAGCAAGCCCTGATGCAGCATTCGGCAATTAGGGATTGTGGCGTGGTTGGATTGCCGGACGAAAAGTGGGGCGAACAAGTAACGGCTGTGGTTGAATTGCAGCCCGACGCCGAACTCGACACTGCTGAGCTAATAGCCTTCGTGAAGCAGCGAATCGGCAGCGTGAAGGCCCCCAAGGAGGTCATCGTCTGGCCCGATCTGCCACGCTCCAAGCTCGGCAAGGTACTCAAGAACGAAATCAAGGCTACCCTCCTCGACCCCAAGCCCAGCCCCTAATACCCATCGCCGCCCACCCGGTGAGTTCGTGGTTTAGTCTCGGATTCGCCAGTAATTACTAGCGAATCCGAGACTAAACCACGAACTCGGCGTTAGAACTCGACCACGAGGCAGGGTCCGCCGAGGAAGAGGCCGCCGTCAATCGCGGTCACAGTGTCCTCGGCGTAGTGTTTCGGACCCTTAGTTGCCGATGCTGGCCAGCCCTCGTCTTCGCCGATAATGCTGTGGCCGTGGAAGATGTGGCTGCCGCCAAACTGAGCCAGCATGCCCTGGGCGGCATCGACGCCGTCAAGCCCTTGAAACGCAGCACGCTTGGTCAGAGCAGACCACAGGCTCCAAAGCGTCTCGGGGTCGGAGGTGTGCAGCGCTTGAAGCAGGTAATCGTTGACTTCCTGCACGGTGCTGCCCCACTGGCGATAAACATCAACATCGGAATGAATGAGTAAATGCTCATCAACCAGCGCCATCCCGGGACGCTCCATCAGCCAGTTCAGATGGTGTTCGGTAAGTCGCTTCTGATCTGCCGCCTGGCCGTCATTCCGTGCCCAAGAAGCGGCAAATGACCGTTCTCCCTGCGGAGTCTGAATCGTGATTGCTCCGAATCGATGCTTGCCCAGCGTAAGCACCTCGTGATTACCGAGTAACGCCGTCAGCTGACCACCGGCCGCTTCCGCCTCGACGGCCAATCGGATCAGCAAGTCGACCACCCCGACGCCGTCCGGGCCGCGGTCGAAATAGTCGCCTAGCACCCACAGCTGGGCGTCCCCGCCGACCCAGGCTTCGTCCTGATCGGTCAGATCCTTTTCGCGCAGAGCAGCAAGCAGCCCTTCGGGGTGCCCATGAATATCACTGACCACAAAGCGACGGGGCTGGGAGACTCGATCGGCTGAGCCGAGCCTGGTTGCGGTAACACCCAGCACGGTTTCGGTTGCTGAAGAACTGGGATAGGCAAGGTGGGGCTCAACTGGCATTGCGTCCTCGGGTTCATAGCGGCTAGACGGGATCACGCTGAGTTCGTTGGAAACACTCGAATTCGCCAGTAATTACTAGCGAATTCGAGACTAAACAACGAACTCGGCGGAAGGGACGGAGAGTGGATGGGGCGGTGCGGTTAAAGACTAGAGGGTCGGCACTCCTTGCGGAGTGCCGACCCTCTCAACGTTGCCTATACAGACACCGTTTACTTAGCCTTTTCGAGGATCTCGACCAAGCGCCAGCGCTTAGTAGCGGACAGCGGACGAGTCTCGCTGATCAGCACCAAATCGCCGATACCGGCCGAATTCTCTTCGTCGTGCACCTTGACCTTGGAGGTCTGACGCAGCACCTTGCCGTAGAGGGCGTGCTTCACACGGTCCTCAACCTGAACAACGATGGTCTTCTGCATCTTGTCTGAAACGACGTAGCCACGGCGGATCTTGCGGTAGCCGCGGGCCGAGGTACCCTCAGTCTCAACAGTTTCAGCGGTCACAGTTGCCTCTTTGTTCTCAGCTTTGTTCTCTTCACTCATTTGGCAGCCTCCTCAGTAGCCTCGACGGTCTCTTCGACCTTCTCGGACTTCTTGGAAGCCTTCTTCTTAGCCTTGGCGTCAGCCTTGTCCTCCACCACTGCGGCGACGACCTCGGCACGAATGCCCAGTTCGCGTTCACGCAGCACGGTGTAGATCCGGGCGATATCACGCTTTACAGCGCGAAGACGTCCATGGTTTTCCAACTGGCCGGTGGCCGACTGGAAACGCAAGTTGAACAGTTCTTCCTTGGACTTCCGGAGTTCGTCCAGCAAACGTGCGCTGTCCAAACCATCGAGCTTCTCAGTGGCCAAATCCTTGGTTCCAACTGCCATTTCTATTCACCACCTTCACGACGCACAATGCGTGCCCGCAGGGGCAGCTTGTGGATTGCCAGGCGCAGCGCCTCGCGAGCTACATCTTCACTGACACCGGAGAGTTCGAAAAGAACCCGGCCCGGCTTGACGTTGGCGACCCACCACTCGGGCGAACCCTTACCGGAACCCATTCGGGTTTCAGCGGGCTTCTTGGTGATCGGGCGGTCCGGATAGATATTGATCCAAACCTTGCCACCACGCTTGATGTGACGGGTCATCGCGATACGAGCGGACTCGATCTGACGGTTGGTTACATAAGCGGGGCTGAGCGCCTGGATACCGAACTCACCAAAGTTGACCTTGGTGCCGCCGGTAGCCTGCCCGGAACGACCCGGGTGGTGCTGCTTACGGTGCTTGACTCGACGTGGGATCAGCATTTAAGCCTCACTCCCCTCTGCCGCCGCTGCTGCGGGAGCAGCCTCGGTGTTGGCGTTCTCATTACGGTCATTGCGGTTGTCCCGACGACCACCATCACGCTGGTTGTCCCTCCGGGGACCACGAGGTCCACGATCGCCTTCGGGGCGCGGGCCGCGGCCACGCGAAGGAGCGGTAGCAGCTTGCTGCGCCAGTTCCTTTGCGGTCACATCGCCCTTGTAGATCCAGACCTTCACGCCAATCCGGCCGAAGGTGGTCTTCGCCTCGAAGAAGCCGTAGTCGATGTTCGCACGCAGGGTGTGCAACGGCACGCGACCCTCGCGGTAGAACTCCGAACGGCTCATTTCAGCGCCGCCCAAACGGCCCGAGCACTGCACCCGGATACCCTTGGCACCGGCGCGCTGCGCGGACTGCATAGCCTTCTTCATGGCGCGGCGGAAAGCCACACGCGAAGAGAGCTGCTCAGCGATGCCCTGAGCGACCAGCTGTGCCTCAACCTCGGGGTTCTTCACCTCAAGGATGTTCAGCTGAACCTGCTTCCCGGTGAGCTTCTCCAGCTCGCCACGGATGCGGTCGGCTTCAGCGCCACGACGACCGATCACAATGCCCGGACGGGCGGTGTGGATGTCGACGCGAACACGGTCGCGGGTACGCTCGATTTCAACCTTGGCGATGCCTGCGCGCTCCATGCCCGTGGACATGAGCTGACGGATCTTGACATCCTCGCGGACGAAATCCTTGTAGCGCTGGCCGGCCTTGTTGGAGTCGGCGAACCAATGCGAGACATGGTTGGTGGTGATACCGAGGCGGAACCCGTGCGGGTTTACTTTCTGTCCCACTTAGTTCTCCTCCTCACTCGGGGTGGCAACGATCACGGTGATGTGACTGGTGCGCTTCTTGATGCGGTAGGCGCGGCCCTGGGCACGCGGCTGGAACCGCTTCATGGTGGGACCCTCATCAACAAAAGCTTCGCTGATGTAGAGATCGCCCTCATCGAAGGCAACACTGTCCCGGTCGGCCAGCACGCGAGCATTAGCTACTGCGGACTGGAGTACTTTGAATACCGGCTCCGAAGCTGCCTGGGGGGCAAACTTCAAGATCGCCAGGGCCTCATTCGCTTGCTTACCACGAATCAGGTTGACGACGCGCCGGGCCTTCATAGGCGTTACGCGGATGTGCCGCGCAATGGCCTTGGCTTCCATTGCTTTCCTTCTCTCGTCTTAGCCGTAATTGCAGGCGCCTTAGCGGCGCTTGCCCTTACGGTCGTCCTTCACATGGCCGCGGAAAGTCCGCGTTGGAGCGAATTCGCCCAGCTTGTGCCCGACCATCGACTCGGTGACGAACACCGGGATGTGCTTGCGGCCGTCGTGCACGGCGATCGTGTGCCCGAGCATGTCGGGGACGATCATGGAGCGGCGGGACCAAGTCTTAATAACGTTCTTGGTGCCCTTCTCGTTTTCGTTTGCTACCTTCACAAAGAGGTGCTGGTCAACGAAGGGACCTTTTTTCAGGCTGCGTGGCATCTGTCCAGGCTCCTATCGCTTGTTCTTGCCAGTACGACGGCGACGCACAATAAGCTTGTCGCTCTCTTTGTTCGGGCGGCGGGTGCGGCCCTCGGGCTTGCCATTCGGGTTGACCGGGTGACGGCCACCAGAAGTCTTACCTTCACCACCACCGTGCGGGTGATCCACCGGGTTCATGGCGACGCCACGAACGGTCGGACGGATACCGCGCCAGCGGTTACGACCGGCCTTGCCCCAGTTGATGTTCGACTGCTCGGCGTTGCCGACCTCGCCGACGGTGGCGCGGCAGCGCACGTCAACGTTGCGGATTTCGCCGGAGGGCAGACGCAACTGAGCGAAGCGGCCTTCCTTGGCTACCAGCTGCACCGAAGCGCCAGCCGAGCGAGCCATCTTGGCACCGCCACCGGGACGCAGCTCCACAGCGTGGATAACGGTACCCACCGGGATATTGCGCAGCGGCAGGTTATTGCCGGGCTTGATGTCCGCGGACGGACCAGCCTCGACGAAGTCACCCTGCTTGAGCTTGTTCGGCGCGATGATGTAACGCTTGGTGCCATCAACGTAGTGCAACAGTGCGATGCGAGCGGTACGGTTCGGATCGTATTCGATCTCCGCAACCTTGGCGTTGACGCCGTCCTTATCGTGACGACGGAAGTCGATCAGACGGTACTGGCGCTTGTGGCCACCACCCTTGTGACGAGTGGTGATCTTACCGGTGTTGTTGCGGCCGCCCGATTTGGGCAGCGGACGGACCAGAGACTTCTCCGGCGTCGACCGCGTGATTTCTGCGAAGTCGGCAACGCTCGAGCCACGACGGCCCGGGGTTGTCGGCTTGTATTTACGGATTCCCATGATTATTCCTCGTTAAAGTGGTCTCCGCTTAGGAAAGCGGACCGCCGAAGATGTCGATAGTGCCTTCCTTCAGGGTGACAATTGCGCGCTTGGTGCTCTTGCGCTGTCCCCATCCGAAACGGGTGCGCTTGCGCTTCCCGGCACGGTTGATGGTGTTGATCGAGTCAACCTTGACGGAGAAGATCTTCTCCACGGCGAACTTGATCTCGGACTTGTTCGAACGCGGGTCGACCAAGAAGGTGTACTTACCTTCGTCGATCAGACCGTAGCTCTTCTCCGAAACGACCGGTGCAAGCACCACGTCGCGGGGATCTTTGGTGTGGATAGCTGAGCTAACAGCTGCGCCGGTAACTGCGTCAGTCACTTGGCGTCCTCCTCTACTGCGTCTTGGCCTTCAGCCTGAGCCGCTTTGCCGCCGGCAGGCTCGAAGCCAGCGGCTTCGGCGTCCTCAACCGTGGCGAACCAGATCTCGGCAACGGTGTTGTCATACCACCGTGAACCGGGCACGTGGTACTTCATCGAGTCCTCGTTGCCCTTGATGTCGAAGCCCTTGGGGGCCTTCTTCGGGTCGGTCAGCGGAGCCTTCGAGCCAGCGTACTTCGGAGCAGCCTTGGTGGTTGCCTTGGCTTCGACAGCCTCGGTCTCTACCTCAACCTCTTCCACCGGAGCACCAGCGCCGAATGCATCGTTAGCGGCGTTGCCGGAAACGAATGCCTCGTAGGCGGCCTTGGTGAACACGACGTCGTCGGAAACCAACACGTCGTAAGTGTTCAGCTGATCCACGTACAGAACGTGGACCTCGGCCAAGTTACGCACTGACAAAGCAGCGACGTCGTTGGCCCGCTCGATGACAACCAGCAGGTTCTTCCGCTCGGAAACGCCACGCAGAGTTGCGAGTGCTTCTTTAGCGGAAGGCTTGGTACCGGCAACCAGTTCGGCGACCACGTGAATGCGATCGTTACGGGCCCGATCAGAGAGCGCGCCGCGCAAAGCAGCAGCCTTCATCTTCTTGGGGGTCCGCTGGCTGTAATCGCGCGGGGTCGGCCCGTGCACAATGCCGCCACCGGTCATATGAGGAGCACGGATGGAGCCCTGACGAGCCCGGCCGGTGCCCTTCTGCTTGAACGGCTTGCGGCCTGCGCCGGAAACCTCTGCGCGGGTCTTGGTCTTGTGAGTACCCTGGCGAGCCGCAGCGAGCTGAGCGACAACAACCTGGTGCAACAACGGCACATTGGTCTGTACGTCGAAAATCTCGGCGGGCAGGGAAACTTTTACAGTTTTCGTAGCCATAGTCTTAGGCTCCCTTCACGGCGCTGCGGACGAGAACGACCTGGCCGCGGGCACCGGGGACGGCACCCTTGATGAGCAGCAGCGACTTCTCAGCGTCGATAGCGTGGACAGTCAGGTTCAAGGTGGTGTGACGCACTGCGCCCATCCGGCCTGCCATCCGAACACCCTTGAAAACGCGGCTCGGGGTGGACGCGCCACCGATTGAACCGGGCTTACGGTGGTTCTTGTGGGCACCGTGCGAGGCGCCAACACCGTGGAAGCCGTGACGCTTCATCACACCGGCGAAACCCTTACCCTTGGAGGTTCCCACGACGTCGACCTTCTGGCCGGCTTCGAAGATTTCCACGGAGAGTTCCTGGCCCAGCGAGTAGGACTCAGCATCAGCGGTACGCAGCTCAACAACGTGACGGCGCGGGGTAACCCCGGCAGCTTCGAAGTGGCCAGCAAGCGGCTTGGTCACCTTGCGCGGGTCGATCTGGCCGTAGCCGATCTGCACAGCGGTGTAACCATCCTTGGCGGCGTCACGCAGTTGAGTGACGACGTTGGAGTCAGCCTGGACGACAGTAACCGGAACAAGCTTGTTGCTCTCGTCCCAGACCTGGGTCATGCCGAGCTTCGTGCCCAGGATTCCTTTTACATTACGGATCACGGTCATAGTTTTCTCAGCACCTCCCTTAAAGTTTGATTTCGATGTTCACGTCAGCGGGCAGGTCGAGACGCATCAGCGAATCGACAGCCTTGGGCGTGGGGTCAATGATGTCGATCAGACGCTTATGCGTGCGCATTTCAAAGTGCTCGCGGCTGTCCTTGTACTTGTGCGGCGAACGGATAACGCAATAAACGTTTTTTTCCGTCGGCAACGGCACCGGGCCGACTACCGTCGCGCCAGCGCGTGTGACCGTCTCAACGATCTTCCGGGCTGAAACGTCAATGACCTCGTGGTCATACGACTTCAGCCGGATGCGGATTTTTTGTCCCGCCATGGCTTAGCTCTCTTCTCTGTAGCTTCGATAGAACTGCTTGAGCGCTTGCTGCTCTGTTGACTTACTGTGCACTGCCTATATCTAGTGCTTATGCAGATACTGAATCCGGAGCATTACCGGGTTCCTCAATACCTCAGAACACCGACCCCCGCGCTCGGGCGTGTCGCGTATTTCACGCAAACTCGACCGGACAACAAAAGTTGGTGGGTTATGTTTTGGTCTTCAACTTGGCCCCTCACACCCGGCATTATCCGGATGGGGACGCGAAGAAGCGCTTGAACAACCCTTCTAGTGTGCCAGACTTTCAGGGATTAAGCCAACCTGCGACGATTTCGCTAGCGGCTACCATCCGCTAGCTCAACGATGCTATTCGGCAAAGAGTAAATTCGCAGCATTCTGTCGTGACCACGCTGAGCTTTCTTCGGCGGACACTCGGTGGCGAGTAAAGAAATCAGCCCTCCAAGCGGGGAAGTCGGCCAAGGCCAGATTGGCTGGCTGGCCGAGGTCAGAGCTGAGAATGCTGCGCGGGTGGGCGCGAAGGGCTGCGATTAGCTCAGCCTCTTCACGTCGAGCCATCAAGACGGTCAACGCGGTCTGCTCAATAAATACTTGCGGCGAGTTACCGAGCTGCTCGATATCGGCCAAAGACAGCCCCGACATCGGGTGATAGGCGTGAGTCACCAGCAACCTGGCGAGCCCTAACTGAGCAGCGAGCTGAACCGTCTCGAACACCTGCGGACGCCCGGCATGCCCGGTGGCCAGCACCGCGTCGTGGTCCCGGATGACCCCGAGCAGTTCTGCTGCCAATTTCGTTAGTGAACCAGCCTCGGTAAACAGCAAGGCCGAATTGCGGCCCGGCCGGGTCGGCCAGTACACCATGAGCCGAGCTGAACTGCGCTGGGAGCGCTTCGCAGCATCGGCCACGAGCGCTGGGGACGGTTCCCCCAAAGCATCGTTGAGCACTATTGAGCCAGAGACCGGCAAGCCATCGCCCTGTGCTGCCACGGTCGCATCCACGCTACTAAGCTGATGACTCTTGATCACTCCCCAAGCGTTCAGCGCTTTAAACTGGGCGGCGGCTTCAGGGACGCTGTGCCGGCGTAGCTGTTCGTCTTGACTGGCGTGATAGTGCGGGTCTATCCAATCAGGCTGCACTGGCTAAGCAGACTCCGCAGCCCAAGGCTGGGCATATCCGAAGCTGGAGCGTGCCTGGGCCAGCGACATCCCGGCGCGCACCGCTTCGGCGATCCGTTCCTCGGTGAGGCGCACCCGCTCGGCACGCTCTACTACTTCAGCGAGCAACTCGGCCGGCACTACCAGCGCCCCGTTGTCATCGGCGAGCACATAGTCGCCCGGAGCCACCGGCAGGCCGGCCAGATCAAGCCGTTCGCCAACTGCCGCTAGTTCAACCCGGTTCTTCCCACTCACCATTGAGACCCCAGCACTGAACAACGGAAACCCCAGTTCCCTGGTCTCAGCGAGGTCCCGAACCGAACCAAAGACGATAGAGCCAGCGACTTTCCGAAGTCCCGCCGTGATGGTGAGCAACGAACCCCAGGTGGTGCACTCCAATGAACCGGCATTATCAGAGACGATCACCGCCCCCTCCGGCACCTCGTCAATGTAATTGGCGGCATTGCGAAATCCGCCGACAGGGTCAGCGATGGCTTGGTAGCGCACCGTAAAAGCCGGACCACAAAACCGGGAACCCGGAACCCGAGAGACCACCTGCGGGATCTTGCCCGGTACGCCCAGGCTGTCTAATGCGTCGGAGACTTCGGCGGTATCCAGCGCGGCTAAACGCTCAGGGAGATTGCTGGGGGTCATGATTGCGAATCCTTCTTTACGTGGTGGATCAGGGCGAGTAAACAAAAATCACGGATTGCGGTCTGGATTTCCGGGCCACGATTAGGGAAGACCGCGCGGCGACTACCCCCTCTGGCTGAGCCGTCGACCGTCACGATCACCCTGACCGTGCCGGTGTGCTCAGTCTCTGAGCCGCCCTGCCACTCCAGCGAAGTCTCCAGATCGTAGCCTTGCTCCGCCCCGCCCAGCCCTTCCAGCAGCGCTGCGGCGGCACCACTGACCGATCCCAATTTTGCGTTCGGGGTGGCGGCCAGCTCGGCGAGCGCGTCACGTCCGTCCCTGCTCACCAGCTGCTCGGCGAAGCGCTGATCCAATTCAGCTTCGAGCGCCGTCGAGAGCTCGCCGTCAAGGCGCACATCGACATATGGGTAATTCCACACCGTGTGCAGTTCGACCTCAGACTGATGACTCGCCAGGGCCTGGTGGAAGGCCTCGGCGAGATCGGACTCGACCGCTCCAAGCAGCCTCCAGCTGTGTTGCTGAGGAGGCTGATGGCTCGGCAAGCTATTAATAAATTGGGCCAGCATCGGCTCGCACTCCTTGGGCGGACCGGGAAACACACCGATGCGGGTGCCACGAACCAGCAGACTGAAACCGGCCGCGGTGCCGTTCGGATTGCTCAGAACCTCCGCCCCTTTGGGGAAAAACGCTTGACGCCGATTAGTCTCGGAGGCCTCAATGCCGAAGGAATGCAGTCGCTGAACAACGCCTGCCCAGACTTGTTCGTCAAAGCCCAGCTCAGCTCCGCAGGCCTTGGCCACCGCCTCCCGAGTGATGTCATCCGAGGTGGGGCCCAGGCCACCAGCGACCACCAGCACGGCATCCCGACCGATGGCGGCCGAAGTGGCGTCGCTAATATCAGGTATCAGGTCGCGCAGGGTGCTGTGCTGGCGTACTTCGTAACCTTGTTGGCTCAATCGGGCGGAGGCAGCCCGACTATTAGAGTCGAGATAGTCGCCAGCGGTGAGTTCGCCGCCAATCGTCAGGATACTGGCGGTGGGCCGAGCTCGATGACCGCCGAGCCGCTTACGCAGCTCACCAACCACTGTGCTCATAGTGGCGTTGCCACCCAAGTCATAAGTAAGAACTTTGCGGTCAGTCACCATGCTGACCACCGCCCTGCTGAGTTCTGCGCTCTGATCAGCAAATCCCAGGTGGCTCAGCATTTGTGCCGCGGTAAGCGCCATTGCCAGTGGATTAGCTTTGTCCTGACCCGCCATCTGTGGCGCGCTACCGTGCACCGGTTCGAAGTAGCTGGTACTTGAGCCGTAATTTCCGCTGCCAGCCAGTCCCAGGCCACCCATCATTCCCGCCCCGAGGTCGGAGAGGATATCCCCGAACATATTCTCCGCGACGATCACCCCGAACTGCTCGGGACGCCGAACCATCCAGAGCGCAATCGCGTCGACATTATGGATATCCGCGGTGATTTCCGGATATTCGGCGGCAATCAGCTCAAAGCGTTCGCGCAGATGATTTCCGCTGTAACGCATCACATTGGGTTTATCAGCCACGGTCACCCGATGGTGTCCATGTTTGCGAGCGTACTCGAAGCTGAATCGGAAGAGCCGATCCATCGCTGATTCGGTCTGCAGGCGAATACTCGCGCTGCTTCGTTCCCGGCCGGAAACATCAGCATTGGGATGATCTTTCACTAACTCCCACAAACCTTCAGGTGGTTGGTGGTAGTCAAAACCGGCGTAGAGCCCTTCCGAGTTCTCCCGGATCACCGCGAATCTAAAACGCTGATTGACCAGGTCTTCGGAAACTCGCACATTTGCGAATAAGCCCAGGCGCTGACGAAGCTGAATCACCGGAGAAACATATTTCAGACCCCTATCCCGCAGTTCCGGAGCCAGCTCCTGCTCGGCCTCCCGTAAGGGTTTGCTGGTCACGGCGCCTAATAGACAACTGTCCGATTTCTCCAGTAAATCCCAGGTTCGTTGCGGTACTGGATCGCCCTGTTCGCACCACTGCTGCCAGCCAATTGCGCCCTCTTCAAAGGCAATCGGCAGGCCAAAGCCGTCAAGGGCCGGAATCAGCTTGTCAAGGATTTCGCTACCGATGCCGTCCCCGGGTAATACCGCAATGCGGCGCTTCGTGGGACTGCTAGAAGGTTCAGTGCTCATTGATGAATTGCTCAATTTTCTCTCGTAGGAATTCCGGTTCTTGCTGATGCGCCCGCATACCTGCGCGGGCGACTTCCAAGCTCTGATCCTGCTCTCGGCGACGCAGATGTTCCCGGGTCACCAGTTGGGACAGCTCGCCCACAATTGACAGGATCCGCCCGTCGTAGTTCGCAACTGCACCACTGAGCTCCAAACCTTGGAAGAAGCTCAGCGCCTCAGTCCGTGGGTTTGACCGCGAAGAGCTTTCGGTCAACTGAGCTTCGTTCGACTCGACTAACGGCGCGGAGCCCGTTGTCCCGGGGGCGATTAGCTGAGTGAGTAGCTGGTGCGCGGCCTCAGCGTTGCCGCTGCGATTCAGCTCCACAATGGCATTCAATTTGCCCACCAGCACCGGGTCGGCGACGGTTGGTGAAGAAAAAAGCACCACCGGAAGGTGCACTCCACTGTCCTCCAGCAAGGCTTGAAGCACCGCGCCGCCAAGGGCGTTTCCAGCCAGCAGATCGAATTCTGAGAAATCGATCCGAGCGCGCCAATAAGCTACCAGGGCGGCAAAGTCGTGCACCGATTTGCCAACCGGCTCGACGGTGTCAACGAAGTTAATTCTGTGTCCGCGCTCGCGCAATAAAGCAGCCAATGGTTCAAAGAAGGCGCCCTGATCCCAGCTCGGTAAATACGGCGCCAAGAAGAGCCAATGCTGACCCCTCAGCTGCTCAGCATTCAGCTCTTCTTCACCGAGCCTGGCGCTGGTCACAGCTGGCCCGCTGATACCAACGCAGGAAGGCGCTGCTCAGCCAGCTTCTGCGCTACCTCCAGCATCTTCGGCGGAGAAGGATGTTCGATCAGGCCGAGCTTCTCTACGCTCAGATCGAAGTGACCGAGCACAAAATTGGACATATTGAGTTCGGGCAGCGAAGCGGGAATCTCACCGCGCAACAGATTAACCAGTGAGATCGCTTCTCCTAAGTCCAGCTTGCCGGAATCCCAGCCGCTTCGAAGCAGATAGGAGAACCACTCCTCGGTCCGTAAGTTGCCGGAGCCCTTGCCCATCCCCATCAGGGAGGAATCGATCCAGCTGGCGCCGCTCTCCACCGCGGCAATCGAGTTAGCCAAGGCGAGACCGAGGTTATTGTGCGCATGAAAACCGACAGTCAGCCCAGGATGCTGTCCCACGGTGGTGCGAATCAGCTGCTGGGCGGTTCCGGGAATCAGGCTGCCATTCGAATCCGCGAAGTAAATCAAATCGGTGTCAAAGGCGAGCGCCGATTCCAGCGAAATCAGCAGGTCTGCCGGGCTCTTCTCCGAAACCCGAGTGATATTGAGGCTCACGATGAACCCTTGATCTTGAGCTGCTTTAATAATGCCCGCCTGATGATCTCCGCCGCGGTCCGACCAGCAAATCCGCAGCAATCGCGCGCCGGAGTCGTACATCCGATGGATATCGTCAAGGGACACGTTCTTACTGTGCAAAATCATGGCGAGGTGTTCTGAACCAATTTCCTCAGCCATTCTGGCGATGTACCTGTCATCTCCACGGGCAGTGAGTTCCAAATCGTTGCTTGATTTGAAAGAGCCATTACGGTAGCCGATTTCAACCCAATCAAAACCAGCGCCAACGCTCTGTTTGGCATGCCTGATCGCATATTCGAGTGGAAACGCGAAACTGTTTCGATACCCGCCATCACGCAAGGTGACATCAATATTTGTAGTTAACAACTTTTTCTCCCAGGAAGAACAAAAGAACTCAGGAACGGGTTAGTTTGCCGCGCATGATAACGCGAATAAGGGTTACAGCTGCTAGTGCCATCAACACCAGACACAGCCAGCTAAAGGTGGCACTCAGGCCAAATACTTCAGAAACTTTGGCCGCGATGATGGTTGGTACTGAGATCGCCAAATAGGCCGAGATGAAGTACGCCGCCATCACTTCGCCACGTTGCTCCGAGGGAGCAGACGCACTGATGCGCCGAGTAGAGGACATGAAGCCAATGCCAAATCCAGCCCCGGTGACCAGATTGCCAATCAGAAAAGCCGGAGTGGAGGCATTCCCCACCCCGATCACCACGATGACCAAGCCGATCAGCAAGGCCAGTAGTGCCAGAATGGTCGCCCGGTGGGTGCTGACTTTACGGAACAAGAGTGAAATTAGTCCGCCGAAGCCCTGCAACAGCAGCACCATCAGACCGGGAAGCCAGACGCTTGAGCTATTGAAAAGCTGCTTGCTAATCGTGCCGCCGAGGGAGAGGTAAATGCCGGCCACTGACCAGGCAACCACCACCACTAAAACGGCTGTGGCGAATTCAGGGCGCGCTGCCGCCGGCAGGGCTAGCTTCTGCACTTTGACCAGAAATCTCCACTGCAGACGCTGCGGATTCTGGACGGTTTCACGCACCCCAAAGAGCGCCAATAAATTCAGCACTCCAATGATCAGTAACACTGCGTAAGGAAACTGTAGTGGGAAGGTTTGCAACGCTAGACCAAGGCAGGCGAGAAGCGCCCCCATCGCGATACCAGTGGATTGCACCGCAGAATTGTAAGTTGCGGCGTGACCAGCCGCGTGTTGCGGCTCCACATCGGTCAGTAAAGCGGTTGCGGTTGCGGTGAACACCCCAGTGGCTAAGCCCTGCACCGCTCGGGCAATATACAACCACTCCACTGACGGTGCGAAAAAGAAAATTAGCAAGCTGAAGAGCACCAGTCCAAAACTGATCAGAATGGCGGGCTTGCGGCCAAGCCGATCCGAGACGCCCCCCAGAAGCAGCAGGGAAACCACCACTCCGGCTGCATAAGTGGCGTAGACGGTGGTCAAGATGGTTGGCGAAAAGCCCCACTCATGTTGATATTCGACATAAAGCGGCGAGGGTGCGCCGCTTGCCGCCAAAGTGAGGAAGATGGCAGAAAGCACCACCAGAGTGCAATAGCTAGCAGGTAATTGCGGCGCTGACGAGACCGCGTCTTGCAGTTGCTGTCGCGGGGTTGAAGTCGGCGAATTCAAGAATAGATCCTCCGTTGTGAGACCGCTCTGATCGAGGTCAAGAGGCGGTCGAGCGGGGCGGGCGAGTTGAGTCTAATTCTCGACATATCGCTTTGGCCAAGTGCTTAGAAGCACTATCCTGTATAGGTAATCAGCTATAGCTCAATAACAGATCAAGACGGAGCATCGTGAATGATCTCAAAGCCTCATTGGACGGAATTGACGTACGTCATCTGAGGTATTTTCAGGAAGTCGCTGCTCTTGGCAGCGTTTCCGAAGCGGCCAGCTCACTTGGCCTAGCCCAGCCGAGTCTAAGCCAGCAAATTATTCGGCTCGAGGACAAACTCCATGTCAAGCTTTTTAAGCGAGTTCCCTCAGGCGTCGAGCTCACTGCGGATGGCGAACGGCTGCTCCCAGTCGCCGATCATTTTACTAGCGCACTGGGAAAATTCATCCGCGAGACCGCTTCGCCGGCGGTATCGTTCCGGATCGGCATATCTGCGGGTATTCCCTCGGCAGTGCTGCAATCTCTGGAACGAGCCACTAAGTTAGATGGCTCCTTTCCGGACTGTCGGATGGAGTACCAGGCGCTGCCGTCCAGCAAGCAAATCGACTTGCTGCGCGCCAAGCGTCTTGACCTAGGTCTAATCCACACGGTCGCACCAATGAATGATCTTATTGTCCAAGGCATCGGATCGTTTCCGCTGGGCGTCTACCTCAGCACCGACCACCCTTTGGCGAGCCGTGATTCGCTCAGCTGGAATGACTTGGTACAGCAACGACTGCTCTGGTTTAAAAGGAGCTTCGCGCCGGGTTATTCGGAATACATCCTGGATCATTTACGGGCGCATGGCTGGCGTCCCGAATTGGAATACGTCACGCCGTCCCGGGCGCTTTTTGAATATACGCTGAGCCATCGCGACGATGTGGTGGCGCTCAGACCGCAGAGCGCCGTCGAGAATAACTCACAATTCCGCTGGTTTGCTCTGGACGATCCGCCTCGCGAGGAAGTGTTCGCGGCAGTTCATCCCAAGTCAAAAGCAATCGCATTGATTCCGCACCTGCAGTCATTAACTGAGCTTGGACTTACGCCCTCGCCGCACTAGCTGGGGCTGCGATCAGGTCACCGCGGGAAAAGACTTTGCCCGTACTTGGCTAAGCTATTCCCCGCGATTTGAGCGGCGGATCTGCTTGTACCTGGTGATCTCCTTGCTAAAGGTCTTCCTTAGCGTAAAGCCGACCGCTACCAGAGCCACCACGACGATCAGAAAAATTATCCAGCCCATGCCAAACCTTCTTTCGCTCCATCTTTGCGTTCAGCTTATCAGCGCACGCTGTGCCCCCTGGCGACTCTTCCCGAAGCAACCATGGCGGCTTCGGGGAGTGGGCGTCCACCAGTTCTAAAGACAGCTTAGAGACGAAAAAGCCCCGTCCGGCTAACCGGACGGGGCTTTTTCTAAGAACTTAGATCAGCAATTACTTGATGATCTTGGTAACACGGCCCGAACCAACGGTGCGGCCGCCTTCGCGGATAGCGAAGCCGAGGCCCTCTTCCATAGCGATCGGCTGGATGAGCTCAACGGTCATCTCAGTGTTATCGCCAGGCATGACCATTTCAGTGCCCTCGGGGAGGGTGATGACGCCGGTCACGTCAGTGGTACGGAAGTAGAACTGCGGGCGGTAGTTCGAGTAGAACGGGTTGTGGCGGCCGCCTTCATCCTTGGACAGGATGTAGACGTTGGCCTCGAAGTCGGTGTGCGGGGTGATGGAACCCGGCTTCACGACAACCTGGCCACGCTCAACGTCTTCACGCTTGATACCGCGCAGCAGCAGACCACAGTTCTCGCCTGCCCATGCTTCGTCGAGCTGCTTGTGGAACATCTCGATACCGGTAACCGTGGTCTTCTGGATCGGGCGGATGCCAACGATCTCGACCTCGGAGTTGATAGCGAGGGTGCCACGCTCGGCGCGACCGGTCACCACGGTGCCACGACCGGTGATGGTGAAAACATCTTCGATCGGCATCAAGAACGGCTTGTCCTTGTCGCGGATGGGGTCCGGAACGCTCTCATCGACAGCTTCCATCAGGTCCTCAACGGACTTGACCCACTGCGGATCGCCTTCCAGAGCCTTCAGGCCGGAAACGCGAACCACCGGAGCGTTGTCGCCGTCGAAGTCCTGCGAGCTGAGCAGTTCACGAACTTCCATTTCGACCAGGTCGAGCAGTTCTTCGTCGTCAACCATGTCCGACTTGTTCAGCGCGACCAGCAGGTAGGGAACACCAACCTGGCGGGCGAGCAGAACGTGCTCGCGGGTCTGAGCCATCGGGCCGTCAGTGGCGGCAACCACGAGGATTGCACCGTCCATCTGAGCCGCACCGGTGATCATGTTCTTGATGTAGTCAGCGTGACCGGGAGCATCGACGTGTGCGTAGTGACGCTTTTCCGTCTGGTACTCGATGTGCGCGATGTTGATGGTAATACCGCGCTGGCGCTCTTCCGGTGCCGCGTCAATGGAACCGAAGTCCCGCTGCTCGTTGAGATCCGGGTACTTGTCTGCAAGCACCTTGGAAATGGCAGCCGTCAACGTGGTCTTTCCATGGTCAACGTGACCGATGGTGCCGATGTTAACGTGCGGCTTAGTCCGCTCGAACTTTGCCTTCGCCACAGGTTCCTCCTAGAACGTTTATTCAGAAAACTTGCCATCAGGACGCTTTTCGTCACTGAAACCTTATCAAGTCTACTGGTGGTCTGTTATTTGTTGAAATTACGGGTTAGCGCAAGGCTAACACTGTGCTCGTTGAGCTAAAGCTTACTCGCCACGAGCTTTCTGGATGATCTCGTCGGCAACAGCCTTCGGGACCTCGGCGTAGCTGTCGAACTGCATCGAGTACACCGCACGACCCTGGGTCTTCGACCGCAGATCACCGATGTAACCGAACATTCCGGACAACGGAACCAAGGCACGAATGACCTTGACGCCAGTGGCATCTTCCATTGACTGCATCTGGCCACGACGGGCATTGAGGTCGCCAATAACATCGCCCATGTAATCCTCAGGCGTGCGGACTTCAACTTCCATCATGGGTTCGAGCAGAACCGGATCAGCCTTCCGAGCGGCTTCCTTGAACGCCATACGACCGGCGATCTTGAAGGCCATTTCGGAGGAGTCGACGTCGTGGTACGCGCCGTCAAGCAGCGTGGCCTTGATGCCGACGACGGGGTAACCGGCGAGCACACCATCGGTGAGCGCATCCTGAATACCCGCATCAACGCTGGGGATGTATTCACGAGGAACACGACCACCAGTGACTTTATTATCAAACTCGTACAGTGCACCCTCTGCGGTGTCCAACGGCTCGATCGCAATTTGGATCTTCGCGAACTGGCCAGAACCACCGGTCTGCTTCTTGTGGGTGTAGTCGTGCTTCTCCACCTTGCGACGAATCGTCTCACGGTAGGCAACCTGCGGCTTACCAACATTAGCTTCAACCCGGAATTCGCGGCGCATCCGGTCCACCAGGATGTCCAGGTGGAGCTCGCCCATGCCGGCGATGATGGTCTGACCGGTGTCTTCGTCGAGGTTGACCCGGAAGGTCGGATCCTCAGCGGAGAGCTTCTGAATAGCGGTGGAGAGCTTCTCCTGGTCACCCTTGGTCTTCGGTTCGATGGCCACGGAGATAACAGGCTCCGGGAAGCTCATCGACTCGAGCACGATCGGCGAACCGATATCGGAAAGGGTGTCACCAGTGGTGGTGTCCTTCAGACCGATAGCCGCGTAGATGTGACCAGCGTGCGCACTTTCCACCGGCATTTCCTTGTTGGCGTGCATCTGGAAGAGCTTGCCAACACGCTCTTTCTTGCCCTTGGTGGAGTTGAGCACCTGAGTACCGGAGGTGATCTCGCCCGAGTAAACCCGGATGAAGATCAGCTGACCGAAGAACGGGTGAGTCGCAACCTTGAACGCCAAAGCCGAGAACGGCTCTTCGGTGCTCGGCTTACGAGTTAGTTCAGTTTCTTCGCTCTTCGGATCGTGGCCGATCATCGCCGGAACATCCAGCGGGGACGGCAGGAAGTCGATCACTGCATCCAGCATCGGCTGCACACCACGGTTCTTGAAGGCAGAGCCACAGAACACCGGGTACAGCTCGGAGTTGATGGTCATCTTACGGATGCCGGCCTTGAGCTCGTCGATCGAAATCTCTTCGCCCTCGAGGTACTTCTCCATCAGCTCTTCGCTGGACTCAGCGACGGTCTCGACCAATGCAGCGCGGTATTCCTCGGCCTTGGCCTGCAGATCCGCAGGGATTTCCTGGACCTCATAGGCAGCACCCATGGTGACGTCACCCTTGGAGTCGCCAGGCCAGACCAACGCACGCATTTCGAGCAGGTCGACAACGCCAACGAAATCGTTCTCAGCACCGATCGGCAGCTGCATCACCAACGGCTTAGCACCCAAGCGGCCAATGATGGTGTCTACCGTGAAGTAGAAATCAGCACCCAGCTTGTCCATCTTGTTGACAAAGCAGATACGCGGCACGTTGTACTTATCGGCTTGACGCCAGACAGTCTCAGACTGCGGCTCCACGCCTTCCTTGCCATCGAAAACCGCAACGGCGCCGTCGAGCACGCGCAGCGAACGCTCCACCTCGACGGTGAAGTCAACGTGGCCCGGGGTGTCAATGATGTTGATCTGGTTCTTGTTCCAGAAGCAGGTAACAGCAGCACTGGTAATAGTGATGCCGCGCTCTTTTTCCTGTTCCATCCAGTCGGTCGTCGAAGCGCCGTCGTGGGTTTCGCCGATCTTGTGGTTCACACCCGTGTAGAAAAGGATGCGCTCGGTAGTAGTGGTCTTACCGGCATCGATGTGTGCCATGATGCCGATATTACGGACCTTGGTGAGGTCGGTCAGCACGTCCTGTGCCACAGTGTCTCCCTAGTTCAAGGTAAATAAGAGTTGTACCTGATGCTGGTAACGGCGGCTCTCGCCACAGCGAGACTCGCCGCCACCACAGCAGGATTTTGGTGCTAGTTCCAGTAATCCGCATTTTTCTCGCCGAGCGAGAAGAAAAAGATCAACAGGGAACCCGACTCGGGTATTACCAGCGGTAGTGAGCGAAGGCCCGGTTGGCCTCTGCCATCTTATGAGTGTCTTCGCGACGCTTCACAGCGGCACCCAGACCGTTGGACGCGTCCAAGATCTCGTTGCGCAAACGCTCGGTCATGGTTTTCTCCCGGCGAGCCTTGGAGTAGCCAACCAACCAGCGCAGCGCCAGAGCGGTGGCCCGACCCGGCTTGACCTCAACCGGAACCTGGTAGGTAGCGCCGCCGACGCGGCGGGACTTAACCTCAAGGCTCGGCTTGATGTTATCCATTGCCTTCTTCAGAGCGGCAACGGGATCGCCACCGGTCTTCTCCTGAGCACCCTGCAGGGCTCCGTAGACAATGCGCTCGGCGGTGGACTTCTTGCCATCTACCAAGATCTTGTTGATCAGCTGCGTGACCAGCGGGGATCCGTAGACCGGATCAATGACTAGCGGCCGCTTGGGGGCCGGACCCTTGCGAGGCATATTACTTCTTCTCCATCTTCGCGCCGTACTTGCTACGGGCCTGCTTGCGGTTCTTCACACCTTGGGTGTCGAGCGCGCCACGGACAATCTTGTAACGCACACCGGGCAGATCCTTCACACGACCGCCGCGCACCAGCACGATGGAGTGTTCCTGCAAGTTGTGGCCAACACCGGGGATGTAGGCGGTCACTTCGATGCCACCGGTCAAGCGAACACGGGCGACTTTACGCAGAGCCGAGTTCGGCTTCTTCGGGGTGGTGGTGTACACACGAGTGCAGACACCACGGCGCATCGGGTTATTCTTCAGCGCGGGAGCCTTGGTCTTAGAGACCTTGGGCGAGCGGCCCTTTCGGACCAGCTGGTTGATCGTAGGCACTTATTCTCCAGTACTTCTTGATTTCGGCATTTTTGTCTGATTTCCGCTTAGCCAGAGAACATAACGAAGCGTTGCTTGCTAAAATTCCGCCCTGGGCATGCAAAAATGTGGCATTCGTTGCACAAGGACCCTGCAACCCGGAACTGCGACCTTCTCTACCAAAATCAGTAACTTGAGAATGCGCTAATCCACTGCCACAAAAACAATTGGCACCAGCATAGCAGAAATCGCCTAGGCATAGCTAATACACAAGCAACGTCCAGCTGGAGTCCAGCTTGTTCCCGCCCTCGCTCGGTAACGTCCGGAGCGCAGTTCTCTCCTAAGTATCCCTTTAAGTAACCCCTGATCAGGAGTCTTGATGTCGAAGGTCCGCTTGACAACGCGCGGGAAAACCCACCCAGCGCGCAATCCTTTAGCTATTCTCATCCTCACTGCCTTTGCCGCGCTACAGCTGACGGCAGCCCTTCCGGCCCAGGCAGCCAGCACGGCGCTCACCGTCTCGGCGGCAATCTCCCAGCAAAACGGCAGTAGCCAGAGCGTCACGGGCTATGTGGTCGGTCAGCCAACCGCCACCAACACCGTGGTAACCGCTAGCTACCCCAATGACTATGCGCTGGCGCTGGCCGACTCGGCCTCGGAGACCAGCACCAGCAAAATGCTCTATGTCCAGATCCCCAGTTCCTTCAGATCAAGCTTCGGACTGAAGAGCAACCCGACACTCAAGGGCACTCAGCTCACCGTCACGGGAACTACTGGAGCCTATTTCTCGCACCCTGGACTGACCAGTAGCACCGCTTTCGTCAAGGGCGACTCAACCCAGCCGACCGATCCAACAGATCCCACCACTCCCCCGGTCACGCCACCGACCAGTTCCGACTACGACACCACCTACTACAAGGACGCCGTCGGCAAGACCGGTACCGCGCTGCGTAATTCGCTGCACAGCATCATCTCGGTGATGACCAAGATCAATTACGATACGGTCTGGGATGCCTTGCAAGATACCGATCAGGATCCGGCCAACAGCAATAATGTGATCGAGCTATACACCGGAAAATCGGTGCCGAAAAGCCAGCACGGCGGCGGCGTTGACGACTGGAATCGTGAGCACGTCTTTGCCAAGTCGCACGGGAATTTCGGCACCTCGACCGGCCCAGGCACCGATGTCCACCACTTACGCCCCACCGACGTGACGGTAAATTCAGCACGCGGCAATAAGGACTTCGACAATGGCGGTCAGCCGGTAGCCGAGGCACCGGGCAACTTTACCGACAGTGACTCCTGGGAGCCGCGTAATGCGGTGAAAGGCGATATTGCCCGAATGTTGATGTACATGGCGATCCGCTACGACGGAAGCGACGGTTTCGCTGATCTCGAGCTCAATGAAAGCACCAGCAACGGCACGAATCCGTTCATGGGCAAGCTTTCGATCTTGCTCAAGTGGAGCGCGCAGGATCCGCCGGATGCCTTCGAGAAGAAGCGCAATGACGTGATCTTCACGAAGTGGCAGAAGAACCGGAATCCGTTCATCGACCACCCCGAGTGGGCCACCGCAATCTGGGGCGCCGCAGCCTAAGCCTGTTTCCCCCGCTGAGTTCGCGGCTTAGTCTCGGTTTCGCTAGTAATTTCTAGCGAAACCGAGAACAAACCACGAACTCGCGGGGTGAACGAGGCAGGACGGCGGTGCTGGACTTAGCGCACCGCCGTCCTGCCTCTTATTCGTCCCAGAGCGGTGAGCACCACCAGGGCTGTGACCACCAGAAGCAGGGTGTTCGCGGCAGCCATGAAAATGTTGCCCCGATCCGCGAATGCAAAGATGCTCACCGGCAAGGTTCGCCAGCTTGGTGGATAGACCATAATGGTCGCCCCCAACTCGCCCAAGCAAAGGACTAAGGCCAAGCCCGCGGCGGCGGCAATCGCCGGGGTGAGCAGCGGCAGTTTGATCCGAAACAGAATCCGCGCACTACCCGCCCCCAGACTGGAGGCGACCGAGCTCAGCATCGGGTCTAGGCCAGCGAGCGCCGAAGAAACCGAGCTAAAGGCGAAAGAAAGCACCAGCAAAGTCTGCGCCAGCACCACCATCGCCACGGTACCGTTGAGCAATATTGCGCCGCGGCTGAAAGCAACCAGGAGCGCCAGACCAACCACCACCGAGGGAACCGCCACGGGCAGGTGGAAAGCCAGGTTAAGAACTTTAGCTAGCCTCGTTGGCGCACTCTGAGTGGCGATCGCGGCCCAGCTGCCGAGGGCCACCGCGAGCAGGCTGGAGAGCACCGCTGTCTGCAGGCTAACTGAAATACTGCTCAGATTCTCACCCGCCAACGAGTCACCTAAATGGTCCATCGTGAACCCGGTAGGTAGTACGCTGTTCCAACTATCAGCGAAGCTCGCCAGCAAGGTGACGGCGAGCGGAGCAATGACCAGGAACAACACCAATAACGCAGCAATCAGCCAGAGTAGTAGCTTCGCCGGGGTAGAAAACCTCAACATCTTTCAGTCCTCTCCCCTGTTGTTTCCCAGGCGTCGAAATACCCAGCGATAGAGCGCGTAGATGCCCAGCGAAATCACCACTTGGACACAGGCTAGAACCGCCGCTGAGGGGAAATCGAAAGTGACGATGCTCTTGGTATAGATCAACATCGGCAGAGTCACCACGGACTTTGCACCGGTGAAAAGCACGATGCCGAACTCATTCATCGTGAGCAGGAAAGTCAGTCCTCCGGCGGCCAGCAAAGTAGGCAGCGCGGCTGGCAAGATGACTCTGCCAAAAATCACCAGGGGACCACGGCCTAAACTAGCGGCGACGTCCAGCTGCTCACGAGGAATTTGCGAGAAAGCGGCAAGCAGTGGGCGCACCACGAAGGGCGTGTAGAAGGCCACTTCGGCCAGCACCACGCCGGGAAGTTCATTGACGAAATTCAATACCGGAGTTTGCGAACCACTGATTTCGGCCAGCAGAGCATTGATCACCCCGGTTCCGCCGTACAGCACACCAAAGGCGAGAGGAATCAAAAAGGACGGAAAGCACACCACCAATTCGATCAATCGACTGACCACTCGGCTGCCGGGGAACGGCACGAAGCACAGCACAAAGGCCAAAAAAGTCCCGACGAGCAAGCAGCCGAGTGTAGCCAGAGCTGCGACTTGCAAGGTGGTCAGCAAAGCATTCCAGCTGGCTGCGGAACCCAACACTTGCGACCAATTGCTCAGACCAAGGTATTCGCCTTGTTTATCGCTCAAGGACTGGGCAGCGATCTGGCTCAATGGGTAGACGAAGAAAGTGAGCAAAAAGAGCAGCGGCAAGAGCACCCAGAGCCAGCCGAAGCTCCGCCGAGACGAGGCTGAGGGATGATCCACCCCTAATTGATCGGCGGCCACGCTCATCGAACAGCGACCTCCGCTGGCACCAGAACGGCGTCCTCACGACGCACCCGAAGGCTAATCGTCGAAGCCACCTCAGGGGGTAGCACAGTGGCCGGCAGGTCGACGCTGAGCTGCTCAGCCGTCTCAGTCAACCGGACGATCAATCGGTAACTGGCACCCCGCCACTGCACCGAATGAACAATGACTGGGAAAACATTCTCTCCCTCGATGGACTCAGCCAGCTGGCAAGCATAGGGCCGGATAGCCACCGACACTCGCTCCCCTATCGCCGCCTCGAATGGTGCGCGGAAGCGGAACTGCCGGCCGGCAATCCGCACCGTGCAGACGCCGTCGTCGGTTGGTTTAAACGACTCAACCACCGCCGAAAGCAAATTCGCACCGCCCAAGAAGGAGGCGGTGAAACCGCTGGGCGGCTGATGGTACAGCCGCTCCGTGACATCCATATCGACCAGCCGGGCTTCCCGCATTACCGCAATGTCATCGGCGAGCGCGAGCGCCTCTTGCTGATCGTGGGTAACGTAAATCATCGCCGTATCTGGTAATTCACGGCGCAACTCTTGGAGCTCCGCAAGCATCTGCTGACGCAGTTGTGCGTCGAGTGCCGACAGTGGCTCGTCTAGCAGCAGCACCGGGGGCTTGATTGCCAATGCTCGAGCAATCGCTATGCGTTGTTGTTGACCGCCGGAGAGCTCCGCGGGATACCTTTTGGTGTACTTCTCCATGTGGACCACGGCGAGCGCCTCGGCAACCCGCTCGCGCAGTTGCTGTCTGCTCAGCCCTCTGCCCTTGAGACCGAAGGCCACGTTCTGCTGAATGCTCAGATGCGGAAACAGCGCGTAAGACTGCACCACCACGCCGACACCACGTTTGGCCGGCGCGAGGGCGGTGACGTCTTTCCCGGCTAGTAAGACCTGGCCCGCGGCTGGTTGTTCGAATCCGGCAATCACTTTGAGCGCGGTGGATTTCCCCGACCCCGAGGGTCCGAGTAAGGCCACTGTGCGCCCACGCGCTACGCTCAGATTCAGCCCGGACAGCGCCACGGTATCTCGGTAGCGGACCGTCACGCCGCGCAGCTCGACGGCGGCGAGTGAAAGTTCCTGGCTCATTGCCCGGTCGCGTTGTTGTAAGCCTTGATCGTGGCGTCCATCGTGCTCAGCACCGAGTTCCAATCCGGTTGATAAATCTTCACGCCTTTCAGCGCCGCCTGTAGCGCCAAGTAATTCGCGTCGGTGGGTTTCACCGAGGTATTAGTCGGCAGGCCAAAAGCTGAGGCGGAAAGGGTTTGCTGGACCGCGGGGCTCAGCAGGTAGCTCATTAACTTAGTGGCATTCTCGCTATGTGGCGCCCCGTTGACCAGCCCCATCAGATAAGGCACCGGCAAGGTGGTCCGCACCCCTTTGTCATCTTGCGGAAAGAACACCTGGTAGGCAGATTTATCCGCCTGGATCGATTGCATCGCCATCTGCAAATCACTATTGGCTACCGAAAGCTGTCCCTTGGCGACCAACGGTCCAAGCTTTCCGGTCGAGGAGCTGGGTCCGACGTTATTGTCTTGCAGCTCCTTGAGGTACTGCAAAGCGGCTTGCTCGCCTTTGAGCTGTTGCAGCAAGATCAGCATCGCGGTCCCGTCACCCGCTTGTCCAGGTGTCGAGTATTGGATCTTCTGTTTGTATTTGGCCTCGAGCAATTCTTGCCAGCTATCCGGTTTCGGTTGCAGATTATTGTTCCGAATCATGGTGAAGTAATTATTGGCCAGCGAAACGAATTGGCCCTCTGGGTCCTTATCGGCGGCCGCAATCTGGCTGGTATCAACCGAGTTTTTCTGCAGGGTCCCCTGCTTCTTGGCCTGCTGGATAAACGGTGGCAAGGTGACCAGCAGATCCGCTTGCGGATTGTTTTTCTCCTTTTCTAAGCGCGACACCACCTCACCAGAGCCCGCCTCAACGTAATTGACCTTGATTCCGGTTTCCTGGGTAAAGGCCGCAAAAGTGCTTTTGTACCAGTCCCCCAGACCGTCGGCGGAATACAGGGTGACCTCCTTGGCTCCGGAATCAGCGGTTGAACCGGTGCCTCCGCAGCCGACCAGGGCTAGCGCGGCAGCTGCTAAGACAGTGATGAACTTCGCGGTACGTACGGGTTTGAGTGACATCTTGATTCCTCAGGTGTGGTGGGGTTTAG
Source organism: Psychromicrobium lacuslunae (assembly GCF_000950575.1). Classification (NCBI taxonomy): domain Bacteria; kingdom Bacillati; phylum Actinomycetota; class Actinomycetes; order Micrococcales; family Micrococcaceae; genus Psychromicrobium; species Psychromicrobium lacuslunae. Next base: position 2,091,443 of record NZ_CP011005.1, read on the forward strand.
ACGAGGTCTAGTTGGGCCAAGACTCTTTGAGCGAGGCCGAAGGATATGGTCATGCCGACGCCGCTGGTTACGCTGACTAGCGTGACGCCAGGAGCGACCGTGGAAACGAGGTAGGGCTGTAAAGGGCTACTGGCGTAAATCCCCTGCCAGCGCTCAAGCACGGTGAGTTGTGCGACACCGAGCAGCGCGGCCACCCGGTCTAGTAGTAGCTCGGAAACCGATTCGGCCAAGAATGGATCCATCGTCTCGGCGAGCCGATGACTATCCCCAACGATCAGCGAGCCATCGGGGCGTTGGGTGAACATGATGTTCGCATCGACGGCTAGTGCCTCGGCATCGTGAGCAGCTATTTCGGCTCGCAGACCCGCTGCTGCTGTGGTTTCGGCAAACCCTGGATAGCGCAGCATCGAGGTTCCGCTGAGCACCGCTGGACCTAGTCTCAGATCGCGAGGGGCAGCCACTCGGGCCATCTGCAGGCCACAACGATTGATTTGCTCGGTCGCCGCGATCTCGGGGTAGAGCCGGTCGACGTCGTGTCCGACACAGACAATAATCTGTGCCGCGACGAAACTGCCACGACTAGTATGGGCGAGCCCGTCTTGCGCGAAGTGAAAGCTGGTCTGCCACTCAAATCTCACACCTTGCTCTGCCAGCCAGTCCGCTAGTGCAGCGACCACTTGCCGGGGGTCAACCCGCAGGTCATCTCGTAATAGCGCGCCGCCAATAATATCGGCGCCGGCATATCCGGAGAGCTGAGTTGCAACCTGCTCTCGGCTGAGCAACTCAAGCTGACCTAGCGGCCGAGCAGCTGAGAGCTCGCTCAATACCGCTAATTCGCGTTCGCTACGCGCCACCGCGAGTGCCCCGGCGGTGCTGGCGAAAAAACCCGCTTGACTGCTTGCTTCCAGCCAGAAGGGTCGGCCGGCTTGGGCTAATTCGAGCAACTCACCGCTCTGCGCGGTAATACAACAATGGCCGAAATTGCGGACCGAGGCACCGACCGCCCTCCGATCACGATCAATAACGGTTACCTTCAGACCGCGGCGGACCGCATGAAAGGCATGGCTCAGGCCAATGATCCCGGCACCCACGATCAGCAGATCCGAGCCATTATTTTGGCGATTTTCTTGGTTCACGATGAGAACTCTGCCCTGCCCTGGTAGGGCGCCACAAGGGAAAATACGACTTTAGTGGAACTTGTATATACATGTTCTAATTGTGTTAACTTTTGACCCCTGCCATTAACTAAATATTCACTTCAGAACGCCTTGAACAAAGAAAATTTCAGCCTTAAGCCATCTAAGATGAAGTAATGACAACTCCGCTGCATCAGCGTCTAAGCGAGGAGCTGAGGGACCGGATTCGCAACGGCGACTGGCCCGAAGGTTCGGCCGTGCCGAGCGAAGCTGCACTGTGCCAGGAGTTTGGCATCTCTCGCGGCCCAGTTCGCCAGGCACTGGCCACTTTGCGGGCGGAAGCTTTGATCACCGGCGGAAGAGGCCGCCAGCCCATCGTCAGGGCCAGCACCCCGGCACAGTCGTTCAGTACCTTCATGTCCTTCACTGAGTGGGCGCAAAGTATGAAAATGCGGCCCGGTCAAAAAACCCTTGAAGTTTCACGACGCCCTGCGCCCTCCGATGTCGCGGTCAAACTAGGAATAACCGAGGGCGACTCCATTGTCTCGGTCTCCCGATTACGACTCCTCGACGATGAGCCAACCATGCTGGAGCTGTCTTATTTCGTCCTTGAGGTCGGTCGGCTGCTCTTCGATTTCGACACCGACAGCGGATCGATCTTTCATCATCTACGCAACTCCGGCGTCGACCTGTATTCCGGACATCATGTGATCGACGCAGTGGCAGCCAGCAATCACGATGCTCAGCATTTGGGAATTGACGAAGGTTCGCCACTGCTCCGCGAACGCCGGATCACTTCCTCCTCCACCGGCCAGCCCCTTGAATACGCCGAGGATCGCTACCGCCCAGAGCTAGCTAGCTTCGCCGTCGACAATACGCTGCCACAACGAACAGCTTTGAACCGGGTCAGCCTGGACGGCCGGACCGCTCAAGGTTAGTCCCTGAAACCCCTCTCAACTAGCCAAGAACCGGAGCATCATGCCCAAATCCAAAGCTATTTCCCTCGTAGTCCTCGACATGGCCGGGACCACCATCGATGACCATGGCCTGGTTTACCAAGCCTTAGCCGAATGCGTTACCGAGACTGGCGCCTCGGTCAGCAACTCGGATCTGCAGCTGTGGATGGGCACCGATAAGATCACCGCCATTGAAGGCTTGATGCGAGCCGCTGGCCGCGAGCCGGCTCGCCAGGACGTTACCGCCGCTTTTGGCAGGTTCCATCAGATTTTGGCGCATAGCTACCGACAGTTACCACCGGTGCCATTGGCAGGTATCCCCGACGCTTTGGCCGAATTACGTTTCACCGGAGTCAAAGTTGCCTTGACCACCGGCTTTGACGACGCAGTGGTCGGTCCGCTGCTTTCCTCACTGGACTGGAGCGTTGGCGAAGGTTTGCACACCACGGTAGACGCTGTGGTCACCACCTCGGAGGTTACCGCTGGGCGGCCCGCGCCTTTTATGATCCATCATGCGATGGAAAAACTTGGCGTCACCGACGTCCGGACAGTGCTCAGCGCTGGTGACACCGTAGTCGACGTACAGGCTGGCCTGAACGCTGGAACCATCAGTTGTGCTGTGCTTAGCGGACAGCTTGAGGCTGCAGCCTTCACCCCGCACCAACCCGATTACATTCTGAACAGCGCTGCGGACATCCCGGAGCTACTGACCAAAATCACTAACCGCGACTAGCGCATAATCCGCTTCATGAAAGTCGCGGCGTCATTAGCGGCAGCGTAGACCGTGCCGGTGTGGTCGCTCGGATAGATGTGCAGTTCGTAGTCCTGCTGATGGAAGGCCAGTCCCGCGGCGAGGGAGATCGATAGTGGGGCCGGTACATCGATATCGAAAATGCCCTGACCTAAGAAGATCGGCCGGTCGTAGCCATTATCAGGGGTCTGCATATAGTCGCTCAGTGCCTGATATACACCGGGGATGCTGAGGATCGGTTTTTTAAACATCGCGCCGATCGTCTTTCCCGCAACCAGATCCGCGAACTCAAGATAACAGCTAGTCTCGGCTTGTTGGACAAGTTGCTTGCCAAAGGGAGTGAGAATGTCATCGATCTTCAGATCAGGTCGTGCGTCGCGGAAGCCCGCCACAATATAAATCAGGTAGGCGGTCAGATTCTTCGTAATCGGCACCGGCGGGATGAGTGGTCCGCCGAGCTGGGCGAAAAGTTCGATATGCGCCGGAGTGCCGGTGGCCACCACGCCACGGAAGTCCAGTTCGGGACCGAATTCGGTGGCATAGCGAGCACCGTTCATGGCAGCACCAGCACCCTGTGACTGACCAACCAGAGCCCACTTACGCGACAGCGGTAGGCCCATCTGCTGCACAGCCTTGACCGAGTCAACCAGGTTATGTGCTTCCACCTTGCCGTTGAGATAGCTCATCAGCCCGGGTGTGCCCAGTCCGGCATAATCGGTGCCGACGACCGCGTAGCCCTGGGCTAACCAGAATGGCAAATAAAAACTCTGACGTTCATTAGCCGGCAGGGCCGAAGGTGTGCAATTATCACCTAGGCCGACCGTGCCATGAGCCCAGGCAATAATCGGCCAGCCACCGTCAGGAGCCTTGCCCTGGGGCAGAAAAAGCTCGGCGGTGCTTACCGCGGAAGAACTGTGTTGATTGCTGGTCGAGTATAAAAATCTGTAGGCCTGACCGGCCGCGGTCAGCGATACCGAAGGATCGAGCGGCACCTGCTTGATTAAGGTGCCAGCCTTAGCGGGAATCTCACCTGAGTAATCGGCGACATCCAGCCCGGACCAGTTGGGCGGGGTGGCTGCGGAAGCCAACGGCGCGAACACCAGCGCACTCAGCGCCGCCGTCACGAAAGCAAGAGCCATCACCAACGATTTACGAATCACGTACCGAAGCGTAAAGAACCGTTATTAAAATTGCAATGCTAATTCAGCGACAAAGCCCTAAATTAGTCGCCCAAGCGACTCTAAACTCGGCACACTTCAGCGCGAATTCGTTGATAAGTCGCGGATTCGCTAGTAATTACTAGCGAATCCGCGAGTAAACCACGAATTCACTCGGAATTCCCGGGGAGTGAGCTGCCAGACCGACCACGCAGGAAGCCCCAAGCCACCAGAACCGCGGCAATCAGGGTAAGTAATAATCCCGCAGCACTCGCCCCGGCACGGAATTCCGCAGCCTGCGCTACGGTCCAATTCGTCGTCGCGATACTTCCGGTAAAAAGTGCGGCCAGGATCGTCCCGGCGAGCGCCACGCCGACACCGGTGGCAACCTCACTCGAAGTATCGACCAGGGCCACGCCAATCGTGGTGCGGTTCTCCGGTAGGCCGCGGAGTACATTGGTCGCCGCGACAACGCCATTGACGCGCAAACCAGCAGCAACCAGGGCTAGCGAGATCGCCAGCCAGAGATAACCGAGACCGCCTAGTAAGCCGTAGACTGCCAACCCGAGCACCACCGCGGCAGCGCTCAGCCAGGCTGCCCGTTCCAAGCCGACCTTCTCGACGAAGGGGCTAACAAACGCTCCGCCCGCAACCAGGACTAACACCTGCGGCAGCATCCCGAGCGCGGCTAAGGCGGGCGGCCAACCCCAGGCCAGCTGCAATTGCAGAGTGGCTAGGTAGCCCAAGCCTGCAGTCGCCAAACCGGTTGCCGCCTTGAAGGCCAAGCCGCTTGACACCAATGGCCTGGAGATCAATTTCAAATCAAGCATCGGATAGCGGCTAAGGCGCTCCCGCACGACGAACAGTGCGGCGGCAACTACCGTGCCAGTAGCGGCCAGCCAGGGCAGCCAGGAGCCAGCACCTTCGTTGACAAACAACGTCGGGGTGATCAGAGCCAACACGATGGTTGCGGTTCCGCAGAGGGCACCAGGCACATCGAGAGGGTCTCGATGCAGTTCTTCCGCCCGGTCCGCGGCAATACCCGAACGCACACCAAAAAAGGCCAAAAGCGCTATCGGTACATTGACCAGCAACAGCACCTGCCACGGTGCAACAGTCAGCACCAGACCACCAATCACCGGGCCGATGGCGAAGCCAACCAAGCCGACGGTCGAAATTAAGGTGATCGCCCGAACCCGCAATTTATCCTCGGCGAACAGCCGGAAAGCCAAAGCCATTGAACCGGGGGTGGTCATCGCTGCAGCGAAGCCCGTCGCCACTCGCACGGCAATTAGCTGCTGCTCGGTGGTAACGAAAACGGTTGCCAGACTTGCCAACCCGAGCAGCACCAGACCGATCAGCATGATCCGGCGTCGACCAAAGCGATCTGCAATAGCACCGAAAATGAGCATTAGTCCGCCAAAAATAACCGAGTACGAGCCAGTCACCCACTGCAACCCGGTGCTCGAAGCCTGCAGCTGCCGACCGATGGTCGGCAGCGCCGTATTCAAGATCGAGTTATCCAGCATTTCAAAGAGAAAAACTGCGGCCAATCCGGCCAAGGCAACCCAGGCCTGACGCAGGGATCGCGGCGAATCAGCTACTCGAAGCAGGGTTTCGCTCGGCGATTGTTCGGGCTGCAGACTCATCACAGTTCCCTTCAAGCGAGCCGTTATGACTCAGGACTAAGAATGGTAGTTACGAACTTAGTTCGTAATAACGAACTAAGTTCTATCAATGGAACACTGTTCGTGTCAAGCTAGACTGTAGGAATGGCAACAGATCCCCGCGGACGCCGAGCCGAACGGCACGCCCAGGCCGAGCCTCCTCAGGCGACTAAGGTGGGCAAAAAGCGCCGCAATGTGCCTATCACGGTGGAGCGAATTACCGACGCTGCTCTCGAAGTTGTCGCCAGTAAGGGCTACGACGCAATGACCATGCGTAGCGTGGCAAACCTGTTGAATACCGGGCCGGCTTCGCTCTACGCTCATGTGGTCAACAAAGCTGATATCGATGAATTGATCATGGGCAGGCTTTGCGCTCAGCTCAGCTTGCCAACGCCGGACCCCGAGCATTGGCAAGAGCAAATTATCGACGTCTGCAGTCAGCTACGCGATCAGTACCTGAAGTACCCAGGCATCTCCCGGGCAGCTCTTTCGCTGGTGGTGACCAATCTCGACGTCTTGCAGGTCAATGAAGGGATGCTAGGCATCTTGCTGGCCGGTGGCGTCGCGCCGCAGACCGCGGCTTGGGCGATCGATGCTCTGTTCCTCTACGTCAGCGGTTATGCCTTGGAAATCTCGCTGGCCGGTCAACGACAGCAGCAAGCTGAGGAGTCCTGGAATATCAGCCGAGAAGAGCAAGAACAGGTTTTTCAACGCTTTGCTGCTTTACCTGAAGATCGATTCCCGCAAACAAAACGTTATGCGGCCGAGCTGACCTCGGGTACTGGTCACCAGCGCTTCGACTTCGCGCTTGGCCTGATGATCGGCAACCTCGGCTAAGCTAGCCGTTACTGGCGTCACCGGCAGCTGTTCAACTCAGTACCGTCCAGCGAGCAGCATGGGCGCCGGCCAGCGAGCAGCTCAGCTTAGCAACGCGAGGTCCCGTCGAATGTAGCGCAGATGTGCCCACTCCTCTTCCAGGATCACTCGGATGCAGTCGCCAACGCTGGGGCGCCAATCATCGCCACCCCAGGGGTTCTGCCGCTCCTCGGCGAGTAGCTCAGGCGTTGCAGTGGCTAAGAAATCAGTCACTTGCTGTTGCCGCTCGGCGCGAACCGCGAGGACTTCCTGGTAGCTCGGGGGCTCGGTCCGGAAGATCGACATATCGAAACCCATTTCCTCGGCGCCGCTGAAGATCTGACCGATCTCGTGAAAGGGCTGGGAGCGCCGCAGAATTCCGCCGCCCAGCCAGGCATCGGTCGCCAGAATAAGATGCCTCAGCGTTTGAGCTAGCGACCATTCGTCCGGCACATGCTCGTCCACCAGCTCCGAAGGAGTGCTATCCACGGTTTCTTGCCAAGCCGCTTGTACCGCCACCCAGCCCTCCCGGAGGCCTTCTGGCGTCTGCGCTTTCTGTAATTCGCGGCCCGGAAACTGCCGATTAAGCTCAGCATCAACGAGCGGAACCACATCGACGCCGTTGACGAGGAGACTACCGAAGAACAAATCATGACTGTCGATGTCCAAACCGTCCACGTCAACGCTACGCATCTTCATACCGCTGACATCGGAGAACCGTATAGTAGCGCCCTTAAAGCTCGCTTTGACGAAGCTGGCGCCTTCGAATTCCTTGGTGCTGGAGTAGACAGTCATCGCTCGAATATAACAGTCACCAGTAGGGCGGTCTAGAGCAGCGGCAGGCAGCTCTTTCACCAGGCAAGCAGACACGACAAAGGGCTCTTGAGTACATCCGAAGATGCACCCAAGAGCCCTCGATGCCTGACGCTCAGGCGAGCGGGCTAGCGGAAGTCAGCACCCAGGTCGTAGTCATCCAAGGGGATGGCATGGAACTCGGGAGTGAGATCGCCACCGACTCCGGCATAGTCGAAGTCGCTGAACGCGCTCGGTGCGGTGAACAGATTGGCCTTTGCCTCTTCCGTGGGCTCCACCGTGATATCGGTGTAGCGCGGCAGACCGGTACCGGCCGGGATCAGCTTACCGATGATCACGTTCTCCTTCAGACCCAGCAGCGGATCCGACTTGCCTTCCATTGCCGCCTGGGTGAGCACCCGGGTGGTCTCTTGGAAGGACGCGGCGGAGAGCCACGACTCAGTAGCCAGCGAGGCCTTGGTGATGCCCATCAGCTCGTTACGGCCAGAAGCTGGCTTCTTGCCTTCCGAGACGACCCGACGGTTCTCAGCCTCGAAGCGGCCACGCTCGGCAAGCTCGCCGGGCAGCAGTTCCGATTCACCGGATTCGATCACCGTGACGCGGCGCAGCATCTGGCGGACGATAACCTCGACGTGCTTGTCGTGGATACCCACACCCTGGCTACGGTAAACGCCCTGGACTTCCTCAACCAGGTGCTTCTGCGCGGCACGCGGGCCGAGAATACGGAGCACCTGCTTAGGATCGACAGCACCCTGCACGAGCTTCTGGCCGACCTCGACGCGGTCACCATCGGCAACCAGCAGACGCGCACGACGCAGCACCGGGTAGGCGATTTCCTCGCTGCCATCATCCGGAGTAAGCACCAGACGCATCTGCCGCTCGGTCTCTTCGATGGTGATCCGGCCAGCAGCTTCAGCGATCGGCGCGACACCCTTCGGGGTACGTGCTTCGAAGAGCTCCTGGATACGGGGCAGACCCTGGGTGATGTCCTCGCCACGACCGGCCGAAACAGCACCACCGGTGTGGAAGGTACGCATGGTCAGCTGAGTACCGGGCTCACCGATGGACTGTGCGGCAATGATGCCAACAGCCTCACCAATGTCGACGAGCTTGCCGGTGGCCAGCGAACGACCGTAGCACTGAGCACAGGTACCGACAGCGGACTCACAAGTGAGCACGGAGCGAACCTTGACGTCGGTGACGCCAGCCGCGAATAGTTCCGCGATCAGCACATCGCCGACGTCGGCGCCGGCCTCGGCCAGCACCTTGCCCTTGGCATCGGTGACCTCGGTGGCCAGAGTGCGAGCGTAAACGCTGTTCTCGACCTCCTCATGCATCACCAGTTCACCGTTGGCATCCGGCACCGCGATCGGCAGCGTCAGACCACGCTCGGTACCGCAATCGTCTTCGCGAACGATGACGTCCTGCGAGACGTCCACCAGACGACGGGTCAGGTAACCCGAGTTAGCGGTACGCAGAGCGGTATCGGCAAGACCCTTACGGGCACCGTGGGTGGCGATGAAGTATTCCAGCACCGACAGGCCCTCACGGTAGGAGGACTTGATCGGACGAGGAATAATCTCACCCTTCGGGTTAGCCACCAGACCACGAATACCGGCGATCTGACGAACCTGCATCCAGTTACCACGAGCACCGGAGGAAACCATCCGGTTAATCGTGTTGGCCGCGGACAGGCTCTTACGCATCGCGTCAGCAACGTCGTTGGTTGCCTGGTTCCAGATGTCGATGAGCTCCTGACGACGCTCGTCGTCAGCAATCAAGCCCTTCTCGAACTGAGACTGCACCTTGGCGGCCTTGACCTCATAACCTTCGAGGATGGCCGGCTTAGCAGCGGGCACCTCAATATCGGAGATCGCCACGGTGACGCCCGAGCGGGTTGCCCAGTAGAACCCGGCATCCTTCAGGTTATCCAGCGTTGCCGCCACAACAACCTTCGGGTAACGTTCGGCCAGATCGTTCACGATCTCGGAGAGCTGGCCCTTATCGGCAACCTTTTCAACCCAGGGGTAATCAGCGGGCAGGGTGTCATTGAAAATGACCTGTCCGAGCGAGGTTTCGACCAGCACCGGCTGACCGGCTTCCCAACCCTCGGGAGCTTCCCACTCCGCGTTAGGCACGAAGTTGTTCAGACGAATCTTGACGGTCGAGTTCAGGTGCAACTCACCGGCGTCGTGCGCCATGATTGCCTCGGACTGCGAAGCAAAGATGCGACCTTCACCGGCCGAGCCGACCCGCTTGGTGGTCAAGTGGTAGAGACCGATGATCATATCCTGCGAAGGCAGGGTGACCGGACGGCCGTCGGAGGGCTTCAAGATGTTGTTCGAGGACAACATCAGGATGCGAGCTTCAGCCTGAGCTTCGGGGCTCAGCGGCAGGTGAACTGCCATCTGGTCACCGTCGAAGTCGGCGTTGAAAGCACCACAAACCAGCGGGTGAAGCTGGATAGCCTTACCTTCCACCAACTGAGGCTCGAAGGCCTGGATACCCAAACGGTGCAGAGTTGGTGCACGGTTCAGCAATACCGGGTGCTCGGTGATGATCTCTTCCAGCACATCCCAAACCTGCGGGCGGTAACGCTCAACCATCCGCTTAGCGCTCTTGATGTTCTGCGCGTGGTTGAGGTCAACCAGGCGCTTCATCACGAAGGGCTTGAAGAGTTCAAGCGCCATCTGCTTAGGCAGACCACACTGGTGCAGCTTGAGCTGCGGACCAACCACGATGACCGAACGGCCCGAGTAGTCAACACGCTTGCCCAACAGGTTCTGACGGAAACGACCCTGCTTGCCCTTGAGCATATCGCTCAACGACTTCAGCGGGCGGTTACCCGGACCGGTCACCGGACGGCCACGACGACCGTTGTCGAAGAGCGCGTCAACTGCTTCCTGCAGCATCCGCTTTTCGTTGTTCACAATGATTTCCGGAGCTCCCAGATCAAGCAAGCGCTTGAGTCGGTTGTTCCGGTTGATCACCCGGCGGTAGAGGTCGTTCAAGTCCGAGGTAGCGAAACGGCCACCGTCGAGCTGCACCATCGGGCGCAGTTCCGGCGGGATCACCGGGACGGCGTCGAGCACCATGCCGAGCGGGCTGTTCTTGGTGGTCAGGAACGCATTGACCACCTTGAGGCGCTTCAGCGCACGGGTCTTGCGCTGACCCTTGCCGTTCTGAATAACATCGCGCAGGGCCTCGGACTCGGCCTCCATGTCGAAGTTCTCCAGGCGCTTCTTGATTGCCTCGGCACCCATTGAACCTTCGAAGTACAGACCGTAGCGGTCACGCAATTCGCGGTAGAGTCCCTCGTCACCTTCCAGATCAGCGACCTTAAGATTCTTGAAACGATCCCAGACCTGTTCAAGGCGCTCAATATCGGCATCGGCACGCTTGCGCACGTTCGCCATCTGACGGTCAGCGGAATCGCGGGCCTTCTTCTTATCGGCTGCCTTAGCACCTTCGCCTTCGAGCTTGCTCAGCTCGCCTTCCAGGTCACGAGCGATGCCGGCGATATCGGCATCCCGGGTATCAACGAGCTGCTTCTTCTCCAGGTCATGCTCGGCCTGCAGGTTCGGCAACTCAGCGTGACGAGCTTCCTCATCAACGCTGGTGATCATGTAGGCAGCGAAGTAGATGACCTTCTCCAGGTCCTTCGGCGCCAGGTCGAGCAAGTAGCCCAGACGCGACGGCACGCCTTTGAAGTACCAAATGTGGGTCACCGGAGCAGCCAGTTCAATGTGGCCCATCCGCTCACGACGCACCTTAGCGCGGGTCACCTCGACGCCGCAGCGCTCACAGATGATGCCCTTGAAGCGCACCCGCTTGTACTTGCCGCAGTAGCACTCCCAGTCACGGGAAGGTCCGAAGATCTTCTCGCAGAAGAGCCCGTCCTTCTCCGGCTTGAGGGTACGGTAATTAATAGTTTCCGGCTTCTTCACCTCGCCGAAAGACCAGTCACGGATATCATCCGCAGTGGCCAGACCGATTTGCATCAGCCCGAATGTAGATTCGCTGGACATGTGGGTCCTTATCTCTCAATCTTGTGTCTGAAGTCTTACCAAAGTCTGTGTTCGCTTTTCTAGCCGCCGTCAGCCGTATACTCGAGCCGCTGCTGCAGGTATCGGGCCGCCGGAACGACCTGGCTGCGGTCGCTTAGCGACCTTTGCCCGCTAGTATCCGGCTTTCCCCGATACCCTCCGCAGCTTCACCGCAAGGTTCCGCTTGGAACGGTTGCCCTAGCCACGGCGAGCCTAGCTACACCTCTTCGACGGAGTTCGGCTCAGCCCTGGAGAGGTCGATGCCGAGTTCCTCCGCGGCCCGGAAGACTTCTTCATCCGAGTCACGCATTTCAATCGTGTTGCCGTCGGTGGAGAGAACCTCCACGTTCAAGCAGAGCGACTGCATTTCCTTGATCAGAACCTTGAAGGACTCGGGAATACCCGGCTCCGGGATGTTCTCACCCTTGACGATGGCTTCGTAGACCTTGACACGGCCGTGAATGTCATCGGACTTGATGGTCAGCAGTTCCTGCAAGGTGTAAGCGGCGCCATATGCTTCCAGCGCCCACACTTCCATTTCACCGAAACGCTGTCCGCCGAACTGCGCCTTACCGCCCAAGGGCTGCTGGGTGATCATCGAGTACGGACCGGTGGAACGGGCGTGAATCTTATCGTCCACCAAGTGGTGAAGCTTCAAGATGTACATGTAGCCCACCGAGATCGGATCCGGGAATGGCTCGCCGGAACGGCCGTCGAACAACCGGGTCTTACCGGAGCGGTCGATCAAGCGGTCACCATCGCGGGTCACATTGGTCGAATCGAGCAAGCCCGCGATTTCCTCTTCGCGAGCACCGTCGAAGACCGGGGTAGCCAGCGTCTGGTTAGCCGGAGTCTCACGCGGCATGTTCGGCAGATTCTTGATCCACTCCGGGTTGCCTTCAACCTTCCAACCGGTCTTGGCGATCCAGCCGAGGTGAAGTTCCAGTACCTGTCCGACGTTCATACGACCGGGCACACCCAAGGGGTTCAGCACGATATCGACCGGGGTGCCGTCAGCAAGGAACGGCATATCCTCGATCGGCAGGATCTTGGAGATAACACCCTTGTTTCCGTGACGGCCGGCCAGCTTGTCACCGTCAGTGATCTTACGCTTGGCAGCCACGTAGACGCGGACCAACTGGTTCACGCCCGGGGGCAGCTCATCGTCGTTGTCACGGTCGAAAACGCGGACGCCGATCACGGTACCGGACTCGCCGTGCGGCACCTTGAGCGAGGTGTCACGAACTTCACGGGACTTCTCACCGAAGATGGCGCGCAGCAGACGCTCTTCCGGGGTCAACTCGGTCTCGCCCTTAGGGGTGACCTTGCCAACCAGGATGTCGCCGGCGTCAACCTCGGCACCGATGTGGATGATGCCGCGCTCGTCCAGACCGGCCAGGATCTCCTCGGAGACGTTCGGAATATCCCGAGTGATCTCCTCGGCACCCAGCTTGGTGTCACGAGCATCGATTTCGTGCTCTTCGATGTGGATCGAGGAAAGCACGTCTTCGGCAACCAGACGCTGCGAAAGGATGATGGCATCCTCGAAGTTGTGACCTTCCCAGGACATGAAAGCAACCAACAGGTTCTTACCCAACGCCAGTTCGCCCTGATCGGTGGCTGGGCCGTCGGCAATGATGCCGCCGATTTCCAGACGCTGACCTTCGGAAACCAAGACGCGCTGGTTATAAGCGGTGCCCTGGTTGGAGCGGTTGTACTTGGCGATCCGGTAGTTGGTCTCGGTGCCATCGTCGTTCAGCACGATCACCAGATCGGCAGAAACTTCGCTGACCACACCGGCTTTCTTAGCAATCACCACGTCGCCTGCGTCAACCGCAGCTGCACGCTCCATACCGGTGCCCACTACTGGGGCCTCGGAACGCACCAACGGCACGGCCTGACGCTGCATATTGGCACCCATCAAAGCGCGGTTAGCATCGTCATGCTCGAGGAACGGGATCAGGGCGGTAGCCACCGACACCATCTGGCGCGGCGAGACGTCCATGTACTCGACCTCGTCGGCCGGGATCAGCACGGGCTCGCCGCCACCGCCACGCTGGCGAACCAGCACGGTGTCTTCGACGAACTTGCCGTTGGCATCCAGCGGCGCGTTAGCCTGAGCGATAACCACCTCGACCTCGTCATCAGCGGTCAGGTAATCGACATCGTCGGAAACCTTACCCTTGGAGACCTTGCGGTACGGGGTCTCGATGAAGCCAAAGGGGTTGATCCGGCCGTAGGAAGCCAGCGAACCGATCAGACCGATGTTCGGGCCTTCAGGGGTTTCAATCGGGCACATCCGGCCGTAGTGGGACGGGTGAACGTCACGAACTTCCATGCCTGCGCGGTCGCGGGAAAGACCACCCGGGCCCAGCGCGGAAAGACGACGCTTGTGCGTCAAACCGGCCAACGGGTTGTTCTGATCCATGAACTGTGAGAGCTGCGAAGTGCCGAAGAACTCCTTGATCGCGGCCACCACGGGGCGGATGTTAATCAGGGTCTGCGGGGTGATCGCTTCGACGTCCTGAGTGGTCATCCGCTCGCGGACAACGCGCTCCATCCGGGAAAGACCGGTGCGGACCTGGTTCTCGATCAGTTCGCCGACAGCGCGGATACGACGGTTACCGAAGTGATCGATATCGTCGATCTCAACGCGGATTTCGGCGTCCTTGCCATCGCGCTTGCCGGTCAACGTCTTACCGCCGGCATGCAGGGTGACCAGGAACTTGATCATCGCGACGATGTCGTCAATGTCAAGCACCGAGGCGTTCGGGGCAGCCAGCGACTTGTCGATGCCGAGCTTACGGTTGATCTTGTAACGGCCAACTTTGGCCAGATCGTAGCGCTTCGGGTTGAAGTACAGGTTCTCCAGCAGAGTCTGCGCAGCTTCGACTGTCGGCGGCTCGCCCGGGCGCAGCTTGCGATAGATATCAAGTAGTGCGTCTTCGCGAGTCGCGGTGCCGTCCTTCTCCAAGGTGGCGCGGATCGAGTCGAACTCGCCGAACTCTTCCAGAATCTGGCCTTCGGTCCAGCCGAGCGCCTTCAGCAACACGGTGACCGACTGCTTACGCTTGCGGTCAAGGCGAACGCCGACCTGATCGCGCTTATCGATTTCGAGTTCGAACCAGGCACCACGCGAGGGAATAATCTTCGCAGTGAAGATGTCCTTATCGCTGGTCTTATCGGCGGCACGCTCGAAGTAGGCACCGGGTGAACGAACCAGCTGGGAGACCACGACACGCTCGGTGCCGTTGATCACGAATGTGCCCTTCTCCGTCATTAACGGGAAGTCGCCCATGAACACCGTCTGCTGCTTGATTTCGCCGGTGTTGTTGTTCATGAACTCGGCTTTGACGTACAGCGGGGCGGCGTAGGTCGCATCGCGATCCTTGCACTCGTCCATGGTGTACTTCGGATCAGCGAACTCCGGCTCAGAGAAGCTCAGGGACATGGTGCCCTGGAAGTCCTCGATCGGGGAGATCTCTTCGAAAATGTCGGCTAGCCCCGAGGTGGTGGCTACGCTTTCATCTCCGGAGTCCACAGCTTTCTGCATCCGGTCCTGCCAGCGTTCATTGCCAACCAGCCAGTCAAAGCTTTCGGTTTGCAGCGCGAGCAGATTCGGAACATCAAGCGGTTCGTGAATCTTTGCGAATGAAATACGCCGGGTTGCACCATCTGTACTATCAGCGGAGCTGGCGTCGTTAGCGGTTTGATTATTAGAGGCGCTTGAGGCGACCAAGAGGGATCCTTCCACAGACCTTCAGGCTACTGCGGCTCTCCTTCGATCGATTCGATCACTACCGCTGCCAATGCTCCACTATTCGAGAACATGGCGAGCCCACCGCTATATGAAGGCTGAGGGTAAACAGGAAAGACGCGAATTTCTAATCTACCCCATTGGACCAAATATGTCCAGCCTGTCAGAGTACGCCTCCGCACCCGCCGGATGCAAGGCTTTTCCTCGGCGAGTTTCTGCCGAAACTGCCCGGGCAACTCTCAGTTGATGACGTCAATTCACTCGAGAGAGCCTAGAAATCAACTGATCATCGGAAAAACTCGACTCAGCGTGCCGCGTAGATTCAGGGCCGACGCACGCCCTGCGCATTGGTGCTGATGGACACCATCTGACCTTCCGAATCCTGTGATGTGTATGTGAAAACTAGCTCTCCCCCTTTCCATTCTTCCCCGGAATTGATCGAAAGGCTGACCTCACGGCTAATCGTGAGTCGCTGCGAATCGGTTCCCTTGAGCTGTTTGAAAGTGGTTTGAATCTGTTTCGGGCTCAGCTGCGGCAGCGGGAAGGAACGCTCCGCTACGCTACCAATACCTCCGGCAAGGTTCTGTTTGGCGAAACTCACACTGCCTGCCGAATAAGTCCAGATCCCCGTTGACGCAGAACCTGCCCCGGCATCAACCTGAGCCTCCAGGCTCTGCGGCGTCAGGGTCAGCTGAGTAATCTTCTGACCTTTAAGCGCTAGCTGCAGCTCCTTAAAGGCAACGGGCAAGTTAGCCGGCTCCAGCAGCGAATGAAGGATCACGGTTTTTTCGTCCTCGGTCTCCACCCACAACCCGACGCCGCTGGTGGAGACCGCCACCGAACCGTCACCATAATCACCGCTGACGCTAATAGTGAAAACGGCGGGCTTGGCCGACCAGCGATCCAAACGCACCATGGTGACTTTGCCATTTGCCACCTTGGTTAGCTCTGGCGCGCGATCGATAAAGCTCTGCAGGTTAGCGAAACTCAGTTTGCCGACGTCAAAGACTTCGTCGTCAAACTTCTGCGGCTGAATCGAGGAAGGTCCCTCACGGCTCGCCCCGCCAGCGTCGTAGCTGAAGTCATCGACCTTATTCGATCCGGGCGTGGTAGGCGCTTCGGCACGCACTCGGCCGGGGTAGAAGTTAATGCTTGTGAACTTGGTGCCGCCGGTTACTTTTTTGAGTTCTTCGATAACGTGGTTGCCATATTCTTCGCTGAGCGCGTTGACCCCGGCAAATTTTTCGGAGTTCCCTTGGAAAAAAGAGATCACCGGATCTTTGAACGGCACCACGACCATTGCGGCCGCCAGCAGGAAGGCGGCAATTTGAAGTACCGCTGACAGCTTAGAGCGCCCCTTGGGCACCGCACCGGGAAATTCCGGCACCCCGACAAAAGAGGTAGCACCGGCGCGCGGCACGCTGCGAAGAAATTCAGCTGGCGGGTTTTTCTCCACCACCACAACGCCTGGATATTTTCCGGACATCCGCACCGCGATTCGAGTGCCTGGCTGATACCCCGGCATCTCAGTAATTGGAATCAGGGTCCGCGTCTTGGTCTTGAAAGGGTAGCCAGCGTGCGGCAGCACACCTAACGAC
Organism: Psychromicrobium lacuslunae; assembly: GCF_000950575.1. Taxonomy (NCBI): domain Bacteria; kingdom Bacillati; phylum Actinomycetota; class Actinomycetes; order Micrococcales; family Micrococcaceae; genus Psychromicrobium; species Psychromicrobium lacuslunae. Next base: position 2,108,179 of record NZ_CP011005.1, read on the forward strand.
AACTCCACACCGTGATCCGAGTCGTTGATGACCATTCCGGTACGGCTGAGACCAAGGATCTCGGCCCAGGCGAGCTGTCCATTCGCGGTCACCTCGCGGAACTCCTTGGGGTCACCTCGAAAACCGCCCAGCACACTGCGGGCCATACCGCGCAGCAATAACCAGATGAAACCGAGGGTTATGCCAGTCACGCCAAGTGCAATAAGCCACCAAACTGGGACCAGGAAACTCACCAGCAAAGCCGCGATTCCCGCTCCCAGCAGGGCTGAGCCAATGATCTTGATCATCGCACCGTCTCCGTCCAATCAGCGGCTACCGCGAGTTGCGGCGTCAAAAATATCGCAGAACTCTATTTTATTTCAAAATTGCACTAATTGCTTGACTCCCGCTACGACTAGCAATCTAGGCGCCACCGAGCGCCATGTCTAAGCCCCCGCCCAGTTCAGATCCTCTTTGGAGCCTCGTGGGACCCTCTTCAGCCACTCTTCAGCCACTCTTCAACCCTCAGGCCCGGCGGAATAATCCGCGGCGACCCTAGTAGGCGCTGGCTCAGCCATCAGCCAGGCTCGGATCACCCTCTGACTTTCTTGAAGTAGAAGCCCGGTGGCTGATCTGGGTCAGGTGTCACCATCAGGAAATACTCGTCACCGGATTTTTCAAAGGTCAGCGGAACCTTGAATCCACCGCTGGGCGACTTGGCGGAAATTTCCACCACATCGTCACCGGCAAAGAACTTATCGTCACCGATCTTCCACTCCGCTTTCAGCTGATTTAAGTGGGCGTCGGTATAGTTGCCGATAAAAAAGTTCTCCGGCGTACCGTTCAATACCAACACTCCATTTTTTTCGAAGCTTAGCGTGCCACCCGTCGACTCGGATTTGTTGCCACGGCTTTGATCAAATGCCCAGGAACCAATCAGTTGATCTTCGGTCACCTTCTGTGCCGCGCAGGAGCTGAGCGAAAAACACAGTGCCGCCGCGGCCAAGCAAACCAGCAGCCTGGCAACCTTGCCCACTATAAATTCTTTCATTCCTGCTACTTCCTACCTCAAACTAGTCTGGATGCGCCGAAGACCGAAGAGAGTCGAGCTAGATTTCTTTCAGCACGGCTCGCAGCCTGCCGTCCACACCCTGATGCCGATCCAGGAATTGTGCCACCAACTTCCGGTCTTCAATATTCAACACCGCAGTCAGCGACCGGGCGAAGTGCAATTGAAGTTCAATCGGTTCAGTAAGTAGCGTCCGGAGTATCTCTAGCGCCGGAGCGGCTAAGCCAGCGACTTTCAACTCAGCTGGGCTGGCGTTCACGCCGAAACTCAAGAGCAACTCAGCCAAATCAGTGACAAATTGACGGCGTCCGGAGTTTTCCACCTGGCTAAATCCGCGTTCCAAAACATAACGCAAAACTAGTGCCGCTTGATCGGCCGAATCTCGAGTCCAGGCCGAACTCGTCGTGGCACGCCCCTTCCGAGGGTGCAAGGCAGGGACTAGCGGCAACCGAGGCACAGCTAGCCGAACTTCCTGGTGCATTTCACTCCTGACGGTCAACCCCCAGCCGATAACGCCAAAAATGTACCATTTCTACACGTGTCAATCCGTCAGTTTCAAGCGTCGTCGAAAAACTTCCAGTCACTTCCAACAAAACTTCCAGTCAGCAGTTGAGAGGCGCCGACGAAAGCAACCGAGGTTAAGCAGGATGCCTCAGCTGAGGCGAACGGTTGACCAGCGGAATTCGGAGCTAGCTTGGCAGCTAACCAGCAAAGAGACGCACGATGGCAATTACCATAAAGGCGATCCCAATGACCATGCCGCCAAATAGCGGAAATATTATTGACCCAGAGATCGATTCACGCGATGCGGACCTCAAACCGGGAACATTTCGATTCGCCCACTTCAATAGGGAAGCTATTGAATCTCGCTTCAAAAATCCAAAGATGCAAGCAACGAGAGCAGCCAGTCCAATAAAGAAGATAAGAACTGACTGCCCCATGTAAATCCCCCAACCAGGATTAAAGCCTAAACGATAATATCAACAGACTAGCATTGATGAGGATTCTGACGCTTCTCGTCCAGACCCCATCCCAATGAAGACTGTAGCCAGACTACTGCTGGCCTGATTCTTGACTGAAACTAATCGGAGTCGGATCTACCCAGGTTTTTTAATTGCTCATCAGGTTTCCAGCCAACGGGGGACCTGAGTGAGACGCATACCAGTTGCATCCCCTTGAAATCCACCTCGCCCGCCACTCAGCTTGACTAATATGCCCATGATCATCGGTCACACCGAAACGAAACCCGCAAGAGTAACAAACCTCGTTAGAGCCGACGCCTCGACTTGAGTAAGGGGGAAGTCGCAATCTGTCCCATCCGCAAACCGGACAGAAAAATGGTGGTGATTTTGACGTTTGCAGCCAGGAGTGTTTTGATCGATTTTTATATGGAACCTTTGCCAACTGGGTGTCGGGATTCCAACCTAGCGAAGGTTTCAGCACCGCGGAACTGCGCCAAGGCTTACCATCCTTAACCCACTCTTCCCGCCAGGCGTCTTGGGAAATACTCAAGTCATCATCTGTATACCCATACTCGTAGCCACAAGACGGACAAATTTCGTGTGAAGCACCTCCCAAAAAAGATCGAGGCTCTTCTTCGAGATTTGGATAGCCACAAACTAGACAAAAATGCTGATTAGGGCTCATGAAGCTGACACCCCGGTGCCATAGTTCACGCTGAGCGGTCTGGGAGAGGGTCTGTACGGGTGGCGTTTCAGGAGACCCAGTTCATCAAATTTCAATATCGGACTCCCATATCAGCGCGGGTCGTGAATCCCAGGTTGGGCGAACGAACTTGATTTTTTCATCCTCAGGGTCGGTGCAGGTCACGACCCACTCAGGATCAACCTGATCCCTCACCTCCCGCGCAAGGTTCCAGAGCCGCTGCTGGAAATCGGGCGCATTGGGCAGGGAGTCCGGCGGGTATTCCAAATCGTATCTACTGAAATTCTCATCAGCGATCGCCACCAGCTTTTCAATTAACTCCGGGCTAAGGGAAAGCTCTTCCCCTCGCGGGTTGCGGAAGCCGTACTTACCAGAGGTCCACAGGACGGAGTCACTCCAATCCTCGAAAATCTGAAGTATTGCTGGAGCTTCCGCGTCAATTACTTCAAATTTATTCATATTTCATCCTCAAAACGGACAAGTGGCACCTAGGAATCCATTCTCACCGACCCAACGGCAATTTTCTTTGCTTGCCCATAATAAATCAATTATATATAGATCTAATACTTTCATCGCTTCCTGCTTCCTGCTTCCTCAATAAGTTCAGCTTCCCTGATTAGCACCTCTCCACGGACCTCGCGACAACCAAGGTTGTTTTAGCAGCCCGACCCATCCCTGCCCTGTATCCCCAGATGTAACTGGATGCCTCAGTCCCCCGCGTCGCAAAGACAAAGGGGGCGCCTTCCCCCCCCCCCCAAAAAAAAACGGGCACTTTCTTAATAGGCAGCTGTTACCTCTTCAAGGCTCCCCCGCAGCCCTCTGAATGACGTCATTGCACCCCGGCCCTTTGCCCGGGAACAAGCAGCCAGTAGAATGTGTTTTAAGTTACAGTTCATTAACTGAACACAGCTGAACCGCACAGCGATGTTCGTTCGCCAAAGCAAAAGGAGCTTCCCATGCCCAGCCCTGAAGATGTGGTCATCCTGTCCGGCGCCCGGACCCCGCAAGGCAAGCTGAAGGGTGCACTGGCCAGTTTCGAAGCGGTCGAGCTCGGCGGTTTCGCGATCCGAGGCGCGCTGGAAAAAGCTGGCGTGAAGGCAGAGCAAGTCGGCGCGGTGATCATGGGGCACGTGGTCCAGGCCGGAACCGGTCAAAACCCGGCCCGGCAGTCAGCCATTAACGCCGGGATCGGCTGGGACGTGCCGACCGTGACCATCAATAAGGTCTGCCTTTCCGGCCTGGCAGCAATCACCGACGCCGCCCGGCTTATCCGCAGCGGTGAGGCCGATATCGTGGTAGCTGGCGGCCAGGAATCAATGACGAACTGTCCACACCTGCTCCCAGGCTCTCGCAATGGTTGGAACTACGGCAGCTTCACCGCGATTGATTCGGTGGCCCACGACGGCCTCACCGATGCCTTCGACGGCGAGTCGATGGGATCTTCGACTGAGCGCAAGAACACCGAGCTAAACATTGATCGAGCGGCTCAGGACGAGGTTGCCGCCGCTTCGCATCAACGTGCCGCGCAAGCCCAGGCGGCGGGTGTATTCGAGCAGGAAATCGTTCCGGTCAGCGTACCGCAACGCAAGGGTGAACCTGTTCTGGTCAGCCAGGACGAAGGAGTGAGAGCCAACACCACGGTCGAAAGCCTGGCGGGTCTGCGATCAGCCTTCGCTAAGGACGGCACTATTACCGCGGGCAACTCCTCCCCGCTCTCCGACGGCGCGGCCGCCGTCGTGCTGACCACCCGCGCCAAAGCCGAGGAACTGGGACTTAGCTGGCTCGCTGTAGTCGGCAAGCCGGGGCAGGTCGCTGGCCCGGACACTTCACTGCATTCACAGCCTTCGAACGCCATTAACCAAGCCCTACAACGGGCCGGCTGGCAGGTCGAGGACCTTGATTTCATCGAAATCAACGAAGCTTTCGGCTCCGTCGCCGTGCAGTCGCTCAAAGACCTGAACTACCCACTGGAAAAAACGAATATCCATGGTGGTGCGATCGCGGTCGGCCACCCGATTGGCGCCTCGGGCGCCCGGTTGGCCCTGCATGCCGCCCTGGAACTCAGCCGACGTGGCAGCGGCAAAGCGGCAGTTTCGCTGTGTGGCGGCGGCGGCCAAGGCGAAGCACTACTGCTCTTCCGGGACTGAGCATGAGCGCAGAGAGTTTCCTTGCCGACGCCGCCGCGCGGGGTTTGCCGGTTGAGGTCATCGAACGTCCGGCCGCTAATAGCCTGGCCGAGGCGGCCGAGCTGCTCGGCATTCAGCCAGCCGATATCGTCAAGTCACTCGTGGTGAAACACAAAGACGGCAGCTTTTTGTTCGCGCTCATCCCCGGCGATCGGCAAATCTCCTGGCCAAAGCTCCGCGAGCTGATCGGCGTCAATAAGCTCTCGATGCCTTCAGCCGAAGTAGCACTTGAGGCAACCGGTTATGAACGCGGCACCATCACCCCGGTTGGAGCCCAAGGGAACTGGCCGGTTTATGCCGATCAGTCAATCAAAGGTCGGCGGATATCAATGGGGGCTGGCGCACATGGCCGCAGCGCCTTCCTGAACGCCGATGCATTGATTGAAGCCTACTCAGCGATAGTGGCCGATATTAGCGAGCTGCTCTGAGCGGCAGTCAAACCGCCACTCAGAGCTCAGCGAATAAACGGCCCCTAGCTGGCCTCAGCTAGACCTCACTGAGGCCACGAAACCGGAGTGTCACTAACTCGAAGGGACGTAGCTGAAGCTCCAGTCTGCCATCCTGCTGTTGCAGCGCTTTTTGCGGTACCGCCCGCTCTAGGAGGTCAGTTTCGATCACCTCAAGGTAGTCAAAATTCGGCTGCAGTTCGGCACGCGCCCTGCCGCCAAGGGACTCATAGAGTCGCACCACTAGATCGCCACTCTGGTCGTCTGCCAGCTTGACCGCGCTAATCACCACCGATTCATTGTCCGACCGAATCAGCGGCTCCACCGAGGTGCCACCGGGCAGCGAGCGCTCCGGCAAGTTAATCGCGTATCCCGATCGCACCGCATCAGAAACGCCGCTACCCGGGAGCAGCGCGAACCTCATCCGATGCACTCCCTGATCGGTCTGCGGATCGGGAAACCGGGGGGCGCGCAGGATGGAGGCTCGGATTGTCGTGCCGTTCGGCTGCCCAGGCCCTGCCTCTACAGCTGGTTGGCGGGTCACGTCATAGCCATACGTTGCATCATTACTCAAGGTCACGCCGTAGCCAGGTTCCTCGACGCGCAGCCAGCGGTGTGCGCAGATCTCGAACTTGGCCGCGTCCCAGGAGGTGTTGCTGTGGGTGGGTCGCTGCAGGTGACCGAATTGGATCTCTGCGCTACTTCGGTCGGCCTGCAGGTCCAGTGGGAAAGCTAATTTAAGCAGCTTCTCCTTCTCAAACCAGCTGACCTCAATCTCGAGCACAATCTCACGCGACCCAGCGGCGAGTGAGACGCGCTGTTCAATCGATGATTCGCCGAAGCTGCGTCGGATCAGCACACTGGAGGGGCCTTCTACTCGGATCGAATCCAGCTCAGTCAGATCGACTGCGGTGTTGCGGTAGAACTCGTCAATGTCCCAGGCATCCCAGTCATTGGGAAAGTCAGGGTGCAATTGGAATAGGTTGCCCGGTCCTGAGAGCACCTCACGCCGTTGTTCATGGTCGTAAATCGAGGTGAATAAGCCTGCTTGATCGAGCCGCACCGTCAGGTATTCGTTCTGTAGCAGCCAACCCGTTTCCTCTGCACTGACCGTCTGCTCGACCTCGCGCTGCGGCACCCAGCGTGCCGAGTGGGCCGGAATACCACCGCGCTCCTGCGGGGCGGCATTGAAGACCAGCGCACCCGGTACCTGTGCAGCTTCGGTGGACAACGGCTGTCCAGCGAGGGCTTGCTGAGTTCTGCCGATCAGTTCGGTCAGCTCGACCTCGATCGCAGCGTAGGCTTCGGCAGCTTCCCGATGCACCCAGGCAATCGAAGTACCCGGCAAGATGTCATGGAACTGCAATAGCAGTACTTGCTTCCAGATTCGGCAAAAAACATCATAGGGATACTCGAAATCAGACCGCAACGCGGCTGTGGTGGCCCAAAGTTCGGCCTCGTAGAGCAAATGCTCGCTGCGTCGATTTCCCTGCTTGTTTTTCGCCTGGGTGGTGTAGGTGCCGCGATGGAACTCCAGATAGAGCTCCCCCGACCAGACCGGCGGGTTCTGATACTCCTGCTCGGCCGCCCGAAAAAAGTCTGCGGGACTTTCTACACTCAGCCGCGGGGCACCCTCCAGATTTTTATTGCGAGCTACCCGGGCCAGCATCTCCCTGGTCGGACCGCCGCCGCCGTCGCCCCAACCAAAGGGGGCCAGCGAACGACTTGCCGCGCCCTTCTCTTGGAAGTTCCGGGCGGCATGCGCTAGCTGGCTACCGGAAAGATCAGAGCTATAGGTGTCCACCGGTGGAAAGTGGGTGAAGATCTGAGTGCCGTCAATGCCCTCCCAGTTGAAAGTGTGGTGCGGGAACTTATTGATGGTGTTCCAGGATATCTTCTGGGTGAGGAACCATTTCGCCCCGGCTGCTTTAGCGATTTGCGGTAATGCTGCGGAGTAACCGAAAGTATCTGGTAGCCAGACTTCCTCGGTTTCAATGCCGAACTCTTCGAGGATGAACCTCTTGCCGTAGACGAACTGGCGTGCCATTGCCTCACTGCCGGGCATATTGGTGTCCGGCTCCACCCACATTCCACCCACCGGGATGAAGCGTCCTTGCCGCACCAGTTCCTTGACTCTGGCAAAAACATCGGGCCGGTGGTCTCGCAACCAGGCGAGTTGCTGTGCTTGACTCATCGCGAACTTGAAGTCTTCTGCGCCGCTCAACGTGTTGTTTTCCAGCAGATTGACGACATTTGCGCTGGTGCGGCCCACCTTACGAACTGTCTCCCGCAGCGGCCACAGCCAGGCAGAGTCAATATGGGCATGGCCAATCGCGCTGATCCGGTGCGAGCTCGCGGCCGCCGGGCTGCCGAGCACCTCGACCAACTCGGCACGAGCAGCGGAAGCGGTGGTGTGCACGTCCTGTAGATCTATGGCATCAAGGGATCGTTCCAGCGCTCGCAAGATCTGGTATCGACGTGCATCGGTATCAGCAAGTTCCCGACTCAGCTCATTAAGGGTCTCCAGGTCCTGGCAGAGTTCCCAGAGTTCTACATCGAAGAGATTGATATCAGCGCGGCTCAACCGATACAAGGGCGCTGGGCCGGAAGTCAGTTTGTCACCTATCAGGGTCGGCAAATATCCTTCAGGACTGGCGATCCGAGGATTTGCCGCGGCCTCAACGTAGACCTCGAACCGTCCCTCAGGGGCGGTCTGCTGATTGACCGGAATCCACTGATTTTTGGGATTGAGGCCCTTCAGCACGCTGCCATCGGGGAGGTAAACCATCCCCTCGGCGTGAAAGCCGGGGTCAATATCGCCGAAGCCCAGGTTGAAGATCACTTCGACTGTCTGCCCGGGCTGAATCTCTGGCACTTTACCGGTGAGGTGATACCAACTGGTGCTCCAGGCCGGCCCCCAAGCATCGCCCAGCTGGGCTGGGGCATATTCTTGTCCCAGGGCATGCTCCGGGCTGACCGGCTCACCGTGGATGACGTCCACCAGACCACCGTCAACATGCCAAACCTCAAGCTGCAGGCTTGCTATTGGGGTGTGGATTTCCCGACGCAGCCGCTCGTGCAGCGTGCGTGCGACACGGTCTTCAATCAGTTTGCGATCGTTGTGCATGCCAAAGCTCCATTCGAGAGGAGGACGGAAAACATCTCGCCTAGCGGCTGAGTGCTTGGGTGTCGCCCGATTCAATGAGTTGTTCGATACCACGGACTTGCAGGTAGTCAGTGGCATCGCGTTGAGAGGCCAGCACGATGCCAGGACGTGCTCCGGCCTTCGCCAGCGCCATCCAGGACTCAAAGAACTCGCCACCCGGCGCGCATTGGGCTCGCCCCGGCCCCGAAGTCTCATCTCCCATCTCAAGCACCAGCGAGGTCGTCCGCCGAGCCGGCCGGCTTTGCGGCTCAGCGGCGACCTGCCGGAAGGCTTCACCTTGCGCCTTGAGGCTCTGATCGGTGCGGAACAGACCGAGGTCATATTCGAGTTCCGGGAAGTCGGCGAGTGCCCGGTCTACATCGTGCGAACACCACCACGTCACCCCCCAGAGCCCCTCGCAGTCCATGGCATTTCGTAATGCTTTGCGGGTAAACTCGGCGGCGTTCTCAGGGGACACATGAGGCGCGGGGGCACCGATCTCTTGCAGCCAAATCGGCCGCAATGGATCCGTTGCCCAAGCACGGGCTAGTTCGGTGAGATATTCCGCAAGCCGCAAGCTCTCCTCGCTCATCCCGCCATAGCGTTGTGCGGTCTGATTGAAGACCCAGGAATGCACTGTGCTCATTGATCCGTGACGCGCAGTGCCCGCCGGGGTGAAGGGGTGCTGTGGATCGAAGAACGCCGAGTCGTACTCGGCATGACAATGCTGAGCTCCCGGGAAACCGGCCTCGAGCGCTGCCATCATTTCAGCCAACCAGCACTCCGCCTGCTGCACCGAAACTGCTTGCACATCGGGATGCTCAACGGAAGCGAACTGACTGAATTCGTTTCCCAAACTCAGCCCTAGTACGTTCTTTTTCTCCGCCAACGATGCTGCCAGCTCCTGGAGGTAACTAGCCTGACCGCTACGCGCAATCGGATCGGTGAACAGATTCGCTCGATGCCACGAGGTCAACCAGGACGGCAGGAAATCAAAACTCGATAGATGCCCCTGTAAGGCGTCCACTGAAACATCAAGGCCATGCTCAGCGGCGGCGTCGACCATCGACGAAAGATCCGCCAAAGCCTGGGGACGGATCAGAGTTCGATTGGGCTGGAAAATAGACCAGACCGGGAAAACCCTGACATGATCGGCGCCCAGGGAGCGAATCGAAGCAAAGTCGCGGTGCACCGCGTCGAGATCAAAATCTAACCAATGATGAAACCAGCCAACACTCGGTGTGTAATTCACGCCGAACCGCACGGCCCCATCGCCCTGATGTGTCACAGCTACCCGTTCGTCCTGAGATATTAAGAGAAGGGAACGGTCGAACCGTCCCGTTGAAACTTTCAACTAATCCGTTTTAGTAAGTTTTACCCCAGGCTGTCAAGGGCGAACAAAAATCCCGCTACTAATAACTAGCTCGAAACCGCCTCACTTGGCGGTGCGGTACTGGCTCTAACCGTCAAGCTCGGGGTTTGCGTCCGCTGATCGATCTGGCTCTCCGGGTCGCTGAGCAATCGGATCAGCACCGCGGCCGCCTGCTCGCCGTAGCGGAAGGTGTCGCGACTTAGCGCTGTCATCGCCGGGTGAGTCAATTGGGTCAGCGGTGAATCATCAAAGGCGACGATTGAAAGCTTCCGTGGCACCTCGATATTCATCTCCATCGCCACTCCGAGACCGGCCAGCGCCATCACGTCGGAATCATAGATGACTGCGGTTGGCCGCACCTCTCGAGCCAATAAGCGTCTGGTGGTGGCTGCACCCTGGCTATCGCTGAAGTCGGTATAGAGCGATTCCACCGACTCAAGGCCAAGCCGGTCCGCGGAGGATGCCAACGCCTCCACTCGGCGCTTGGTGTGTACAAAATTCGGCATCCCACTGACATGGCCAATCCGGCGGTGCCCCAACGCGGCGAGGTATTCAACAATGCTGATCATCGCCTCGCTATCGTCAGCCCAGACACTCGACACGCTGCCGTGCGGTGCCGGACCGCCGATCACCACAGCTGGCAAGCCGAGTTCTTCGAGCTCAGCAATTCGCTGGTCGTCCTCTTGCAGATCGACCAGGATGACGGCGTCGACTCGATGCTCGTTCCACCATTGCCGGTAGACCTCAATCTCGGCGGCGGTGTCCTCAACAATGCGCATCTGCAGTGCCATCCCCTGGGCGGAAAGCCCCGCTTGCAGACCTGAAATCAGCCGCGAGAAGAATGGCTCTACACCGAGGGTTCGGGCCGGCCGGGCTAGTACTAAACCGACCACATCGGCCTTTGAACCGCTGAGCGCCCGGGCCGCGCTGTGCGGGCGCCAATTCAACTCATTGGCTACTTGGAGAATACGAGCCCTGGTCTGTTCGCTCACGCCCGGGCGATCATTGAGCGCAAAGGAGACAGCCCCCTTGGATACACCCGCTCGAGCTGCAATATCACCAATGTTTGGCCGAGTCTTTTTCTGCATTACTCCCCTCCCGCGATGTACCTACAGTAGCAATGCAATGGCAGATCAGCCGCCTCGTCGGGCAAGTTGCGCTGCAGTGCCCCAAAAAGCCCTGATTCGAGCGGTTCTGAGCGGCTTTTTCCGAGTGGAAATCGCGACGCTGAGCGACCGCTTGAAGAACAGCTCATCCACTCGCCTGGATAGTATTGAGGCATCAACCCCAGCAACACGATCTCTTGACAGCGCAAGCGTCCTCGTGTTTTATTAGCAATCACTATACCGGTTTACCAACGACGGAGCCGGGGACCGGAACCGTCGGGCCTAGGAGAGTACATGCGCAAACTCATTCCTGCTGCCGCAGCTGTTGCTGTCGCAGCGCTCGCACTAACAGCCTGCTCCGGGGGCGGCGGAACTTCCGAGCCGGCCGCAACGGGTGAAATCAAGGGCGAGATCACCCTGCAGACCTGGTCACTCACGCCCAAGTTTCAGCCTTACTTGGATAAAGTAATCAAGGGCTTTGAAGCCAAATATCCGGGCACTAAGGTCAAGCTGCTGGATCAGCCGGGCGACGGCTACTCGGACAAGATTGTCTCCCAGGCCAGCACTGACTCACTTCCCGATGTGGTCAATATTCCACCGGACTACGGGGTGGCGCTGGCTAAATCGGGGGCTCTGTTGGATATCTCAAGCGTGCAGAAAGACCTGGACAAGACCTACGTCGCCGGTGCCCTGGACGCCTTCAAATACCGCGGCCTGGACGGCGTCTACGGCCTCCCCTGGTACCTGAATACCGATATCAGCTACTGGAATGCTACTCAGATGACCGCTGCGGGTCTGGACCCGAAGAAGCTGCCGACAACTGTGGACGAGCAGATCGCTCAGGCCAAGATCATGCACGACGCTTCCGGCGGCAAAAACTTCCTGATGAGTTCCAAGCCCGCGGTGGGTGACTTCGCTCGAGCCGGGGTACCGATCTTGAACGAAGACGGTACCAAGACTGCCTTCAGCACCGATGCAGCGGTTCAGTTGCTGCAAAAGTATGTGGACGCTTATAAGGCGGGCTACTACCCCTCCTCGGTGCTCAATGACGACTACCTGGGCAACTCCCAGCTATTCACCAAGGGCCAAGTAGCCTTCAGCACCGGCGGTGGCCCGGCTTATAAGGACTTCGTTCGGGACAATCCCAGCCTGGCCAAGAGCATTGTGATGGGTCCAGCGCTCAATGACCAGCCGCCGCTTTATGTGCAGGGCCTGGCGATTGCTAAGAAGAGCAAAAACCAAGCCACCGCGTTGGCCTTCGCCAATTGGATTCTCAACCCGGAGAATCAGCTCGAGTTCGCCAACCTGACGAACACTTTCCCGAGCACCACGGCATCGGCCAGCGATCCTTCGTTGAGCAAGAGCGATGGTACTCCAGCTGGCGATGCCAAGGTGCTGGCGTTCAACTCATTGCAGAAGGCCAAGGTGCTCTCCCCGATCGAGTTCAACGATGCCATGAATAAGATCCTGAACCAGCAGGTATCCCTCGCCATGAAGGGCGATGTGCCAGCGAAGAAAGCTCTTGACGACGCGGCCTCGCAGATCGACAAACTGCTAGCAAATCAATAGACCCAGTGCGGGCGGCCTGATTCGGCCGCCCGCACTGTTCCATTGAGCGGTTACATCCATTCCCGGGCAATTGCTCGAGAAGTCAGCAAGAAAGTTCCACCATGCGTTCACACCGTTGGTTCACCCCCTGGCTGCTAGTGGCACCCGCGCTACTGTGGCTTGGCGCTTTTAGTTTTTGGCCAGCCATCAACACCGTTCGAATGTCGTTCACCAATGCCAAGCCATTAGGCGGCACCGAACAGTGGGTGGGGTTGCGAAACTACACGAACCTCTTTAGTGATCCGCAGGTGGCTAATGCGCTGCTGAACTCGGTGGTCTATATGGCGGTCTGTCTGCCGCTGTTGACCTTATTGCCGCTCGGTATCGCAGTCCTGGTGGAGAAGAAGATTCCCGGCATCACTTTCTTCCGGACTTCCTTTTATTTGCCGGTGATCGCCAGTGCAGTAGTGGTGGCGCTGCTGTGGAACCTGGTACTAGACGAGGGCGGCGTAGTAAACAACATCGTTCAGTCGCTCAAGTGGGTCCAAGGCCCTATCCCGTTCCTCACAGATCGCTGGCTAGTGGTATTCAGTTCAATTAGCCTGACGGTCTGGAAGGGCCTCGGCTACTACATGGTGATCTACATTGCCGCTCTCGGTAATGTCTCCAAAGACCTGCATGAAGCGGCCGCCATTGACGGCGCAGGTGCCTGGCGTCGGTTTTGGTCGGTGACGGTTCCCGGCGTGCGCGGCGCAATGATCCTGGTCGCGATTATGATCTGCGTTTCAGCACTGCGCATCTTCACCGAGCCTTATTTCCTGACCGGAACCACCGGCGGCCCGGGCGGCTTCGCCTCCAGCTTCGTGATGATCATCCAGCAATACGCCCGTGGTCTGCTGGGCAATCTCGGCTATGCCTCGGCGCTTTCAGTGGTGCTGTTCTTTATTTGCTTGATCCCGATGCTCATTCTGGCCCGGCAGAATCGGAAGGAGAGCTAAGATGTCGACCACGCCTATATCCCAATCCGCCGACGCTCTGCCCCAGCTAGAGGCCGCGAGCAAGGGCGGCAAACGACGCCGCAACCGGGGCTTCAATAGCACCTCACCCCGAGAATTAGTGATCCGCTACGTCTTACTTTTGCTCGTCTTGGCAATCAGCATCGGCCCGTTTCTCTGGCAGCTCTCCACCGCGCTCAAGTCACCATCTGAAGACATCTATGGCGCCAGCAGCGGACTGATTCCGCAAAACCCGACCGGGGATAACTTCGGCCGGGTCAACGACGCCATTCCGGTGCTGAAATACATCGGGAATTCAGTCATCGTCGCGGCCCTCGTGGTATTCGGTAATATCATCGGCTGCACAATGGCCGGATTCGCGCTCGCCCGACTGAAATTCCGCGGTCGCAATCTGGTCATCGGCCTGATCCTGGCCACCATGGTGCTACCCGGTGAGGCGACCATCATTGCGCAATACGTGACGGTCAAGCAGCTTGGCTTCGCTGACACGCTACTTGGTGTCGCGCTGCCGGGCATGCTCGGCATGATCAATGTGCTGCTGATGTGGAACGCTTTCCGAGGCATCCCAGAGGAAATCGATCAAGCCGCCATTGTGGACGGCGCAAATGTCTGGCAACGCATCCGCTACATTGGATTCCCGGCCGTCAAGGGCAGCCTGGCTATTGTGGTGATCTTCGCCTTCATCGGTGCCTGGGATGATTTCCTTTGGCCGCTCATCGTGTTGACTACGCCGGATAACTTCACTTTGACCATCGGCCTGCAGTACCTCAAGGGCACCTTCAGCAATGACCCTCGATTGATCGCCGCCGGAGCGATGATCGCCTTTATCCCGATTGCCATTGTCTTCATCGCCGTGCAGCGCTGGTTCTTCCGCGGTGTCGGCGAAGGAGCCGTCAAAGGTTAGACCAGTTCCACCAGCTCGCACCACTGTTAGTTCCGCAGTCCGGAACCCCGGCTGCCCATCACATAAAGGAGTGTTATGGCTAGGAAAAAACCCACCGCCGCAGCGGTTCAGGGTGAGAACGAGCAAGGCCCCTCCGGCCTCAGCCGGGCAATGTTCATCCGCTATGGCGCATTGGGAGCGGCCGCGGTCGCTGCTGGCCCAGCTATCCTCGGTGGCACAGCGTCAAGCGCTTTCGCCGCTGACGTACCGCAGCCCAAGGATCCGAATGCCCCGGGGGCGGTGTTGCCCTCAAATCGCAGTGGCGGCATCCCCGCGGGCCCATCCAGCTACGGGTTTCTGGCCGCCGACATCACTAGTTGGACGCCCTCGCAGGATCCGAAGGCCAAACACTTTGTCTGCCATATCCCCCGCGCCACTCGGATTGCGCCCTTTGCGGCAACCCAGGCGCACCCGACACTGAACGCCGCAACCCAATTACTCGCCATTGACGGCGACTACCGTGGCAGCATTTACGACGAACGGGCCCGGGCGATTGGCGACGAAGCTTACGTTTACAGCTTCCGCTACTGGCAGTACTTGGATATCTTCTCCAGCTGGCATGGCCAGCTCACCCCCAATGTTCCCAATGCCACCGTGGTTGATCGGGATGCTAGCGGGCGCACCTATGGCGTGCTAGAGATTCCTAATGCCGGTTGGACTGAGGCGGCGCATAAGAACGGTGCACTGTCGATTAGCTGCTGGTTCTGGCCCCGGGACTCTGCGGTCTTTGCCGATTTCGTGAAAAAGAACCCCGATGGCAGCTATCCGGTGGCCGATAAGATGATCGAAATCCGCAAGTACTTCGGTTTCGATGGCTATTTCCTGAACCAGGAAGCTTCCGTCTCTTCGGCGAATGCTACGGCCTTCAAGGCGATGATGCAGTACCTCAAGGCCAAAGATCCACAGTGCTACCTGCAGTACTACGATGCCATGTTAGAAAGCGGCAGCCTGTCGTACCAGAACATGATCAACGCCAATAACGTTGGCTGGCTGGGCACCCCGCAGCAACCGCTGATGGACTCCATCTTCATGAACTATGGTTGGCTGCGCGGTTGGGGCACCACCGGCACTGGTGGCCCGGATCCAACCTTGACCAAGAGCGCCAAAACCGTCACCGACAAGGGTTTCGACGCCAAGAAGGTGGCTTTCGGCACCACCGAGTTCCAGCAGGGCATCTTCAACCCCTCGGAGATCTTCGGCGACCTCGCCTCCCCCACCAAGAACCCGCCGGTGAGTTGGGGCATGTTCGTGCCGAGCGAATTCTGGAATAAGGGTTGCTCTGACGGCACCACTCGTACCGTCTATGGACGCTCGCTGTACCGAGGTTTGGAACAGAAGTTCTGGTCCGGGCCGAAGGGCGATCCCTCACTGAGTGGCCGGATTTCCCAGCCCACCTCCCCCTACCGGCAGAATGTCTGGAACACCGACGGTTTCGACGGCGTTGCGCATTCCATCGTGGAGAAGTCACCGTATTCGGCGCTGCCGATCTACACCAACTTCACCATTGGCGTTGGCTCCTACTTCAACCTGAACGGCGTCTCGGCGTCGTCAGCGGGTTGGAACAATGCCGGCATCGCCGATCCGGTGCTCAGCTGGCAGTATTGGACCGAGAACACCGGCACTACCAAGAGCTCCATCACCCTGGATGAAACGGTGGCTTGGGAAGGCTCTCACTCGCTCAAGGTGCAAAGCACTGCGGGCAGCACGCCGCAGTTCACCACTCACCTCTTCAAGACCGATCTGACCGTGGCCACTGGCTCGACGGCGAGCATCAAGGTGAAGAGTAGCGGCACCCTACCAGCCATTTCCCTGGTGCTAACGCCGAAAGCGACGCCGAGTACACCCGTGACTATTCCGCTGGTAGTTAGCGGCTCGGCGGTCAATGGTTGGACAACGCTCAGTGCGCCATTGGGCACGATCAGCGGGCCAGTTGCGCGGATCAGCTTGAAGTTCTCCGGGAGCAGCGCCATTAACCTGAACCTGGGCCAGGTGAGGCTTTCTGCCAGCTCCAGCGCCCCGGCAGCACCGAGCGGTTTCACCGTCTCCTCGGCTAGCACGGTGACCGGTGGCGCCAGCGCCTTCCTGGACTGGACCAAGGCGGCAGACGGTTACGCCTATGACGTGTTCGGAGTGAACGGTACGACTCGGACCTGGCTGGGTCGCTGTCATCGGGACTGCTTCTTTGTCGCCAAGACGGCAATATCTACTGGTCAGAAGCTCAGCTTTGAACTGGTGGCAATAGCCAAGGACGGCAGTCGCTCAACCGCTGCCACCGCGAGCTACCAGCTCTAAGCGGGCGCCGGAACTGCACTTCCGAGACTGCACTCCGGCCCCGATGGATGAATCCCCACCACCGAACCTGGTGGGGATTCATCTGTGCGAGTCCGGTCCTCTTCGCATCGAGTACCGAGTGTGCAGATAAACACCTTTTGGACTCTCAAAGCGTGTTTATCTGCACACTCGGCGAGGAAGGAGTCGCGAGGAAGGAATGAAGGGCGTTGGGACATTAAACGCAGAAGGGCCCGACTCGCTGAGCGAGTCGGGCCCTTCGATGCGAAGAGGCGTCGAGTTACTTGAGGGTAACGGTAGCGCCAGCTTCTTCGAGCTGAGCCTTGGCCTTCTCGGCGGCTTCCTTGTTGGCACCTTCGAGGATCGGCTTCGGTGCACCGTCGACCAGGTCCTTGGCTTCCTTCAGGCCCAAGGAGGTCAGCGCGCGCACCTCCTTGATAACAGCAATCTTCTTGTCGCCAGCCGACTCGAGGATAACGTCGAAGGAATCCTTCTCTTCCTCAGCAGCAGCGTCGCCGCCACCGGCGGCGGGGCCGGCAACTGCAACAGCAGCAGCGGTGACCTCGAAGGTCTCCTCGAACTGCTTAACGAACTCGGAGAGTTCGATGATGGTCAATTCCTTGAAAGCTTCAATGAGCTCGTCGTTGGTGAGCTTAGCCATGAGTGGCGCTCCTTCTTTCTCAGTGGCCTGATGGCCGGGTCTTTGTGGGTCCGAGCAGCTTGGCAGAACCAGCGCTCGGGGGGGTGCTGTGGGCTAAGCCTCGGGAGTCTCGGCAGCAGCTTCAGCGGCGGGCGCTGCAGCGGCTTCCTCGGCAACAGCTTCAGCTTCAGCGGCCGGAGCCTCTTCGGCGGGAGCTGCTTCTTCGGCTGGAGCTGCGGCCTCGGCGGCCGGGGCAGCCGGAGCGCCCTGCTCTTCTTCCAGCTTCAAGCGCAGCGCATCGATGCTGCGGGCAGCAGCGGCGATCGGAGCCTTGAGGATACTGGCAACCTTGGTGAGCTGCAGTTCACGAGATTCGAGGGCTGCCAGAGCAGCGACCTCGGAGGCATTCAATGCCTTGCCCTCGAAGATGCCGGTCTTAATGACCAGTTCCTTGTTGGCCTTAGCAAAATCCGTCAGGCTCTTAGCTGCGGCGACGGCGTCGCCCTTGATGAACGCAATGGCGGTCGGGCCGGCGAGCTGACCTTCGAAAGCGTCAACACCAGCTTCCTTCGCGGCAATAGCGGTCAGGGTGTTTTTGACGACCGAGAACTTAGTCTCGAGGCCAAGCGACACACGCAGCTCTTTGAGCTTCGCAACGGTGAGCCCACGGTATTCGGTTAGGACTGCAGCGGTAGATTCTTTGAAATCAGTGGTGATCTCATCTACTGCGGCCACCTTGTTTGGCGTTGCCATAACCCTCCTTCCGGGAATTCAATGCCGGTGGTTTCTGGCCCATAAAAAATGCCCCGTGCAGATGCGCGGGGCTCAACTCGATCCAGCATCATGACGCACCGGAGAGTATCGCTTCGTTCACCTGCGCAGGCCGTCCTTTACAGAACTTTCGGGTCAGCGATCCAGGAAATTGCTGTGGACACGCATGACCGACCGGCGGTCTTTGGTCCTTCAAGAATACGTCATAGCTACGCTAACGGCAAAACCACCCTAAGATCGCATCTTCGCAACCTACAGTGAGGGCATGACTAACCAAGCAGCAATGAACGACGGTGTCGCCTTGACCGCAGTAGGCGCGGCGGCAGCTCGTGCGGTGGAGAGCAGCAGGGAAGCCGCACTGATCACTGACCCTTACGCTGCCGCCTTAGTTGCCGCCGCCGATGCCCCGGTGCCGTTCCCGGTGGTTTGGCCAGCAGCAGACGCTGAGTTGACGGAACAGCAGACCATGCTGCTGATGGGGGCAAATTACGTTGGGATTCGCAGCAAGTACTTCGACGACTTCCTGCTTGAAGCGGTCGACAATGGCATCCGCCAGATAGTTATTTTGGCCAGCGGTTTGGATACTCGCGGCTATCGGCTGCCGGTCCCGGCTGAGTTACAACTCTTCGAAATCGACCAGCCGCAGGTACTCGACTTCAAGGCACGAACTCTGGATTCGCTTAACGCTCAATCCAACGGCAAAGTCATTCCGGTCGGCATTGACTTACGCGAAGACTGGCCAGCAGCACTGCGGGCCGCCGGTTTTGACGCTGCCCAACCCACCGGATGGCTGATTGAAGGTTTGCTGGTTTACCTTTCCGGCCCGGAAGAGTCGGAATTGTTGAACCGCGTCAATGGCCTCAGTGCCTCGCACAGCCTGGTGGCGTTGGAAGGGGCAGCTAGTCTGCCAGAACCTAGCGCAGAAGACTTAGAAAGGCTGCGCGAAGCCAGCAAGCAAAGCGGACTGCCGATGGCCGAGATTCTCAAAATCATGGGTGGCAGGCAACCCTTGGAGGACACTCTGCACGGCCTGGGGTGGACGGCACAGTCATCAACAGCGGAGCAGGTAGCTCTTAGTTACAACCGCCATCTCATCGATCCGCGCTTCGCTCCGGCCGGTCAGAGTCCGAGCGCGCCCGGAGCCACCCTGCTGAGTGCACAAAAGAACTGAGCCGACGACAACGCCTGGCCCATCCCGGCGGCGCTAGCGCCGCTGATCCCTGATTTCACCCTGCCGACCGAATGAGCCGACCGGTATCACTGCGGTCGGCTCATTCCGGTCAGCCAATTACCTTTTGCCACTCTCCGGTGTACCCTGCAGGTTCAAAACCCAGCGCGATATTGACAGCCAGCATGTACTCGTTTTCGGCCGCATTCCAGGTGTAAATCCGCCGCACTTGGGGCATTTGCTCGGCTAAGCTGCGCAAGTTCGCCACCTTCACAAGCAGTCCCAATTTATGTCCGCGATGTTCACGGAGCACCAAAGTGTTGTCCTGAAACACCATGTCCTGACGATGGGCCAGACCGGTTATCACGGTGAAGCCAGCCAACTTGCCGCTCGGCAGGTGCTGGGCGGCGGCGACTAGTGTCGTCCTTCCGAGCGCTAGGGCAAGTTCCTCGCTCTGCCGCACCCGCGCACCGTCCCACGGCTCCTCTTCAATCGCGAGCCCGGCCCGAGGCGCATCGGTGCTCATCCGCGATTGCAAATAAGCGTAATCCTCCAGCCATTCCTCGGGGCAATGGTTCCGCCAGTAAAGCACTCGATAGTCGGCACCGGCGACCCGCTCCGCGATGCCCTGCTGCTCCACCAAGAGCTGCGGATCAATCGGTAGTTCGCAGCGACTGAACCGCTCGACCTGTTCGAGGAGGTAACCGGCCCGCTGGGCGAACCTGACTTCCCGGCTATCAGCTGGCAGTTCGCCCACTCCGGAGATTGGTTTGAGCCGCTCGGCCGCCAAGCTAGCTACCGGATGTGAGGTCTCAAAGGTAAGAGTCGTACGCCCCTCATCTGCGGCTAATTGTTCGGTGGCGGCCAGTAGTGCACTGCCGATGCCTTCCCCCTCGCGTTGGGTACCGACTGCCAAGCTATACCAAAGCAGGTGCTGGTTGTCCTCGACCGGCAAGATCAGATGACAGTGACCGACGACTTGGTCGGCCTTTTTCGCGAGCAAATGGATATGCCGTTCATAGCGGTCCTGCTCGCTGGCAAGAATCTCTTCTGGGGTGTATGCCAGGTCGTCATTGCCCCAGCGACGCAATTCGGCCTGACGATGAATTTCTACTGCCGCCAGAAAATCGGCCGCCTCAGCGCTATCGAGATGCCGCGGAACACTGAGTTTTTCAATCTGAATCGAGTTGTTCATTTGCTGGACCTTTTCTTAAGTCTTTTTGCCATTCGCCGTCGTAGCCTGCGGGCGCGAAACCGAGCTCGATATTAATCGCGAGCATATGGTCGTTCTCCGCAGCATTCCAGGTGATGGCCTTTTCAAGTTGTGGAAGTTCTTCCTGAATACGCCGCACATTCGCCGCCTTGACCAACATCCCGAGGCGTTTCCCGCGATGCTCCCTGATCACCAAAGTGTCTTCTTGGCTGATCAGCTGTGGCTTCTTCTGGTTGTAATCAAAATAGGTGTAAGCGGCAATCTGGCCACTGGGAACATGCACCGCTGCGCAGACATCTATCCGATGACCCGCTTCGATGAAGCGCTGCTCCATATCTCGCAAGCGCTTGATATCCCAGGTCTCCGCTTCGACCGCGAGCCCCGCACTGGGGATATCGGTACTCATCCGGCTATTAGCTACCGCGAAGCTCTCCGCTAGCCGCTCCGGGCAGCGATCTTGCCAAAACTCCAGCCGATAATCGGTACCAGCTTTGGCCTCCGCCGCCCGCAATAGTTCTTCCAGGTGTGCTCCCTCGATCGGAAGTCGCAGCTCACTGAACCGTTCCACCTGCTCGAGCTGATAACCATGACGGAGCGAAAAGCGCACCCCGGCATCGAACTGCGGGATCGCTCCGGTGCCCGATTTCGGTTCGAGCACCGCAATAGTGGCCGGATCGAAATCTGCCGGATGCTCGGTGCTCGACATCAGCACGCTACGCCCCTGAGCCGCCGCGTACTTCTCCACTGTTTCGAGCATTAGCTGTCCATAGCCTCGCTTCCGATGCTCGGCGGCAACACAAACGCTCATGAAACCGGTATGCAGGTTGTCGTGTAAGGGCAGCGATATCCAGCTCAGCGCCACGATTTTACCGCCGAGTTTGCCCAGGAAAACCTCAAGTCTGGAGTAGTCATTCTGCCGCCAGGACACTAAGCGGGTTTCCGGGTCGGAGATCCGATCCCGATTTCCCCAGGTTTCCAACCTGATCTGGTCCAAAAGCAAACCGGCTTCCAGGAAGTCAGCGGCATCGGAATCGGTGAGATTATTCGGAAGTTGCAGCGAACTGATTTCCAGTTGCTCGGTCATGCTTCATCTCCTCAAAATGGATGGTGGCCAGAGCTTCAATGCCCGGGAGCCACGAAAAGTACCATGTCAAAAGGTTCATCGGTCCAGCTGGGCTTTGTCCTGCCAATTTCCCGCCAGCCGAGTCCCTGGTAAAGCTTCATAGCAGGCTGAGCCACCGAGACTGTGTCCAGCACACCGATCTGCCCGGCCGCCGCGAGGTGTGCCATCGCGGTCGCCATCAGTGCTCTGGCAATCCCGCCGCCTTGCGCCTGAGGATCCACGAAGAGCCTCTTGATCAGTGTGTGTGCTTCGGCAGATCTGCCGGTAGCGGCTGTCCAGAGCGGAATTGATTCTTGGTCCTCGGCAAGCGGCAGTGGCATCACCGCGATATGGCCAAGCACCACGCCGTCGACCTCGGCTACCCAGGCGGCGTCATAACGATCGTCGAAAAGTGAGGCTTCAGCGTGAGAAACTAGCGAGCCATCCTCGGCAGCGAAGTATCCGCTGTGTCGTGCGCAGGAGGCAAGAGCCTTCAACAGCCCTTCCCGGTCGCCGAGCGTACGTGGCCGAACCGAGATTGTCGTCATCTTCCCAGCCTATCGAAAACCAGCTACTTCGAAAGGCGGGGAATCTGTGCCGATTAGCTGGATAGCACCTGGCGTACCGCCGAACGGATCCGCAACGACATCACGATGGTCCAAATGCCGAAGACCAGCGCGAAAATACCGAAGATCCAGAGCACTGTGAGCAGACCAATGCCTGGCATTGCCAGCACAAAACCACCCCAAAGGATGCTAATGATGCCGGAAGCCAATACCCAGCCCCAGACTCCGCTCAGCTCCCGTTTCAGTGCAAATGCCTGGACGAGCTGTGCCGCGCCGAGCAGAATGGCCCAGAAGCCGATAATGAAACCAATCGCCAGCGCGGTAGCAGTTGGCCAGGCCACCGCAAAGATACCGGCCAAGACCGAGATGGCGCCTTCAACCACGAGCCAACCCCAAAGATGCTGCTCTTTGCGGGAGCCAATTGCCATCACCACCGCGGTGACGCCGTCGATGATCGCGTAAATACCGAAGATGAGGACAAAGGCTGCCAGCGTGCTCTGCGGAGAGAAGAGAGCAAAAAGTCCCAGCGCAACCGCAAAAATGCCGCGGATAAGGACTACCCACCACAGTTTCCGACTTGCTGAATAAAGTTGTTCCATCGTTTCCTCCTCTGAGCAGCACTAACTCAGCCTTCAGTATGCCACTAAGTCTGCCGGGAATCCGCTAAAGCACGCTGCATCACATAGTCTCTTTCTAACCTGTTACCGAAAAGAAATGACTTCTTCCCCACCTTAACGAAACCTTGCTTTTCGTAGAATCTGATCGCCCGTTCATTCACGCTGCTCACCCCGAGCCAGATTCCCGCTGCCGAGGAATTCGCGGCTTCAGCCAAGGTCGCTTTCATCAGCCCGCCCGCAATGCCCGCGCCAAAATGCTCGGGGTGCACATAGCATTTGCTGAGTTCAACAATCGGGTGCAGAGTCAGCGCCGCTAGCACTTCGGCGTCCTCCGAGGGCTGAGCGATGGTCACACTGTAGCCGAGCAGCACACCCTGTTCTTCGGCCACCAAAACAGTGACCTGGGGTGATTCGAGATACCAAGTGAATTTCTCAGTATTGAGATAGCTGTCAATATGGTGCTGAATATTGGCCGGCTCAGAGCCAACCGGTGCCGAATGTGGGAAAGTCACGGCGGCTAGCTCAACCAAGGCGGCTAGATCAGCCAGTGTGGCGCGTCGGTAGTCAATCATTTTCTGACTCTAGCGGATCCCACCAAGGAGCGTGCCACCAGCCCCTCGCCCCTCTACCCTCGCCCCCTACGCACCAGCACCGGCACCGTTAAACACCAGCACCGTTTTCCACCTCCAAAGCGGTGCGGAGAGACACCGGCACCATTTTGGCTCCGGAAACTGGTGCCAGTATTTAAGTGCCGCCATGTCAAACTCCGCGCTAATCAACCAGCCGGCACTGATCACGGCTTAAAAACTGAGGGCCGGGAAGCCATTGCTTCCCGGCCCTCAGTGAGGTTTCGAGGATTTACGCCTCGGTCAGTACCTTGGTGACGTTCGGGTCCACGGCGATGCCGGGGCCGAAGGTGGTGGTCACGGTAGCCTTCTGCAGGTAACGGCCCTTCGAGGTGGAGGGCTTCAAACGAAGCACCTCTTCAAGCGCCGCTGCGTAGTTCTCCGCGAGCTGCTTGGCGTCGAACGACACCTTGCCAATGATGAAGTGCAGGTTCGAGTGCTTGTCGACGCGGAAGTCGATCTTGCCACCCTTGATTTCCTCAACGGCCTTCGCCACATCAACCGTCACGGTGCCGGTCTTCGGGTTCGGCATCAGGTTACGCGGGCCAAGAACCTTACCCAAGCGGCCAACCTTGCCCATCAGGTCAGGGGTTGCCACTGCGGCGTCGAAGTCGGTCCAGCCGCCGGAGATCTTTTCGATCAGGTCGTCCGAGCCAACGAAGTCGGCACCGGCCGCAATAGCGGCCTCGGCGCGGTCACCGGTTGCGAAAACCAGGACGCGGGCGGTCTTACCGGTGCCGTGCGGCAGGTTGACGGTGCCACGGACCATCTGGTCGGCCTTACGAGGGTCAACACCCAAGCGGAAGGCAACCTCAACGGTGGCGTCGAACTTCGACGGGTTAGTGTCCTTGGCCAGTTTGACCGCGTCGGCCGGGGCGTACTGCTTGCCCTCTTCGATCTTGGCTACTGCTGCCTCATATGCTTTGCTGCGCTTTGCCATGCTGCTTTTTCTCCTTGTGCAGTTGTGGTCTGTCGGACCGCGCTGGGCCCTGCCACTGTCTTCCGTTGAGGAAGACTTCAATGATTGTGATGGCCGAAGGAATTAACCTTCGACGGTGATACCCATCGAGCGGGCGGTACCGGCGATGATCTTGGCAGCTGCCTCGACATCGTTGGCGTTCAGATCAACCAGCTTCTGGGTAGCGATCTCGTTCACCTGAGCCTTGGTCAACTTAGCAACCTTGACGGTGTGCGGGGTCGAGGAGCCCTTAGCAACGCCAGCAGCCTTCTTGATCAGCTCGGCAGCCGGCGGAGTCTTGGTGATGAAGGTGAATGAACGGTCTTCGTAAACCGTGATTTCCACCGGGATGACGTTTCCACGCTGGGATTCCGTCGCAGCGTTGTACGCCTTGCAGAATTCCATGATGTTGACACCGTGCTGACCAAGCGCCGGACCGATCGGCGGGGCCGGGTTAGCGGCGCCTGCCTGGATCTGCAACTTGATGAGGCCGGTGACTTTCTTTTTGGGAGCCACTTCAGGTCCTTCTCTCGTACATGTTTCCTCAGCTGCAGGAGCGCATCTGAGGGGTAGTGCAACCAGCTGTCATGGCGAGACAGCTGAATGACGTCATCCCTCGCCTAAAGCATGACGAGAGACGACAAAGTCTTTTGGAACCTATTAAGTGTACTAGATCTTGGTGACTTGACCGAATGACAGCGTCACCGGGGTCTCGCGCTCGAACAGCGAGACCAAAACGACCAAGGTCTGCGACTCCGGCTTGATCTCCGAGATAGTGGCCGGCAAGGTCTCGAACGGGCCTTCCTTGACGATCACGGACTCGCCAATTTCGAAGTCCACCGCAATAGGAGCCTGAGCCGCCTTGATGGCAGATCCCTTGGTGGCGCCCTCGGCTTGTTCTTCTTCAAAGACCGGAGCAAGCATGGAGAAAACCTCATCAAGCCGCAGCGGCACCGGGTTATGAGCATTGCCAACGAAGCCGGTAACGCCGGGAGTGTGCCGGACTACGCCCCAGGAGGCGTCGGTCAGATCCATTCGAACCAGTACATAACCGGGGATACGAACGCGGTTGACTACCTTGCGCTGCGCATTCTTGATCTCGACGACTTCTTCCATCGGGACCTGGATTTCGAAGATATGCTCTTCCATGTTCAGCGACTGGGCACGGGTCTCCAGGTTCGCCTTCACCCGGTTTTCGTAACCGGCGTAGGAATGAATGACGTACCAATCGCCCTCTTGACGGCGCAGTTTCGACTTGAATTCCTCAACGGGATCCACGGCAGGTGCTTCTTCAGCCAACGCTACAGACTCTTCGGCTGCCGCTTCGTCCTGCTCAGCTTCGTCATTCTGGGCAGCGTCCTGCTCGGTGCTGAGTTCTTCCTCCGCCACAATCTCTTCCGGAGTGCTCTCTTCGGTAATCTCGAGCTCCTGCTCAGACACGGTGCTTCCTGCTTTCGTAGTTCATTGATCCAGCGGAGCCAACGTCATCACCATTGGCCCTCACATTGGACACCTTTTATTTATCGACGGGCCCGCCGCCGCCGAAGACCCAGCTGACTCCCGAGAAGAAGATGTAGTCAAGGGCGAAGGTAATGCCAATCATGATGATCACGAACACCAAGACGACGATGGTGTAATTGACCAGCTCTTTACGAGTAGGAGTAACGACCTTGCGCAACTCGCCAATGATCTGGCGGACGAAAAGTGCAATCCGGCTGAAGAAGCCTGGCTTGCCGGACTTCGCACCCGCGGCACCCTTGCCAGACTTTTTGACCGGGCGGTCCGGGGAGCTGCTGGCAGTTGTATCAGTCAACTCTGCTCTGCCTTACTCGTCGATGTTCGAAATGGATGATGCGCAGGGCAGACAGGACTCGAACCTGCAACCTGCGGTTTTGGAGACCGCTGCGCTACCAATTGCGCCACTACCCTAGGTTGGGATGTCGTCTTCACAGCCACTTCCGCAGCCCCATGAAGGCGCGAACCATCATGGTGATTTCAACACCGGTCACCAAGTCTACGCAATCTACCGGGCAACGTCGAACTCAGTGACAGAAACCCCTAAAGTAAAGGGTGAAGAGTTCATCTTCGCCCAGTCATCTCCCGATCTGAAGGAACTGCCATGACCTCCAGCCGCATTTCGAAACTCGTCGGCGCTATTGCCGAATCAGCAACGCTCGCGGTGGACGCCAAGGCGAAAGCACTCAAGGCCGCGGGCCGACCGGTGATTAGTTTCGGGGCGGGTGAACCGGATTTCCCGACCGCCGACTACATTGTGGAGGCAGCTGTCGCGGCGGCACGGGATCCCAAGAACCACCGCTACTCCCCCGCGGCTGGCTTACCGGAACTGCGAGAGGCAATTGCCGCTCAGACGCAGCGAGACAGCAACTACCAGGTTGAGGCTTCCCAGGTTTTGGTTACCAACGGCGGTAAGCAGGCGGTTTACCAAACCTTCGCCACGCTGCTTGACCCGGGTGACGAAGTGTTGCTGCCCACCCCTTATTGGACAACCTACCCGGAGGCAGTCCGATTGGCTGGCGGCGTGCCGGTCGAGGTCTTTGCCGGCGCTGACCAAGGTTATTTGGTCACCCTGGAACAGCTTGAGGCTGCCCTGACGCCGCGCACCAAGGTGCTGCTCTTCGTCTCGCCCTCCAACCCCACCGGTGCGGTTTACTCTCCCGAGCAGACTCGTGAAATCGGCGAGTGGGCTGCGGCCAAGGGACTCTGGGTGGTCAGCGACGAGATCTACCAGCACCTGACCTACGATGGCGTGCCATTCACTTCGATCGCTTCGGCGGCACCTGCTCTGGCGGACCGGGTGGTGCTGGTCAATGGCGTTGCTAAGACGTTTGCGATGACCGGTTGGCGAGTCGGCTGGATGGTTGGCCCGCAGGATGTGATCAAGGCCGCCACCAACCTGCAGTCACACGCCACCTCGAATGTCTCTAATATTTCTCAACGGGCTGCCTTGGCGGCTGTCTCCGGCTCTTTGGATGCGGTACGCGAAATGGGCGTAGCCTTCGATCGCCGCCGGAAGAACATCGTGGCCGGGCTAAACGCCATTGCCGGCGTCGACTGCCCGACCCCGCACGGCGCGTTCTACGCCTATGCGGATGTTTCGGGAGTGCTGGATCGGCTGCAACTAGGAAGTTCGGCCGAGTTGGCCTCGTTGATCCTCGACAAGGTGGAAGTTGCCGTGGTGCCCGGTGAAGCCTTCGGCCCCAGCGGTTACCTCCGGCTTTCCTACGCCCTCGGCGACGACGACCTGGCCGAGGGCGTCCGTCGCCTGCAAGAGTTCCTGGCCTAACACCCACTCAGCAAAGCCGCCCCGCGAGTTCGCGGATTAGTCTCGAATTCGCTAGCTATTACTAGCGAATCCGAGAGTTACCAACGAACTCGCGGGACTGGGGGTGGGTTAGATCAGTTTCTTATTCACTGCCCAGCGGGTGAGTTCGTGGCGTGAGGAAAGTTGTAATTTACGCAGCACCGCGGAAACATGGGTTTCCACCGTTTTCACCGAGATGAAAAGTTGCTTAGCGGTTTCCTTATAGCTGTAGCCGCGTGCGATCAGCCGCATCACTTCACCTTCCCGCGCCGACAATCGATCTAGCTCATCGTCAACGGCGACTCCGGCGCTGCCAAAAGCATCGAGCACAAAGCCAGCCAGCCGAGGCGAGAACACCGCGTCACCACCGGAAACAGCGCGCACCGCAGCAGAGATTTCCTCTCCCGAGCTGGTCTTAGTGACATAGCCACGGGCGCCCGCCCGGATCACCGAGACCACATCCTCGGCAGCATCGGATACGCTGAGCGCCAAAAAGCGCACTTCGGCGAGCAGCGTTGCTGAACCTTCGATCACCTCGCGTCCGCCGCCGCCCCGTCCGCCAGGCAAGTGCACATCGAGTAGCACCACCTCGGGCCGATATTGGGCAATCTGCGCTATCGCCTCGTCTACCGTAGCCGCCTCAGCGAGTACCTCGATATCGGCAGCCAGATCGCTGCGCAGGCCGGAGCGGAAAATCGCGTGGTCATCAACTACCACCACCGTCGTCATTTGTCTTTCTCCTTGTCCTCACTGGACTCTTGCTGGCTATTCAGTGGCAGACTCAGCTGAACCTCGGTACCTTCCACCGAGGACAGGATTTTGGCGTTCCCGCCGTGCCGCTGCATGCGACCGATAATTGACTCCCGCACCCCTAGCCGGTCATCGGGAATCTCCTCCAGTTCAAACCCTGAGCCGCGATCTCTGATAAACACCTCGGCAAGCTCAGCGGTTGCCTCCAGATAGACCGACACCGTGGTCCCCGCATGCCGCACCGAATTCAGGATCGCCTCCCGAGCGGCTTGCGCTAAGGCTTCCACGCCATTACCCATCAGCGCATCACCAACCGCAATCACCTCAACAGCGACACCGTGCGTCTCCTCCAGTTCGGCGGCAATGGCCTTCAGCCGCGCCGCCAAATTCGTCGGATTCCTGCTGGAATCTTGGTAAATCCAGTCGCGCAATTCGCGTTCCTGGGCGCGGGCCAGGGTCACCACGTCCTGCTCAGAACTGGCCTTACGTTGAATCAGTGCGAGGGTTTGCAGGACCGAATCATGCAGGTGTGCAGCGATTTCAGCCCGTTCGGTTTCTCGCACCCGGGCCGCCCGCTCCTCTTGCAAGTCCCGCCAGAGCCGCAGCGCCCAGGGAGTTAGCACCAATCCAACCCCGGCCAGCACCGCAAAAGCCGCTATCACCGCTGGTATCACCCGGTCCCAGCCACCGCCACCGGCAACCAGCACAATCACGCCAAGTGCCACCAGTAGCAGCCCCGCCACGAGCCGGAAAACACCCAGTGGGCTGCGCTGCTTATCGCGTTCCGGCAGCACCGAATTGAGCAGCGCCGCCCGCCGACTGGCGTCGAGCTGCAACCAAACCAACACTGCCCCGGCGACGATCACCAGGAACGGGCCGACCACACCTAGCTGGAGGTTCACACCGAGCGACTGCACGAGCACCAGTACCGCGGCGAGTAAGAGGAGGACGCCAATAATGACTTCTTTGACCCCGCGGCGTCGCCATAATTGCTCAGCGTTTTCAAGGAGCTGATTGGGTTTGATCGCGCTACCTGCTGCGCCAGCGTCGGGGACTAAGGCCCATAGCCAGAAGTAAAGGAGCAGACCCGCGCCGAAGAACATGGTGGAAAGCGCCATCACGAGACGTACTGTGGAGACCGACCAGCCCAGATGCTTGGCCAGCCCAGCACAAACACCGGCAATCACTCGATCGGTGCTGCGGCTTAGCGGCGGCCTGATGGTCATGAATTGATTCAAGCACGTTTCAGGGCCTCGTTCCCGGTTCTTCAGGGTAGCTTCAGGGTTGTTTCAGGGGTTCACCCGATAGTGCAGTTCGACCAACTCGACCACCATGGAACTATGAATGAAAAAGAAAGCACTCCCGGAGCTGAGCCGGACGATGCCTCGAGTGTGACGGATGAAGTCTCGGCTGTCAGGCCTGGCACGCCTGTCACGCCTGTCACGCCTGAAGGCGTTCCTTCGTCCGAAGCCCCGGTAACAACACCGGAAAGCGAAGCTACCGGGACGAGCCCGGCCGAGACCTCGGGTCCAGAGGACGCCCAAGGCGACAACTCTGCCGATCTGACGACCGAGCTGACAACCGAAGCACCGGCCGGTGAATCACACATCCCGCACGACAGCCACGCCGCCGATAGCGGCTATGGGCCTGGAAGCGGACCCCGCGAGCAGTCAGCCAGTGCTTGGGCAAGCGGTGCTGCGGAAGCTGGCAGTTCGCGAGTTCAGGAAAACGGCTTCTTCACCTGGCTGCGAAGCCTAAAAATTGTCCGTGGCAGCGACCGTTGGGTTGGCGGAGTCGCCAGCGGCGTCGCCGCACGGCTCGGCATCGACCCAATAATCGTCCGTGGCATCGTGGTAGTCACCTCGATCTTCTTCGGCATCGGACTATTAGCCTACGGCGTCGCCTGGGCATTACTACCCGAGCCGGATGGCCGGATTCACGTCCAGGAGGTCTCCCGAGGCACCTGGAGCGGTGGCATGACCGGAGCATCAATTTTCGTGCTGCTTGGCATTCTGCCATTCTGGCGAGGACTGATTTTCCTCAACATTTTTGACTCAGCTGGCTGGTTCCCCTGGCCGTTGATCTGGATTGCCGGAATTGTCGCGGTTATTATTTGGGCGGTCAATCGGGGTAAGACCTCTCGTCCGGAAAAAGCTGGACCCACCCCTTACCGCCCGGCGGCACCGGGAAACTACGCACCGCCCACGGCCCCCTATCAGAGCTTCACCCAGCCAGCTGGGGCTTCGCCGATGACCGCGACGGGCGGCAACTCGAGTAGCTATTCAGTTGGCAACTCGGGCGATGGCGCCCAGCAGCCGGGCTATCCACACAGTGGTGTTTCACAGCCCAGTTCTTCACAGCCCGGTTCTTCACAGAGTAGTTTCACCGCCCCAACCTCGACTCTCTATTCGCCCCCGCTGATGGTGAAGCCTCCTCGTCCCAGACATCAGAGCGCTGGACCGGTGATCTTTTCCATTAGCCTAGGCGCCGCAATACTCGTCGCTGGCGGCATCTTCTTGGCTGAGATGCTCGGTCTGATCAGCGGCCCGGTGGCTGTTTTGGCTTGGGCTTCGGCGGGAGTGATCTGCGGCCTCGGCATCATGGTCGCCGCGCTGCGCGGCCGTAGCAGTGGCGGCTTAGGCTTCTTCGCGGTCTGCGCCCTGATCATTGCCGGGGTGCTGGCTCTGCTACCCTCAGTCTCTCCGAATGGGCACTGGACGGTGGCGCGCAGTGAGACTTGGAATGTTTCCAGCCCAAGCGAAGCCCACAGTGGTTTCACGGTAACCGCGAGCCAGAGCCGAATCGATCTGAGCGCCCTGCACGATCTCAATGAACCACTGGAAATTCCGGTGGCGATTACGGCAGGGTCGGTCAGCATCAATTTGCCAAAGAATGTTCCGGTCGAAGTCAAAAACAATCTCTGGGCCGGAAATGTGACAATCCTCAACGAAGTCTCACCGAATGTCCAGGTCCGTGATCCCGAGGCACCTGACTCGACCAAGAACTATCAACTGAACTCTCAAGCAAAAGGCCCAGCGATCGTGATCACCGTCGGCGGCGTCGGCGGCCTCGAACTGGTCAACCCCAATGGAGGAAAGTAAATGAGCCCTGAAGGAAGAACTGATGAAAACGTGCGAAACGGTGTCAGGGTCGGCACGCTGGTCTGGGGTGCGGTGCTCATCGTGATCGGTGTTCTGCTCGCGGTAGCCAAGTTCACTACTATTCAGCTCGACGCCCGGGTGGTAGTGATCGGCGTTTTGCTGCTGGCAGGCCTGGCCCTACTGGTCGGCGGTGTGTCTTCTGCCGCGATCAGGGCTAAGAAGCGGCGCGACGAAGCAACCGATACGCTAGAACAGTGAACGGCTTCTACTCGGTAATGCGCAGGATCCCCTGGCGGCGGAGTCGTCAGGAACGTTGGCTCGGCGGAGTGCTGGGCAGCATAGCGGTAGCAACCAAGATCGATGTGGCTTGGGTCCGGATCGCCTTCTTGGTGTTCTGCCTGTTGCCCGGGCCTGCTTTCCTGTGCTACGCCATCTGCTGGCTAATCGTGCCGGACCAGAACAATTCAATCGTGCTGGAACGCCTGCTCGGCGGCCTCCGAACCAAATAACAGGCACCACTATCACCGGCTCGGCACCGTCATGAAAGTTGCTTAGATCACATTCCGGCGCAGAATTGTCTAGAATCTATTCAGAGCTCGACGGGGCGCTCATCCTGACTGTTCCACATCACCCAAGGATTGAGCCTGTATGAAGATCGGTATCCTGACCAGCGGCGGCGACTGCCCCGGACTTAACGCTGTGATTCGCGGCGCGGTGCTGAAAGGCATCAAAATTCACGGTCAGGAGTTCGTCGGTTTCCGTGACGGCTGGCGTGGCGTAGTCGAGGGCGACATCATGGATCTACCGCGGCAGAGCGTGCGAGGCATCTCCAAACAGGGTGGCACCATTTTGGGTACTTCCCGGACTAATCCTTTCGACGGCGGTGGCCCCGAAGTCATCAAAGCCCATATGGATCGACTGGGCATTGAGGCGATTATTGCCATTGGCGGCGAAGGGACCCTGGCCGCCGCTAAACGGTTGACCGACGTTGGGCTCAAGATTGTCGGCGTGCCTAAGACGGTCGATAACGACCTCGACGCCACCGACTACACCTTTGGCTTCGACACCGCCGTGCAAATTGCTACCGAAGCCATCGACCGGCTCCGTACCACCGGCGAATCCCATCACCGCTGCATGATCGCCGAAGTGATGGGTCGGCACGTTGGCTGGATTGCGCTACACGCCGGAATGGCCTCGGGAGCGCACGCCATCCTAATCCCGGAACAGAAAGTCAGCATCGAGCAGATCGCTGAATGGGTACTGGACGCCCATGAACGTGGTCGCGCGCCGCTGGTGGTGGTAGCCGAGGGGTTCGTTCCCGAGCACCTGGAATCTCCGCACTCAGAGCGCGGTTTAGATACCTTCGGTCGGCCGCGGCTCGGCGGCATCGGCGATCAGCTCTCCAGCCAGCTGGAGGAACGCACCGGCATTGAAACCCGGGCGACCATTTTGGGGCATATCCAGCGCGGCGGGGTGCCGACCGCGTATGACCGGGTGTTGGCGACGCGGCTGGGGATGGCGGCCATTGATTCGGTGGTTGACGGTCATTGGGGCACCATGGTCGCGCTCTCCGGCACAAATATTGTGCACGTACCTTTTGAAGCGGCCTTGGGAAATCTCAAAACCGTGCCGCAGAGCCGATACGATGAAGCCTCGATCCTCTTTGGCTAGACTCTTCTGGTGAGTTTTGAGCAGAGTTCGAGCGCAATTGTGCACCTTGCCTGGGAGCGCCTACTCGGCCTAGCCGATGGTGCGCTGGCCGAGGCCAGCGCTACCCGGTCGCCGCGGCTGGAAAAAATTACCCGCTCCGGCGATTCGGCCAGTTTCATCCGTTTATTCGGAGGCAGCGTGCTCAGCGGCCCGGAATGGTTTCTGCAGCGCGCCTCAGGGCTGAGTGACGAGAAGCTGACGCTGAGCGGACTGCTCGCAATAGGTCAGGATCACGGCGCCCGGAGCGTGGGCAGCGCAGAACTGTTCTTTGCCGATGACCTAGAGGTGATCAACCCTGAAGAAGAAGTGGTGGTCTCCTTGGACAAGGCTGAACTTGAGCAGCTCCGGGCCGCCAGCCCAGCCGATGACGTCAATGAGTCCGGAATCCTCGAACTGGATCATCAGTTCACCATGATGCTTGCCGAGCAGTCCATCGCCAGCGCTGGTTATCGTCAGTGGCAAGGGTTGCTCGCACAGCTCAGTGTTTTGGTCGATCCACAGCTACGCCGCAACGGCTACGGCTTCACGGTGGCCGGAATTGCTGCACACGAGGCCCTCGGTGCCGGGCTCATTCCGCAATGGCGCGCTTCAGTCGACAATCCAGCCTCGAAGGCGCTAGCCGAAAAGCTCGGTTTCATCCACGCCGGGTCTCAGACCACCGTCGTCTTCTAGCGCACTGGGCGGAGGAAACCGCTTTGCCTGCCGACCACTTGACCGGCGTCGGTGGCGACAATAATCTCCTGGGCCGCGACATAAGCTTCATCGCCGTCCTGAATTGTCAGCTCAGCGTCCGGATCGACGTTGCGCTTCACCACGGCGAGCCCGATCGGCCCCATCTCATAGTGCTGCGCCACCGAGGTTAGGGTTCCTACCGTCCGCTCACCGAGCAAAACCGGCGCACCGGCTGCGGGCATGGTGTGCTGTGAGCCGTCGAGTTGCAGGAACACTAGACGACGCGGCGGGTGGCCTAAATTGTGAACCCGGGCCACGGTTTCCTGACCCTTGTAACAGCCCTTCGACAGGTGCACCGCGGTGCGCATTAAATCAAGTTCATGCGGGATGGTCTTCTCGTCGATTTCAGCTCCCCAACGCGGCCGCCAAGCGGCAAGTCGGAGCGCTTCAGCGGCCAGCGAACCAGCCTGGCTGAAGCCTGAAGACTGTAAGGCGTCCGCCCGTTCACCGAGTTCGCTCAGCTGGACTAAGTATTCAAACCAGGGCCGTTCCGCCCCTGGGTGGTGCTCGGAGTCCGAGTAGGCGTACCCGCCTGGCACCACGCCCGGCCATGGGTCCTGCCAGTAAGGCGCGTCGAGAGGCAGCGCAACACTGGATGCCAGCACACCCCATTCGGCGCTCCGATCGGCGATCTCCACCCGCAGCATAAACTTCATCGAATCAAGCCATTGAGCAAGTGGTGCCGCTTCTGCGGCTTCGACCAGAAGCCAGGCCGCCTCGCCGTCGTCAATAATGTGCGCGTCATACTCAATGCGACCCTGCAGACTCAGCAGTAGCAACTCTGGGGACTCTCCAGGGGTCAGGCGAGAAACGTCCTGAGAGGATAACGTGGTGAGCCAGCTCAGCCGGTCGGCGCCACGCACCGTGACTACCCCGCGCTGTGAATGATCAACGAAGGCAGTACCAGCAGCCAAAGCTCGCTGTTCGCGCAATGGATCGCCATAATGCGCGGCGACACCCTCATCCAAGCCCTCGGCCGCCACTGCGCCAGAACGGGACAATAAGGGGCTGCGATAAGAACTCATATCGATACCAACCAGGCCTTACAACAGGCTATTCCGCGGATTCGGCGGCAATAACCTTTTTGAGGATCGCCGAAGCGTGGGCTTCAAGAGAGTTTCCTTCGGCGGCGACGTCCCAACGCCAAAACAAATCTCCGTTAACTAAGCCGAAAATCCGGGTGGCTGCGGCGTAGT
Organism: Psychromicrobium lacuslunae; assembly: GCF_000950575.1. Lineage (NCBI taxonomy): Bacteria > Bacillati > Actinomycetota > Actinomycetes > Micrococcales > Micrococcaceae > Psychromicrobium > Psychromicrobium lacuslunae. The sequence continues at coordinate 2,143,415 of NZ_CP011005.1, forward strand.
CTTTCGAGCCCGCCCCGCGCATCACCGCATCGGTCGATAGCTGAATCTGCGGCCCTTTAATGCTGCCGTAGTAAAGTTCCGAGATACCGCCGGGATGCACAATGGTGGCGGTGATGTCGAAACCGCCCTGGTCATTGCGAAGCTCCTCGACCGCATCAGCGTCACGCAGCGCCGGGACAATATCGGCTGGTATCAGGCCTGGACCGCCGTCGGCCTCACCGAGTTTCCGGTCCAGCGCCCAAAAACCCTGTTCCACACTGAGCGGGCGGAGCTTCAAGCCATCTTCATCGGTCAACCAGCTCTGCGCCACATACTGTAAATAGGGCAAGCCGTTGGAGGCGAAGCTGACGTGCTGGAAGAAGTGTTCCGAGTCGGCCTCACCGGTGCCCAAGCGTCCCTGGCCCTCCCATTCACCAATCAGCCAGGAAAGCGGAACCAGTTCTGGGGTGAGGTCAGTAGGGATCTCGATGGGCACGGTTTACTTCTGCCCTTTGAATAACCGCCAGACAACCAGGCCGGCGAACCAAGCCATCGAAAGACCAGCCACAACGAGCAGAACAATGAAGAAAATTTCTAGACCGAGCGTCGACATGACTTCATCCTATCGCGGCTGAGAGCGAGTCAGGGCAATCAAACAGCCAAGCCAGTCAAGCCGCTTAGTTAATCAACATTTTGTCAATGAAGTAGACCATGCCGCCGAGCGCCAGCACCGGTGCCAAGCCGAGAGCTATCCCGCCCGGGACGCTGTGCCGAGCCGGGGCGATGCTGCTCAGCCGCCGGAAGCTGAGCAGTACGGCAGCAACCACGAAGCCGATCACCGCAGCGGGCAGGATATGCAGATCGGAAAAGGCAATCGCCACCAGCGGCCCGGCCAGGGTGCCAAGCACCAATCCCAGCGGCGCGATAATGCGATCCGGCCAGGGCAGAATGCTCAACAAAAGCACCACCACTGCGCTTGCCCCGGTAATCAGCGTCAATGCGCCCTCCCCAGTAAAGCGCTGAGCGGCAATCCAGCCAGAGCCAACCGCCACGATCAGTACCCCGGCAACGCCGCCAAAAGTAGATTCCAGCCGATGGCTCTGCCCGGTGCCGCGAATTAGCTGCACCACGAAGATTGCACCAACGCCCACCGCGATAATCGGCGCGACCCAAAGCAAATAGCTCGGTGCGGTGCTGAAATTGGCGGCAATCACGCTCAGTGAGCCTGCAGCAGCAATTACCAGCCCGAGGGTTTTGCGGGCCGGGATGGCAAGGTAGTGCGGCCAACCGAAGCCGAACAGCGCGGCCAGCACAATACCTACCGCGAGCTGCAAACCGGAAGCCGCATAGGAGGCCGCCAGGATAGCTGCCAAGCCCAGCAAACCGGTCAGTCCGACACTCCAACTTTTCACATACTCATCCTGCCCTATTGGAGGTGGAAATGTCCTGCCGCGAGCGATCGAGTGCTGTGCCTGGTACTACTCGGGCGGACTTGCCGAACAACCCGAAGCTTGCTTCCGGCTATACTCTTACCCAACCGGTTGAGGCTATTCAGGGAAACTCACGGTGGACGCCCGACGATGCGCATCCTCAGCACATTGGAGGAATTATGTCTCATATTCTGATACTGACGAACAGCACCGACAGTTCGGTGGACATCCTGCCCGCCCTTGAGCTGCTCAACCATCGGGTACATATTCTCCCCGCCGAGCCCTCTGCCCTGGTCGACGCCGGACCGGCGGACATCATCCTGCTGGACGCGCGGAGAGACCTCGTCGGCGCTCGTTCACTCACTCAGCTACTACGAGCCACTGGCCCCGGCGCCCCGCTTATCCTGGTACTCACCGAGGGCGGGATGGCAGCAATTTCAGCGAACTGGGCCGCCGATGACATTGTGCTCAATACCGCGGGCCCGGCCGAGGTGGAAGCTCGGCTCAGGCTGTCATTGATGAAAACCCAAGAGGATGCTGAGGAGGTTGGCAATGAGATCCGCGCGGCTGGCGTGGTGATCGATGAGTCTTCCTACACCGCCCGGGTCAATGGTGATGCTTTGAACCTGACCTATAAGGAATTCGAGCTGCTGAAATACCTGGCCCAGCATCCTGGCCGGGTATTCACTCGGGCCCAGCTGCTACACGAAGTCTGGGGATACGACTACTATGGCGGCACCCGGACGGTCGATGTGCATGTTCGGCGGCTGCGCGCCAAACTCGGCTCCGACCACGAGAATCTGATCGGCACGGTGCGCAATGTGGGGTACCGGTTGACACCGTTTCGGACCCCCGAAGAAGAGCTCTCCGAGGCTTAACCTCTCCATTCCCCCAACGCCGCTGAGTTCGTGGTTAAGTCTCAAATTCGTCGGTTATTACTAGCGAATTCGAGGCAATACCGCGAACTCACCGGTAAACAAGGAAACAAAAAGGGACCCGAGCGGAGCTCGGATCCCACTGGTGGAGGACATACGGGTCGAACGTATCGTGGGCACCCCACTGGTGCATCCCCCTCGCTGCCCTGACGAGCAGAAAAATAACTATACCGGATACCCAGATTGGAACGAAAATCGGCAAAGTTCTGAGCACCAGCCAGGCCTGGGTCCGCAGTGTCAGCACCAAGCCGCAGGAGGCAGACGGCAGGGCCAGACCTCAGGGACCAGAGGCAGTATCCAGTAAGGGTCTTCAGCCGCGCACAACGGCAACTCGGGGGCTAGGCTTGACTCATGATTGAGCCAGAGGAAAGCAGTTGGAACTCGCTGAAGTTGCTTGAGTTCCCGGTCGATCAACGATTGATCAGTAAGCTCAAACAGTTCGCTGAAGCTGCCGCCGACACTGACGGGCACCCACCTTTTTCTGATCAGAGCTGGGTGGATCTTGCCAGCCAACCGCTAAGAGCACGGGTTTTCGGTGCGCAAGTCCACAACAGTGACTTCAAGCCGGAGTTCAAGGCTGAAGACCAGGATGAAGAGCAGACCACGCTCGTCGGGGCTGCTGTTCTCACCCAGAGCGGCGAAGCTCCGCTATTGGAACTAGTTGTACACCCCAACTTCCGCAATCAGGGCGTCGGGATTTTCTTAGTCATGGAGTTAGAACGTTCGCTCGGTGTGACAGAGTTCAATCGCCTCCAGGCTTGGTCCCACGGCAATCATCCCGCGGCGGCCGAGTTAGCGGACCGCAATAGATTCGCCGTCGTACGTGAACTGAGACAACTGCGCCTCAGCACCGGCGCCCCACAGGCCCAAGAGGATCAGCCAAAAACCGGCCTACCCGAGGGGTTGAGGCTGCGTTCCTTTGTACCGGGTCAAGACGAGCAAGCCTGGCTTGTGGTCAATGCGGCTGCCTTTGCGCACCACCCCGAGCAGGGTGGCACCACGCTGAGTGATTTAGCAGCCAGGATGGCTGAGGACTGGTTCGATCCCGCTGGCTTCCTCCTGGCGGTCGACCAGGACGATCAGATCCTGGGTTTCCATTGGACCAAGATTCACCGCGCTGCGGGCCACCCGGACCTCGGCGAGGTGTACGTCGTGGGCGTTGCTCCGCAAGCTCAAGGCATCGGGCTGGGGCGCGCCATTACCCTCGCTGGTATCGAATACCTGCGGCAGAAAAATGTGTCATCAATCATGCTTTATGTGGATGCTGACAATACCGCAGCGGTCTCCCTCTACGAAAAATTAGGCTTCACCCGCTGGGATACCGACGTCATGTACGGCTTCCGGCCGGAGCAAAGCGTCAAAACGGTGAAACAACGGTGAAAGAGCCTCCGCTTCGCCGGTAGTCTTAAGCAGAGCAACTGAGCTACCGGAGAAGGAGGCAGTTCTTCAGATGCAGACTGAACCAACAGGCACGGTGAGCAAAGCCGACCGTTTTGCCAGCTCCGAGGTCCCGGCCGCCCGTGCAACCCAAGATCGAATCGACATTCCAGAATTTGCGCCTAGCCTGATCCCAGATGGTGAAATCAGTGCTGACCGTTTCCTCGACCGCGAACTCAGCTGGCTGGCTTTTAACGCCCGAGTCCTCGAGTTGGCCGAAGACCCGGATCTTCACCTGCTCGAACGCGTGAACTTCCTCTCCATTTTCGCCTCGAACCTCGACGAGTTCTTCATGGTCAGGGTTGCCGGTCTGAAGCGTCGGATTGCCACCGGCCTGGCGGTGCCTTCACCTGCCGGATTGAGCCCGATTGAGGTGTTGGAGCAGATCAGCGAGGAAGCCCACCGGCTCCAAGCCCGCCATGCACACACCTTCGCCGATCAAATTCGTCCAGCACTGGCCTACGAACACATTCACCTGGTCCGTTGGAATGAATTGGACGAAGCAGCCAAGGCCCAGACCAGCAAGATGTTCGCTGAGAAGGTCTTCCCCATCCTGACGCCGCTGGCGGTTGACCCGGCGCACCCGTTCCCTTACATTTCGGGACTTTCGCTTAACTTGGCCGTCGTGGTTCGTAACCCGGTGAGCGAAAAAGAGCTCTTCGCCCGGGTCAAGGTACCCGATCAGTTGCCCCGAATGGTTGCCGTGGACGGGCCACGGGCTGGCTCGGTGCCCGGCCGGGTGGCGCGCTTCATCCCCTTGGAGGAAGTGATCGCTGAACATCTCGATCAACTCTTCCCCGGCATGGAAGTTCTTGAGCATCACACCTTCCGGGTGACTCGTAATGAAGACCTGGAGGTTGAAGAAGACGACGCCGAGAACCTACTACAAGCCCTTGAAAAAGAGTTGCTGCGCCGCCGCTTCGGTCCGCCGGTGCGGCTGGAGGTAACCACCGATATCAACCCGAATATTCGGGCGCTACTGGTGCGTGAGCTCGATGTCGAGGAATCCGAGGTCTACGCCGTGCCTGCGCCGCTCGATCTGCGTGGCCTCAGCGTGATCGGTAATATTGACCGCGCTGACCTGCACTATCCGAAGCGGGTGCCGCACACCTCCAGGTATTTGAACGAATCGGAGACCTCTAAGGCGGCCAATGTCTTCGCCGCGATGCGTCGCCGGGATATTTTGCTGCACCATCCCTACGACTCCTTCTCCACCTCGGTTCAGGCCTTTCTCGAACAGGCCGCTGCAGACCCCAAGGTGCAGGCTATTAAGCAGACGTTGTATCGCACTTCCGGTGATTCGCCGATTGTGGACGCATTAGTCGATGCCGCCGAGGCGGGTAAGCAAGTGCTGGCCTTGGTTGAGATCAAGGCGCGCTTCGATGAACAAGCGAATATTTCCTGGGCTCGCAAGCTTGAGCAGGCCGGGGTGCATGTGGTCTATGGCATCGTCGGCCTGAAGACGCACTGCAAGCTGTCACTGGTTGTCCGGCAGGAACAAGATGGGCTGCGCCGCTATTGCCATATCGGTACCGGTAACTACCACCCGCGTACTGCTCGCTACTACGAAGATCTGGGCTTATTGACCGCGGACGATCAGGTTGGCGAGGACCTCACTCGACTTTTCAACCAGCTTTCCGGTTACGCACCGAAATCCACCTTCAAACGACTGCTAGTAGCACCCCGTTCGGTGCGTTCGGGTCTGATCGACCGGATTGAGAAGGAAATTTCTAACGCCAAGGCTGGACTGGCTGCCCGAGTTCAGATCAAGGTCAACTCGATTGTCGACGAAGCGATCATTGACTCGCTGTATCGAGCCTCCCAGGCCGGGGTCAAGGTTGACGTCATTGTCCGCGGTATCTGTTCGCTACGCCCCGGGGTTCCAGGGCTCAGCGAGAACATCACGGTACGTTCCATTCTGGGAAGGTTCCTGGAGCACTCCCGGGTCTTTACTTTCGCCAATGCTGGCCAACCGGTGGTCTTTATCGGTTCTGCCGACATGATGCATCGCAATCTCGACCGGCGAGTGGAGGCCCTGGTTCAGCTGTCAAACCCCGAAGACATTGCCTCGGTAGTTTCACTGCTTGACCGTTATGTGGACGCTGGTACCTCAAGCTGGCATTTGGATAATGAAGGAGTCTGGACGCGCCATCATCTCGATCAGGACGGTGCGGCACTATCCGATGTGCAGTCCTGGCTGTTGGCTAGCCGATCACGTCAGCGTTCAGCCGCGAACCGGTAATGAGCAGCTCCCCGCTCTCTGCGCGGCAGGACCGTGCCGCTGAGAACTCCGACTCCGAGCCGCAGCCGAAGGTTTTCGCCGCTGGCGCACTGTGCTGGCAACTGAAGAAAAAACAGCTTCGAGTGCTGCTGATCCATCGCCCACGGTATAACGACTGGTCATGGCCCAAGGGAAAACATGATCCGGGAGAGACTATTCCGGAAACCGCTCTCCGCGAGGTGCGTGAGGAGGTAGGCGTCGACGTGACGCTCGGCATCCCGCTGCCCACCATTGATTACCAGGTTTCCTCTGGACTCAAGCGGGTCTTCTACTGGGCAGCGAAGCTGGAAGATCAAACGCCGACACCGGATGGCAAAGAAGTTGATCAGGTGCTTTGGTGCACAGTTGATCAGGCCCGTCAGAAGCTCAGCAATCCCTCCGATTTCGAGCCACTCGACGCGCTGGTACGCGCCCACCAGCGCAAGGAATTAGATACTTGGCCGTTGATAATCCTGCGGCACGCCAAGGCTAAACCGCGTTCCTCGTGGACTCGCGCGGAGGGAGATCGGCCGCTGGCCGCCACCGGGCAACGCCAAGCGGCCGCTGTGAAGCGATTGCTGATGGCTTGGCGGCCCGGTCGAGTGGTGAGCAGCCCGTGGGCGCGTTGCATCGCGACCGTTTCCCCCTACGTCAAAGCTACTAAGGCCAAGACCAGGCTTGCAGATGCGCTGACCGAAGCGAATCATCACAGGAAACCGGCTAAAGTTCAGGGAGTCGTTGAGGGGCTTTTCGATAAGGAGCGCGCGGTGGTGCTCTGCACCCACCGGCCGGTGTTGCCCTCGGTCTTCAAACGGCTGGCAAATCATATGGGTTCTTCGCTGCGAAGCCAGTTGCCCTCGGTGGATCCCTACCTTGCTCCTGGAGAGATTGTGGTTTGTCAGGTCGCCAAAGAACGAATAGTTTCGGTGGAACAGTTCAAGCCCTTCGAGGATTAAAACATTTCTCTTGACGAATATCCCTTTGTATCAAATGATTAATACATTGACACAAAGGAGCTCAAATGCCGTTCCTGCCACCCTGGCCGCTACTCTTCGGCGGCTTGCTCGCACTGCTGATCTTCAGCTTAATTCGCTGGTTTTTCTGGCGGCCAAGCGCCGAAAATTCCGTTGCGCAGGCCAGGTCGCACGCTTTTTGGACCGCGCTGGTCGCGCTCTATGTAAGTTGGCTCAACGCCAATCCGACGCCGGGGCGGCTTGACCCGATCGCCGGATACTTCGACGAGGCTGGGAATTGGCAGCAACAGGGCCCCGTCTCCGATGGCTGGCAGAGTGGTTTTTGGCTTCTGCTAAGTCCTATAGTCGGGTTTTTGGGAATCTATTTTTTGGGTCAACTCTCTTTCCCCAAACCGCGAGAGACGCTGCGCAGCGCCCAGGTTAGCCGTCGCCGGGTTCTCGACTTCCTGCCTAAGAGACTCGCCATCTTCACGCTCACCGTCATCGGACTTTGTGCATTCCTGGTCGGCGGTATTGCCAATCAAAAGGGCTTCCCGCCTTCGCAGCAACCGAATGATCATTTTCCCGAAGCTAGAACCAGCTTCAACACCTTGCCCGGACGCATTGATGGGCTAACCATGGCTAGCATGTTGTGGATTGCCCTCGGCATATTGACGATCGGAGTGCTGATCGTGCTCTGGGTGATCGCGCGGCGGCGCTCGTTGGAAAATCTCAGCGAGAACAACAACGCCATACTGCGAACCATTTCGATGAACCGGTTACTTCGAATAGCTGTGCTTTCAGCAATCAGCGTGCTTTCAGTGGGCCGCAACTACGCCTGGATTCAACCGGCTAGTGCTGCTCAGGGGTGGAGCGAACCAACGCTCTGGGGAGTCTCGTTCAACGCGGTGTTTCCTTTTACCTTGCTGGCAACAGTGCTAGTGGTCTTTTGGCGTCCGCCGCGGCTCGGCGATCCTGACGATTTGGCGGCGCAGAGTTGGTTAGCGCAACTCAGCACACAGCAACGCGCCGATCGTTTTGCGCTCAGCTATAGCAACGCCGTCCGCTATCTGCTCGCTTTATTATTGGTGGTGCTCGGTGGTTGCGCCCTAGGCATTGCCTTCAATAACACCAGGAGTTCGATCCCCGTTCTGGGCAGTCTGCTACTACTAGGATTGGGGATTGTCTGCCAACTTGTGTTGATCACCGGCGAACTCCTGATTCAGACTAAATTTGGCAGCGAATTGTCGCCGGCATCCACACCCCCGACACTTTCGCTATCGCAACTGGTGCCCCGCTGGTTAGTAATCAGTGCTCTCGGCGCTCTGCTGCTTTTCTTGATAGCGCTGAGCTACGCTATTGGCTCAAACAACTATCTCTCCTGGTGGTGGGTCGGACTCGGCACGCTGGCACTGCTAATGCTCAGCTCACTGACCGTTCTGCTGACCATCCATCGCAAGCCCTTCGCCCTGACCAGCCCCGAGGTCGATGTTCTGCATCGGCGAGTGACTGGCTTCCGAGCGCTCAGGCTACTCTGCGCTAGCTTATTGGCACTCAGTGGGCATCTGGTTCTGCTGGTCAACGGTTTCGGCGACGCCGCGGTCAGTCTCTCTACTCTCGGCTTCCTGCTGATTGCCGGAGCTGTTGGCTTCGCGGTGACTCCCGGGCCGAATCGGAAGACAGCGGCGGTCTTCCCTACCGCCCAGACCACCGTTGACCGGATTCCTTAATGAACACCCAGCTCAGCATCGACCTCAGCTCACCGATCCCGCCGTTTGAACAGATCCGTAGCCAACTCGCCTCAATGATCAGCATCGGCGCCCTGTCACCGGGCGCCAGGTTGTCACCTGTGCGCGCACTCGCTGCTGACTTAGGCGTCGCCACTGGAACAGTAGCCCGAGCCTATAAGGAACTTGAGGCAGCGGGCTTGGTGGAAAGCCGACGACGTTCGGGCACCGTAGTGCGAGCCAGTTCCTCGAACTCGACTTCGAGCGCCGCAGCTCAGCGCGAGGTTAGCGAGGCCATTGAAGAACTGCTGCTCAGTAGCCGGCGAGCAGGTTTCGGCTCGGAAACCATTCTGGCCTTGCTGCGAGCCCGATTGCAACAGGAAAAGTGGCAGTGAAACCTCAGATTTCGGGCCAGCGGAGGGGAAGCGACGCCCAGTCCCCCTCCTCACCAGGCTTCCGCTCAGCCGAGCCTCTGCGCGGTACGATTGAAAGATGAGCACCCCCACCGCCTCAGATCAGCTTGCCACGGCCCATGACTCATCGAAGTCAGCTCCGCTAGCTACCCCGTACGAGGATCTGCTACGTGAAGTGCTAGCCAACGGAACAGCCAAAGCGGACCGTACCGGCACCGGCACCCGGAGTGTCTTTGGTCGACAAATTCGCTTCGATTTAGCCGACTCCTTTCCACTGATCACCACTAAACGAGTGCATTTCAAATCGGTGGCTTTGGAGTTGCTCTGGTTCCTACGCGGTGATTCCAATGTGCGCTGGTTGCAAGACAATGGCGTCCGAATCTGGAATGAATGGGCCGATGAGGACGGCGAACTTGGCCCGGTCTATGGTGTGCAATGGCGCTCCTGGCCGACGCCCGATGGGCAGCACATCGACCAGATTGCTCAATTGATGGAAGGGCTCAAAGCCAACCCGGATTCTCGCAGGCACCTGGTCTCGGCCTGGAATGTCGCAGAGATCTCCAAGATGGCGTTGCCACCCTGCCACACTTTTTTCCAGTTCTACGTTGCCGACGGCAAGCTCTCCTGCCAGTTGTATCAACGCAGCGCAGATATGTTCCTCGGGGTTCCGTTCAATATCGCCTCCTACGCGCTGCTTACCCTCATGATCGCCCAGCAGCTGGGACTGGAACCCGGCGAGTTCATCTGGACCGGCGGCGATGTGCATATTTACGACGACCATCTGGAGCAGGTCGAGGAACAACTGAGCCGAGAACCGTACCCCTACCCGCAACTGCGGATCGTTCGTAAACCGGAGTCCATTTTTGATTACAGCTTCGAAGACTTCGAAGTGATCAACTACCAGCACCATCCCACGATTAAGGCTACCGTCGCGGTATGAGTGCAGCAGCCAAATCGACGCCCTTGATCGGTATGATCTGGGCGCAGACCCAGCGCGGCATTATTGGCGCGGGCGGCACCATGCCCTGGCACGTGCCGGAGGACATGGCGCACTTCAAGCGAACCACCTCTGGTCATCCAGTGATTATGGGCCGGCGCACCTGGCTATCCTTCCCGCAGAAGTTCCGCCCGCTCGTCGATCGAAGCAATATTGTGCTGACCTCGGATCCTGACTGGGCCAACACCGACGAAGCCACCGGCGCCACCGTAGTGGCCACTTTGTCCGAGGCTCTGGCGGCGGCTGAACACTCCCCCGGCGCTGAAGAAATCTGGATCATTGGCGGTGGCCAGGTCTATGCTCAAGCCTTGGACTTAGCCACTCTCGCAGTGATCACCATGATTGACAGCGAGGTCGAGGGCGACACTTTTGCCCCCAAACTTGGACCGGAGTGGCAGCTCGAACGCAGTGAGCCAGAAACCGGCTGGCACCTTTCTGCAAAGGGTGCCAGTTACCAGTACACCTGGTGGCGTCGCTAACCAGCTTCCATCGATGTGCGCTCAGCCACCGTCATCAAATTTTTCCTGATCCGGCCTCCGCTTAGAATTGAAGAATGAGTCAACGTGTGGGCTACGTCGGATGGCGTGGCATGGTCGGATCAGTCCTGATGCAGCGAATGCAGCAGGAAGGCGACTTCACGCGGATTGAACCCACCTTTTTCTCAACCTCGAATAGTGGCGGGGCTGCCCCGTCATTCGCCGAGGGCGACGCTGGCGCACTGCAGGACGCCTACGACCTCGATGCGTTAGCCGCTCTGCCTATCGTCGTCACAGCGCAGGGTGGCGACTACACCGCAGCAGTCCACCCGCAGCTCCGCGCAAGGGGCTGGGACGGCTTATGGATCGACGCGGCCTCCACGCTGCGGATGAATGATGACTCGATCATTGTGCTCGATCCGGTGAACCGCGAAGTGATCGACGCGGGGCTCGCCTCCGGGGTCAAGGACTTCATCGGCGGCAACTGCACGGTGTCTTGTATGTTGATGGGCCTCGGCGGACTATTCCGCAATGGCCTGATCGAATGGGCCACCTCAATGACTTATCAGGCTGCCTCGGGCGGCGGTGCCAAGCATATGCGTGAGCTGCTCAACCAGTTCGGTGCAATCCATGGCGCGGTTGCCGAAAACCTCTCCGATCCGGCTTCGGCAATTCTTGACATTGATCGAGAGGTTCTAGCCAGCCAGCAAAGCGTCGACGCCAGCCAGTTTGGGGTTACCCTGGCCGGTTCGCTGATTCCCTGGATTGACGCCGACCTCGGCAATGGCCAGTCTAAAGAAGAGTGGAAGAACGACGCCGAGACGAACAAAATCCTCGGCCTGAGCGGCAACGACCGGGTCCTGATGGACGGACTCTGCGTCCGAATTGGCGCAATGCGGACCCATTCCCAGGCGCTGACCATCAAATTGCGCGAAGATATCTCCGTAGCAGAGATTGAACGCCTGTTAGCCGCAGATAATGAGTGGGCAACCGTGGTGCCCAACACCAAGGATGCCTCAATGAAAGCCCTCACCCCGGTGGCTACCTCGGGCACCCTGAATATCCCGGTGGGCAGGATCCGGCAGCTTGAGATGGGCACTCGATACATTAGCGCCTTCACCGTCGGCGATCAGCTGCTTTGGGGCGCCGCCGAACCACTGCGGCGGATGGTAAATATTGCCATCGGTGCACTCTAAGCCGTTTCGGAAAGCACAGTCCCTTTCCAACGAGGTGGCCCGCGCTTCCCGCTGAATCAATGAGTTCAGTGGGGCAAACCGGCTCTGCCCGTCGAGCTACGGCTTTCAGTGGGTACCACTTTCGATCGGTCACCCTATTCGGAGACCGGCAGCAAAGCTGGACTCCGACTAGCGTTTCATAAAAAGTTGGTACCGCCCCGCCGCCAACTCGGCCGACCGCTGAACAGCGGGACTTAGCGGCTCGAAGGGCACAAGCTCAACCTCGCCCTTGGTGGACTGCGGCTTCCGCCAGGTACCCACCACTCGTCCGCCATAGACAATGGTTGGCATAAACATTCCGTTGTTCCCCGGCACAATGCGTACCGCATGTTCCGCGGCGAGAGCAGCCGAACGATCAGCATAGCCGAGCAAGAACTCATCAAAACCGGGAAGTAATAGCAGGCTTCGAGCACTCGCCGGGGGTAGCTCAAGCACCTCGGGGGCCAGGAAATACTCCTCACCTTCAACTTCCAGCACAGCAAGCTCTTGACGCACCGCAGCGAGCCCCAGCCGGGCGTCCTGCAACGTCAGCTTGGTCCACCAACAAAAGTCCTTGATGGTGGCCGGGCCATGCGCGCGAAAATATCTGCGCACATACTCCGCGAGCGCTTCACCCCGCTCCAATTCTCTGGGGTGCGTGATCCACTGCTCGCTTGCCACAAAAAGCTGTTTCGTTCCCCGTACTGGCCCTTGCACCAAATGCCCTTGCATGCAGAGCAGCCCCAGCAGATGGACACCACGTTGCTGAGCCACCGCCTGGCCGCCAGCACTCAAGACAGTTAGCAGCTCCTCCCGACTTACCGGGACACCAGCTGCCACCAAAGTGAGTTCGGCAGCCTTCGCAACATCGGCCGCCGAAATTTCCAGTTCACGGTGCCGGGTTTTCAACGACGCGATCACTCGCGGAGCGGCGAGCGAGAGCATCCAGCCCAAATCCTCAGCCGGACAAAGATGCAAAGTCCCCCGCATCGGCCAGGACCGAACTACCTCACCCGAGTCCAGAGCCGCCCTGACCTTCGACAGCGCGGGGCGTTGCATGCGCAGCCCGACAGAGTACAGCGCTCCCGGGAGATCCTGCGCCTGCATCGCAAGCATCCAGCTGACTACCTCAGCCGGAGTCCCCATTGAATTCCCCAGCAACCGCTGACCGAGCAGTCGCAAGCGCGCGAGCGAGGACTTCGAAGTCTTCATCAACCCATTGAATCACCCGCCAACGACCGAAATCTCTGATCCGAACGACAATAGGTCAGCTATCACTGTATAGTCATCATATGCTGACCATTTCTTCACGGCTCGATGTAATGAACCGACTAGGCCGCGCGATGGCTGATCCAAGCCGCTCACGAATTCTGATGGAACTCCTCGATGGCCCCAGCTACCCGGCCGTGCTGTCCAGAAAACTGGAACTGACCCGATCTAATGTCTCAAACCATCTGAGCTGTCTGCGGGACTGCGGAATTGTGGTGGCCGAACCAGAAGGCCGCCAAACTCGCTACGAAATATCCGATCCCCATCTGACAAAAGCCCTCACCGCACTGGTCGAAATCACTCTGGCAGTGGATGAAAATGCCGACTGCATTGACCCGAGCTGCCCTATCCCTGGCTGCTGCGAGCCGAGCGTTCGATGAGCGTCGCGCTCGGTCAAGACCGCCGTCGATCACTGCACCGACGAGTGAAGTTCATTGTCGGCTTCACTATTACTTACAACGTCATTGAAGCCGTGATAGCAATCACCGCCGGCACGCTCGCCTCTTCAGCGGCGCTGATCGGCTTCGGCTTGGATTCAATCGTTGAAGTTCTCTCCGCCCTGGCCATTGCTTGGCAATTCAGCCGCAAAGACCCAGAGCGCTGGGAGAAGCCAACGGTCCGCGCGATCGGCATTGCGTTCTTCGCCCTCGCCCTCTACGTTGTCGTCGATGCTGCACTGACTCTTGGCGGCTTAAAAGAAGTGGAGCGCAGCCCGCTCGGCATCGGTCTGGCGGTGCTCAGCTTGCTGCTTATGCCAGCACTCGCCTGGCTGGAGTTCCGCACCGGTAAAGAACTCGGCTCCCAAAGCGTGCTGGCCGACGCCAAACAGCTCGTTTTGTGCAGCTATCTTTCCGGAACCGTGCTGATCGGATTGCTTTCGAACGCCCTCTTCGGCTGGGGCTGGGCCGATTCGGTCGCCGCCCTGGTGGTTGCGGCCCTGGCGATTCGTGAGGGCATCGAAGCTTGGCGCGGCGAGGTCGAATCGCCCTTTGAGGTGCTCGAAGGAATCGAAGAGGCTTCAAAGTCCCAAAGCTAAACGGCATCCATGCCCTTGGCCCAGCGGTAACCCAGCTGGCCTAACGCGCGCTGCGCAGTTGAGCGGTCACCGGACACTCGAAAGGATCACGCTGCCCAAGCCCTACCCGGTTCAGGTATTGCATCACGATGAGGTAGGAACGCGCCAAGCTGGTTTCGGTGTATTTGATACCGCGTTCGGCGCAAAAAGCTCTGACGATCGGTTGCGCCTCACGCAGCCTGCGTGAGGACATGGTGGGGAATAAGTGGTGTTCGATCTGGTAGTTCAGTCCACCCATTCCGGCGTCCACCCACCAGCCCCCGGAAATATTGCGACTCATTAAGGTTTGACGGCGCAGAAAGTCGATTTTGACGTCTTTAGGCACCAAGGGCATGCCCTTATGATTCGGCGCAAAAGCTCCACCCATGTACAAGCCAAAAGTAGCCAGATGAACGCCGATGAAGCCCAGCCCGATCCACGGCCCGCAGATCAGCATCACTGCCACCGGGACACCAAGCAATCGAACCAGCAGCAAAGCAATCTCCCAGCGTCGCTGCGGCACAATCTGCCGCAGGTTGAAGGTCCGCTTAACCGCGTCAACATGTAAACCTAAACCCACTAAAGTCAGCAATGGGAAGAAGAAGTACCCTTGCCGAGCGGCGAACCACCGTGCGAATCCGGTGCGCTTAAGCGCATCCTCCGGGTCAAAAACCACGGTGCCCGCGGCGATGTCGAGATCGACGCCGATCTTATTCGGGTTGGCATGGTGCTTGCCGTGCTTATTCATCCACCAGCCGTAGCTCAAGCCGACGAAAAGATTGCCAACCACCCGACCGGTCCATTCGTTCGCTTTAGCGGAAGCGAAGATCTGCCGATGCGCGGCGTCGTGGGCCAGGAACCCTGCCTGCGCGCAGAAAAAACTGAAAACGACAGCTGTCAAAAGCTGCCACCAAGACTCTCCAAAAGACCACAACATCACTCCCGTCAGCACGAAGCCCAGTCCTAACCGGACCATTCGCCCCACGTACCAGGAAAGGTCACGTTCCATTAGACCAGCAGCTCGCACTTGATCCGCAAGTTCGATGAACTCGGTTGCTTGCCGGTTCCGGACGGGGCGGGTATCCCGCTCTAGCGATGCCGTTGACATAATTTGAAACCTTCTGCCGTTTTCGTGGAGGCTTCCAAACTATGCTGTGGATTCCGGGCAGCACATCACTCGGCGGAGTTGTTCACCCCCCTACCGCGGTAGGGTGCCAACATGACTGATTATGTCTCCAGCCCCGATGATGACTTACTTGCAGGTGCGGCAATCCGCTTGAAATCTGCTCGCAAGCGGTCACAAAAAACGCTCAGCGAGCTCTCCGAACAAACCGGAATTTCGGTCAGCACCCTCTCACGTCTGGAGTCAGGGCAGCGCAAACCTACCCTTGAGCTGCTCATCAAGATCGCCAGAGCGCACCGAGTCAGCCTCGACGATCTAGTCGGCGACCGCCCGGCGAGTGATCCTCGGGTACATCCGAGCGTGATTGAATTTAACGGCCGGAAGATGTTCCCGTTGACCAACCAGCCAGGCGGTCTTCGCGCCTATAAGATCATCATTCCAGCGGGGCTGAAAGACGAGACCCCTGAACAGGCCAGCCATGAGGGTTATGAATGGCTCTATGTGCTTTCCGGCCGGTTGAGGCTGCTGCTCGGAGAGCACGATTTGACTCTGAGCTCCGGGGAGGTTGCCGAATTCGATACCCGGACGCCACATTGGCTCGGCAAAGCTGAGCAGCGAGCGGTAGAGTTCCTCGCCCTCTTCGGCCCGCAAGGTGAACGGATGCATGTCAGAGCCAGGACCAAATAGCCTCTATCGGGCACTCAACCGCGGCTAATATGCGCCATCGCCACCGCTGCCCCGACCCGATACCCCTGAGAGGCAGCGTGAATTAACTGGGCTCCGGGGTCAACCACATTGCCCGCCGCCCAGAGCCCTGGCACGCTGCTCAGCCCGCTGGCGTCTACCTCCACGAAGGGGCCAAAGGGCGTCTGTTTCGTCCGGGCGCCAAGGCTCAGTAATAGCTCATCCCGAGGCTGCATTTGGCCGCTCAGATAGAAGGTATCCGCAGCCAAGACCTCACCACCGGCTAGCGCCACTCCGCTCAGCCTGGGTCTGCCCTGCGAATCCTTCTTTGACTGCAGTGCCGAAGCTTCGGCGACCAGCACCCGCACTCCGCGGTTTCTTAGAGTCGTCAACTGCTGCTCTTCGGCGTCTAGCACGGCTTGTTCGAGCAATACAGTGAGGTTCCCGGTCAGCTGGCTGACGATCAAGGCCTTATGCAAGTCCATTGCAGTACCTGCCCACAATACGGTGGCGCTATCACGCGCTTCCCAGCCGTGGCAGAACGGGCAGATGATCGCGTCCCTCGCCCATAGCTCGCGCAATCCCGGCAGCTCCGGCAAGACGTCCCGGATACCGGTTGCCACCACTAATTGGCTAGCTGAGAGCGCCGTCCCGCTGGCCAATTTCAGCTCGAAGCCGGACTCGACCCGAGTCCCCGATTGCACCGAATCTGAAACCAGCTGCACCCCGTAGTCGGCTACCTCGGCTCTGGCCGTCCTGAGTAATTCGGCGGGCGATTCACCATCACGGGTGATAAAGCCTTGGGAATGCTCAGCTGCAGCATTGCGGGGCTCCCCGGCGTCTACTACCGCTACCCGTAGCCGAATTCGAGCCGCCACCATGGCCGCACTCAAGCCGGCCAGTCCGGCTCCTACAATCACCGCGTCAAAGTTTGATTTCTGATTCATTTTTCCAGCTTGCCTAGCTGAGCATTGTTCGGCAAAAAATTTTGCCAAATTAGCAACTTATATCTTATCCACATTTTGTAATTTGTTAATTGACATAAAGTCGGCTACCTCTTTACGCTCGGGGCAGGTCTTCAGACTGAGGACCTCCAGCTTCGGCGGGAATCAAAAAAGTATGCAAAGGAGCACCATGAGCACGACACTCACCGCACTGCCCGTTGTGGAAACTGCACCCGGGAAGATCATGCCCGAAGCATTGATCAGCCTGGACTTCAAGGCCAACGGCCCGCTGGTCACCCCGGCCACTATGGGTGACGACGGCGTCACAGTCACCCTGTGTTCGTCCACCAGCATCCAGACCAGGCCAACTAAGGACTAGGGATAGCGATGGCCTCTTCCACCTATCTGCTCGCCAAGGGAGCAGTACTGGCAGACTTCGAAGACTCCCTGGTTTTAGTGTGTGGCAGCTCAGTAGTGCGGTTTCGTGAAAATCAAGAACTAGCTAGGACGCTATTCGATTTTCTCGATTCTCCCCGCACTGTTGAGGAGGTGGCAGCAAGGGTTCCGGCGCTAAACGACCCGGGACCCTTGTTGGGCTCACTCACCGCCGCCGGAGTGCTTTCTCGATCCTCCGGCGTGTTAGGCGAAATTGCGGAACTTCGAGAACTCGCTGGAGAAACCCCGGCCTTACATTTCGACCTACCCGAAACGCTCAACGCGCAGCTAGCCAGGACCCTACAAGACTTTCCGACCCTCGCCGAGGCGAGTCCAGCTACCGATAGCCCGACGGTTGTGGTCCGTCAGAACATTCCAACAATGATCAAACGATCCAGGGAGCTCTTCGAAGCTGGTATCTGCCATCTTCCTTTAGTCCCTTTCGACGGCGCCCGACTCATCGTGGGACCCGCCGTAGTACCTAAGCTCACCGCCTGCTTCGAGTGCTTGGTGATCAGAAAGGCTGCACTGACCGATTGGCCTGATGAATATCTGCGATTCCATCGGGGCAGCCCAGTCGGGGAGTTAGCCGCCGACGATGCCGGGCTCGGCTTGAATCTGGCCATCCGACTGGCATTGGCTGCCTTCTACCAACAGAGCAGCGAGCTTATTGGTGCCTGCACGATCTTTGATCCGAAATCCCTCACTATGTACAGCTCTCGAGTTTGGAGTGTGCCACGTTGCCCGACATGTTCAAAGAACGGGAAACTGTCAACCAGCTATCCATGGCTCAGCCCAGCCCGCTCAGAGCCGGCCTGATCGGCCCGGATCTTGGCCTGATTCCTGCGGTGCGCACTCTCCGGGTGACGCCCGGATCTATCAATGCCCCGGCCCTGGTGGTGCATCCGCCTCGACTACCCACTCTTGATGGACCGGTCGCCGCAGCTCCCTCCGCCACCGGCTTTGGTCTTGGCGCCCAGAAACTCTTCGGCTCCGCCACCGGAGAGTTCATTGAACGATACTCGGCCGGGATAGTGCCCCCAGAATTCCCCTCACTGGCCGGGGCTGATCAGATTCCGGCCCGCGAATTCCTGCAATTTACCGAGCAGCAATATGCCAGCGAAAGTTTTCCGTACCGTCATCCAGAAACACTTCCCGAGATCACATATGCGCCAGCTTACCGAGCTATCGATAACTCGCCGGTGAGTGTACCCGCTGACCTGAGTTACCTCACTCCTAGCAGTGATCAGCTCTGGTGCACGATGACCTCCAATGGGCTTGCCGCTGGCCGGAGCTTTGGCATGGCGACCCGGGCAGCGATCTTCGAACTCATCGAGAGGGATGCCTTTATGCGGGCCTGGTATCAGCGCATTGATGCCCCGCAGCTGCGCATTCCAGAAACCATTCCGCAACACTTCTCTGCCGAATTGAAAAGCATCTGCGAACAACTCCGCCTGTTGGGGGTAAGCATCAGTCTGGTCCGCTATATCGGGGTGGCAGGCATACCAGTGGTGCTTTCGACAGCTCGCTCAGCAGAAGTTGGCTTGGCGGTCGGTTGTGCAGCCAAGCCGACTGTGCAGGAGGCGATGGTTTCCGCCTTCATTGAATCCGTCCACACCTACAACTGGGCCCGCCGCGTCCTGCACCAAGAGGTCAGCATCAACTCAGTGGACAGCTTGGCCGACCATATCGCGCTCCATGCAAAGGTCGAAAACCGGACTTATAACGAGTTCTTGGACTCTGGTCCCATCCTCAGCGAGAAGCAATTCGTCTCCTCGCCGAGGTATAGCCTCGCCGACGCCATCAAACTCACCAAAGAAGCTGGCTGGGACGTGTATTTTGCGGATCTACGCTCCCCGGATGTGGCAGCGAATGGCTGGCATGTGGTCCGCGCACTGAGCCCACAAGCGGCCACGCTCGACGTCGAGGTACCGCATCTCGCTCAGCATCCCAACGCCAAACATCACATCCCCCACCCGTTCCCCTAACCGGAAAAGGATTTTCATGAACACCTCCGCCGAGAAGATCTTGCCCTGGATTCCCCTAGATGACCCAGCTGAGAACTACCATCAGGCCTCAAAGTTGAGCCGTTGGGTCAATGACTCATCCTCCGCAATGTACGCCTACGACTTAATGACCGACCCGGAGGCGATAGCCAGCTTCGGAGTGCCAAGCAGCAACTACCCTTCCGCCGAGCACTATCCACTGGCTAATTCGCGCTGGGGTTCCAGCATCTCCAGCGTGCTACGCAACCGCCACTCAGCCCAGTCCTTCTCAAATGCTCCGGTGAGCTTCCAAGATTTCAGCACCCTGTTGCGGGAGTCTGCCTGCCTGACCGAAAGCTACGGTCGCGGAGCCCCCTCGGCTGGCGGACTCTACCCGATTGATATCTATCTCTGCATCACCAATGTTCAAGGGCTACCCGCAGGTTTCTACACCCTGGCAACCCATACGGCGACGCTACATAAGCTCGAAGTCAGCACCGAGCCGCGACAATTTCTCAAGGAATCGTTGCTCTTCAACGACCTCGCTGCACACTCCGCTTTCCATCTTTTCTTCATCGCCTCGATGCCTCGGCTACGAATTAAATATGGTCAGCGCTCCTATCGGTTTGCACTGATCGAAACAGGTCATCTTGCTCAGGCAATGATCATGTGCGCCCAGGAAGCCGGGCTGGCAAGTTGTCCGGTCGGCGGTTTTATCGATCAGAAGATTGACGACTTGTTTTGTCTAGACGGCGTTGAACAATCTGTGCTTTACAGCGTGGCCTTTGGACAACCCGATTTCAGTCGGGCAGCTGATGTCCGAACCTCTCAAAACCAGAAATGAGCAGCATGAATCATCAGTCCACCGTGCGCTGGCAAGGGGTTACCAAGACCTATCCCAATAAGGTCGCCTTAGCTGACTTCTCCCTCGAGCTGGGGACCGGCGTGCATTGCTTGCTGGGTGCCAATGGGGCCGGGAAGTCTACTGCGCTCAATATTCTGTGTGGTATTCGCGCGGCCAGCTCAGGAAAGGTCTCGGTGCTTGGCGAGCAGGTGCGGCGTGCTGGGCCACAGGCGAAGTTGATTGGTTGTGTACCTCAATCGCTCTCCTTTCCACCTACTCTGAGGGTGGCTGAAGTGGTCCGATTCATCGCTGTGCATTACCCGAAGCCACTGGACTTCGCCACCGTGGCGGAGAAGCTCGAACTCACTTCACTTCGGAACACCCAATGCGGCAGCCTCTCCGGTGGACAGCGCCGCAGACTAGGAATCGCGGTGGCGTTGCTTTCCAACGCTCCCGTACTGATTCTCGATGAGCCGTTAGCCAGCTTAGATATCGACGGCCGAGCCGCTGTACGCCAAATACTGCTGGAGCAAAAAGAACTAAGTCGCTGCGTGATTATGGCTTCGCACGATTACGCAGAAATCGAAGCCACTGCGGATACAGTTACTTTGCTCAAAGGCGGTCGCACCTTATTGAGCGGTGCCACCGAGGCGATCAGAGACACCCTCAACACTCACTATCTGAGCTTTTACAGTGCGGTCGAGCTACCGGCAGAACTTAGCAGATTAGGCACTGTAGAGAAGCTTGGTGAGCAAAAATACCGGCTCATCACCTCGGAGCCAGATCAGGCGAGTCGATTGATCGTAGGTACGCTGACCGAACCTCGCTTGCAAATCAGCAAAGCGTCTTTGGAAGATGCGGTCAAGGTGCTGCTTGAGGAGGGGCAGGAATGAAATATTTACTTGAGCACACCAGAATTCAATTCCTTGAACTGTATCGATTGCCCGCTTTCTTCCTTCCCCTGGTTGCGTTGCCAGCGCTCTTTTATCTGATGGCTGGCTCGCATTCCAGCCTCTCCCCGGCTCACTCTCTCTTCAATTACCTGGCTTTCGCGATCCTCGGCACCGTGATGTTTCAGTTCGGCGTGGGAATCGCCGGGAACCGCAATGACCCATGGAACGTCTATCTACTCACGTTATCGGCGAGTCCACGGCTTCGAATAGCTGCACAGTTACTCAGTGCACTGTTATTTAGTCTTGTTTTTGCCTTGCCACTGCTCATCATCGGCGGGATTAACGGCGCTTTGCTTTCCGCCTCTCCGAGCGCCCTCGGGCTGGGCACCTTGGCCCTGCTGAGTGGCGGCATCGTGCACGGCAGCCTCGGTTTGGCACTTGGATACTGGCTACCAGTAAAAGGGGCGGTTCCTCTGACCAACCTGATCTACTTCCCGCTATCTTTTGTCGGCGGGCTATTCGGTCCGGTGCAATTAGGCGCACTTCAATTCCTACACTCCTTCAGTCCAACAGGAGCCTGGACCGACCTGATTGCCTCAGCTTTGCGAAGCCAGTTCAATTTCGTGGCAACGCTGACCCTCGGAATCTACTTCGTACTTTGCGCCACCGCCGCCATTATCGGTTACCGAAGAGTGGAGCAAACCGAGTACCACTAAATCTTTTCAGCAGTTAGAGCTGGCAGCCAATTAAGAGCGGTTCTGGCTCTAGGAGGATGCCAAAGCGTTCCTGCACACCGGCACGAACAGCTCTGGCAACCGCGAGTAAGTCCTCGGCGCTTGCCCCTCCCCGATTGGTGACCGCCAGGGTGTGTTTGGTGGACAGTGTCGCCCGTCCGCCGCTCAGCTCCGCACCAAAACCCTTAGCAAATCCAGCCTGCGAAATCAGCCAAGCCGCACTCAGTTTGACTTGGTCTTCGCCATCCACCGGATAGCGGGGAGCGGCTTCGGGAAGCTGAGCAGCCGCGGCCTGCGAGACGATCGGATTGGTGAAGAATGACCCGGTGGAATAAGTATCCCGGTCCTCCGCGGCGAGGACCATGCCCTTAGCTGCCCGCAGTTCCAGCACAGCTCGACGGACATCGCGAGCATAAGCTCGCTCGCCGACCTGCACACCGAGCCGTTTAGCCAATTCGGCATAGCGCAGCGGTGCGCTCATTCTGCCCAGCGCGAGCTGAAACTCAACGGTCAGCACCACAAAACGTGGTGAACCGGTCGAGGTCGCCCGCTTGAGCATTGAATCACGATAGCCAAAGCCAAGCTCCGAATTCGTGAACGTCTTGACTTGGTTCAGCTGGCGATCCCAGACCCTGATCGCGGCAACGGTTTGCGAGACATCGGCCCCATAGGCACCAACGTTTTGCACCGGCGTCGCGCCAGTTAAGCCCGGAATTCCGGAGAGTGCTTCCAGGCCGCTCCAGGCATGCAGCACCGACTGTTCAACCAGCTCGTCCCAAGGCTGGCCAGCCTGCACTAGCACCGAAGCGCCACCGCAACTGTCTTCGGAGGAGACCTTGAACCCCTCGCTAGCGATCAGTAGCACCGTGCCGTCAAAGCCTTCATCGGCGATCAGCAGATTCGATCCCCCACCGATGATTAGCAGTTTTTCTCCGGCGGCGTCCGCTGCCCGGACCGCCTCAATCACTTCGGATTCAGAGCCAGCACGGACAAATTTCTCCGCTGGTCCGCCTACTTCGGAGGTCGTCAGCTCAGCCAATCTCATAGCTTCAAGCCTACCCTCGCCGGGCCTCATGGCCGGTCCCCACTGGCGGACCTGATTCCGGCCGACGGGTCACCGAGGTGAGCAGGAAACTGACGACGATGAGCACCAGAACCGCCAATAGCGAGTGCAGCACGCCAATGTGCTCGGCAAGCAGCCCGAGCAACGGGGGTCCGCAGAGAAAAGCACCGTAGCCAATTGTTGATACCACCGAAACCCTGGCGGCGGCGCGCACCGGGTCATCGGCAGCCGCCGACATGCCCACTGGAAAACCGAGCGAGGAGCCTAAGCCCCAAATCACCAGCCCGACAAAGGCCCAGCCGGGGCTTGGCGCAAACACAAAGAGCACCAGGCCGAGCGCCGCCGTCGAGGCGCAGACTCGTAACACCACCACTCGCCCCCAACGATCCAGGAAGATCGTGCCGCTGAACCGACCAATTGTCATCGCGGTAACAAAAACCCCGTAGCCGAGAGCCCCAATCGCATTGTCCTGACCATAGCCATCGGCCAGGGCGAGCGGTACCCAATCCCCCGCCGCACCTTCGGCGAGCGCCAGACCGAGCACCAGCACACCAATCAAAATCGTGCGGGGTTCTCGCCAGGCAGCGGCAACCTGACTCTTCGCGTCCAGCTTCTGGCCGGGTTGCACTGCCGGGATCGGCCCGGTGATCGGATCGCGAGTCAGCTCGATGTTCCGGTCGCTAGAAGCGATCACGCGCTCGCTCTTATCGGACTGAAAGCGCCGACTCGCCCAGTAAACCAAGCTGGCAACGGCTAAACCGGCGAGCGAAAAATGCCAGAGCACGGGAACCCCGAGGCCCGCCGCGAGCGCACTCAGCGCCGCTCCAATGACCGTGCCAGCGCTGAAGGCACCGTGCAGCCTTGGCATAATGTGACGCTCCAGGGCACGTTCCAGGCTGGCCCCTTCGACATTGGAGGCGGTGTTCCATGGCGAGACGCCGATGCCGATGACGGCCAGTCCCGCTCCGGTCACGATGGGATTACCAAAGCTGCTCACGCCCAAACCAGTGAGCAGCAGGCCGGTCGACATCACGGTAGCGCCCAGCACGGTGGCACGTCGTGGCCCTAGTCGAGCCACCACCAGACCGGAAAGCGACACCGAGATGAAGGAGCCAAGACTGAGGCACAGCAGTAGGCCACCTATCGAGGCCGGGGTGAGGGAAAGTCCGTCACGTATCGCCGGAATTCGCCCCACCCAGGAAGCGGCGCCCACGCCAGACATGAAGTATGCCAGCAGGACGGCGTTGCGCCACTGCTTGAGCGCAGTAATTGACGGCGGCGAAGCCGCTGTCACGTCAGGCGGACCAGCGCTTGCGCTTTGACCAGCACTTTCTGGCCGTCGGTGCTCACCGTTAAATCAATACGCGCGGTCTTAGCTTCCTCGTCCAAGGCACCCACCACAGCACTGACTTCGATCACCGCACCGTTTTCGTCGTCGGCCACCGGCACCGGCTTGGTAAAACGCGTCTGGTAGTCAATCACCGCTGCTGGGTCACCAACCCAGTCGGTCACTAGCTGCACCGCCGAACCCATGGTGAACATGCCGTGAGCTATCACACCGGGCAGCTCAACTTCGAGGGCAAACCGTTCGTTCCAATGAATCGGGTTGAAGTCCCCCGAGGCACCTGCATAGCGGATCAAATCTTCGCGACTCACCGAAATGCTGCGCTCAGCAATCAGTTCACCAACGCTGAGGGTGGAAAACTCGACGCTCATTCGCCCTCCTCTTGGCTTCGCACCAAAATCGCCGATCTGGTGGTCGCTACCGCCTCACCATCTGTGCTGGTGATCTCGGCACGGGTGGTGATCATCGCGCCGGCCCCCATGCTCCGAATTGAATCCACATGCAGTTCGGCTTGCAGGGCGTCGCCAGCGACAATGGGGCGATGATGAGTGAACCGCTGCTCAGCATGCACTACTCGGGAGAAATCAATGCCCGACTCCGGGTCAAGCACAAGTTGCGCGTCGGCTTGCTGGGCGATGATGATGGCGAAAGTCGCCGGGGCGAGAAGGTCTTGATAGCCGAGTTCCTGAGCCGCACTCAGCTCAAAATGCGCAGGATGAGTCGCCTTGACTGCTTTGGCGAACTCGCGAATTTTCTCTCGGCCGACGTCGTAAACGGACGTCGCGGGGTAGACCCTCCCCAGCAAATCAGGGTTGACGGACATGGCTCTCCTAGACAAAGAAATCAATGACTCTAAGCCTATCTCCCGAGGGGCCCCAGCCGAACTCGTGAGGATGGGGAGGGAGATAGGCGCTATCTCCCGAGGGGCCCCAGCCGAACTCGTGAGGATGGGGAGGGAGATAGGCGCTATCTCCCGAGGGGCCCCAGCCGAACTCGTGAGGATGGGGAGGGAGATAGGCGCTATCCCCACTTCCTCCCACGATTCGTACCTCACCGCGGGTCCCTCGGAAGCGTGGGGCCACCCCGAGGGCCCTTAGCCGTGAGACTTTAGCCAGCTCCTTGCACCAGCCCGAAATTGTTCAGCGCTTAGTTGGCCAGCGCCGCTCGGAATTGCGCCGAGCAGTTCGCTCCGTAATTCCGCCAGATACTCGTGGTTGCTAAAGGCTATTCGATCCGGCGCAGCTGGCCAACTGCCAATGATGAGTTTCGGCTCTGACACTCCCCTATGCCGGAGAGCTTCCAAAGTGAGTTCAGTGTGATTGAGGGTGCCGAGTGCACTCCGGCAGACCACAATGGCAGTTGACTCCGGAAAGGCCAGCATCAGATCGGCCAGCGTGTGACCGGCCAGATCAAGCTTCACCAAGAGACCGCCAGCCCCTTCCACCAGTACCCGATCATGCTGAGCCATCAATTGCTGAATTCGCGCAATGTGGTCGCCAAGAGTGGGTAGCTCACGTCTTTCCGCGGCAGCCGCGGGCACCGGAGCCATTGGCTCGCGCAGCCGGATGCCCTCGGCGACGGCTTGAACACCAGTGAGCCTAGCGACCTCCTCGACGTCGCCAGGCTGTCCCGCCGACACACCGGTTTGAGTCGGTTTATAAACCGCCACCGTCTCGGGGTGCAGCGCTGCAGCAAGCGCGGCGGTGGCGATCGTCTTGCCAACCTCGGTGTCGGTGCCGGTGACAAAGATCAGTTTACGAAGTTCCTGACTCATCACGGCGTCCTTTCCACCATTACGGTGTCCGGAGACTGAAAAGATAGCAGCCTGGTCCAGCTCGGCTCAGCGGAAACGATTCGAAGAGCTGGCAGCAGCCGCGCCGTAGTCTGCAGCACGCAGACGGTCTCAAGTTCCGCAAGCTTGGCGCCCAGGCAACGATGCAGCCCGTGACCGAAGGCTAACGAATATCCGTTGTCACCTGCCCCGGGAAGGTGGTGCCCACTGAGTTCGAGCAGAATCTCGGCTCCGGCGGGTATTGCGCTGCCGGCCAGCTGGGTGTCTCGGCTAGCAACTCGTCGCCAGGTGGGCACCGAGGACTCGGTGGCAAGCAATTGACGAACGAACGAGTCCGCGGAGAGAGCCCCATCGGCCAGGGCCTGCCAGCAACCTGGATGACTCAGCGCCCGATAAAAGGCAATGCTGATCAGTTGGGAAGTGGTTTCCTGGCCTGCGATGATGAGGAAGTAGCCAAGAGAACAGATCTCCGGCACACTCAGGCCGGTGGCATGCAGCAAACCGAATAAGCTCTGATCCCCGCGATGCTGCTCGACTTTAGCGATCAGCCACTGATAGAAGGCAGCGGCGCTTATCGCCAGCTCAGCTTGCCGTGGTTCGTCGGGCCAGCCCCAGAAAAGCTCAAGCGAATCTCGGCTCCAGGTCTTCAGGATCGCTAGATCGGGTAGCTCAACCCCTATCAACTCCTGCAAGATCAGCGGAGGAATGTGGCGTCCCACCGCTCCGGCCAGATCGACTGTCGAGCTCTGCAAAACAGCCTCAGTCAGTTCGCAGCGGCTGGTCACGATCTCAGTCACGAGCGGAAGAATGCTCGCCACCTTGGCGGGCGAAAAGAAGCCGGCAACCTGCTGACGCACTTGCCGGTGCCGTTCGCCAGTTGCCGAGGCCAGCACCGGTGGCAACGCGAACTTGGCTTTGCTGAGAATGCGAAGAGTCGCGCTGCTCAACGGCACCACCGAAGTGAGCGCGTTGGTAGGCAGAAAGTCATCCACTCGTCGTAAAACTTCCCGCACTTCGTCCGGTTCTTGCACCAACTGATAATTCATTGCCTGTCTTTCGGTCGTTGACAATTCCCGCCAATCAATTCCCGGAGGAACGCGGTAGCGGCCACTACCTCGGCCTGGTCCGCCCCAGCGTGAGCGGTCAGTCGCAGCCGGGAAACCCCATCGGGCACACTCGGCGGACGGAAACAGCCCACCAGAATTCCATGGTTGCGAAGCTCCGCGGTAATCTCGACAGCTTGCTCGGCGCCACCCACCACGACCGATTGCACGGCGCCGGGGGCCTTCCTTAGCTGGATACCCATAGAGATCTGCTCAGCAATCTGGTGCAGTGATTCAACACGTTCCGGTTCGGCCCGGATGATCCGGCAGGCCTCCGCCGCTGCCGCCGCCGAGGCGGGCGCCAAACCGGTATCAAAAATGAACGACCTGGCGGTGTTCACCAATTGCTCCCGGAACATTCGCTTAGCAAGCACCACCCCACCTTGCGCGGCAAGTGCCTTGGACAAGGTTGCGGTGACCACCAAATACTCCAGATCGGCTAAGCCAAGAGCATGTACCAATCCCCGTCCAGCACCCATCACACCCAGGCCGTGGGCCTCATCGACCAGCAGCAAGGCGTCATATCGTGCGCACAGCTCCGCTATCGAGCTGAGATCAGCCAAATCCCCGAGCACCGAATAGACCGACTCAACCACCACCACTGCTCGCTTCGCGGAACGACCGGCCAGGCTATGCTCAAGGGCGGCAAGATCGGCATGCGGCGCTGTGATCAGTGGCGAGCGGCTGAGCCGTGCGGCATCAAATAAGGAAGCATGACAATGCGCGTCCAGCACAATCAAGGTATTCGGCCCACCGAGCGAGCCGAGCACGCCCAGGTTTGCCAGGTACCCGCTGGAGAAGACCAGCGCTGCTTCTTGCCCGGTCAGCTGGCAAAGCTCGCCTTCAAGTTCCTCATGCACCGGAAGCGTTCCGCTAACCACCCGGGAGGCGCAGGCGCCCGTGCCGGAGAGTTGCAGGGCGGTGGTCGCGGCCAGGATCAACCGTGGGTCCTTCGACAGCGAAAGGTAGTCATTGGAGGCGAGATCAAGTAATCCTGCTGCGACCGGAATAGCACGACGCTGCTGGCTCCGGCGGGCTCGCACGCGGGCCGCTTCCAACAGCCAGTCGCTGACCGCCAAATTCATTGCTGCACACGCTCCACTGCGGCGGTAATCGCAGCACCAATCGTGCTGATTTCCGCCGCGCTACTGATATACGGCGGCATCGTGTAAATCAGGTTTCGGAACGGTCGAATCCAGACGCCACGCTGGAGTGCAGCCTCAGTGGCAGCCTGCACGTCTACCGGTTTGCTGAGTTCGACCACACCGACCGCGCCGAGCACCCGGACTTCGCGCACACCGGGTTGCTCAGCTAAGGGCAGCAGCGTTGCCACCAGGCTCTGCTCAATGGCTGAGACTTGGTGCTGCCATTTCCCGTCCAAGAGCTCCAGAGAGGCGAGCGCTACCGCACAGGCAAGCGGGTTCGCCATGAAGGTTGGGCCATGCTGTATTGCGTTCTGCGGCCCGCTCTCAATTGCCGAGGCGAGCTCGGCGCTGCCCAGCACTGCGGCCAAGGAGAGATACCCTCCGGTCAGGGCTTTACCTAGGCAGAGGATATCGGGAACGACCGGCTTTCCCTGTCCGTTCTGGGTCCAGTCCGAGGCAAGCCACTTTCCGGTGCGACCAAAGCCGGTGGCGATTTCATCCAGAATCAGCAGCAGCCCGTACCGATCCGCTGCCTGCCGCAACACCAGCAAGCAATCTGGAGAATAGACGAACATACCACCGGCCCCTTGCAACACCGGTTCGACGATGATCCCGGCAAGCTCGGTACGGTGTTGTTCGAGTAGTTGATCCACCGCTGCCGCCCAGTTTGCCAGCTCTCCAGGCGGGCAACTGAGCTCGCCGTGATGCAGCTTGGCCGCGGGCGGGCGAGGGAGGAAAAGCTGAGCAGTCAGGTGCCCGGAGAAGGCCGCATGCATGCCATCGACGGGATCACAGACACTCATCGCCCCCGCAGTATCACCGTGATAGCCGCCGCGTAGCGCGGCAAACCGCCAGCGTTCTGCTCGGCCGACCGCGGCTTGATACTGAATCGCCATTTTCAGCGCCACCTCGACGGCGACCGACCCCGAGTCGGCAAAGAAGACATGTTGCAGAGGTTCAGGTGTGCGGTCAATTAATCGTTCGGCGAGCAGCACCGCGGGCTGGTGGGTCAGTCCGCCGAACATCACGTGGCTAAAGGTGGCTGTCTGCTCCCGGATTGCCGCGTCGAGCGCTGGATGACAGTAGCCATGAATAGTGCTCCACCACGAACTCATCGCATCAACCGCATCTAGTACCCGGCCACCGTCGTTCTTAAGCTTCAGCCGGGCACCAGAGGCACCGACCACTTGGTAAGGACTTGGGCCGTCCAACGGCGCATAAGGGTGCCAGAGCAGTCCGCGATCACGTTCAATGATCGAGCCGATCCGCGTCGGGGCCTCGGGCACCGTTCGAACCGAACCAATACTAGGCATTAGGAGCCACCGCGGTTCCGGCACCTCGACGGCGCAGCTGTGGTTTGTCGGCAATGCTTTCACTCTGCTCGGCCGCATTGAGTACTCGGAACCCGGCATCTGTGATCATCGCGAGGTCCGCGGCAGCTTCCTGACCTTCGCTGGTCAGATAATCGCCCAAGAAGAGCGAATTGGCCAGCTGCAGCGCAACTGACTGTAATGAGCGCAGGTGCATCTCGCGTCCACCGGCGATCCGCAGTTCTGCACTCGGGCAGGCAAAGCGAACCAGCGCCAAGATTCTGAGACACTGCCTCGGAGTCAGCAACCAGGTATCGGCTAGCGGGGTGCCCTCGAAGGGCATCAAAAAGTTCACTGGGATCGAGTCGCTGCCCAGCTCCCGTAGCGCGAAAACCGCGTCGACGAGCTCTTCGGGACTCTCTCCCATGCCAACAATGAGACCCGAGCAGGGCGAAAGTTCAGCCTGCTTCGCTTGCTGTACTGTGTTCACCCGGTCCTGGTAGTCGTGGGTGCTGCAGATCTCGGTATAGCGCGATTCATTGGTGTTGAGGTTGTGGTTATAGGCATCAGCGCCAGCGGCTTTAAGTTGCGAGGCCTGCCCTTCTTTCAGCAGACCGAGGCAGACGCAGACTTCGACTTCCGGGTGTTCTTGTTTGAGTTGGCCGACCATATCACCAACACGCGCCACATCCCTGCTGCTCGGCCCTCTACCGCTGGCCACCAGACAGACCCGAGAAGCACCGGCCCGGATGCCGATGCCCGCCTGGGCAACCGCCTCATCGGGTTTCAGCCAACTGTATTTGAGGATCTGGGCAGCCGAGCCTAGCCGTTGTGAACAGTAGTGGCAGTCCTCAGGGCAGAGCCCAGATTTGAGATTGACCAGGTAGTTGACCTTCACCGTGTTGGCAAAATACTGCCGTCTGAGGCGAGCGCCGGCAGCCACCAGCTCGATCAGTTCATCGTCGCTAGAGTTCAGGATGGCAAGCGCTTCCTCGCGTTGCAAGAGTCCACCATTCAGCTGGCGGGAGGCAATCTCAAAGAAATCATTGAACACTGTACAAGAGTATGTTTCAGACGAAAGTTTTACAATGTCTGTCGATGGCACTCTCTGAAGAACGAATCCTGGATGCAGCTATTGAGGTGTTGAACGCCTACGGACTGGCCTCCACCTCAATGCGGCAGATCGCTAAAGAAATCGGGGTGCAGCCAAACTCGATTTACTGGTACATCAAGAGCAAACAAGAGTTGCTGGCGAAAATTGCCGAACGCATCCTAAATAGCAGCGATCAGCACAGCCAGGCCTCCCCAAACACCCCGCAGCTCGCGGCCGCACAAATCCATCGCTTGCTGCTGGAGTTCCGAGCGAACATGCTCTCGATCCGAGACGGTGCGGAAATCGTCTCCCTGGCACAAGCCTTGCAGCACGCCCCCTTGCAGCCAACACAACAGATCACCGAGCTGCTCGCCACCAGCACCGATCAGCGGGCCGCCGAATGGGGCGCCCGGGCCCTGGTGCACTACGCCTTGGGCTTGGTGGCCGGTGAACAAAATCAAGGCGAACTCCGCCGCGCCGGCATTCTCGACTCAGCTGAACCGGAGAGCGAAACCGCCACTGAATTCAGCTTTGGCGTGCAGACTATTCTGCGCGGCCTGGGGCTACCCGCCGAACAAGACTAGCCGTTTCCAGCCTTGGCCCCCCAGCTGCTTGCGCTTGACGACTCAGTGTCCGCCCCGCCTGGTTCCGCAAGGCCGCGAGCAGTGCGGTTACATTTGGAGAGGATTGCGAGCTCCGCCGAATCGCAACTAAAACAGTTCGATGCGCATCCCTACCGCTGAGCGGCACGGCGACCACACCAGGCGGCAGAGCTGGCCTACCGAGCCGAGGGAGCAGCGTGATGGCGAGATCGTGTTCGACAAAGCTGATCATTGAAGCGAATTCGCTGGCTTCGTAGATATTCGAAGGCTTGAGGCCGAGAACCTTCTGATAACTGGCAAACCAGCCCCGGTACCCCGGGTCATCGTCGGGAGTCAGCACCCAGGCCTGACCCGTCAGCTCAGCTAGCGCAAGTGAGCGAGCCCGAGCGAGCGGATGGGCGGCTGGAAGGACGACGTCGATTGGGTCGATACCGAGCAGTTGCTGGCGGATCAGCTCGTCGCGATGTGTCGAAGCTTTGCCCCATTCTTTGACAATCGCAGCATGAACCCTTCCAGCCCGAAGACGATCTAGGGCTTCTGCGGGCTCCAATTCCTGAGGCTTGAGTCGCAGCGACGGGACGCTGCCCGCGAGCTCCGCGATGACCGGAATAAGAAGACCCCGTAACCCGGTGGGAAATGCCGCGACATCGACCGTCCCGGATGGTTCCGGTGTTGTCGCGGAGGCCAAGTCCTCAAGTTCGAGAAGCACCGAGCGCCCCCGTTCAACCAGGGCACGAGCCCGATCGGTGAGGATGATGCCCCGACCAAGCCGTTCAACCATTGGAGTGCGCAGTGCCGCCTCCAACCGCCGTAAGTGCTGGGTGATATTCGACGGCGCATATCCCAGTTCACGGGCGGCCCCGGTAACGCTGCCGGTATCTGCGATAGCGATAAGTACTCGCAAGCCAAGAACATCAACCATTCACTTATTCTAAATAGATAGCTGCCATATCTTGTAATAGACATGAATAATATCGAGACCGCACGATAGTTTCATGCCAATGAGTAGACAACTCGTCAGAGAATCGCCCGCCAAGACTGGCGTTAGCCGCGCAACGGTGCTGCTGACGATTGCTATGGCAGGCTGGGGCACCATCGGCCTCTTTGCTCAGGGCGCAAAAACGGACCCAATTACCATCGCGGCGTGGCGATGCGTTTTCGCGGTTGGCTCACTGATCTTAATGTCTTTGCTCGTCGGCGCTTTCCGGGCAAGCCGCTTCACCGCCAGGGCGGTTACGCTTACCCTCGTCGGCGGCATCGCTCTGGTAGCCAACTGGATCTTATTATTCGCTGCCTTCGACGCCACCACGATCACCATCGCAACGGTGAGTTATCACATGGAGCCATTCTTTCTCGTCGCGATCGGCTCCATAATCGCGCGACGCGCACCGTCAAGACTCTCGATCTGCTGGTTACTTATCGGCTTTACCGGGCTAATTTTCACCACCCGCTTTCTCCGCTTCGACGGGCTGGCCATTGACAGCACGTCTTTGATTGGCCCGCTCGCTGGCCTCGGTGCGGGCCTGCTGTACGCGGTCGCGACTTTGCTCGCTCAGCGCACCGAAGGTATCCACCCTCAAGTGATGACGCTCATGCAGTGCGCGCTCGGAGCGCTCGTACTGCTGCCTTTCGCCGGCATGCTCGATTGGAACGGCACGAGCTGGTGGTGGATCGCCGCGATGGGCATTATTCACACAGGCATTCTGTACTGGTTTCTCTATGCCGCGGCACGGAAGGTCTCAACGATCACCCTGGCGGCCCTGTCCTTCGTCAATCCGGCGGTCGCAGTGCTCACCGACATTCTGCTGACTGGCAAACTACCCACCGCCGAGCAGCTCCTCGGAATCGCTCTGATTATTGCCGCGACTTTAGCGGTTACACTCGGTCCAGCGAATCAACGGGATCGCCCGCACAACCCAAAGACGTAAGGCACAGCATGAGCCCGGGCGGCAGACTCAAGACAAGAGTCCCGATAGCCGGGGCAACCGGACTGGCGGGCCGGGCGGTATGCGCAGCGCTAACAGCACATCCGATAGAGGTGGTACCTCTCAGCCGGGCACACGGCGTGGATCTGCTCAGTGGCGAGGGACTAGAGCGACTGACTGGTTGCGATCTCCTCATTGATACCTCGAACGTCACCGCGGGAAGCCTGTCGCGTGAGATCGCGACGGTGAGGGCGGCGGAGCGGCTCATCCAAGCGGCCTGCGATTATCGGGTCGGACGTATCGCTATCCTTTCGATCCTAGGCATCGACCATCCGGGGTTCAATGAATTCGCCTACTACCAGGCAAAACGCGAACAGGAACGCCTAGCGCGCAGCGCACCGTTAGAGTCTGCGATTGTCCGCTCTTCGCAGTGGTTTGAGTTTGTGATGAATCCAGCCGCCACCGCACTTCACGATCACCAGGTCGAGGTCGCGGACTGGCTCATCCAACCCGCAGCCGTATCTACAGTCGGCAAAGCTCTCGCTGAGGTTGCCCTGGCATCGACTACCGGCATCGTTTCGATTGCTGGCCCGGAACCAATTTGTCTGCCCGAGCTGACCAAAAGATTCCTCGCCGCCCGTGGCGACCGACGGAAGGTCATTGAGATCCCGCCGCGGTTACCAGCGTTCGGCTCCGGAGCGCTGCTCGCCAACAGCCAAACCACACTACTCGAACCAACCTTGACTGATTGGCTGGAGGAAACCAGGGCGTCGGAGCTCTGAAGCAGTACGGCAGCTAATACTCAGGGCCTTCGCTCAGCCCGCAGCCAGGCCCTTAATTCTTTCAACCACCCGCTGAAGAGATTCCAGCCCCTCCGGGTAGGCGGTGTTAGCGATGCCCAGGCCCTGCCCATGTAACGAGGCGTTGTAGTACATGCCATCACCAATCAGAATGATGGTCTGAGCAATCGCCGGATCAGCTACCTCCTGTTTGATTAGCTCAAACCAGCGGAGCTGGATCCCCGCAAATACCGTTCGCACCCGCTCCTCTTGTCCTTGAGCGAGCCTGAGCGCGGCGACAATGGTGCGATCCAACTCGGAATCGGTCTGACCAGAGGTGCGGATGTAGTATTTTGCCGCTCCCTCGGGAGCCTCAGCCATCAACGATAAATCCGCTTCGGCCAGCCTTTCCAAACGCTCTATTAACCCCTCGCCAAGAGCCTCGCGGCTGCCGAAGTGGTACAGCAATCCGCCCTTTGACACACCCGCCTCGGCGGCTACCGCTTCCAGCGTCGCAGCACGCTCGCCATCGCTCAGCAGCAGCGCCTCGAATGCCCTGAGGATTCGATCCTTGGCGGTTGATGTTCGGGGCATACTTCCCTTCTCTCCTGTCGAAAGCACAATACCGGGCCATAGCAAGCAACGTCGAATGAGAGTTAAGTCTCCTTGGCACCATCTTGATTACTATACCGTCCAGACGGTACAGTAAATATATCAACTTCGACCAGGAGCATTTCCATGTCCACCCCGGCATCCACTCATCAGCTACCCGCTCAGGCGCAAGCACCCCGTGCCACAGCTCGCAACTGGCTGGCACTCGCGGTGCTAATGCTTCCGGTCCTACTGGTCGCCGTCGACAACACCGTGTTGTCCTTCGCAATCCCTGAGATCTCAACCAGCCTCTCGCCGTCCGCGCCAGAACTACTCTGGATTGTCGACGTCTACCCCTTGGTCTTAGCTGGCCTGCTGGTATCGATGGGCTCTTTTGCCGACCGCGTCGGCCGCAGGCGCTTGCTCTTGATCGGTGGGGCGGGCTTCACCCTGGTTTCGATCTTTGCCGCGTTCGCTCCGAACGCCGCCTGGCTGATTGCCGCGCGCGCTCTGCTCGGTTTCTTCGGTGCCATGTTGATGCCTTCAACCCTTTCGCTGATCCGGAACATCTTCCTCGACCCCCGGCAGCGCCGCACCGCGATCGCGGTCTGGGCAGCGGGTTTCTCCGGCGGTGCCGCCCTGGGTCCGATTGTCGGAGGCTTCCTGCTTGAGCATTTCTGGTGGGGCTCGGTCTTCCTGCTCGCCGTCCCGGTGCTGATTCCGTTGCTCGTGTTCGGGCCGATCTTCATCCCAGAGTCGCGGGATCCGAAGCCGGGCAGAATTGATCCGATCAGCATTGTGCTGTCTTTCACCGCGATGGTTCCGCTGGTCTTCGGTATTAAGACTTTTGCCACCGAGGGTCTAGGGCTTGGATCGATACTGCCCGCCTTGATCGGCCTGCTGAGCGGCTGGCTCTTCGTGCGCCGACAACTGCGTCGCGAAGACCCGATGCTGGAGATAACCCTGTTCCGCAATCCAGTGTTCAGCGGCGCGGTCCTAGCGAATCTGCTAAGCGTGTTCTCGCTGGTCGGCTTCTTGTTCTTCATTTCCCAGCACTTGCAGCTGGTTTCCGGCTTGACCCCGCCACAAGCTGGTCTAGCCCTGCTGCCCGGGCTGGCGGTAACCATCCTCGCTGGCCTGTTGGTAGTGCCGCTGGCTCGACTGGTGAAACCGGTCTGGTTAGTCACCGGCGGCTTGCTGCTGAACGCGGTCGGCTACGCCATGGTTGCGGCTTTCAACCCGCCGCCGGTGGCGGTACTGCTGATTGCTTTCGCCGTACTGGGCGCCGGCATTGGTGCTGCCGAGACGATCTCCAACGATCTGATTCTCAGTTCGGCGCCGGTCGATAAGGCTGGGGCAGCCTCGGCTATCTCGGAGACCGCCTATGAACTGGGTTCGGTGCTCGGTACCGCGATCCTCGGCTCAATTCTGGCCGGGGTGTATCGCGAGCATTTGCAGTTACCCTCGGGTCTGGCCGCCGAAGCGGCCAATAAGGCCGAAGGAACGCTGGGCGGGGCACTCGAAGTTGCCGGTAAATTGGGCGACGACGCCGCTGCCGCGCTACGCGATTCGGCGATGACAGCATTCGACCAGGGCGCTGCGGTGATTGCAGTGGTTGGCGTGGTGCTGATGCTTGCCGCAGCTGTGCTTTCGATCGTCACGCTACGGCGGGCCAAAGCCAGCTGAACTAACTGAATCAGCTAGCTGGTTGCTGGGTTTTTAGCTTTTCTTGGCTTGGGTTGCTCTGAGCCTGCGACGCACCTCGCGTCCGCGCACGCCGATTCCGATCACGTGTAATAGAGCACCCAAGCCGAGGAAAGGCATCCCCGCCCACATCAGGCCTGAGTTACCGACATTCGCCCCAATAATCGTCATGATTAGTCCGACCGCGAGCAGACCCATCGCGGAAAAAACAATCACTCGGTAGGCGAGGCCTGAGGATTCCCAGAATTCATTGAGCACTCCCCCAGTCTAATTGCTGCTGATAAGCCGAGGAACTTCTGCAGAAACGGTGACAGAGGGCTGTCGCTTGGCACCCTGAGACTGAGGACATGACTTCCTTAACTTCCTCAGAGCTAACTGCCTCAGAACTGCAAATTTCAACTTCCGGGCTAGACACCGTGGAAGAGACGCTCGCGGCGGACGCTACTCTCGCCGAGACCTTGGCTCGGCCATATCCAGCCAGGGAGGACTTCGAGGGTTGGCGACAACTTCGCGAGTCCGGGCCGCTCGGCTCCCGCCCCCTTGACCAACCAAATATCCAAGAGAGCCAGATCGCTGGCGTGCCGGTCCGGTTGATTGAGCATCAGCAACCGCTCGGCAGTTATTTGCATTTCCATGGCGGCGGCTGGTCGATGGGTTCCCACCGCAGCCAAGACGAACGGCTGCTTGAACTCTCGAATGCCACCGGCTTGACCGTCATTAGCGTGGGCTACCGACTAGCGCCGGAACACAGCATCCGCGAAGTAATAGCGGATTGCCTTGCGGTGAGTCGCGAAGTGTTGGGTTCGACAGCACTGCCGGTAGCGATTGGCGGCGAGTCTGCCGGCGCCCATCTGGCCGTCTGCACCTTGCTCGGACTGCAGAAAGCGGGACTGCCTGCCCTCGTTGGCGCTGTGCTGACTTACGGACTGTACGATTTTGCCGGGACGCCGGGACGCCGTTTCAGCAATCCGCGATACGAACAGCTCATTGAGACTGTTGCCCCGGAAAATGAGGTACCTGATCTACGCGCTCCTTGGCTTTCCCCACTGTACGCACCGCTCGACGATCTGCCACCGGCCCGGTTCATGGTCGGCAGCCGGGACGCGTTGCTAGAAGACAGCCTGTTCCTGGCAGCTCGCTGGCAGTTACAGGCACCGATCGAACTGGACATCGTGGCCGGCGCCGCTCACGCTTTCACCTTATTGGATACCGCGACGACCCGCGCCGCAAGGGAACGGGAATATGACTTCTTACGAGGAATCATCGGCGGCAAGGCGCGGTAGATTAGCCAGATGAACCGCTTGGAGCGGCTTTACGCCATCGCCGAAGAACTGCGCGCCGCCGCGCCACGGCTGCTCACGGTGAGTCGGTTGGCTGCTCAGCATCAAGTCAGCGAACGCACCATCCAGCGTGATCTGCAAAGTCTGCTCGCCTCCGGTCTGCCGGTGCGCTGGCAGGAAGGCCGTGGCGGTGGCTGGACGGTTGATCCCACGATGAGCCTCGCACCGATCAATCTGAGCGCTGAGGAAGCCAGCGCACTCTTACTCAGCGTTTTGGGGGCTGATCCGCACACACCACTGGCTCAGGCGGCACACAGTGCACTCGCTAAGATTCGCGGCGTGCTAACTAGTCAAACCTTGGACGCCCTCAATGGCTGGCAACAGCGGGTGGTCAGCAAGGCGGCAAGTGAACCAACACCAGCTGACGACGTGCTTGAGG
The DNA here is from genome assembly GCF_000950575.1 of Psychromicrobium lacuslunae. Taxonomy (NCBI): domain Bacteria; kingdom Bacillati; phylum Actinomycetota; class Actinomycetes; order Micrococcales; family Micrococcaceae; genus Psychromicrobium; species Psychromicrobium lacuslunae. Next base: position 2,181,372 of record NZ_CP011005.1, read on the forward strand.
TGATCCAGCGATCGGTCAGCAGCCTGACCGCGGTCGAACTTGACTATCGAGATGCCGAGCAACGGGTGAGCAGCCGCGTCGTCGAGCCAGTTGGCCTGCTGATCGCAAGCTCACAATGGTATCTCATTGCTTTTTGTCGCAGCCGTCAGGCCATTCGAGGCTTCCGCTTGGACCGGGTACTGAAAGCCAGCTTAGGCAACGAGAAAGTCCGGCATCGTGATCTGCGTGAGGTGCTGAGCGCCGAAGGCATGGAACTGCGGTAAGACGACAGAACAGTATGCCCAGAACAGTGCCCCTAGGACGATGCGGCTAGAACAGCGAGCTTTGCACCGCGGGAAGTTCGGATTCGAAGTCGCCTAGCTCGATCACCCGGCCCTTCAGCTCCCCGAGGTTAGCGACGAAATTGCTGCCATCCAACTCCAGCAACGCAAAGGAGCCCAGCAGCGCCTTCAAGGGTAGGCCGTGATCGCCGGAATCTAGGGCGATCGGATAACTTTGCGGTGCACTTGCGCTGAGGAACCCTGCTGTCTGCGCGGGCAGCGCGAAGCTCTGCTCAACTATCTGGAAACCTTCAAGCGCGGCTCCGCTTAAGAACTCTCGAACTCTGGCGGCTTGTTCGGCATTGTGCTGAGCCACCGTCTCAAGTTGCCACGGTTCGGTCAGAGAACCAAGTTTATTAGCGGAGCGAACCAGTTGCGGCAACCCGGCTCCCTCGCTGACCGCATCTTCCAGGAGCCGTACGATGCGGCCGTCGACGGCATGAGCGACGTACTGCGCTGCCACCGCGCCCTGCTCGGCGAGCCTGACGGTTTTGCGCAGGTCCGAGGCGGTACCGACCTTGGCAGCACCATTGGCAAAGCTCGCAACGTAAAGCCAATGCGGCTGGGCTAGATAGGCCCGCAGACCTTCCGGCGCCACCCCTGAACGATGAAAGTCATGCATAAACCGAAAATCGTCCCGGGCAAAGCAAGCACCACACTGATAGCCGCGCTCTGCCAGTGCAGCCTGCGGACAGGGCACCTGCTCAACCGAAGTAGCCGGCGGTGTTGCCGTCCCAGCGGCGGTCGGCGAGCCCGGCTTAGTCTCGGCTTGAGCCAGACTGAGTCGGGAGAACCCCAGGCAATGACGCCGTCCGTCCAGCACTCGAAAACCCAGCGTACGGCCGAGGGCTAAGTCAACATTCCCTTCGAAGCCCTGCAGACTCGGCCGGCCCTTAGACCAGTCAACACCGCGAACGAGCATTAGCTAGCGGGCTGCACGCCAAAAGCGACGGCGAGCTTCATGATCTTCTGTGCGCGACCCAAACGTGGCAAGTCGGAGCCGTCTCTGATCACGCCACCGCGGGCATCAAAATCGGCCATGAAGTCGGTGGCCCAGGCGACATCCGAAGGTGCCGGCGAAATAACTTCATTGATCACGGTCGCCTGATCTGCCTGCAAGCAGAGCTTGCCGGTCATTCCCATCGAGACGGTGATGGCTGACTGCTCACGCAGCACCGGATGGTTAGTGCCGACCGTCGGCCCATCGATCGGTCCGGGCAGATTTCCGACCCGGCTAGCCACCACCAGTTTGGCGCGCGGGTAGGCCATTGCCTCTCGATCGGCTGACATGCCGGTGTCACGACGGAAGTCTCCGGAGCCAAAGGCCAGCCGGAAAGCCCCCTCCGCTCGGGCGATGTTATTAGCTTCCTCAATGCCGATGGCCGATTCCACCAGGGCAAGCACCCGGGTTTTACCGTCGAGCCGATGGTAGGTCTCCTTGACCTGTTCGGCGCTCTCCGTCTTCGCCAGCATCACTCCGAGCAGACCCGGAATATTGCGCAGCTCGGCGACATCGTCGGCCCAGAACTCGCTGCTCACATCATTGATTCGCACCCAGGCTCGGCCGCCGCCGCGCAGCCACTGCGCTACATCCTGGCGAGCCGATGATTTGTGCGAGGGGTCCACCGCATCCTCAATATCCAGCACCACGGCATCGGCACGCGAGGCGAGCGCGGCGTCAAAGGTCTCCGGCTGGGTGGCCGGAACCAGCAGCCAGGAGCGCGCAATCTCGGCGGGCACATTGCGAATTCGAGGCAGCGGAGAGGTCAGTGGGGCAGTTTGACCGGACAGACCGGTATCACCATAGGCGTCGGAAGGCATGTATCTACCGTAACGCGCTGATCTCTATGGCGCGATTTTGCGCCAAAGATGACCCGGATCAGGCCGGTCCAAAACTTCTTTGCGATTCCTTCACCATTAGGTCAAAAACTGGCCGGAAGCGGTTTTAAGCTGGATTTACCAATCGAAGAAAGGCAGTATTCCGATGACAATGACGATGAAAATTGAAGTCGTTCCGATTCCGGTCACCGATGTGGATCGTGCCAAAGCTTTTTATGTTGACCAGGTCGGCTTCAATGCAGATCACGACCACAGGGTCAGCGAGACGCTTCGTTTTGTCCAGCTCACCCCACCAGGTTCGGCCTGCTCAATAGTGCTTGGCGAAGGAGTGGTTGAAATGGCGCCCGGCCAGCAAAAAGGCGTCATGATGGTGATTGAGAGTGCCGATCAGACGCTCGCAGAGTTACGCGGTCGCGGCGTGGAAACCAGCGAGATCGTGGAGATGGACTGGGGCAGATTCATCTACTTCGCCGACCCCGACGGTAATACTTGGGCGCTTCAGGAACTTCCCGACTACGCCGCCGCGAAACAGACACCGGCTGAGGCCTGAGCCGCGTTCAACTGCTACAACTGAAGCATGACATCTTCCAGCCGCACCACCTCCAAGACACAGTTGTTGATGGATGTGGACACCGGAATCGATGATTCCCTGGCGTTGATTTACCTGTTGGCCAGCGATGAGGCCGAAATACTCGGTATTAGTTGCACGGCTGGCAATGTACCAGCCCGGCAGGTTGGGATTAATAATCTGGCCTGGCTGGAACTGTGCGGACGCAGTGGCATCGAGGTTGCCCTCGGCGCCGAGGTGCCACTGCTAGCCCCGCTGATGACCACCGAGGAAACCCACGGGCCTCAGGGAATTGGCTATGCCGAGTTACCCGCACCGCGTACCCGGCTCTCGGCTCGGCACGCCGCCCAGCTCTGGATCGATACCGTTCGAAACCGGCCCGGCCAGGTGGTCGGGCTGGTGACCGGGCCGCTGACCAATCTGGCCCTGGCGATTAAACTGGCCCCTGAGTTGCCGACGCTGCTCAAGCGACTCGTCGTGATGGGCGGCGCCTTCAATCATCCAGGCAATACCACCCCGTGTAGTGAATGGAACATTGCAGTCGATCCGGAGTCCGCGAAACTGGTTTTCGACGCTTTTTCTGGTCTCCCGGCCCAACAGCAGCCAATCATCTGTCCACTCGATGTGACCGAAAGCATCGTAATGACACCGCAGCACCTAGTTGCCCTCGCCGAGGCCGCTGGCAGTAGCCCGATTACGCCGCCCTCGCCCGCAGATACCAAGGGGCTGCGCTCAGCTACCTCGAATCCGCTGATTCGCCAGCTCATCGATGCGGTCAGGTTCTACTTTGAGTTCCACCAGGAACACCAGCAGGGCTACATCAGCCACATGCACGACCCTTTCGCCGCCGCGGTCGCCCTCAACCCGGAGATTGCCAGCCTGCGGGCGGCCACCGTCGACGTCGAGCTTTCGGGCGCGCTGAGCCGCGGAGCGACAATCGCCGACTGGCATGGTCTTTGGGCCCGGCCGAGCAACGCCTGGGTGGCGTTGACGACCGATCCGGAGGCCTTCTTCGAGCAGTTAATTGAGCGAATCGGCCGCTTTGCCCGGAATATCCCCTCGGCAGAATGACTTATCCCGTTAGATGAGCTCAAATTCTCAAGGGGGCAAGATGTTCGTTATTTCATTGAACTATCTGGTTGAGTTGGAGCGGGTGGACCGAGCCATTCCGGCTCACACCGCGTGGCTGGAGGAAAATTTTGCCGACGGAGTGTTTTTGGCCTCGGGCCGCAAAATACCGCGCACCGGAGGCATCATTTTGGCTGCCGGAGTTGACCGGAAGGAACTGGACCGTCGATTAGCGGCCGACCCGTTTCAGACCGCGGGAATTGCTGAATACTCGGTCACCGAGTTCGAACCAAGCAAGTTCAAAACTGGCCTTAGCCTGAACTGAAGGCGCTAGCCTAGCAGCCGGCACCGGCGGATTTGCTTCCGGCGCTATTTCGCTACGGTTACCGGCAGCGGACGACTCAGTGGAACCGCCAACAACGCCGCTAATAAGCCGACAGCACCGGCTACCACGAATGCCGTGCTGACGCTCTGCGCGGTGGCGATAGCACCGGCAATCGGCCCGCCGAGCATGATTCCGACATCCCACAGCGAGGTCATGCTGCCAATGGCCATGCCGCGGCCCTCCTGCCCGGCCTGGCTAATGGTGAGCTTTGAGGTTGCCGGGTAGACCAGACCCAGACCAGCTCCAGCCAAAATCAGCGCCAGCAGGGCAAGCCAGAGCTGGCCGCTCAATCCGAAAAGCACCAGGCCTAAACCCTCTAGGACAAGAGTGCCAGGCAGCATCACGCGAGACGCAAAATAGTCCACCAGCGAGCTGCCGAGTAATCGGATGAGCAAAAATGCCGCCGAGAAGACGGCCAGCCCATAGCTCTCGGCGCCCTGCCCCTGAAGATGCAGGGCAATAATTAGCAGTGCTGAGATGGTGCCGTAGCCAAAAGCTCCCATCCCCAGTAGCGAACCGGACTTCAAAGCACGGAAACTAAGAAACCGGAACGCCGGTTTTGTCGAGGAACTCGGCCTGGTAGCAGGCGCGGAGATCACCAGAAGGAGTGCAATCAGCGGCAGGATTAGCACTGCTGCCCAGACCCAACCATCACCGCCAATCGCGTTCAGCGCGGTGGCCAGCAGCGGTCCCAGCGACAGACCGGCCCACATCGAAAGTCCGAAACCGCCAATAGTACGCCCCGGCTGAGCGAGTTCAACATCCTTCAGCAGCCAGCCCAGGGCCGCTGAGAACAGCGCCCCCTCGCCGAGGCCCATCAATACCCTGGCAAACATCACCGTCGGGATGTTACCGGCGTAGAGAAGTATCCAGGCTGCCAGCGAGGTAGCCAGCGCACCGGCCACCACCATTGCCTTACCGCGTCCAATATCGCCCAGCCAACCGGCAAAGGGACGGATCACTGCGGTACCGGCAAAAGCCAAGCCAACGGCGAGGCCGATGGTGAATTCGTCGGCGGCAAATCGTTGAGATAGGTACAGCGGGAGCTGTTGAAGCGTGGCCCCAAGGGCTAGATAGCCAGCCAAAACGGCGAACCACAGTCGACGCACCGGCGGCTTCGCGGAACTGGCCAAGGATAGCGAACTGGTCATAGACAACACGGTACAGTTCTGTACTATTTAAGTACAGAACTGTTTTCTCTTTTGTTTAGCGGAAGGAAAAGATGCCAAGCCTCAGCTCCGGGCAACGGCTGACTCGGGCCAAGATTCTGAGCACCGCGCGCTCCTTGTTCTACCAACGCGGAGTTAACGCGGTCGGCGTGAACGACATTGCCGCGCAGGCAAAAGCTTCAAAGCAAAGCCTTTACCGATACTTTCCCACTAAAGAAGCCCTGGTGGCGGCTATGCTCGCCGAGCACAGCGCAGACATCCACCAATGGCTGGAGAGCCACACCGCCGATGCCGTCCCCGGGCCGGAGCGGGTACTTTCGGTTTTTCGACTGCTGATCGAATGGTTCGCCAGCCCCGGATATCAGGGCTGCGCGGTGATCAATACGGTTACCGACACGCGCGCAGAACCGGCGGTGACCGCCATCGCCCGAAAGCATTTAGGACGTTACCGCGCCCTCCTCGAAACCCGACTGACTGAGGCGGGTTTCTCACAAGTTGAAACACTGGCCCGACAGCTCATCCTGCTGATTGAGGGCGCAAGTGTGGTGATGACCATCGAGCCGACGACTCAGCCGGGGCGCGATGCGCTCTTCGCCGCTGAAACCCTGCTCAAAGTCGGCTCAGCTAGCTAATCAGCATCGACAAGCCGGAGACTTCTTCGTTCTCGTCAAAATCGACCCGCACTTCTTGAGTATCAAGCGCTCCTGCAGCGTCCGCACGCGCTAGGAAGGCGCGCAACTCCCCCAGGCTCAGAACATTTGCGTCGAAAGTTAGTTCAAGCTTCATTCCAAGTGGCATGGCTACAGTATGGCAGCTTGATTCGGCGGCCGGATAGAGGCATTTTCTCGTTTGCTGGAACGGGATCGGCTCTCAGCCAAAGACCGCCGGCAGTAGCAGTACCATTCCGCAACTCCAGCATAGGTGCAACACGATGGAGGAGATCAACCCCTCGGTCCGCTGCTTCTCCCGCTGCGCGGCCAGTCCGATGATCAACGCGGCAAAGACCAACAACGGGATCCCCATTGCGGCGGTGACCAATAAATAGAGCACGATCGAAATCGTGCCAGCTTGCCGGACCGAGAAAAGGGCCTGGTCAAGGATCAATTGGCGAAAGAAAAGCTCCTCCCCCACACCGGCTAGCACCGCGACCAGCAAGGTCAGCAGCAACGGGCCTTGGCGGGCATTGTCCAGCAGACCCTGGACCGGAATCGCTAGCCCCGGCACACTCTTGACGACGAGCGCACCGAGAAGAAAAACGCCAAGCAAGGAAAGTCCCCAGAGCGCCCCGCGGCCGATTGCTTGAACCGGGCGAGGGCCCAGAATTGCCGCCCGGTTCCCCCAAAGCAGCCAAGCCACGAAATACACTGCAGCCGCAGAGAAGGTGCAAAGATAAAAAAGGCCTCCACCTCGAGAGGTCTTAGTGGAGAGAAAAAGCAGAACGGCGACTGCGAGTGCGGGGATTCCCACGGTTATCAGCTGTCGACTCAACTCGCGAGGGGCCCGGCCGGACTGGGAGCTATTCACTGCGTCCTATCGGTTCTGAACTCGAGACATATGATTGAGCCTAGTTAACCAGGAGGCTTTTATGAACCCAGGATCGTTCGAGGTCAGAAGAGCAACGGTTACCGGCGGCACCGGTTTTGTCGGGTCACAGCTGATTTCCGAGCTTATTGAGCGTGGCTGGGCGGTGCGGGCGCTATGCCGCAGCCGAGCTAAGGCGCTGAAAACGGCCTGGGGTGCCGCCATTACACCGGCTGGACAGCCGGCCGGGGCGGGGCAAGTCGAGGTCATCGAGGGTGACGCTCGTCGTGAGGAAGATTTGGACGCCAGCCTGAGCGGTAGCGAAGTGGCTTGGTATTTGCTTCATTCAATGGCAACAGCGAAGGATTTTCGGCGTGCCGAATCGGATATCGCAGCCAAGTTCGCTCGTGCCGCCTCACGCAATAATCTTCAGCGCATCGTCTACCTCGGCGGTTTGCATCCCGAAGGGGAGGAACTCTCCGAGCACCTCGCCTCGCGCGTCGAAGTAGGAAAGATCCTGCTTTCATCCGGTGTTCCTACCGCGGTCTTACAAGCTGGCGTGGTGATTGGCACTGGCTCGGCGTCGTTCAAAATGCTCCGGCATTTAGCCGAGCGACTGCCCGCCGCGATCGGCCCTCGGTGGCTAAAGAATCTGATTACCCCGATTAGCGTCCGTGATGCCGTTTACTACCTCGCCGGGGCAGCTGACCTGCCCTCCGAGGTGAGCCGGTCTTTTGATATTGGCGGACCAGAGTCAGTTCCCTACGCCGATTTGATCAAACGGTATGCGAAAGCCGTCGGGCTGGTTCCTCGAACCGTACTCAGCGCACCGGTGATGACGCCGAACCTCGGCTCGCAGTGGATAGGCCTGGTCACCCCGGTGCCAAGCTCTCTAGCCAAGCCGCTGGTGAACAGCCTGCTGCACGACACAGTCGTCAAAGAGCGCGATATCGAAAGCTACCTGGGGAAACCTCCGGCGGGCCTTGAAAGCTTCAACGATGCCGTGGCCAAGGCAACGCAAAAAGTTGACACCAAGAGGTGGCCAAAAACATTCCTTGGCACAAGTGTTGCGGTGCTCGGCTGCGCTGTGGCTGGCTCCATCCTCACCGATCCGAAGAGCTCCTGGTACCGGAATCTGAAGAAACCAACGTGGCAACCTCCGCCCCTAGCTTTCCCACTGGTGTGGACAGCGCTCTACGCTGATATCGCGGCCATTTCCTCCCTGGTAATCGCCGATGCCGAGGAGAACCAGCAGCATTATGAGGCAAAGAGGTATAGGGCGGCGCTCGGGCTAAACCTGGTGCTGAATGCTAGCTGGTGCGGCTTGTTTTTTCGCTCTAGACGACCGCTGCTAGCGACCGTCGGGGCAGCAGCCCTGGCCGCGAGCACTGTGGATCTGGTGATCCGGGCCACGAAGTCCGCGCCGCAACGCGGCATCGCTTTAGCTCCCTATGCCATCTGGACCTCCGGGGCCGCCGTCCTCAGTGCAACGATCGCCCGGCTCAACCGCTAAGCAAGCGCAGTTGCTGCCAAAGCCACAGGGGCACCGGTAAAATCCAGCTAAAACCCAGGCGATGTGCAGCTTTTCGAAATGTCAGGTCACAAGCATTATGAATTCCTCATAATGAGTAATCTTAGGTAATTTCTTCATCAAGTTACATTAATTAACTAGAGGTAATTTTATTTGAATATCTGAATCCACGGTGATTGTTTATTAATTGTCAGATCATAATTTTCACCTCAGATAATTCAAGGAGATATGAAATGCTCAAATCACGTATAGTTGCGGCATCAATCGTCGGTTCCGTGGTGGCCGCCGCGTTTATCGGAGCCCCGGCGGCCCTTGCCACTGGAGCCCCAGCTTTCGATCGGAAGCCGTCGTCGTTGGCTACCATCACCGTTGCCGATACCGACCCGGCCAAGCCTACCTATGTCGGGCCAACCCAGAACACCTTGTCACGAAGCGCACTAGCTGCTCCAACCGCGACCTTCCAGGTGAACTACACCGGTTTTACCCCGGAGGCTCAGGCGGCTTTCCAGCGGGCTGTGGATATTTGGGCCAGCAAGATCAGCTCGCCGGTACCGATTACGATTGACGCAAATTTCTCGGCCCTCGCCCCGGGGGTTCTCGGCCAGGCTGGAGCCAGCGCACTGTATAAGAATTTCCCAGGCGCCGAGAAGACTGATACCTACTACGTCGACGCGATCGCCAATAAGCAAGCGGGCAAGCAGCTAGACCCGTCGGCAGACATTCAGGCCAGCTTCAGCAGCTCGTTCACTAACTGGCACTTCGGGGCTGAACCGGCACCCGCTGGGAAGTATGATTTCACCAGTGTGGTGCTACACGAGTTAGGCCACGGGCTCGGCTTCCTAGGCGCTGGCAACGTCTCAGGCACTAAGGGAACGGTTCGCTATCAGAACACCCCGATCTCCTACGATCTTTACACCAAGGATTCCGCTGGGAACGCGCTAACCAGCTTTGCCAACAACTCCTCCACCCTGGCCACAAAATTGACCAGTGGGAATCTGTCCTTTGACAGTAGCCAGGTCCGAACGGCGAACAACGGCAACGCCGCGAAGATCTACGCGCCCTCCTCTTGGGAAGGCGGCAGTAGCTACTCCCACCTTGACGAGAGCACCTACCCCGCTGGCAATCCGAATTCGCTGCTGACTCCGAAGATCGGCAAGGCCGAGACCATCCGCGACCCGGGAAGCATCACTCTGGCCATTTTGGACACCATCGGCTGGTAATCTCAGCTAATGTCACGGGTGTAATCGGCAGTACGAGTAACCTTCAGATCTAATTTCATCAGGTCTCTCGGTGCGACTAGTAACTCGGGCGAAATCTTTTAGTTAGCTGTAGCGCATGGTGGTTCCGCTCTTGAGGTGGAACCACCATGCGCTACAGCTTTCTCAAATCTCTCATTCCCAGCAGATCAAAAAGTCTTTGCTAGTCTGCGCTCTGAGTCGACCCGCTGAGTCGACGCCCATCTGACTCACAACCCGGTCTTTTCCAGGCTAAGCCGGTGAAAGACCGCCACTTGCGCTCCCGACTGACGGAGCATTGTCAGTTCATCATTAACTGCCCTGGCTAGCTCCAGATAACTCAAGTCAACCCCCTCAACCAGTTGCGGGGCGGCTACTTCGACCCGGCCAAGGCGGTTCTCGGCGTGCAGCAGTGGCGGCGGAGTTACCACGGCCCAACCGAGGTCGGCAACTTGCTGCTCCAGATACTGCACTGCCCTCAAGTGGGCTGTCGCGAAGGGCTTCAACCGGGCAGGGAAAAGTTCGCTGCTATCCATCACCAGACCACCGTCAGGGTGCCGTAGCGTCGCGGCGAGACCGATCGTCACCAAACGTCGGATTCCGTTCACTCGCATTGCCTCGACCAGCCCCTGTGTGAGATCCCGGTAGAAGTTCTGGTCGAAAGACTCAAAGGAGTCCGGGGGCGCACTAAAGGGCGTCACCGCGCTCACTACCGCTTGATGTCCGGTCACCAGACCGGTCAGTTTTTCGATCGACCTGACGTCACCCAGGACGGCAGTGAGTCCCGGCCGTTCTATGAACTGTTTTTGTGCGAGTGATCTGACCACTCCAGTAACTTCCCAGCCTCGCTCTAGTGCATCCTGCACTATTGCGCCGCCAGCTCGACCTGCCGCCCCAAAAACCAAAATCTTAGTCATTGCTGCTCCCATCGGAAATACCTCGAAGAGCCTCAACGCTATGACGGTAGTACCTTGTTACTTCAACGAAACAGACTCATGACCAAACAATCAATACAGATCTTCGACTCGGCTTGCCCGCTCTCAAGTTTTCCAGCACAGCTAGGCAGCAAATGGCAGACCATGATCCTACTATCGCTCGCTGAGCAGCCAAAGCGATTTACTGAGCTTGAGGCAGGTTTAGCCAAGGTGACTAGGAAAGTACTTAGCGAGACCTTACGCCGCATGGAGCACGATGGTTTCGTACTCCGGACGGATTTCTTCGATAACCCACCTAAGGTTAGCTACTCCCTCACCGAACTCGGCCTCAGTCTGTTGCCACTGATCGAAGCTAGCCGGGAGTGGACACGGGAACATTTCGCTTCGGTACTCGCCGAGCGCGAACGGCGCAGTTCAGCTGATTAGGTGAGCTGGATGGGGTGCCCCCCTGCAAAACCCCACCCAGCTGGGCTGGTTTCAAAGCCCCCAAATGTCAGCGGCAAAATACTATACTGCCTGCCGCTCTGAAACCCTCCCGACAAAATGAATAGCATTAATTAATGACATTCCGCGCCCTCAGGTGATTACAAAACTGAAACAGTTTGCTGTTAAATCACGGGGATCGTTTCTTTCGAACGTGATGAATCGCCCGGCGCGGAAAGTTCAGCTGACTTCCTGAATCGGCTGTCCGCTGCGATAGCTCGGCTGTTTCCGGCCCCAAATGAACCACCCCAGAGGACCGAGGAACGGGAAGGCGAAAACCACCAGGATCCACAGGACTTTGCCGCCCCCGGTTAACACCCGCGAGCTCAAGACCGAGATCAGGGCCGAGATAAACAGCACCAAAAGGGCAATGCCAACCACGATCAGCCCGACCACCAGAGCGACTCCCAGGGCCTGTTCGGCCGAGTTAGCCTGTTCGGCCGCCAACACTGCTTGGTAGATCATTTTCTGTTCTCCTACTGGTATGTTCTGCGTCTTAATCGCCTATACCTCCAGATAATCACAGATCTCACGAGCGAACGTCAGACCTGGATGGGATCTAGCCCCTCGATAGATCGTCCGCAAGGATGAATTCGAGCCACCGGTAAAGAAACGAGACAGTTCCGAGGCCTGAGAATCTCCTGTCGCGAAGGCGAGAACGAGCCGACCTACGCTAGGCTCACGACTACAGCAGAGAAAGCCGGGAATCCGGAACTTCTCCACAACGGTATAAAGGCTTGATTCCGCGACTTTGAATCGTGCGCCGAGTCGTTCTCACTAATCTTTAGCAACGAAGGAGTTGACACCGTGGGACTCACCATTTGCGATATGTCCGTCTCAGTGGACGGCTATGTAACCGGGCCTCATGACAACAGAGAGAATCCTTTCGGAGACGGCGCTCAGGACCTTCATGCCTGGCTGCGACCCTCCGCCTCGGATCTAGATCGGAAGGTTCTCGAACAGGCGATACGCTCAGTTGGCGCGATCGTGATGGGACGCACCTCCTTTGAGAAGAATGAAGGTGACGGCGGTTGGGGCGACGCCGGACCAATGGGCGACATTCCTGTCATTGTGCTAACCCATCGACAGCCCGAGCGCCAATATCCCGAAGTGTTCACCTTCATCTCAGACGGCGTGCAGAGCGCACTCGAGACAGCTCAACGCGTCGCCGGAGACAAAGACGTTCACCTTTTCGGCGCGACAATCATGCAGCAAGCACTCCCCCTAGGATTCGTTGACGAGATCCACCTGCATATCATGCCGGTTCTCCTCGGAGGCGGCACAGCATTGTTCGGAACACTCGATTCGACAATCGCCCTTGAAAGGATCTCAGCCGACCCATCCACCACAGCGACCCACCTGCAATACCGCGTCCTGCGATAAAACCAGCTAAGGGCAGACCCCCGAATTTGATCTGCGTGATTCCGAAACCAGAAAAGCCCCGGAATCCCGGGGCTTTCACGGTAGCGGTGGGGAGGCTCGATCTCCCGACCTCACGATTATGAGTCGTGCGCTCTAACCAACTGAGCTACACCGCCATAAATGAGATTGGCTCGTGTCTGCCGGCCAAAACCGCCTTGACACGAGCCTCCTCATTTGCGAGCCCCCCACCGGAATCGATCCGGTGACCTCGTTCTTACCAAGAACGCGCTCTACCACTGAGCTAGGGGGGCAACAGATGAATACTTTACCAGTCGTTTCGGGCTAGTGGAAATCAGCAATCTTCGTTGCGTTAAGTCGCCGCCCTAAGCGCCGAAAATTCCGCCAAAATAAGGCTAGACGCCGGCCCCGTTCCGGCATAAGCTCGGGCGGATAGCAACACAACGGGCACTCGATGAGTGAAAGCTTCCAGCCAGTCGAAAGGATCGAGCATCAGCGGCAAAGCAACCAATTTCGACTACCTCGTCACGAGCAATAGTGAGGTGGTAATTAGCCATCACGGTAAGAAAGCCACCGTCTTGCGGGGCAAGCGAGCCCAAGACTTCCTGGACGACATCGAACGCGGCGATCCGCAGGAACTGATGGCCCGCTTGACCGGGAACTACAAACGCGGCAACGAACGCCTGGCCCGCCAGCACCCCCGGAACCGCTGACCACTTCATCGCGGCCACACCAAGCCTCGGCTCCCCATGCTCGCCTGCCCATGCTCGCCCACCCCCGCGAGTTCGCTTCCGCTTCTCGGATTCGCCTGCAAAACCCCACGATTTCGCGCGCTGGAAGCGAACTCGCGGAGGGGTGTTCGAACCGGGGCGAGGTTTTGGGAGCCGCTAACGATAGGGCCAGTAGTCCGCGACTCGCACCTGCTCGAACCATTCCTGCTCTACCCTGAGATACGGGCCGTGCCCTGGGAGCAACAGACGAACATTAAGTGGCTTGAGCTTCTCGATCCCTTGCGCGATCAGCTCTGGTTGGTGATGAAAAAGCTTGGGCAGCGTTTGTGGGCCCTGCCAGCGGCTCAGCGGGTGCCCAGTGACCACCACATCGCCGCTCAGCAGCACTCCGGCTTCGGGCAGGTAGAGGGCCAGATGCCCGCTGGTGTGTACACCGGTAAGAATTAGCTCGGCAGCCCCTGGCAGCGCCCCCAGCACCTCTGCGCTCACCTCCTGGGGTTCGGCCACCGAGACATCGCTAAGGCCGCCCACGCGCACCGCATGCCTTAACCAGCGCAGCACCCGCGGAATCATGACTCGCCAGCCAAAATCGGCCAAGGTGACTTGTTCACTGACCTCACGCCGTAAATTGGGCAGCTCGAGTGCGTGAGCATAGATCGGAATCCCCTGCTCGGCGAGAAACTTTGCCGAGCCAATGTGATCGGAATGCGCATGGGTGACCACGACGCCGCAGCAATCGCTCAGCTCCAGGCCGCACCAGGCAATTGACTCAAGTAGCTTCTCGCGGTCCCCCGGATAACCGGTATCCACCAGGAGGAAGCGTTCCGACCCTGGATCGGAGGTTTGCTCCCCTCGCTGTGGCTCAGCTGATTCTTCCTTGGGCTCGGCTCCGGCGACGTCCCGAATGATGGTCCAGTTCGAGGCCGGGCCCTGCACGAAGAAAATTCCGCTGGCGACCTCACTGACGCTGTCCTGCACCTTCCATCTCATCCCTCCAGCTTAAACAGCGAGTTCGTGGTTCGGTCTCGAATTCGCTAGTAATTACAGGCGAATCCGAGACTGAACCACGAACTCAGCGGGTGTTATGTGCGGGTTAGCGGTTTACCACTTGCCCTTGCGGTTGAAATCCCGGCCGCCGGTCTCTTTGCCGTGCCGGGGCTTGCGGTCCCCTGCGCCGCGACCGGTGTGGCCGTGATCGGAGTTGCGGGAGTAGCCGCCCTCACCGCGGCCGCCACGCTCCGAACCACGTTCGGAGGAATCATTTGAATACTTTTTCTTGAAGCCGCCCTGACCACGATCGCCGCGCTCTTCGCGGTTCTTATAGCCACCACCGGAACCGGGACGGCGTCCCTTATCCAGCTCGAGGTGAATCAGCTCGCCACCGATCCGGGTCTTAGACAGCGCACGCCACTGATCCTTGCTTAGCTCGGCGGGCAACTCGACAAGCGAATGATCGGCCCGAATATCAATACCGCCGATCTGTGAGGAGGACAGGCCGCCCTCATTGGCGATTGCACCGACGATCGAACCGGGCATTACCCGCTGACGGCGCCCGACCGCGATCCGGTAGGTGGCATTGCCCTCGGTCAGTGCCCGGGTCGGGCCACGCGAACCGAAACCGTCCTTGGAACGCTCACGCTTCTGGTACTCCGGGGCGGCTGGTAGATCCTTGACCAGCAAGGACTCGCCACCCTGCGCCATGAACGCCAGGGCGGCGGCGATCTCAGCAGCGGTCACGTCGTGATCGGCTTCGTAGGAGCTGATCAGTTCACGGAACACCGAAAGATCCTCGGAGCCCAAGGTTTCGGTGATCTGATCGGCGAACTTGCTCAACCGCAAATTATTAATGGTGTCAGCGCTCGGCAAATGCATCTGCTCCACCGGCTGCCGGGTGGCCTTCTCGATCGCCCGCAATAGGTACTTCTCGCGCGGCGTCATGAACAGGATCGCGTCACCGGAACGCCCAGCACGGCCAGTACGGCCAATCCGGTGCACATAGCTTTCGGTGTCATGCGGAATGTCGTAGTTAACGACCAGGCTGATCCGCTCCACGTCCAGCCCACGAGCGGCCACATCGGTAGCCACCAGGATGTCGATATTGCCCGAGCGCAGCGCCTCAACGGTACGCTCACGTTGCTGCTGCGGAATGTCGCCATTGATGGCGGCCGCGCGGTAGCCACGGGACTTCAACTTATCGGCAAGTTCCTCGGTGGCCATCTTGGTCCGCACGAAGGCGATCACACCGTCGTAGTCCTCAACTTCAAGGATCCGGGTCATCGCATCGAGCTTGTGCGGGCCCATTACCTGCAGGTAGCGCTGCCGGGTATTCTCGCCGGTGGTGGTCTTAGCCTTCACCGAGATTTCCGCGGGGTTTTTCAGGTATTTCTTCGCGATCCGGCGGATCTGGCCGGGCATGGTGGCGGAGAATAGGGCGACCTGCTTCTCTTCCGGGGTCTGCGCCAGGATTTGCTCGACGTCGTCGGCGAAGCCCATCCGGAGCATCTCGTCGGCTTCATCGAGTACCAGGTACTCCAGCTCAGAAAGATCGAGCGAGCCCTTTTCCAGGTGATCGATCACTCGGCCGGGGGTGCCAACAACAACCTGGGCGCCGCGACGCAGGCCAGCCAGCTGCGGGCCATAAGCGGAGCCACCGTACACCGGCAGCACGCTGAAGTCGTTCAGGTGCGCGGCGTAGGAAGAGAACGCTTCGGCGACCTGCAGTGCGAGCTCGCGGGTCGGCGCCAGCACCAGCACCTGGGTAGCTTTGGTGGCTGGCAGCTCGGCCATCCGGGACAGCGCAGGAACCGCGAAAGCCGCTGTCTTACCGGTTCCGGTTTGCGCCAGGCCGACGACATCGCGACCTTCCAGCAGCACCGGAATGGTAGCTGCCTGGATCGGCGAAGGCTTTTCATAACCGACGTCTTTGAGCGCTTTCAGCACCCGCTCGTCGAGGCCAAAATCGGTGAAGAGCACATCTTGCTCGGCGTTGTCGTCGGAAATCCGGTCGGTGGCGTAGTCGGAATCTTGGTTTTCGGGCATAGGAATAGTCCTCGTTCACATAGGGCCGGATCGAAGGCAACTCGATATCCGGACGATTCACCTCACGGCGATCCCCTACGCACTTGCCCGCCACTAACGCGGGCCTGTCATCACCGTTAGGCACCGCTAACAGCGGTTTCGACAGGAAAATAGGGAAGAAAGAAAAGGGATTCCGTAAGAAGGGAGCGATTTAATCATACGGTACAACGGCCACCGAAGCGGCTCGGAGCGGCGTCCAGGGCGGGTGAGATGGCGCACATCACCGAACGAACGAACTAATTGCGCCGCAATAGCTTCTCAAAATACGGCTGATATTCCGGGGCGAGTTCCAGGCCGGGCTCATTCTGCAGGGCCTGCATTTTGGCTATCGACGGGGCACTGAACCAATCGCGAACCGTCACCGAATGACTAGGACGATGAATGACTCTCACCTCGTCCCCCTGCTGGATGCTGCCGGTCTGCAACACCCGCAAATAGGCACCCACCCGCGCGGCTTCGGTGAATCGCTTGACCCACTGCGGCTCCGCCATCCGGCGTTGAAAGACCGAGCAGGGAGTGCGGGGCATGGTGACTTCGACGACGGCCTTCGCGCCGAGCTGCCACTGCTCACCAATCAACGCGGAATTCGCCTCGACGCCACTCAGTCGCAAATTTTCGCCGAAGAGGCCCGGCGGCACCTCTCGACCCAGCTGCACCGCCCAGAAGTCGGCATCGCTCTGCGAATAGGCATAGACAGCCTTATGTAGGCCACCATGGTTTTTGCGGTCAGCCTGCACATCCGCGAATAGCCCGTAGGGCTGGACTTTAACCGGCCCGGTGACCGGGCGTTTATCGATGGCGGTCACCCCGCTGCCCTGGTCAGCGAGCAGTGCGTGCACCCGGCAGACCGCGAGCACGGTTCCTTGATCAACCATTCCTCCACCCTACGGCCCATCCCGGGCCAACCCCTCATGTTGTCCCCGTTATCCCAGTGAAAGCGACGAATGTTACCGATGTTACGAAAACACGAACACTGCCGTCACAACAGCAGCATTCATTGGGACAGCTGGGAGAGAACAGGCTTACTGGCTGGCCAATGGTGTCCAGAAATAGTTGAAATCATCGTCTGGTCCGGCCATTGCGCGCTGACTGAAAACCACCCCGATCAAGTCCCGCCCTGGGTCTACCACTGCACTGGTGCCGCTGCCACCGGTCCAACCGTAGCTGCCCGCCGAGATCGAGTTCTCTGCTTCCGCGATGTTCACGCCGATCTGCCATCCCCAGGAGCTACTCGGTCCGAGGATCGGGCTAGCGCTCGTGCGCTGCGCCACGGTGAGCTGATCGGAAACCATCTGCCTTTTGTATTCTTCCGGCAGCAAGTGCCCATCGGCCAGGGCGCCGAAGAATTTCAGATAGTCGGGCACCGTTGAGACCAGCCCACCGGCCAGAGTCTCAAACTTGGGCTGCCGACTGAAACGCCCATCCGCGGGGTCGACCAGTTGCAGACCATCAGCTCCTGGAATGTATTGCGCCGGTAGCTCCTCGGCACGAGCATAAAAGGCAGTGTTCAACATCCCCAGTGGCTCGGTGATGCGTTGCCACAGCAACTCAGCCAACGTCTTCCCGCTAGCGCGGGCAAGCAAGATAGAGAGCAGATCAGCAGAGGTGTTGTACATCCAGCGACTGCCGGGCTGATAGCTCAACGGAAGTTCGGCGAACCGGGCTAGGTACTCATCAGCGCTCAGATTTGGTGGCATGGTTCCGGCACCGATCCCGGCAGCTTGGACTGCCTCACTAAGCGGGGAACTGCCAAAAATCACCCCAGCGCCCAGAGTGCCGTCAAGTAATTGCCGAACGGTGATGGCAGATTCGGCGGGAGCAGTCTGATCAAGCGGTCCATTCGGGTCCAGGAGCACCCGAGGCTCAGCTAACTCCGGCAACCAGGAGCTGACTGGATCATCTAACTCCAGGATCCCGTCCTGTAACAGAAACGAGGTCAGCACAGCGGAAAAAGGTTTGCTCAGCGAGGCGATCCGGAACGGGGTGCTTTCCAGCATGGGTCGATCCGAATCAAGAGCCAGCGTTCCACTGGCGTGAAACTCGCTCACCCCGTGCTGTCGGACACCCGCCACCACCCCGGGAAACCGCCCGGCGGCCACCGCCTCGTCAAGTGAAGCCCAGACCCGTTGAAACTTGGACTGCGGTTGACCTGGGTACAGTTGATTGGGCTGATCGGGCGTTAGTTGATTGGACATTGGCTGATTGGACATTTTCAGTAACCTCTCTTTCAGCCCCAATACTGGGAGCTTAGCCTCCCGGCGGCTCGACCGCTACGGTTCGAAGCGGTAACCCATCCCGGCCTCGGTCACCAGGTGCCGAGGGTGAGCCGGGTCCGGTTCCAGCTTTCGCCGCAGCTGGCCTAAGTAGACCCTTAAATATTGAGTCTCTTTGGCATAGGCCGGCCCCCACACCTGCACCAAAATTTGTTGCTGACTAATCAGCTTTCCCGGGTTCCTGGCCAATAGCTCTAGGATCGACCACTCGGTCGGGGTCAACCGCACCGCTTCACCAGCGCGTAAAACCTTTTTTGCTTGCAGGTCAACGACGAAATCCTCGGTGGTCACCGTCGGTACCGCTCGGCCAGCGCTGATCCGTTGTTCGGCATGTCGTTGGGCCGCCCGCAAGCGTGCCAAGAACTCATCGAGCCCGAACGGCTTGGTCACATAGTCATCGGCTCCGGCGTCGAGAGCAGCGACTTTCTCCTCGGAGGCATGCCTCGCCGAAAGCACGATAATCGGCACCTCCGTCCAGCCCCGCAGCCCGGCGATAACGTCCAGCCCATCAATATCTGGCAAGCCCAAGTCCAAGACCACCACGTCAGGCCGATGTGCAGCGGCAGTGGCTAGCGCTTCAGTCCCATTGACAGCGGTAAAAACCGTATAACCGTGAGCATGCAAATTGATTTGCAGGGCGCGCAGGATCTGCGGCTCGTCATCGACCACCAGTACAGTCGTCATTGCCTTGCTCCTCCAACACTCATAGGCAGCCGCACCACCATGGTCAGCCCACCGCCCGGGGTCTGCTCAGCTTCAAGCACCCCGCCCATTGCTTCGGTAAATCCTTTGGCCACTGCCAGTCCCAAGCCAACTCCGGTGCCGGCCGGGACATCGTCGAGGCGTTGGAAAGGCCTGAACATCGCCATCACATCCTCCGCTGCAACGCCCCGGCCATGGTCAATGATGCGCAATTCACTGGCTGGCTGACCATCAATCAGGGCACTGCCAGCGCCGCCAACGCTGCCAACCAGTACCACATCGGAATCCGGGGCGTACTTCAGGGCGTTCTCCACAATGTTGGCAATCACCCGTTCTAACATGCCCGGGTCCGCCTCCACCGGCGGCATATTGGCGGGCAGATCGACCCGCACAGCGGGTGGCAGGGCTCCGTCGCCGCCGTGTCCCAACGCTGCATCAATGACATCGCTCCAGCGCACCGGGGCGAGCAACGGGGTCGCCGCATCGGAGGAAATTCTTGACATATCCAGAAGATTTCCAACCAGTGCATCTAATTTATCGGCTGAACTCTCAATGCTGGCGAGCAACTCCGCTTCGTCGGCCGGTTCGAAATGCACTTCTTCCTGGCGCAAGCTACTGACCGAAAGCTTGATTGCCGCCAACGGCGTCCGAAGATCGTGCGAAACGGCTCGTAGGATCGAGGTTCGCATGGTGTTTCCCTCAGCCAGTCTGACGTTATCGCGACGGCTGATGTTCAGCGCAATCCGTTGTCGCAACGCGACCAGATGCGCGCCGAAAGCCACCAGCAGTCGGCGATCTGCGGCGTCCAAAGTGCGGCCATTGAGGGCCAGTGCCAAACCGGGTTCAACCTCTTCAACATTGTCAGCCTCTTCCGGTGACAGCGCAGGATTTTCTCCCGACGAGGCTTCAAGCTGCCAATCGGGAGGTGTGGCCCCGGTAGGCGATGAAAGTAAACTCACCGAGTTGACCCGGAAATTCTCCCGGACTTGTTTCAGAAAAGACTCCAAGGAATCTTCCCCGCCGAGCGCGCCACGCGCTAGTTCGGTCAAGGTGGCAGCTTCTGCACCGGCTAACGAGGCATCTCGCGAACGCCGCGCGGCCAAACCCACCACCACCGCAACCGCCGCGCTAACGCCAAGGAAAATGATCAGAGCCAGTAGGTTCTCGGGATCCGCAATGGTCAAAGTACCCGTGGGGGCAGCGGAGAAGAAGTTAAGCAGCAGTGAACTGAAGAGCGCAGCAAGCAGCGCGGGCCACAAGCCACCGACCAAGGCAACCAGAACACAACCCGAGAGTTGCAGCAGGGTGTCGGTGACGAAGCTATTGGGCACCCATTGCACCAGCGCGGTCTCGATGAGCGCTGGCAGCACGATGGCGAGCGCGAAGCCGAGTAAAACCCTGCGGCGACCCAGATCACCGACCCGTTGGAAGCGCACTCCCCGGCCGCCCATCGGGTGCGAGACCATATGCACGTCGATATCGCCCGAGCCGCGCACCACCTTGGCCCCCACCCCGCCACCGCCGAATAACCGTGCCAGCGGGCGACGCCGCGAGATACCCACCACCAGCTGGGTAGCATTGGCGCTGCGAGCGAACTCCAGCATGGCTTGGGCGGGATCTTCGCCGATCACGCTGTGATAACTACCGCCCAGATCTTTCAGGAGCTGGCGCTGAGCCTCAAGGTCACGGGGTGATTCACCGCGCACTCCATCCGCCGCCCGGACATGCACCCCCAGCAGCTCGCCGCCGGCAACCCGAGCCAGGATTCGCGCTGCTCTACGGATCAGCACCTCACCTTCGGGGCCGCCGGTGAGTCCGACGACGACGCGTTCCCGGGTCGGCCAACTCTCCTCGATGCCGTGCGTATTGCGATAGACCGCCAACCCGTCCTCGACCTGATCAGCAAGCCAAAGCAGCGCGAGTTCGCGCAGCGCCGAAAGATTACCGAGCCGGAAATAGTTGGCCAGTGCGGCGTCGATCTTTTCGGCCGCGTAGATGTTCCCGGCGGAGAGCCGCTGTCGGAGCAACTCCGGGGAAATATCGACTAGTTCGATCTGATCCGCGCGGCGCACCACCTCGTCAGGCACCGTCTCTGTTTGTTTGGTATTGGTGATCTGGCTGACCACATCCCCCAGGGAGGCTAGGTGCTGAATATTCAGGGTGGAAATCACGTCAATGCCGGCCGCTAATAAGGCTTCGACGTCCTCCCAACGTTTGCGCCGTGGTTGATCCTCGCCATTGCTGCCGGAATCGGTCACCACGGTATGCGCGTACTCATCGACCAGCGCGAGCTGCGGCTTGCGCGCCAGCACGGCTGCTAGGTCGATTTCCTCAAAATTAGCGCCCCGGTAGCTGACAATCTTTGGCGGTATGACCTCGAGGCCTTCAATCAGGGCGGCAGTATCTTTGCGTCCGTGGTCGAGGGCGAGCGCCACCACTGTGTCAATGCCTTGGTTCTTCTTGAGCTGCGCTTCTTCAAGCATGGCGTAGGTCTTGCCGACGCCGGGGGCAGCGCCGAGCAAGATCCGCAGGGTGCCTCTGGACATCTTCCTATCTTCGCCTATTCCGATCCTCTGGTGTCGCGCAACACCGTCCAGGTAACCAGTCGAGTATTCCATCGTCCGATTCAGCTAGTCGCCGTGCGTTCACCTCAATGCCAATCCAAAAGCTGCAAGATCTCAGCAGCGATCTCCGCTGTCTTGCGCCCGTCAGTATCAATCCGGTGCACCCAGGACGGGACTCGAGAGGCCAGTTGCTGAGACGCTGCCGAACTCCGGACTAACTCCTCAGCTAGCAGCTCCGCTCCACTGGTGCGCTGAGCAAGCCGGGCTGAAACGGTGTCGTCGCCAGCGGTGAGCAGCACCCCGGTGACCCTGGGTGTGCCACCCATTGCCTCAGCGAGAACGTCCGTTTCCAGCACGCTCACCGTGTTGGTGTAGATCAACCGTTGATACCCCAGTTCAAGATAGTTGCTCCACTGAACCCGCAAGTTACGCTCGGCAAGCCGATGCTCCCAGGGAACCGGAAAGGCCAAATCTAAATTGTCGCCCTCAATCACCGCATGCTTGATCTCCTGCTGACTCAATTGATGATGCATTTCGAAGGCCACAGAGCTCTTCCCGACCCCCGAGCGTCCGCCAATAAAAAGCACTTCGCAGTTTTCTGCCATGGTCACATTCTGTCTCAGTGTTCGGCAGGCCCGCCGCCGAACACCCCAGTGCACCGCTCGGCGAGAACTTTGCGCGGTAGTCACCACCGCGCAAAGATCACACCGAACGGTGCACTCCCGCGTTCCCGGAAGCCTCCAGCTCCCCTAGCGCACGCCCTTCGCGGCAAGATCGAGGTTTAACAGGGTCACATTGACCGACTCCTGACCGAGCAACGATTCCAGGCCGGAGGTGGTGCGGCTCTTAATCAGCCCCTGCAGCTCGGTCTGGGAGACACCGGTGGCCTGAGCAATCCGTGGGACTTGAAGCTGTGCATAAGCCAGCGAGATCTGCGGGTCGAGGCCGGAACCGCTCGCGGTGACCGCATCAATCGGCACTTGTGTAGCATCGACGCTCTCAGTCTGAGCGACCTGCTGGCGCAGCTGCGAAATAGCTTCCACCAGCTTCGGATCATTCGGCCCCAGATTGCTGGCGCTGGAGCTCAGCGGGTTCCAGGACACCGCCGAAGGGCGCGGGTGGAACCATTTCTGTCCTAAGCCATCCTCCGGGGACTGGGCAATCAGCGAGCTAGCGGCCGGTTGCCCGGCCACTTGCACCAGCGAGCCGTTCGCCTGACTCGGCGCGGCCAGTTGCCCCACGCCCCAAACCGCCAGTGGGTAAATCACCCCGAGTACCGCAGTGGCCAGCAACAGGAATCGCAGCGCGGTACCGAATTGCCGTAAATAAGCACTAAAACTGTTCATGTTCTTCTCTAGTTCTCTCTAGTTCTCTGTCGATGCCTAGCCCAGGCCCGGGATCAACGAGATCAGCAGATCAATAATTTTTATCCCGATAAACGGTGCCACCAGACCGCCCAGACCATAGATCAGCAAGTTCCGGCCCAGTGCTTGGCTGGCCGAAACCGCCCGATATTTCACGCCTTTGAGCGCCAACGGCACCAGCACCATAATGATCAGTGCGTTAAAGATCACCGCCGACAAGATGGCCGAGTTCGGCGAGGACAGCCCCATGATGTTGAGCAGGCCCAGTCCCGGGAACGCTGCCGCAAACAGCGCCGGCACGATCGCGAAATACTTAGCGACGTCATTAGCCACCGAGAACGTGGTCAGTGACCCACGGGTGATCAGCAGTTGTTTGCCGATTCCGACCACATCGATCAGCTTGGTAGGGTCGGAATCCAAGTCGACCATATTGGCCGCCTCTTTGGCCGCCGGGGTGCCGCTGTTCATCGCCACGCCGACGTCGGCCGCAGCCAAGGCGGGCGCATCATTGGTGCCGTCACCAGTCATCGCTACCAAGTGACCTTCGGCCTGTTCCCGTTTGATCACCTCGAGCTTGTCCTCCGGAGTAGCCTCAGCGACGAAATCGTCCACCCCGGCGGTTTCGGCGATCGCGGCAGCAGTGACTCGGTTGTCGCCGGTGATCATAATGGTGCGAATACCCATCTGACGCAGCTGGGCAAAGCGTTCGCGCATCCCGGGCTTGACCACGTCAGCCAGCTCGATCACGCCGAGTACCTCACCGTTCTCTGCAACCAGCAGCGGGGTGCCGCCGGATTCGGAAATCCGCTGCACTTGCTGGGCGGCAAGCTCCGGCAAAACATCGGCATCAGCGTAGGCCTCGACGGCGGAGGCGGCACCCTTACGGATTTCCCGCTTTCTGGTCCCCCCGGGCTGCTCGGCCTCAATCAGATCAATGCCACTCATCCGCGTACTGGCGGTGAACTCCACCGTCTCCAGTTCTAACTGCCCGGCTCTGGCCTGAGCCTCCAAGCTCTCCAAGGTGGGTTCATTCACCCCGATCTGATCGGCTAATTCGACGATTGATCTGCCTTCCGGGGTCTCGTCAGCCAGCGACGATAGCCGGGCGGCTTCCACCAAGCGCCGGTCGTTGACGCCGGCCACCGGGAAGAAGCCAACGGCACGCCGGTTACCGAAGGTGATGGTGCCGGTCTTATCGAGCAACAAGGTGTCCACGTCCCCAGCGGTTTCCACCGCCCGCCCCGAAGTGGCGAGCACATTGTGCTGCACCAAACGGTCCATGCCGGCAATGCCAATCGCGGGCACCAGCGCACCAATGGTGGTCGGAATCAGACAGACCAGCAGCGCCACCAGCACGATCGGGGTTGGCACCGCATTCGCCAGGCTAGCCATTGGCGCGAGCGCCATCACCACCACCACGAAGACGATGGTCAGCGAAACCAGCAACACATTGAGTGCGATCTCGTTCGGGGTCTTTTGCCGCGAAGCGCCTTCTACCAGTTTGATCATCCGGTCGATGAAAGTCTGCCCCGGTGCCGCGGTGATGCGGACCAAAATCTGATCCGAAAGCACCCGGGTGCCGCCGGTGACCGAACTGCGGTCGCCGCCGGATTCCCTGATTACCGGCGCTGATTCGCCGGTGATGGTGGATTCGTCAACGCTGGCCAGACCGGCAATCACCTCGCCGTCCGAGGGGATGGTATCCCCCGCCGAGCAGACCACAATATCCCCGACAGTGAGGTCGGTGGCCGGAGTCTGCAAGAACTCCGCGCCAGCTAAATCTGCCATCGTGAATGCTCGACCTGCACTCTCCGACTTTCCGAAGAGCACCTGCCGTGCCGTCACCGAGGTACGTCCGGCTCGCAGACTGGCGGCTTGCGCCTTACCTCGACCCTCGGCAATAGCCTCGGACAGGGTGCCGAAAAGCACTGTGAGCCAAAGCCAAACCGTCACCACCAGACTGAACACAGAGTCGACACTGCCGGTGGCCAGGTCGATCACGGTGACCACCGTGCAGACCGCGGCACCAAGCAGCACGGTGAACATCACCGGCGAATGCACCATTTGACGGGGCGAGAGTTTCTTGAAAGCCAGTGGCAACGCGTTGCGCACCGATTCGAAGGAGAGCTTAGCGGGTGCCTTGACCCGTTTGTGACTCGTCCCCTCGGTTGACGCAGCGGCGTCGGGGTTGGATTTCAGATCAGTATTCATCGGAGCTGTTTTCATCGACTTAGACCTTCAGCGAGCGGGCCCAGAGCGAGGGCCGGGAAATAAGTGAGTGCGGTGAGGACCACGGAGATCACTAGCAGCAGCGAACCAAAGAGTGCACCGTGGGTCGGTACCGTGCCGGAGGATTCCGGCACCCGACGCTGCTGCGCCAAGGAACCAGCTAGGGCCAGCACCAGGATGATCGGGATAAAGCGGCCAAGGAACATGGCCAGCCCCAACATGGTGGCGAAGTACGGGCCGGAAGAGGTAATACCGCCAAAGGCCGAGCCATTGTTATTAGCCGCCGAGGTGAAGGCATACAGCACTTCCGAGAACTGGTGCGGTCCATTCGCCGGGGCATTGCTGAGCTGCTCGGGCAGCAACATGGTGATCCCGGTCATCGCCAGCACCAAGGTCGGGGTGACCAGAATGTACATCGCGGCCAGCTTCATCTGCTTGGCGGTGATCTTCTTGCCCATGAACTCGGGCGTTCTACCCACCATCAGGCCGGCGATGAAGACGGAGATAATGGCTAGCACTAGCATGCCGTAGAGCCCTGAACCGACCCCACCCGGCGCAACTTCGCCGAGCATCATATTCAGCATCGCCATTCCGCCAGCTAGCGGCGTGAGCGAATCATGTGCGACGTCGACCGCTCCCGTTGAGGTGGCGGTAGTTGCGGTGGCAAAGAGCGAGCTCGCGGCGGGGCCGAAGCGCTGCTCGTAGCCCTCCCCCGAAGCTGCGGGTGCACTCGCCATTGCCCAGGCCATCAGCGCTGTGCTGGCGGCCCAGAGTCCGGCCATCACGCTCAGGATGGTGTACCCCTGGCGTTGCTGACCAACCATTCGACCATAGCTATAGGGCAGCGAAAACGGGATCACCAGGATCAGTAGAATCGAGAATAGATTGGAGTAGGCATTAGGGTTCTCGAACGGATGCGCCGAGTTTGCATTGAAGTAACCACCACCATTGGTGCCGAGCAGCTTAATAGCTTCCTGGGAGGCCACCGGGCCGCCCGGAATGGTCTGCCCAACACCGAGCGCGGCATTATGCACTTCGGTACCCATGGTGAAGTTCTGCACCACCCCGGTGATGACGAAGACGACAGCACCGATAAAAGCAATCGGCAACAGGATGCGGAAGCTGGCCCGGGCCAGGTCCACCCAGAAGTTACCCAATTGCTCGGTCTTGGCCCGCTTGATGCCTCTGATCAGCGCCACTGCTACCGAAATCCCAACCGCCGCAGAGAGGAAATTCTGCACCGCGAGCAAGAGCATCTGGACCAAGATTCCGACGGTGGTCTCCGGCACATACGTCTGCCAGTTGGTATTGGTGACGAAGGAAATCGCTGTGTTCATCGCCACCCACGGGTCCACCGCCGCTCCCTGGCCCGGTAGCAGACCCTGTAAGCGCTGCATGAGGAAGATGAAAAGAATACCGACCACCGAGAAGGCCAGCACACTGCGTAGGTAGGTTGACCACTTTTGGTCAGCACCGGCGTCGACCCCGGCCAGCCGGTAGAAAATCCTCTCCGGCAGGTAGTTTTTACTGCTCTCAAAGACCTTGGCCATATAGAGGCCCAATGGTTTGTGTGCGAGCGCCAGCAGCACCAGCAAGATGGCCAGCTGGGTGAATAAGGATGCGAGTGAAAGGATCATTGAACTTCGCTCACCACTTTTCCGGGCGAATCAGGGCGGCGAGAAGATAACCGCACAACGCCAGCCCCACGACGGCGAGTGCAATCCAGGCGACAACCAGCATTAGAGCTTAGCCACCGCCTTAGCCAGCCACATCACCAAAGCGGCGGCGACCAGAAATATCACGACGACGAGTACGTCAGCCATGTGCTGTCCTTCCAACGAGCGATCTCCCGAAACCGGGAACCTCTCTATGGAACGCCTAGCGGGACGGCTTTAGCGCGGTATTTACAACACCCTTACGCCCGCCCAGAAAGCCTTTACGCAATCCTTACGCAGCGACTTCCGGCGGCTGCTTAGCCGCTGCCGGAATCACTACTTCGGGCGTGGTTAATTATTGGCGAACCGGCTAGATTTCGGGGATCTCGCAGCCCAGAGCCAGTTGCGCATAGGAACGGACATTGGCCCGATATTCTGCGGCTGGCTGGGTGAGGCCGATCAACGGATACATATCGTAGGCATCTTCTAAGGCCACTATATTTCGTGCGATGGTCTCAAGCGGTGCGGCTAACGTGAAGCTACCCAGCCCAACGCCCAGCTCAATGGCGCAGACGTAGAGCATCACCTGGCGTTCGACCACCGAGCGATGCAATGGGCGAAGTTCTGGGCTTTGCCGGATCAGGGGGATGCTCTCGTAAAGCAGTCGCAGATCGTCGCTGGCTTGATCCGGAATACCCGCCGCAATGAGCGCGGAGACTCGCTCCGCGGGGTCGCTGTACTGGTCAAGAGCCTCACGACGTCGCGAATAAAACTCCTCAACCACCCCTTCCAGAGCCGAGGCCATTAAGCCCTCGAAGTTCGGGAAGTAATAAAGCACTGCGCCAGTGCTCACCGCGGCTTCGGCAGCCACCGCGCGGACATTAGCGCCGCTAATGCCATGCTGACGAACCACCTTCTTGGTCGCGGTAATCAGCGCTCGACGGCGCTCTTCTCTGCGCGCATCATTCATGACTAAGAACATTCATTCTTTGGCTTCGGTCAAGTGGGTCAGTCGAGCATAGTGCTCGGGGCGGCGGGAGCGCAGCAGCAAGCCAATCCCCATCCCGCCGAGGAAAAGCACTGGAATTGGCAGCAATAGTAGCCAATTGACCGCCCCTTCCATCCCGGTGACCAGTTCGAAATTGAAGACTACCAGCAGGAAACCAGTGATCAACCCGAGCGCACCAAAAGCCGGAGCCACCAGCACCCTCCAAGCACTATGCCCACGACGATTTCTGATAAAGAAACAGAGCACCGCCACTGCGGCAACAGTCTGCGCGAAGATCACGCCAGCTACCCCAGTGGCGTAGGTCCAGAGCGCAAATTGCAGGAAAGGATCAGCGGAAAGCGCGATGCAGATGGCAATGGCGATAAGTGAGATCACCGTCATCACCGCACTGGCATGGTGCGGGGCCTGGCTGCGGGGATGGGTAGCGGCCAGCGTACGCGGCAAAATTCGCTCCCGGCCCATCGAGAATAAGTAGCGTGAGCAGGCATTGTGGAAGGCCAGCAGGCAGGCAAAGAAACTGGTAACGATGAGGATTCGCATCACTATGGTCGCCCACTGACCAAGATAAGAATCCGCCGCGCTAAACGCCATCTCCTGGAAATCGTCGGCCCCTGCCATCACCAGCACGCCATGTACCCCAAAGGCCAGCGTCAAGATCCAGAAAGTCAGCGCATAGAGCACTGCGAGGAAAGCGATCGAAATATAGGTGGCAATTGGCACGGTACGGCTCGGGTTTTTTGCTTCCTCGGCATAGATGGCGGTGCCTTCAAAGCCGATATAGGCACCGAAACCAACCACAAAGAGGCTTCCAGCGC
Organism: Psychromicrobium lacuslunae; assembly: GCF_000950575.1. NCBI lineage: Bacteria > Bacillati > Actinomycetota > Actinomycetes > Micrococcales > Micrococcaceae > Psychromicrobium > Psychromicrobium lacuslunae. The sequence continues at coordinate 2,210,226 of NZ_CP011005.1, forward strand.
CAGCGGCAAAGAACACGTTTTGCGGATCGAAGGAGGCTGCCGAGGCCGGTTCCGGTCCGCCTTGAATCAGCACCGCCAACGAGAGCACTAACAGGATCGCGACCTCAGCGGTGAGTAACACAGCGAGCAGTTTGGCACCGACGTCGATCTGCCGGTACCCCAGCAAGCCCACAATAAGCAGCGCTACCACCGAATACAGCCCCCAAGGCAGGTCCACTCCAAAGAGATCTTTGAAAGTGATAGCCGCGAAAAAGCCAACGAAGCCATAAAAACAGAGGCAGAGAAAGGCGTAGGCGACTGCGGTGACCAAAGCAATGCCGATTCCCGCGGGCTTGCCCAAGCCCCGTGCTACGTAAATGTAGAAAGCTCCGGCATTGCGCACATACTTCGACATTGCGGTGAATCCAGCGGCAAAAAGCAGCAAAATCACGCCACAGACCAGCATCGCCCCCGGCGCCCCAATGCCGCCCATTCTGAGACTAGTAGGACCGGCGCTGGCTACCACGGTGAGCGGGGCAGCGGCGGAAATCACGAAGAAGACAATCGACCAGACACCCAACCGGGCGGGAGCGAGCTGCCCGGCCGGCTTCGGTGTGCCCCGAGTAGTGGAGATTTCTGTCATCTTGCTAGCCTCTTTTTCTTTTGACGTCATTCTCAGTTGACTGAGAAGCACCACCGGAACTGTTGAGCAGACAAAAACTGAACGACTATGTAGAGTGATGCTAGTGATCTAAATCACGTAAAACAAGAGGTTTTTAACATTTTCTGAACATATGTTCAGAATTTTAGAAATGCGAGGAGTAGTCAATGGCAGCACAGCCGGAAGCCAGCGAGGCGATTGTCCGAGCCAGAGACCTCGGACTGAATTTCGACGGCGAACCAGGTACGTTGAACGCCATCACTGATATTCCGGGCCTTGAAGTTGGCTATCAAACCATCATCTCCGGCTCAGGAGCCTTAGACGCCGGGCGAGGTCCAATTAGAACCGGAGTTACCGCGATTTTGCCTCGAGGCCGGGCTGGCGTCGGGGTTTCATGTAGCGCGGCAACCTATTCCTTTAATGGCAACGGCGAACTCACCGGGCGTAGTTGGATCGACGAATCCGGCAGCCTCACCATGCCGATCGCCTTGAGCAACTCGCACGCGGTCGGCGCCTGCCACCAGGGCATTGACCAATGGGTACATCAGAACCGGCCAGATCTCTCAAACCGCTGGTTACTTCCGGTGGTCGGTGAAACCTGGGACGGCTACCTCAACGACATCAATGGCGGCCATGTCACCCCAGAGCTCACCGCCGCGGCAATAGACGCAGCAACTTCCGGGCCTTTGGCCGAGGGCTCGGTCGGCGGTGGCACCGGGATGAATTGCTATGGCTTCAAGGGTGGTTCGGGCACCGCCTCGCGGCGGGTCGATTTCGGCGGACAGCGCTACCATGTTGCTGCCTTTATTCAGGCGAACTTCGGCAGCCGTAGCGAGCTCCGCCTGGATGGCCTGCCCTTAGGCAGGCTTTCGAAAACCCCTAATCCGATGCAGCAGAGCAATTGGTTGCACATTGACGACGAGCGGGCCAGGGTGCCAGGCGGTGCGGGCTCGGCCATTGTGGTGATCGCCACCGATGCGCCGCTATTGCCAAACCAATGCGCCGCATTGGCCCGGCGCGCACCGCTGGGAATGGCACGCACGGGCACCACTGGCGGGCACTTTTCCGGCGACATTATCCTGGCCTTCTCTACCGCAAATCCGGGGCAACTGAATTCTGAGTTCCCGCAAGCAGAAACCGAACCGCACAAGGCACAGTTGGAATTCATCCCCTGGGGGCACATCGATCCGTTCTATCAGGCCTGCGTGGAAACGGTCGAGGAAAGCATTGCCAATGCTCTGATAGCCGCCCAGGACATGACCGGGCGCGACGATCACTTTAGCCCAGGATTACCCCACCACGAGGTGCTCGAGGCGGTCAGGGCCAGAAACTCGGTCGGCCAGGAGTAGCGTAGGAAGGTAACTCAAAACGTCGAAAGGTCTCCCCCGTGCCCTCGAAATCCAGCCATTCACTGACCATTCTGAACGCCCACATTGTGCCCATCGACGGCGAAGCCTTTGACGGCGGCCTGGTGATCAAGGATGGCAAGATCAGCGAGCTCGGGCCTAAGGTCAAAGCCAGCCGAGGCAGCGAGGTACTCGATGCAGCTGGCCAGTGGCTTTTGCCAGGATTCATCGATGCCCATACCCACCTCGGGGTGCACGAGGAAGCTGAGGGGTCGATGGGCAACGACACCAATGAAATGACTGATCCGATCATGGCCGCGGTGCGAGCCATTGACGGGATCAATCCGCGCGAGATGGGTTTCGACGACGCCCTCTCCGGCGGTATCACCACCGTCAACGTCAACCCGGGCTCGGGGAACCCGGTGGGCGGATTGGCCGTTGCGCTGCACACGCACGGCGGCTACGTCGATGATATGGTGCTGCGCAATCCTAGTGGCCTCAAGGCCGCGCTGGGCGAGAACCCCAAAAGGGTTTATGGCGAGAAAAAACAGACCCCCTCGACCCGGCTAGGTACCGCATTGGTGATCCGTAAGGCTTTCCAAGAAGCTCAGGATTACCTTTCGCAACCGGCCAAGGATCGCAAAGGAAAGGATCTCAAGCTGGAGGCACTTGGTATGGTGCTGCGTCGGGAGATTCCCTGGCGGCAGCACGCCCATCGCGCCGATGACATTGCCACTGCGGTGCGGATCGCCGAAGAATTCGGCTACCAGCTGGTGCTCGACCACGGCACCGAGGCTCATCTGCTGGCACCTCTATTGGCCGAGAAAGAAATCCCGGTGCTGATCGGACCGCTCTTTACCTCACGCTCAAAAATGGAGCTGCGCAACCGTTCATTGGCCAACCCGGGCAAACTGGCTGACGCCGGCGTCGAAATTTCGATCATTACCGACCACCCGGTGGTCCCCATTCATTTCCTGGTACACCAAGCCACTCTTGCTATTAAGGAGGGCTTGGACCGAGAGACCGCGCTGCGTTCAATCACCATTAACCCAGCAAAGGTACTCGGCTTAGCGGATCGCATCGGTTCGCTGAGCGTCGGCAAGGACGCCGATTTGGTGCTCTGGAGCGGCGATCCGCTGGATGTCATGCAGCGTGCAAATCTAGTGCTGATTGGCGGCGAACCGGTCTACCATTACGACCAGGAGAGCCGCTCCGGAGTGGTGGCACCGCGATGAAACACGACGTCCTGGAACTGGCCGCTCAACTCAGCGAGGCGGAACTCAGTCAGCAGCTCAAGGTCCGCGAGTTCACCGAGCAGCGGATCAAACCGAATATTGCCAGCTGGTTCGAGAATGCTACCTTCCCGCTCGACCTAGTTCCCGAGCTGGGCAAACTCGGTGTGCTCGGTATGCACCTCAAAGGCTACGGCTGCCCTGGACGCAGCGCGGTGGAATACGGCCTGAGCGCGCTGGAATTAGAGGCGGGCGATTCCGGCATTCGTACCTTTGTCTCAGTACAGGGATCACTGGCCATGACAGCGATTCACCGCTGGGGCTCCGAAGCCCAAAAGCAGCAGTATCTCCCTGCAATGGCTCGCGGCGAAGTAATTGGCTGCTTCGCGCTCACCGAACCGCAAGCGGGTAGCGATCCGGCAGCTATGCAAACCACCGCAACTCAGACCGCCGATGGCGGCTGGCAATTGAACGGTGTGAAACGCTGGATTGGCTTGGCCTCCGTTGCCCAACTCGCGGTGGTCTGGGCCCGCACCGAAGGCGTCACAGCGGGCGACGCTATCCGCGGCTTCATTGTGCCCACCGACACCCCGGGCTTCCACGCCGTGCCGATTGAGCCGAAACTCTCAATGCGGGCATCGGTGCAATGCGATCTGCGTTTTGATCGACTTGAGCTGCCCGCGGATGCCCTGCTGCCGGAGGCCAAAGGGCTGCGCGGCCCGTTTTCTTGCCTCAACGAGGCCCGTTACGGCATTGCTTGGGGAGCACTAGGGGCCGCCCGAGATTCTTTCGAAACGGCACTGGCTTACTCAGCGGAACGGGAACCTTTCGACCGGGCGCTCAGCAGCTATCAACTCACCCAGCAGAAACTCGTCGATATGATGCTGGAGCTGCAAAAGGGGCAATTGCTTGCCCTCCACTTGGGTCGTTTGAAGGACGCCGGGCAACTTCTGCCCGAACAGATCTCGATGGGCAAGCTCAATAACGTCAGGGAAGCCCTGAAAATCTGTCACGCCGCCCGCAGCATACTGGGCGGAAACGGGGTGACCCTAGAGTATTCGCCACTGCGGCACGCAAATAACCTTGAATCGGTGCGCACCTACGAAGGCACCGACGAGGTGCACACCCTGATCCTGGGACAGCACCTCACCGGCCATTCCGCTTTCCGCGGCTGAGTAGCGGGGACAGCTGAGCGGGAGGGCAATTACCGGCTGAGCCAGTCGTAGCCCTTCCGACCCTGGTGACCAGTCACTCGTAGCCACGACACCGGTAGTCGGGTCACCGGTAGTCGGGTCATTGGTAGTCGGGTCACAGGCGATCAATTTAGCCAATCATCAATGTCAAATTTTCTTGACTTAATGTCTGCTTCGTTTTACTTTTAGGATGTCAACATTTCTTTACATAGGAGTAGACATGGCCTATCAAGAAAAGAGCGCCTGGATCATGGGCATCGTGGCGATAGTCGGCTATTTTGGTTATCTGCTCTTGCTGCTCCCCCAGACAGCACACGTTGCGTTTCTGGAAGTTGAGTATGTGCCGGCCATGCTGTGGAGCATTGGTGGGGCAATTTTTGTCTCCATTCTGCTGCACGTTGCGGTCTCCATCGGCACCGGCAAAAACCGCAACCAGAGCGATTCTCGGGACAAGGAGATCGGTCGTTTCGGCGAGTACACCGGACAGGCCTTCGTGGTGATCGGTGCGGTGGGCGCCTTGGTACTAGCCCTAGCGAAAATAGATCACTTCTGGATCGCGAATCTGATCTACCTGGCCTTTGTGCTTTCGGCACTACTGAGCTCCATCGCAAAGATTGTCGGCTATCGCAGAGGTTTTCAAACATGGTGAAACCAACCAGAGTAAGCAATAGCATTCGCGCTCTGCGCTTCAATCACGGCGAACTCACCCAGGCCGAGTTAGCCGAACGAATCGGACTAACCCGGCAGACCGTGATCGCCATTGAGCAGGGTCGCTACTCCCCTTCGCTCGAGGTGGCTTTTCAGATCGCCCAAGTCTTTGGCGTGCCGCTCGATGATGTTTTCCACTATCCGGAGCCGACAGGCGATAAAACATGAAAGCCATTTTGCAACGACGCTATGGCGGCGTCGAGGTAGTAGAACTGGTTGAACGGCACATTCCTGAACCAGCTGCGAACCAGGTACAAATCAAGGTGATGGCGGCCGGCGTAGATCGCGGCACTTATCATTTACTGACCGGAAAACCCTATCTGCTGCGGCTTTTTGGCTTCGGACTAAGAGCACCAAAGGTCCAGACGCCGGGCCGTGACGTTGCCGGGGTGGTAACGGCCCTCGGTTCAGCAGTACACGGTTTCAAGATCGGAGATGAGGTCTTCGGAGTCTGCCAGGGCAGCTATGCCGAATACGCACTCGGTTCGGAACGCTCACTCGCTTTGAAGCCTGAGACGCTCAGCTTCCAACAGGCGGCAGCATTACCCGCCTCCAGCGTTACCGCGCTGCGTGCGATTCGCGAGGTCGCGAAGCTAGAGGCCGGGCAGCGGGTGTTGATTCTTGGCGCCTCCGGTGGGGTGGGAAGTTTCGCGGTGCAACTAGCGCACTCGCTCGGCGCCCGGGTGACCGGAGTGTCCGGCCCTGGCGGCTTGGAGTTGATCCGTAGCCTGGGCGCCGAGCGAGCTCTCGATTACACGCTGGATGGGTTGGAAGCAGAGAAGGATTTTGACGCAATACTCGACATCGCTGGCGGTCGGCCACTGAACCAACTGCGTCGGATGCTCAGCCGCAAGGGGGTCCTGGTGGTTATCGGCACCGAGCAAGGTGGGCCCTGGACCGGCGGCGTGGGTCGCTCGCTGCGCGCCAATTTACTTTCCCCCTGGGTTAGCCAGCGGCTCAGTGCGCTGGTTTCCTTTGAAGATGCGGAAGCCTTAGTCGCGGTACGCGAACTGGTGGATGCTGGCGCGATCACGCCGGCGATAGAGCGCAGTTACCCACTCGACCAGGCCGCTCAGGCAATTCGGCACGTCGGCGAGGGTCACACGCTCGGCAAGGTGGTAATTACCGTCGCTTAAACAGTGAGCCGGTCCGGTCGCGTTGAACGCGACCGGACCGGCTCACTGCTGAGTTAGTTGATTAGGAGGTGGCCACGCCGGTGGTGCTGGTGATCCAGCTCGCCGACTTGGTCAGGTTCGCGTAGTTGCTACCGGCGTGGATGTCAGCCCCCGGATCGGCGCTGTCACCGGTCGAGCAAACGCCAACGATCTTGCCACCGATGATCAACGGACCACCCGAATCGCCGTGGTTGGAGGCGCCATCAATACCCTTGATGTGCACGGCCGTGCCGTTATAGGCATCGGTGCTGGATCCGACAACCTGGACATTGGCCTGGTAAAGACCGGTTGACTGGACAGCATTTGCCCGGCGACCGTAACCCATCACAGTGCCGGTATCGGAGGTGCTCGCGGTGTAGCTCTTCGCCACCGTCGGGTAGGAGCTCAGCACCTTGGCGGTGGAGAGATGTACCAGCGCGACGTCGCCCGAGGGTGAAGCCTTGAACTGGTCCACCACGATGCCCGGCCCACGATCTACTGTGCTATTGCTGTAGTAGACCTTCATGGCGGTGGTGCCGTCGATGCAGTGCTTTGCGGTCAGCACCCACTGCGAGGAGATTGCTTCGCCGGTGCAACCGTAGCTAGACGTTCCACCCTGCTGGAAGACCAGCTGGACTGCCCAGGGGGTCGGCGCGGACTGAGTACCGCCGACAATTTCGGGAGCCGGGGTAGTCGCGGCATTGGCACCGCCGGAGCTGAGTAGAGCCATCGTGGCCACACTGGCGCCAATCAAGACCGACTTGAAAATCTTGTTCATCATCATCCTTTATTCGCTGTCCCGGCGGGCTTCATCGCTCACCGATCTGTCTAGAAAAATTTATGAAATGGCGGTGACCAGGTCGCAGAACCCAGTCACCGCCACGAACCGCGGGTCAGTTAGACGCCAGAGGTGCTCTTGATCCAGCTGCGCGAAGCGGTCAGGTTCGCATAGTTGCTGCCAGCGTGGATGTCCGCACCCGGATCGGCGCTGTCACCGGTGGAGCAAACGCCGACGATCTTGCCGCCGATAATCAGCGGGCCACCGGAGTCGCCGTGGTTGGAGGCGCCATTGACACCCTTGATGTGCACGGCTGCGCCACCGTAAGCGTCGGTGCTGGAACCCAGTACCGAAACGTTAGCCTGGTAAAGGCCGGTCGACTGAACCTGATTGGCACGCAGGCCATAGCCCATGATGGTGCCGGTCGCGCCAGCTACCGGGGTGTAGCTAGAGGCCAGTGCCGGATAGGAGCTCAGCGAATGCGAGCTGGAGAGGTGCACCAGAGCCACATCGCCATAGGGCGAGCCGTAGACATTATCGGCGGCAATCGGGGTGCCCATCGAGGTGGTGCTATTGCTGTAGTAGACGTCCATCCAGCTGATGCCGTCAATGCAGTGCTGGGCGGTGAGAATCCAGCTTGCCGAAATGGCTTCACCGGTGCAGCCATAGGTACCGCTGCCCTGTTGGAAGACGAGCTGGACTTCCCACGGAGTGGCGGAAGCTTGAGTGCCACCGACAATCTCCGGGGCCGGTGCGATTGCAGCATTCGCCGCGCCCGAACCGAAGAAGGCCATTGCGGCCACGCCCACGCTTACCAGAACAGACTTGAAAATCTTGTTCATACCTATCCTTTGTTTGTGTTCACGACGGGCTTCTTTGCCCGCCAGTCTTCACTTGGATCGGAGCCTTTGGTCTCGGCCCCGCGATGAACGTTACCCCGGTCAACTAAGTCGGCCTATAGCTCCCAGCTAACTTTGAGCTAATTAGGGAGCAACACGCAGATTAGTTGCTTTAGGCTGGCAACTCGCTGGGAAGCTGTTCTTTTAAGGGTTCATTTTTGCGATCTTTTCGCATCGTGGCGGAGATTACTGCCGCCATGGTGCACAACGCGGCCGCCCCCAGCCAGGCGTAGGTGTATTGACCGGTGGCGTCCCGAATGACCCCGGCCAAGGTGGCCGCGATGGCTGCCCCAACCTGATGCGCCGCGAAAACCCAGCCAAACACAATGCTGCCATCGGCACCGAAAACGCGGCGGCAAATTGCGGCCGTTGGCGGCACCGTGGCCACCCAATCAAGACCGTAGATGACCACAAATACCACCATTGAAGGCTGCACCGTGGCGCTCAGCAGCAGCGGCAGCACCAGCAATCCAATGCCTCGGAACTGGTAATACAAGGCGAGCAGGATCTTCGGGTTGAAACGATCAGTGAGCCAGCCGGAGGCGATGGTGCCGACAATATCGAAAATACCGACCACGGCAAGCAGTCCTGCCGCTGTGGTTTCCGGCATTCCGTGATCATGTGCCGAAGGGATGAAGTGGGTACCGATCAAGCCATTGGTGGTAGCCCCGCAGATCGCAAAGCCCGCGACCAGCGCCCAGAAGGTGGGTACCTTGGAAGCACGCCGCAAAACCTGCAACGCTCTGAGCGCCGCATTCTGCTTCGGTTCGTCCAGGATGTTCGAACTGACTGGGACCTCAGCCGGGTCGACCGCCTCCGCGCCCAAGGGAAGCACCCCAACATCAGCGGGCTTGTTTTTCATAAAGATCAACACCAACGGAATCACCACAAAGGCACCAGCAGCGATCAGTAGCGAGGCCTGACGCCAGCCCGGCGACTGGGCTAGCTGAGCGATCACCGGCAAGAACACCAGTTGTCCGGCAGCACTGCCAGCGGTCAGGATGCCCAGGATTAGGCCGCGGTGTTTGACGAACCAGGTGTTCACTATGGTGGCTGCGAAGACCAGAGCCATCGATCCAGTGCCGAGCCCGATCAGCAGCCCCCAGGTCAGCAGAATCTGCCAGGACTGCTGAACAAAGACGGTCAGCGCACTACCGGCACCGATCATGGCCAGCGCAATGGACGTCACCAACCGGATGCCGAAGCGTTCCATTAGCGCCGCGGCGAAGGGCGCGGTTAACCCAAACAGCAGCAGATTAATACTCACCGCAGCGGAAAGCACAGTGGTTGGCCAGCCGAACTCTTGCTGCAATGGCACCATCAAAACACCGGGAGCGGCCCGGAAACCTGCCGCCCCCACCAGAGCGAGTAAGCCAACCGCAGCGACCAGCCAGGCCGGATGCAGCCGCCGCTTGACGGTCTGTCCAGCCTTTTCTCTAGCCTTCTCTCTAGCCTTGAGCGCCTTCACGCGACTCCACCCGGTACCCGGTTTGAGACTGCAGAGTCAAGAGCAATCGGCTCTTTCGAACGGGTCAACGAGTGCCAGCTGGAGTTGCGTACGGTGAGCTCTGCGCCGCAAGCATCACAGCGTTCCGCCGAGCTACTGCGCGCCCCACAATCTCGATGGATTAGGTACATATGCGCGTCTTCACTCGGTGGTTCGAGATGTTTTTCGGTCCAGAGCAGGATGGCATTGAGGATCGGCAAAGCATCGGCACCAGCCGAGGTGAGCACGTATTCGGCCCTAGTGCGTTGCGCATCCTGATAGTCTCGGCGCTCCAATAATCCGGCCTCGGTCAGTTGGGTTAGTCGAGCACTCAGCACCGCATCGGCGATCTGAATCTGGTCCCGAATGGTGGAGAAACGATTGTTACCAAAGAAGATCTCGCGGAGCACCATCATCGACCAGGGGTCGCCGAAGGCGTCGAGACCACGAGCAATCGCGCAGGGCCGCTGGGACCAGTCAGAACGTAAGGGCATGCCCAAACAGTATCTGACTCTTTTAAAGAAAGCTAGGTTTCAGCTCCGGGTTTTTAGAGCTTTCCCAGCGCAGCGTCCAGATCGGCGATGAGATCATCGACGTCTTCGATGCCGACGGAAAGTCGGATCAGGTTCTCCGGTACCGCGAGCTCGGTCCCCTTCACCGAAGCATGGGTCATCTCCGAGGGGTAGTTCATCAACGATTCAATGCCGCCGAGGGACTCGGCCAAGGTGAACAACGAGGTCGATTCCGCCACCTTCCTGGCGGCGGCAGCTCCACCGTCGAACTGCACCGAGATCATCCCACCGAAAGCCTTCATCTGACGCTTCGCCAACTCGTGGCCGGGATGATCTTCCAGCCCCGGGTAGAGCACCCGCTCGACGCCGGCGCGTCCTTGTAGCCATTCGGCCAGTCGCTGCGCATTGGTCGAGTGTCGATCCATTCGGACGCCAAGAGTCTTCAATCCCCGAGTGGTCAGGAAGGCGTCCATCGGCCCGGAAACCGCACCCACCGCGAACTGCACAAAGCCAATCTTCTCGGCCAGCTCGTCGTCGCGCACCACCACCGCGCCACCGATCACATCGGAGTGTCCGCCAATGTACTTCGTGGTGGAATGCACCACGATATCCGCGCCAAGGTCGAGCGGATTCTGCAAATACGGCGAGGCGAAGGTGTTGTCCACCAGCAACAAGGCACCCTGCGCGTGCGCCAGTTTGGCCAGCGCAGCGATATCGGTGATGTTCATCATCGGATTGGACGGCGTCTCCACCCAGAACAACTTGGTCTTTTCGGTGGCGGCCGCAGCGACCTGCTCGGTCGCTGCCATGTCCACCGCGGAATGCTCAATTCCCCACGGTCCCAGCACCCGGCTGATCAACCGGTAGCTGCCACCGTAGGCGTCATTGCCCAAAACAATATGGTCACCGGGCCGGAGTACCGCGCGGATGAGCGAATCCTCGGCGGCTAGACCTGAGGAGAAGGAGAAAGCGTGCTTGCCGTGCTCAACAGCTGCCAGCTGGGCCTGCAAGGAGTCACGCGTGGGGTTGGTGCCACGGCCGTATTCATAGCCATTACGTAACTGACCAATGCCATCCTGAGCAAAGGTGGAGGATTGCACAATGCCGCCGACCACGGCGCCGGTCACCGGATCCGGCTCTTGCCCGGCATGGATAGCCCGAGTGTTGAAGCCCAGGGCGTTGAGGTCGGTCATAAAAGCTCCTCTTTCTGAAAACTGGCTTGCTATGGCACGCCGAAACGTCAGCTCCGCGTGGCGAGTGGTTTTTCTAATCTTGCAGGTAGAACAGCAAATCGTGGCGGGTAAGAATTCCCACCGGCGCACCAACGAAAGTCACCAGCAGCGCATCGACATCCTGCAGCTTGGCTCGAGCCGCCGAAATTGGCTCCAAGGAGCCAATGATCGGCAGGGTCGCGGTCATGTGTTCGGTGATCTTATCGGTCAGCTTGGCTTCACCACGGAACAGCTTGGCGGTGAGTAAACGTTCGTCGACCGAGCCAACCACTTCGCCCATCACCACCGGCGGCTCGGCGGTGAGCACTGGAACCTGGGAGACTCCGAACTCATCCATCAACCGGATCACGTCACGCACTGTTTCATTGGGGTGAATGTGCACCAAATCGGGCAGTTGACCGGTCTTGGCGCGTAATACTTCGCCCACTGCTGGCTGATCGGTGGTCTTCAGGAAGCCGTAGCTCTGCATCCACTCGTCATTGAAAATCTTCGCCAAATAGCCCCGGCCAGAATCTGGTAGCAGCACCACCACGACGTCGTCCGGGCCTAGCTCCGCGGCCACCCGGAGCGCCGCGACTACGGCCATCCCGCTGGAACCGCCGACCAATAGCCCCTCTTCACGAGCCAACCGCCGGGTCATGGCAAAGCTATCGGCGTCGGAAACCGCGAGCACCTCGTGCGGCACCTCGGGATCGTAAGAGCCGGGCCAGATATCCTCGCCAACGCCCTCGACGAGATAGGGGCGTCCGGTACCGCCGGAGTAGACCGAACCCTCCGGATCCGCACCGATAATCCGCACTTCACCCGAGGCGCGGTCAGCTGAGACTTCGCGTAAGTACTTGCCGGTGCCGCTAATCGTGCCACCGGTTCCCACCCCAGCCACGAAGTGGGTAACCTTACCCTCGGTGTCCCGCCAAATCTCGGGACCGGTGGATTCGTAATGACTCAGTGGACCATTCGGGTTGGAGAACTGATCGGGTTTATAAGCGCCCGGAATCTCGGTAACTAAACGGTCTGAGACACCATAGTAAGACTGCGGCGAATCGGCAGCGACGGCGGTCGGCGTGACCACCACCTCGGCACCATAAGCGCGCAAAGCGGCCCGCTTATCCTCGGCGATCTTGTCCGGCACCGCAAAGACGCAGTGGTAACCGCGTTGCTGCGCCACCATTGCCATCGCTACACCGGTGTTCCCCGAGGTTGGCTCTACCACCGTGCCGCCGGGCGCGATCTTGCCCTCGCGGGCGGCTTCGTCGAGCATCTTGACGGCGATCCGGTCTTTAGCCGACCCACCGGGGTTGAAATATTCAACCTTGGCCAACACGGTGGCTTGGATGCCTTCCGTCACCTTATTGAGTTTAACCAGTGGCGTATTGCCGATCAGGTCCAGTACCGAGTTGGCGTATTTCATGGACTTAAGCGTACCGTCCGGGTAGCTAAGCTGAGGAACAGGAGCGGCAAGCGGGAGGCCCGGACTGCCGCCCCGGTTTCAGTCGAGACTCACCGGCTACACCGTGGCGCGATTCAGCCTGCGCACCGCCAACTCGGCGAGCAGGGCTGCGCCGTCGGCAAGCACCGAATCATCGAAATTTGCCCTCGGTGAATGATTGCCATCAGCGTTGCGAGGATCTTGGTGCGCACAAGCGCTGAGGAAAACAAAAGTACCCGGCACCTCTTCGAGAACGTAAGAGAAGTCCTCGCCGCCGGGAATCGGGTTCTCCATCAAGTGGAACCGTTCCTCGCCAAAGAGCTCCTCAATGACTCCCTGGGTGAAGGCAAATTCCGCCTCGTCATTAACGGTCACAGGGTAGACATGTTCAAATTCGACGTCAGCCTGCAAGCCATGTGCTTCGGCAATGCCTTTGATTAACCGCACGCTGTAGTCCTCGACCTTGGCCCGGCTCTCGACACTGAAGGAGCGCACCGTTGCGTCGAATTCGGCACTATCAGAAATAATGTTTTCCTTGCTGCCGCCGGCGATCCGGCCCACTGTCACCACGATCGGATCAAAGATATCGAAGTGCCGAGTGACCATGGTCTGCAGCGCCAGCACGGCTTCGCAGAGCGCGGGCACCGGGTCATTCGCCCGGAACGGTGACGAACCATGACCGCCCTGCCCGATGAACTTCACCCGTAAATTATCCGGCGAGGCCATCAGGGTTTTCGGCCGTCCGGTCCAGACGCCGAGGGGCGCCTGGTCGGACATCACGTGCAGGCCATAGGCCGCATCTACTCGTCGACCTGCAGCCTCGAGCAGGCCCTCATCGATCATCGGCTTGGCCCCACCCGGACCTTCTTCACCGGGCTGGAACATGAAAACAACGTCGCCAGCCAATTCCTCGCGCATAGCATGCAACACTTTTGCGGCACCTACCAGACCGGCGACATGCATATCGTGGCCGCAGGCGTGCATTGCCCCGTTGACGGACTTGAAAGGCACATCGACAAGCTCGGTCACCGGCAGTCCGTCCATATCGCCGCGCAGCAGCACCACCGGACGGTCCTCACTCTTTTCGGTCTCAGCGCCGCCACGCAATACTGCGGTGATGGAGCTGAGCCCTTCACCCAAGGTGATTTCTAAGTCAAGCGGTTTCAGGGCTTCCAGAATCTGCTGTTGGGTTTGCGGTAGATGCAGACCAATTTCGGGGTTCTGGTGCAATTGACGCCGCAAGGCGATGATCTCGGAGGCAAAGTCGGCAGCTAATTCCTGAGTGCGAGTAGTCATGAATTCAGCCTAGCGCTCGAGGGCCCCGCATCACGCCGGACCAACCCCGCAACTCCAGCTCAGACGCTAGGGTGTTTCGATGAACTTCTTTAAACGACTCTTCGCCGGATCGGATCACCCGGTTCCGTCCCAGTCAGACCCAAGCAAAGAAGCCGAGACGAATCTCAGCTTCCATGTCGTGTTGGTTTGCGACGGCGGGAATCGTGAGGCCGTCGCCGAAGCCCTCTCGGCAGCAGCGGAGATTCCCCTCGAGGCGGCCAAAGCCGGAGTCCGCCTCGGCGAGCTACCCTTCACTTTTCCGAGCCTACAAGCCGCGCAAAACTGCGAGTCAGAGTTACGCAAAGTAGGCGCTCAGACATTGAGCGGTTCAAGACCTCGGGTCGGCGCAGAAAGCGTCTTCATGGTGATGCTGACTGAAGCTGCTCCATTCCCCGAAAAACTGGCTAACAACTTGGTGGAAAACTTCCTGGGCACCCCAGAAGAAGCGCTACTCATCGCCCGCCACGGCGGGGTCATAGATTTCAATCTGGATCAGGGCACCGCGAAAAGTTGGGCCGATGAACTTCGCGGCAACTACGGCTGCAGCGTGGAAATTGTGCGAGGCCAATACCTCGGAGATCTGTAGACGTAGCGGTCGACCGCCCGCTGAGCGCGGGGTGAGTGAGTTTCCCCCTCACCCCGCACCTCAGGCCCTCAGCTTGGGCGCGGTCAGTCGCCCTTCACATTAATGATCTGACGCAGCGTGTGCCTGATCTTGACCAGCGGCGCAGCGTCCTGCATCACGGTATCGATCGGCTTGTAGGCCTGGGGGATTTCGTCCACAAACGCCTCGGTATCCCTGAACTCAATGCCGACCATCGCCTCACGCAGCTGCTCCAGGTTGAAGGTCTTCCTGGCCTTGGACCGAGAGAACTCTCGGCCCGCGCCGTGCGGCGAAGAGTTCAGCGACATCTTGTCGCCCAACCCCTCCACCACATACGAAGCAGTACCCATCGAGCCGGGGATCAGCCCCAGATCGCCGGGCTCGGCCTTAATCGCACCCTTCCGGGACAGCCACACCGACTTACCGAAGTGAGTCTCACGCTGAGTGAAGTTGTGGTGACAGTTAATCCGCTGCTGCTCCTGAACCGGCTCCCCCAGCCACTCAGCGAACTGACGGATCACCCGGTCCATCATTTCCTCACGGTTCAGCAGCGCAAACTGCTGAGCCCAGTTCAGCTCCCTAATGTAGGCGCTGAACTCCTTGGTGCCCTCCACCAGGTAGGCCAGATCGGGATCGGGCAGCTGAATCCAGTACTGCTTGGCCAGTCGCTGCGCCACCTTAATGTGCTGCTGCGCGATCTTATTACCTACGCCACGCGAACCGGAGTGCAGGAAGAGCCAAACACCCTCGTCTTCGTCAAGCGAGACCTCGATGAAGTGGTTGCCGCTGCCCAGCGTACCCAGCTGCAGCTCCCAGTTACCGGCGTAGTTTGCCGGATCGAATTCCGCGCGCTCTGCCAGTTCACGCAGCTGAGCGATCCTCGGCTCCGCGGTGGCAACGACCTTGCGGTTGTACCTACCGGCAGAGAGCGGAATTGCCCGTTCAATCTGCTCGCGCAGCGTCTTCCGATCCTCGGGCAGCTGACTAGCCGTGAACTGCGTCTTCACCGCGATCATGCCACAGCCGATGTCGACGCCGACCGCCGCCGGAATGACCGCCCCGAGCGTCGGGATGACCGAACCAACAGTGGCCCCCTTTCCCAGATGCGCGTCAGGCATCAGGGCCAGGTGCGGGAAGATGAACGGCATGGTCGAGGTGACCTGAGCCTGCTGCATGGTCAGTTCATCAATGATCGAGGCCCAACTGTAAAGCTTGCTATTGATTTCCTTCATGTTCCTATTCCTTCGAATTTTTCGTGTCTTATCGAAGGTTCGGGACCGCTGGCCAGCTATTGCCTCGATCGCGCGGCGCGCGCCGGGCAAAGAAAAACCCCGAACCTGTCTGGTTACGGGGTGTGAGAGTGGAAGACTACTTACACCGGTAACCCGAACAGCTGCTTTTCCTCCTGCAGGAGGGCAACCAAAAAGTCGCAACCGCGTTGTCTTTTCAAATCTAGGAAAGACACGATGCAACCTTTCTGTTGGGGTCTGTTTGGTTCTGTTCGGGAGCCACTCTTCTGAGCAACCTGCTCA
This sequence comes from Psychromicrobium lacuslunae, assembly GCF_000950575.1. Taxonomy (NCBI): domain Bacteria; kingdom Bacillati; phylum Actinomycetota; class Actinomycetes; order Micrococcales; family Micrococcaceae; genus Psychromicrobium; species Psychromicrobium lacuslunae. Next base: position 2,226,306 of record NZ_CP011005.1, read on the forward strand.
GAATAACAGCCAGTCACAGTAAAGGGAAGCATGAAGTACTCGCTCGCACCACTCTCTGAGTGCCACCTCGGACGAGCGCAACGAGGAGCGTGATGAGGACTTTTCGTAGCTGGGCGCTACCCGCTGGCGCCTTTGTTATCGGCTTACTTTGCCTCTTCCTCGGGCTACTGCCATGGGCAAATTTTAGCGAGCTGGCACGCCGCACCATCCCCATCCTGCTCTTCGTATTAGCGATGACGGTAATCACCGAACTCGCCGACGATGCAGGGCTGTTCCGGGTTCTGACCTCCCGGCTGGCACGCTGGACGGGAGGGCGGGAAGGTCGAGGTAGGGTGCTCGCCCTATGGTTAGTCGTGGTCCTATTGGCCACCCTCAGCACTGTATTTCTCTCACTCGACACCACCGCGGTACTGGTCACTCCTGTCGTCGTACTGCTCGCCTTACACGCCAGAATTGCGCCGTTACCTTTCGCGCTCACCACGGTCTGGCTCGCGAATACCGCCTCACTGCTACTACCCGTTTCTAACCTGACAAATCTGCTCGCTCAGCACGCGCTGGATGTCACACCATGGCAATTCCTTGGCCTGCTCTGGGCACCCGCCCTGCTCGGGATTGCTCTGCCGGTGCTCTTCGTTTGGCTGCTGTTTCGTTACAAACTTGACGGGAAGTTCAGCGCACCGAACCTGGAAACCGCACCGGATCGAAGGCTACTAATACTCTGCGCCGTGGTGGTCACACTGCTCCTACCCGCTCTGATCAGTGGCATTCCGGTCGAGTATCCAGCTTTACTGGCCGCGGGGGTTTTGCTCCTCGCTTTTGTGGTGCGCCGCCGCGAAACCTTGCGTTGGCGAATTTTGCCAGCCAAACCCCTGCTGCTCACGATGGGCCTTTTCTTGGTGGTCGAGACCTTGCAGGTACACGGCCTGCCGATGCTGTTGAGTGGCGTTGCCGGTCGCGGCGAGGGTCTGTTCAATTTGCTTCAACTGAGCGTTGTGGGAGCCGGTACCGCGAATCTGGCCAATAATCTGCCGGCTTACCTCGCCTTGGAACCTACTGCGCAGAGCCCGCTCCGACTGGCGGCGCTGCTGATCGGGGTGAATTTGGGACCGCTGGTCACTCCCTGGGCCTCGCTGGCTACTCTGCTGTGGCATGAGCGGCTCAAGGCGCTCGGGGTCTCGGTGCCGTGGTTCCGTTTCGCCATTCTGGGTCTAATACTGGCGGTTGTGCTGCTGCCGCTGTCAGTGCTAGCACTCTGGCTCTCCGCCGGATTGCCTGGCTAGTTTTTGGCTGTCTCCAGCGACCAAGACAACTAACCAGCCGATCCAAAGTGTTAGCTGTCGGGGTGACATGCGACTATTGAAGGATGCCCGCCAGTACCGCTCTCAGCAGAACGTGGCGCCCCCCTGGACCATACTCGTTGAATGCCACAGTGGGTGTGCTGAGACGCAGCCTGACCGATCCGTGCATGGTTTTCGAACAAGGTGCCTGGTGGCTGGCCTTTAACACCGCTCAGGGAGCAGCCACCCTTCGCCTACACAACGAGGCTAGTGAGGTGCGGGCCAGCGCCTTCGGGCCAGGGGCGGAAGCGGCATTAGAAACCCTGCCAGCGCTGCTCGGCGAGTTGGACGATTGGAGCGAGTTCGACTCCGAGACCTTTCAGCGGGCGTTACCTCCCTTAGTTCGCGAGGCGCGGCGTCGTAACCCGGGCCTGCGCCTGCCCGCCACAGGACGGGTCATTGATGCCTTGGTCCCGGCGATCCTTGAGCAAAAGGTAACCGGCAAGGAAGCCTTCCGGGGTTACCGAGCCTTGATTTCCTGGCACGGTAACCCCGCTCCGGGACCTGCTCCCAAAGCGCTACGGTTGGCCCCCATCGTCGGTACTTGGGCGACTATTCCATCGTGGGATTGGCATCGAGCCGGGGTCGGACCGCAACGCTCGGACACCGTAATGCGCGCCCTGCAGCGTTCGTCCGGCCTGCAACGTTTGGGCCAGCTCAGCGCTGACCAAGCGAGTGCCGGGCTGCAGAGCATTCCGGGAATCGGGCCATGGACCGCGGCTGAAGTTGTGCAGCACAGCCACGGCGATCCGGACTCGATCTCCGTCGGGGATTATCACTTAGCCAGTTTCGTCGGTATCGCCCTCACTGGTTCGCCGGTCGACGACGACGGCATGCTTGAGTTACTAGAGCCCTGGCGTGGGCATCGGCAGCGGGTGGTGCGGTTGCTTTATCTCTCCGGAGTCACCAAACCCCGACACGGCCCCCGGATGAGCGTGCGAGATTATCGGGCGATCTAGCTCCAGCGAGACGTATTACGACCCCTCGCGGTGGGGATAGGCTTAGCTTTATGAGTGAATTGGTGAATTTGCGGGCTACTTTTGTTCCTAATGACGGCGAGCAGTTCCGGGTGCGGCTTGCTTTGGACATTGCCATTGAGGAGGTCGTGAAGGAGCCCGGCTGCCTGCGCTATGAGGTTACCGAAGACACTCCTGAACGGATCGTGCTCACCGAACAGTGGGAATCCGAAGAAGCGTTGGCCGTGCACGGAAAAGGCTCGGCCGTGCAGGACCTCAATGAATCGTTATCGGCCCTGCTGGCCGAGCCGGTAAAGCTCGAACGACTAGCCTAGGCCAGTCCTCACCGCCGCGGTGCGGTACTGTCGGCTCTGCGCTGGCGGACTCGACAACACCCCGGTCGAAGCGGTTATTAATTCTTTTCGGCTTCGGCTTTCTGAGCAGCCACTGCGGCGTGAACTTCTTTCATGTCCAAACCCTTGACCGCAGTAATGACTTCCTCGAGCTGGCTCGGGTTGAGGGCACCCGGCTGCGAGAAGACCAAGACCTTCTCCCGGAACGCCATTAGGGTCGGGATTGAAGTGATGTTGGCCTCGGCCGAGAGCTGCTGTTCGGCCTCGGTATCGACCTTCGCAAATACCACGTCGTCATGCTGTTCCGATGCTGCTGAATACGTCGGTGCGAAACGCAAGCACGGCTGGCACCAACCCGCCCAGAAGTCGACCAGCACGATGTCATTTTCCTCGACCGTGGGTCCGAAGGTTTCACCTGTGATGTCTAAAGTCGCCATATTTCCAGCCTATCTCTTGAGGAGTTCGAAGCGAACCCGGGCAGTCGAGGAGAAAACTCCTTCGTACGGCCCGCTAAAAACCTCGAACACCCCGCACAACACTCGTCGACGAATCGATATTCCTCAATCCCCGTCTCTCTTTCACCGCCGAGTGTGCAGATCTACACCTTTTGGACGCCGGTTAAGGTGTAGATCTGCACACTCGGCGGCGGACGGGACCCGCCTCAGTCAAGTGCCACCGGCTCGGCGATGATCCAGCGCACCGAGGTCACCCTGGGTTCCAGGCTCAACCGGCTGACCGCTGCTTCTAACAACCGATCGTCCCGTTCCTGCGCTGAAAGCTCAGCCGCGATCCTAACTTCCCCGGGCGTTGAAGTATCCGAAGATTGCACCGAACGAAGCCTGAACTCCGGCAGGCTGACAGCGTGCACTATCAGGGTGCGCAGATGCGCCTCGGCGTCCTCGGCACAACGAACTTCAAAGAGATAGTCCACCGAGACCGGCTCGCGTCCGCCGTCCGGCCCTCTGTCCATGAGACGTCCGAGCGGCCGCAACAGCATGTTCGCCAGCATGATCGCTGCAGTGCCAGCGGCCGCTAAAGCAAACTCCCCCGCCCCCGCCAGGGCACCAATCGCGGCAGTGGCCCAGAGCGTCGCCGCAGTGTTCAGCCCACTCACCGAGGCGCCCTGTTTCATAATCACACCGGCTCCTAGGAAACCGATGCCGGAAACGATCTGAGCGGCAACCCGGGTCGGGTCAGCTCCCGGACCGCTAAAGCTATAACCGCCGAAAATAACGAACAAGGTGGCACCCAGGCTGACTAAGGCATTGGTCCGTAACCCGGCCAGGCGGGCGCGCCATTGCCGCTCGAAACCCACTAAAGCCCCCAATCCCAAACCGCAAAGAATGCGCAGGATCATCTCGAAGAATTCCATCTGTCCACCTCCGGATCACATCGATGAGCATCCAGTTCTGGCGCAACCAAGCAACCCGCCGGAAAAATCCAGAGGGCAAATTCGGTTGCTCCGGGACGGAACGCTGGTTCATCAGGACAGCGTGAGAGACTCGGGCGCACACCAGACGCGCCCAGATATTTGAAGTCACCCCCACGTAGAGCTTTGGCACTGCGCGACGTATCCGAAAAGCATTGGAAGCCACTTGGGACCACCCCTTAAGCCGAGGTGGCCTGTCCTGATCTTGGGCATCTCTCGATGTCGTCAGATCAGTGGCCTGTGTTCGCGCAGGAGCCTCGCCTAACGAGGTGCTGCTCTTTCAGTGTGACGGGTTCCGACCATCCGGGTCAAACCCCGGCGCCGAAAACCACAGCGAGTGCGGAGATCTGCACGCTAAAAGCCGTTTTTAGCGTGCAGATCTCCGCACTCGAGGAGGGAATGAGAGCGCCCGGCGCGGCGGACGGGGGCTCAAGAGTCTAAGGGACCCTCGAACCTAGGAGACCTGGGAGATTTTCACCATATTGCCGGAGGGGTCGCGGAAACCGCAGTCTCGCGGCCCCCAGGGCTGATCGGTCGGCTCCTGCAGCACCTCAGCACCCGAAGCCCGCACCTTCTCGAAAAGCGCGTCGACGTCGTCGGTGCTGAACATAATCATTGGCAGCACACCTTTGGTCAGCAGCTCCTGTAGCGCGTCGCCGTCGGCCTGCGAGCGTCCGGCATGCGGAGCGGAGAGCACAATGCCCAGACCGGGCTGATCCGGACTGCCCACGGTGACCCAGCGGAACTCGCCCTGGGCAACATCGTTGAGCACTTCGAGGCCTAGCGCATCCCGGTAGAAACCCAGGGATTCCTCGACATCGTTGACAGTTACATGGCAGTAATGGAGTGAAATAGTCATGCTTCGAGCTTATTCAGCCCGCCCGCCGCACGCTTCTCGAATCCTGCTCAGTTTCGGTTGCTTCTCGTTCTTGTCCTGGTTGACCTTCGTCGAGTGGATCGACCGGTGCCGCTTCGCCGACTACCGATCCCATCGGCAGCTGCTTGGTCTGTTTGCGCTTCTTCGGCCGAGTGTTGATCTTCGCCACGCAGGCCGGCATCGCCTCCACCGCCCGGTGTTCCCGGGAACGGTAAGCCGTCGGAGTTTCGCCGGTGATCTCGGCGAAGCTTGAGCTAAAGGAGCCTAAGGACGTTGCACCCACTGCCATGCAGGCGTCAGTGACGCTCATCCCGGTGCGCAATAACGCCATTGCCCGCTCGATTCGCCGGGTCATCAGATAGCCATAAGGGGTTTCGCCGTAGGCCGCCTTGAACTGGCGGGAAAAATGCGCGGGAGACATCAGCGCGCGCTGCGCCATCGTCGGCACATCGAGCGGCAGCGCGAAATCCCGGTCAATCAAATCTCGGGCTCGGCGCAGATCAGCAAGAACGGCAAGTTCCTGAGGCGTCATAATTCAAGCTTAGTCGCCCCAGAACTTGCCTACCCCTATTGCTAAGAATTGAACAAGTGTTTAGCATATTGAACATGAGTTCAACTAAGCAGCACGGGCCGCCGGCCGAAGACCTGAACACGCCGGCTAAGATCCGAGCGGCAGCGATCAAATGTTTCGTGGAAACCGGTTTCCAAAAAACCAGTATTCGCAGCATCGCCAGCGCCGCAGGAGTGAGCCCCGGTCTGGTCATTCACCACTTCGGCAGCAAGGATGGCTTGCGTCAGAGTTGCGATGATTACATCCTCAAAAGCACCTTCGCCCGCGCCAATGATGAATCCAGCCCGCAGGGCTTTCGCACCGTATTGCAGCAGCACCTCGACAATCCTGGCGACTTCGACCTGGAAATTGGCTACCTGCGCCGCGCGGTCTCGGAGAACTCCCCGGTCGGGCACAAGTTCATTGCTCTAGTGATCGAGGAAACCGAGACCATTGTGCGCGCCGGGATAGCCGACGGCAGCATGAATCCCTCCTCGGACCCGCGCGCCCTGGCAGTCTTCGTGGCCATGAGCAGCGTCACCTTGCTCACCATGAGCGAATACATCAATAAGGCACTCGGCGTGGAGGAATTCAACCAAGCCCTCACCGGCCGAATGGCCATTCCGGCGCTCGAACTCTTCACCCACGGTCTCTACACCGACGACAGCTATCTCAAGGCAGCACAGGAAGTGCTCGCCAACCAAAACACAGAAGGAGCAAGGCAATGAGCCAGCTCTCCACCGACGAGGTCAGCGAAACCCCCAGCAAAAGCCTCGACAACGCCATTGAGGCTCACCAGATCACCAAAAAATATGGCATCACCCTGGCCCTCAAGGGCGTTAGCTTCAGCATGCCGCGCGGCTCGGTTTTCGGCGTGATCGGCCCAAACGGTGCCGGTAAAACCACCACCATGCGCACCTTGCTGGATATTATCCGGCCAACCTCCGGCCACGCCAGCGTGCTCGGCGTCGACCCGAGAAAAGCCGGCCCAGAATTACGACGCCGAATCGGCTTCCTGCCCGGTGAATTGATTCTTGATGGCCGCAGCACCGGTCGGAAGCTTCTCCAGCACTATGCGGATATCTCCGGGCCAGTGACAAAGGGCAGGATCGAGGAGCTCGCCGAGCGACTCGGCCTCGACCTGAGCCGCCCAGTCCGCAAACTCTCCAAAGGTAATAAGCAAAAGCTCGGCATCGTGCAGGCCTTTATGCATAAGCCGGACCTCTTGGTGCTCGACGAGCCAACTAGCGGCCTGGATCCGCTCATGCAGCAGGTCTTCCTCGACCTGGTCGCCGAAGCCCGCGCGGCCGGGCAGAGCGTCTTCCTCTCTTCGCATGTGATCAGCGAAATTCAACAGGCAGCCGATGAAGTGGCGATCCTCAGAGACGGCAAAATCGTCACCATCTCGAGCGTGGACAAGCTTCGAGATTCCGCCATCCGACACCTTCGTTTGGTGGCTAGCGGCATTTCGGTTGCCGAACTCAGGCAACGACTGGACTCCCTTGACGGACTGGACAACCTCACCGTGAGCAGCTCGGGCGAGGACGTTGAAGCCACCGCAACCTTGGAAGGCAGCATCCCTCCCTTGGTTCAAGCACTTTCCACACTCTCCCTGAGCGATCTGGTTCTTGAGGAACCGGATCTCGAAGAATCGGTGCTCAAACTCTATTCCTCACCCTCGAAAGAAGCAGCACTATGAGCAGCACGACAGTTGAGCTGCGGCGAGTTCCGCTGCCGCTCTTTAGCAAAGCAATGACTGACTCTTGGCGATCCCTGATCGGCTGGATGATCGGCCTCGGCGCGGCCAGCGCCCTATACCTACCGCTCTACCCCGCCATTGGCGGCAATTCGCAGATGAAAGACTTGCTCTCCTCGCTGCCACCGGAGCTGACGAAAGCGATCGGCTATGACGATATTGCCTCGGGAGCTGGCTATGTCCAGGCCACGCTGTTTGGCTTGATTGGCTTCCTGCTGACTTCCATCGCGGCAGTGAGCTGGGGTGCTAGTGCGATCGGCGGCGATGAGGAGGCGGGGCAACTGGAGCTGACCCTGGCGCACGGCGTAACCCGGACTCAGATCGCAGTGGAACGCTATGCTGCATTGCTGCTTCGTATTCTGCTACTGGGCGCTTGGGTCTTTCTGCTTGTCGCGTTGCTCAACGGTCCGGCGCAAACCAATCTTGACCTCGTCAAATTACTCGGCGGCAGCGCTCTGTTCGCTGGCCTAGCTCTGCTCACCGGATCGGCGGCATTTATGGCCGGGGCGCTCACCGGACGTCGGGTCTGGGGCATTGGCATTGGCGCTTTTGTCGCCGTTGCCGGCTACGTCTTCAACGCGATTGGCAACCAATCGAAAGATCTTCAGTGGTTGCATGCCTTCTCCCCCATCAGCTGGGCATATAGCGATAAACCACTCGTCAATGGGGCTAACGGCTGGGCACTGCTGGCGCTCTATGGGCTGTCGTTACTGTTTGCCGCAGTCTCGGTGATCGCCTTACGCCGTCGCGATATCGGGGTCTAAGTTCAATCAAAAACGGGCTGCTGAGCGATTCGCTTGAATCGCTCAGCAGCCCGTCTCAGCTGTCTAAATTTCTCGCTGTCGCTCAGTGCTCGCTAGCCACACCGGCAAGGTGCTTACGGCCCAGCACCACCACGGCGATGCCGATCACGATGGCGACCGCGGCAACGAAGAACGGCACCTGTTCACCGAAGTGCTCACCCAGTTGGGCCGCGATGAAGGGCGCCAGCGCCCCGCCCATCCAGCGCACGAAATTGTATCCGGCGCTCGCCACCGGGCGGGGTGCGTCAGAGACTCCCATCGCCAGCTCGGTGTAAAGCGTGTTGTTAATGCCGAGCAACGCCCCGGAGAAGATCACCAGGATCACCACTAGCGGCACCGAGTGCCCCGCGGCGAAGCCAATCGCGATCAGCACCAGAGCTAGCAGCACCAGAGTGGCTGAGACCACTTGGGTAGTACCGAAACGGCGCTGCAACACCGGGGCCACGAAGACCGAGGTGATTGCCAGGCAGACTCCCCAGCCGAAAAACACGGCGCCAATGCCATAAGCATCCATGCCCAGGATGAATGGGGTGAACGCCAGGATGGTGAAGAAACCGAAGTTGTAGAACAGGGCGCTGCCCGCAGTGAATCGGAGCCCCTTGTGACCAAGCGCCAGCAGCGGATCGCGCAGCCTGGTCTTGACCGCGGGGGGTGCCATCTTGGGTAGCAGAACGAGGCAAGCGATGAAGGCCACTGCCATGGCGGTCGCGGTACCAAAGAACGGCGCCCGCCACTGCCAACCACCAAGCAAGGCCCCGAGCAACGGGCCGAGTGAGATTCCCAAGCCGAGCGCCGCCTCGTAGAGGATAATCGCAGTCGCGGTGCCGCCGCTAGCCACGCCAACAATAACGGCGAGCGCGGTAGCCACGAAGAGCGCGTTTCCCAAGCCCCAGCCGGCTCGGAAGCCGACCAACTCACCGACCGTATTCGAGATACCCGAGAGTGAAGCGAAGACCACAATCAAGGCCAGCCCGATCAACAGCGTTTTCTTACCCCCAATCCGCGAGGATACCCAGCCGGTAATCAGCATGGCGATCGCGGTGACCAGAAAGTAGCTGGTGAAAAGCAGCGAAACTTCGGAAGGGCTAGCTTTCAGGTTGCTCGCAATGGCGGGCAGAATCGGATCCACCAGGCCAATTCCCATAAAGGCAAAGACCGCTGCAATTGCGGTGGCCCAGACCGCAATGGGCTGTTTGAGCATTGAGACTTTTTCTTCGTGGAGAGTTTCTTCTATGGTTTCCACGCTGTGCTGAGCTGACACCGATCTATCCCTAGTTTCCCTGTGTAGAAATGTTGTTTTGGTTGAAACTGCCGTTGAGTTTCGCGATCGCCGGAATGGCGGCGCGCAGGCTCTGCTGCTCCGCGGCGCTCAAGCGACCGAGCAGTTCTGCCATTAAGTGATTTCGACGCGCATTATTTATCTCAGCAATGCGCCGACCGCTCTCGCTGAGACTGACCACGACAGCCCGAGAGTCCTCAGGATCGGCGCTCCTGCTCAGCAGACCGTCAGCTTCCAGCCGCTTAATGGCTTCGGTTGCACTTGGCACTTTGACGCCAAGATTAGCGGCAATCACGCTGACCCGAAGGCCGCCATTGGAGAGCATGGTCAACACGCTGAGTTGAGCGGCTGAAAGTTCGGCTTCAGCGTCCAGCTGCCTGGTGAGGAACACTGTCTGACGTAGCGAACTTCGAAAATCGGCTGCTAACTCAAGAAGATCAATATTTTCTGTACTCACAGTTAGGTAGCCTAACAGTTAGGTTGCCTAACTACAACTTGGATCGAGTCTCAGCTCTGCCTGGCCGCCAAAACAAAGTGATCACCAATGCGAGCACGGCTAGCCCGGCAATCGCCAACACTAACTGGCTCCACTGCTGCTGGTTGACACCTGGAGCATAGAAAACACCGATCATCACGGTGGCCGCGATTGCGCCAATATAGCGGCAGGTCTGCAAGATGCCCGCCGCCACCCCGGAGTCCTTCGCCGGGGTCGACGCGTACATGCCCTGGCTGGCTGCGATGTTGACAGCGGCGAACGGCAAGCCGAGCGCAGCCGTCAGGAGCAAGACGAGCGGCGGCGCGTAGCTGACCGTCAGCAACCACAGCAGGGCCACCCCAAGCAAGAGCACGAGCACTCCGGTGATCAGCATGCTCCTCACCCCAAAGCGGTCAATGGCCCTGGCTGCCAGCGGAGTCGCTACGACCGAAATCGCGGCGAGTGGCAGCATCAATAGACCGACCACATTGCTGGGATAGCCTGCTGACTGCTCAAGTAATTGCGGCAGACCAAAGAAACCCACGTAGTAGACGCCGTTAAAGACCAAGAATGCTAGATAGATCAGCAGTAACGGACGGTTCCTGCTCAGCAGCCTGAGATCCAGGAAGGGGCGCTGCACTGCCAGCTCCCGCCAGGCAAACAGCGCGGCAGCCAGCGGAGCCAGGCCGAGTAACCAGCCACGGTAGCCAGGAAGTGCATCGAGCAAGCCCATAATCAGCAACACCAGGGTGAGCGTGAAAGCCGCAATTCCAGGCAGGTCAGAAGCTTTGAGAAGCGAACCAAGGCTGCCTTGCTCGCGTGGTGGGTCGGCCGGCGCAAAGAACTTCACCCCCAGCAACGAGATCAAGGCGAGTGGCACATTAATCAGAAAGAGCCACTGCCAGCCCGCGACACTAATCAATAACCCGCCCACCACCGGCCCCAGCGCAGCGCCGACGGTGTTCGCCATCTGGATTCGAGAAAGCGGCCTGGTCGAACTCACCTTGGCAACGGCACTCAGGGCACGAACCATCACCACAGCGCTCGGAAAAGCGGTTGCCGTACCGATCGCCATCAGCGCGCGGGCAAGGCAGACCAGCAGGAAATTTGTAGCCAGCGGCGCAAGCGCACAGCTCAGCGCCACGATGACCATGCCGAGCATAAAAAGTCGCCGCGGCCCGAACCTATCGGCGAGTCGACCCATGAGCGGCTGGCCCGCAGCAGAGGCAAGATAGAACGAGGTGACAACCCAGGTCACCGTACCGACATCAAGGCCGAAATCTCCGCGCAATACCACGAGTGCAACGGCGATCATCGAAGAGTTCAACGGGTTAAGCGATGTACCAAGACTGAGCGCCAATACGGTCAGCCCGACTCGGCTTTTGGGCTGCGAAGCAGAAATCTGGTTGCTTATGGACACAATTCAGTGTGCGCTCGACACCGTCCGCCCGCTAATCGCGTCCATATATTGGGCCCATCACAACCTCATTAGCAGGCGCAGAGCTCATCCTGCGAAGAGTTATACCTTGGCCTTCCGATAACCAGCTTTCACCGCGGCCGCCTCGGTCGCGAAGCAAAGCTCGGGGTTGGTGGCTTTGTAGAATCGCTGCCCCGGCAGATGGTAGATGTGCGACTGTTTATTTCCCTTAATGGGGGCCCAGCTCGGACAGCTATTCTTACTGATCGGCTTTGCCACTGCGGCAAGCACTTGCACATAAAGCTGCGAACTGATGGATGCCTTATAGCTTGAGGTGGCGGGCAATCTGAGCGACCAACGGCCCGAAACGGCGGGCAACTGGGAAGCTTTGAGATACCCGCTGGCATTAGTTTTCACGGTACGGACCAAAGCATTCGGCTTAGCGCCGTCGGGATCAAACCAGATGCCGATGTTCAGAGCACCCGTTTTGACCCAGCTCTTTCCGGCCAGGCGTTGGACCTGCGCCTGCAAAGTAATTGAATTACCGGCGTAGACCTTCGCCGGCGCCGCTGAGAAAGCGGCCACTCGAGTCGTGACGCTGGGTGCTGCGTTGGCGACGAGTGGGCTCAAACCTAGTAGCGAAGACCCGGTAAGCATGGTCAACCCGATCAGCAGGAACCCTTGTCTCAGCGCACGCATTGCCTCACCCATTTCGACTCTCTTAGCTGCACCGGAATGAGTGCCCAGCCAAGCGTAACCAGCCACAGTTTTAGCGTCAATGGGGATAGCCCGCTGGCCAGCGAAGGACGAAGGTAGTATTGCCTTTCGAGAGGATTCAGCAATCTATCGCGGAGCCCTGGAGGGGAATGTTTCAATCGATCATTCAGCGAGTTCGTGGCCTCGTTCAGTTGCTTTGGCGAGAAGTTGCAAAATTCGGCATCGTCGGCGGAATCGGCTTCGTGATCGACAGCGCTATATTCATCTGGCTTTTTAGCGGGCCAATGCATGGCAGCGAAGTCTGGGCGAAGGCCATCGCCACAATTGTGGCAAGTATTTTCTCCTGGATTGCTAATCGTTTCTGGACCTTTCGGCACCGAAAACAGGCAAATCCAGTGCGAGAAGCAGTGATGTTCGCGGTAATGAACATCATTGGACTGCTGATCGCTTCCGGTTGCGTCTGGTTCGCGAAATATGCACTGAACCTAAACGACAAGGCCTCACTCTTCATCGCCGGTAGCGTGGTTGGCCTGATCTTAGGAACTCTGTTCAGATTTTTTGCCTACCGGTTCTGGGTCTTCAATGAAGAACTCGACTCCGAGCCGGAATTTGAACATGATCATGAACTTCTTGAAGCCAAGAAACCGCGCTGAGAGAGCACAACAGCTAAAGGCCTGAGGCTTCCGGCCTGCAAACCATCAGTGCACGTCTATCTCAGCCGCGGCACTCACACCGCTGAGCGGGTCCGCCGGTGTACAGTTAGCCGGATGAGTTCATATGCTTACCGCAGGGCCGACTGGGTCACCTCCCCTGACTTCATCAAATTAGATGTCCAGAGCGATGAAGAGGCATCGGAGTGGGCGGAAGCGCACCAAGAATTCTTCCCCGACGGTCCCGTCCAGGTGTTCAAACGCGAAACCCCGGAACACGACTGGGAACTCCTTGAAGAAGTTCGGCAAGAGGACGTAGCCCACTAACCAGCAGAGCCTGCTCGGCTTGGCGGTGGGGTCTTTGGCTGCCCTTTTGCTCAGATTGACCAGATTTGCCAGAAATTATGGTCGAAAGCACTCAGAGAACTAACTCAGATTAAGCAGAAGGCCCGTACTTCCCTGTTATTTCAGGGAAGTACGGGCCTTCTTACTCGGTGGCAGATGAGGGATTCGAACCCCCGTAGGCGTTGCCAGCTGATTTACAGTCAGCCCCCTTTGGCCGCTCGGGTAATCTGCCATGAGCGACTCCCCAGTGGGAGCAAGACAACTTTACAGAACAACTGGCTCAGAATCGAATCGAGTGGTTTTTCGGGCTTAGGCGAGTCTAATTTTCAGCCTGATTGATCTGCTTGAGCAGGCGTTTTTCAAATTTTTCGGCCTGTTCCGGAGTCAATTGACGGAGCTCAATCGCACGCGTCAGATCTTGATGGACGCCAGCGAGACGCGCCGTCGAACTTGAGGCTGTCGAACTGGGCACCGGAGCAAAGGCTGTCATCGCGGCGACGGTCGCCGCAGCCAGCACAGTACCGGCCGCGGCCTTGGCACCTCGAACAATGTAGCGGCGAGATTTCGACACCTGATGACTCCCTTCCCTTTACTGCTTAGTACTACTCTGCCGAAGCCAAATTTGTTCCGACTTCAGATAACCTAGATAACTGCTTTGAAGCTCTACCCACACAGCCGAGGACTAAGCTGGGGGCAGATAATTTTTGAGACAACCAGGAGGAATCATGGCGAGCGATTCAACTTTCGATGTGGTCAGCAAGGTCGATAAGCAGGAAGTAGCTAATGCGCTGAACCAAGCTCAGAAGGAAATCGCGCAGCGTTACGACTTCAAGGGCGTCGGCGCAGAGATCGACTTTAGCGGCGAGAATATCTTGCTCAAGGCGAACTCCGACGAGCGAGTCAAGGCGGTACTCGACGTCTTTGAGAGCAAGTTGATTAAGCGGGGCATCTCCCTGAAGTCCCTCGACGCGGGTGAGCCTTACCCCTCCGGTAAGGAATACCGACTGGAGGCGTCAATCAAAGAAGGTATCGCCCAGGACGTTGCTAAGAAGATCACCAAACTGATCCGCGATGAAGGCCCAAAGAGCGTCAAGGCTCAGATCCAAGGTGATGAGCTCCGCGTCAGCTCAAAATCGCGCGACGACCTGCAAGCCACCATGGCTCTCCTGAAAACCTTTGAGGACGCAGATCTGCAGTTCGTGAACCTCCGCTAGCTAGCCGGAGGGCTGTCATTAATCCCAGTGTGGCGAGCAACCAGCTCGCCGGGTTGGAACCCGTCGCCAATACCAGTACGACAGCGGTTACCGCGAGCAAGATCGCCAGCACCACATGCCGTGAATCACCACCGCTCACTGCTTGGCTGGGCAATTTCTCAAATCGACTCAGGTAGCCCGCCAAAGGAATCACCACGGCGAGTAAGGTTGTTAGCCAAATGCCCCGGCTAGCCCACCAAGCGAGGCTGAGCGGCTCCGGCATGGGAGAGCCGATCAGTAGCATGAGACCGATCAAACCGGCCATCGCGCTGGCGTGCCAGAGATAGATGGTCAACGAGTTTGTATTGGCAAAGTCGCTCGCCCGGCGAAGCCGCGGGCGCTCGGCGCACCGTTGCAAAGCTGTCCGGTTAATTTCCAATAGTGCAAGCTGGGCCATCCCAAGCAATACGAGCGGGAAGCGGGGTGGATTCAGATTTGTCAGCATATCCAGCGGCCACCAGGCCAACGCGGCACCGGCCAGTAATAGCCCTAATGCTCCGGCAAAAATCATCACTAGTGTCAGCCGCGACAACCTCATGCCCTGAGCGACAAAGAAGCCAATCTGCTGCATTAAAGCCCAGACGAAGATCAGGTTCGCAAAGCCAATACCCTCGATACCAGTGCCTGCTCGCAGTAGATCGACAGCGATCACGGCTACTAACAAAGCGCCAACTGTGAGCCAGGGAGCCCGACGATGAGCCGCTGCCATCACCGGCACCACGGCGGAGCAACCCAAATAGACGGCCAGAAACCACATTGGCTGCGAGATTCTGAAGCCGATTTGGCCTAGCAAGTCGGCGGGTACCCCGCTGGCAGCGAGGAGCACCAGCCCTAGGCCAACCACGCCAAACACCACGATGGCAGGTCGGCCCAGCCTGAGCAATCGTTCGCGAATGAAGCTACCAGCTGAGCGCCCGGCTTGTCGGCGTCGTTCCCAAGCGCCAAAGCTGGAAAAGCCACCCAGGATGAAAAACAGCGGCATCACCTGGAGGAAAAGCGACAGCACCGGGAAAAATGCTTGGCCTTCGAAGGCATTAGTGACCTGCCAACCGCGTACCGGGTCCAGTTGCACGCCCATCATAATGCCGTGAAAAAGTACCACCACTAGCAGGCAGACCGCCCTGGCTAAATCCACCACCACATCGCGGCGCACCGCCGTATTGTGGGCATCACCGGGGCTAGCTGCCGGTCGAGAAAGAAGCTGCGTCATGGCTGTCTCCTGAGAAATAATCTGCTATCTCTCAGCAGACTAAGAACCGGTTTTCCCAGTGCACATCGCTCAGCGGAGCGATTCTCTCCCCCTACCCCGGTATGGTCGCGGTCTCACAGCTAGCTCTGCGGGGTGAAGCATTGAATCGAGGCCTGCTCCGACATAGGGTCTAGGTGAGATGACATCGGTCATCAAGGAAGAGGAGCGATAATGACGACATCTGAAATCCCGGCTGGAGCGCCCTGCTGGATTGACTTGATGACCTCCGATCTGGAGAAGTCCAAAAACTTCTACACCGCGCTTTTCGACTGGACCTACGAAACCGGCGACGAAGAAAAATACGGCGGCTATGTAGTGGCCTCAAAGGACGGCAAGAGCGTCGCTGGTTTAATGCAGAACGCCCCAGACTCGGGCTATCCGGACGTCTGGAGCACCTATCTGCGCTCCGATGACATCGATAAGACAGCGGAACTTGCGGCGGCTAATGGCGGGCAGGTCTATCTGGCCCCGATGGAAGTCCCCGAACAGGGCAAAATGGGTATGGTCGGCGACCCGGCCGGAGCTGCGGTTGGCGTCTGGGAGTTCGGTGGTCACACCGGTTTCCAACTCCAGGCAGCTATCGGCGCCCCGGCCTGGTTCGAGCTGCACAGCAAGAACTATCAGGCCTCCCTAGACTTCCTCAAAGATACTTTCGGCTGGCAGCCCAGCACCATGTCAGACACCGAGGAATTTCGTTACAGCACCCTCGGAGAAGGCGATGACGCCCGTGCCGGCGTGATGGATTCCTCCGGATTCCTGCCCGAAGGCGTTCCCTCACACTGGGAGATTTACTTCGATGTCGCCAATGTCGATGAAAGCGTCGCCAAAGCCCTAGCGTTGGGCGCCCAGGTGATTCAAGAAGCCGAAGACACCCCCTTCGGCCGAATGGTCGGCCTGACTGACCCGACCGGAGCGGCTTTCAAACTGATCGAGCATCAGGATAGCTAAACCAAGGAACTAAATTATGGCCTGCCAACCCTAGCTGGGCTGGCAGGCCATAGGCATCCCTTCGGCATCACTGATGACCCGCCGGACGCTCCGTGCAGCGATTCGGCCAAACTCGGCTAAGCGGGTTCCACCAGGCCGGTGTCGTAGGCAAGCACCACCGCTTGGACACGATCTCTCAGGTCCAGCTTGGTGAAAAGCTTTGAAACATGTGTCTTCACAGTCTGCTCAGCGATAAAAAGTTCGGCGGCGATCTCCTGGTTGGAGAGCCCGCGGCCGACCAGGGTGAGCACTTCGCGTTCCCGTTCGGTCAAACCGTTCAACCGAGCGGTGTGCACAGCGGTTCGCGGTCGGCTCCTACTGAAATTTTCGATCAGTCTCTTAGTCACACTGGGCGCAAGCAGGGCCTCACCGGCTGCCACCACCCGTACCGCCGAGACCAGCTCATCGGCAAGGGCATCTTTGAGTAAGAAACCACTGGCCCCCAGCGCGAGCGCCTCATAGACGTAATCGTCGATGTCGAAGGTGGTGAGCATCAGCACCTTCGTGCCGTAGTTCGCGGCGATGATCTTTTCGGCCGCCTGCAAGCCATTCAGCTCGGGCATCCGCACATCCAAGAGCACAACGTCGGGATGCAGCTTGGCGCACAGCGTCACGGCTTCCTGCCCGTCCTCCGCCTGGCCAAGCACTTCAATGTCTTGTTGCGCGTTCAGTAAGGCGGCAAAGCCAGCCCTGACCATCGCCTGATCGTCGGCCAATACCGCGGTGATTGTCACGAATTCGTCCTTTGCGCTGGATCACTCATCGGCCCCAGGCTGCGCGGTAACCGTGCCTCAACCCGGAATCCTCCATTGCCTGAAGGGCCATACTCGAGCGTACCGCCAACAGCTTGGGTCCGCTCACGCATCCCGATCAAGCCATGGCCACCGGTCTTCTCGGTGGAAAGAGCACTCGTTGCCTTGTTTTCCACTAACACCACTAATTGCTTTGAGCTCTGACTAATCCGCACCGTGGCGCGAGAATTTGGTGCATGTCGCACCACATTGCTCAGTGCCTCCTGGACGATCCGATACACCGTCAGACCCAATACCGGCCCGGGCGTGAAGTTGTCGGGTAAGGAAATATCAACCGCAATACCAGCACGACGGATCGATTCAACTAGCGCTTTCAGATCGCTCACCCCGGGCTGCGGCCGGGTTTCACCTTGGCCATCCTCGGCCCGCAGCACCCCTAGAATGTGCCGCATCTCCGTCATGGCACGGCGTGAATGCTCGGCAATTTCATCAAACTCGGCGACCACCCTGCTATCCAGCTCGGGGTAACGATAGCGAGCCGTGGTGGCTTGCACGGTGACCAGTGACATCCCGTGAGCGACCACGTCATGCAGTTCGCGGGCAATGCCTGCCCGGTCCTCAACGATCTGCCTACGGGCAACCTCACTGGCGCTGACGCTACGCTCCACGGTGAGCTGCGCACGAATTAGCTGCCACTGCCGGGCAATGATTGAAGCGAGCAGCAAGCCGAATCCAACCGCGGCGAAAACCACCAGACTTCCCGTTTCCGGGGTGCCGAATTGCACGCCGCGGATCCAGGAGCCGCCGTAGGTCACGGCGGCCAGAGTTCCTAACCAGCACAAGGTCGCTACATACCAGGGGGCACGCAAACCGCAGATCACAATAATCGCGAGCTGAGTCAGCATCCCGATCACTGTGAACGGGCCGACTGCGCCCTCAGCGGGTTGAATAAACACCGAGGTGGCCAGGACGGCGAGCAGCGAAATCACCATACCGGTCCAGGCCTGGAAATAGCTGAGCAGCAAGCTGCCGGCATGCACGGCCGCTAGGAGCAGGCCGAGCACAATGTTCATGCCATAGATCGTGGTGTTCAGCGAAGCTGATACCGCTAAGACGACGAGCGCAGCTGAAAACAACAGAATCCGATCCCAACGGATTCTACGCAAGGACCGGAAACGCTGAGCGGGAAGCGCCGTGGCCTTGACCTCAGTCTTAACCTTAGTCTTAGTCCGAGCAACCCAGCGTCGAGGAAGGAGCTTAGGCTTGCCTGGTGGCTTAGTTTTCTTCAGCGCTCAGCCCTTCCAGATCAGGACCGTCATGCTTGCTGTCGGCAAGGCTTGGCCCACCGGCTGGTTCGGCGGTCCAGGACACCAGTCGCCATGGCCGTGCAGCATCATCATTATCGTCAGGATTGTCATAGTCCAAGATCACTACACCGGTGTTGCTGAGATCGTACTGCTGTGGGTTCTGCAGGTCAGCATTGGCCGCCCGGCTAGCCGCCCAAATACGGATCATTGCACCATGGCTAATAATTGCAGCGCTGCGATGACCCGCGTCGAGCGCCTCTTGCACAACCTCGTCGAACCGTTCCAGCACTTCGGTGCCGGTCTCACCACCGGGCATCCGCAACTCCGGTTGCCCCACTACCCAGCCGAAAACCACTGTGAGATATTTCTTGATCGACGCTAGGTCCCCTGCCATTTCTAATTCTCCGGCAGCGATTTCTCTGACACCTTCGCGCACCTGCAATTCCAGGGAGCGTTCATCGGCCAGCGGTTGGGCGGTTTGCTGGGCGCGCAAGGCCACCGAAGAATAGATGGCATCCAGCGGCTGATCGGCGAGGGCCGGCACCAGGGCCCGTGCCTGCTCAGAGCCGAGATCGGTCAAAGCGGGCCCAGGCATCGCAGTGTCCAGAAGTCTGCGAACATTAGATGGGGTTTGGCCATGACGGATCAGAATCAGACGCATATCCCTATTCTGACATCTAAGGTTCAGGGGTTCGCGCGTCATAACGCAGGAATTTAGGCTGGGTTTTGAGCAGAATCCACAGCGCAGCCACGCAGAGCAGCCCGCCAAGTAGGGCCGCAAAGCCTTCACCGAATAACTGCCCGCCGGTGCCGGAAAACAGGTCGCCGAGCCGTGGGCCCCCAGCCACCACGACGATGAAGATGCCCTGCAGGCGTCCGCGTAACTGATCCGGGGTGGCCGATTGCAGGATGGTGGACCGGAAGACGCCACTGATCGAATCCGCGATCCCCGAAATCACCAGAAGCAACACCGCAGGCCACAACCACGGCGAAACCTCCCCGCCCTGATGCTTACCCGCAAGCAGAACCACCGCACCCAACCCGGCTATTGCGGCGCCCCAGACGGTGATACAAATACCAACTGCCAAGCCCTGCCGGTGCACCCGACCCAAGGGGCCCGAGAACAGCGCCGCTAGTAGTGAGCCGATTGCCACCGCGGCAAGTAATAGACCGGCGGTGGCATCCCCACCGCCGAGCCATACCGCACCCATCGCCGGGAAAAGGGCCTTCGGCATGGCGAAGATCATGGCGCACAGATCGACCAGGAACGTCATCCGGATATTGGGGCGTAGCGCCAGGAACTGAAACCCTTCAAAGACCGAGCGCAAGCCCGCCTTGCGGACCTGATCACCCTCGGGCGGCATTGCGGGAAGTCTGAAAACCGCCCAGAGCGCGGCGGTAAAGGTGAGCACATCAATCAGGTACGTCCAGCCGTAGCCGACATGGCTGACCAAGAAGCCGGCCAGCAGCGGGCCAATACTCATACCGACGCCAAAGACAATCATGTTCAAAGCGTTTGCCGCTGGCAATAACTCCGGACGTACCAGCCGGGGGATGATTGCGCTCCGGGCGGATTGGTTAATGCCCATCGCAGCGCTTTGCAGACCCGCAAAAACATAGAGGATCCAAGGCTGGCCAAGTCCTAACCAGGCCTGAGCAGCGACCCCGATGGTGATAATCCAGAGTGCGGCAGCGGAATACAAGGCCACCTTGCGGCGGTCGTGGGCATCGACAATTGACCCACCGTAAAGCCCTGCAATAATCAACGGAACCAGCGAGAATATGCCAAGCAGGCCGACCGCGAAAGTCGACTGGGTGAGCGCGTACACCTGGAGACTCATCGCCACCAGGGTGAG
Source organism: Psychromicrobium lacuslunae (assembly GCF_000950575.1). NCBI lineage: Bacteria > Bacillati > Actinomycetota > Actinomycetes > Micrococcales > Micrococcaceae > Psychromicrobium > Psychromicrobium lacuslunae. Next base: position 2,246,654 of record NZ_CP011005.1, read on the forward strand.
CTGCGACCCCACCGAAGAAAGCGCAACCCCCGTCCACATTCGGCGATACGCCGGGCTCTCCCGGAGCGGAGTCACGTCGGCCAGAAGTTTGCGCACCGGTCTAGCTTAATACCCCATAGGGTGCTTTGAACTCGGAAAGGTTAACCGCTCAGACTCCCTGACTCAGACTTGCTGAGATTTCGCGCAAGGCCCCAAGGACTGCCCTCACATTGCCCCTGGTCAATGCTTCAGGGCGCATTAAGCAATCGACTTGCCGCCCCAGTTGGGGAAACTCCAAGGGCCGCATCACCAGTCCGGGATAGCGCGTCTGATCCACCGTGAATCGCGGCATCAATGAGATACACGCCGCCGCCTCCACCACTCTGGCGGCGACGTAGAACTCGTTGATCCGGTGAACTATTTTTGCGGTTTCCCCATTGATACCGGCGATCTGTTCAATGGCGCCGCGGAGCGGAAAACCGTCATGCACCGCGAGCCAGGCTTCGCCACGAAGATCAGCAACTTGCAATACCTGCCTCTTCGCCAGCCGATGACCGGCGGGCATCGCAATATCCAGTGGTTCGAGGAACAAAGGCTCAACGTGCACCGTCGCTGGCCATTGGGCACCGCCTTGCAGACGGTGTCCGATCACTAAATCATAATCAGCGGTCAACCGCGGGAAGTGCTGCTGGGCGACGTCCTCATCGCTCAGCAGCAACTCAATGCCGTCTGGCTCATTGAACCGTTCGAGCAGCGCGGGGAAAAGCGCCCAACTAGCACTGTGATATGCGGCAATGCTCACCCTACCGGCCGGCTGCTGCTGAAATTGCTTGACCGCTTCGGTAGCCGAGCCGAGCGCGGATTCCACCCGGACTGCTGCCGCGGCCAGCGCCCGTCCGGCGTCGGTCAAAGCGGTTCGTCGACCGTCCCGGTAGGTTAGGGCACATCCAGCGGCCCGCGCTAAGGCGCTGAGTTGTTGAGATACCGAAGAGGGTGTGACATGCATGGCCTGGGCGACGGCGGCGATGCTGCCACGGTCGCGCAACTCCCGGAGCGCTCTAAGTTGGCCTACTTCCATACCATTAACATTAGTTCAAACTAATCTATTGGTCACAAAAACAGTAGCTTGTGCTCTTATTGCTGGCGCTGGAAGCTGAGGATATGAGATCTCCTCAGTTGCCGGAAATCTGGCGAAGACTTCGGGTAGACGTTCTGCTAATCGCCGTTGCTGTGGTCTGGGGCAGCAGCTATTTGGCGGCAAAACAACTCACCGACTTCGCCAGTGTGCCAGCAATACTTTCGTTGCGCTTCATGATTGCCGCATTGGCGTTATTGGCGGTCTTCTCTTGGCTGCGAAAGAAGCGGCCAGGCCGGGCCGAACTACTGGTCGGGATCATTCTGGGATTCACTCAAGCGGCTATTCTGCTGCTCGAGACCTACGGTGTCTCGGTCACCAGCGCTACCAATGCGGGGCTGATCATTAGCCTGACCATCATCTTCACCCCCATCTTAGAATCGGCAGCTAATCGACGCTGGTTGCCGCCCGGATTCTTTGTCGCCGCCGTGGTCGCCGTGGTCGGAGTAGCCCTGCTGGTCTCTGACAACGGCTTCCGGTTACCAAATGCCGGAGACCTACTGATGCTTGCCGCCGCCGCTGTACGGGCCGGACACGTCACCCTGATGGCGAAGCTGACTACCGGTAAATCCTTCGACTCACTCACCGTGACACTGTTGCAGAGCGCAGCGTGCGCAGCGCTCTTCACCGCCATGGACCCGGGCGGCGCCATCAGCGCGGTGGTCAACTTTGGACTGCCTCAATGGCTCGGCGTGCTCTACCTCGGCTTGGCCTGCAGCGTCTTTGCCTTCCTGGTGCAGCTTTGGGCGATTCGGCAGACCTCGGCCTCCCGAGCCAGCCTGCTGATGGGCACCGAGCCGGTTTGGGCGGTGTTGATCGGCATCACGGTGGGCGGCGAGTTAATTGGCTGGCTTGGCGTCCTGGGTGCAGTGCTGATCATCGCGGCCTGCTACCTCGGGCAGCGCATTGAGGCCCGAAGCCGCGGTCTTCGGCAGCGGAAAAGAGTGTCAGCTAGAGCGCCGCAGCCGATCGATCAAGCTACTTAGGTTCACCTTATTACGAATTACTCGGAATAAGTGTTTGACTGGGTTTGTGACTGTGACCCTGGGCACTCAGCAGCCGGAAGGCGGCCCCTCCCAAGACTGGGAGAGCAGTCTGCGCGCGGCCGGCCGACGGGTCACTCGGCAGCGGCTGGCGGTACTCACCGCAGCTGATTCAGCGCCGCACCAGGACGCCGAACACATCTGGCAGGCCGCCAAGGCCGAATTGCCGGAGCTCACTCTGCAGAGCGTCTATACCGTGCTGGCTGATCTCACCGCACTCGATCTGCTACGGAAAATCGACCCGACCTCCGGCCCGGCTCGCTACGAAACCCGGGTGGGCGATAATCACCACCACGCGGTCTGCATTAAATGCGGTCGTATCGAGGATGTGGATTGCGCAGTGGGGCATGCGCCCTGCCTTGAAGCGTCTTCTTCAACTATGCGTATCTTGCATGCCGAAGTGACTTTCTCGGGCATTTGCACCGACTGCACTGCCCAAGACCAAGCCATCCAAAATTTCACTCCACCGCACAGAAACACCAATCAAGGAGAGTCATGACCATTAATCCAACTACACCGAGTTCCACCACTCAGTCTGGTGCTCCCGTGCAGTCCGACGCGCATTCGCAGAGCGTCGGTCAGGACGGCGCCATCGCACTGACCGACCATTATCTGGTCGAGAAGCTGGCTCAGTTCAACCGCGAACGGGTTCCGGAGCGAGTTGTGCACGCCAAGGGCGGCGGCGCCTTCGGCACTTTCGTCACCAAAGAAGACGTCTCCAAGTACACCAAGGCTGCGCTTTTCCAGCCCGGCGTGGAAACCGAAATGCTAATCCGCTTCTCCTCGGTGGCCGGCGAGCAGGGTTCCCCCGATACCTGGCGCGACCCGCGTGGCTTTGCGATTAAGTTCTACACCAGTGAAGGCAACTACGACCTAGTCGGCAATAACACCCCGGTGTTCTTCATCCGCGACGGTATTAAGTTCCCCGATTTCATCCACTCGCAGAAGCGCCTGCCGGGCTCCAACCTGCGCGATGCCGATATGCAGTGGGATTTCTGGACGCTCTCCCCCGAGTCAGCTCACCAGGTGACCTGGTTGATGGGCGATCGCGGCCTGCCGCTGTCCTGGCGCAAGATGCAGGGCTATTCCTCGCACACCTACCAGTGGATCAACGCCGAAGGCGAGCGGTTCTGGGTGAAGTACCACTTCCACACCAACCAGGGCGTGGAGGGCATGTCCAACGAGCAGGCCGCCGAACTGGCTGGCTCCGACGGCGACCACCACATTCGCGACCTGTACGAGGCCATCGACAAGGGCGACTTCCCGTCGTGGGAACTGCACGTGCAGATCATGCCGTACGAAGACGCCAAGGATTACCGCTTCAATCCCTTCGACCTAACCAAGGTCTGGCCGAAGGCTGATTACCCCTTGATTCACGTAGGCACCATGACGCTGAACCGCAACCCGGAGAACTACTTCGCGGAGATCGAGCAGGCCGCTTTTGCGCCGTCGAACTTCGTGCCGGGCATCGCTGCTTCGCCGGATAAGATGCTGCAGGCTCGGATCTTCTCTTACGCCGATGCGCACCGCTACCGGGTGGGCACCAACCACGCCCAGTTGCCGGTGAACGCGCCGAAGAACGAGGTGCACAACTACTCGCAGAATGGTGCGGCTCGCTACCACTTCAATGCGGCTTCGGTGCCGAACTACGCACCGAACTCCAAGGGCGGTGCTGCTGCCGACGAGTCGAAGTTCCAGGCCGGCGGCTGGGAGAACGACGGCGAGCTGACCATCGCCGCGGCTCGCCTGCACTCCGAGGACAGCGACTTCGGCCAGGCTGGCACGCTGTACCGCGAGGTCTTCGACGATGCCGCTAAGGCTCGCTTCCTGGAGACCATCACCGGTGCTGTCGGCGGGGTGCAGAACGCCGATATTAAGGAACGCGCCATTCAGTACTGGACCAATGTCGACGCCGACCTCGGCGCCAAGTTGCGCGCGAACCTCGGCGCGGGCGATCAGGGGTCGGTCGACGGCGCGCTCGCCCAGGGCGGCCTGACCGGCGAGCACGACGGCGCCCAGTAGTTTTTCCCAGCTCTGAAGACCAGAGTTACCCATTAGCGCCAAGGGCGGTTTCCAGTAATCTGGAAACCGCCCTTGGCGTCTTAGCTCGCAGCAGCTTCGCACTGACCCAACGCTTATTGGGCTGCGAGTACCTCGCGGAGAGCCGTGTTCAATCGACCCAGGCGTTCGTCCGGGGTCGGGTCCAGGTGCATCCGTTGCGAGACGTACCCGAAGGCGATGCCCGACTCAGGGTCGGCGAAGCCCAAGCGGCCACCCATCCCAGCGTGACCGAAGGAGCCTTCACCTAGTAACTTGAGCCCCGCTGGCTCCTCCAGCTGGAACCCAACGCCCCAGCGCGGCTGCGGCTGTTCGGTACCGTCCGGCAAGGGCGGGCGCTGAATATCGGCGGTGGCGTAACGCCGAGCCTCATTAATGGTCTCTGCCGAAAGCAGCCTGACCCCATCGACTTCGCCAATCGTGGCGGCGTACATCCGAGCCAGCGCGCGGCCGTTGTTGACGCCATTTGCTCCCGCCATTTGGGCGCGACGATAGACCAGAGAGTTGGCGACGGCGTCGCGGCTATCCGGGGTAAAAAGTCCCATTAGCTGCTGCCCGGTGATCACCCCCGCTGATACCGCGGCGGGTAGCTGCGCCAGCAAGGCTTCGGGAATCACCGGCGGTAGCTGAACATCCGAGCCATAACTCGAGCGCCTGAACTGGCCTTCGACTGATTCCGGTTCGCCGATCCAGAATTCCAACCCGAGCGGCCCTGCAATTTCAGTCTGAAAGAACTCTCCCACCCTTTGGCCGGAAACGCGGTAGATGATTTCGCCGACCAAAGTGCCGAAAGTGACTGCGTGATAGTTGAAGAAGGAATCTACCGGGTAAGCAGGGGCCTGAGTAGCAATCACCGCTTCGGCCTTGCCCGGGGTGAAGAAATCCTCAACCGGCCCTTCCAGGAACGGCAGCGCCGAGCGGTGCTGCGTCACCTGACGAACAGTGATTTGTGCTTTGCCGGCCACGGCGAACTCCGGCCAATATTGAGCCACCGGCGCATCCAAGTCGACCAGCCCACGCTCCACCAAACGCAGCAGCATAATCGCCGCCGCCCCCTTAGTAGTGGAGAAACCAATGGTGACGCTGTCCTTCTCCCAGGGCGTCGCGTCATGCGGGTCCTCGCCACCCCAAAGATCCAGAGCAGCCTTACCGTTCTGGTAGACAGCAAGCGAGGCGCCGTGCTCTAAGCCATCGGTAAAGAGCGAGTCGAACGCGGCAGCCAGCGGCTGAAATCCATCTGAAACAAATCCTTGACTCATAGCAGCAGCCTACTCTCCTCAAAAGTGGTTTTGTAAAAACTTTTTACACGCATTTTCACCGGCGATCAACCGAGGGCGGCTAGCACGCTGGAAAGCTCGGGCAATCGTTCCCTAGCCTACTTTGAACTTCCAGGCCGCGGCCGAAAACCCTTGAATCCTGGTCCGGTTCACGCCCAGTGAGACGGTTGTTTTTCGCCGGTCATCATCGGTCTTCCGCGGGCCATCAGCCGCGCCCCAAGGGCAAGAATGCATTTCGACGCCGCGGTTAGCCACTCGAAGAAAAAATCCTCGAGACTTTTCGTCACGAATCATCATTACCAGTTACTAATAGGTGACAGCACACCATATTTTGAGGATTTCAGTGATTGACTCGCTAGAACAAGGCATCGCGCCGCGGCATTTCAACCAGGTGCAAAAAGTCGCACCAAAATTTACTTTCCGTCCGGTACATGGCGCAGCAATTTTGGCGACGCTAACCGCAATCTTCTTGATTTCCACCCTGGTATTGCTGCTAGGTGCGCTCGCCCTGGGGATGGCCCTTTGGTGGATTCCGACGCTGATCGCCACCTTACTGTGCGGCGCGGGCGCTGTTTGGCTGACCGCCAATTATCGCTAAAGCTCGACCGTTCCAGCGGCAGGCAACTCCGCGATCCGAGCCGCTAGCTGCCCTCTCGCCAACCGTCGGCCCTCAGTCAGCTTCGCGAAACCTTAATCATTTCGTCTCTGGGCACCAGCTTGATGCGTTCCCGTACGATTCCTAGTTTTTGCTGATCTGGCGATGCCAGCTCCGGCCAAGCGTCGCCAAGCGATCGCTCATAAGCATCGAGCTTCAACCACCCTGCCCAATCGGTGTACTCAACCCCCTTGGAGTTCAGCAGTTCAACAATTGTTTCGGGCCGCGGCTCCGCTGGTTCCGGCAACGATACTCGGTCCTCAAGTAAAAACCCGACCGTTTCGAGCGCGTCACCTTTGGTATGACCAATCAACCCGACCGGGCCTCGCTTGATCCAGCCGGTGGTATAGATCCCGGGCAGCGGCCGACCAGCCGCATCCAGCACTCGACCACCGTCGTTCTTTAGCACCCCTAGGCGCGAATCGAACTCCAACTCGGTCAGCGGCGAACCATAGTACCCAATCGCCCGGTAGACGGCCTGTACTGGATAGTCTACGAACTCCCCGGTGCCCTGAACCTGGCCATTACCGACTAATTCATTGCGTTCGAAACGAATGCCGCAGAGCTGCCCTTCCGCCGCCAGGATTTCCACTGGAGTATGCAGGAAATGCAAGTGCAGGCGGCGGGCGGCAGTGGACACCTCGGGTTGCTCCGCCAACCAATTAGTCAAGGTGTTGACCATGGTGCGTACTTGGTTATTGCTCTTAATCGCCTGGTCAGAGGCCTCATCAAACTGAAAGTCCTCCGGGTACAGCACAATGTCAACGTCGGCGGCATGCGAGAGTTCCCGGAGCTCCAAGGGAGTGAATTTAATCTGCGCCGGTCCGCGCCTACCGAAGACATGTACATCCGTCACCGGAGAAGCCTTCAGAGTCCGGTAGACGTTCTCCGGGATTTCGGTGCTGAGCAGCTCATCGGCCTGTTTGACGAGCATCCGAGCCACATCGAGCGCCACATTGCCGTGACCGAGTACCGCGATCTGTTGCGCTTGCAGCGGCCACTCCCTCGGTACATCCGGATGCCCGTCATACCAAGAGACAAAGTCGGCGGCTCCAAAAGAGCCGGCGAGGTCGATGCCCGGAATTGCTAGCGCGGCGTCGTGCACTGCCCCGGTAGCGAAAATGACCGCATGATAGTGTCGGCGCAGCTCATCCAGGCTAAGGTCAACACCGTAATTCACATTGCCGAAGAACCGGATGTCGCCGCGATCCAGCACCTTGTGCAAGGCCTGGATAATGCCCTTGATGCGCGGGTGATCAGGGGCGACGCCGTAGCGAATCAAGCCGAATGGCGCCGGATAACGATCGAAAAGATCGACGCTCACGCGCAGCTCATCGCTGCTTGCCTTAGCTAAGATGTCTGCCGCGTAAACTCCCGCAGGGCCAGCCCCAATCACGGCGATACGCAGAGCTTTCGGTCTCAGATCTTCCACCAGCGGTTCCTTCCAGCGGCAGCGCCCGTGCTGTTGGTTGCCAGTCTATGACGCGGCCGAATAAGTTGCTGGGAAGCGTGCCCGAAGATTGGACACCCCGCTGTTGCCCCCGCTGCAACATCCGCAAATCACGGCTCCGGTCGAGAAATCCGGGATTCTCCTGGCTGCTGACTGGAATTTGCGATGGACCGGTGATGTTATTGCTGTGTGCCTCGCAAACAACTCTCCTCGCCAACCCTCGACGCTTCCGCCCAAGGTTCTAGCCTCGGCATTATCTACGGCGTTGCGGCATACGGCCTCTGGGGTTTGCTGCCGCTCTACTTCACTTTGCTCAAGCCCGCCGGAGCGGTGGAAATTGTGGCAAATCGAGTGCTTTTCTCCTTGCTTTTCTGCGCCCTTCTGCTCACCGTCACCCGGGGCTGGCCAGCGCTGCTCAAAGCCTTCAGCACTGGCCGGGTGCTCGGCACCCTCGCCGTGGCGGCGGCACTCATCGCGGTCAACTGGCTCACTTACACCTATGGTGTGACCACCGGCCACGCGATAGAAAGCTCGCTCGGGTATTTCATCAACCCCTTGGTATCGGTACTGCTCGGCGTTTTTGTGCTCAAAGAACGACTACGGCCGCTGCAATGGACCGCAGTAGGGATCGGATTCATCGCAGTGGTCGAGCTGACCGTGGCCTATGGCCAGCTCCCCTGGATCGCCCTGGTGCTCGCCTTTAGCTTCGGCATCTACGGCTTTGTGAAAAAGCGAGTGGGCCCGCAAGTAACAGCGGCGACGTCGCTGAGCATCGAAACCGCGCTGCTGGCGCCGATTGCCGCCGTAGTGATGGTGCTCCTCGCAATAAACGGCAGTGCCACCCTAACTACCGAGGGACCCGCGCACTTCTGGTGGATGGCGGCTTCCGGGGTGATCACCGCGGTGCCATTGTTGTTCTTCGGTGCTTCAGCCCGTCGGTTACCGATGACCACAATAGGGCTGCTGCAATACTTTGCTCCCGTATTGCAGTTCCTGATTGCTGTGCTGTTCCTCAAAGAGGAAATGGGCCTGGAACGTTGGATAGGGTTTGGCATTGTCTGGGTGGCGCTTTTGGTGCTCACCATTGACATGCTGGCCACGGTGCGGAAGAACTCGGTGCTGCGCCGGGCGGCACGGAACGCTGAAAGCTCAGGCGTGCTGCGGGTTGAAGAGCGCACTGACTGACTCTCCGCTATGGATTCGCCGGATCGCCTCGGCAAAGGCCGGCGCCACGCTCAACACGGTCAGTTTCGGATTGGCACTTTCAGTTTTGGTCGGAACCGTATTGGTGGTGACAATGCTCTGCACCGAGTCGACGGCGGCGATTCTAGTGACCGCGTTATTCGAGAATATTCCGTGCGTGCAGGCGACCCGTACTGACTTCGCACCGGCCTGTCGCAGCAGCTCCAGCACGGCAATAATCGTGCTGCCATTGGCAATCTCATCGTCCAGCACAATGATGTCCCGGCCGCTGACCTCGCCGATGATTGAGGTGATCACCACCCGATCATTTTCGTACCGCTCTTTCGCTCCGGCAGCCACCGGAGTGCCTAACATCCGGGCAAAAGCGGTGGCGGTTTTGGCATTGCCGAGATCCGGTGAAACGACGGTGGTGTTGGAAAGATCGCTGCCCCGGAAGTGCTCTGCCAACTCGCGTAAGGCATTGAGCTGATCGGTGGGCACCCGGAAGAAAGCGTGCACCTGAGGAGCGTGCAGCGCCATCGTCAGCACCCGATCCACTCCCGCGGTCTGCAGTAAGTCGGCGACTAAACGACCACCAATCGATATCCGGGGGGCGTCTTTCTTATCCGAGCGGGCATAGGCAAAATGCGGCATCACCGCGGTGATCCGGGACGCCGAAGCTCCTTTGGCGGCGTCGATCATCAGCAGCAGTTCCATCAGGTTTTCCTGAGTGGGCGCAACAATCGGCTGAATCAGATAGACGTCTTGTTCACGACAGTTCTCGAGAAGCTGGGCTTCGAGGCAATCATTAGCAAAGCGCTGCACCCTAGCTGGGCTAAGCGGCACTCCGAGCGTGCCGCACATCTCTTCGGCGAAGGCTTGTCCTGCAGTACCAGCGAAAACCTTAATCTCAGTCACGGCACCACTCTACGGCAGCCAACCCTTCACCGTCGCCACATCATTGTGCGGACCCTGCGGGCGAGAACCAGTCAGAGTCTCTTAGACGGTGCCGCTCACTCGTTCGTAGTCGCGCGGCACCACAACCATTGGCACGGGCAGCGAGCGCAGCACCTTATTCGCGGTGCTGCCCAAGAACAGCAAGTTCTTCTGGGCCAGCCGAGAAGACCCCACGATCACCACTTCTCCATCGTCCCAACCGATGGAGTCAATAGCTGCTTCAATGCTGCGACCGTGCGCCAAGGTGGCGGTAGCTTGGCCTTCCTTAAGTTTAGAAGCGGCAAGGGCCAGCACCGTGTTGACGTGCTGACGCGCCGGGCTGAGCGGATTATCCAGCTCAAATTCACCCTGCTTCAACTCGTCCAGTTCAAGCAGCGAGACCAGCCGGAGCGGCACCCCGCGCCGGGCAGCGGACTCAATGGCAACGTCGATGGCGGCCTGGGCGCCTTGCCTGGTACCGACCATCAAGGTCAATCTGGTCAACGGTTCTTGGCGCTGATAGCCGCGTGGCGCTAGCGCCACCGGAACCGGAGAGGCGTGCAGTAGCCCGTTGGCGATTGAGCCAACGGTAAAGCGTTTAAACAATCCATTGCTGGCGGCGCCAATCACGATCAGCCCGGCCTCGTACTCCACCGCAGCCTCGATTAGACCTGAGGCGAACGACTCAGCCTCCCGGACATGAAACTCAGTTTCAACGTCCTCCGGCACCTGCCGCAACGCCTTGCCACGGGCAATCAGCACCGCTTGCTCGGCAGGGCTGAGCAGCTCTCCTCCGGGGGTGATCGCTTGGTAGGGGCTGTCTTCATTGAAGACATAAACCACATCCAGCTTGGCGCCTTGCGTCCTCGCAATGGCAGCAGCCAAGGCAATTGCGTCAGCACCACGTTCATTTGGGGTGTAACCAACCACGTATCGCATAACCGAACCTTACCTGCTAATCAGCGCACTGTCCCGGCCCCCGAGAATTTTGGGGAAAACTCCCGGGAGCCGGACCAGTGCGCCGTTGATTAATGCTTGATTGTCTAGGCTTGGCGGATCGCTGTCTCCAGCACGTCCAAGCCGTCGGAAAGCAGCTCCTCACCGATCACCAGCGGGGGCAGCAGCCGAACCACATTGCCATAGGTACCGCAGGTCAAAATCACCACACCGGCCTGCAGACAGGCCGCAGCAATCGCCTTGGTGGCCTCAGCATTGGGTTCTTTCGTGGTGTGCGCGGTGCCCGGCTTGACTAGTTCAATAGCCAGCATCGCACCGCGGCCACGAACTTCGCCGATAATGCTCTGCTCACCCAGCTCTTCGGCGAGCTTCCGCAGCCTAGTCAAGACGATGTCCTCGATCCGCTGCGCCCGAGCGTTCAGGTCGTACTCTTCCATCGAGCGGATCGCAGCGAGTGCGGCAGCGCAGGCGATCGGGTTACCGCCATAGGTGCCACCCAGGCCACCGGGGTGCACCGAGTCAAGCAGCTCGGCGCGGCCGGTCACCGCGCTCAGCGGCAGACCGCCAGCGATGCCCTTCGCGAGGGTGATCAGATCGGGTACCACGCCTTCGTGCTGGCTTGCGAACCAGGCACCGGTGCGGCAGAAGCCTGACTGCACTTCGTCGGCGATGAAGACGATGCCTTTTTCCTTGGCCCAGGCCGCCAAGGTCGGCAGGAACCCTTCAGCCGGCACAATGAAACCGCCCTCGCCCTGCACCGGTTCGATCAGGATCGCGGCGACCTGATCGCCACCGATCTGCTTTTCAATCATGGTGATGGCGCGCTGTGCGGCCTCTTCACCCTTGATATCGGCCTCTTCGCGGTAAGGGTAGCTCATCGGTACCCGGTAAATCTCCGGCGCGAACGGGCCGAAGCCGGTTTTGTACGGCATTGCCTTAGCGGTCAAGGCCATGGTCAGGTTAGTCCTGCCGTGATAGGCGTGATCGAAGGCGACCACGGCGTCCCGCCCGGTGGCTAGACGAGCGATTTTGACCGCATTCTCCACGGCTTCGGCGCCCGAGTTGAACAGCACCGAACGCTTCTCGTGATCACCCGGTGTCAGCCGGGCCAGTTCCTCGGCCAGTTCAATATAGCCCTCGTACGGGGTCACCATGAAGCAGGTGTGAGTGAAGTGCGCGGCCTGCTCAGCAACCGCTCCGACCACGGCAGCATCCGAAGCCCCCACCGAGGTAACCGCGATACCGGACCCCAGGTCGATGAAGGAGTTGCCGTCCACATCCTGAATGATTCCGCCGTCGGCGTCGGCAACGTACACCGGCACCCCCGAGGCGACGCCCCCGGCGACCACCTTTTTACGCCGCTCGGCGAGCGCCGCGGACTTGGGCCCGGGGAAATCCCCCAGCACACGCCGCTTCTGCTCGAGTCGATACTGAATTTCAGTCATGTTCTTGCCTTTCAGGTCTTGGAAATCTACTTCTTACATCGGGCGAGCATCGTCGGTGGCTGTCGGCCGGTGGCCCCTGCAGCAATTTCCCGCCGCTTAGACACGAGCCACCGTGTCGACTTCGTCGCCACGCTCGGGCTCGCGATGCGCGGCTAACAAAATTGCTTCCGGTGCCAGCGGCCTGACTGATTTTTGTAGCCCCGCATCGCGGGATCACCGCATGGCGACGAAGTCGACAGGCGAAGACCGTGTCTAAGGGGCGGAAAATCAGTCGGGCCACGGGCGACCAGCGGCGGGAAATTGCCGACGGGGCCAGGCATGAACCCGGACGATGCCGGTTGTAGCTATGGAGTTATGCGTCGAGGGAGGACATCACGTGTTTGATCCGGGTGTAATCCTCGACGCCGTACATTGAGAGATCTTTGCCGTAACCGGAGTGCTTGAATCCGCCGTGCGGCATCTCAGCGGTCAGCATGATGTGGGTGTTGATCCAGACTGCGCCGAAATCGAGATCCCGGGAGACCCGCATTGCAGTACCGTGATTACTGGTCCAGACCGAGGAGGCAAGCGCGTACTCGACGTCGTTCGCCAGTTCCAGGGCTTCTTCTTCGGTGTTGAAGGTCTGTACCGTGATCACCGGGCCGAAAGTTTCTTTCTGCACCACGTCGTCACTCTGCTTGACATCGGCAATCACGGTCGGAGCGTAGAAGAAGCCCTTCTCGCCCGCTCGGTGACCACCGGTGACCACGGTGGCGTACTCGGGCAACGAGTCCACAACCTTGCTCACGGCATTGAAATGATTCACGTTATTAAGCGGCCCGTAGTAGTTCTCACTATCGTCCTGACTGCCGGTATGCAGCCCCTCGGCTGCGCTCTTGAGCAGTCCGAGGAACTCTTCTTTGGCGCTTTCCTGAACCAAGATGCGGGTCACCGCGGTGCAGTCCTGACCGGCATTGAAGAAGGCGAACTCGGCGAGCGCCTCCGCAGTTTTGGCCAGATCGGCGTCGGCGAACACCACCGCCGGGGCCTTGCCGCCCAGTTCGAGATGCGCGCGTTTGAGGCCCTGGGCCGCACCGGTGGCTACCGCGATGCCGGCCCGCACCGAGCCGGTGATCGAGACCATCGCCGGAGTTCTGTGGGCCACCATGGCAGCGCCTGTTTCACCGTTGCCGAGCACCACATTGAAAACCCCGGCCGGGAAGATATCTTTGATCAGTTCCGCTAGTACCAAGGTGCTCTCCGGAGTAGTATCCGAGGGCTTCAGCACAATGGTGTTTCCCGCTGCCAGAGCCGGGCCGATCTTCCAGATTGCCATCAGTAGCGGGTAATTCCACGGCGTAACCTGGGCGATGACGCCGACTGGTTCGCGACGCACATAAGAGGTGAAACCCTCCATGTACTCCCCGGCGCTCTTGCCTTCTAGCAATCGAGCGGCACCAGCGAAGAAACGAATCTGATTTGCACCAGCGGCGACCTCTTCGTCGGCAATGAGTTGCTTCACCTGGCCGGTATTACGATGCTGGGCTTCGACCAATTCATCGCTACGCGCTTCCATCGCATCGGCTAGTTTGAGCAGCAAAAGCTGACGCTCCGCCGGAGTGGTGCGCTTCCAGCTCTTGAAGGCCTTCGCCGCGGCGTCCATCGCCGCATCAATATCAGCGGCACCGGAGATGGGCGCGCTGGCAACCACTTCTTCGGTGACCGGATTGACGACATCAAGGGCGCCTTCGCCGGTTGGTGCCCGGAATTCGCCATTGATGAAGTTCTGCAAAATGTTGACCACGATGTCCAACCTCACTGATTACTGGGTACTTGCTGGCCGATGAATCTCGGAATTCAGCTATTGTTGCGAGCGTAAGTGACCAGGCAGCCCAGAGGAATGGACGAATGCACTATTACCTCGCTGACCGATAGTGCATTCGTATAGTGGTCGCCGGTAGATTAGTGGCATGGCCATTACCTTGAGCGCTCTGCTAGCCAAGCCCGATCTAGGACTACGCCAGTGCGGCTCGGCCACTAGGACTTTGGAATCACCGATTGCCTGGGTGGCGGTCACCGAGTTGGAGAATCCGCAGCCCTTTCTCAGCGGCGCTGAGTTGATTCTCACCACCGGGGCCCGCCTGAACACGGCCGCGGCACAACGGGTCTTTGTCCGGCAGGTTCAGCGGGCCGGTGCGGTGGGCATCGGTTTCGGCATCGGTTTCGGGCACGATGAGGTGCCTTCCGCATTACTCGCCGAGGCCAATCGCTGGTCGGTGCCGGTGGTGGAAATCCCGTACCAGACTCCTTTTTTGGCGATCGGCAAGCTGGTCGCCGATGCGCTGAGCACCGAGCACTACGCCAAGCTAGAGGCCTTGCTGGCCGGTCATCAGCTGCTCGCTCAGTCGCTTCTGAGCACAGGCTCTGAGCACGGCGGCGGGGTGGCGTCTTTGCTTGGCACGTTGCGGAATATCGTCGGCACTGAGGTGGTGCTCGAGCAATTCCATGCGGAGATCTTCAGCACCTTACCGGGGTCCGAACCGAATGACGACGACTGGTTACCGGTTCCGGTACCGACCGGCAAGCGGGATGCTTGCACGCTCTGGCTGCGCAGACCCTTCCCGGATGAGGGTGTGCGGGGTGGCATCGTTGACTACGCCAAGGGACTACTGAGCGTGGAGCTCGCCAATCAAGTGCAGCGCCGCCAGGACGGCCGGCTACTGGCTGGTCAAGTACTGCAGGATGTGCTGCATAGCACGCTTCCGGAGGCGGATATCGCTGCCCGGTTGCGTGGGGTGGGCATTGACCCTGGCTCGAAGAATCTACTCCTGCTGGTTGCTGCCCCGGAGCGGAAGCGCCAGCTGCTCAGTGGAATTGCGCTGCCACCAGCCTTCGATGCCGCGGTGAGCGCGGTGGTAGATGGCGAGCTGTTGCTCGTCTTGCCCAGTTCCACCGGCGATTCGAGTGCTTCCGCCAGGACGCTTTCCCGTTATTTGCACGGGGCGGGGATTGCTACTTCGATCGGGATAGGCGGCGCTTATGCGCAGGCCAAGGGGCTGCGCTGGAGTTATTTCGAGGCCAAGGAGGCGGCGACTCACGGCCTGGAGGTGAACGAACCGGAACGGCTTTCGCTTACCTCCCTGCTGTTAGCTAGCGAAGATGTGCCGCTGCTCGATATGGCCACCGAAACGCTGGGACCCCTGCTGGAATTCGACCGGCAACACCATGCCGAGTTGCTGACCACGCTGGAAAGCTATTTACAGCTCAATGGTTCACTGGCCGCCGTCGCGGAGGCCTTATCCTTGCACCGGAACACGGTCCGCTATCGGCTCAGTCAAATCGCTGAGTTGACTGGTTTCGACCCCGCGTTGACCGCCGATCGGGTACAGCTGTGGCTTGCGCTTTCGGTGCGGAGATTGTCATAAGCAGCTCTCAGCCCAAGCGCTGAGTAGATCAGCAGATCAACAACTGAGGGGCTCAGGGCGCTGCTTGCGTCCTGAGCCCCTCAGTTTCAAGCTTCAGTTACTTCAACAAACCAGTCGAGAAGTTCGGGAAGACCGGGCTGCCCCAGCCGGTAGCCTTGTCAAAGCCAACGGTTGCGGGATAGGCCGCCGAATTGCCGACGATGCTATTGGTACCGGTGGTCACATCATGAAATGCCGATGTGTCATTCGCAGCAATCTGGTAGATCAGCGGATTGATATTGCCAAACTTCGTTCCGCCGCCCTTGGCGCTGGTGAGCGCCAAGAAACCAGCATTGAGCGGGGCCGCCGCGCTGGTGCCTGCTGAGGCAAACCATGCACTCCCATGATCAACATTATTGGCGTCCACGTTCTCGGTATAAGTGGAGTACTGATACTCGGCAGCCGCCGAGGAAATATCTGGCACCTGACGCTTCTGATTGAGATTCACACCTTTGCCGGTCTGCCAGGAGGGTCGAGCGAAGATGGACGACACCCCGCCACCACCTGCGCCACGCCAAGAATCGTTGTTCTGCACGTAGTCATTCCACACCGACTCACTCGCCCAAGCGCCACTGGTGGAGTCAACATACAGCCGAGTACCGCCCACGCCGGTAACATTCGGGTCCGACGACGGCGAATCAACTGTCAGCGTCTTGTCCTTCTTATTCGGCCAATCGTCCGAAGCACCGTGATCGCCTGCGGCGGAGAACACCGTAATGCCCTGCGCGGCTGCCTGCTTGAAGATATTGGCCAGTGCATTGACGTGGCTAGCACCGGCAAGGATCTCTGGCAGACCCCAGCTGCTGGTAATGATGGACGCCTTGTTGTCGTTGACAATTGCGGTGTAGAGATCCAGATCGGAGGTATCCGTATTTGGAGCCTGATAGTTCAAGATTGTCGCCTGGGGAGCAATGGCGTGCAAGACCTCGATATCGAGATCGACCTCACCTTGCCCGGAGACATCGCTGCCCGGGCCGCCGTCGACGTTCACATTCTGCACAGCCGGAGCGGTGATGCCGTACTGCTTATCGTAAGCCAGTGGGTTTGACGCCTTATGCCCAGAGAATGAGACCACCGCGACAGTTGTTCCGGCGCCCTGGTTTGCATTGGTGATGGACGCGGTGTTGTAAGCCTTGTTCAACTCAGCCGGAGTGAAGCCGCCATTCACCCCGCTGCCCTGATCGGTGCTCTTCGGCTTAGCAATCTTAACGGGCTTAGCAGTCTTCTGGGCCCCGAGCTGAGCTGCTGCATTCGGATTCTGATGCGAGGAGGCGCTCAACGGCTTCTTCTGATCGGTCAGCCCGGCGACGTTGGTAACTAGCGAAGCCACATTGCTTGGCAGCTTGGCAGCTTCAGCCGCGCCGACGAAGGTGCCGCCGAGTTTGGCGTCCTGATAAACCGCCAACTCGGTCGCGAAAGCACTGGAAAGCTGAGCATTGGATCCAGTGGCAGTAATTGATTGCTTACCTGTCGCTATTGAATTCACCCGTAGACCATGCGACTCCAAGTACTTGACCACCTGGTCAACACTATGTTGGCTCGGCCCAAACCGCGCCGAATATTCTTGCGGAGTCAAGTATTTGTGATAGTCCGCCGACGCCGGGTCGGCGAGATTATTCAGGAAGCTATCGAGGCCTCGCTGATCCCGAGGCGCTAACGACACCGTGACGGTGCGCTCCTGCGCAGCCGGTGCGGCGGAGACTTTTTGGCTGGTCTCAGCTTTCAAAGACTGCGAACCAGGAATTGCCACCTCCCCTGGACTGCTCGGCTGCGCAGCGGTAGCGGCGCCTGCGAGTCCTAGAAGTACTACCGGAACACTCAGAGTCGAGGTGATCCGTAATGCCAAACGAGACTTTTGTCGCGACATACCTGTTCCTTCCAATGCTTATCAATGAGTTTTGGCCGACTGTTGTCCAGAGCAACCAGTAGACAGATCTAAGCACTTAATTTTCGGAAAGAAAGCAACGAGGAAAGACTGTGAAATATAGCGCGACAATAGTGAAATATTTACTTTGACAAACTCCCGGGATACATCGATTCTTTGAGCAACTCCAGGGAAACACCCAGCTAATTCAAAGAATATTTCGTAACTTCAGGCAACAATCCACCCGTCTTATTGGATGACTACGTGGCGTGTTGTCAGGGCCCTGGAGGCACGCTCAGCGGCAGAGATATTCTCATCGTGGTGCCCGATGGCCCGCTCTCCACCACCTCCGCGCTACCGCCAGCAGCGGTGGCGATCTCCCAAACTATCGCCAGGCCGATACCAAAACCCCGCCGCGCGCTCCCAGCGTCCGATCCTCTGACGAAACGTTCAAAGACGCGCTCTCGATCCATCGTCGATAAACCAGCCCCGGTATCGCTGACGCTGAGTTGGGCATGATCAGCTACAGCCGCTACCGCGATCAGTATCCGGCCCCCAACCGGGGTGTGCGCCACCGCGTTCTCGACCAGAGCCAGCACTGCTCGCCGTAAACTAGACTCAGCGATCCGAACGTAAACCGGCTGGCTGGTCTGCAGCTCCAGCACGATCCCTTGCTCCTCGGCCAGCACGCTGCCGCTTCCAGCCACCTCCTTCACAAGTGCGGTAATCTCCAAGACTTCACTTGTCTTAGTCAGTTCAACGGCCGTCACCGCGAGCAGCAGATCCTCGACGACGGCGGTCAGCGAGGCAGTATCGTGACGGACCTTCGTCAAGGCTTTGCCAGCTTCAGAGGGGGATTCGACCAGACGCTGCACAAGTTGTACGCGCGCATCCAGAATCGCGAGCGGAGTGCGCAATTCGTGACTAGCGTCCTGTACGAATTGTCGCTGCCTCGCCAGAGAGTCTTCCAAAGGTTGGATTGCACTGCGCGCGCTCAGCCACCCTACCGCTGCCGCCAACAGCACACCAGCGATGCCCAAAATGATCATTCCCGCGATCAAATCCGGCGGATCCAAACGAATCATGAAAGACCCGGCGCTCTCCGCATTGCTGCGAGCCGGCCTACTGGTTCGGTACCACAGGTATAGTCCACCGACGGCGAAAACGGCGATCATCGCGAGGCCACACGCCAGGCTAATCCGCACCGCGATCCGGCGGGCAGCGCGGCGGGCGCCTAATTCAGCACTACTCTCAGTCATCGGTCTCCCCTAGCTGATACCCCACACCGTGCACAGTGCGGATGATCTGACGCGAGATCTTGCGACGCAGGTGATGCACATAGGTATCGATCACACCGGGCTGATCGCTAGCTTGGAACAGTGCGGCAAGCAATTCTTCGCGGGAGAAAACCCGCTCCGGTTCCTGGCCGAATGCACTGAGTAACTCAAGCTCTTTCAGCGTCAGACCAACCAACCGACCATGCACCGATCGAAGCAATCGTGCTTCCAGATCCAGCTGCCAATCGCCGAGCGTAATTATCCGCTGGGGTGCTGAGTAGGTTCTGGTGAGGGCACGTAATCTAGCACTGAGCTCGACCACGTCGAAGGGTTTAGTCATATAGTCATTAGCGCCAGCGTCTAAGCCTGCAACCTTGTCTTGCACCGAGCCTAGTGCGGTGAGGATCAAGATCGGCGTCGCCACCGATTTTGCACGCAGCGCGGCTATCAAAGCAATGCCATCGATCACCGGCAGGCCGCGATCAACAATAATGGCATCCCAGCTGCCGCTCAGGCCCCGGTGTAAGCCTTGCTGGCCGTCCCGAGCCAGTTCCACCCGATAGTCCTCACTGAGCAGTTCGACGATCAGCGGACCTAGCGCCGGATCGTCTTCCACCAGCAAGATCCTGGGCTGCAACTCGCTCGTCATGCAGCTACTCTTCCACTATTGTCGCTGCCGCGCTTCAATGGCAGTCCCCATCCGATTCCAGAGTGCGGCGAAGAGCAGCACACCAGCGAGACTCGCGGCGAAGGAGGCGATCACATCGCTGAGGTAATGCACACCGATGTATAGCCTGGACCAGGCCACCGCAATGGCCGTCAGCGAGCCGAGTATTGTCACCAGGCCGCGCCACTTGCCGGGCGGCAGCAGAAAATAAAAGGCCAAGGCCAGGGCGACAGCGAAGCAAGTGTGACCACTCGGGAAGCTATTCGAACCGGTTTCCGGCGACAGCGGGTCAAATAATAAGCTCTGATCTGGACGCTGACGCGCAATGATGAGCTTGAAAACTTCGCTAAAAACCCAACCGGAACACGCCAGCAGCATAAAAGCCAGACCGTCCAAGGCACGGCGGCGGACCAACCAAACGCCAAGGCCGATCAGCAAGACCAGCACCGGGCCGAAGAGTGGGCCGAAGACAAACTCCAAGACCCTCGCGAAGGCATCGAGCGGCGCCGTGTGCATCCGAGAGAGCTGCTGGTCGATGCCCAACTCGGCGGTGGTGATACCCGGTAGGTACTTCACACTCAGGCCAATAGCCAAAACCAATAGCAACAGAAAAATGGCGGAGCTAAGCCAATGCTTCGGCAGCGGAAGCCGGAGCAGCCGAGGGTGAGCCGTCTTTACGGGTTCTACCGGTTCTACCGGTTCTATCTGCTCTGCCTGCGAGGCCATGCTGCTCCAAATGCTGGGGATCTTTTGTCCCAGCATGAGCTGCCCGCTTTAAGAAACGCTTAAGAATCGCTACGAAGCCGCGGAAGCAAAACGGTGGGGCCGATTCTGGCAAGAATCGGCCCCACCGTAAAATCACTAGACCTCGGCGTTGATTGCCCTAGAAATGTTAACCATTTCCTCCCGAGCTACCACCTTGACGCGCTCCCGGGTCAGTTCCAGGCCAAGCGTGCTGGGGTCAAAGGACTCGCCCAAAGATTTCTCGTGAGCATCCAACGCATGCCAGCCATCCCAGCTGGTGAACTCGACGCCGCGCTCCTCCAGCAGGTTCACAATCGCATCCTCAGCGCCGGCTTCGGCAAAAGGCAGCTCAGCAAGGTCCTCGAGAAGATAAGTCACCGTCTCAAGCGCATCACTTTTAGTGTGGCCGATCAGGCCGACCGGCCCGCGCTTGATCCACCCCGTCGCGTAGATCCCCGGAGTGTGTTCACCATCGGCGCCCAGCACCCGGCCGCCAGCGTTGCTCACCACGCCGCGCCCGGCATCGAACTCGATCTCCGGCAATGCTGAACCAAAGTAGCCGATCGACCGGTACACGGCCTGCACCGGGTACTCCAGGAATTCACCGGTGCCGCGGGCGTTGCCGGTACCGTCCAATTCGGTGCGCTCGAATTTTATCCCGGTGACCTCGCCGTTCTCGCCCAGGATTTCCACCGGATTGTGCAGGAAGTGCAAGTGCAATCGGCGTGAGGCGGTGGATTCCTCGGGCTGCTCGACCAACCAGTTGGTCAGCGTGCCAACCATGGTTTTGACCTGATTATTGGTTTTAATGGCTTCGTCCGAGGCTTCGTCGAACTCGAAGTCCTCCGGGTAAAGAATGATGTCCACATCCCGGGAATGCGATAGCTCACGCAGTTCCAAAGGGGTGAACTTGATTTGCGCGGGACCACGACGGCCAAAGACATGTACGTCGGTAACCGGTGATTTCTTCAGTTCCGCGTAGACGTTTTCCGGAATCTCAGTGACCAGCAGGTCGTCGGCGTGCTTTGACAGCACCCGGGCGACGTCCAGGGCCACGTTGCCATTACCCAGCACAGCGATTTCCTTCGCCTCAAGCGGCCAATGCCGAGACACATCGGGGTGACCGTCGTACCAGGAGACGAAATCGGCACCGCCAAAGGATCCCTTCAAGTCAATACCGGGAATGTTCAACGCGGCGTCATCAATAGCGCCGGTAGCAAAAATCACCGCATCGTAATGCTTCTGCAGATCTGCCAAGGTCAGGTCTGTGCCGTAATCGACATTGCCAAAGAAACGAATATCGCCACGGTCCATCACCTTATGCAGCGCTTGGATGATGCCTTTGATCCGCGGGTGGTCCGGGGCGACGCCGTAACGAATCAGGCCGAAGGGGGCCGGGTAACGGTCGAAGAGATCGATGCTGACTACCAGCTCACCACTTTTGACCTGCTCAGATTTGGTCAGAATATCTGCGGCGTAAACGCCAGCTGGTCCGGAGCCAATGACAGCAACGCGCAAAGGACGAGCGGCGCTGCCGCGCTGGCTCAACTCGGTCAAATTCGACAACTGTGGGTTCTCCTCAAGAGTCCTGATCTTCAACGTGCTACTGGCACAGCGGCACGAAAATCGCTCGGTGCAAAAGGACTAATCCGCACCACATCACCAATTACTACGACTGCGGGTGAGCGAACGCCTATCGCCTCGGCCTGCTCGGCTATGCTGCCTAAGGTGCCGATGGTAATGCGCTGGGCTGTGCCAAAACCATCTTCAATAATAGCAACCGGGCACCCCGCATCCCGACGCTTTGTGGTCAAAGTCACCGCAGCCCGACGAAGCGTGGCCACGCCCATCAGCAGCACCACGGTATGATCCGCGCCGTCCGGGACGTCGGCCAAATCCTCGTGCGCAGAAACCACCGTGAAGCCACGGGCTAGGCCACGGTGGGTCACCGGGATGCCAGCGGCGGCTGGCACCGAGATCGCCGAGGTCACTCCAGGCACCACTTCGACGTCGACCGAGTGGGCCCGGCAGTATTCGGCTTCCTCGCCGCCGCGGCCCAAGACGAAGGGATCGCCGCCTTTCAGTCGCACCACTCTTTTCCCGGCGCGAGCATGCGCCACCAGCAGCCGGTTAATCTCTTGTTGCGGTACTGGATGGCGCTCGGGGCTTTTGCCGACTTCGATCAACTTAACGTCTGCAGCCAGTCGCCCGAGCAGCGAACGCGGCCCGAGCCGGTCTGCTAGCACCACCTCGGCTTGGGCGAGCAGCTTCCTGCCCCGCACGGTAATCAAATCCTCGGCACCGGGACCGCCGCCGACCAGGGCGACCGACCCTGGGTGCTGTCGGTGGCGCCGCAGCGGTGAACCTCGCTCAGCGTCCAACTCCCCAATTTCCAGCGCCGTAATAATTGAGTTTCGTAGCGCTACTGCCCGGCGAGGATCCCCTCCCGCGTTGACCGCCACGGTGATGTCGTCGAGTCTTGCCACCGAGGGAGTCCAGGCAGTCGAGTTGTTCTGATCGGCTGCATTGACACACCAGATCCGCTGTTCCTCAGCTTCTTGCGCGACTCTCTGGTCGACTTCTGCCACCCCGGTGGCCGTGTGCACCAACCAACTACCCTCTAAATCACCGCTCTGGTAGCTGCGCTGCCGCCAATCCAGCAGACCGGCGTCGAGCAAATCACGCATCTGCTGGCAAATTTCTGGGGCTACCACAGTCAACCGAGCCCCGGCGTCGAGCAGAGCCTTCGCTCGTCTTGCCGCCACCGGCCCGCCGCCGACCACCACGACCGCGCGACCGAGCAAGCGCAGAGAGGTGGGGTAGAGGTCACTGAGAGCCATGGATCGACTTTAGTTTTTCGCTCGAACCGGGCACGAACAAGTGTTACGCAGCTGTTCATCTGAGGTCATGGAACGTCATCTGCCCGCTTTAAGACCCTTTCGCCAGCTACGGCTGGCGGCTCGGCCAACAAGAAATGGCTCATCGCGAAACAACAGGCTGATCCCAGCGTGGACACAGAGTTAACCTGTGGTCCACCTCACATTCACCCCTTAGCCGGGCTAGGCCGCAAAGGTGGAGGGCAGACCCCGATACAAGGAGCCACAGATCATGATCGAAACCCGCCCATTGCTGCCAATGGCAGGCCACACCCGAGGCAAGCGCAGCGCTGTCACCTGCCAGCTCAAGTGCGACAGCGCCTGCGCCGGCGAGGTCTGCAACACCACCAACAACGAGTACTTCCGGGACATTGCGGGTGCTGCAATGGGACGGCGGCAGCTGCTCGGTCTAGGAGCTGCCGGGGCGGCAACTTTGGTGCTGGGCGGGGGTGCCGCCCAGCTGGCGACTGCACCCAGCGCTGCTGCCTCTCCGCTCGGATCCGCGGCCACTCGGTGGTGGCACGGCTCCCAGCTCAGTTTTCAGGCGATCAAGCCAGTCGACCGCTTGGTGGACGAGCTAACAGTTCCCGCTGGCTTCCAGTGGCAGCCGGTGATCCGTTGGGGGGATCCACTTTTCAAGCGCTCCCCCGGTTTCGATCCGCTCAAGCAGAGCGCCGCGGCTCAGGCTCAGCAGTTCGGCTACAACAATGACTACACGGATATCGTCGAAATCCCGGGCAGTCGCGGTCGTCGCGCGATCATGTTCTGCAACCACGAGTACGTCAACCCGGCGATCATGTTTCCACCGTCCCTGGATGCCGCCGAAACGCGGGCGATCAGCCGCGCCGCCCACGGCCTGAGCGTGGTGGAACTGCGTCGCTCCCGCGCTGGCAAGCCCTGGACCTACCAACAGGGTGCACCGCTTAACCGCCGTTTCCTCACAGACACCGCCTATGCGCTGACCGGACCGGCTGCCGGTTCGGAGTTGCTAAAGACGGTGACCAGCCCGGATGGCCGGGTGGCCTTCGGCACCTTGGGCAACTGCTCAGGTGGCACCACTCCCTGGGGCACCATGCTCTCCGGCGAGGAGAACTTCAATGGCTATTTCGTTACGGCGGGAACCAGCGCCACCGATAAGCGCTATGGACTGACTTCAAAACCCACCAACCTAGGCTGGGAACAGGACGAACAGCGCTGGGATACCCGCAACCCGGGGTACCAGAACGAAGTCAATCACTTCGGTTGGATCGTCGAAGTAGATCCCCACGATCCGCAAAGCACGCCGGTCAAACACACCGCAATGGGGCGACTCAAGCACGAAGGCGCCAATGTCATCATTGCTGAAGATGGACATGTGGTGGCCTACATGGGCGACGACGAGCGCTTCGATTACCTCTACAAGTTCGTCAGCAAGAACAAATACCGTCCCGGGAATTCCCCGGCGGCGCGTTCCTGGAATAAGAAGCTGCTGAGTGAAGGCGATTTGTTTGTCGCTAAGTTCGAAGGGGATTCGGTTAGCGAGATCGACGGCTCCGGCAAGCTTCCCGATGATGGCCGTTTCGATGGTTCCGGACGCTGGATTCCGCTGACTCGGAACGGGGTTTCGGCGGTGCCAGGAATGAGCATTGCCGAGGTTCTGGTCTACACCCGGCTGGCTGGTGACAAGGTAGGCGCCACCAAGATGGACCGCTGCGAGGACGTGCAACCGAATCTTCGCACCGGCAAGATTTATGTTGCCTGCACCAACAACACCAACCGCGGTAAGGCGGGTTACGCGGCCGCCGATGAAACGAACCCCCGCAACGAGAACCGAGATGGTCACGTGGTGGAGATTACCGAGCGCGGCCAGCAGATTTCTCAACGCTTTGACTGGAATTTGTTGCTAGTCTGCGGGGACCCGTCGAAGAACGAATCAACCTATTTCGGTGGATTCCCGAAGGATAAGGTCTCCCCCATTTCCTGCCCCGATAATCTCGCTTTCGATTCAGCTGGCGATCTGTGGATCTCCACCGATGGAGCGCCGTCCACCATTGGCTTCAACGACGGGCTCTTCAAGGTTACGTTGGAAGGTCGCGAGCGCGGACGAGTCCAGCAGTTCCTCTCAGTGCCTCGCGAATCTGAGACTTGCGGACCGATTGTGCATGATCGCGACGGACTGGTCTTTGTCGCGGTGCAGCACCCTGGCGAGGAAGGCAGTTGGGCCGAGCAGCGTTCGGCCTTCCCCGATTACGTGAAGCCAGGGAGTAAACCGAAGCGAGG
Source organism: Psychromicrobium lacuslunae (assembly GCF_000950575.1). Classification (NCBI taxonomy): domain Bacteria; kingdom Bacillati; phylum Actinomycetota; class Actinomycetes; order Micrococcales; family Micrococcaceae; genus Psychromicrobium; species Psychromicrobium lacuslunae. The sequence continues at coordinate 2,271,901 of NZ_CP011005.1, forward strand.
CCAAGCAGCCCTGCCTCGACCAGCCGTGGTGCAGGTCTTCAAGAAGTAGTCGGCTTCAGAGTCAAGCACTTGTTCGTGTGGTCACCCTGACTTTGCTAGTCCGCTGGTCGGTCTGGGCTAGCGGACTAGCCGGCTAATTGGCTAGTCGAAGTCAGGGGACCACTTTGAAGGACCTTCATTGGCAAATCTGTCTTAGTTCGCGGCGTCGATCGCGGAGGGGTAGATCGTGATGGGTTAGCCGGGCAGTAGACCTCTGCCTCGCAGCAAGCGTCGCTCTATTGGAGCAAAGACAGCGAGTTCCACCACGATTCCGACGAAGAGGATCATCAGTATTGCGGCCATCACCATGCCCATATCTGACAGATCCCGGCCCCTCTGCAGCAAGGAACCCAGGCCGAACCCCAGGGTGCCGCCGATCGCGATGATCTCTGCGGCCATTAATGATCGCCACGAAAAAGCCCACCCCTGCTTGAGGCCGGAAAGGTAGCCGGGCAGTGCGGCGGGAAGAATGATGCGCAGTGAAAGCTCGGTCTTAGAGGCTCCAAGCACGGTACCCATTGCTCGGAACTGCGGTGGCACCTGATCAATGCCAGAGATTAGGCCGTTGATGATTGAAGGAATCGCCCCCATCAGCAGCACGAAGTACACGGTGCCGTCGGAAAGACCGAACCAAATAATCGCAGCTGGTACCCAGGCTACGCTCGGCAGCACTTGCAGTCCTGAAATCAGCGGTCCGAAGGCAGTTCGTAGCGGGCGCACTTGGGCGAGTAATAAACCCAGCGCGGTGCCGATCACCGCGCTCACCACAAAGCCGATCAAGCCACGTTGCAACGAAGTCCACACCGCTTGCTGAAGAGTGCCTTGGTCCCAAAGCTGTGCAAAAGTAGCCACCACGTCGAGCGGGCCGGGAACCACGTCTTGCCTCTTGCCACCCAGCCAGACGTAGAGCTGCCAGATCAAAATCAGGGCAAGCACGGCGATGAGCGGAGCTAAAACCCGAACGAGGGTTTTCCTCAGATTTCTCGGGCCACGGGTATCGGTTTGTAAACGATCCAGGCCTTCTAGTTCGGCGTCTTGGGCAGCTATCGGCTTTTGTTGGCCCTCCTTGATTCCGGCCCCCGGAGGTGTCCCGGTCTCGGCAGAGGTCTCGGTCTCCGGGGGTGTCCCGGTCTCCGGGGGTGTCCCGGTCTCGCCGGATGCGGACTGCACCGCGCTCTTGCCTGCGCTCAAAGTGTTAGACATGTCGACTGATCTCCTGTCGCAGTGCGGCAGTCATCTCGTTGGCAAGCACCGCGGCTTGCTCAGGTTTTTTCTGCTCTGCGTCAATCCGCCACTCTCTGATGACTTTGCCGGGACGTGAGGAAAGCAGCAACACTCGCTGCCCTAGTCGTACCGCTTCCCGAACATTGTGGGTAACGAAAATAATGGTTCGGCCGGTATGCCGCCAGATTCGCTCTAGCTCTTCGTGCAACAAGTCACGGGTAATAGCGTCGAGCGCAGCGAATGGCTCGTCCATCAGTAATACGTGTTTGTCCTGAGCCAGCGAGCGAGCTAGCGCGACCCGCTGTCGCATGCCACCGGAAAGCTCGTGGGGTCTTTTGTCCCCTGAGCTTTGCAGGTGTACGAGTTTCAATAGCTCATCGGCGCGCTGACCTCGCTCGGGCTGAGGAACGCCGCGCAGCTTCAACGCCAGCTCGATATTTCCCCGCGCAGTGAGCCACGGAAACAAGGTAGCGTCCTGGAACATGAAGGCGACACCTTCGGCGGGAATTTCCATTGACCCAGCGGTCGGTTCTTCCAGTCCCGCGATCAGGTTCAGTAACGTGGACTTACCGCAGCCTGAAGCACCCAGCAACGCCACGAATTCGCCCTGAGCAATCTTCAGATCCACGTCCTCTAGGACCGGTTTATTAGTGCCTGGATCCCCGAAAGTCTTGGCTAAATTTTCCAAAATAACAACGGCTCTGGCCGAGTTCGGCTTCTTCGGCAGCGCACTCGCTTCATTAATTGCCGGAGTGGCTTGGGTGGTCACTGGCGCAGTCATCTCTCAACGCTAGAGACGCGGCTCTGCCCCTTCAATACAAGGGAAACAGTAGTTCATCCAAGGTCATTGGAGGTCATATTCCGTGGAACCCGGCGCATCGAAGCTGACTCAAACCCGACCACAAGCACGACCACAAAGCGGGTAGCAGCTGGGAAGCAACCGACTCGGGATCGCCTTGGCTGGCATTCGAAATCGAAGGGTTCCGCTAGCCAGCTACTTTTAGTTGTTATGCCTGACCTAATACGCCGTCTTTAGTTGTTATTCCAGACATAGCACGACGACTTAGTTGTTATTCCTGCCCTAGACCTGCTGCACTGATCGGGCTCTTACCTTGGTCTTTGAGCACTTGGTTGAGTAGTCGTAGATCGAAGATCCCGTTGATGTCAGCTTCCTGCGTCACTCCGGCTTTCACCCCGTTCGACAGCAGAGTTTGATAGCTCGCGGCAATCGGGTCCGCCGTTAGAGTCAGATTGGCTAGAGCACGTTTCAGTACATCGTCCGGAAGGCCCTTTCCCGCCGCCTGCAAAAGACCTGCATTGACGGCGCTGATCGCTTGATCCTGGTGCTGACTCAACCAGCTCTGTGTCTCAAGCTGGGCTTTGAGCAATGACTTGACCGCTTCCGGATGCTCCTTGAGGAAAGTCTTGTTGACGATCAGAATCGTGGTAGGAAACTGTCCGTCCGGCGCACCCGCAACATGCCATAGATCCTTTTCGTCTACTAATACTTTTGCCCCGGCTTGTAGCACCAGCCTGGACGCCCAAGGCTCAGGAAGCCATGCGCCGTCAAGCTTGCCTTCTTGAAAGAGTTTGAGCGTTTGCGCGTTTTCGGTCGGGTTAATGGTGACGTCGTTGCCGCCGTTGGTAGTAACTTTCAAGCCATTATTAGCCAGGTAATTGCGCAGTGCCACGTCTTGCGTCCCGCCCAGTTGCGGGGTCGCGAGCACTTTGTTCTTCAAATCGGCTGCGCTATTAATGTTGGGCTTGACCACCAGTTGGGCGCCACCAGCCGCGGCGCCGGCCACCACACTGATTGACTCTCCTTTGGACTTCACAAAGGAGTTAATTGCCGGGTTCGGGCCGAGGTAAGCGGCGTCAATAGCTCCGGCGTTGAGCGCTTCCACTGCGGCCGGGCCAGCGTTGAAAATCTGTGTCTTGAGTTCGGTGTTGCCGAGCTCCTTCGCGTAGAACCCTTGTTGCACACCTACTACCGGCAAGGCATGCGTGACATTGCCAAAGTATCCGAGCTTAAGCTCTTTCAGGTCCTCCCCCGCTGAAGCGGCGTTCTGCTCAGCGGTGTGGGAATTATTCGCATTCGCAGCGATGGTGATTGAAGCGGCTCCAATGGCAATGAGCGCGGCGATCCCGACCGCTACCCCGATCTCCAATGACCTGGACTTAGTGAACAGTCCCTTTTTCTTACTTTTGTTTGAGTCTGCGAGACTCTTCGACTTTTGGCCAGCAACTATTTTGGTTGTCTGAATTTCTTCTGGATCACGGGGTTCGGAGGACATGGATCAACGGTATTGAGAGACCCCACCCCGCTCAATAGCCCCGGAAACAGTGGGTCACTCTGGGTAACAGGAAGTCATATGCGCTGATGCTCAGTCCAGCCATTAGTTGCCGAACAGGAAAGGTTTCGCGAGCAACTATGGCACCCGGACTAGCCCCAGTTCTCATCGGCCCCGTTGCGCACAGCCAAGGTTCATTGCAATAGCTTCCACTCAGGCAGCTGCACGAAGCTGCTCGTCCTGGAGCCTGCTCTGCAACTCGCGCAGCACCTGAGAATTGTCGTCGCTGGTGCTGACAATAAGGTTGTGATTTCCGACATTGAACGGCGCTCCCCAGGCCGTCCCCGTTGGTGGCTGATACCAATGGTGCTCGAAATGCGGATCCTTCATCGGATAGTTAATCCCCACCACGCCTAGCTGCTCTGCGGTTTGCAGCGGGTCGGGGTAGCTAAGGCTTATATACTCGGTACCCGCCTGCGCTTTCCAACGTGGATCCAAGGCCGCGCCAGAAAGTGCAATCACCTGATCGTAATGCGCCCCTGCTGCCTCTGAACCTGAAGTTAGTCGGGCGCCCCAACTGTGCGAAATGTTAGTTGTTTTAGCCCCGATACCGACATTTTCAGCGTCGACCGCGGCCTGGAAGGCGGCTAGTTTGGGCGCATTCATCGTCAGAAAATGATCGCCTCGTGCTTCCAGCAGACCATCGGGAACACTACCGTCCGGGAATTCTCCGCCCTTATAAACAAACGCCACATCATTCCTGTCAGCATCGTTTTTGAGGAGATGAGTCGGAACTGCTTGAACCTGGTGTTCAAAAAAGGCACTGTCGTTAGTGAAGGTTCCCGGTACGTAGGTGATGATATGACTGGTCTTCGCTGAGAGCCGCCCGATCATCTCAATAATCGAGTGATGTGCCGGATCATAGGCAGCAAGTCGGATCTTCCCGCTGGCCACGGCCTCAAGATAGCTAATTTTGGCCGGGTCACCATCGTCCGCGTCTTGCGCCCCGATATCTGCTCCGGCCACAAGTTGAGAAGGATCGAATTTTTGTTTCGGGCTTTTCGGCAGCCGCAGCCGATGGAGCTCATTCTCAGCGTTGATCCGGTTCGCTGCGACTCGATCCTGGAACGAAATACCGTTGGTATTACCGGCTACCATTGATTGCTCGACAATGAATCGATGCCGGTCAGCGGAGCTGAGTGTCTTCCACCAAGCCTGAACTTCTTGAGGATTCAAAACCTTCAGCAAAGAGGGGTGGCGCACAACTAAGCCAATATCAAGCACGCTTGGACTCACCTGCCCTGACGCCAGTTTCGCTGAATCGATCCTAGCGTCAACTGCACTGGATCTCTCTTGAGCGGACGCCTGACCTTCTAATTCTTTTGCCACTGAGTCCAGCGAATCGGCGACCGCCTGCAGGCCAGGAGAATGAACCGTCGCCCAGCGGTGGCGAAAGCTCTCAGCGTCCAACCCGCGCCATCGGACCGTTGTGAGGGTGAAGGTCAGGCTGCTCGCAAGTTGCCTGAGGTTAGCCGCAGATCTTGCCTGCAAATTCGCGAATTCTCGCAACTTCACAGTATCGGCACCCAACATTTGATCTGTCATTGCTGTCCCTCCGCTCGGATGCAACTCCTCTTCTATCCGGGTGGATAGCGCTGCATGAATACATGGAAGCAAGGCCGCGTATTACGAACAAGAAGGAAACATCTCTATGTGGATAAGTATTTTTATCCACATAGAGATGGCTAGATCTATTTTTTAAACGAGCGCATGAGTAAGCTCGTCGACAACAAAAGATTATCTTGCGGATTGGTTTCATCGTGACTCGAAAATCTCTTAGTTACCCATTGCTCGCAACCCTGTTGCTGGTTAGCACTACGATGCTCACCGGGTGCATCGGCAGCAACGGAAGTATTCCCTCATCTAATGCTGATTCCTCTGCTCCTTTGACAACTTCCGACCCGCCAACGACACAGGCTCCAACCACGATCTCGGCCGCATCGTCCACCCCCACCGTGAGCGCCAAGTATCGGCCCGCCACTGTCAAAAGCGCGGCCCAAAACGTTCCGGTCCCCATCAAGCCTTCTCAGGCCGATGAGTTCTCCGAACAAGGTCTCAAAGCCTTCGCCGTTTATTGGTACAACGTGTATAACTACATGATTCAGACCGGAAAAGTTGGGCTCATTGGTGCATCAACCAAGGGGGACTGCCAAAGATGTCAAATAGTCTTCAAGGATACTGAGGATTGGTACAGATCTGGAAATTGGAGGATGGGTGGCCAGCTAATAATCACCCATCTACAGCCACCGAAAATTGGATTTGCGAAAGCCGCAAACGGAATGTATCAGTACTTGATTCAATACAACAAGCTAGCTGGCGGTTACATCACTTCGGGGCACAAAGTGGAAAAAGCATACCCAGCAGTCGCAGCTAACGGAGACCTCCTAAATGCAACTTACGAAAATGGAACATGGCTGGTGTTTGATATCGGAAAGATAGGCTGATGGGAACCTTCACTCTGCGATCGCTCAGGACCATCGGTCCGCTGATTATCTGTTTTATCTTCACTCTCACGATTGCGGTTCCTAGTTCACGTGCGCAGGGAAGCGAAGCCGACTGGGATACTGACAACCAAGGAATCGGGATGTACATAGAAGTCCCGGGCGCGGGCTGGACCAACTCGGCCCCCGTCACCCCTGACACCAGCCACATCTATAAAACCACCATCGAGTGCGTCTCTGATGGGCATCAGCAAAGTAATACCGGCGCGATGCACTGCGAGGCTGTTTCAATGCGGCAGTGCACGGCCGGGAACAATGGTGCGATGGTTCAGTGGTATAGCGCTCTCAAGGCTTTCAACCCTCCCGATTGGCAGAAGGTTGGCACACCCACGTGCGTTTACGACGCGAAGCCAGTGAACCTACTTGCCGAAATTGCCGCTCGAATTCAGACCGAATTTCAACACCTACCGATCAGTCCAGGGACCGTCTCTGCCCAGCCCAGTCCTTTCACCCTCAACACCTGGCAAACGAATTTCCTCGCTAATGCTGTCACCCAGAACTTCGACGTCAGCATGCTCGGTCAGCGGGTGCACATTTCGGCAACTCCGCAGAGCTACACTTACGACTTTGGCGACGGTCAAACCCTTGGCCCCATCACCTCAGCCGGGCAAGCTGTGCCGCAAGCCCAATGGGGGCAGCTGGTGACCCCAACCAGTCATCGTTACGCCAGCACCGTTGACTACAATGCCCGAGTTATTGTTCATTTCAGCGGCAGCTACTCGATTAACGGCGGCCCAGCCACACCAATCCCCGGCCAGGGCGACTTTTCCACCAAAGCCATCCAAGTAAAAGTGTGGTCCGTGCGAAAACGTTGGGTTTCGCAAGACTGCCTTCAGAACCCGCACGCCTGGGGCTGCGCCGCAACAGGGCCAGAGCGCTGAGCCCGGAGCGTTGAGATCAGAGCACCGAGCTGAGTTGAGATCAGTACTGATTCGTCCCAATAGCCGCTAAATCGAGTATCTTTCTTCTTCAGAATCTCCGGGGCGCTCCCCGATCATCCCAGCCGCCAAGGTATTCCCGTCCAAAGGATCAATCACCAAAAAGGCGCCGGTACGGCGGTGCTCCGCATAAGGTTCCAGCGGCAAGGGGGCCGCAAGCCTCAACTGGACGGTGCCGATATCGTTCAGAGCTAATGACGAACTCGGTAGGAGGGAAAAATCATCGAGATCCAGTTTGCCGATAATTGCCCGAACTAAGGCTTGTACCGTTCGGGTGCCGTGTTTCACCAGCACCTTGGCGCCCTCACGAAGCGGCTTAGCAGAGAGCCAACACAACGATGAATACAGATCTTGGGAGACCTCACGCGTCGTCCCGCTACCACTGATCATTTCGCCGCGGGCAATGTCCAGCTCATCGCTTAATCGCAATACCACCGACTGAGGGGCCGCAGCTGAGGCCAAGTGGCTACCCCCTGGCCCGTCGATACCAACGACCGAGGTTGTTTTCCCGCTCGGTAGCACCGTCACCGAATCGCCAAGATTGACTGAACCCGCCGCGAGCTGCCCGGCGTAACCGCGATAGTCTCTAAACTCCTCAGCCCGCAGGCCAGGTGCCAATCCACCCTGCGGGCGTAACACCAACTGCACTGGGAACCTCAACGGCTCGACCGTATCGGAAGCAGCTTCCAATTCATCAATTGACGGCAATGACTCCAGAATTTCAAGTAAAGCTGATCCGTGGTACCAAGGTGTCCGCGCCGAAGGCTCAACCACATTATCGCCCGCCAAAGCGGAAACCGGCACAACCAACGGCTCCGCTAGGCCAATGGATCGTGCTACATGGCTGACCTCAGCGACAATCCCGTCGAACACCGACTCAGAAAAATCAACCAAATCAATCTTATTAACGGCAATAATCACATGCGGTACACGTAATAGGTGCAGCACCGAAAGGTGCCGTCGGGTCTGCTCAAGCACTCCTTTTCGGGCGTCAATCAAAACAACCACAGCATCAGCCGTCGAGGCACCGGTCACCGTGTTTTTTGTGTATTGAACATGTCCGGGGCAATCAGCCAAGATGAAAGACCGTGCCGCAGTAGCAAAATACCGATAAGCGACATCAATAGTGATGCCCTGCTCACGCTCAGCTCTCAGCCCATCCGTGAGCAAGGCTAGATCGACTCCTCCATCACTGCCGCCGAAACCGCGCTCTGCGGATGTTCGGGTCACCGCGGCTAAGGTATCCGCCAGAATCGCCTTTGAATCATGGAGTAGACGACCCACCAAAGTAGATTTGCCGTCATCCACGGAACCCGCGGTGGCGAATCGAAACAGTGTCCCGGACGGTGTCGTGAACTCGCCCACCGTTACAGGATCAAGAGAACCAGCAACGTCAGTTGCAGACCCAGCCGCCGCCTCTTCCGTTGCGGCAATCGTCGTAGTCTCAAGCCGGCTCATTAGAAATAACCATCCTTTTTCCGATCTTCCATCGCCGCTTCGGAAATCCGGTCATCAGCCCTGGTTGCTCCGCGCTCAGTGAGTGTCGAAGCGGCGACTTCACGAATCACCTCCGAGACCGAGGCAGCCGAAGAAAGTACCGCCCCGGTGCAAGACATATCGCCCACTGTCCGATAGCGAACCGTTTTGGAAACCACCGACTCGGTTGACTTCGGCTCTGAGAATGGGCCGACCGCCATCCACATCCCATCGCGGGAAAAGACATCACGCTGATGCGCATAGTAAATTGACGGCAACTCGATAGCTTCTCGTTCGATATAGCGCCAGATGTCCAGTTCCGTCCAGTTCGAGATCGGAAAAGCTCGGACGTGCTGCCCCACGGTATGCCTGCCGTTATACAGATTCCACAACTCCGGTCGCTGGTTGCGCGGATCCCACTGACCAAACTCATCACGAAGCGAAAGGATCCGTTCCTTTGCCCGAGCCTTATCTTCGTCCCTTCGACCACCACCAAAGACGGCATCAAAACGTTCGGCCGCGATCGCTCCCAATAACGGCGCTGTCTGCAGTGGGTTCCTGGTGCCGTCTGCGCGTTCGGCCAACTCACCCCGATCGATGTACTCCTGCACGCTTCCCACCACCAGTCGCAGACCTAGGCGCTCGACTGTACGATCCCGGAAATCCAGCACCTCAGGAAAGTTATGCCCGGTATCGACGTGCAGCACCGGGAAAGGTACCCGGCCCGGCCAGAACGCCTTAGCCGCCAAGTGCAACATCACCACCGAGTCCTTGCCCCCGGAGAACAGCATCGCTGGGCGCTCGAACTCCGCCACTACCTCTCGCAAGATATGAATAGACTCGGACTCCAGCGCGTCCAAGCCGGACAACGACGCTGTGCCGCGCGAAAAAGCCGGTGGAGTGAGGCCCGGGTGACCAGGCTCGTTGTCCGGCTGAGCAGATTCGTTTTCGGCCGCCCCGCCCTGCACCTGGCGTCGCCTACCCTGCGCTACCTGTTCGTCGGTGGTTTCAATACTCATAGGTGAATCCCACATTCCGTTTTGTCCAAACCAGCCCAACGCCCGGCGCGTGGATCCTCTCCCGGGGCAACCGGTCGAGTGCATGGTGCGCAGCCAATGGAGAGATAGCCCTTCGACATCAAGGGGTTCACCGGAATCAGTTTGTCCTCGGCATAACTAACCAGGGCATCCAAAGACCAGCCAGCCAGCGGATTCACTTTCACCAAACCATGCGAGGCATCCCAGCTGATAAGCGGGGTATTTGTTCGAGTCGGAGCCTCGTCCCGACGCACCCCAGTGAACCAGACCTGATATCCAGCCAATGCCTTCTTGAGCGGGTCCATCTTGCGGAGCTGGCAGCACTGCGCAGGATTACGGGCGAAGAGGTCCTTGCCGTGAATGGCGTCCTGCTCTGCCACGGTTTGCTCGGGAAGCACATCGACAATATTGACCGGGAAGTACTCAGCAACCGTGGCACGAGTCGTATGGGTTTCCGGGAAGTGATAACCGGTCTCCAAAAACAAAACATCCACCCCGGGGATCTGCTCGGAAACCAAGGCAGGTAATACCGCATCGGCCATTGAGCAGGCGACAGCGGTCTGGGAACTCGTAAAGTTCCTGCGCACCCAGCCGATCACCTGTTCTGCTGGCGCCTCCCAGCCCAATTCTTCAGCCCCACTGAGGGCTAGGGCCTGAAGCTCCTGCGTGGTCCGAACCAGCTTTGTCATAACGATGCCTCACTCACGTCAGAACTCACGTCAAAACGTCCTCTTCAGCCCGGTGCGCCCACTCCGCAAAAGTCTCAGCCTCGCCTCGTGAAGCGACAAAACGCCGCACTATCCGTTCGACGTAGTCAGGCAAATCCTCGACCGTGACCTTGAGACCGCGAATGGTCCGTCCCAGTCCCGCTTCCTCCCGGTTTGACGAGGCCAGTCCGCCGCCCAAATGAACTTGGAAGCCCGGCGTCGGATCGCCATCAGGAGTTGGCAGCATCATGCCCTTCAGGCCGATATCGGCGGTCTGAATCCGGGCGCAAGAGTTTGGGCAACCATTGATGTGTAGCGCGATTGGATCTACCAACTCACCCGAGTCAACCAAATCAGCTAGTCGCTTTTCTAACTCGGCAATTGCGGTCGCCGCGGTGACCTTGGTCTCCACAATCGCCAATTTGCAGTATTCAATACCAGTGCAGGCAATAGTGCTGCGCCGGAAAATAGAGGGTTTGGCGGTCAAGCCCAGCGGTTCCAAACCCTCCACGAGGGAATCGACCCGCTCCGCTGGGACATCCAGGATCACCAGCTTCTGATGCGGTGTGGTGCGTAGTCGTTGCGAGCCGTGTGCCTCGATCAGGTCTGCGAGCGCCAATAACTTCTCGCCGGAGACTCGACCAACTGTCGGCGCCACACCGATATAACGGAGGCCGTCCTTTTGCTCGTGGATGCCGATGTGGTCGCCGGGTGACGTCGGTTTCGGCGCTGCTGGACCGTCAGGCAAGGCGTAACCAAGATATTCAGTCTCCAGGATCTCCCGGAACTTCACCCGTCCCCAGTCGTTCATCAGGAATTTCAATCTAGCTTTGGTACGCATCCGGCGATAACCATAATCCCGGAAAATGCTTGTCACCCCGAGCCAGACCTCTGCAGCAACTTCGGGGGCGACAAACACCCCGAGCCGCTCGGCCAGGCGCGCACTGGTGGAAAGGCCACCGCCCACCCAGAGGTCGTACCCTGCCCCCAGAGTGGGATGCACCACGCCAACCAGGGCGAAGTCATTAATCTCGTGCACCACGTCCTGCGAAGGGTGCCCGGTAATCGCGGTCTTGTACTTCCGTGGCAGATTAGCCAACTCCGGATCACCGATGAAGCGCTCCGCCAATTCATTGATCAGCGGCGTCGGGTCAATGATTTCATCGGCAGCGATGCCGGCCACCGGCGAGCCTAAGATGACTCTGGGAACGTCACCGCAAGCCTCTGTGGTGGAAAGGCCGACAGCTTCCAGTCGTCGCCAGATCTCTGGCACGTCTTCCACCCGGATCCAGTGCAGCTGAATGTTCTGCCGATCGGTAAGGTCCGCCGATCCCCGGGCGAAATCAACCGAGATCTGCGCTATCACCCTGAGCTGTTCAGTGCTCAGCGCACCGCCATCAATCCGAACCCTGAGCATAAAAAACTTATCTTCGAGCTCGTGCGGCTCTAAGGTTGCTGTCTTACCGCCCTCGATGCCGGGCTTGCGTTGAGTGTAGAGACCCCACCAGCGGAAGCGGCCATGCAGGTCAGTGCCGTCGATTGAGTCGAAACCTTCGCGAGAATAGACCTCTTCGATCCGGGCACGCACATTGAGCCCGCCGTCGTCCTGCTTCCAGGTCTCATTTGCGTTCAATGGCGCAGTTCCGTCGACCTTCCATTGGCCGTGCGGTTTTGCGGAAGGCCGGGCTGGGCGCGCTGGTTTCCCAGTTGCGGCGGAGCGATCGGTGGTGGCCTGCGTCATGTATCGAGATTAGGGCCGGGTCGGGCGCCCGGCTGAAAATTTCGCAATGCGAGGTCACGTGCGGCAATACTTCGTCACACTCAACGCCAACGCCTTGATAAGCCGTCAAGAAAGCCGCGAGATCACTCCAAACACCCCGGAAAATCCGCTATTGCTCGACTCTGAACGCCACTTGTTCCAGCTCAGCATGAGGCTCTAAACCCGGATAGTGTTGACGGAGGCCGTGCAAGAATTGCTCGCCTGCGCCTGGGCCGTCGAGCTCGTCTTGCTCGGCCATCAACTCGCTCAGCTGCACCGGACGTACACTCAATACCCGGCCCGGAAGGGACTTCGGTGCTTGATCGAATTCGAAGACCAAAGTCACCGGGCCAACAGCCATCGGGTCATGATAGCGATTCGTGATGGTCTTAGAACCGTCCAGCACCGCCCCGTAATAACGAGCGGCGAAGAACAGGGTTCGCGGGCGAATAGTCTGACCGGGGCGCTCATGGTTGCCGGGCAGCAGCTCCCGCACCCTCACCGGAGTCGGACCGGCTTGCCCTGGCCATCGCGGCATCAAAACGCTGATGTCCGGGAAATAGTCAAGCAGACTTTGCCGGCAACGCCCGCAGGGTGGCAGAATTCCGCGACCGCCGTTGCCCACCGCCACAATGGATATCAATGCCGCAGATCCCGCGGCGGCTGCCGCACCGAGCACCACCAGTTCGGCGCAGGGGCCTCCGTTGAAATGGTAAACATTGACACCGGTAAAAATTCGCCCTTCGGCGTCCATTGCTGCGGCAGCCACCGTGTGCTCGTCATTCTCAGGCAGCGTTTCGGCCAGCTCCGTCGCCGCTTCCAGTAAATCTTGCTCCCAACTAACTAGCATCTGCTTCCCCTCTCAGGACCGCCGCAGCAGCATCAAACCGTTCAATTGCCAGCTCGGCTAACAACGGAGCGGGCAGTAGCGGCCCAGTCACCGCATCCGCTCCAGCTTCGGCTAGCCGGTCATGGAAAAACCCGGGCGCCAACAAATAAGAGGCTACCGCTACCTTGGCTCCCGGAGGAAGCGAATCCCGCAGCTGTGAAACTGCCGCTGGAACTCGCGGCTCCGCCCCCGCACCATAGCCAATCAGTACGGTATACGGCAGCAACTCGCGCAGCTGCTCCGCGAGAATTTCGACGGCGGCCGCGGCGCCCGGCCGCGAGGAACCCGCAGCCGCCAGCACCACACCCCAGTCGGGCCCGAACCCAGGCAACTCATCCAGTCGCTGCGCCAACAACTCGGCCAGCCTGGCATCCGGCCCGAGCGGTGCTGCCGCGACGGTGCGCGGACGGCCCGCTGCCGCCTCCGCAATGTCAACCTCAACGTGGTAACCCACCGAGAGCAGCAGCGGCACGATGACCGCAGGAGTCCCGGGCGGCAGGGCGGCAACGACTTCCGGCAGCGACGGGCTCTGCACGTCAACATAAGCCTCGCGGACATCCACCCCCGGCCGCAATTGGGAGATTTGCCGTCGTAGCTCGGAGATCTCCAGGCGGCCCTGCGGGTTATCGGTGCCGTGCGCGCAGGCGATCAGAATGGGCTGGTTCATCTTGGGAAGTGTAATCTGCTGCGGTGAGTATCGAAATTCTGCCCGATCTGCTCGGCGTCTTTTTCTTCGCTGTTTCTGGCTGTCTACTCGCCGGCCGAAAAGGTTTCGACCTGATCGGCTCATTGCTGCTCGGCTCCTTAGTCGGTCTCGGCGGCGGGGTGGCACGCGATGTCATTATCGGCCAAACCCCGGCAGCCTTTTCCAATCCGCTCTACCTAGCCCCGCCGGTGCTCGCGGCACTGCTAGTTTTCTGGCTCTACAACTCGGCGGAGAAGATCGGCCGCTGGCTGGTGGTTTTCGACGCCGCCGGTCTCGCCTTGTTCTGCATCACCGGCACCGTTAAAGCACTCAGCTTCGGCCTTAACCCGGTGGCATCCGTACTGCTCGGCGTGACCACAGCGGTGGGCGGGGGTCTATTACGGGACGTGGTAGCGAACCAGGTGCCGCAACTTTTCAATTCACACGATATCTACGCCATTCCGGCCATCATTGGTGCCGCCCTGGCTGCCCTCAGTTATACCGGTGGCTGGCTCAATATCGGCACCGGCTTCGGCATCGCCGTAGTGGTCTTCAGCTTCCGCATCGCGGCCTGGCACTTCCGCTGGCACGCCCCACTCGCAGTCCGAAAACAGAAAAACTAGCTACTTTCGACGCAACGCAGCCTAACGCATCAAAATGCATTAGCCGAGTGTGCGTCGCAAGAACGCGGCCGCCCGGGGATACGCATCTAGCTGATTCTTCCGGCGGCTCAGGCCATGCCCTTCATCTTGATAGATCAGCATTTCGCACTCGCTGCCGTTGGCGCGCACCGCAGCGGCCACTTGCTCGGCCTCGCTGAGCGGCACCCGTGGATCATTAGCACCGTGAATCACCATCAGTGGTTTGGCCAGATTTTCGATCCGAGGCAAGGGCGAAGCGTCTTCCAGTACCTGACGATGATGTTCCAACGAACCGTACTCACGTTCCCGGTAAGCCCGACGGTAGGGCGAAGTGTTTTCCATAAAAGTCACCAGCGAACTCATGCCGACGATATCCACCCCGGCGGCCCAATACTCCGGATAGAAAGTCATTCCGGCGAGCACCATATAACCGCCGTAGCTACCACCGTAGAGAGCTACTCGCCCGCCGTCGACGCCGCTTTCCACCAACCAGCGGTGAATGTCGACCAGGTCCTGCACCGAGTCCAATCGAAGTTCGACGTCGTCGAGGGACATCCAGCGCCGCCCATAACCGCTCGAGCCCCGCACATTAGGTACCACCACGGTATGACCGGAGAGGATCAGCGCAGCGTTGCGCGGCGACCATTGATAGAGGCTGGCCGATTCTGGTCCACCGTGAATATTGATCACCGCGCTGTTATCCCCGCGAGTGACAAAGGCCGGAATTTGCTCACCGTCACGGGTCGGAATCCGAACTACCTCGGTTACCGACAACCCGGCAGCGAGTGCGCGACCTTCCGCAAAGGTGCGTTGTTGCAAGCCGAGCGGCGACGCCGCCAGTTCCACACCCAGCGGGGCGCTAAAAGCCTCATCGGGGAAGGTAGGAGCGGAGAACGTCACCGCCAGCTGACTGCCATCGGCACTGAGTACACCCCGGCCATAACCTTCGGTCGGCAGTTTCACTGCGGTTTCGGTTCCCAGCTCGGGGAACCCGTTGGAGACAGTAAGATCGCCCACGCTAAGGGTAGTTTGACCGTCCCTGAGGCGCTGAATCAGAGCCCGCTTACCGCTGTCGTTGAGGCTGAGCGAGACGTTGACGCCCTCCTCCGCTAAAAAGAGATGCCAGCTCTGATCGACAACTCGGTAGTAGCTGATCGAGGCAAAATCAGTGCTCGCATCTTGGCTGGTCAAGAAACCAGAGGAATCGGCAAGCCAGTGCACGGCCCCGTAATGGCCGGGCGCGTTTTCGTCGGTGATCCGCCGCCAGCTGCCAGCCTCGAGATCCAACAATCGCAAAGTATTCGAGGCAGGTTGCAGGCTCATCGCATTGCTGACCAGGTATTTGCCGTCCGGAGAGGCGGAAACCTCGGCGAAACTCCCACCGCCATCCCACAGAACAGTCTCGGTGCCATCCCGATGAGATCTCCGAATCAGATCAAAATCCACCTCGTTACGCCGGTTCGTCGAATAAATGAGCGCTTCAGCATCAAGCGACATCAAATGGTAAATATGTGCCGGATCGTCTACCAGCGGGGGCAGGCTCCTGACCGGCAGCTCGGCCGAGAGCGGATCCAGTAGGTAGAGCTGATGCCGTTCATTGCCATCCGTATCGGAGGACACCACCACCTGCCGGGTGCCGGGAAGGTAGCTGCCCGTGGCGGCCGAGGAAAGGTCGGTCAGTTGCACCCGTTGATCATCATTACGTACCTCCCACAGCTGGCTGGTGCCGTCGATATTGGTGTTGATCAGCAGGGTCCCGTCGTCAGCGACGTCTAGCACGGTGGAAACCGGAATGTTCAAGAGCTTTTTTACGGTGTCGATGAGTTCTTCTGAAGTCGTCTGCGTTTCGGGAGCCATAAAAACATCCTAGGATGAATGAGTGAGCGAAATCTTTCTGCAGAAGTTCCGCGACCTGCTTCCCAGCCACCTATCCGAACCTTGGCAAGAAGAAGACGGCCTGTCGGAGGCCGAACTTTCGGCCGAGCTAGCCACCGATGTGCCGCAAGCCCTCCGTGAGTTCTACCTAGCTTTGGGTAATTCGGAGCTGATGGAAGCCTATTACTACTTTTGGGACCCGGACGAGCTAGAGATTGAGGACGGCTATCTGCTGTTCTTGGAGGACGAAGAAGAGCTCTACACCTGGGGCATTAAGTTCGAGCAGATTGATGTGCCAGATCCACTGATTTGGCGACGCAGCAACGCAAAGGGCAACTGGGTCTGCGAAGAAGGCACCTTCAGCGAATTCGTACTTGACTATTTCGACTGGGTCTTCAGCGGCGAAGAGGACGAAGACTAGACCTCGCGGTGCACCACGGCGTGAGCGAAGTTAGTCAACGCCGATTTCACCACGCCTTCCGGCAGCGGAGCCAGCGCGGCAACCGCTTCGTCAGCCCATTGCCGGGCCACCGCCCAAGATTCCTCGGTGACCGGGTGTTCGCGAAGCGCCTTGACTGCCTCAGCCAAGGCCTCATCACTACTCAAATCACCCTCCACTAGGGTGAGCACCTCGGCGGCGACGGGGTCATTCACAGCAGCCTTGCGCAGCAGTAACACCGGCAGCGTTGCTACCCCTTCGCGTAGATCGGTGCCCGGCGACTTTCCGGAAACTTGCTTCATCCCGGTCACGTCAATCACATCATCAGCGAGCTGGAAGGCCACGCCAACTTTCTCGCCGTACTCAACCAGTACGTCTTGCAATTCCTCTGACACGTCGGCGAAGATGGCGCCCAGCTGCCCGGAGGCAGCTACCAGCGAGCCGGTCTTATCCGAGACCACCGAAATATAGTGCTCGACTGGGTCCTGATCGGGGCGTGGCCCGACCGTCTCATGCAACTGGCCCAGGCAGAGTCGTTCGAAAGTTCGGGCCTGAATGCCGAGGGCTTTGGGGCCGAGCTCGGAGACCAGGATGGAGGCTCTGGCAAAGATTAAATCACCGGTCAAGATGGCCACCGAATTGCCCCACACCTCGTGTGCGGTCGGCGCGCCACGGCGGAACGGCGCTGAGTCCATTACGTCATCGTGATACAGCGTGGCCAAATGGGTGAGCTCGACGACGACGGCGGCCCGGATCACCTCCGCACGCCCCGGATCACCGAGGTGGGAGGCGAGCAAGACCAGGAGCGGGCGAATCCGCTTACCGCCAGCTTCGATCAGGTGGCGAGAGGTGGCATCGGCAAGCGGGTCAGAGTTGGCGATCGCCTCACGCAGCTGCTTTTCCACCTTGGCCAGCGAAGTGGAGATCACCGGGCCTAATTCGGGATCCTCGGCGATCTCTGCGAAGGCGGCAGGAAGCTTAATGCCCAGCGCAATAGCGCTCGTCGGCGGGTCCAACTCGACAGAATCGTGCACCCCGTGACCGGCGTGGGTCCAGGCGGGCTTGCCGGGTTCGCCCGGGGTTACAGCATTGCTCACGAGTTAACCCTAACCCGGCCATTGCTGGTCGCAGGAACCAGCTGCTCAAGCAGCTGCACGACTCGGTCGCTGAAGTCACGTCCCGGGGCACCTGGCTGGTCGGTGAGGTTCGCCATCAAGCGCACCACAAAACGCATTAGTGGCGGCACCGGCATCCCGGTTTTAAGCGCTAATTGCATAATGGCCGGCTTTCCGATCAGGTTGGCGAAGATCCGCCCTAGGGTGAAATGGCTACCCCAAAGACCACGAATATGATCGGCATAGCCCGCCAGCGCGAAGTCAAAGGCCAGCCGAGAATTACTGAGGACTGCGCGTTCAATGAATTCCGCGGCGTAGCGGCCAGACTCCATCGCGTAGGAGATGCCTTCACCGTTGAACGGACTGACCATGCCACCGGCATCGCCCAACAGGAGCAGCCCAGGGCTGTAGTGCGGGGTCCGGTTGAATCCCATCGGCAGTGCAGCACCGCGGATCTCGCCCAGCTGATTCTCCGGGTTGAAGCCCCATTCGGTGGGCATCGCAGCGGTCCAGTCGCGGAGCACTTTACGGTAGTCCAGCTTGCCGAATTCCTTTGAAGAGTTGAGGATGCCTAAACCAACATTGCAGCTGCCATCCCCCACTCCGAAAACCCAGCCGTAGCCGGGCAACGGCCCGGAGGGACCAGCCAGCTCAAGCCAACCCTCCATCCAGTCCTCGTCCTGGCGCGGTGAGCTGAAGTAGGTGCGTACCGCAACACCGAGCGGTCGGTCATCTCGTTTTGCCAGGCCGAGGGAGAGCGCGGTGCGAGTGGAATTGCCGTCGGCGGCGAGCACCACATCGGCGTGGAAATCGGCGGTCTCACCGGTCTTCCGGCCATTGGCATCGAGCAGCGCGGCGCTCGCCCCAATCACCCGACCGGCGTCGTCAGTCAACGCCCCGGTAACGTTATGGCCTTCGAGGATGCGCGCGCCCGCCGAACGAGCATGTGCTGCCAGCTCCTCGTCAAAGCCCAAGCGGGTTCGAATCAGCCCATAGTCCGGGAAATCACTCAACTCGGGCCAGGCAACCTCGACCTGACGCCCCTGCGCAATCAGCCGCAGGCCTCGATTACGTCGCCAGCCCTCGCCATCATGCGGCAAACCGAGTAACTGGATCTCCTTCACCGCCCGCGGGGTCAGGCCGTCGCCGCAGACCTTTTCGCGTGGGAAGTGGGTTTTCTCTAGAACCGTGACGTCGATCCCAGCAGCAGCCAGATAATAGGCCGCGGTAGAACCGGCCGGACCGGCTCCGACAATCAGAACTTTCATGAAGAGCGAGTGCCCGCCTCAGCTTTATAGGCGCGGTGCAGCGCCACGGTGCCGCCATTGAGATTGCGATAGCTGACCTTGCTCCAGCCCGCCTCGGCAATCCACTGCGCCAAATGATCTTGATCCGGCCAAGCCCTAATTGACTCGGCCAAATAGGTGTAGGCGGTGGGATTCGACGAGGAGCGTTTAGCAATCGCCGGGAGCGCCCGCATTAGATATTCGGTGTAGACGGTGCGGAACGGCCCAAAGGTGGGGTGCGAGAATTCGGCAATCACCAGTTTGCCTCCGGGCTTGGTGACCCGGAGCATTTCCGCAATGGCTTTCTTCGGCTCATTGACGTTGCGTAGGCCGAAAGAAATAGTGGTGGCGTCGAAGGTATTGTCGGCAAAAGGTAGCGCGGTAGCGTCCCCAGCGATGAAGTCAATATCGGGTCGACGGCGTTTGCCAACCTTGAGCATGCCGAGTGAGAAGTCCAAAGCGACCACGTCAACCCCAGCATCGGCATAAGGTTCGCTTGAGGTGCCGGTGCCGGCCGCTACATCCAGTACCCGCTGCCCGGGCCGTACATCGACGGTGTCCACCACGATCCGCCGCCAACGCCGGGTCTGCCCCAGGGACAAAAGGTCATTGGTCAGGTCGTATTTCGGTGCGACGTCGTCAAACATAGCGGCGACTTCGTCAGGACGTTTCTCCAAAGATGCACGGCTCACCCCTCTATTCTCGCAAATTCTGCGGCATCGCGTGACCACCAGGCGCAGAGGTTCAAGATGCGAGGCAACTGACGAGTACGCTTGGACTCGTGCTGCGCAGTTTGACCGTCCCCCTCGCCGATGCCCCGTCTCTCGATGCGGCCCTCCGCGAGGACTCACTGTGCTGGGTTCTGCGAGACGAGGGAATGGTCGGCTTCGGCGCACTCAGCGAATTTTCGGTGCGCGGGCCAGAGCGGTTCACGCAGGCTCATCACTGGTGGGCCACGCTCACCGCGGACGCAGTGATTGAGGACAGGGTCAATCTTCACGGCACCGGCCCAATAGCCTTCGGCAGTTTCACTTTTTCGAAGGTTTCCGAGCATGACTCACGACTGATCGTGCCCCGTCTGGTGCTCGGCCTTCGCGAAGGTAGCGCCTGGCTGACCATGAATAGCTTCCAAGACGACCTCTCCGAAGAACGCGCCAAAGCCGAACTCACAGAGCAATTAGCAACCCCCACGAGCGAACAGACGCACGCTTTGGCCGACTTTGAGCTGACCACGGGTTCGCTCAGCGAAGCAGAGTGGATGGCGGTGGTGGCCGCCGGGGTGGCCGCCATTAACGCCCCGACAGCCGGTTCGCGGGCTGTGCAGAAGCTGGTGTTGGCCCGGGACATCGTAGCCCGCAGCGCCGAGCCGATCTCGCGAGCCAAGGTGCTCGGTCAATTGATCTCCCGCTATCGGGAGTGCTGGACCTATGGGGTCGGCAATTTTGTCGGCGCCACCCCGGAAATGCTGGTTGAGATCCAATCCGGCGTGGCCAGAGCACGAGTACTGGCTGGCACGGTCGATCGTGCGGGTGCCCCCGAGGATCAGGACTATCCCAGGCGAATGCTGATGAACTCGGAAAAACAACGTGAAGAGCATGAGTTCGCGGTGAAATCACTGGTTCGTGAATTGGCGCCTTTCGCCGCGGACCTTTCGGTGCCGAGGGAACCGTTCGTGCTGGAACTCCCCAATGTCTGGCATCTCGCCTCCGATGTCAGCGCGGAACTCGCGAGCAGCGGCGACCACTTGCCCGGCACCCTTGCCTTATTGGAGGCGCTGCATCCCACCGCGGCGGTCTGCGGAACGCCACGGCTGGAGGCCGGGGCATTGATTCGCGAATTGGAGCACCTGGAGCGCGGCCCCTACGCCGGTCCGGTGGGTTGGTTGGACGCTCATGGCAATGGCGAATGGGGCATTGGCCTGCGCGGGGCGGTGCTGGAAACAGCTCATACCGCGCGCCTCTATGCCGGCTGCGGAATAGTCGGCGCCTCCGACCCGGCTTCCGAACTCGCCGAAACCTGGGCGAAGTTCCGTCCAATGCTGCAGGCCTTAGGCGTCCAAGCCTAATTCAGCTAATATCTCACACCATCCTTGAATTAAATTAAAATGGCATGTATTCTCGGTGCCATCTAATAATTAATTGAATTCACAGGAGTTGGCATGAAAATTCTAAAATTATCCACCAGCGTGATTACAGCATTGATTCTTGGCACTTCGGCGGCATTGGTTGCTGCCCCCGCAGCCAATGCCGCAAATTTAGTGGATTGTGGCAGTCGGACAGACTTTGTGAAATTATTCCACGACAACGGCGACACCGCATGCTTTGCGAATTCGGGAACGGTCATCATTCCCGTAAATTTCAGAACCACGATCTACAAAATTACCACCGGAAATAACTCGATCACCCTGAGTTACAGCGACGGAGTCAAGGACTTCTCTCAGACTTACGGGAAGTGGTCCACCGTCACGCGGACATCGGCCATGAAATTTTTCAAGGCAATAAACATTCTTTGAGCAAACTCGAAGTGATCGTCATAGCCGGGGATGCACAAAAG
Source organism: Psychromicrobium lacuslunae (assembly GCF_000950575.1). Classification (NCBI taxonomy): domain Bacteria; kingdom Bacillati; phylum Actinomycetota; class Actinomycetes; order Micrococcales; family Micrococcaceae; genus Psychromicrobium; species Psychromicrobium lacuslunae. Next base: position 2,293,416 of record NZ_CP011005.1, read on the forward strand.
CTTCCTACTAGATAATTCCTTGTTAATTTATGATTTTTAAAACCATAAGGACCACCCTCGGCGCATCAACAAAATTTACTGAGCACAGCTGTTCGGGTTAAATTTCTCGAAACTTACCGGGCTTTCAACAGTATCCGATGGAAAGCCCGGTAAGTTTCACGACGAAATAATACAAGTTTTTGGCCCGACCGCTGACCCACCGTGTAGCACCGCTACGCACCAACCATCGTTAGACTAACTATTAGTCAGCCCGTGGTGACGATTTGCCGATTAGCCAGTTAGCCGGTTGGCCAGTTAGCCAGGATCGCGAAATCGGAACTTATTTTCTTTGCCCTAGATCGGTTGCGGCACTACCGGCAGCCTTGCTGTCCCAAAGCTGCCCCAAGACCGCCCCGAGGCTGCACCCGAGACTGTCTGGAGCCGTCAAAAGCGGGCCTAGTCGCCACAAGCAAGCCACTCAGACATAACAATTCAGCAACTCACGAAGAAATGGGTTGCCTTGAAGGCTACAAATGTTTACAAGATGTGATCTGCGTTACTAAGGTATAGTTCTGGCCTGCACACTGTGTAATCCGGGGCTCGCACAGGCACCTTCAGTTGAACAAAGGTAACTTAATGAAAATCACATCTAAGGCGCTCGCTCAGTCGTTCGCCATCCTGGCCATCGGCGCCATCGCGCTAACCGGCTGCACGAATGCATCACAACAGCAACCCTCCGCCAGCTCAAACGGGACGGCCAGCTTCGATCCGACAAGCGTTGCCAAAGACGACACGCTTGCCGCCGCGGTTCCCAGCGCCATCAAAACCCGCGGCACCCTGATTGTCGGGGCCGATACTTCTTATGCGCCGGCTGAATTCTTGGGCGGTGCGGACGGCCGCACCCCGCAGGGGTACGACGTCGACCTGGGCAAGGCCATCGCCGCCACTTTGGGTCTGAAACTAGAAGTTCAGACCGCCGATTTCAACGGCATCTTGCCCGCTCTCGGCAGCAAATACGATCTAGGAATCTCCTCGTTCACGATCAATCCTGAACGACTCAAGGCAGTGAACATGGTGAGCTACTTCAACGCAGGCGTGTTGTGGGCGGTGCCGAAGGGAAACCCGAAGAAATTCAGCTTGGACGATATCTGCGGCAAATCGATTGGTGTACAAACCGGCACGGTAGAACAAGACGACGTGACAGCTCGTTCCAAGAAGTGCACCGATGCGGGCAAGCCCGCTATTAACGTGGTCAGCCTCGCCAACCAGACTGACGTAACCACGCGAATGGTTAACGGAGCGCTGGATGCGATGAGTGCTGATTCACCAGTGACTCGTTACGCGATCAGCCAGACCGGCGACAAATTGGAGCTTCTCGGCGCTGAGACCGACGCCGCGAAACAGGGCATCGCAGTTGCTAAGGCAAACACCGAATTTGCGGACCTCATCACCAAAGTCGTCAATAAGCTGATTACTGACGGAAGCTACAAGAAAGTCCTTGAGTCCTGGAGCAACACCGAGGGCGCCATTGAGAAGGCTGAGCTCAATCCGGTGGCCGCAAGTTGAGTGCACCAACTTCCGGCGTGGCTGGGGCTAGCACTGAGGACCCCCAGCCGCACTGGATTCGATCTCGCGGTGTCCCGCATCCGGGCCGTTGGGTTGCCATCGTCATTATCGCCCTGATCGTGATCGCGGCGGCCAATAGCATCGCTACCAACCAGAATTTTCGCTGGGATCTGGTGGCAACCTATTTCATGGACGTTCTTGTGGTCCAGGGTGTGGGCTGGACACTAGTACTGACCGTGCTGTCCATGGTGTTGGCTATTGTGCTAGCTCTTTTACTGGCCGTGATGAGGCAATCGGATAACTGGATTCTGCGCTGGGTCAGTTGGTTCTGGGTCTGGTTCTTCCGCGGTACTCCGGTGTACACCCAGCTTATTTTTTGGGGTCTAGTCGGAGTGCTTTATCCCAAGATCGCGGCTGGCGTGCCCTGGGGCCCGGAGCTATTCAGCTTCGGTACCACCGATTTTTTGAACGGGCTCTGGCCAGGAGTGATCGGCCTCTGGCCCGCCATTCTTGGTTTGGGGCTAAACGAGTCCGCCTACCTCGCTGAAATATTTCGTGCTGGTCTGAAGTCTGTCGATGGCGGCCAGATGGAGGCCGCCGAGGCGCTCGGGATGCGTAAGAGCAAAATCATGACGCGGATCATTCTGCCGCAGGCCATGCGGGTCATTGTGCCGCCAACCGGCAATGAAACGATAGGCATGCTGAAGACAACTTCACTCGTGCTCGCAGTGCCTTTTACTTTTGACCTAACCTTTGCCACCAGTGCAATCGCCAACCGCATCTATCTACCGATTCCACTGCTCATCGTCGCCGCGCTCTGGTACCTGATCATCACCAGTGTGTTGATGGTTGGTCAGCACTTTGTCGAGAAGCATTTCGGTAAGGGCGTTGACAACCTTGTGCCGGCGCCTGTGGCAGCAACCAAGGCAACGGCCGCCGCTCATGCGCAGTCTGAGGCCGATGCCGCGGCCTCGCCAGCCAGCGGAGAGGGGAAATAGCGATGACATTAGTACGCATTGAAGGGGTTCATAAGACCTTCGGTCAGCATCACGTGCTACGTGGCATCGATATGACCATCAAACAGGGCGAGGTTTCGGTGATTATCGGGCCCTCCGGTTCCGGAAAGTCCACCTTGCTGCGCTGCGTCAATAAGATGGAATCGATCAGCGCGGGGCGGATTCATGTCCGCGACGAACTGATCGGGTACCGCGAGGTAAACGGTCAATTGCATGACCTAAACCCCCGTCAAATCGCTGCACAACGCCGCGAAATCGGCATGGTCTTCCAGCGCTTCAACCTGTTTCCCCACAAAACTGCGCTGCAGAACGTGATGGAAGCACCGATTCAGGTGAAGAAAATCGCCAAGTCAGAAGCGCGAAGGAAGGCTTTGGAGCTCTTGGAGCAGGTGGGGCTAGCGGATCGTGCAGGACACTATCCAGCGCAGCTCTCCGGTGGCCAGCAGCAGCGGGTCGCGATCGCCCGAGCCTTGGCGATGGAACCAGAGTTGATGCTCTTTGACGAGCCAACCTCGGCGCTCGACCCCGAGCTCGTTGGCGACGTGCTGCAAGTCATGAAGGACTTGGCGAAGTCCGGGATGACCATGATGGTGGTGACGCACGAAATCGGCTTCGCCCGCGAAGTCGGTGACACCTTGAGCTTCATGGACGGCGGCGTGGTGGTGGAGTCTGGGGATCCCCGAGAGATGATCACCAATCCGCAACACAGCAGGACCAAGGAGTTCCTCAGCCGAGTGCTCTGAGCCCTTCGTTGATCGCGGTTTTCACCCGGTCGTGCAGGCCCCGCAAAGCGGATCGTTCGGTGCGAATTTCCAGCACCGAACGGCCGTGGAACGGGGCCTGCAGCGCTTCTACCAGCTCAGTCCTGCTACCGATCAACCGGTATTGCACGCCATAAGCCGCCGCTAACTGCTCGAGCCCGACGTCCTGGGCGGTACCGAAGAGACGCTCCACGGCGGACGCATACGCTGGTTGTTCGCCCAGTGCGCCATGCTCAAGCACGCTGAAAATGCCACCCCCCGCATCGTTGAGCACAATGATCTGAAGATCGGGCACCCGCTCACCGCGCGGCAATAGCAACCCGCCAGCGTCGTGCAGCAGGGTCAGATCGCCTAGCAAGAGCCGAGTCGGTTTATCAGTTGCTAAGGCGACTCCGCTCGCGGTCGAGACGGTGCCATCGATCCCGGCCAATCCTCTATTGGCAAAGACGCGCGGGCTAAGCACCCCCGGAGTCCCGGCCAGATCGACATCCCGAATCGGGTTCGATGAACCCAGCACCAGTTGCTCCACCGGTTGTCGCCAGACCTCGGCCGCCAGTTGTAGGCCACTCAGATCGTCGGCCAACACCTCAGCCAGCGCGGTCTCCGCAGCCCGACTTGCCTGCTGCCAACTCTGTAGCCAGCCCTCCGCGGCCAGCCCGGCGAAGTCGCTGAGTTCGGTCAATTGATGAATCAGCCGCTCGCTACGGCGTCCCGCTTGGAACCACGCCACCGGCTCCGGAAGATAAAGCGCTCTGGGCAGATCCTGCCGATTCAGTAGCGCGGCGACTGGGCGTGAAAGCGTCGGCCGACCAAAAACCACCACCCGTTCAATCTGCGCACCGAAGTGTTCAAGTAACAGCCGGTAGGGGCCGACCGCATGAGGGCCAAAGCGCGCATCGGAGGACGGTTCGGCCAATAGCGGTAACCCGTGCAGGCGGGCAAACTCCTCGGCTTGGGCGGTGGCAGCGTGTCCCGCTAAGACCACCGTTCGCCGAGGTGCAGTGGAACGCGGTGCGGCTAAGGATTCGACGGGCCTTCGGGAGGAATGCACAGCCGTCTGGCGGATGGCGGTCGGTTGAAAGTCGCTGCCGTCCAGTGCTGGGGTGAGTGGATCTCGGAAGGAAAGATTCAACTGGACTGGGCCACGAGGCACCCCACTCAGTAACCCTTTTGCCGCGTCTAACCCGGTTTGCACAGCTTTCTGCGGGTCCTGCCCGGCTGCCAGGTCAGCCGCGAAGCGAAGGTGTGAGCCAAATAGGTCGACCTGATCGGTGGTTTGGTTCGCGCCAGTCCCTCTCAGCTCTTCCGGCCGATCCGCGGAGAGCACGATCAGGGGAACGCCAGCATGATTTGCTTCCATTACTGCGGGCATCAGGTTCCCTACTGCGGTACCGGAGGTAGTGAGTACGGCGACGGGGAGGCCAGAGGCTAGCGAAAGCCCGAGCGCGGTAAAGGCCGCTGCCCGTTCATCGATCCTGACCAGGGTCTGCAGTTCTGCCTCGGCTTCCGCCAGCGCGTACGCCAGCGGCGCACTTCGGGAACCGGGCGCTAGCACCAGCTGGCGGATACCCCCGGCAGCCAGTTCGCTCACCACTCGGCGGGCGACATCCATCGATGACCAGACGGGTTCAGCTACACTCACTTGCCCAGTCTAGGCCGCCACCCCCTATCCAGTTCCTTCACCCAGCCGTCCCAGTCGTTCTCACATCACTCGTTGGGACAGCTGGGCGTGGACTCGACGGAGGCGGGCTTCCCACCAGCGCACCCGATCCTCGGGGAGTCGGTATTTTTGCAGCAGCTCAGGGTCCGGGACAGTTTCTGACAACTCGATTTCGCCCGCACGCGGCAGCAGCGCGGGCGCGCAGACGTCCTGCTCGAAGAGCGCCACCGTGCCCAGGCCGCAAGCAAACGGTAACTCGGGCAGGGCGGCGGCAAGGGCCAGTCCGGCACGGATTCCCACCGAGGTATCGAGTGCCGAACTCACTACCGCGGGCAGCCCGGCTTCTCGGACAATTTCGAGAGCACGCCGCACCCCTCCGAGCGGCGCAACCTTAACCACGATCAGATCGGCAGCAGCCGCGCGGGCAACCGCAAGCGGGTCACTTTCCTTACGCACGCTCTCATCAGCGGCGATTCTGATCGGGATCTGTTCGGCCAGCAGTGCCGCTCGCAAGCTAGCCAGCCCCTCGATACCCGGCACCGGTTGTTCGGCGTACTCAAGGCCAAAGTCAGCTAGTCTACGCAATGCTTCGAGGGCCGTTTGCAGCTGCCAGCCAGCATTCGCATCAATTCGCAGCACCGCCTCGGGCGCGGCCTGGCGTACCGCAGCGACCCGGTCAATATCGTCCTGCAAACTCTGTCCAACTTCGGCAACCTTGATCTTGACCGCCGGGACTTCGCCGAAGGCGGCCAGAATCTCCGGCACTTGATCCGCCGGAACCGCTGGCATCGTGGCGTTCACCGGGATGCTATTACGCAGGGCGGTCGGGAATCCCTGCCAACCAGCCTCAATGGCGGCGGCGAGCCAGAGTGCCGATTCATCATCCTGATACTCGGCAAAGGGGCCGAATTCGGCCCAGCCCAGCGGGCCTTGCAGCAGCACAGTCTCACGAAGGTCGATGCCTCGGAACCGGGTGCGCATCGGCAAACCAACCGGATGCGCGTTGGCTAATAACTCGTCAATATTCGGAATCACCACATCACGAGCCTACCGAGGTACCCCAGCTAGCGGTAAGCTTCAGGCGCAAGTTCAATTACTAGCTGCTCTAGGAAACCCATTGCCACAAAAAACCGTGCAAGATCGTGCCAAGGTCAAACAACAGCGAATCGTCGATGCTGCGCTGACCTTGCTCCGCACTGAGGGGCCTGCAGGAATTACCCTGCGCGCGGTCGCCGCCGAAGCCGGCGTCCCCGCCTCGAGCGTCGCCTACTACTACCCCACTCTGGTGGAGCTGATTCAGGAAGCCTTTGCCACCTATTTGCGCGCACTGGCGGCAACCATAGAGTCGGCGGCCGAAGCAGCAATCAGCGATCCCCAGGATTTCCGCACCATGGCGGCAGTGCTGGCTGCGCAGGTTACGTCCCGAGACGGCGCAGCGCTACTGCCGCTACTAGAAACCTATCTGGCAGTCGCCCGGGAACCAACGCTCTACCCGGACGCCGCCCGCCAGCTAGCCGAAATCCCGCTCTCGGTTGATCGATTCCTCGCTGCCCACGGATTCCGTGACAGCGAAGACTTGGCGCATGCGATTATTTCGCTGATCGAAGGCTACGCCTTGCGCCGTGCTCTGGTGGGTGGTTCCGCCGGTGCTGATCGAGCATCCCTACAGCAAGCCTTGGAGTTCTTATTCGCCGGAAACCTTGCGAAAGACGACTAAACAAGATAAAAGTTGTTCATTCGATCAACTATTGTCTTAGTCGTCATCTCTCGGAGGCACCGTGTCTGGCACGTCCAATCTGGGCCTACCCGGCCTGGCCTTCGCCAAACTGCTCCGAATCACCGCAATCGAACACCAATCCAGTCCGTACCGGGATGCCCTTTATCTCAGTGGCAAGATCTCTGGTCGCTACACCGACGAACTTTCGCTCACTCCAATCGTCAGAACCGACTTCCTTGCTATTCCGTTGCGCAGCGACGCTCCGCAACTGGTCCTTAAACGCCGGGGCTTAGGGTTTTTAGCCGCAGCTGGGATTGACTTCGCCAGCCCTGCTCAGCAGTTACTAGGAGACCCTGAGCATCACTTCAATGCCTATTTTGCGCCTGAGCACAGCACTGCGGCAGCACAGATCCTCAGCCCTGGCTTGGTCGCCGAACTCGTTGAACACGCGAGTGACTTCGATATTGAATTCATCGACCGGTGGGCTTTCTTCTATGCTTCACCGATGGCTTCACGGGGTTCTCAGCCGGCAGACTTCAACCCTTTGTTGAATGCACTATTTGCCAGAATTCGGGCTCATACCGCTCCGCCGTCCGAGTTTTCGGAGTTGCAACTGATCAGCCCTGACGAACAGCTGCACCGCTTTGAAATGGCTCAAGCCAGCCGAAAAAGGCTCAGTACCCGACCATCTCGACTGCGTACCGCAGTACTCATTTTTAGCTGGACACTCGTACTGTCGGGGCTGAGCTATTTGCTGCTACAGAACCTGCTACCACCAAGCCCATAGCCCGCTAAACCCACCCGATCACCGTCTTCGAAGGAACTCCAATGAGCGCCGATATTGAAACCGAGCTGGTAGCCCGTTATAGCGAACCAGCCCCCTACAAGAAGCACCTTGGCTCGTTTCGGGGTAAACGCACCAAAGCGGCAGCGGAGTTGTTCAATAACGCCGAACAGCGCGGCGCGCGACAAAGCTATTTGCTGGACAGCCGCAACCACGAGGGAAAAATCTTCTCAGTCCGCGCCATCTCCCTTCGAGGAGATCTCAGCGAGCAGGTAGTTGCCGAGCTTACCGCCGCCGCCCAACAACTCTCGGTCGGACGCCTGTTTTGGGAAGGCCAGTTCGCGCCGCTGCTACCTGAAGCTATTGGCTCAGATTCCGACGCTGCCGATACCCATTCACTCAGCCGGCTCGCCGACGGGATCATCGTGTTTCCCACCATTCAGGAAGGCAAACAAAAGCCTTACAGTTACTGCGTGTGGGCGCGGCAGGGCGGTGATTACTTCATCGTGCCGGTCAGCGACGACTGGCTCTGAGGCTTGAGCCGCGGCGAAGCAAGCGGTAGCCGGCTAGGCTCATCGCACAGCCCGAGACCAGGCTGAACAAGTACGCTGGAGAGGTGAAGTCCCGTTCGAGCAGTCAGCCCACTACCCGGCCAGGTCCTTTTTTCCTGGCCGCAGCATTCGCTGTGCTCGGAGTGATCGGCACCTATCTCTACTTCGTGCACACCACCACCGGGCAGTACATCGACGAATCGGCGCTGGTTGAAGCCGCCGTGCCACGTGAGAAAATTGGTCTGCAAGTCTCCTATTTCTTAGACCTGCTGCCCATCATCTCGGTGGTGATCGGATTAGTGGTGATTTTGTTTGTCACTATTTTTCGGAAACGATGGCTGGCTTCTGGCATTGCCATCCTGGCAATGGCTGGCGCCAACCTGAGCACGCAGCTATTCAAGTCCGCACTTCCGGTCCGCCCCGACCAGGGCATCGCGACCTTGAATTTCAACTCTCTGCCCTCCGGGCACAGCACGCTTGCGGCTAGCGCCGCGGCCGCTGTTTTCCTGGTGGTGAGTCCGCGCTGGCGTCCCTTCGCTGCTTTTATCGGCGGCAGCTTCGCCATCCTGTCAGGCAGCTCTACCTTGATTAACCAATGGCATCGTCCGGCCGATGTGCTGGCCGCCTACCTGGTGGTAGCTGCTTGGACCTGCATTGCAGGCTGGCTCATTCTGCGTTCCGGCCGCTCCTGGAACGTTTGGCAAGGCTACTCCGCTCACTGGGCCTCGAGCCGCTTGTGGCCACTCCTTTCGGCGTTACTGGGGGTTGCCGCCGCGGTGCTCGCCACCATCGTGCTCGGCAGGCTGGCAACACCAGGAACGCAAAGCAGCACCGACTATTTTTTCTCCGGCGTAGCAATGATCGTGATTGCCGGCTATTTATTGACGGTGGCTGGGATTCTGCTCTTCAGTTTTGCAGCCCGACGCCCACGGCTTAGCTCAGGCTGAAATTTTTGGCGTCCGCGGAATCCAGTACCAAAGCACCGCCGCCGCGCCTAGACCGATCAGTCCGGTAGCCGCAATACCAACACTGAGGCTCAGTATCGCAGTGATGCCGGAAAGCAAGGCGGGGCCCGAGAAAGCCCCGAGATCGGCCAAAAAGCGCCAAATGCCGAGGAACTGCGCGCGACCACGCGCCGGCGAATAATCCGCTCCCAGGGTCATCACCACTCCCGAACCGATGCCATTTCCGAAGCCGATCAGCAGCGCCACCAAAAGCAAGCCGAATGCCCCGCTAGTGAGCGGCATTAGCAGCAGGGAAATCCCCATTAACACCATCGAGGGCACCGCCACCCAGGCGCGACCGCGTCGATCCATCAACTTTCCCGCGGGGTAGAAAACCAGCATGTCAATAGCTCCGGAGAGGCCGTAAATCAGCGAGGTGGTACTAGGATCCAGGCCCAGCCCTTCGGCCCAAAGCGGTAACACCGCCTGCCGTGAAGCTCGCACCGCCCCGACTAACAACACGCCAATACCAATACTCAGAAAAACCTTCCGATGATCCAGCAGAGTGCTTCGCAGCGTCGGACTTGCCAGCGCGCCGTCACCGGCAGCTGTATGCACCAGGTCCGGCATGCTGAGAGCGATCAGACCCGCGATGATGACCGCCACCACGCCGACCCAGTAAGCCCCAGCCAGGTGGAAGAAATTGATCGCCAGCGCGCCAATGAACGGACCAATAAAGATCCCAATCCGCATCACTCCACCGAGCGTTGAGAGTGCTCTCGCGCGATATTTGAGCGGCACAGCCTCGGTCAGATACTTCTGCCGAGCCAGGTTAAATACCGCCGAGGCGGCGCCGATCAACAGCACTCCCAGACCGTAAACCCAGAGGTTTGGCGCGAATACGCAGAGCAACATGGCCAGCATGCTCAGCACGGCAGCCCCCACGATGGACCATCGCTCCCCGTATCGGTCGGTCACGATGGAGGCCGGGATATTGCTAATCAGGGAACCGACACCGATCAGCGTTACCACCAGGGCCGCGACGGCCACGCTTGCCCCGAGGTCGCGGGCGCTGAGTGCAATCACCGGCAAGATTGCGCCTTCACCGACGCCGAAGAGGATTGAGGGTCCGAAAGCGGGGATAGCAATCTTCTTGAAACTGAATTCGGCACCGTCATGACTCACTCTTGGCAGCCTACTCCGCACGAGTTGAACGATGAAAACCGGAACAAGTCCCCGGTCAAGCCAAGCCCAGTCAAGATCGCTCGGCCCGCCGGGGCGGCGATACCGAATTGTTATGCGAAAACGGATCATCTCCCTGGATTTAGCTATTCGATTTCTTTACTATTTTTCTATTCGCTAGATTTATTAGATGGAGGAGCTGCTATGCCGAAGCTAAATACCGCCAGGGGCCCTCTCGCCGGCCGGAAAACCGAGCCAGCAAGGATCCCCGCAGGACGTGACCTGGTGGTGGACTTCATCCGAGTTCTCTGCATGTTCGCAGTAGTCGCCGTACACCTACTGATGATTGGCATTCGACTGGACTCAGCAGGGGTACAAGTGGTCAATCCGATTGCCTCGATTAGCTGGTTCGCTCAGGGCAGCTGGTTCGGCCAAGTAATGCCGTTGTTCTTTGTGGTGGGCGGGTTCGCCTCGCTGACTTCTTGGCGCAGCCTGCAACGCAGAGGCGGTGATGCTGCTGACTATCTGCGTGGCCGTTTGCTCCGATTGATCCGGCCGACCGCCGCACTGTACGCCTTTCTGGCCATTGCACTCTGGATCGCGCACTTCGCCGGCGCGCCGCAGGACTTACTTGCCGCCGTCGCAATCGGGGCAGGCGTGCAGCTCTGGTTCCTAGCCGCCTATTTGCTATGCCAGCTCATGGTGCCGGTGATGGCGAAGCTCCACCAGCTGGCTCCTTGGCGGACCATTGGCGCACTTTTGGCGGGCGCAATCATTGTCGATGCGCTGCGCTTAGCTAGCCATCAAGACGTCATTGGCCTGGCTAATCTGTTCTTCGTCTGGCTCCTGGTCCAGCAGATCGGTTTCTGCTATGCCGACGGTGCCTTTGACCAGCTTTCCCGCTGGCAGCTGGTGGCGATTGCGGCGAGTTGTTATTTGATCATGATTCCGCTGACTCACGGCGGCCCTTACCCGGTCGATATGCTGACCGCGCTCAACCCGCCAATGCTGCCCTTGGTGCTGATCGGCCTGGCACAAATCTGCCTGGTCAAGGCGTGCTATCCGGCGCTGAGCTGGCTTACACGTCAAAAACCAGTCCAACAAGTGATGTTCCTGGTCGGCACTCGATCGATCACCATCTACCTCTGGCACCTGCCGCTGATTATCGCGCTGTTCGGCCTTTCCTTAATGATCGGGCTGCCGTTCCCGGAACCGGGAAACGCCGACTGGTGGCTGAGCCGCCCGCTCTACTATCTGGCTGCCTTCGGCCTGGTCCTACTCGTCACCAAACCGCTTGTGCGCTTAGAGTCGGCCAGCACGGCCTTAGCTGCAGGCCATCGCAAACCGACGCTATGGCTCGTTGTGCTGGCTACTGTTGTAGCTTCCACCGGCCCATTTGCGGTGATGCGGGTCGGTCTGGATCTCAATAACGTCTTGTGGGGCTTCGGCGCTCTCTGCCTCGCTCTGCTACTAGTCCGCGGCCGCAAAACCGTGGCGTTCGAGAGGCGTTGAGCTACCTTGTGCTGCGGCTCAGGCGGTCTGCTTGAGCCGCGAAATAAACCAGCGTGATTGCTCCGGTCCATAGGGCAGGATCGGTATGGACTTGGTAGCGTCGTGCGGGGTCTCCCGCATCGCCTCCTGAGCCATCCGAACAGCGGTCAGCATGGTGCCCGACATGGTTTTGACGAATTCATCATTGACTGGCTGGCCGTGACCCGGCACCAAGAATTCATAGCGATTGCGCAGCGCAGAAAGCTGACGCAGGGATTCGGCCCATTCGATCGGATAGGCGTCTTCAAAGGAAGGATGTGAGCCCTGCTCCACCAGATCCCCGGCGAAAACCGTGCTTGAGGTGCCGATCAACAAATCCCCATCGGTATGACCGCGACCGAGGTAAAACAAGGTGGCTGTGACACCGCCGAGGTCAAGCAGCACGGGCTGCTCACCAACCAGGGCGTTGGGCACCACGATTCGAGTTTCCGCACCCTGACGCGCCGCCATTTCGGGTTCAGTCTCCGAATTCACCTGACGATGCTGCCAATCGCCGCCCTCAGCGATCTGCCGGGCAGCATTCTGATGAGCCCAGAACTCGCTCACGCCAGCATCGGCAAAAACCGCGTTGCCAAAGAAATGGTCGTAATGCGCGTGAGTATTGGCGACGATCAGTGGCAACTCGGTGATCTCGCGGACGGCGCTGAGGATCTGCTTGGCCTGCCGAGGACCACAGCCCGTATCGATCACCAGGGCGCGTTCCTGCCCCACCACCAAGCCGCTGTTCAACAACTCGCCCGCGGTAACCAACGCATAGTTACCCGGACCTAATTCACGCCACGATGCCATGGCACTATTCTGCCTCACCAATGCTTGACCGGACGTTAGGCAGGGCTAGAGTTCGGCGAGCAAAGCGGCCGGATTCTCCATCGCATCGGCAACGAAACGCAAGAACCCACCGGCGCTGCCGCCATCACACACTCGATGATCGAACACCAAAGTTAGTTCGGTCATTTTACGCACCGCCAACGCTCCATTAACCACCCAGGGTTTATCGATGATTCGGCCGACCCCGAGGATTGCGGCTTCCGGATAATTAATGATCGCGGCCGAGCCATCAACCCCGAAAACTCCATAGTTATTCAAAGTAAAAGTACCGCTGCTGAGTTCCTCGGCAGTTGCTTTGCCAGCCCGCGCCAGGGCGGTCAACCGAGCGATCTCGGTGTCCAGCTGACGAGCATTCAGCCGTTCAGCGGCTCGGATCGCGGGCACCAGCAAACCTCGTTCGGTCTGCGCCGCGAAGCCTAGGTTGACTCCAGAGACGCTGAGAATCTGCTGATTCTGTGCCTGATCGGTCACGATCCTGCTGTTCAACTCAGGGAATCGAGCCAGACCAGCCAACACAAACCGAGCGATAAACGCCAATAGACTCGGCGTACCTTCCGGATCTCGACGCTTGAGATCGCTGCGCAGTTCAAGCAACGCGGTAGCATCGACATCAACCCAGACCGTCGCCTCAGGAATTTCGCTGCGACTGCGGGTCATCGCATTGGCGATGGTTCGGCGCACCCCGGTCAGCGGTGTACGAGAAAGCACTGCTAGCCCGGAACGCCCATCGATCTCTTGCTCACCAGTTGTTACATCAACCTCGCCGCCGGATTGCGCGACCGCGTCCCGCTGGCCGAGCACATCCGCACGAAGAATTAGACCACCCGGTCCCGAACCCGCAATCGTTGCCAGCGAGATACCGAGGTCTCGAGCCAGCTTTCGCACCAAGGGCGAAATCACCAGCGGGGCCTGAATTGGGCCGCCGCTGACCTCAACAGTTGAAGAGGTCGCGATAGCCGCAGCCGAAGGCTGCATTTTCTGAGCAGGCCCGGATGACTGAGCCGTCTGAGAACGCTTAGCTGGACGACTTCGGCCTGTTCGACCCTCAGCGGAGGTACCGTAGCCGATCAACACATTTCCGCTTCCGGCGCGCTCTTCTTCGCGATACCCCTCGTGATGATCCGGCGCGGTCGGCTCGACCGTCACCGACGACGGGTCAGCGACCGGCGCTGATTCTCCGGTGCGCACCGTGAGAAAGGGCTTACCGACGTCCATGAGCTCACCGGCCGCGCCATGCAACCGGGCCACCACCCCGGCGAAGGGAGTGGGTACCTCCACCAGCGACTTCGCTGTCTCCACCTCGGCAACCGGCTGATCCACCGAGATTTCCTCACCTTCGGCGACCAGCCAACGCACCAACTCGGCTTCGGTCAACCCCTCCCCTAGATCGGGTAAGAGGAAGACCCGGGAGTCCTGCACTTCAGCCATTAGGAGTCCTCCCACTGCAACTCGTCAACCACGTCAAGGATCCGGTCAACGCTCGGCAGCTGATACCGCTCAAGCTTTGGCGCTGGGAAGGGAATATCAAAACCTGTCACCCTGCGCACCGGCGCAGCCAATGAATGAAAGCAGCGTTCCTGCACTCGCGCAACAATCTCCGAAGCTACCGAGGCAAAGCCCGGCGCCTCAGCGATCACCACAGCACGGCCAGTGGAACGCACCGCTTGGCAAACCGTCTCATCATCAAAGGGCACCAGCGAACGCAGATCTACCACTTGCAAGGAGCGCCCTTCCGAGGCGGCGATCTCGGCCGCGGCGAGCGCGGTGGCAACTGATGGCCCATAGCTGATCAGTGTCGCATCGGTGCCCTGACGGGCAATCACGGCACGGCCAATGCCCGAGGCAGGGCGGGCCTGGGCGAGCCCATCAAGGTCAACCGCTTCCTTAGCAAAGTAGAGTTTCTTCGGTTCCAGGAAGACCACTGGATCAGGCGATTCAATCGCGTCCCGCAGCATCGTGTAGGCGTCAGCTACCGTGGCCGGAGCCAGCACGGTAAGCCCCGGCGTGTGGGCGTAATAAGCCTCTGAGGAGTCACAGTGATGCTCGACACCGCCAATCCCGCCAGCGTAGGGAATCCGGATCACGATCGGCAACCGCACCGCTCCGCGGGTCCGATTAGCCATCTTTGCCACATGTGAAACCACTTGCTCAAAAGCCGGGTAGGCGAAGGCATCGAACTGCATCTCCACCACGGGACGCATGCCGTTCATAGCCATCCCCACCGCAAGTCCCATGATGCCAGATTCCGCCAAGGGAGTGTCGAAGCAGCGGTCCTCGCCGAACCGCGCGGTCAAGCCATCGGTGATCCGGAAGACACCGCCGAGGGTACCGACATCTTCACCGAACATCAGCACCGCTGGATCGGCTTGCATGGCATCGGCAAGCGCCCGATTGAGTGCCTTGGCAAAGGTCACCGAACCGGGTTTTTGCTCGGTAGGGTTGGGACGTTCTGAAACCGCCGTCATTTCAGTCCCTCCTGGGTATCGTTCTGGGCTGCTCGCTGAAGTTCCTCGGCTAGCATTTCGGACTGCTCGCGAAGCTGCGGGGTGGGTTCGGCGTAGACGAACCTGAACAAATCGAGAGGGTCGACCTCCACCTCGGCGTTCAGCCCCTCACGCATCTCAGCTGCTACTCGCTCGGCCTGGTCGGCGAAATCCCGCTCCAGTGCCGCATTCAGCACCCCTTCGGCGCTCAGATAACGCTGCAAGCGGAGCAATGGATCCTTGGGCAGCCACTGCGCCACCTCTTCTTCACTCCGGTAGCGACTGGCATCGTCGGCGTTGGTGTGCGCGAGCATCCGATAGGTATGCGCTTCAACGAGCGCCGGGCCTCCGCCGTCACGCGCTCGCCGCACCAGCTTCTGCAAAACCGCAAGCAAGGCAGCCAGGTCATTGCCATCGACTCGCTCCCCCGGCATGCCGTAGCCGATCGCTTTGTGAGCCAGCGAGGGTGCCACCGTTTGCTGGGAGAGCGGCACCGAAATGGCGAAGCCATTGTTCTGAATCAGGAAAATGACCGGTAAGTGGAAGACCGCAGCGAAGTTCAGTGCCTCATGAAAATCGCCCTCACTGCTCGCACCATCACCACAGAGCGCGAGCACTACGGTGTCCTCGCCCTTCAGCTTGGCTGCGTGGGCCAGCCCTACCGCATGCAAGAGCTGAGTGGCGAGGGGGGTGGCCTGAGTAGCAACTCGGTGGTCGTAGGGGTTGTATCCGCCGTGCCAGGAACCCCGCAATAACTCGAGCACCTGAACCGGTGGCACTCCCTTGCTCATCACCGCGACTGAATCCCGATAAGTGGGGAACAGCCAGTCCTGCTCTGCTAGGCAGATCGCAGCGGCCACTTGACAGGCTTCCTGGCCGTGCGAGGAGGGGTAAACCGCCATCCGTCCCTGGCGGACCAATGCCCCCGCTTGGTCGTTAATTCGACGCCCCTTCACCATCTCGGCATAGCCGCGAAGCAGCAGGCTTTGATCGGGCAAGGAATAGTTGTCCTTGAAGACGTCATGATGTTCGGCGAGGCTGCCGTCGGCCGCGATCAGGGTGACGGGGGTGGTGGACGGAAGCATCACCGTCTCCGCCCGGTCGGTGCTAGAACTCATACCGGCTCCTCGACTTCGTTATCAGGACATTCTGTTCATCTATTCTCCCTCTACGGACTCTTTCGTATGACCAAATCGCTATTTTTATGGACGATTAGCTATAAAATGAATAATCTAGGAGACGAAACGTAAATGTGACCTAGCTTACCTTCGGTTTTGGAGACAAATGTCTGAGCTTGATGAAATTGACCGGGCGATTATCACTGAATTGCAGCACGACGCCCGAGCCAGCGTGACCACTCTCGCCGAGCGGGTACATATTTCCAGGGCCCACGCCTATTCCCGGATCGCCCGGCTCACCAGCGAGAAGGTGATCACTCGGTTCACTGCCGTACTTGACCCACTCAAGGCCGGGCTGCGTTCAAGCGCCTATGTCAGCATGAAGGTCCGGCAACACGACTGGCGCGAGCTGAAGGCTTTGCTCAGTGCCCTGCCGGAAGTGCAACACATCGCGCTACTCGGCGGCAATTTTGATGTCATGCTGCTGGTGCGCGCCCGGGATAATGTGGATCTGCGTCGAGTGATCTTCGATCAAATTCAGTCCATGCCTGGCGTGCTGGACACCCAGACTTACCTCATTTTTGAGGACGTCGATACCCGCTAATATTTCAGCCAAAACGCTTCTCCGCCGCGAAATAAAACGATATGATTTCCTAACTAGCTCATTCGCACTTGGGGAGAGGCCGATCATGAGTAATTCCAACTATCCTCCGCAGGGCCCCTATCCCGGTCCCCAAGGTGGCTATCCACAGGGAAAACCGGTCAAGGTTCCACCGCCGATCCCGCTGCCCGGCGGCACTAACCCCGAATACGGTGTGCCCACTCCGCCGGCATATCCGGAACAAGGTTCCCAACCCTATGGGCAATCATATGGCTCGGGTAATTACTCGGAGCAGAACTATCAGCAGTATCAGGGTCAGCAGTACGGCGGTGGACAGTATCAAGGCGGCGGTTTTCCGCCGAACCCGCCGAAGAAGAATTTTCCGCTCTGGGGTTGGTTCGTGCTTGGTGTCCCGCTGCTCGGAGTGATCGCGGTTGTCATTGCGTTAGTCGCCATCAATATGCCGCAAACCCCGGTTTCAGCGCCCAGCCCAACCGCACCCCAGCAGCAGACTAACAGCCCGGCTCAGCAGAGCTCGACGGCCTCGTCTAGCCCGACGCCCGTCGGTGTGACCCCTAGCCAAATACCAAGCAGCGGGCTCGGCGCCAACGGCGCGGTCGGCCTGACCTCCGCGGCTCCGTATCTAAACAGTGCGAGCTGGTCAGATCAGGTACCGGCAGGTTGGAAAGCCGATACCTCGGCGACGAGTGGCTCGCTCTATGTCAATGCCGATGGTTGCCGCCTCTCGCTGGCTAGCTCTGCGGTGAAGTCCAATGCCCTCGGCGCTACTAGTAAGAATTCCGATTTACTGATCTCGATTTACCAGTCCGTCACGATGCAGGGTTCGCTCAAGGATAAGTACCCTGATCTAGCCACTATCTCGATGCACAGCCGGGCGACCGTCAGCATGAATAAACTTGGCGGCCCGCAACTCGAGTTCTATCAAAAGGCTTTCACATACACCAATAGCAGCGGAGTAAAAGTCCGCCATCAGTACGTGGTGCGGGCCATGCCGGTCAATAAAACGGTGCTGGTCGCCAGCATCGCCTGTAAGGCTTCGACCCCCGCCGGCGCTGATGGCTGGCACGGTGTGCTCGATAATATCTACACCACTGGGAGCTGAGTGCCAGTAATAACTCTGCGGCGCATCTCGCGCGCGCGGGCCGAGCGAATCTATACCGCTCAACCGGATGCCTCAGACCGGTGGGCCGAGGACTATCCACTGGCCGACGAGCTGGATGCATTGCGCTTCTTCCTGGCGAGTCCAGCGCTGAGCGATCATCATCAAGCTTTTGGACTCTACTCGGTGCATGACGAGCGGGGCCGCGCAGTAGGCGGAATAGGCTTCTTCGGCCCGCCGGACGAAGAAGCAAGGGTGACGATCGGTTACGGCATCGTGCCCTCGGCGCGACGCCGAGGCTATGCCGCAGGGGCGGTCGCGGAATTGCTGGACATTGCCCGGCAGTACGGCGTTCAACTGGTGCAGGCAGTCACCGACGTGGACAACATCCCTTCGCAGCGAGTGTTACTCGGGGCTGGTTTTAGGGAGCTGCGCCGAGATGAGCAGCAGTGCTATTTCGACCTCGGCTTGGGCTAATCCCTCCGCGTCCTCAACCGGCTCCCCTGGGGTTTTCTCGACCAGCCAGCAGGGTTAGTTCTTAAAGACCGGCGGGCGCTTTTCCACAAAAGCGGTGATGCCTTCCTTGTAATTCTCGGTGCTGACAATGGCGCCCTGGGTCTTGTTTTCCAGATCGAGGGCTTCCCAGAAGCCGAGTCGCTGGTCCCGAATTGCGGTGACTAGCTTTTTGCCGTCCTGGAAGGCATTGATCGGACCGTTCGCTACCCGGCTGACGATGTTCCGGGTTTCTTCCAGCAGGGTCTCTGCCGGGAAGGTCCGACTGAAAAGCCCGGCTCGCACCGCCTCGGCCCCGGAGATTAGATCGGCGGTGTAAATCAAGTCCAAGGTGCGGTGAGTGCCTAACCGTTCAGTGAACAGCCAGTGCCCGCCCGAATCTAAAACCATGCCGAGGTTGGCAAAGGGCGAGCCAATTTTGGCGTTCTCCGCCAAGTAGACAACATCGGCAGCAATCAGTAAACCTAAACCGGCGCCCAAGGAGGCGCCCTGCGCTGCCACGAAGCTCGGCGCTGGAAAGTCCATAACGGCGCGCATAGCGGGCACAATTTTCCCTTCCAGGAAGCCAAGCGCATCGTCATTATGGATGTCTACACCGGCCAGATCACGACCCGCACAGAATGCCCGGCCGGCGCCTCGCAGCAGCAGCGCACGCACCTCGCCCCGGTTCGCCTGCTCGGCTGCCTGATCCACCGCCTCTTTGAGGTCGCTCAGCGCCTGCCCGTCCAGTGCATTGAGCTTATGCGGAGCGTTTAGCACCACCTCGGCAATGCCGTCGCTTATGCTCAACTCAATCATTGATGCTGCTCCTCATCCGTGTGCTGAATTATTTGTCTGCCGCATTCAAGTAACCGTGTGAAGGCGTGAACGAAAGTCTAGACATCGTAGTCGACTGTAACTTTTTCCGAGGTCGGATGGGACTGACACGTCAGCACATAGCCTTTGTCCAGTTCATCCTGCTCCAGAGCATAGTTCTCTTCCATCTGCACCGTGCCGCTGACCACCTTGGCCCGGCAGGTGCCGCACACACCTCCGGCGCAGGCAAAGGGGACATCGGGGCGAACTCGCAGCGCGGCATTCAGGATGCTCTCCCGCGCGTGTGTGGGGCTTTCCACCGCACCGGTCAGGCCGTCCAGGGTGAAGGTGATCTCAAAGTTCTGATCGGCTTCCTGGGGCTTTACCGGCCGACCGTACTGCGCTTGTGGCTGATCCGGTTTGCCGGTGGTGAACAGTTCGAAGCGCACCTTCTCCGCTGAAACCCCGCGTTCTTGCAGGGTGTCCCGGCATAGCTGGACCAGCTCAAATGGACCGCACAGGAACCACTCGTCAACCTGATCCAGTGGCAGCACGGTGCCGAGCAGCAGGCTAAGTTTCTCGGCATCGATCCGGCCGCTCAGCACAGGGGCAATCCGCTGCTCCCGGGAGAGCACGTGGTGTAATGCGAAACGCGCCGGATACTGATCTTTGAGATCAGCTAGTTCCTCAAGGAACATCACATCCATCGCCGATTTATTGGCGTACACCAGGTCGAATCTGGTGGCCGGATGAGCAGCCAGCAGGGTCCGGGCAATCGCTATCACCGGGGTGATCCCAGATCCGGCGGCGATCGCGACGAAGCAGCCACCGGCCGTTGAGGCGGCGGCCAGCTCCTCGGGATGGTTCAAATCGGTCAGCACATTATGGTGCCGAGAGGTGAAAGCCCCCATCGGACTCATCACCTCCAGGGTCTCGCCAGCTTGCAATTCAGCGTTGGCCCAGGTGGAGAAGAGACCGCCTAAGTCTTTCTTAATGGCCACCCGGATCTCGCTGCTGCCGTCGTCAAAAGCGCGCGGTACCGCGCAGATTGAATAGCTGCGACGCAGCTCTTTCAGTTCCCCCTCTGCGTCGGGCAGTTTGGTGCGCAAGGCAACATATTGACCGGGAAGGTAGTCGAACTGGCCAGCGAGCTCAACTGGCACCACAAAACTCACCTCGATAGCGTCGGCGGTGAGTCGCCGTACCTCTTTTACGGTCAGCGAATGAAAGCTCGCCCGCCGATTCGAGGGCTTACGTGTCACTACCATTTAGTGCACCTTGAAGTAGTCGAAGGGTTCCAGGCAGTCCTGGCATTTGTAGAGTGCTTTGCAGGAAGTCGAGCCGAAGCGGGTCAGTTCACGAGTGTTCAGCGAATTGCAGAGCGGGCACTTCACCGCCAAGCTCAGTCGAACCGGAGTGCTTTGACTACCGACGGCAGCGCGCCCAGTGGGCGGCGCAATGCCATAGTCGGCAAGCTTTGCCTTACCGGTTTCCGTCATCCAATCGGTGGTCCAGGCCGGTGAAAGCACCAGTTCAACCTCGGCTTTCAAACCTTGTTGAGCAAATTCCGCGAGTAAATCATCACGGATGGCTGCCATTGCTGGGCAACCGGAATAGGTCGGCGTGATGGTGACTTTAACACCGTCATTCGAGCCTTCGACAGCACGCAAAATACCCAGTTCGGCAATGCTGAGCACCGGAATCTCGGGATCGGTCACCCGGGCAGCAATCTGCCAGAGCGCTTCCTGTCCGGGCATCCCTTGCTTGAGCGTTTCCATCACTGCGCCTACCAACTAGCCCCGGGGTGCTGCCGAGCCAGCACTTGCATCTCGGCGAGCAAATAACCGAGGTGTTCGCTGTGCTCGCCGCGACGTCCTCCGCCGCTGGCCCGTGGTAGTTCAGGAACCTCCAGTTCCGCTTCTGCTAAGAGTGCAGAAATGAAAGCGTCAAAGTTCTCGCGCAATGACGATGGTTCGACCGCCGCGTCCCCCAGCCGGTCGAACAGTTCGTCCTGATCGAAAAGCTCCTCAAGATAAGGCCAGGTCAGCTTCAAGCCGTCAATCATCCGGCGGCGTGACTCGGCGGTACCCAAGGCGAGTCTAAGCACCCACTGACTGGCGTGATCCCGGTGATAATCCACCTCTTTAACCGCCTTGGCCGCAATCGCCGCGAGGGTCGGATCGCTGCTGTTTTGCAGGCGCTGATAGAGCTCGAACTGATATACCGAGATGACCAACTGCCGCGCAATGGTTCGGGCAAAGTCTCCATTGGGTTGCTCGACTAGCTGAACGCAACGGAACTCTTCTTCGCCACGCCAATAGGCCAGATCATCCTCAGTCTGAGCCGAGCCGTCGGCACGCTGGAAGGCCGCCGCCGCGTAGCTCAGGAAAGAACGAGCGTGCCCCAGCTGATCGAGGGCAATATTACCGAGCGCAACGTCCTCTTCTAGTTCCGGGGCTCGAGAGATCCACCAGCCAAGCCGCTGCGCCAGGATCAGGCCATCGTCGCCGAGGCGCAGTGCATACTCGGCGATGTCGGGGCTGGGCTTATGCTCTGGCTGCTGCACCGCGAGCACAATATCTTCGGGCCGCAGGGCATTCCCGGGGGTAATCCTGGTCGCTGATTCTCCGCTCATTGGGGCTTCCTCAGCGTGAAAGTCGCTCGCTGCTGATCGGTAAGCATTAGAGGTGTTTCACCCCTTCGCTCTTGGTGTAGTACGTGGCGTGCCGATAGTCCTTGCCTTGCGGCGATTCGAAAAATGCCCCCTTGGAGTCAGGGTCTGAGCTTGAGATGGCATCCGCCGGGCAAACCCAGACCGAGACACCTTCATTTCGCCGGGTGTAGAGATCCCTAGCGTTACGCAAGGCCATTGAGGCGTCCGGGGCATGTAAAGAACCCGCGTGCACATGAGACAGGCCGCGTGAAGAACGCACGAAAACCTCCCACAGCGGCCAAGGCTGGCTCTCCGCCGATACCGCGCTGCCGGGCTGTTCAACCATCTAGGCCACCTCAACTCTCTGCTCCCGGAGTGCGTAGGCAGCCGCTGCCTCGCGCACCCAAGCACCATCCTGATGCGCTTCGCGTCGACGTTCCAGCCGCTGGGAATTGCAGGCGCCTCGGCCAGCGAGCACCTCTTTGAACTCATTCCAGTCCAAGGAACCGTGCTGCCACTTGCCGGTTTCCTCGTCGAAACGGATCTGATCATCCGGCAGAGTCAGGCCAAGCACCTTCACCTGCTCAACCATCATGCCGACGAATCGCTGGCGGAGTTCGTCATTGGAGAAACGCTTTATATTCCACGCCATTGACTGCTTCGAATTGGGCGAATCATCATCGGGAGGACCGAACATCATCAGGGCTGGCGCATACCAGCGGTTGACGGCGTCCTGAGCCATCTGTTTTTGCGCGGGGGTACCCTGCGAGAGTTCCAGCAGGATTTCGAAGCCTTGGCGTTGGTGGAATGATTCTTCCTTGCAAATCCTCACCATAGCGCGGCCATACGGGCCATACGAGGCTCGGCAGAGCGGAACCTGATTGCAGATTGCCGCGCCGTCCACCAACCAGCCGATAGCTCCGACGTCGGCCCAGCTGCGGGTCGGGTAATTGAAGATCGAAGAGTAACGCGCCTTGCCTGCGATCAGGTCCTCGGTGAGCTTAGTGCGCGGCGTCCCGAGGGTTTCGGCGGCCGAATATAAGTAAAGGCCGTGCCCGGCTTCGTCCTGCACCTTGGCCATCAGGATCGCTTTGCGCTTCAGACTGGGCGCTCGCGATATCCAGTTAGCTTCGGGTTGCATACCGATGATTTCGGAGTGCGCGTGCTGGGAGATTTGCCGGACCAAGGTCTTACGATAAGCCTCCGGCATCCAGTCTCGCGGCTCAATCCGAGAGTCCTCGGCCAGGATTGCCTCGAAGGCGGCCAAGCCGGCGATATCCTCGCTCTGCTCGCCGACCGCGCTGAGATTTTGCACCATTGCCACTCCATCCACCGGAATTACTGACCGTTCGTTCAGTATATCTGGCGAGAGAAGCGAATCGCAACAGCCCCCTCCCGTCCGTCTGCCGCAGCAGGAGCAACAATTCGATAAGGTGATCGCTATGACTACTCCCCCGGTTGCGAAGAAGCTCCCCACTGCCCGCGAACATCACGGCGATGTCTTTGTTGACAACTATGAATGGCTCCGGGAGAAGGAAAACCCCGAGGTCTTGGCTCATCTCCAAGCCGAGCAGCTTTACACCGATGAGATCACCGCTGATCAGCAGCCGCTACGCGATGCCATCTTCGACGAGATCAAAAACCGCACCCAGGAGACCGACCTTTCAGTGCCCTACCGCCGGGACGACTGGTGGTATTACACCCGGATGGAGGAAGGCAAGCAATACGCTATTCACTGCCGCCTCGCCGCCGCCAACACCGGCGACCTCAAAGCCGACTGGACCCCGCCAGCCATAGTCGCCGGTGAGCCGATTGAGGCCGAACAAATTTTACTGGACGGCAATGTCGAAGCCGAGGGGAAACCGTTCTTCAGCCTCGGCGGACAGGCCCTCACCAGGGATCACCGCCTGCTTGCCTACGCGGTAGACAATGCCGGTGACGAACGGTTCACGCTGCGAATCAAGGATCTGGAAACCGGAGAGCTGCTCAGCGATCAGATCAGCAATATCTTCTACGGCATCGCCTTCTCACCGGACGGCAGCGAACTCTTCTACACTGTCGTGGACGATTCTTGGCGGCCTTATCAGATCAAATCGCACAAACTGGGCACCGAGGCAGAACAAGACGTGGTGATCTTCCAGGAAGATGACTTAGGCCTCTGGACCAGTTTCGGACTGTCCGCCGATCGCGAGCAATTGGTGATCAGCGTCAGCTGCGCCGAGTACAGCGAAGCACATTTGCTCGACTTCAATGACCGCGCGGCAGGCCTGCAGCTCGTGCTCTCCCGAGAAGCGCGAGTGCTCTACGACGTTGACCCGGTGCTGGTCGATAACCAACCGCAGTTATTGATCACCCACGACCACAATGCGCTCAATTCGATGGTCTCCCTAGTCAAGGTCTCCGAGCTAGCCAAGCCTTTTGAAGAGCAAGACTGGCGCACAGTGGTTCCACACCGCGAGACCACCCGAGTCAACGGCACCGCGGTGACCGCGAGCCACGCCATCATCTCGGTACGCCAAGACACCGTTGAGAAAATTCAACTGCTGCCGCTAAGCGACCTCGCCGCCCCGATCACCGAGCCCTCTTTCGATGAGGCGCTCTGCACGGTTGAATTATCGCTCGCAGAGTTCAATGCACCTCAAATCCGGCTCAACTACAGCTCTTTTACCACCCCGCCGCGGGTTTACGACTATGTGCTCTCCAGCGGTGAGCTGATCTTGCGCAAGGAAACCCCGGTGCTCGGTGGTTATTCTGCCGCCGATTATGTTGCGGAGCGCGAGTGGGCCATCGCCCCGGATGGCGCCAAAGTGCCGCTCTCAGTGATCCGTCGCGCCGACCTGCCCCGAAATGCCGAGAACCCCGCGGTGATCTACGGCTATGGCAGCTATGAGGTGAGCATGGACCCGGGCTTCGCGATTCCACGGATTTCACTGCTGGATCGCGGCATTGTTTTTGTCATCGCACATGTCCGTGGCGGTGGTGAGCTGGGCCGCTCCTGGTATGACAATGGCAAGAAGCTCCAGAAGAAGAACACCTTCACCGACTTCGTTGCCGCCACCGACTGGCTGGCCTCTTCAGGCTGGGCCGATCCACAACGAATCGCTGCGATAGGCGGCTCGGCCGGCGGTCTGCTGATGGGGGCGATCCTGAACCTGGCTCCGGAAAAGTATGCAGCAGTAGTTGCCCAGGTACCCTTTGTGGATGCCCTGACCACCATCCTCGACCCCGACTTGCCGCTTTCCGCCCTGGAGTGGGAGGAGTGGGGCAATCCGATCACCGACCCCGAGGTCTACCAATACATGAAGGAGTACACCCCTTATCAGAACGTCAGGCCGGTGAAATACCCCAAGATTGCGGCGGTGACCAGCCTCAACGACACCCGAGTGCTCTATGTTGAGCCAGCAAAATGGGTGCAAGTGCTCAGGGAGGTCTCCACCGGCAGCGAGCCTATCGTGCTCAAGATCGAAATGGACGGCGGCCACGGCGGGGCTTCCGGACGTTATGAGGGCTGGAAAACCCGGGCCTGGGACTACGCCTTCGTGGCCGCTGCACTCAACGCTCGGGAAATCGTGGAAACTACCAGCTAAAGCGCAGCCAACTATCAGCCTTCTTTGAGGATTCGTTGAAATGCTCAGGGAACTCTCACCTGAGGATGCCCTAAAAGGAAGGCTTTTCAACTATGCGTGCAAGGTCCATCAGTGCAGCGGGAGGCGCGATTCTGGCGCTTACCGCGCTCGTTCTGAGCGGTGGCGTAGCAAGCGCCGCAAGCAAAGCAGTTGATCCGGCGCTAGTCACCACTCCGGTCGGGGTTGAGGTGGTCAATGGCGTCGCCGATGCTGATAACCCTCTGGACGCTAAGGGACTCACCAAATCGGTTGGCTACAACAGCACCCCGGCACGCTTTCCCGGGGCCGAGTCAGTCATTGGCGTCGATACCCGTAAGCAGGTGCTCGACACCACAAAGAGTCCTTACCGTGCCGTGGTGAAATTAGGCGGTGGATCGCTTTCGGGTTGCACCGGCTGGATGGTTTCGGCGGATACCTTGGTCACCGCCGGGCACTGCGTCTGGAATGGCTCTGAATACACCGCCGACTTTAACGCCTGGCCAGCGAAGAACGGCCAGACCGCACCTTTCGGCTCCTGCCAGGCCTCGCAAATCTGGACGGATAAGAAGTACTTGGACTCCCAGGATTGGGAGTATGACTGGGCCGTGGTCAAGCTCAACTGCCGGGTGGGAGATCAGACCGGCTGGTTTGGCTACAAGGTGGCCAGCGATGCTTCCTTGCTGAAGACTCGCATTTCGGTCACCGGCTACCCCGGAGACATGCCCGAGAGCACGATGTGGTCGGATAGCAAGAAGGTCGCCACCGTCACCAAGACCAAGGTCTGGTACCCGGCCGACACCATCGGCGGCCAGAGTGGCGCCCCGGTATACACCTCGGCAGGGCAGGCTATTGCCATTCACGCCTATGGCGCCGACGAAAACGGTAATAGTGGCACTCGGATTAAGCCTCAGCTGTTCAACACCATCACCCATTTGAAAGATCGCTAAATTCTGTTCTGCAAGGCTGCGTCCGGTCCTCGTGACCGGGGGCAGCCTTGCGTCCAGATAACCCACCGTTAATTACCAGAGAGTTTTCAGCAATCATTGAAAAGCTCTTGCTACCCAAAAATCGCCTAACCGAGAAGGTAGTTCAACCATGCAGAAACGGTCCATCAGTGCGGCAGGCGGGGCGCTACTGGCCCTGACCGCTCTTGTCTTGAGCGGCACGGCAGCAACGGCAGCACCTAAAGCCGTCGATCCGAACACCGTGACCACTCCGGTCGGTGTGCAGATTGTCAATGGCACCGCCGATACCGCGAACCCTTTGAGTTCAGCAGGCCTGACTTCCTCAGTTGGCAGCACCTCGACGCCAGCTAGCTTCCCCGGCGCTGAATCGGTCATCGGCACTGATACCCGTAAGCAGGTGACCGACACGCTGAAGACCCCTTATCGTGCTCTGGTTGAGCTTAGCGGTGGTTCGCTCTCTGGCTGTACGGGTTGGATGATCTCAGCCGATACCTTGGTGACGGCGGGTCACTGCGTCTGGAACGGCACCAAGTACACCGCTGACTTCACCGCTTCCCCGGCCCGGAATGATACGAAAAAACCTTTCGGCTCTTGTCTGGCAAAGCAGATCTGGACCGACAAAAAATGGCTCGATTCCGAGGATGAAAATTTTGACTGGGCAGTAGTGAAGCTTAACTGCACGGTTGGCACCCAGACCGGTTGGTTCGGCTACAAGGTGGAATCCGATGCCAATCTGAAAGGACTGGGCGTAACGGTTTCTGGCTACCCGGGAGATAAGCCTTGGGGCCAAATGTGGAGCGACAGCAATAAGATCTCATCGGTCAACACCACTAAGGTCTGGTACCCGGTGGACACCATTGGTGGCCAGAGTGGCTCCCCGGTCTACACCTCCGCTGCTCAAGCTGTCGCCATTCACGCCTACGGAAATGTGGGCTCCGGCAATAGCGGCACCCGGATTAAGCCGGAACTCTATAACACGCTGACTCATCTCAAAGACGCTAAGTAATCAGTAAGTAGTCAGACTGAGCTGAGTGCTTACTCGAAAGGTGGTGGCGCCGAGGTCCTCGGTGCCACCACCTTTCTGCACGCTGGTGAGCGGATCAGTTACTGCTGAGCCCGCCACTCCGAGCGAAGAATCGCGTAGACCGCCTCAGAAGTCCACTCGCCCTTCAAAAACCAGTTCTGCTGAAATAGGCCTTCGGCTCGCATGCCGAGCCGCTCACAGATCTTCCGAGAGCCGTCGTTAGCTGCGTCCAGTCGGGCGTGCAGCCGATGAAAGCCCAGCTGCCCAAAAGCCAGTTCCAGTACCGCTCGAGCAGCTTCGGTGGCATAGCCTTTCCCCTGAGCTTGCGGAGTCAAGGTCCAGCCGATTTCGCCAACATAGCCGTGCTCGGCATCACCACCGGTCCCCCACTTCAGCGCAATCTCACCGAGTAGACCGGGTTGCTCGGCTAGCTCGACGGCAAAGGATGCCCAGTCTCCCTCTTGGCTGAATTTTTGCTGGCTGAATTTGCCAACCCGCTCCATGCACTCAGCCAGGCTGCGCGCATCGCCCAAGAGATAACGGGCTGTCTCGGGCAGTGACTGATAGGCATAGTAGGCATCGAGATCTGTGGGTTCAAAGCGTCGTAACACCAAACGCTCGGTGCGAAGAGGGTAAGGAATCTGCTCCATACTTCATCCTAACTAGCTCACCTAGGCGCCAGCCGCCACTAAGCTAGCGGTGGCTTCGGCGATGGCGCGTTCCTCATCGGTCGGCACCACTAACACCGGAATCGCCGAATGTTCAGTGCTAATCAGCCGGGCAGTTTTCGCTCGGATCACATTGGCGGCCTGATCGAGTTCAATTCCGAGCGCCGTCAGCCGGTCCACCACCAGGGCGCGGAATTCCGCCGAATTCTCACCAATCCCGGCGGTAAAGACCAAGGCCTTCATACCTTCAACCGCGACATGGTAAGCACCAATGTACTTAGCTAGGCGATAGGAAGTGACGGCGAGCGCCAGCTCAGCAGCCCGCTCACCGCGGCCGGCAGCTTCTACCACTGAGCGCATGTCATTGTTTCCCGCCAACGCTAGGAGCCCCGACTCGCGATTCAATAGAGTGTCAATCTGCTCGGGCGAATATCCTTCTCGGCCAAGAAAAACCAGGATCGACGGGTCGAGATCGCCACTCCTGGTGCCCATCACTAGACCTTCCAATGGAGTGAAGCCCATCGAGGTATCCAGGCTTCGTCCGGCTTTGATCGCGGTGATCGATGCACCATTGCCGAGGTGTGCGATCACGCCATCGAAGTCACCGCTAGGAATTCCGAGGAATTCCGCCGCCTGGCGGCTAACAAACTCATGGCTGGTGCCATGGAATCCATAGCGTCGAATGCCGTGTCGCTGATAGAGCTCCTCGGGGATTGCATAGCGCCAGGCATATTCGGGCAGGCTGCGATGAAAAGCGGTGTCGAAAACCACAACCTGTGGCAGCTCTGGCCACTTAGCCGCGATCGCTCTAATCCCTAGAACATTGGCTGGATTGTGTAGCGGGGCCAGTGGATTGAGTCTCTCAATGGCTCTGGTAATTTCATTATCGATCAGCACTGGTTCGCTGAACCGCTCACCGCCATGCACCACCCGATGACCGACCGCTTCGATCCGTATCTCGCCCAAGGCGGCACTGACCAACTCTAAAGCCGCCGCGTGATCCGGCACGCCAGCACCGCGCTGCCCACTATCGGGCAGAGCGGTCTCTGCTTGGCCGATTCGTTCAATCAGACCCTCGAGCAGCACCGCACCAGCTTCGGTGTCCCGCACCTGATACTTTAGCGATGAGGAACCCGAATTGATCACCAGTACCTGCATATTTACTCCTGGGCTTGAATGGCGGTAATCGCCACGGTATTGGCAATGTCTTCGACCGTGCAGCCACGAGAGAGGTCGTTGATTGCTTTGCGTAGGCCCTGCAGTACCGGGCCGACGGCGACCGCTCCCGAGGACTGCTGAACTGCCTTATAGGTGTTATTCCCGGTGTTCAGATCCGGGAAAATGAAGACGGTGGCTTGCCCCGCAACCTGAGAGCTTGGCAGTTTGGAGGCGGCAATGGAGGCGTCCACCGCTGCGTCATATTGAATCGGACCTTCAACCGCCAGATCGGGGCGTCTTGCGCGCACCATTTCGGTGGCTCGCCGCACTTCATCCACCGCCGCGCCCGTACCCGACTCACCGGTGGAGTAGGAAAGCATCGCGATTCTCGGCTCAACCCCGAATTGTGTGGCGGTCTGTGCTGAGGCGATGGCAATATCGGCTAGCTGCTCCTCATTAGGCTCCGGGTTCACCGCGCAATCGCCGTAGACCAGTACCCGATCGGGCAACAGCATTAGGAAGACCGAGGAGACGATCTTCACCCCATCGGCGGTCTTCACGAATTCCAGCGCGGGGCGGATGGTGTTGGCCGTGGTGTGCGCGGCACCGGAGACCATGCCGTCAACCACGCCGAGCTGCACCATCATGGTGCCGAAATATGATGCCTCCAACATGATCTCCCGCGCTCGTGAGAGGTCCATGCCTTTATGCGCGCGCAACCGAGCGTATTCCGCCGCGAAGTCTTCAAGTAGCTCACTATCGGCCGGGTCAATCAGGGTGATGCCGCGCAGATCGACGCCGTGGCTGGCAGCTAATTCCCGGATCTGCCCTTCCGGTCCCAGGATGGTCAGATCACAGACATCACGTCGTCGCAATATTTCTGCGGCCCGCAGGATCCTCGGATCTTGCCCCTCGGGCAGCACAATATGCTTTCGTTCCTGCCGAGCCCGTTCAATGAGTTCGTGAAGGAAGCGCAGCGGAGTCATCTTCACTGGCCGCGGTATCTCTAGCCGCTCCAACAGCTCTGTCTCATCGACGCGTTTTGACCACACTCCCAGCGCGGCCGCTGCTTTACGATTCTGCGAGGACCAGATCTCGCTGCGCACCTCGCTCACCCGCCGGGCGGTGTGATAGGTGTCTTCTGGGCTGTCGAAAACAGGAAATGGCGCACCAGCTAACAGCGGATAGATATGCGCATCCGGGGCCAGGCCACCGCTCAGGATCATCCCGGATGGCACCGGGAACTCGGGGGAAAAGCTAGAGGCCAGGGTGGCGATAATAATATCGGCTCGGTCGCCCGGAACAATCACCAAAGCACCTGGGTCAAGCAAGTGCAAAAAGTTGCCGACGCTCATCGCGGCCACCTTGATCGACTCCACATCGCGTTCGCGTTCGGAGCTGCCGGCAATCTGGCGTAATCCGAGCGCACTGGCCACCTCGCCCACGGTGGGCTGCGCAATTTCTGCAATTTCCGGCAGGATATAGACCTGTTTCCCGGAGGCGCCAGGACGCAGTGCCTGAGCGATGCTGTCCAGCTGCTCGGCATCCGCGCGATTAACCATCATCGCCAATAGTGAGCAGTTCGCCGCCGCGAGCTCCTTCCGGGTGACGTCCACCGCGTCGGCAGTTTCGGCCGCGCTCCGACCTTTCGCACTCACTACGGCAATCACCGCGCAACCTAGGTCGTTAGCCAGCCGCGCGTTCAAATCGAACTCCACTGCCGCGTCTTGGCCGGTCAGATCGGTTCCCTCCACGATCACCACGTCAACTTCACGAGCAATTTCACTGTAGATCGCCACGCAACGAGCGTCGATTTCCTCGCGTTGCCCGGAAGCCAGCAAGCCACGCGCCTCACTAGCGGTGAGTCCGGCTCGGCAGACGCTGGGAGCCAGGTCGAAGCGGCGCGCCACCATGGCTACCATCGGGTCGGCGTCAGCGTCGTCGACTATGGGCCGGAAGAACCCAATCCGATCTGCCCGACGATGTAAGGCATCGGCCAATCCGAGCGTGATGAGTGATTTACCGGAACCCGGCATCGCGGCGCTGACGTAAATTCCCTGAGTCACAATCCCATCCTGCCAAAAAGCACGGTCCAGCAGGGCAGTTTGTGAGCAAAAACTCGACTCAGCCCGGCGTGCAGCTACCGTTGTTGTTCATTAACTCGATCAATGTGTTCTTGGCGTTTAGATCACCGTTATAGGCGGCGACAGCCAAACCTTGCAAGTAATCCTTCGTCAGGGTCGGCCCTGAACTCTTGGTCGGGGTGGTGCTCGGGGTGCTGCTTGGTTTTGTCGCGGGATTGCTTGCCGGAGTATTCGAGCTGGGCGTCGAGGCCGGGGCTGCGCCATTACTATTCGGCGTAGTTGCGGCCCCGGTCGAAGGTTTGGTCGTGCTCGGAGCGGTCTTACCCAGCAGTTGTGCCACTTTCTGCCGACTCAGCGCAAAATCCGGATAGGTCGGGAAATCCGTCTGGCCGGGCACGTTGGAGGTCATATCCGGTGGACCCAGGATAAGTTTCTTCACCGGCTGTGATTGAGACTTGAGCGCCAAATCGATGAAACTGCCGATTTGCGCGGTGGTCACGTCGGACTCAATAATCTTCGTTCCGGCTTTGACAATATCGGTGAATTTAGTGAAAAGGGTGAGCGGGTTCATCTGCTGAATCATTGCCTGCACAATGCACTGCTGGCGTTGATTGCGCGCATAGTCGGTGGTCCATTCGCGGGAGCGCGCGTACCACAGAGCTTGATAGCCGCTCAGCGTCTGGGGCCCCGGAGCTATCCAATCCTTCGGTGGCAGGTGTCCACCGCCGACATTATCTAGCGCTTCACCGCTGATCGGCACCCAATTCCCGGCATTGATCTTTACCCCGCCCATCAGGTCAATGAGTTGCGAGAAGTTGTCCATATCGGCAATCACATAGGCCTGCATGGTGATCCCGAGGATCGCACTGACCGATTCCATCATGGCCTGAGCGCCTGGGTCACCGACATTGCTATACAGATCGGCGTACTTCTCATTCACCTTGGAGTACAGGTTGCCAATAATGCATTGATCCCCACAGTTGAACGCACCATCGGTGCCGTCCACGCCGTCGCCATTGCTCAGTGCCGCCTTCATCGGCGAGTTATCTGGGAACGGTGCGTTTTGCAGATTCCTGGGAATGCTCACCGTCAGCGTGGCACCTGTAGTAGCGTCCACACTGATCGCCATAATGCTGTCGGGTCGACGTCCGATCCGATCGGAACCCGCATCGCCACCCATCATCAGGATGTTGTAGCGCCCGTCGATTGGAGTGAGCAGAGGCTTGGTGAAAGTCTTACCGGTGCCTTGCTGCTCGGGCAGAATATCAACGAGCGCATTACGACTGACATTCAACAGGTAAGCCGCGTAGGCAGTACTGCCACTGGTTAGCACCAACAACGGCACCAGCAAGGCGATGGTGGCAGCTTTCATTCCGCTAGATAACTGCTTAAAGCGAATCAGCCTGAGCAAGTCGAGAAAGGTGAAGAGGTACCAGGCTGAGACCACCAGTAAGCCGATGATCAGCGCCATCGAGGCTACCGGGTGGGTGACCAGGTTGAACATCCAGACCCGGTTACTCAGCGCCGAGAACGCCAGGTAGCTACCGGCCGCCCAGATCAGCGCGGCCATGCCGAGGAAGAACCACCTAACTTTGCTCGGACCCCTAAGATAATGCACGGCACCGGGCAGCACCGTGTTCAATAACAGCAGCCGAAAGACCGAAGCGTTTGAAGGAACAGCTCTGACCGCCCTGGGATGCCGTGGAGGCGCGGGCGCAGCCGAGCGTCGTCCCATCATTCACCTTTCTGGTCGGTCCTGGTCAGTATTGAGCCGACAGCCTTCACCGGTTCAACAGCCTCATTCGCAGCAGACGCCAAGAAAGGCGGTGCAATCCCCCAGGGTCAA
This sequence comes from Psychromicrobium lacuslunae, assembly GCF_000950575.1. NCBI lineage: Bacteria > Bacillati > Actinomycetota > Actinomycetes > Micrococcales > Micrococcaceae > Psychromicrobium > Psychromicrobium lacuslunae. Next base: position 2,326,588 of record NZ_CP011005.1, read on the forward strand.
AGCCTACCGGATACCCCTTCTAAGGCGCTGTTCCCACTGCCGCCACCCGTGATTTGTATTGCAAATAGCTCTCCGGCGGGTTGCCCGGCCGCCAGATCTTCTGCGCCATCGCCCAGAGCACCGGGGCGATGCCGGCCGCCACCTGCGCCTCGGTTTGCGCGCCGGGGTTCTCACTCCAGACCGAGAAGGCGGCACCCAGCACAGCAGAACTGACCGGACTGGCCAGGGTTTGCGGCAACTCGCTGCCATCTTGCTGAGCCAGCGGCGAGAAAACTCCTACCGACCATTCGTTGTAAAGATCTTCCGCGGAGGGCGGGTAGCCATCGGCCGCCGCATCAATAACGTAATAAAGGTAGGAATCGGCGTAGTTAATAACTTGGTGACCGCCGTCAAGGAAGGCCTTCAGCGGCGCCATTGGCCAATCCCAATTGGTCCAGTGCGTGATCTGTATAGTGCTCGCCAGCTTGACCTTGGAGCTGAATCGGTAGAACTCGTCGTTCCACGCCTGTACGGTTTTGCCTTTGGAGCGCAGGAAGACATTGAGTTCGTTGGCATAACCAACCAGCGCATCGGCGACCCGGGCGCCGCTACCGTATTTTTGGATCGCATAGTTCAGCAGCTGCTGGAAATCGTCATCCGCAGAAGGCAGATCAACATACTCATCCATACCGATGTGCCAATATGGTCCGGGGAACAAGGGTAAGAACTCATTGATGATATCCATCACCAAAGTCCTTGCCGCAGCTTGAGAGATGTCGAGGTTCTGCTGATGAACCAGGCCGCCATTTTCTACCAGCCGTAGCTCCGGGTGCGCGTTCAAAATGAATTTCATATGGCTTGGCACATCAAAATCGGGCACCACGGTGATGTGGTACTTGGTGGCAAAGGCGACAATGTCCTTAACGTCTTGCTGGCTCAGCTTTTGACTGGAAACAATTTCTGGGTGACTCTTGCTTTCGATCCGGAACCCTTCATCCTCGGAGAAATGCAATTGCAGAGTATTCAGCTTCATCCAAGCCATGCTCTTGATCTGGTTCTGGATCCAGGTTTTACTGTAGAACTTCCGGCCAATATCAAGATTTAAGGTGCGAATCGGCCGGTCCGGCCAGTCCACAATGGTGCCGGACGGCACCCCGGCGCTGGCTCGCAGGCTTTGCAAGAGTGACCTACCGCCGTAGAACACACCAGCGGCACTCGGACCGGTAATGCCTAAGGTAGCCCCGGCGACCATTCGATAAGCTTCCTGACCGCTGCTACCGGTCACGGCACCGATGCTGAGCAGAACATCGCCGGCCACCGCATTAGTTGCGGTGCCACTTGCCACCGGGATAGCCGGCCGGGCCAATACGCTGCCCAGTTCGATGCTTAGCAGCTGCGCCTCGGCGGTCAAGCTGGCGCTGGCGGCTGGATCCACCAAAATTCGTGCATTCGTTCCCGGTTTCCAGCTGGTACTGCCATTAGCGGTAAATTGCCGAACGGTCGGTGCAATGGCTGGTGCGGGCGCTGCGGCTGCTACCACCGCCGGCGGAATCACCGCCACCATGAGGGCGGCAACCAGCATGGTGGCCAGCGAAAATCCGGCGATTCGAGGAAGCTTCATTCTCGTAGCATAGTTTGTGATAAGCAATCGCGCTTGACCTTTGGGGAAATTCACGATTACCTAATGAACATTCGGTAAGTAATCATTGGAGATTATCGTGGATCACCCCATGCTTGCCCACGATGCCGCCTCCGCGTGGCTGGGCATCAAAATCGAACAACTCTCGGATGGCCATGCCACCCTATCGATGACCTTGCGGGCCGAAATGATGAATGGCTTTGGCCTGACGCATGGTGGGATGATCTTCGCGTTTGCAGATTCCGCTTTCGCCTTCGCCTGCAACCCGAGCGACTCCGATGGCAGCAGCCAAACCGTTGCGTCCGGCGTCGACGTCAACTTCCTAGCTCCTTCCTACGCGGGTCAGCGACTTATTGCGGTAGCCAATCGTCGGGCGCAAGCGGGCCGTAGCGGCCTCTACGACGTCCAAGTCTTCACACAGCCGGAACATCCCGAGGGGATGCGCCAATTGATTGCTGAGTTCCGCGGACGTTCCCGGACTATCCCCAGCAAAGCTAACCGCCCGCACTCGCCGGCAGCAGAGGAAGTGCGATGAACGAGCCGCTTAATTCGGAAAGTGAATTCTTTGATCGTGAGCAGATCGAGGAACTGCAACTACGACGCCTACAACACACCCTTGAGTACGCGTATCAGCGAGTTCCGCTCTACCGCCGGAAGTTCGACGAGGCCGGAGTTAAGCCGCAAGACCTGCGCAGCTTAGCGGATCTGGCATTGTTCCCTTTCACCACCAAAGAGGATCTGCGCGCCGAATACCCCTTCGGCATGTTCGCGGTGCCGCAGGCCGAAATCTCTCGGATCCACGCCTCCTCAGGCACCACCGGTAAACCGACGGTGGTTGGTTATACCGCTGATGATCTGCGAAATTGGGCTGATCTAGTGGCCCGGTCAATGCGCGCCTCGGGTGCTCGCCCAGGTCACAAGGTTCATATTGCCTACGGTTATGGTCTCTTCACCGGAGGGCTCGGCGCTCACTATGGCGCGGAGGCGCTGGGCAGCACGGTGATTCCGATGTCCGGCGGACAGACCGAAAAGCAAATACAGCTGATTCAAGATTTCCAACCCGATGTCATCATGTGCACCCCGACCTATTTGCTCACCATTATGGATGCGATGGCACACCGCGGAATCGATCCACGAAGCACCTCGCTGAAGTATGCCATCTGTGGCGCTGAGCCCTGGACCGAGGAAATGCGCCACGAGCTTGAGTCCGGGCTGAATCTCAAAGCGTGCGATATCTATGGCCTCTCTGAGGTGATGGGGCCTGGTGTTGCCGGTGAGTTTGTCGAAACTCAGGACGGTTCGCATCTTTGGGAAGATCATTTCCGGCCGGAGATCCTTGACCCCTACAGTCTCGATACCGCGCTGCCGGACGGCGAGACCGGGGAATTGGTCTTCACTACGCTGACCAAACAAGCGCTACCGGTGATCCGTTATCGCACCAAGGATCTGACTCGGCTTTTACCGGGCACCGAGCGCCCGGGGATGCGGCGAATGGAACGGATCAGCGGGCGCACCGACGATATGATCATCCTGCGTGGCGTCAATTTGTTCCCGTCTCAGATCGAAGAGATCGCGCTGCGGATTCCAGCGCTCAGCCCCCATTTTCAGCTTGAGATCAGCCGATCCGGTCGGATGGACGAACTCACCGTGCGGATTGAACCGCGCGCTGAAAGCAGTCTGGCTGAGCGAGATGCCGCAGCGCTGCGGTTACGCGAGGAAATCAAGGTGCATATTGGTTCCTCCGCCACCATCACGGTGGTCGAACCAGGCACCTTGGAACGCTCAAATGGCAAGCTACGCCGGGTGTACGATTTGCGGACTAAATCATGACCAGCGAGGCAGGGCTACGTCGCGGCCGACCAGGCTACGACCAGGAGACGGTACTGCGGATTGCTGTTGATGCTTTCAACCAGCACGGTTATGAGGCAACGTCAATGGGTGTGTTGGCGGAGAACTTGGGTGTCTCTAAATCGGCGATTTATCATCACGTAGCGAGCAAGGAGGAACTCCTCGAGCTCGCCTTAGAGCAAGCGCTCGGCGGGCTGGAGGCAGTGCTCAGCGCGCCGGAACAAGTTCCAGCTTCGTTGGGCTCAGCTGCTTCATCCACTCAGTCCGGTTCGTCCGTTTCGTCCGTTTCATCCGCTGAGCAGCACCAGAACAGCCCCGAGCAACGCCTCGAGCAGGTATTGCGTGGCACTATTGCGGTGTTGGTAGACAAACTCCCCTACGTCACGCTGCTGCTACGGCTTCGCGGCAATACCCCGATGGAACGCACCGCGCTGGCCCGGCGACGGGAGTTCGACCGGGAGGTCGCCGCGCTGGTCGCTGCCGCACAGCAGAACGGTTCGCTGCGCAAGGATATTGATCCGCGAACCGCTGAACGTTTGCTGTTCGGAACAATCAACTCGATCGTCGAATGGTATCGACCGGGCGGTTCGCTGACCGCAGAGAAGCTCGCCGACGATGTGATTGGCATGGTGTTCAATGGTCTGCGGAACTAATCCGGGCTTTCGACACCAGGTTCGGATGCCCCGCTGGATGAAGTTAGCCCGCCAGTTTCGCCAAACGCTGCAGACGATGTACATTCCCAAGTTCCGTCGAAGACGTGGGGGCCGTTTGGTAGCCCTGAGTGAGTCGAGCGGACCAAAGACAGCCCTGCTGTTATACCGTCCAGGCTTGATTGGGAGCATTTAAATAGGAGCACTGTTTTACCTAGGGAAAGTGGTGCAGAGATATCCCTGCACCACTTTCTGCACCTAACAAGGTGCAGCTATTTAAGAGGTTCCGGCTTCGTCAAACCCGGCAAGCGTGATTCATTTGCCGACATGGCTCATGCCCGGCGAGGCCGAACCATCAATAGACACACCCACTCAGAACCCGGCCCCCTCACGCAAAGCTCGGCTCATCAATAGACCGCACGCACAAGCCCCCCCCCCGCCCCATGCACAACCCAGGTCACGCACAAGGCCCACTCACAAAAACCCCGCCCTCAATAGACTCCGTCCACACCCAAAAACCTCACCGGACAGGACCCTCTCAGACAAAGCCCACTCATCGACGACAATTGAGAATCGCGATCTGGACTAATCGTAGAAACTCCTCGGGCTGATGCACCAGCAAGTGATAGGTCACTCGTAACGTTGGAATACCGTGCACAACATAAAAGTTCGAACGACGCCGATCCTCCGAAAACGCCTCGGCAGAACTGTGATACTCCCGGCCGTCCACTTCAATACCCAACACACCATCAACCAGCAGGTCGAGTCTGCCTAAGCCGGGCAGATACTTCTGAATCTGCACCTGATAACCTGCATTCTCTAGCAAATAGCGGGCAATAGTCTCCAGTAGTGACTCCGCAGCTGGGTTAATTTTGGCAATAATCCTGCGTAGATTCCCATTTCGTGGCCCCTTCGCGGCAAGCCGCAGCTGCTGTAATGAGAGTTTGCCCAGCGCGACACTGGATTCGGCGATCACCAGAGCATCAAGTTCAGGCAAACACCTCAGGCATTGCAGGACGGAGTCCAGCAATGCGGTCTTAGCATAGCTACGATGCTGGATGAACGGGCCCCTCACCCGGTTGTTGGACGCCGTGACGTGCATCTGCCGGGGAGGGTTTAACACCCAGAGCCGCGCCTTCATCGCCGCCGAAACGCAGCCAAGGTCAGCGCCAGCCAGCCTGGCTCTGACCCACCACGAAGGCGCGTCCGGGCAAGCATAAACGCCACCTGGAAAGTGCCAAACCACACCGGCGGCGACCGCCTGGCGCATCGACCAATCGCTGATTCCAGCCCGACGCAGTTCCGCACGACGGACGGCTCCGCCATGTAACTCAGCAAGTTCCTGAATCCGGGACTCCACTCATTCAGAGTGCCTGATTTCGAGTCATTGGGAAAGGCCCGAACCGCTTAGTGTTGATAACCCACCGATCACAAAACCGGTTCCCGCCTCCCAACCCACTCGCATCCGTAACCTGTTCCGGCACCCATCTCACCGAACTCTTAAACAGGAGCACTATTTTGAGACACTTAAACAAGAGCACCTTTTTGCCATCTGAAGGTGGTGCAGAGATATCCCTGCACCACCTTCAGGTACGAAAGTGGCGCAGATATTTAACTCACGCACCCGGCGCCCAGCACCGAGCGCCCAGCACCGAGTACTGGGCACAGCGCCCCACCGACACCTTAAGGCACCAACACCCAGCGGCCGCGCTGTCCACCGCGCGATAACCGATTTGCCACTTCGGCGGCTTGCTCGAACCCGAAGCTGCCAGCAACTCTCAATTCGAACTCCCCTGACTCGGCCAGCCGCAGAAACTCCGCTAATCGGGGCCCGTCGCCGACCACCTGAACCGCCTGCACGCCAATCCCTCGTTCGGCAGTGGGGACATTACCCGGTTGCACTCCGGAATAAGCTCCGCCGTCGCGAAGTGCCACAAACACCGCAGAACCGAGCGAAGCCGCATCGAAAACTGCATCGAATTCACCCTCGGTGAGCGCAGCGCTAAAGCTCGCCCCAGTTGAACGAACGAAGTCTGCGTCCGACGCTCGGGCTAAGCCGGTCACCTTGAAGCCCAGCCGACGAGCCAGTACCAGGGCAAAACCACCGACCGCCCCAGCCGCACCGGTGATCAAAAGTTTCCGGCCAGCGGCCTCACCCAACAGATCAAGTCCTTGGGCCGCGGTGAGTGAGTTCATCGGTAAGGTTGCGGCAGCAATTGAGTCGAGGCTCACCGGAACTTCCGCTACCACCTCCGCTGGTAATACCGCGTACTCTGCCAGCGTGCCGCTGCTCTTTGCCACTCCGTCGGATTGCACCGCGGCTACCCTTGAGCCGACCTCTAGGGACACTCCCGGTCCGACTTCAACGATTTCGCCCACCACATCCCAGCCCAGGCCAACCGGCTGCCCTTGCTCCAAGCCGAAGGTTTTCAGCAAAGACCTGACATGGACATCCACCGGATTAATGGTGGCGGCCTGAACCTTGAGCAGCACCTCCCCGGCATCCGGAGTGGGGCGCGGAATTTCGACGCTTTCAGTAGCGTCATTGGCTTGACTGACAACTGCCTTCATGGAGCATTCCTTTCAGAGATCTATTGACCAACACCACGCTAGTTGGGTTACTCTCTATTAGTAAGTACGTACCTGAAAGTGCCTTACACTCCGGAGAGGAAGTCAATGTCGCCCACTATGACCACAGCCCAGCAGCGTCAGAAAGCCAAAGACGATTACGACGCATTCTTGGCGACCTGCCCGAGCCGGCAATTACTCGACCGGATCGGCGATAAGTGGATCACCTTAGTGCTCTCCGCACTAGCTGACGGACCATTACGTTATTCCGAACTAGCCCGCCAAATCGCCGGAGTGAGCCAAAAAATGCTCACTCAATCATTGCGAAATTTGGAGCGCGACGGACTCATTTCGCGTACCGTCACCGCCTCGGTCCCGGTCAGGGTGGACTATCAAATGACCGCGCTCGGCTTGTCCCTCTTCGGCATCGTGCTGCAACTCAAACAATGGGCGGAAAGAAATATGGGCGTCATTATTGCCCACCGCGATGAGTTCGATTCGCGCAATTGAACCGGTAATCCGCTAGGGAATGCCGCACACGCCAGCGCCCTCGCTAAAGGCACGCGCCTGGTAATAAGGCTGCCAAGAAGGTTGTCAAGAGTAACTACCGAGAGTAAGTTGCTACCCAGTGAGCCGTGACAAGGTCTCGACTCAACAGCCAGCAGCCGACGCCCGCGCCGGTGACGAGCAGGACTCGAGGAGGAGTGCCGTGTCGAAAACTCTTAGCGAAGAGACTCCGCAACCAATCCGCAGCGTGATTGCCGCTCGAATGGATCGATTACCCTGGACTAAGTTTCACTGGACCGTGGTGGTCGGCCTCGGCGTCTCCTGGATTCTGGACGGCTTGGAAGTTCAGATCGTGGCGCAAAACGGTTTTGCCACCGCGCTCGGCATGGATAGCGCGCAAATCGGCCTCACCGGCACCATCTACTTGCTCGGCCAAGTGGTCGGCGCGCTCTTCTTCGGCCGTTTGGCCGATCGACTGGGCCGGAAACGACTCTTTATTCTCACTCTGGCTATCTATTTGGTGGCTAGCGGCATCGCTGGCTTCTCCCCCAATATGGAATTCCTCTGGGTCTTCCGGTTTATTGCCGGCATGGGCATTGGCGGTGAGTACACAGCTATTAATTCGGCCATCGACGAGCTGATCCCGTCGAAGTATCGGGGCAGGGTAGATATTGCGGTGAACGGTACCTACTGGGCGGGCGCTGCGCTCGGCGCGGCCGCGAACTTTTTCCTGCTTCCGACCGGCAACGAGGATTTTGCCAATAGTTGGGGCTGGCGGATCGGCTTCTTTATCGGCCCGGTATTAGGTCTCATCATCATCTATTTGAGGCGTCATATCCCGGAGAGCCCGCGCTGGATGGTCACACACGGCAAGTCGGAGGAAGCTCATACAATCGTCGACAAGATTGAGGCAGATATCAAAGCCTCAGGTCGAACGCTGAGCGAAGTCACCGATGACCAGGCCATGCTGATCGCGCCGATGAAGAGTGTGCCCTTCGGGAAGGTGGTTCGGGTGTTCTTCCGGGAATACCCGAAACGCACCTTTCTCGGCTTGAGCATGATGATCACCCAATCGTTCCTCTATAACGCGATCTTCTTTAGCTATGCGATGGTGTTGGAGAACTTCTACGCGGTTCCTAAGGGTGATATCGCTTTCTATTTCTTCCCCTTCGCAATCGGCAATTTGATCGGCCCGCTCGTGCTCGGCCCGCTCTTCGACACCATTGGCCGACGCAAAATGATCTTTGGCACTTATGGCCTGGCCGCCGTGGTTCTCGCCGTTTCCGCAGCGCTTTTCCAAGCCAATGCGATCAATGCCACCGTGCACGTCATCCTCTGGTGCATCGCGTTCTTCTTCGCCTCCGCCGGAGCGTCCTCCGCGTATCTCACGGTCAGCGAGATCTTCCCCTTGGAGCTGCGAGGCCAAGCCATTTCGTACTTCTTCGCGGTCGCTCAGATTGTCGGCGCCCTTGGCCCAGTGATCTTTGGCTCCCTGGTCGGCGATGGCACGGACCGTGGACCGCTCGCGGCAGGCTACTACCTCGGTGCTGGCGTGATGTTGCTCGGCGGCGTGATCGCCCTGATTTTCGGCATTAATGCCGAAGGCAAGGGTTTGGAAGACGTAGCCGACCCGATCTCTAAAGTTAAAGCGGAAGTATCCGTGGAAGGAAAAGAATCATGACCTTCATCGTGGTGGGTGTCAGCGCTTCAAGCGGTTCGCCCGGGGCGCTGAGAGCCGCAGCCCGCGAGGCGAAGCTTCGCGGCGTACCGTTGATTGCGGTCCAGGCCTGGTCAGCTCCGCGCGCCCCCTCAGCCCCTGGAGGTAGGCCGCCGGCGGTCAGTATTGATTCACAGCAGACATTCAATAATGCTGAACGAACCTTGCGGGATCAGGGCGCCCAAATCCTTAGCGACGAGGTGGAATGCCGACTGGTCAAGGGCTCGCCGGGGAAAGTGCTACTGAGTGAATCGAAGGGTGCCGAGTTGCTGGTAGTTGATGCGCCTCGAGGCATCATCACTGCCACCTCGCCGCTACTTGCCCATAAATTGGTCTATCAGACCAGTTGTCCGGTGCTGATAATGCCGCCTTCCCAGGCGCAGGCCGGTTGATCATCGGAGCTTAGTTCGGCGATGGGGCAGCCCATTCCAGCAGCTCAGTGGCGGGAGCAGGGTCGGTTTTGAGCCGCGAGTAGGTTGCGACGTCGAAGCGCTCGCCGTCGTACTGTAGCCGCTGCCGTTCGGTGCCTTCCCGAATGAAGCCGGCACCCAGTGCAGCCTTGCCCGAAGCTGGGTTGTTGAGCCGATGGCCCAACTCCAAGCGAAAGACACCGAGTTCGTCGAAGGCCCAGTGCGCTAGCGTTGCCACCGCCCTGGTTGTCAGCCGATTACCGCGGCCTGCGTTGCTCATCCAGTAAGAGATCCAGGCGGTGCCGTGCACTGGCTCAATTGCGCTTACGCTCACGTTGCCAAGCGCCTGCTCGCCGTCCACAATAGCCAATGAATAGGCCCGAGGCATCACGCCCCAGCTCCGTTGCTCAATCCACTGCGAGGCTTCTTCGACCCCCGCTAGCGGCCCACCCTCGCGAGTCATATCGGCCTGCGCGAAGGCCGCCAGAACGACCTCGGCATCGCTTGGCAGCCAGGGCCTTAGCGATGCCATCTCTTAGCCTTGCAACGAAGCATTCGACGCATCAGCCACCGGATCTTGAGTCTTCGCTACCAAGGTCAGCACATCGTAAGTGGCAACAATCTCATCATGCTGATTGTGCAAAATCGCGTCCCAGCAGACCTCGCCGTAGTCCTGATCCTCGCGCGGGGTAATCTGCTTGGCGGTCAGTGTTACCCGGAAGGAATCCCCTGCGGCCAATGGGGTGATAAACCTGAGGTTCTCCAGACCGTAGTTCGCCAGCACCGGGCCCGGCGCCGGCTCGACGAATAAACCAGCCGCCCAAGACAGTAGCAAATACCCGTGCGCCACAATGCCTGGGAAGAACGGATTCGCGGCGGCCGCTTCCTGGTTGGTGTGCGCATAAAAGGTGTCGCCGGTGCTATTGGCGAAGTCGGTGACGTCCTGCAGGCTCACCTCACGTAACTCCGAGCCGAAGGCATCACCGATCCGCAGTTCCGCGAGGGACTTACGGAAAGGATGAGTGTCATCGAAATGCCGATCCGCACCCGGGTGCCAGACCCCGGTGACCGCGGTGAGCATATTCGGCGAACCCTGCAAGGCGGTGCGCTGCATATGGTGGTACACCGAACGGATACCGCCCAGTTCTTCGCCGCCTCCCGCGCGACCCGGGCCACCATGCACCAGATGCGGCACCGGAGCACCGTGTCCGGTTGAGCTCCGGGCGTCCTCGCGATTGAGTACCAGCACCCGACCATGGTGGGCGGCGATACCGGTGACCAGTTGTTGCACCACCAAAGGATCATTGCTGCATACCGAGGCAACAAGCGAGCCGGACCCCAAGGCGGCGAGCGCAATCGCCTCATCCAGACTGTCGTAACCGATGACGGAGCTAACCGGCCCGAAGGCTTCGAGGCTGTGCACCTGCTGACTCGAAGCATCAGCCCAGCTGAGTAGCACCGGCGACATGAACGCACCCTCGGCGGCCTCACCGATGGAACCGTCGCGCCGGGTCACCGAGGGCGCGTCAAGCGTGCCATAGGCCAACTCGCCACCCGCGTCGAGCATGGCCTGCACTGCCGAGCGCACATCGGCGAGCTGCTCCAATGAAGCGAGCGCCCCCATCGTGACGCCCTCAGCCCGCGGATCGCCCAGGACCACTTTTTCGTTCAGTCGAGCGGAGATCGCCGCAATGACGTCCTGCTTGAGGGCGTTGGGCACGATGGTGCGCCTAATGCTTGTGCACTTCTGCCCGGCCTTGACCGTCATCTCAGTGACCACAGAACGCACGAAAGCTTCAAATTCCGGGGTGTCCGGGCCAGCGTCGGGGCCCAGAATGGCCGCGTTGAGCGAATCCGTCTCGGCGGTAAAACGAACACCGCCATAGACCACCTGGGGATGGTCCTTAAGCAGTTTGGCGGTGGAAGCCGAGCCAGTAAAAGCAACCAAATCTCGGTAATCGAGTTCGTCCAGCAGCGTCCGGGCGGAGCCGGAGATCAGCTGCAGGGATCCTTCCGGAAGGATTCCCGAATCGATCATTAGCCGCACCATCGCCTCCGTGAGATACCCCGTGGGCGTGGCAGGTTTGACGATTGATGGCACGCCAGCCAGGAAAGCCGGGGCAAATTTTTCCAACATGCCCCAGACCGGGAAGTTGAAAGCGTTGATCTGCACGGCCACCCCGGGGATTCGGGTGTAGATGTGTTCGCCGATAAAGGAGCCGTCCCTCGAGAGCACCTCCAAGGGGCCGTCGATCACCACGTTGGAGTTCGGCAGTTCCCGGCGTCCCTTAGAACCGAAAGTGAACAGCACGCCGATGCCGCCGTCAATATCCACCAAGTTATCGATTTTGGTGGCACCGGTCTTAGCTGATATTTCGTAAAGTTCTTCACGGCGCGCGTTGAGGAATTGCGCTAGTTCCTTGAGTTTGAGCGCCCGCTGATGAAAGGTGAGGTCAGCCAGGTTTCGTTGGCCGGTCTGCCGTCCATAACGCACTACCTCGGCCAGCTCCAGGCCCTCGGTGCTTACCCGCCCCAGCACTTCACCGGTGCTGGCATCCCGCACTTCCGGCGCGCTGGTGGGCACGGCTTGCGGAGTCCACCAGCTGCCTTGAACATAACTGGGCACGGCTTGCTGCTCGGATGTCGTAGTGGTCATCTTTGACGCTCCTCTATCGCGATTCTTCGGGGCGATAATTACTGAACGATCGGTCGGTAATAGGCCTAGTTTAGCGTATTCGGTTCACTGACGATAAGCACCAGTGAACCATCGAAAAATGGCTGATTGCGCAGTTCGCCATACAGTTCATCCCAGCGCCCACTTTCCAGATCTGTCCGCAGCGCAGCAACCGCGCTTGCTGCCTCGACTTCACTCAAAAAACTCCACGCCGAGTTGGCTTGCCGGGCACCTTCATCGAGCAACATCTCCGGCCGACCATAGTAAGCCTCACCAAAACCATCCGTGCAGCCCAGCGGAATAGGCACCGCCTCAATCCGAGCGCCACCCAATAACTCGGCGACTCGATCCGGAGCCGGATAGCGACTGGCCTCGGTCTCAATGACTTTGACGGCGTAGTCGATCAGCCAGAAGCGACCGAGCAGCGCGGGGTCACAACTCAGGATGACCACCGGTCCTCGGGTCACCCGCCTCATTTCCGCTAGACCCTGCGCTAGGTCCTGCCATTGATGAACGGTAAAGGTTGCCATCGAAGCGTCGAAGGAGTTATCGGCAAAGGGAAGGTCCTCTGAACTAGCAGCAATAGCGGGGCTCAGCCGGGATGGCCGCTGCGCGCGCATGGTGGCACTCGGCTCGACAGCGGTCACCTCTCGATCGAGCGGCTCATATGAACCAGCTCCCGCCCCGACATTCAGTACAGTTTTGGCATCACCGAGAGCTGCCGCAATCCGAGCCGCAATCGCCGGCTCGGGACGACGGTATCGCGCATAACCTTGGCCAATCTGCGCGTAGTTCGCATCCCCAGCACTGCCGTCGTCAAAGTTCATGCTTTGAGCCTAATAGGCTTGAGGAATGAACGAACAGTGGAAAATCGTACTCGGCGAACTGGACGAAAAGATGGGTGTCCAGATTATTGAAGAGTCGGTGGAACGGGTAGTGGCGACGATGCCGGTAGCTGGCAATCGCCAATCCTTCGGACTCTTGCACGGGGGCGCTTCACTAGCCGTTGGGGAGGCGGTGGGCTCCTGGGCCGCAGTGATCTACGCTTCCACTCTTGGCAAGACTGCGGTCGGCGTCGACGTCTCGGCCACCCATCACAAGTCGGCGCGCGAGGGCTTGGTCACGATTACCGCTACCCCGTTACAGCTCGGACGCACCCTGACCAGCCATCAAGTGGTGATTAGCAATGCCGCTGGCGAGCGGCTTTGTACCGTGCGAATCAGTAACCTGCTGCTCGATCCAAAGTAGCCGTCCAGCCAAGAGCACCGACGGTCCAGGGCCACGCCCGGGCGCCGAGCGGCACCCATCACTCTCCTATTCACAGCTAGTTCGCGGCAAATTCTCCTTGACAGTCAGGGAAATAGTCGTAAATTAGCAGATAACTTAAACGGTTTAGCACGTTTGAGAATCAGATCACTTCGAAGAAGGAGTTTCAGTGCCGAAACAAATCATCGGAAGAAGGACGGTGCTGTCGATGTTCGGCGCCGGGGCCGCAGTGGCCGCGACCGGCGTGGCAGCCATTAACCCGGCGTTAGCAACCGCGGCCAGCGCCGCCACCGCCAAGTCCGGGCCGACCAGCGTCGTCTACGTCGAAGTCAATAGCAACAGCATGCTGAACGCGGGTAAGTACACCTTGACCAACGGTGGAGCCCAGGTTTTCGACGTCGCGGTGATCTTCGCCGCGAATATCAACTACAACACCAGCACCCAAAAGGCTTATCTGCACTTCAATGATCAGGTCACCGCGGTGCTGAACGATGCGGCCAACCAGATCAAACCGCTGCAAGACAAGGGCATCAAGGTGCTGCTCTCCGTCCTCGGCAATCACCAGGGGGCGGGTTTTGCAAACTTCCCCAATCAGGCCGCTGCTGAGGCGTTTGCCACCGAGCTAGCCAATGCTGTCACCAGCTACGGTCTGGACGGCATTGACTTCGACGACGAATACACCGAGTACGGCAATAACGGCACCGGCCAGCCTAACGACAGCTCGTTCTACTATCTGGTCTCGGCACTGCGCAGCAAACTCGGCAGCAGCAAGCTCATCACCTTGTACGACATCGGGCCGTCGGCAGATCGGCTGAGCTACAACGGGAACAGCATTGCCGATACCTTCAACTACTCGTGGAACCCGTACTACGGCACCTGGTCGGACCCGCGCGGCCCCAGCTCCAAATCAAAGCGCTCCCCCGCGGCTATCGAGATCAACAGCACCTCTTCCAGCACGGCGGCAAGCTATGCGCAACGAACCGTCGATGAAGGCTATGGGGTTTATCTCACTTACAACCTGACGGCGACTAACTCCGCCAGTTACATCTCCTCGTTCACCCAAAAGCTGTACGGCAGTAGCGCGAAGTACACCGCTTAGCCGGAGCCGAGATTTTCGCTTCCGGGGGCTCCGGCATGCTCCGATCCACTCTGAGGTTGATTGAGAGCAAGCCGGCCCCCGGAACTAACTTCCCCGCAAGATGCAGCTGGGCGAGCTCAACGCACCGTTATTTCAAAGAACGGATACTCCTCAGAATCGTTGTGCTCGTTAGCACGCAGACCCATCTTCTCGTAAAAAGGAATTGCCGAAGGTGAGGCTTGCCACTCCAGCCATTTGCATTCGGGGCGTGCTATCACCCAATCGTGCACTGCAGCCAAGAGAGCAGTCGCAATGCCACGGTTTCGATGTGCTTCCTCGACGAAGATGTCATGCAAGCGGGCGGAACCGAATTCTCCCCGGATTCTGACTCCATAGAACTGGACGAGTGCAATCCCGACGAGGACGCCTGCTTCTTCCGCAACAAAAACGCCAAAATCTTCATTACCTAGTACCCTGGCGGCACGGCTCTGCGCCCCCTTGTCGTGCGCCTTTGACAGACGCACCAGGTCATCCAGATCAGCGGCTACTGCAGGCCGAATATTCACCGGCTTTTGTTCAGTCGGAACTCAAGTCCCGATTTAACCATTGGCCATTCGGAGGCGATGATCGAGAACACCACGGTGTCCCGCACAGTGCCATCGGGCATCCGCAAATGTGCTCGCAGCACGCCGTCTTGCTTGGCACCCAATCGGGCAATAGCTTCACGGGACTGCTGATTCATCCAGTGGGTATGAAATTCGACTGCTGTGCAGCCAAGGGTTTCGAAAGCGTGCCCCAACAAAAGTAACTTGGAATCCGGATTGGTCCCGCTGCCCTGCGCACCGGCGGCATTCCAGGTGTAACCGATCTCCAGGCGGGGAGTATCTGCATCGATATTGCAGTAGGTGGTCATCCCGATGATTTTGCCGTCGCTGAGCCGGCGGGTGGTGAAAGGCAGCATGTAGCCGGTCTGCTGTAGCTCTAGCCGACGCTCAATTTCGGCTCGCATCTGCTCCGGCGAAGGCACTCGGGTGTACCAGAGTTTCCACAGCTCGCCGTCCTGAACCGCCTCAACTAATTCATCGTGATGTTCGGGGGCCAATGGTTCTAACTGCACGTACTTACCGGTCAGAGTTACGGGTCCAATTGTGGTCATAATGCCATCCTAGGGGGTCAGCAGCTTGCTCCGAATAGCAGCAATTTCGGACGCTTGGAGGCCGGCAGCTAGCAGGTATTCCTCGATGCTGGCCTCGGCAACAGCATCGAGCATCGCGCCACGGGTGTGCGCCACCCAGTCGTCAAGCTGCTGGTTTGTTTCTCCCGGCTTCAACTCCCCGAATGTGGGGTCATAATGAGCTATTGCCCGCACTCCGGCTTCATAATCGTCGGCAATCTCCTCCGCGCTGACTCCGGCCAGTTGCAGAAGTCCCATGGTGATCATTCCGCTGCGGTCGCAACCACCAGCACAATGAATCACCACGGCCCCCTCGGCCAACGCAACGGCGCGGTAAACTGCTGCAATTTTCTCCGGTAAGGTCCGCAGCAGCGGCCAGATCGACTCGGGCGAATCGAGTATCGGCAGGATTGTCTGGAACTTCGGGTCGGAATGGTCCTCGACCGGGAGCAGCTGAATACCGATCCCAGGCAGTTCGGCAGCTACCGGATCAGTCTCTCTGCGTTCAACTTCGTCGGGATTCCGCAGATCAATAATGTTGCGGACTCCGGCGTCGAACATTTGCTGCCAGCCTTTTTGTCTCAAGAACTCGCGTCTGGCCATCCGGAACACTCTGCCTGGCTGCACTCCGCCAAGGCCGCCCAGGTCGCGCGCGTTGATCGCGCCTTCCCAATTAACTTCTCTCGTTTTCGACGTCATGGGGGCCAGTCAAACAGCAAAACTCCGGCATCGCCAGCGAGAGCACTGGGCTGAACTCCCCATTGCGAGCGAGCGCCTGTTTAGCTATCTCGACCCGGCTACCAGCTGAAGAAACCCTGCCCGCTTTTGCGCCCGAGTTCACCACGAGCAACCTTATCGCGCAGAATTTGCGGCGGCGCAAACCGGTCGCCCAGAGCTGAGGCTAGATATTCGGCGATGCCGAGGCGCACGTCGAGGCCGACCACATCAGTGGTACGCAGCGGCCCCATCGGGTGCTTGTAACCGAGTTCCATCGCGGTATCGATATCCTGCGCCGAGGCCACTCCCTCCTCGACCATCCGCATTGCCTCCAGGGCAATTGCCACTCCGAGCCTTGAGGAGGCAAAGCCTGGCGCATCTTTCACCACGACGGCAGTTTTACCGAGCGCGGCCACCCATTCCTTGGCGGTAGTAACCAGCGTCTCGGTGGTCTGATCCCCCCGGACAAGTTCCACCAGCGTTGAGGCCGGCACCGGATTGAAGAAGTGCAGACCGAAGAACTGTTCCGGCCGCAGCAAGGTGGACGCCAGGCCGTTGACCGAGAGCGATGAAGTGTTGGTGGCCAGCACGGCGTTCTCGGCAATTGCCTTTTCCGCCCGTTGCAAGGCCGGGACCTTGAGATCGAAAACCTCAGGAACAGCTTCGATCACCAATTGCGCTGCGCCGAGTCCCTCGATGTCCGTAACGGTCGATAGTCGGACTAGCTGGTCCTCGACTGATCCCTGCAAGGTTCCTCGAGCCGCCGTTTTCTGCACAGCCTCGGCCACCCGGTCCTCGGCGGCCCGGGCGGCGTCCTGGGTAGCTTCGGCAATAGTGACCTGGCAGCCGCCGATCAGAAAGGCATGCGCGATTCCGGCACCCATCCTGCCGCCGCCAATGACGCCGATATTAGTCGGCAAGCCGGTCGCTGCGGTCATTTCTTTGTCCTTTTCTCCAGGAAAGCGGTCATCCTTGCGAACTTCTCTTCGGATTCAAAGAGCACCGCCTGCGCCTGCATATCGATCTCAGGGTGGGCTTCCGGTGGAGCGTGGAAAACCGATTTGGTGTATTGCACGGCGAGCGCGTCCTGAGTCGCGATCCGATCTGCCAGAGCGGCCGCCGCCGCGATGAGTTCTGCCGGTTCATGCAATGAACTGACCAGTCGAGCGGCGAGCGCCTCTTCCGCGTTGAGCACTTTACCGGCCAGCAGAATCTCCTTGGCGAGCGGTTCGCCGACGAGTTCGCGCAGCCGCCAGCTCGCCCCGGCCGCGGCCAGAATGCCGAGCGACGTCTCCGGATTGCCGATCCGAATGGCCGGGGTGCCGATCCTAAAATCCGCGGCGAAAGCGAGTTCCGCGCCGCCACCCAGCACATAACCATCAAGAGCCGCAATCACCGGCATTTTCAGCTCGGCGATCCTGATAAAGAGCCTGATGTTGATACCAGCTAAGGCATCGGCGGCCCGGCGTTCACGTAACTGTGCAATATCCGCCCCGGAGGCAAAAACACCTGGCTTCCCATTGGCTGCCGGGCTGCCGCTCAGGATCAAGATCTTGGGCTGCTGTTCGAGGTATTCGCAGACCTCGTGCAATTCATCTACCATCTGCTGATCGATGGCGTTGCGCACTTCAGGACGATTCAGCCGCACCAGTAACCGATCGTCCCGCTCTTCAATCAGCAGGGTCTGCTTTTCGCCGAGCGAGTTCATACTCGTTCCACCAGCAGAGCGGTGCCCTGCCCAACGCCGACGCACATGGTCGCCAAACCACGGTTGGCAGCTTCGCGTTCCATCCGGCCGAGCAACGTAATGGTGATCCGTGCGCCGGATGAGCCCAGTGGATGGCCCAGCGCAATCGCGCCGCCATCGGCGTTGACGATCTCGGGGTCGAGGCCGAGCCGACGAATGCTGGCAATTGACTGCGTGGCGAAGGCTTCGTTAATTTCCACCGCGCCAATCGAGGATAGTTCGACGCCGGTGCGAGCCAACAGTTTCTCGGTCGCCGGAACCGGGCCGAGCCCCATGATTTCCGGCGCTAGCGCGGCCGCGACACCGTCAACCACCCGAGCCCTGGGTTTCAGCCCATAACGCTGCACAGCAGCTTCCGAGGCGACCAGGATTGCTGAAGCTCCATCGTTCAGCGGCGAGGCATTCCCGGCGGTCACCACGCCGTCGGGCCGGACTACCGGGCGCAAAGCGGCCAAGCTTTCTAGCGAACTATCGCGTCGGGGACCTTCATCGGCGGAAATCGTCACCATGCTGCGTCCGGACTTAGCCTGAACCGGGATGATCTCAGCGTCGAAACGTCCGGCATCAATGGCTGCGATGGCCCGTTGATGTGAACGCAAGGCGAAAGCATCTGCCTCTTCTCGGCTAATGCCGTCTAGCGCGGCAACCTCCTCGGCAGTTTCCGGCATCGAATAGGTCGCCTTATCGCGTTGCTTGAACTGAGGATTGGTGAAACGCCAACCAATCGAAGTATCGAAAACCTCACCCGGCCGGGCAAAAGCCTTCTCGGGCTTTGCCATCACCCACGGTGCCCGGCTCATCGATTCGACCCCGCCAGCGATCACCAGATCCGCCGCTCCTGCCTTCACCATCTGGGAGGCGAGAGTGATCGCCGACATGCCAGAGGCGCAGAGCCGATTGACGGTGATGCCCGGCACGGAATCCGGCAAGCCTGCGAGCAGCAAGGCCATTCTGGCCACATTGCGATTGTCCTCACCGGCCTGATTAGCACTGCCGAGGATCACTTCATCCACCAACCCGGCATCGATGCCGGTCCGCTCAACGAGAGCCGCCAGCGTGAGCGCGGCCAGATCGTCCGGTCGGACCGAAGAAAGCGCACCACCGTAGCGGCCCACCGGGGTTCGCACTCCATCGACTAGAAACGCTTCCGCCATGGCCGCTCCTCAACACAGGTATGACATCGGTCAGCAACATTACTGACCGATCGTTCTATAAATATTTCATACCCGCTAAGTACGGTCAATCAGGAATCCGATGACACCATCCGACCGGCCTGCATATGCTCCTGGCGAGCCTGCGGCAGAGTCTCAAACCAGCGACGCAGCACTCTATCGTGGCTGACCAACAGCAAAGCGCCGGCAAAACCGGTGAAGAGTTCTTGCAGTTCGTCCACCAGTTGCGGCGCTAAATGGTTAGTTGGTTCGTCGATCATCAGCACTGAGTATTCATCCAAGAGCAACCTCGCCAGGGCCAGCCGGCGCCGCTGCCCCAGGGATAGGCCCCCGACCGGCAGCGTGAAATCAGCCGAACGAAAGACTCCGAGCCGCAAAAGGTTCTCCGCGTGTTCCTCAATGCTGCCGACCCGCCCCTCGGCAAAGGCTGGCAATAGCCGCTGCTCAGGACGAGGCGGAGCGGGGACTTCCTGCGGCAGGTAGCCAATGCGAGCCACCGCATGCACCTCACCGACGCCTTTCCGGTTACCGGAGAGCAGCTCGAGCAGGGTGGTTTTTCCGGCACCGTTCGGCCCGCTGATCAGCACTTTTTCCTGCCTAGCCAGCGCAAACTCCGGCACCTCCAACTGACCCGGAATGAGCAAATCGCGGGCCCGCAGCACCGACTCAGATGGCATTACCGCTGCGCCGGACGCCGCTGAGCCACCAAGTCTGGCAGCCAGCCGCAAAGGCTGAGGTGGCTTGTCGATCGGGTTTTCTTCCAGTCTGCGTAGCCGTTCCTGGGCATTGCGGATCTGCGAGCTGACCGCTGCCTCTACCGTTCCGGTCTTGAAGTCGAAGGCCATCTTGTCTTTATCTCGGACCCGTCCATAGCCATTACGACCGGTGCCCTCAACGGCTTTTTCGCGCTCCTTGGCCATGGCGTCAAGCCACTGCTGATACGCCTGCTCCCAGCGAGCTCGCTCGGCCTTTTTCTCGACCAAATAGCCCTGATAGCCGTTGCCATACCGCCGCACTTCAGTCTTATCGGCGTCAACCTCAATCACTGTTTGGGCGAGGTTATCGAGTAATTGCCGGTCATGTGAGACGACCACCACCGTGCCGTGATGCGCCGCCAAACGAGCCTCGAGCCAATCCAGGCCAGCCGCGTCGAGATGGTTGCTCGGCTCGTCCAGCAGCAGTACCGGCGCTGGGTCGGCGAGCAGGCAAGCCAGAGCAAAACGTTCCCGCTCACCGCCGGAGAGACTATCCAGTGGTCGATCTCGCGCCAGCCCAGCCAGCCCGAGATTATTCAGCGCAGCATCAATACGGGCATCCGCCTGATAGCCGCCTCGTAGCGCAAAGCTCGTGACCAGCTGGTCATAGCGTTCATTCGTCTCAGCGGTGGCGTCCGCCAAATTCTCACTGAGCCGCTGGATTTCGGCAGCAATGGAGCGCAAATCAGCAAGCGCTTGATCAATTGCCTGAGCCACCGTGAGTCCGGCGGCAGCCTCAAGAGCCTGGCTCAGGTAACCGGGCCGTTGCGGCAGGCTGAGCTCACCCTTATCCGGTTTTTCCAGCCCGGCTAGGATTCTCAGCAGTGTGGATTTGCCCGAACCGTTCTCGCCGATCACCACAACGTGCTCGCCGGGCGCAATAGTCAGATCAAGCTGCTCAAACAGCAGCCTATTGCCATAGCCATGCGACACTTGGCGCAAAGCAATGGGCTGCGCCAGAGTGCTGGAAAGAGTTATCGGGGTGCTAGAAATAAAAGCCAAAACAAACCTCGCAATCAACGGGATGAACACGTTTGAAAAAGATTGCGATTAGTTATCCATACCTTAAAGAATAGCATCGGCGACTATCACGGACAGCAGATGACCGCAATCGTGCTGTCCAGTGACCAGCTCGCGGCGTAATCTGCAGCTATGAGCTACTCATTTCAGATTGCCGTAGATGCCGAGCACCCGCATGATCAGGCCGATTGGTGGGCCGAAACTCTGGGCTGGCAGGTGGAGCCCAGCAACGAAGAATTCATTCGTTCAATGATCAGTCAGGGCTTCGCCAAGGAAGCCGATACCAGCACCCACCGGGGAGTTCTGGTCTGGAAGGACGGGGCGGCCATTAACGCCCCTGAGGGGCAGCCAGGAGCGCCTCGGATGCTCTTTCAGACCGCTCCCGAGAAAAAGACAGTGAAGAACCGGGTGCATCTGGATATCCGGCTTGAGGGAGCAGACAAGGACGAGGTCCGTGCCGCATTGGAAGCTCGTGGCGCCAGCTTCCGCTGGCAGGCCAGTCAGGGGCCGCACGATTGGTACACCATGGCTGATCCGGAGGGAAACGAATTCTGCATCTCCTAGCTATTTCCTAGCTAGCTTTAGCTCTCCTCAAGCCTCGCTGGAAACGGATCCCTTGAATGAGCGCCCCGAGCAGACCGCCCAGGCTATTCGCTAATACATCGGACCCTGAGGGGGTTCGGTCGGGCAGCAGGCCGGCTTGAAGCAGTTCGACGCCCACACTCAAGCAGCACAATAGCGGAATTGCTAGATACCAGCGCCGCCAAAACAAGCACGCCAAGAAGAATCCGAGCGGCACAAACATCAGCACATTGGCGGAAAATTCAAGTGCTTGATAGTTAATGAACTCTGGCACCCCGAGGTCATGCAGCCACCCGAAGAAGGAGCCCAAAGCCGGAGCGACTGCCTCGTCGACGTGCCTTGGCCAAAACACCACGACCAGCACCAGTACGCCATAAATAAGCAGCCCCCAGAGCGCAAAGCGCCTGACGCTTCGCCTCAAAACGACTCTTGACGAGTCGGCGAGGGGTAGCTCCTCCGATGAATTCACCTTCCCAGTGTGGCAGCCTCGGTGGCGGCCTAAAAAGCTCAGCCCGCCCGATCCGGTCAGTAGAATAGCTGGGTGAGTGAATCAACGCCTGAGGCGACGCCGAAAGTCTCCGACACCTTCGACCCGGCTCGCTGGCGGGTCGTCAAAGGCTTCGAGGACTTCCAAGACCTCAGTTATCACCGGCAGCACGAGAACGGTGTCGATCTGCCAACCGTGCGAATCGCCTTCGATCGCCCCGAAGTCCGCAACGCCTTCCGCCCCGGCACCGTCGATGAGCTCTACCGCGCCCTTGACCACGCTCGGATGACCCCGGACGTGGCCACCGTGTTGCTCACTGGCAATGGGCCGAGCCCCAAAGACGGCGGGCACTCTTTCTGCTCCGGCGGCGATCAGCGGATTCGTGGCCGGGATGGATACCGCTACGCGGAAGGTGAGACCTCGGAGACCATCGACCCGGCCCGAGCCGGTCGACTCCACATTCTCGAGGTGCAACGCCTGATCCGCACCATGCCCAAGGTGGTGATCGCGGTGGTGAACGGTTGGGCCGCTGGCGGCGGGCATTCGCTTCACGTGGTGGCAGATCTCACCATCGCCTCCCGGCAACACGGGAAATTTAAGCAAACCGATGCCACCGTCGGATCCTTCGACGCGGGCTACGGTTCGGCACTGCTGGCCCGCCAGATCGGTCAAAAGCGGGCTCGGGAAATCTTCTTCCTGGCCCGGGAGTATTCAGCTGAAGAGATGGTCGCGATGGGTGCGGTGAACGAAGCGGTTGATCATGAAAAACTCGAGGACGTCGCCCTTGAGTACGCCGCCGATATTGCCCGGCAATCTCCGCAGGCCATCCGGATGCTGAAATTCGCCTTCAACTTAGCCGACGATGGCCTAGCCGGTCAGCAGGTTTTTGCCGGAGAGGCAACCCGGCTGGCTTATATGACCGACGAGGCGGTGGAGGGCAGGGACGCCTTCTTGGCTAAGCGCGAGCCCGACTGGTCCGGCTTCCCCTACTATTTCTAAGCGCCGATGGATACCCAACAAGAGGTCAATCAGGCCATGACGGCGCTAGCCGCTGCGCTCTCCGGAGAAGGTCCCGCAGTGCGTTTCGGAAGCACCGAGGTCAGTGCCATCGAGGTGCCGGAGGGCATCGCCGTGGTGATTGGCACCTCTGGTTCCACCGGCCGTTCAAAACAAGTGCTACTCAGCGTAGATGCGCTCGCCGCCTCCTCGATGGCTACCGCACTCAGGCTGCGCGGTGAAGGCCAATGGCTGCTGGCGTTGCCGCTGCACTACGTCGCCGGGGTGCAGGTGCTGATTCGCTCGCTCTATGCCGGCACCAAACCTCAGATAGTGGAAGGCAAGTTCAGCGTCACCGGTTTCTGTGTTGCGGCCGCAGAGATGACCGACCCGATCCGCTTCACCTCGCTGGTGCCGACCCAGCTGAACAGATTATTGGACGCGCCTGAGGCTTTGCCGACGCTACGCCGCTTCAACGCCATTCTGCTCGGCGGCGCCCCAGCAAGTGAGGAGCTGCTGAGCCGCAGCCGTGAGGCCGGGCTTTCCATCGTGACCACCTACGGTAGTGCTGAAACTTGCGGCGGCTGCATCTACGATGGTGAACCGCTAGAAGGCGTCGAGGTCGCCCTACGAGCGGACGAGAAAGGGAACCAGCTGATCTGGCTCGGTGGTGCGGTGATTGCCGACGGCTACCTGTCTGAGCCCGAATTGGACACCAATGTCTTTCAGCAGATCAACGGCACCCGGTGGTATCAGACCTCGGACATCGGGGAGTTTGATGAGCAGAACAGGCTAAGAGTTCTCGGCCGGGCGGACGATGTTTTGATCACCGGCGGCCTCAAGGTCTCTGCCGAGGCGATTGCCACGAAGCTCAGAAGCATTGACGGCGTGCGGGACGCCTTTGTCTCTGCGGTGCCGAGCGCTGAGTGGGGACAAAAAGTAGCCGCCGCGATCGTCACTGAGCTTTCCGAGCAGCAACTACGGAACGCCTTAGACGCCGTTTTGGAACGGCATGCGGTGCCGAAAAGTTTAGTGATTTTGCCGGAGTTACCGCTATTAGCGCAGGGCAAAGTCGATCGGCAACGGCTGCTAGTGCTTCTACAACACCAAGATCGGGGAGAATAAAGGGATGGCAAGCGCAGCACAATGGGTCGAGGGCGCACGCCTGCGCACCCTGCCGATGGCAATCGCACCGGTGATTATCGGTTCGGCAGCGGCGTTCGAGCTGGGTTCCTTTAAGTGGCTCAATGCTCTGCTAGCAGCCATCGTCGCGCTGTTGTTGCAGATCGGAGTCAACTACGCCAATGACTACTCCGACGGCATCCGCGGCACCGACGATGTACGAGTTGGTCCCTTGCGTTTAGTCGGTTCCGGAGCAGCGAGTCCCCGTCAAGTGAAGTTCGCTGCTTTCGGCACCTTCGCGGCAGCGATGGTCGCCGGACTAGTGCTGGTGATCCTCTCGCAGTCATGGTGGTTCCTGCTGGTAGGAGCGGCCTGCGTGCTAGCTGCCTGGGGATACACTGGCGGCAAAAATCCCTACGGCTATTTGGGTCTGGGCGACGTCTTTGTCTTCGTTTTCTTCGGCTTGGTTGCCACCTTGGGCACCACCTATACTCAAGCTGGCCAACTCAGCTGGCCTGCACTGATCGGCGCTGTCGGCACCGGTTTCATTGCGATGGCGCTACTAATGGCCAATAATGTCAGAGATATTCCTACCGACTCCGAAGTGGGAAAACGCACCCTGGCCGTGCGTCTAGGCGATCGAAACGCTCGCTTTAGTTACCTGCTGCTGATCGCTCTCGCCATCCTCTTGCCGTTACTTTTGGTCAGCAGTAAGCCGTGGGTGCTGATCGTGCTGCTGCTGATCCCGGCGACACTGATGCCCTGCTGGTTAATGCTCTCCGGAAAAACTCGTAAAGCGCTGATCCCGGTGCTCAAGCAAACCGGGCTACTCAACCTTGGTTTCAGCGTGCTCTACGGTTTAGCGCTGGTGTTATCGAAAGCGCTCTGAATCGTACCGACCTGATCCTCAAGCGCAGGCTCGCCAATCAGAACCATTTAGACGTGTCAGAACCGTTTAAACGTGGCGTGAGCCGTCAATATTCTCGGCCTGCCGGAGTTCCGAAGACGAGGCTTTCTTGATTTTCTGATCGGTATCGATTCGCAGATCCGGATGATCTTCAATCAGAGCGTCTTCAATATCGCCGTCGGTAGTCTGCTTACTGGCCCGCAACCGACGTGCCTCCGGAGAGACTGCGCTACGTACCGACTCGGCGGCGGCATTACGCTGCGGACGGAAAAACAAATAGGCAATGCAAAAAGCCATCAGGGTGGCAGCTACCGCTGAAACGATGATTCCCAGACCTATAGCCATGAAAATCACGAAGAGCGGGATTAAAATACCCACTCGGATCAAAAAATACTTCAGGAACGCCACCGACTCATTCTACCCCCGCACACTGAGCGAGATCTGTGTGCGCAGCTCAGCCAGTTAGAATGGACTATGCTGCGCTACCTACCGGTCTTGATTCTGATTGGCCTTGAGCTCTATGCCTTGATCGACTGTTTGCGCACCGATGATCGAGATATCCGCAACTGGCCAAAGGTGGCCTGGGTCCTGCTCATCATCTTCATTCCCCTCATTGGCATCATTCTTTGGTTCACCCTGGGTCGGCCCCGTAGCGAGAGCGCACGCCCGACGCCCCACGGTCCAGTTAATCGTGGGCCGGTGAATCGTGGCCCAGTAGCTCCCGACGACGACCCAGAGTTCTTGCGTAATCTAGACACCGCCCGGCGGCATAAGGCCGAGGAGGAGCGGCTTCGACAGCTCCGCGCCGAACTAGAAGAACGTGAGCGAAAGCTGCGCGACCAGGAAAACTAACTTCCGACCCCCTACGGCTCCCGCTGACGCCGCTCCAGCGGAAATCCATTTCATCGCCGTCGTGCCCGCCCGTTTTGCGAGAGCCCGCCGAGTTCGCGGTCGCCTGCTACGGCGCCATCGCCGGTCGTTATGTTCTCACCACTCAGACTCTCTGAACTAGCCCCGCCCCTTCAAACACCCCTAAAAAAGATATTTGCAATTCCACTACTTAGCGCTACTATGTACTAGTAGCTAGTAACACTGAGTACTAGTGCTTAGCGATACAGAGTAGTTAGAGGAGGGGTCCGATGGGCAAGCAAATGACAGAAATGCTCAAAGGAACATTAGAAGGCATAGTGCTCGCCCTATTGACCGGCAATCCGGCCTACGGATACGAGATCACCACGATGCTGCGAGCAAAGGGATTCACCGAAATCGCCGAAGGCACCGTCTATGCGCTGCTGGTCCGGATCGAACAGAAGGGCCTGGTCGATGTCGAAAAGCGGCCCTCCGAAAAGGGACCGCCGCGCAAGGTGTATTCGCTCAATGAACAAGGCAAGCAAGAACTAGAAGAATTCTGGAACACCTGGGGCTTCCTCTCCGAACGATTGGAACAGCTCCGCCAGGGAGGAAAATAAAATGGCTGCAAAATGGATCGAAATGGTTACCGGCTCGCTCGAACAGAAGAAGCAGTACCGGCAAGCTAAGGCCCGGCTGGACGCGCTTCCCGAGCCCTATCTCAGCGTGGCAACCGCCTTCAACCGGTACTTCATGTACTACGGCGGTGCCACCGAAGGGGACACCATCGTACAGATGTTCCTCGGACACGCCGACCTCTGGGAACGCGCCGCTATTGACGGCACTCCGGTCAGCGAAATCGTCGGCGACGACCCGGTGGAATTCGCTGAAAGCTTCGCTGAGGCCTACGGCGGGAAACGGTGGATCGATAAGGAACGTAGTCGGCTCAACCAGGCTGTCGACAAAGCTATTGAGAGGCAGGCAGAGTCATGACCACAGCGATTACAGTTCAGGGCATTGAAAAAGCCTATAAAGACCTCAAGGTCCTCAAGGGCGTGAATTTCGAGGTGGCAACCGGGAGCATTTTCGCCTTGTTGGGCTCAAATGGCGCGGGCAAGACCACAATGGTGAAGATCCTCTCCACGCTACTCAAGGCCGACGCGGGCAGCGCGACTGTTGAGGGTCTGGACGTGCAAAGCCAGTCCTTCGAAGTGCGGGAGTCAATCAGCCTGACCGGCCAGTTCGCCGCGGTCGATGAAATTCTCTCCGGCCGGGAGAATCTGGTGATGGTGGCCAAGCTGCGGCACCTGAAGAATCCCGGGCAGGTGGCCGACGACTTACTCGCCCGCTTCAGCCTCACCGAAGCGGGCAGCCGGAAAGTGGGCACCTATTCAGGTGGCATGCGTCGCAGGCTCGATATCGCGATGAGCCTGATCGGCCAGCCCAAGGTGATCTTCCTCGATGAACCAACCACTGGCCTCGACCCCGAAGCCCGTCTTGAGGTCTGGCAGATCGTCAAAGACCTGGCGACCTCCGGCACCACGGTATTGCTCACCACTCAATATTTGGACGAGGCAGAGCAGCTCGCCGATCGGATCGCGATTTTGCACCAGGGCGTGATCATTGCCAACGGCACGCTAGCCGAACTCAAGCGGTTATTGCCACCCGCGGAGGTGGAGTACGTCGAGAAACAACCGACCTTGGAGGACATCTTCCTCGCCCTGATCGGCACCGATGGCAGTGCAGATCCGGCCACGGAAAACTCAGGCGCGGGTACCTCAGGAAAGGACAAGTCATGAATAAGCACTTCTTCTCAGACACCGGCGTTTTGCTTGGCCGCTCCCTGAAGCACATCAGCCGCAGCATGGACACCATCATCACCACAGCGATCACCCCGATCGCACTGATGCTGCTCTTCGTTTATGTCTTCGGCGGCGCACTCAAAAACAGCATTGCTGATACCGAGAACTATGTGAACTACCTGTTGCCGGGAATCTTGCTGATCGCAATTGCCTCAGGCATCGCATACACCGCGGTGCGGATGTTCACCGATACTCAGAGCGGTATCTTCGAACGTTTCCAGTCGATGCCGATCGCCCGCTCCTCGGTGCTCTGGGCTCACGTGTTGACCTCGCTGGTAGCGAACGCCATTACCCTGGTGATCATTGTCGGGGTCGCGCTGCTGATGGGCTTCCGCACCGGTGCCAGCCCACTCGCTTGGCTTGGCGTGATTGGCATCCTGGCCTTGTTCACCCTGGCTTTGACCTGGATCGCGGTGATCGCTGGGCTGTCCGCAAGCTCGATGGACGGGGCAACCGGATTCTCCTACCCGCTGATCTTCCTACCGTTCATCTCCTCGGCCTTCGTGCCGACCGAGAGCATGCCGGGTCCGGTCCGCTGGTTCGCCGAGAATCAGCCGGTCACTTCTATCGTGAACACCATCCAGAACCTGTTCGCCGAACGGCCGGTTGGCAGCGATATTTGGATTGCACTGGCCTGGTGCGTCGGCATCCTGGTGGTGGCCTATATCTTCGCGATGGTTGCCTACCGCCGCAAGATCAGCTAGCCCTTAAAGCAATAACACGACTGTTCGCGGTAGCCCAAGGTGATGATTGGGTTACCGCGAACAGTCGTGTTGGAAGTAGTGCTAACCGGTAGCAGCTCAGGATTAGCTGGGCGAGACACCGCCGTAGGAATGCAAGCCGCTGAAGAAGATATTAACCGCGGTGAAGTTGAAGACCACGCAGGCATAGCCAACAATTGATAGCCAGGCGGCACGGGTGCCGGTCCATCCGCGAGTGGCCCGGGCGTGCAGGTAGCCCGCGTAAACCACCCAGATCACGAAGGTCCAGACTTCCTTGGTGTCCCAACCCCAGTACCTGCCCCAGGCTTTCTCGGCCCACATTGCACCGAAGATCAGCGTCAGGGTCCAGCCCACGAAGGCAATCGCATTAAGCCGGTAGGAGAGGTTCTCCAGGCTCAGCGCGGAGGGGGCGAGTCGCATGAATGGCAACCGATCGGTGAGGCCCTCAGCCAGCTGGTTTTCCCGACGAGTCTGCACCAGCTGCAAGACGCTCATGGCGAAGGTCAGCGTGAACAGCGCCGCGGAAAGCACCGCGATGGAGACGTGAATGACCAACCAATAACTCTGCAAGGCGGGGACGAGATGGCCAACCGGAACCCAGAAAGCGCTCGAAGCGGCGAAGAGCATCACCAGAACCAGCCCGACCACGAAGGTGCCCAGAAAGCGCAGGTCACGCCGGGTCAACACGATCAAGAAAACAGCCGCCACCAGAAATCCGCCGGTGGTGCAGAATTCGTACATATTGCCCCACGGCACCCGGCCCGCAGCCAGTCCACGCATCAACACACCGGCGCCACAAATCAGGGTGGCCAAGAGGGTCAGCGCGACAGCGGCCCGCGCGGCCACTCGACGTTCGGAGCCGTACTTCATTGACTCGTCGGCGATCATTGGGGACCTCTCACCGGAGCGGCTGCTTGGCCGTTCCGCTAGGTCCAAGGTGCTGCCGTTCACCGAGGCGGCGGTCGCAGCCGCTGCTGCAGGCTGCCGCTCAGCGGTTTTCATCAACTGAGCTTGCTGTGACTGCGCTTCAATTGCTCGGGTGGTGCGGCTGGAGACCACCAGGTCCCAGGTAAAAGCGCAGAAGGCAACGGCATAGGTCACGCCAGCTAGCAGAATGAAGAGCGCACTGTATTCGCCTAGCTGTTCGTTGATCTCTGGCATTAGCTTTCCTTCACTTTCGTATCCGTTTCTTTCGGATCACTCTTCTGATTGTCCGCCACCTCGAGGGCTTTAGCCAGTTGCTCTCGCAGCAAGCTGGCTTCCCGGTTCAAGCGGTAATCCTCGCCCCGGGCCAGCAGTCCGTACTCCAGCAGCACCCGGCCATCGGGATGCTCACCAGCGCGCACCCAAATCCGACGGCGCGAGAGGAACAGCGAGCCCACCAACCCAAGCAGGGCGGTACCGGCAAAAATCAAGACATAGACCTGGGCCGGATTGTGTCGGATTTCCAAACCGGCGTATCGAGTCAATCCGTCAAAGGTGATGGTGCCCTTACCGTTGGGCAGTTTATAGCTCGGTTTCTTGCTGTCCAGGGTGATTCCACCTGCCGGCAAGTTCCGTTCATTGAGCGGCGTTAGTTTGGAAACGTCAAGAAGGAACACGTTCTGCGGCTTACCGCCGTCAAGACCCAAATTTCCGTAGTACGAATTCAACAGCACCGTCGGGTTCCCGGGATCCGGATCGAGCGAGTAATCGAGCCCGCTGGCGTCCTTGGCTCCGGTAGGTAGGAAGATGCCCTGGAAGCCGAGCTGGTCCGGACCGGCGTCCGGAACCTTGATCACCAGGCGCGAACTGTAGGCCGGGTCTGGCACACCGCCGATCACCCAATCAGAAAAAGCCACCTTGCCATTGCCGTCCTTCACGGTGAAGTGCGGGGCATAGCCATTGCCAAGCAGGTAGACATCGGTGCCGCCAATGCTCAACGGTTCATTGACCTTGAGTTCCTTTTGCACCGGAGCGGCATCTGGAGAATCCTTGACGGTCAGCTTGGCGCTGAAGTCCAAGGGCTGCACTTTTTTGGCGTTGGCGTTTCGATCAAACTCGATCTTGAATTCATCAAGGGTCAACGAATACGGCTGTAACCAATCCGAGTTGAAGTTAGTGCCGGGGCTGAAGGAGTCATAGCCAATCAGGGTGTTCACAAAACTATCCCCGGTGACCAAAACCCGTTGACCGGAATAGCCGAAGAGGCCGCCCAGGGCTACCCCAACGAGCACCCCGATCAGCGAAACGTGGAAGAGTAGATTGCCAACTTCCTTGAGGAAGCCGCGCTCCGCACCAACGCTCGGCCGGTCTCCAGTAAGGCGTAAATCGACTCGGTACCCTCGGCGTTTTAGCACCGCAGCGGCTTGCTCGATTGTCTGGTCCGCACTCGCTGCGCGGGCCGCCGAAACCTGCAGCGTGCCGTATTCAGCAAGTCTGGAGAGTCTACGGGGCGTACGTGGGGGCGGCGTGCGCATCGCCTTATAGTGCTGTTTGGCCCGCGGCAGTACGCAACCAATCAATGACACGAAAAGCAAGACGTAAATCGCCGAGAACCATGGTGAGGAGAAAACATCGAAAAGCTTGAACCAGTCCATCACCGGCCCGGTGACCGGATTGTCTTTGATGTACTGGGTCACCGCTGCCGGATTCTGGATGCGTTGCGGAAAAGTGGAACCGGGCACCGCTGCTACTGCCAGTAGTAATAACAAGAACAATGCGGTGCGCATCGAGGTTAGCTGGGTCCAGGCCCAACGCAGCATGCCTAGAAAACCGAGCCGGGGCAGTTCCGGCTCGGTCGGCAGCTTGGCCTTGGCCGGCTTCCCTTTGCTCAGTTTTGGCTTAGGCGTTGCTTTTTCGGTCATCGACAATTCCTCAAATCGGTAACTCCACCGCAAAAATCCAACCCTGTAACGTGCTGATCAAATAATTCCAGGCGCCGGTCACCATCAACAAACCAAGCACGATCAACAGACCACCGCCGATCCGCTGCAGCAACAATTTGTGTTTCTTGAAGAAGCTCAACGCCCGCATGCCGCGCTGAAACCCTAGCGCAATCAGCAGGAAGGGCAGGCCCAGGCCCAGGCAGTAGACGAAAGTCAGCAGAGCGCCCTTGGCCGCGCTGGTACCCCCAGAGAAGGACATCGCTTGCACCGCACTGAGGGTCGGTCCGATACAGGGCACCCAGCCCAGGCCGAAGGTCACACCAAGCACCGGCGCTCCCCACAACCCGGCCGGCGGCTTGCGATGAATCTTGGCTTCACCCTGCATAAAGGAAAACCCGCCCATGAAGACGATGCCCAGGATGATCACCACGACACCCATCAGCTGGGTAATCCACGATGAATTGATCGAAAGCCAAGCGCCAAGACTGCCAACCGCAGCGCCGAGTAAGACGAAGATCGCGGTGAAGCCGAGGACGAAAAGTGAGATACCCAAAACCATCCGGCCGCGGCGTTGCTTCGCGAGCTCCACCCCGGTCAGGCCGGTGACATAGCCCAAATAACCGGGGACTAGCGGCAGCACGCACGGCGAGAGGAAGGAGACCAGTCCGGCGAGCAACGCCACCGGCAGGGCTAGCAGCAGAGAGCCGTTCTGCACCGCCTCGGCGAAGGGGTTGTTTAGCACGTCGTTGAACTGTTCACTTCTGAGCCTAGTTCCCCTCGGCCAGTGCGCTACTAATCAAAGCCTTGAGAGTGGACTTGTCCGCTACCCCCAGGATTCGCGCCGCAACTCGGCCAGATTTATCGAGCACCAGGGTGGTCGGCACCGCGGAGGGAGGTACAAAGCTCGAGACGGCGAGTAAGACGGCTCCGTCTTTATCTTTGAAGCTTGGGTAAGTGGTCTTGAAGGTCCGGGCGAAAGCCTCAGCGTTGGCGACGTCGTCGCGGACGTTCACGCCGTAGAAGAGCACGCCTTTCGGCGTGAACTCCTTGTTCAGGGCCTCCAAGTCAGGAGCCTCCAAACGACACGGAGCGCAGGCCGCGTACCAGAAGTTGAGCACGGCGACTTTGCCGTCGAAGGTTTTGGTGTCCACCTTCTGACCATTCAGCAAGGTGCCGACGAAATTGACTTTCCCGCCGCGCTTATCGGCAGCATATTCCGTCACCGAACCGTCGCCGGCAATATAGTTCTTGCCGTCGCCTGCCTTTGCTTGATCGGCGAGCGGGTCAGGAGCAGCGCAACCGGTCAGCGCAAGAGCGGCGGTGGCCGCAATGGCTCCGGCCGCACCGAAAAGCGCACGTCGATCTAGCGTCATCTGTTCACCCACACTTCTACAGGTTGTCGAAATTCAATTGTCGCGCATTAGCTGGCTGGTCTCAAACCGCAGCTATGCCCCGGGGGTTGACGCCGCCCCGGGCAACAACGCCGCAGCCGGTTCGCTATAGCGCACCGAGCGCACTCGCTGCTGCTCAAACTCGATCGAAGTCACCGAGGCTAGCGAGCATTCTCGTCGCCGCGGATCGTGAAAGAGTCTGCGTCCCTGCAAGCTCAAATGCGTCACCCAGATCGGCAGTTGGTGGCTGACCAGGATGGCGTGCGCACCATCGCCCGCACGCTCAACGGCAATCACCCGGGCCGCCTCGACCGCAAGCCGCATTCGGTTCAGTTGCTCTTGATAGGGCTCCCCCCAGCTGGGGCGCAATGGATTGCGGAAATATCTCCAGTACCGAGGCTTGAGCAGCTCCGAGGAGCTCACTTTGAGCCCTTCAAACTGATTCTCCGCCTCGATCAACCGCGGATCGGTCTCAATGTTCAGGCCGAGCGCGCTTGCGCTGGGCTGGG
The DNA here is from genome assembly GCF_000950575.1 of Psychromicrobium lacuslunae. Taxonomy (NCBI): domain Bacteria; kingdom Bacillati; phylum Actinomycetota; class Actinomycetes; order Micrococcales; family Micrococcaceae; genus Psychromicrobium; species Psychromicrobium lacuslunae. The sequence goes on from NZ_CP011005.1 coordinate 2,359,803, forward strand.
CGGTCTCCTGAGCTCGGCTGAGTGGCGAAGCGGCCAGATAACCAAAAACCACGCCGGAATCGGCCATCTCACGAAAGTGCTCGGCCACCACAACGGCCATCGCCACGCCCCGATCGGAGAGATGAAACTCCGGCAGCCGACCGTAGAGCACACCCTCGGGATTGAAGACCTCGCCATGACGCACGAGGTGGACGGTGGCATTGGGCATACAGCCATTCTCTCAAACCAGATTAAGAAAGGTTAATCAGATCTGGAATAAAACATGCGTTTGCATGATTCTTATAGACGAACGGGGCAACCCGTCAACCTGTCGAATCACTATTTAGGAGTCATCATGAGCGTTGAAACCATCCCCACCGGCCTGACCGTCGGCACCTGGACCCTTGACAACTCACACAGCCAAATCGGCTTCACCGTCCGTCACGCCGGTATTTCGAAGGTGCGCGGAGAGTTCACCGAAGCTAGTGGCACCGCCGTGGTTGGCGAGGATTTGAACTCCTCATCGGTGCAGGCAACGATTAAAGCGGCTAGCTTTGATTCGGGCGATGCCAACCGCGACGGCCACGTGCGCGGCGAGGATTTCTTCGATGTCGAGCAGTTCCCGGAGCTGAGCTTCACTTCGACCGGAATCAGCGGCTCGGGCGAGACCTACCAGTTGACCGGCGATCTGACCATTCGCGGCATCACCAAGCCGGTCACTTTTGATACCGAGTTCAATGGCGTAGCTGTCGATCCCTTCGGCAACACGCGGGCCGGGTTCAGCGCCCAGACCGTGATCAGCCGCAAGGAATTCGGCCTGACCTGGAACGCCGCGCTGGAAGCTGGCGGCGTTTTGGTTGGCGATAAGGTCACCATCGGCATCGAGGCTGAATTCACCGCAGCTTAAGACCTCCTTCCAGGCCGCTTTACCGCGTCATCAAGCAGCACGATGCGGTAAAGCGGCCTTTTTGTGCAGTTTTGACACCTTCAGTTCCTATGCAAAAGGCCGGAACAGCAATACAGTGTTGGCATGAGTACACCCCCAGAGAACCCGAATCCAGGCCAGCCGGGCGAACAGCCCGTGCAGCCCCCCGCTGATCCATATCAGGCGCCTGGCTACCAGGCTCCTCAGGGGGTGCCACCCGAGCAACCAGCGGCACCCCAGCAGCCATATCAACAGCCCGGTTACCAACAGCCCGGTTACCAGGCTCCTCAGGGCGCGCCGCAACAACCTTACGGTCAGCAGCCGCCGCAGTATCCACAAGGTGGTCAGCAGCCGCCGCAGTATCAGCAACCTGGTCAGCCGCAGTATCAGCAACAAGACCAAGGGAACTTCCAGTTTCAGATGCCCACCGACGGACCGAAGTCTTTCGACGACGTCATGCCCAAGGGCGGCTTCTCAGGAATCTTCAATGTCGCCGGTCTGCCAAACCTGCTGAAGTGGTCCTACATCCTGTGGCTAATCACCGCCGGAGTTTGGCTGCTGACCACCGTTATCGGGTTTATCTTCAGCCTCACTCTGCTGGGCAGAGGAGATGACACCTTCCTTGGTGTTTCCTACAGCAACGGTTATTGGCGCGGCGAAGGCATCAAGGGAATTATCTTCTCGATCATCGCGCTCGTGGTAATCGCCGCAATTGTGGTTTGCGCAATGAAGCTCAAAGAAGGCTTGCAATGGCCAAGGCTGGCATTGAGCATCATTGCCGCCGTATCGATTATCTTGGCGATCTTCGGTGGAGGCGGCGTTGGCCTGATCGGCATCGTCGCCACTGTGCTGATGTGGCTTCCCGAGTCCACCGCCTGGTTGAACTCGCGCCGCGCCGCGCCGCCCGTGCAGTAAGCGACTCAGTAACTCAGAACTAACACGCAGGATGGCCGGGGTAGGGTTGAAAGACCTACCCCGGCCATTTTCATGGCCGCGAACGCACAAGGACAGCTATGAGTACTCCAGCCAGCGGCGAACCGCACAGCCCTGAGGAATCCGCGCAATCCGTCGAACCGCCGCGCCGCGGGCAGTTCCCGGAAATCGCCCCCGGGGTGCCCCGCTACGGACAGTACGCTCCGGCCGGTTACCAATCACCCTTCGAACAGGAACAGGCCAAACAAGCGGCAGCTCAGCAGCCGCAGAACGGGCCGGCCGGGACTACTCCCGCTCAGGCACCTCAACCGGGCACAAGTACTGCCGCTGGAGCCGCGCGCTCGGTGCCCCGGCAGATCACCAGCGCCTTCGCGCTCATCATGCTCGCTGGAGTGATTGCGCTGTTCAGCGCGATCAGCAGTATTTTTGTCGCTAACTCACCAGAGCTGCGCGCTGAGCTGATTAAGCAAATCAATGCCTATCCGCAACTGGCCGGCGCGGACCTCGATATTTCCGCGATCATCACCATGAGCATCGTGTTCGCCGTGGTGATTGGCTTTGCCAGCGTAGCCCTCTATCTGCTGATCGCCTTCAAAATCCGAGCCGGAAAGAACTGGGCCAGAATCCTCGGCACCGTTCTGGCGGCAATTTCATTGCTCTCGCTGATCAGCTTCAATCCGCTGGTGATCTTGCAGGTCGGTTTCGGCATCTTCGGCATGATCTATTGCTGGCTACCCGCAAATCGGGACTATTTCAAGGCTTAGAAAGACCACGCATGCGCTGCTGAAACCGTACTTTCAACCCGGTCAGCCCTCCGTCAGGTGTTCTCGCTCAGGCGCTTTCACTACCGGTTTCGGGCAACCGCTGTGCATGATAGGCCAAGATCTGCAACTCGGTCGCCATATCAACCTTGCGCAAATTGACGTACTCGGGAACCTGCAGCAACACCGGGGCAAAGCTCAGAATACTGTGAACACCGGCGGCAATCACTCGATCACAAATGTCTTGAGCCGCTTCAGCTGGCAAGGCTAGCACCACCATATTGGCTTTACTGCGCTCCAAAACACTCTCCAGCTGCGCAACGTCGCTCACCCGTAGCCAGCCGACCTCGTGGCCGATCACCAGCTGGTCCTGGTCCAGCAGGGCGACGACGTCGAAGCCTCGAGACTCAAAACCTGCATACCGCGCTAGGGCCCGCCCGAGGTTGCCGGCGCCAACGATCGCAACGCGCCATTCCTGAGTCAGGCCTAGCGCCGCGGTAATGCGACGACTCAGGAACTGAGCCTCATAGCCAACACCTCGGGTGCCATAGGAGCCAAGGTAGGAGAGATCCTTTCGAACATTCGAGGAGCTCACGCCCGAAGCTTCAGCGAGCTCTTCCGAGGAGACCCGCTCGGCGCCCTCGGCCAGCAATGCGTTCAGCGCCCGCAGATAAAGCGTCAAGCGGGCCACGGCAGCAGCTGGCAGCGCTCTGACCTTGGCCGCTAATTCCGGCGGAGGCAGGCTATCGGCATCATCCGCGGAGCCGATCGGAAACTGCTGTGTGGGCACTCCCTTACTTTAGGTCGTGCCGATGAACAATCCCAAGTCAGTCCGTTCCACCGGAGTCTCGACGAACCGCCAACAAGCGGCGCATTCGGACTGGATCTATTTTCCAGAAGTCACGCTGGATACCGTCGATCAGCAGCACCGGCACCTCCTCAGCGAATTGCACATACTCAGGAAGCAGGGCGCCGGAGCCATCGAATATTGATTGCTCGCTCAGACTCAGGCCGAATTCCAGGCAAACCTCACGCGCTATGTGCAGTGCATCACCGCAAAGATGGCAATCTGGCTTGATCAAAAGGGTTACCGGCTCCGGGCTATCCGACGAGGTCATTTGCCTACAGTACTTCAGAACAGCACGGCTTGGCTTAGGGAAAAAGCTTGAAAACTGGCTAAACTCGTAGCATGCCCGAAGTGAATAGCCAGCTAGCCGAGCCGCGCTCGGACGCTGACAGCCACCAAGGCGAAGCGGCGTTCTTCGACGTCGACAATACTCTGATGCGCGGCGCGAGTCTCTTCCATCTGGCTCGCAAGATGTACCAAAAGAAGGCCTTCACGCTGCGCCAAGCCCTCGGCTTTACCTGGAAACAGATGAAGTTCATTCTGCGCGGCGAGGATATGGATGATATTCATTCGGTGCAGAACTCCGCGCTGACCTTGGCCGCCGGAATACGGGCCGACTTCGTCGCCAATGTCGGCGAGGAAGTCTACGACGAGATGATTGCCTCAAAAATCTGGCCCGGCACCCGGGCCTTAGCCGAGCAACATCTTCGGGTAGGTCGCAAGGTCTGGCTGGTCACCGCGACCCCGATCGAGGTGGCGGAAGTGATTGCTTCCCGGCTGAAATTAACCGGTGCGCTGGGCACGGTGGGAGAAATCCAGGATGGCGTGTACACCGGCCGTCTGGTCGGCGATATTCTGCATGGCCCCGCCAAAGCGGTGGCGATCAAGGCACTCGCCGAGGCGCAAGGTATTGAGCTAGCGAATAGCTGGGCATACAGCGATTCCTATAATGACATTCCCTTGCTCACCTCGGTGGGGCATCCGGTGGCGATCAACCCCGACGCAAAACTGCGTCGCCATGCGCGAGACCACAACTGGCCGATTTATGACTTCCGCTCGGGCCGTCGCGCGGCGACCGCCGGTCTTCGGCTGGCTACCGTGGCCGGAGCGGTCTATGGCTTGTGGCGTGGTTTCAGCCGGATTCGGCAGCGCTGAGGTTAGCTGCGGCTGAGGCCGGAAGTTGCGCGAAAAGCGCATCGCTTAACGAAGAATGCCCGCCACCACAGGTGACGGGCCAGGCTCGAAGCCTTACTTCTTATTACGACGCTGGTGGCGGGTCTTACGAAGCAATTTACGGTGCTTCTTCTTTGCCATCCGCTTGCGGCGCTTTTTGATTACTGAACCCACAAAGTCCTCACAAACTTTTTTCCTGGCCAGAAGCCCGGAATTATCTACATATTGACCGATCTGGATCTTTAATAGGGTACAGCCTCTAGGCTGTCTCTGCCGAACTGCCCAGTCCGACCGTGCGCAAATGCTCGTTCACAGCGTCTTCTGGCACTCGATAAGACCGACCGAATTGCACGGCTGGCAACTCGCCGGAACGAATCATCCGATACACCGTCATCTTCGACACCCGCATCACATCCGCGACCTCGGCCACGGTTAGAAAACTCACATCGGAGAATGTGTTTCTCTCAGCCATCTCTGGAACCCTTCGCTCTTGAGTTGATCGCACAACCCACGACGGCAGGATTACCTGACCGCATCAAAGATACTCTAGATGCTGGAGTGACCAATGTGAAAGTGCTTTACCATAACTTTATACAGCCAATCCTCAGCAACACGCCACTTATTGATTATTTTTCTCGAAGACCCTCTTGGTAAAACCCCTCGATATGCTCAGCAATGCACGCCGCCGCGGCAGCTCGATCACCCTGCCGCAACAGCTCAAGGACATGCAGATGCTCCTGATGCAAGCGAGCCGAGGTGCGCCGCCAATCCGGCAGCAAAGCAACAATACTGCTGGTGTACTGCCTAATTGATTCGCGCAGCGAGAGCATCATGGCGCTAACCACCACATTGCCGGCCGATTCGGCGAGCGCTAGGTGAAACCTGATATCAAGGGTCAGGAATTCTTCAGTTTGTGGAGTAGCCAAAGCCTGCATTTCCTCAAGCAATCGAGCTGCCTCGATCAGCGCCTGCGATTGAAGCTGACTATGCTGGCACGCCCAAGTCTCGAAAAGCAGCCTGGTTTGCACAATATCAGCAACCGGCAGGTGGGAACTGGCTACATGGAAGCGCAGGGCAGAACCTAGTGCACTGGCCGGCTGAGCAATGATAATGGTTCCCGAACCTGGCCCGGAGCCGACCGCAGCACGCACCACACCCATCGCATCTAACACCGCAATGGCCTCTCGGATCGAAGCCCTGGAGAGATTGAACTGCTCGGCGAGCGCCCGCTCACTCGGCAACCGCTGCCCAATTCGCAGCGCACCTTGAGAGAGCTGCTGTTCGATCCAGGCCAGCACCGGTTGATGAGATTTCACTTTCACAGTGTATGTGGTCAGACCACATAGGTTACTCTTGTTCTGTGGTCAGACCACAGAACATCCGAGGAGGAGCCTGATGACTACCCCACCGGCGCTACGCCGCAGACTGCCCGACCTTGCCTCACTATCGGAACTCATGAAGTTCAGTGCGCCGCGCTTTGGCACCGATGCGCGACTGGCTAAAGCATCGACCATCTGGGATCTACGAGATATCGCTAAACGGCGCACCCCAACTGCGGCCTTCGACTACACCGATGGCGCAGCGGAGGCTGAGGTGACCATCAATCGTGCCAGGCAAGCATTTCGGGCGCTGGAGTTCAGGCCCGACGTACTTCGTGATGTCAGCGAGGTCGATCTGAGCACCACTATTCTGGGCGGCAATTCAAGCCTGCCGGTCGGCATTGCGCCGACCGGTTTTTCCCGACTAATGCAGTCAGAAGGTGAATATGCCGGCAGTGCAGCCGCTGCGAAGGCGGGTATCCCCTTCACCCTATCGACCCTCGGCACCGCATCCGCTGAACAGGTCGCCAGCCACTGCCCGGAAGGACGCCGCTGGTTCCAGCTTTATGCAACCGCCGATCAGGGCAAGAACCTCGAGCTAGTGCAGCGCGCCCAGGAGCATGGTTTTGACACCATTATGCTGACCGTGGACACGGCGGTCGGCGGCATGCGACTGCGGGATACGCGCAATGGCATGACCATCCCTCCTCAGCTGACCGTGAAGACAATTCTCGACGCTTCTTACCGGCCGGCCTGGTGGTTCAATTTCCTCTCCCGAGCGCCTCTCGAATTCGCCTCGCTCAGCAGCTTCGAGGGAACCGTATCCGAGCTACTCAGCAAAACCTTCAATCAGGGCCTCAACTATGACGATCTGGATTGGCTGCGAAATAACTGGTCCGGAAAGCTTCTGGTCAAAGGGATCCAGACGGTGGCCGACGCGGAGCGTGCGGTAGCCCATGGTGCCGACGGCGTGGTGCTGTCGAACCACGGCGGTCGACAGTTGGATCGCGCCCCGCTACCGTTCCATTTGGTCCCCAAGGTGCGCGCGGCCCTCGGCGAGCAGCCGACAATTGTGATGGACACCGGCATTATGAGCGGTGGCGACATTATTGCCGCTATTGCCAGCGGGGCGGATTTCACCCTAATTGGCCGGGCCTATCTCTATGGTCTGATGGCTGGCGGCCAGCGCGGAGTGGAGCGCAGCATTGAGATTCTGCGCTCGGAAATGTTGCGCACTATGAAGCTGCTCGGCGTCACCCGATTGAGCGAACTGACCCCGGAGCACGTGAACCAAAGAGCCGACCGCTTTGAATAGCCGCCGGCCTGGGTCAGTGAGGGTGTCAACGGTAGCGTCTCCGGCGAATGCGGCTATGCCTAATGCTTGTGACTAATGTCTATGCCTAATGACTGTGCCTAGTCTTTGCGACGACCGAACTTCGGTAAGTTCGCCAATAAGTCGGCGGCCTTGGTAGCAGCGCGACCGACGCTGCGGCCAATCTGCTGTGGCATCGAGTCGGCATCTGCGTCGATTTCCGTTGCCGCGACGGGGTCGGAGCTAGCTGTTGCCTCGTCAGCCGAACCACTCGAGCCCAGGCCGAAGGCATCAAGCCAGTTCACCACGAGGTGTAGTGGAGCCGTCTCGAGCTGGTAGTAGCGACGCTGTCCCTCGGCCCGCATGCTGACTAATCCGGCTTCTCTAAGTACTCGAAGATGCTTTGACACAGTGGGCTGGCTAGCACCAAGTTGCTCGACCAGCTCACCCACTGCCTTCTGACCTGAGCGGAGGGCCAGTAGGATATCGCGGCGGGTTTGCTCGGCCAGCACGGCAAAGACGTCTTCGTTCACCATAGAACTACCCTAGCGATATATAACCGAAAAGGCATTAAGGATGCCTACCCCACGCTACCGCCGAGTCTGAAGAACGAGGAGTGGGAGGCGGTGGGGACTCAGTCGAACCAGGGGTCAAGGCCGTAGAGCGGGAAGACTTCCTTGCGAGTGGCCATAATGGCCCGATCCACGGCATCGGCGGGGTTGTAGCCCACTTCCCAGGATCGCCACCAGAGGTCGACGTCGTCAGTCATCAGTCGGGGCGCCTCAACGCCGAAACTCGCCTGCACTCGCTCACGCCAGGCCACGGGGGTTTCGGTGCGCAGCGGGACGGGCTTGCCGGCGACAATGGCGATCAGATGAGTCCACACCCGCGGTACGACATTGACAATGCTGTACCCACCGCCACCCACCGCGAGCCAGCGTCCCTCGCAAAGTTCATTGGCAAGCGCAGAAAGGCTCAATGCGGCCTCGCGTTGCGCATCAACACTAGTGTTCAGATGGGTCAGCGGGTCGTCACGATGAGAATCACAGCCATGCTGCGAAACAATGATCTCCGGCTCGAAGGCTCGCACTATTTGCGGCACTACCGCGTGGAAGGCCCGGAGCCAGCCAGCGTCATCGGTGTGCGCGGGCAGCGCAACATTGACCGCACTGCCAATGGCCGATGCACCACCAGTCTCATTGGCGAAGCCGGTACCAGGGAAAAGGAACAAGCCACTTTCGTGCAGTGAAATGGTAAGCACCCGGGGATCATCGTAGAAAATGCTCTCGGTACCGTCGCCATGGTGGGCGTCAATATCGACGTAGGCCACTTTCTGGACACCCGAGTCAAGTAGTCGCTGCACGGCCGCGGCGGCATCGTTGTAAATGCAGAACCCGCTCGCCTTGGTTCGGCTGGCATGATGCATGCCGCCGGAAAAATTCACGCCTCGCTGGGCACTGCCGTCAATAATTGCCTCGACCGCCACCAAAGAGCCTCCGACCAGCCGGGCACTCGCCTCATGCATACCAAGAAAAGCCGGATCCTCCTCGGTGCCAAGACCCCGTGCCTCAATGGTGTGAGGCACCAAACTGACCGAGCGCACATCGGCGATGTAATCAGCATCGTGAACGGTCAGCAACTCTTGATCTGAGGCAATGTACGGCTCGGCCATCGTCACGTTTGGCCGCTCGAAAAGACCTAGCTGCTCGGCTAAATCCGCGGTCAAGCTGAGCCTGCCGGGAGCCATCGGGTGCCCGGCACCAAAGTTGTAAGCGGTCAGCGACGGGTCCCAGACCACGCAGCTGGCCGGGGCGCTCTGCATTTCATCGTTGAACGAAGACATCTCTGAAAGGCTACGTGATTCAGCGCAAAGCCGCGCAATCGCCCCGACGCACCACGCTAAAGCTCTAAAAAGTGGTTTACTACTTGTCAGATCTGCAATTCGTTCCGAGTAAGAAAGTCCCTCCGTCAATGGCCAAGAGTCAGCCTGCCTGGCGCCCGCAACCCGAACGCGGTCGCTTCGCTTTTGTCGCCGCACTCCGGGACTTCATTGATTCGGTAGCGAGCTCCTCGCCGGCTCGGCTGGCGCTGATTGTCTTCATTGTGGTGATCATGCTCTTCACCACGCTGCTTTCGCTGCCCGCGGCAGCAACCAACGGCCAGGTAACGCCTTTCCACGATGCGCTCTTCACTGCCGTCTCAGCGGTGTGCGTGACCGGCCTCACCACTGTCTCCACCGCGCTGCATTGGACATTCTTCGGCCAGCTGGTGATTCTGATTGCGATTTTCGTCGGCGGCCTCGGCATTCTGACGCTCGCCTCGCTGATGGCCTTAATGGTTTCCCGACGCCTAGGGGTACGCGGCAAGTTGATCGCCCAAGAGGCGATGAACGCCGGGAAACTAGGCGAAGTTGGCACCCTGCTGCGGATTGTGATCACCACCTCGGTGGTGGTTGAGATCGTGCTCGCACTCGTGATGATCCCCCGTTTCATCATTCTCGGCGAGCCATTTTGGCAGGCTGTCTGGCACGGCGTGTTCTACTCGATCTCCGCTTTCAATAACGCCGGCTTCACCCCGCACTCGGATGGCTTGGTGCCCTATGAGGCCGACCCCTGGATCCTGACGCCATTGATGGTTGGGGTCTTTCTCGGTTCTCTCGGCTTCCCGGTGATGATGGTGCTGTTGAGCCAGGGTTTCCGGATCCGCAAATGGAACCTGCACACCAAACTCACGGTTCAGGTGTCCTTGATCTTAGTGCTAGTCGGCATGTTGGGCTTCGCCGCCTTTGAGTGGACCAATACCAAGACCATTGGCAGTCTTTCCGACGGCGATAAGCTGCTGCACTCGATTTTTGCCTCGATCATGACCCGTTCCGGCGGCTTTAATTTGGTCAATATGAACGACCTTGATCCGGTCTCCCGGGTCTTTACCGATGCGCTGATGTTCGCTGGCGGCGGCTCCGCCTCGACCGCTGGCGGCATTAAGGTGACCACCCTTGCCGTGATGTTCTTAGCCATCGCGGCCGAAGCTCGCGGCGATGCCGATGTAAAGATCTACGGTCGCACCATCCCGCAGGGCACCATGCGGGTGGCCATTTCGGTGATCATTATGGGCGCAACTTTCGTGCTGCTGGCCACCGGAGCATTACTGATCATTAGCGATGCCTCGCTGGACAGAGTGCTCTTCGAAGTGATCTCGGCCTTTGCTACCTGCGGGCTCAGTACCGGCCTCAGCGGTGAATTACCCCCGGCCGGGGTTTACGTGCTGACCGCGCTGATGTTTGCTGGGCGAGTCGGCACTATCACCCTTGCTGCCGGGCTGGCGCTACGGCAACGTCGTCAACTATTCCACTATCCAGAAGAGAGGCCGATCATTGGCTGAGAAATCAAGCTCGAATTCGCGCCCGGCGCACAATGCGCCGGTGCTGGTGATTGGCCTGGGCCGCTTTGGCGCGGCCACCGCCGAGCAATTGGTCAAGCAGGGTCGTGAAGTACTCGCCATTGAGCGGGATCCTGCCCTAGTGCAGAAATGGTCGGGCGCGCTGACCCATGTGGTTGAGGCAGATGCCACCAATATTGATGCGCTGCGTCAGCTCGGCGCGCAGGACTTTAACTCCGCTGTGGTTGGGGTGGGCACCTCCATTGAGTCCAGCGTGCTGATCACCGTTAACTTGGTAGATCTTGGCATCGAGCATCTCTGGGTCAAGGCAATCACCCAGTCACATGGCAAGATCTTGACCAGAATCGGCGCCAATCACGTGATCTACCCTGAGGCAGACGCCGGGGTGCGGGCAGCCCACTTGGTGTCGGGGCGGATGCTCGACTTCATTGAGTTCGACGACGATTTCGCGATCGTGAAAATGTACCCGCCTAAAGAAACTCAGGGCTTCACCCTGGCTGAGTCGAAGGTACGCTCCAAGTACGGAGTCACCATTGTCGGCGTCAAATCGCCGGGCGAAGACTTCACTTACGCGCAGCCGGACACCAAGGTCTCGGGCCGGCACATGCTGATCGTCTCGGGGCATGTTGACTTGCTGGAGCGCTTCGCGGCCAGGCCTTAGCGCTCAGTCATCAGTGAGCCCGGACTGGTGCTAAGCCTGGTCGAGCTCTGCGGTGATGTCGTCCGAACGTTTAGCTGCCGCTTGCGCCCCGGCCAAGACGATCGCTGGCAAATCACGCTCGTCGAAGACCGCGATTGCCCGCTCGGTGGTGCCGTTCGGGCTAGTCACCGCCTTCCGGAGTGCGGTGGCGTCAGCCCCCTGCTGCCCCAGCATCAAACCGGCACCGGCCACCGTCTCGGTGGCCAAGGTCTTGGCCGTTTCTTCGTCGACTCCCAGCTCGCGTGCGGCTCTTGCCATTGCTTCGGCCAAATAAAAGGCGTAGGCGGGCCCGGAACCGCTAATTGCACCGATCACCGGCATTTGCTCTTCGGGGACGTCTAAGACCACGCCAGAGCCCGCGAAGACCTGGTGCGCGCGAGCGGACTGCTCGGCGTTGACCGAAGAGCCGGTCGATAGCCCCACTACGCCCCGGCCCACCATTAGTGGGGTGTTAGGCATCGTGCGAACCACGGCTTGCCCTGCCGGTAGGGCGCGCTCGATCTGCTCAATGGTGACCGCGCCAGCCACGCTCACCACTACCGCCTCGGGCTCCAGGGCAGCGGAAATCTCTCGACAGAGCGGAGCGATTTGTGCGGGCTTAACGCCTAACACCACGACCTCAGCGCCCGCCACGGCCAGCGAGTTAGCTTGTTCCTCTTCGGAGTTGGCAATCGCGGTGATGCCGTGTCGCTGGGCTAGTTCCTCAGCACGCTCAATTCGACGTACGGTAGCCACCACGGTGGCGGGATCGACCGGACCGGCGAGCATCCCCGCCAGAATAGCTTCGCCCATTGATCCACAGCCCAGAAACGCAATTCTACTCGTCATGTTCTCTATCCTTTCACCATCCCGAACAGCTATCGAATTTGTTGATCAAATGCCCGAAAAACCGCGGAAATACAACGAAATTGAAGTGTTTCTACATTGTCAGGATATTCCCAGCTTGATAGCAGCTTGTGCCCAGAGTGTGGTCCTAACGTAGTGAATACCTCATTAAGGTGCGAGTGATTGCGGACTGGTCGTTCTCGAACGATCGGTTACAGCGCCGGAGAGTCGGGCAGTGTTCCCCCCAACCACTGCCCACCGAGACTCTCCGGTGCTTTCACTTTTTAACAGCCAATTCTGCTAACGACTGATGACTATGGTTTCCCGGTCTGGACTCGAGGCTCAGAACTTAAACAGCCGCACCGGACTAGCCAGTGAAAGTGGTGCCTAGATAGCTCCGCGCTAGATTGGGCGGTCAAAAATGGTGCAGATATCTAAGTAAGCCCGAGACAGCCCGGAACACAACCCCGGTCTCGGCTACAGCCCGAGCCGGACTAGTCTGATTTCGTGCTGGCGAGATGCTGCCGAGCAAATCGCAAGGTCTCAGCTAACCACTCTTCTCGCTCGCCGACCCCCTTGGCTTTGCGCGTCGAAATCTCAGCAACCACTGTGCCGGTGAAACCAGCCTGGGCGAGAAACTGCAGCACTCTGGCAGCCTGCTGATTGCCCTGGCCGGGAATCAGATGCTCGTCTCGGGCCGAGCCCGAGCCATCGGTCAGATGAATATGACGCAGCCGCTGACCTAAATCCCGAACCGACTCAAGCGAGGAGACGCCCGCGGTGGCGGCATGTGAGAGATCCCAAGTGACATCGTCGTAATCCTGAGCCATCGGGTCCCAGCCGGGCAAATACGCCTTCACCTCCCGGCCGCGCACCCGCCAGGGATACATATTTTCCACCGCGATCCGCACCCCGCTGGACTCGGATAGGTCACGCACTCCGGAGCTAAAGTTTCGGCCATACTCGCTCTGCCAGCGAAAGGGCGGATGCACCACAACGACGCTCGCAGCCAACTCAGCAGCCAATTTTATTGATTGCTCCACCTTGTTCCAGTAGGTACCCCAGACCTGCTGGGTCAGCAACAACGTCGGGGCATGAATAGCGAGCACCGGCAGCTGGTATCTCTCGGTCAAGGTCCGCAAGGCGGCGGCATCCTGACTGGTGGCGTTATTGGTCACCATCACTTCCAGACCGTCATAGCCGAGGTCCTGAGCGGTTGCGAAGGCATCGTGGACCGAGAGCGGGTACACCGAGGCGCTAGAGAGAGCGACCGGAATAGGCACGTTGACCGACTTTCAACTGATTTCTGAGGCGGCACGTGCGCTGACGTGTCGCGGCGGCTCGAGCGGACCGTCGAAGACGAGTTGATCAAGGCGGCGCAAAATAAGACCCTCACGCAATGCCCACGGGCAGATTAGCACGGTGGAGACCTCGAAGAGCTCCAATGCCGCCTCCGCGACCAGGGCCCCAGCAAGCACCTGGCTAGCCCGCGCCCTGGACACCCCGGGCAAATGCAGTCGATCGTCGGCACTCATCGCGGTCAATCGCTGCGCCCACAGGCCGAGATCCACGGCGCGCAGCTCGCGTCGCACGAAAGGACCCGAGGCGCTGGGTGCCGCACCGGTAATCCGCGCCAATGAGCGGAAAGTTTTTGAGGTACCGACCACCAGATCAGGCTTACCCAGTTCGGCGAATTCGGCGATTGGCGCCTGCAGAGTGGCGCGAATGTACTTCCGCAGCTTTTTTACGCTTTTGGCGCTTGGCGGGTTCTCCGGCAGCCAGTCACGAGTCAGCCGGCCAGCGCCGAGCGGCACCGAGATGGCTTTGGCGGGCAGTTCATCAGCCCCCATCGCCATTTCAAAAGAACCACCGCCAATGTCCAGGTCAAGCACTGTGCCAGTACCCCAGCCATACCAGCGACGTACCGCAAAAAACGTCATCGCCGCTTCTTCCGGCCCGGTGAGTTCACGAAGCTGAATAGTGGTTTCCTGGCGCACTCGGTTCAGTACCAGCTCGCCATTGCTGGACTCACGGATGGCTGAGGTACAGAACGCCAACAGATCCTGGGCCTGATGAGTAGCAGCGAATTGCCGCGCCTCCAGCACAAAAGCAATCAATTCTCGCTGTCCCGCTTCGGTAATAGCACCATCCGGATCCAGGTATTGCACTAAGGAGAGCGGTCTTTTATGCGAGGCAAAGGGCACCGGCTGAGCGCCGGGATGAGCGTCGACTAGTAACAGGTGCACGGTATTGGAACCAATGTCGAGAACACCAAGTCGCATGCTGTGGAGTCTATACCGTGCTTAGAGCTGACCGTATTACCGACCTTTTCGTGACGGTTCATCAACACAGCAGATCCATTGTTGATCAGCGAGGACCGAGCATTGAAAGTCAAATGGTTCCGTACAAGACTGTAGAAATGAGTGAAACCCGGCGACTAGCCACAAAAACCATCACAAACAATCAAGTTTCCGAATTGCATCAGGCGTTCGCCGATGATTCAGCGGCCATTCTGGCAAAGAACGCGGTCACCCGAACGGCCCTCAATGAGCTGGCGGTGAACCACAGTGTCTTAGCTAGCAGTTCGCATTCGGTCTCTGATCGACTGGATGACTGGAAGGTCACTAACCAGAAGAAATCTGGTCGGTGCTGGCTTTTTGCCGCACTCAATCTGTTGCGAGCCGAGGCCCGGCAGATCCTCAATGTGAAGGATTTCGAGTTCTCGCAGAACTATCCGATGTACTTCGACAAGCTAGAAAGAGCCAATTACTTCTTGCAGTCGGTGATCGAAACTGCCGACCGGCCACTCGATGATCGTCTGGTGGTCTTCCTCAGCGAGTCGCTAATGGGCGACGGCGGGCAGTGGAACATGTCCAGCAGCATTTTCAAAAAATATGGTGCGGTGCCGCAAGAAGCCATGCCCGAGACCGAGTCCTCCTCCGATACTGCCCAGATGAATGCCCGGCTCAAGACCTTACTACGCAAAGCCGCACTTGAATTGCGCCAAGCTGTGGCAAGCGGTGCGAGTGAGACGGAATTGGACGCCGCCGTTCAAAACACCATCACCGAGGTGCACCGGGTACTGACTATTCACCTCGGCGCACCGCCCAGCAGCATCGACTGGCAATGGATCGACGACGATAAGAAGTTCAGCCGAGAAGGCGTACTCAGCCCGCAAGAATTTCTTGCCAAATACACCAAACTCAATCTCGATGATTATGTTTGCCTGGTTGACGATCCTCGCACCGAGCATCCCAAAGGGAAGACTCTCACCGTCGAGTACCTCGGCAATGTGATTGGCGGCGACGACACCGTCTACCTCAACGTGGATATTCAGCTGATGAAAGACCTCGCCAAAGATGCGCTGCAAAACGGCAGCCCGGTCTGGTTCGGCTGCGATGTGGGCCCGCAAATGCTGCGCAGCGACGGACTTTGGGATGCCGAGTTGTTTGATTACAGCGGCGTCTATGGGGTGGACCTCGCACTGAACAAGGAACAGCGGGTCAATATCGGAGAGTCTGCGATGACCCACGCCATGCTGTTCACCGGGGTCGATGTGCTGGACGGCCAGACCCGGCGCTGGCGAGTGGAGAACTCCTGGGGTGAGGAGAACGCCGATAAGGGTTTCTACACCATGAACGACTCTTGGTTTGATGAGTACATGTTTGAAATCGCCGTCGATAAGAACAAGCTGAGCCCCGAGTTGCAAGCTGCCTTGGCGGAGCAACCGCTGGTACTGCCCGCCTGGGACCCAATGGGCGCCCTGGCCCGCTAAGCGGCGCACGCTTTTCGGCGTCGGAGGGCCTTCAGCCCGCATCGAGTGTCGAGATACGGTGCCTATTCTCGGGTTTTAAGCACCATATCTCGACACTCGGCGGGGTAAAACGTGGCAGCGGCGTGCCCTGCTGAGCAGGCTAGCGCTTCGCCGCTGTCTTCCGCTTAGTGCTCGTCTTGGCCCGAGAACTGGTCCGTTTCACCGGGCCGCGAGCGCGCTTATCCGCCAGCAATTCGATCGCCCGTTCGCGAGTCAACTCTTCAATTGACGTTCCGCGAGGCACCGTGATGTTCGTTTCACCATCGGTGATGTATGGCCCGAACCGGCCTTCTTTGACGACGATCTTCTTGCCCGAGGTCGGATCCTCACCGAATTCTGCTAGCGGCGGCACCGCAGCGCGGGTGCCGCGCTGCTTCGGCTGCGAGTAGATCTCCAGTGCCTGCTCCAGGGTGATAGTGAAAATCTCTTCCTCAGAGCCGATCGAACGAGAGTCAGTCCCCTTTTTCAGATAAGGGCCGAAGCGGCCGTTCTGCACGGTGATTTCGACGCCTTCGGCGTCGGCACCAAGCACCCGCGGCAGCGACATCAATTGCAGCGCTTCCTCAAGGGTGACCGTCTCAACGCTCATTGAGGCAAATAGGGAGCCGGTGCGGGGCTTCGCTTTGACCGGTTTCTTCGGCGGCTTCGGCTTGCCGTTCTTGTAGTACTCCACCGGCGCATTCGCGAGTTCTTCCGCGCTCGGTTCGGGAATCAGCTCGGTGACGTAGGCACCGTAGCGGCCGTTCTTCGCCACCACGGTATGCCCGCTCTCCGGGTCAACACCGAGCACGCGCTCTTCCGGCGCTGCGGTGTTGATCAGCTCAATAGCCTTCTCAGCGGTCAACTCGTCAGGTGCCAGGTCTTCCGGCACATTGGCTCGCTCCGGTTCGGTACCTTCTGGCGCGTCGGCCGGCACCGGTTTCTCCAAGTAGGGTCCGAACTTTCCTACCCGCAAGGTGATGCCATCAGCAATCGGCACAGAGTTAATTTCGCGGGCATCGATCTCGCCGAGGTTGTCAACAATCGGCAACAGACCTGAACCGTCATCGGCGCCGAAGTAGAACAGCTTCAACCAATGCGAACCGGTTTCTTCGCCGCGCGAGATCCGGTCCAGGTCCTCTTCCATTTCAGCGGTGAAATCGTAATCGACGTAGTTCTCGAAGTGCTGCTCAAGCAACCGGACCACTGAAAAAGCCACCCAGCTAGGTACCAGGGCCGAACCCCGCTGGCTGACATAGCCGCGGTCCATAATGGTGGAAATTGTTGCTGCATAGGTCGAAGGGCGGCCAATGCCACGTTCTTCCAGAGTCTTCACCAGGGAAGCTTCGGTGTATCGCGGTGGTGGCGAGGTCTCGTGTCCCTGCGGTTCCAGGCTCTCGGTCTGCAGCGCATCGGCGACCGCCAGGTTCGGCAGTCTGCCGCCGTCGGCCGCGTTTGCTTCGTCGCTCTGCCGCGCCTCGTCCTTGCCTTCCTCGTAAGCGGCTAGGAAGCCTTGGAAGGTGATCACCGTGCCAGAAGCCGCGAATTCTGCGTCCCGGCCCTCCGCACTCTTTGCGCCGAGACGCACCGAGGCGGTGGAGCCTTTGGCATCAGCCATCTGAGAAGCCACCGTGCGCTTCCAGATCAGTTCGTACAGCTTGAACTCATCGGAACTCAATGAGCGAGCGACCTGCGCTGGCACCCGGAAAGAGTCACCCGCGGGACGAATCGCTTCGTGCGCTTCCTGGGCATTTTTCGACTTGTTCGAGTAGATCCGCGGGGCATTCGGCACGAACGAGGGATCGTAGAGTTCAGCGGCTTGACGCCGAGCCGCACTGATTGCCTGATCACTGAGCGCCACCGAGTCAGTACGCATATAGGTGATGTAGCCGTTTTCATAAAGGCTTTGCGCAACCCGCATGGTCACCCGTGCCGAGAATCGAAGCTTCCTGGCAGCCTCCTGCTGCAGCGTCGAGGTGGTGAAGGGCGCTGCTGGGCGGCGAGTGTAGGGCTTGTGTTCTACTGAGCGAACGGCGAACTCGGCCTGCTCTAAGCCATCGGCGAGGGCAGTTGCACTCGCCTGATCTAAGTGCGCAACCTTGCTCGCGGTCAGCGCGCCGGAATCGTTAAAATCTCGGCCGGTGGCAACCCGGGCACCGTCAACAGCAACTAGCTTGGCCTTGAAAGCCTGGGCTGACTCCGTGGTGGAGAACTCACCGAGCACGTCCCAGTAGGACGCTGAACGGAACGCCATCCGCTCTCTTTCCCGCTCCACCACCAACCGGGTCGCCACCGATTGCACCCGACCGGCGGAGAGACCACGGGAAACCTTCCGCCAGAGCACTGGAGAAATCTCGTAGCCGTAAAGCCGGTCCAGCACGCGCCGGGTTTCCTGGGCATCGACCATCGGCATATCAACATCGCGCAGTTCGTTCATGGCGCGCTGGATTGCCTCTTTGGTGATTTCCGGGAAGGTCAAGCGGTAAACCGGGACCTTCGGTTTGAGCACCTCGAGGAGATGCCAGGCAATCGCCTCACCTTCGCGGTCACCGTCAGTTGCCAGATAGAGTTCGTCGGCACCCTTGAGTGCGGCTTTGAGTTCGGCGACCCTTTTTTTCTTATCGGAGGGCACCACATAGTACGGTTCGAAATCGTTGTCGAGATCGACTGCGAACTTGCCCACCGAAGTCTTCTTCAGTTCAGCGGGTAGGTCAGAAGGCTGCGGTAAGTCGCGGATGTGGCCGTAGGAGGCTTCGACTTCGAAGCCCGCGCCAAGATAACCGGCAATAGTTTTTCCCTTTGCCGGAGACTCTACAATGACCAGTTTCTTGCCGGTCTTTCCCTTGTTCTCATGCTGAGAAGAGGTCTTCGTTGCCTTCGATGCCTTGCTGGGCACGGTTCTCCTACCTGCGTATTTCCCTCATTGCGATACTGCCCCCAGATCTAGTTCACCATACATTAGATGATGCACGACGCCAGTCAATACCTGCCAAAACCTTATTGTCGCAACCAACTTAGTACCGCGAGCACACGACGATGATCCACCGAGGACGGCGGCAACTCAAGTTTGCTGAAGATCGAGGAGATATGCTTCTCCACCGCCCCCGCTGAAACTACCAGATGTTTGCTGATCGCCGCGTTGCTCCGACCCTCAGCGATCAGCCCCATCACCTCGCGCTCTCGCTCGGTCAGCGACTCAACCGAGTTCCGAGCTGAGCTGTTTGAGCTGGTATTGAAGAGCGCCGACACTACCTCTGGGTCCAGCACGGTACCGCCGTCATGAATACGTTCCACCGCATCCACCAACTCGTCCAGATCTGAGACTCGGTCCTTCAGCAAATAGCCGATCCCGCCTTCCCCCGAAGCAGTGGCCAAAAGATCCTTAGCGTAACTGAGCTCTACGTACTGGGAAAGCACCAAAATCCCAATGGCTGGCCAGCGACGCCGAATCGCCAACGCGGCGGCTAAGCCCTCGTCGCTATGTCCGGGCGGCATCCGTACATCGGTCAGCACCATATCGGGTTGGTATTCCTCGGCTGCTGACAACAAGGCCGGTGCATCGGCCACGGCGGCCAGTACCTCAAAGCCACCTTCAACCAGCAGCCGAATCAGGCCCTCACGGAGCAGCATTGAGTCCTCGGCCAGCACCACCCGGATTGTCTTCACGCCCTAAGATTACCTGGCTTGAAGACCCTGAAAGTCCCTAACTCAGAGGGAGCACACTGCTCAACGAGGTGCCACCGCTGCCCGACTCAACCGAAAGCACGGCACCAAGCGCCTCAACTCGCTCGGCCAGGCCGGCCAAACCATGGCCCTTGCCCACGTGGGCACCTCCTTGGCCGTCGTCGGTCACCGAAACCCGCAATGTATCTTCGGCGAGGGTGAGTTCCACGGTGGCCCGCCGGGCGTTGGCGTGCTTAGCCACATTGGTAAGCGCCTCCGCGACCATAAAATAGGCGGTATTTTCGGTTTTCTCGGGCAGCCTGCGGCCTTCAAGCCCCTCGGCCTGCACCGAGACCGGGATCGGCGTTCTCGCTGCAGAGGCTTCTACCGCCGCGAGCAGGCCTCGGTCAAGCAGAATCGGCGGAGCTATGCCGCGAGAGATGGCGCGCAACTCGTTGAGCGTGTCCTGGGTTTGCTGCAAAGCTTCGGCAACGAGCTCGGTGGCACCAGCCTCGCCACGCTCCATCCGACGCTGCGCCGATTTGAGATCCATCGAAACCCGCACCAAGCGCTGCTGTGGCCCGTCATGGATGTCTCGCTCAATCCGACGTAGATTTCCGGCTTCGGCCGCCACTGCCGAATCGCGGGAAGCCTCCAGCTGCGCGGCGCGCGCCTTCCAGACCGCTGATTGGTTGCAGAGCAGGCCTTTGGCCAGCACTCGAAGCAATAGAGCTAGTCCCTTCAACATCACCGGCAGGGTGAGCACAAAGAGCACCCCTATCGCGGCGTCCAACCAGCCCTGGTAAGGCTTGGCAACGCCGACGAAATCCCAAACATCGTGTGATTCTTCCGGCAAATAGCCCTTCCAGAAGAAGGCGGTGAGCAGTCCGGGGCCGGTCACCAACCAGGTCAGCGCGAGGCAGAACACGGCGACCCGAACGGGGAAAGCCACCACGGCGTGAATCACTTCGCGCCAGCGTAACGAATCACCGAGCGGGGTGAGGAAGCCACGAATACCGCCGCGGTTCCGACTGCGGTACACGTGTGGTGGCAACGGCCCGCGTGCCCACCCGCTCAGCCGTCGCTCGGCGCTAGCGAAAAAAGAAGCGGTAAAGACGCAGGCAATCAAAATGAAAATGCCGAGATAAATGATTACCGTGCTGAGCCCGGCACTGAAAAGGGCGACGGCCGCTGCGAAAGCTGGAATTCCGACGAAAAAGGAGGCCAAGCAGTACCCCAAATCCCGGCCGAGCTGGCCGAAGAAACCTCGGGGACGTGCGATCGTTCCGCTACTTTGCTCGACGGACCTCGACATGGTCTCTTCTTCTCCGCTCTCCGCACTGCTCTCGGGGTATCTGGTCAGGATGTTCGTTGCACTCATGGAATTTAGTTTTCCAGTCCAGCGGGATGAAAACATTGGTGCTTTCACCCATCTTTTTCCGGCTTTCCTGACCAGGCATAGTGGGGTTTTCCCTACTTAGCTGGGCTGGTCCGGAATCAGGAAACCGTCGAGAATCAGCTGCCTAATTTCCTCCCGAAGCTCCAGCCCTCGCCCCAGCAGCGCCTCCAGCGCAGCGATAATCTGTCCGACGCTCAGCGTCCCGTCACAGGCCGAGACGAAGCCTGCTAGCTCGGTGCTGAGCAGAGTCGTTCGGCGCAGTCCGGCACCTTGACGGAGCAAGATCACTCCGGGGTGCTCGGCTCCTGGGCGCTGGTGGCGCTCCTCGGTGACATCCTCAGCCACCAACAGCTTGGCTGCGTCGAGATCCTCCGCGGTGCTGGCGGAGAGCCAGTCATGGCGTTCGATGCTGGCTGCTAATGCTGGCCCAATTGGCTGTTCAATCGGATGGTCGATTCCTTCCATTCGGCGCAACCTTGAGGAGCTTCCCGCGCTGACTGACCGTCGCAGCCAGAGCATGCCGAAGCCAATGCTGGCGATTTGACGAGCTTCGAAGTCGAGTAAGTACTCGCGGTAGACGCTGGCATAGCCCTCCGGTTCGCGGCCCTGCGAGGCATCCTGCAACCAGGTCTCCGCATACTGCTCCGGGCTGAGCTGCTCGCGTTGAATCAGCCAGTAGTCCAAATCATCTGCGAACCAAGGTTCGAGCCTTTGCTGCCAAGAAGCGGCCGAGCGGGGGATCTCCCAGTTTCCCAGCAATTGCGCGCTGCCAGCCTCGGCAAGCACCCGGGGTAACCCTTGAATCAAAGAGGAAACCAGCTCATCACCAGGCAATCCGCCGTCGCGGTAGGTGAACTGCTCGCTGGCGGCCTCGTCCGGGTGTCGTGGAGTGATCACAAAGGGCGGGTTCGAGACCACCAGGTCGAATTCTTCTCCGGCCACCGGTTGTAGCAGGCTGCCCAGTCTGAGTTCGACTCGCGCATTGAGGTTTTCGGCGTCAAGACCCAGGGCAGCCGCATTCAGCAGCAGGTTGAATCGGGTAAAGCCAAGCGCTCGTTCGGAAATATCGGTCGCCGTGACGTGCTCCGCATGACGTAATAGGTGCAAAGTTTGAATCCCGCAGCCACAGCCGAGGTCCAGCGCACGACGCATCGGCTTGCGGATTGTCGCCTGCGCCAAGCTCAAAGAAGCCCCACCGATCCCCAGTACGTGGTCCCGACGCAATACTCCGGGGCTTTGGTGCGCGGCAAGATCGCTGCAAACCCAGAGCCGCACTTCACCCTGTTCATCCTGAAAGGCATAGGGGCGCAGATCAGCCAACACCCGGCATTCCGTGCCCGCTGTCTCGGCGAGCTCCACTGTCTCAGCTAAGCCGAGAGAGCCCAGCCCGACCACGCCCAGCCTCGGCAAGGCCGCCTCGAGCTTTTCTATTGACACCGGTCGTGCCAGCAAGAAGAACCTGATCAAGGTGGCGAGCGCAGACTCAGATCGTTCAGTGCTCAATAGCGCAGCACCGAACTGTTCCCGGTTGAGCGCCGCATAACCGCTTTCGCCCAGCAGCTCGGCAACTCCGTCAATCGTGTAGTTGGCCGCCTCAAAGTCAGCTAGCAATGCGGGCAAGAGCAGCGGATCTGCTCGGGGGACGTCGAAAGTCATGCTCCTAGGCTAGTTAACTTTTGCTCGGGATAGGCAGCATCGGGCAGACCGTGGTGCTGTTTTTCGCCCGCCTTTCCCGCTTTCCCGGAGCCGGTGAGCAGGGCCACTCCAGCATCACCGCTCGCAAAGGGTAGTAAACTGGTTGGCATGCAGACAGCGCAGCGATTTAGCAGCCCTCGGCCGATTGGCCGCCGGGGCTGCTCAGCGATGCGCTAACTCGCCCCGGAGGTTCGGTCGAGGGAGTTTCCCCACTTCTACTCACCGAAAGAACCTTCAATGCCTAATTATCTGTCTTTAGCCGAACTCAATGAAGCGTTGAGCGTGCCCGATCTCAGCGATCCCTCCGATGGCAAGCACGCAATGCAGCTGCTTCTCGACGAAGTCATTACCGCCCTCAGCAGCAACTGGCAGCTTGCTAGTGTGACTCATCGCTTCAATCCCTTGGTGGCAACCCGGGACAACTATGACCGGCTCGGTTACAGCCCAGGCGCGGTCACGCGGGACTCACGTTATTCGCGGCATGTCTCACCTACCGTGATGCTCCGCAGCCACACCTCCGCGGGCATCCCGGCACTCTTAGACACGCTCCGCGAGACCGAGGAACGCTACGATATGCTGCACGTCTTGCCCGGGCTGGTCTATCGCCGGGACGCGGTGGATCGGCACCACGTTGGCACCCCGCATCAACTCGATATCTGGCGAATAAAATCCCGTGGCATGCTCGGCCTGCCAGAGCTCCACGAAATGATGCAGGCAGTGGCGCAAGCGGTATTGCCCGGCTGCGAATGGCGGGCTACCCCGACCCAACACCCCTACACCTCGCACGGACATCAGCTCGACGTGCTGGTCACCGGCGCCAACGGTTCAAGCGAATGGCTGGAACTGGGTGAATGTGGCTTAATCGGTAGCCATATTCTGCGTGCCGCCGGCCTGGAGCCGCGTCGTTGGTGCGGCTTGGCGATGGGAATGGGACTGGACCGCGCTCTGATGCTACGGAAGCAGATCAATGACATCCGGTTACTGCGCGGCACCGATCCTCGGGTGCAGTCTCAGCTCCAGGATCTCTCACCGTGGCGGCCGGTGTCATTGATGCCGCCGATGCATCGGGACCTGTCATTGGTCTGTGACTCCTCGGTGGATGAGGAAACGCTGGGCGATGTGGCTAGAACCGCTCTGGGCAGTCGAGCAGACGAACTCTCAGCGCTGGAAATTCTGGCCAACACCCCGGCGGATCAATTGCCGGCGGTGGCCCGTGCTCGGCTGGGCATCGTCGAGGGACAGTCAAATGTGCTACTTAGGCTGACTCTTCAGGCGTTGGATCGAACTCTCACCATGAGCGAGGCGAACTCGCTGCGTGACACGGTGTACCTAGCGTTACACGAGGGGCCAGTGCTGGAATTGATCGCTGGCTAGTCACCCGGGTTCGCTGGCTACAGTCCACTCCAGGGCCGCCGTCCTCGCCATGCTTCACCGAGGCGAGAGTTGTGGTGCAGTATTCGCTACGAGTGCTGCACCACAAGGTGCGGGGCCCCGCCGTGGAACGAGTACCTAGCGGGAAGCGGGAACTCGCTCAGATCCTTCCGCCGCTTGCGGCTCGCACCCTTCCGGGCAGCGCACGTTCTCAGCGTCCTTAGCGCAATCGGCACAGTAAAGGCTGAGTGTCCGGCAACTCAGATTGCTGCAATTATAAAAATCGCTAGTGGCTGAGCTGCAGCGAACACAACTGCCAATGGTCTTAGCTTCCGGGCTGAATTCCATCCGCATCCGCTGATCGAAAACGTACAGCGAACCTTCCCATAGACCCTGATCTCGAAACTTTTCGCCGTAACGAACGATACCGCCGTCGAGCTGGTAGACCTCTGAGAATCCTCGGTTCAGCATTAAGCTGGAAAGCACCTCACAACGCACGCCGCCGGTGCAGTAGGTGACGATTGGCTTGTCTTTGAGCGAATCGTATTTACCGGAATCGAGCTCCTTGATGAAGTCACGAGTGGTCGAGACATCCGGCACTACAGCGTTTTTGAATTTGCCGATTGCCGCTTCGAAAGCATTTCGGCCGTCGAAGAAGACTACTTCTTTTTCCGCCACCAGCTCATGCAGTTCCTCGGGTTGCAGGTGCTTGCCACCGCCCACCACACCGTTTTCGTCGACCTCAAGCTCTCCGGGCGCGCCAAAACTGACGATCTCGGCTCTTGTTTTGACGCTCAGCCGTGGAAAGTCGTCGGCTGAGCCGTCGGACCATTTCACGTCGACCTGCTTGAAGTATTCCTTGGTGGCTTTGACATATTGTTTGAGCGCGCCGAGTTCGCCGCCAAGGGTGACGTTAATGCCATCTTTGGAGATCAAGATGCGTCCTCTGAGTCCGTGCTGTTCGCACAGCGAACGCTGCCAGAGCCGCACCGCTTCGGGGTCTGCCACCGGAGCGAAAGCGTAAAAGAGCACGATTCGTTGTATTGCCACCTTTCAAGAATACCGGGGTTACGGTAATAGAGGTTGTTCGCTGCAAATGACAGAATGACACGGTGAACCCGGATACGCCTCTGCTCTCAATACTGGGCCGTGGCCCGGAGCCAGAACAATTGCGGCATGTCCGGCAAGTAGCTGCCCGGCAGGCTATTACAGCTCCTTGGCCTCATTGGCTCGCTGAGGACATCGTTGAAGCCTATGCTTCGCTGGGGGTGCAACAACCCTGGCTACATCAGGTTACAGCTGCTGACTTAGCGCACCATGGCCAGCACGTGATCATCGCTACCGGCACCGCCTCCGGAAAATCACTCGCCTATCAACTTCCCGCGCTCAATGCGATTCACACCGCCCAACTCCGCCAAGCCGCCTCACCCGGCCGGATCCTGCCCGACAGCGAGGATGCCGCGGTGTTATATCTCTCGCCCACCAAGGCACTTGCTGCGGATCAATTGGCTTCGCTCCGAGCACTCGGCCTGAGCACGCTTCGCGCCGAAACCTACGACGGAGACACCGATCTGGCTGCCCGACGCTGGATCCGTGATCATGCCAACTTTGTGCTCTGCAACCCGGATATGCTGCACTTCGGTATTTTGCCGAACCACGAATGGTGGTCCCGCTTTTTCAGGAAACTCAAGTACGTCATCATCGATGAGGCCCACGGCTATCGAGGGGTTTTCGGTTCCCACGTCGCTGAAGTGTTACGCCGCCTCCGAAGGATCTGCGCGCATCACGGTTCAGCCCCGGTGTTCATTGCTGCTTCGGCAACAGCAGCGGAGCCGGAACGATCTTTCGGCAGGTTGCTTGGCGAAGCGGTGACAGCTGTTTCGCAAGATTCCTCGCCGCACGGTGCTACTACTATTGCGCTGTGGGAGCCTGCTCTGAGCGACATTGTCGGTGAGAACAATGCCCCCGAGCGGCGAACCAGCATTGCTGAAACCTCCGATCTGCTGGCTAATTTGGTTTCCGCCCACATTCGGACCATTGCTTTCATTCGTTCTAGACGCGGCGCTGAGGCAATATCTGGAAATACCAAAAGGTTGCTGGAGGAGGTCGATGCGAGCCTGCCACATCGTATTGCGGCCTATCGCAGCGGCTATCTGCCAGAGGAGCGTCGAGAGCTGGAGTCCTCGCTTCGCTCCGGCAAACTGCTGGGCGTAGCTAGCACCTCAGCGCTTGAGCTGGGCATTGATATCTCAGGCCTCGACGCGGTGCTGGTGGCCGGCTGGCCGGGTACCAGAGCTTCCCTCTTCCAACAGTTTGGTCGGGCCGGTCGAGCCGGCCAATCCGCCTTAGCGGTCTTTGTCGCCAGTGATGATCCGCTGGACACTTATCTGGTCAATCACCCCGAGGCCATCTTCGACGTTCCGGTCGAGGCCAGTGTGTTCGACCCCGATAATCAGGTGGTGCTCGGCCCGCACCTCTGTGCTGCTGCCGCTGAGCTCCCTCTTGGCCCCGCCGATCTCGAGCTATTCGGCCCGAACAGCGAACAGACTCTCGATCAGCTAGTCGCCGACGGATATTTGCGACGGCGGCCCGCGGGCTGGTTCTGGACTCATTCAGAAAACCCTTCGGCGATGATTAACCTTCGTTCACAGGGTGGCGGTCCACTGAATATTGTCGAAGCGGATACTGGCACGGTGTTGGGCACCATTGGCTCTGAACAATCCCACTATCAGGCCCATGTTGGGGCGGTCTATCTCCACCAAGGTTCAACCTATCTCGTCGAAGAGTTGAATGAAGCGGAACATTATTTAGTGGTCCGACGAGCGTGGCCGGACTACTACACCACCGCCCGTGATCTGACCCAAATCGAGGTACTGCGCGATCTACGCCAAAAAAGCTGGGGACCGGTGACCCTTCATTTCGGCGAGGTGCAGGTGAAAACTCAGGTGGTCTCCTTTCAACGTAAATCCCTAGTTTCAAACGAGGTCCTCGGTGAGGAGCCATTGAGTTTGGAGCCAAGAGATCTCAACACCAAAGCTTTCTGGTTCACCGTGGATGCTTCCCATCTAGTCGCTCAAGGCTTGGCTCAGTCGCGCTTCCCCGGGAGCTTGCATGCCGCCGAGCACGCCGCCATCGGTTTGCTACCGCTGGTGGCTTCTAGCGATCGTTGGGATGTCGGCGGAGTATCAACCGCCTTGCATGCCGATACCGGTGCCCCCACAGTCTTTGTTTACGACGGACATCCTGGTGGGGCTGGCTTCTCCGAACGCGGTTATGAAACGGCGAAAACCTGGTTGCAAGCGACCCACGATGCCATCCTGGCCTGCGAATGTGAATATGGTTGCCCTTCCTGTGTGCAGTCACCGAAATGCGGCAATAAGAATAATCCGCTCGACAAGGCGGGCGCGATCGAGCTCCTTAAGATCCTGCTGCGCGACGCTGCTTAGCCGGGCTAAGCCGGTTGGCTCGGCGGTCCAGCTCGGGCCTGCACGGTGACTTGTTGGTAGAAAACGGAGAGCGGTGCGGAAAACTGCACCGAAGCGCTCACTCTTACCGTGTCGAACATCGGCCCCTGCACCTCGCAGAAGTTCAACACCGCTCCGTGGCGACTTGCAACCGAATCGGCCACCTGGCACGGCTCCCCAGGGCTGAGCCCCCGAGCGGCGTCCGCGGCAGCCAATGCTGCCAAATCGGCTGCACTGGCCGCCCGCTGGTAACCGGAAACAGCCTGCGACAATAAGGACAACGCACAAATTAAGACCATCGCAGCGATGCCCAGCCCGATCGCAAGCACCGTCCCGGAGCCACGTTGCGTAATGGCAAGCAGCGCAGCTGAGCCGGTGCGAGACTTCATCGGGCGCTACTAATACTTGGCTGTTCCGGCGGAGAGAACTGCTCAAGCTGCGCACTAGCCTGAGCATTCAACCGCCAGGCCAGCACGCTAGCAAAGGGGCCTCTTGCGGTTGCCGACACCGTAACGGTGACAAAGCCCTCCGTGCTGGAGACTGTCACGCTGGCGTCCTGCCCGATAATGGTCCTGGCCGCCTGCACCGTGCCAGCGGTGGTTTCTCCGCGGGCGGCTTGGCGTGCCCCAGCCCGAGCAGCATCGTCAAGTCTCAGCTGAGTCAAACCCAGCTGAGCGGTGAACACAATAATCGCGAAAAGCATGGTGATCACCGGCAGTAGGACCGCGAGTTCTGCCGTCACCGAGCCCCGCTCAACCGAGGTTGAGCGCATTGCGAATAATCGTTAGCAGGAACCCTCGCACCTCGTCGCTGCGAAGTATCACCACCAGCAGCCCCGCGAAACCAACTGCGGCCAGCGTCGCAATGGCATACTCAGCGGTGGCCATGCCTAGTTCGCTTCGACGCAGTCGCACCGCCTCGTCCCAAGGCCGAGTTGACGATGAGCTAGCTGCACCGGGAAAGATCTCGTGTACATTTTCCTGCACTTTCGCTTGGGCCCCCGAAACGGCCGCGGATCTAATGCTCATGGTTGGTTTCCTTTCAATGGTGTTGGTCGATTACTTGTTCGGTAGCTCTCAACGCGTCATGTATTAGCCGCGCCCCGGTAACAGCGCAAGTACCAGTGGAACCACGCCGAGGCAAAAGAATGCAGGCAGAGCCGTCAGTCCCATTGGCAGCACTAGGCGTACCCCGAGTGCCGCAGCCTGACGCTGTAGCTCTCTCTGCGCCTGCCGCCTCCTGCTCGCGGCCTCCTGGCGTAATAACAGCGACGAAGACGTTCCACTGAGCGCCACAAAACTCAAAGAATCCGCCAAGTCGTGAAGCGCGGTATCACTGTTTGCCTGAGCTTTTACTTGGCTTTTTACTTGGGCTTTTACTTGATCTTCTTTCTGCCACCAGGCCTGCCATGCTTGCTGCCAACTGCTGCCGGTACGTAATGCCGATGCCACCGCAGCCAAGCCTTTCCCAAAGGCCCCCTCACTGACAGAGGCTAGGTACATCAGTCCGGTCTGCAGGGCGTTGCCAGCGTCGAGCATGCTCGCCAAAAGATCCAAGCTGACCGCCACTTCGGCAGAAGATACCGGTCTTTTCGGTTTCCTCGACGGCTTTCGACTGCTTGTCAGGGGCCGGTCTAAAGGCCAGAAAAGCAGCGTTGCGGCAAGACAGCAGAGAGAAAAGACCATCGTCCTAAGCCACCTGACTCGCTCGTCGAATCAGTCCGGATACCCACACCCGACAGCTCAGGCTCAAAATGATGCCGGCACAGAGCGCAGAAGTCCCCCACGGGGGAGACAGCAACGCGGCAAGCGGATCCACCCCCATCAAGTAACCGCAGCCGAACCCCAATAACGGAAGCCAGGCCAGCAATTTCGCTGTCGCCTTTGGACCGGCGAGTGCGGTGACACGGAGGCTCGCAATATCTATCTGCTGTTCTAAGTGTCCGGCTAGATTCTCAAGCAAACCCGCCAGCGGGGTTCCACTCCGCTCTGAAACTCTGAGGCATCTAGCAAGCTCGGTCGCCCCTTGCAGTGCCAAAGGTTCAGCCTGAGCTGGCCAATTCTTTGGCTCCAGTGCGGCGGCCGGTGAGATCCCCAATGCGGCGAGCGCCGCTGCCTTGTGTAAGAGTCGCTTGAGCGCCTCCGATTTAACACCCAGCGCTGCCTGGTGCCACACTTCGAAGTCGGTTCGGCCAGCGCGGAGCAAAAGCGCCAATTTACGGAACACCTCCAATAGTTCGATACCGCTCACCGCCGTCGGCCGCAGTTGTCGCTGGGAAACGGCCGAGCAGCGAGCATGTCTGTTTGCCCGGATCCGTTGAGCCCCCGACAAGAGCACGCAGGCGGTAGCAGAAAGCAAAAAGATGGTCATTGGCGTAGTTTCTTCCGCAGCTGCGGCCAAGCGGTTCCATGCCGAAGCTCGCCCGGCGAATACTCTGCCGCCAATTCCACTCCTAGTACCCCCGATGCCAACGTGAACATGCCAATTTCACTGAGTCTGCGCCCTTCTGGGGCGTTCTCTAGATGCAGCACCACATCAATGGCACTGGCTGCTTGCACCGCGACAGCCTGCGGACTGAGGCCAGCGAGTGAACCCAGGGATTGGAGTCGGGCAGGCACGTCCCTAGCGCTATTGGCATGCACAGTACCTCCGCCAATGTGCCCGGTGTTGAGCGCAGTCAGCAGCTCGCGTACTTCAGCGCCACGGCACTCCCCCACAATGAGCCGATCTGGGTTCATCCGCAGCGCCTCATGGATAAGTTGGCTCATCACAACTCCCCCACTACCCTCAATATTTGGCGCTCGACTCTGCAACTGAAGTATCTGTGGATGTTCTGCGTTCAGTTCCGCGGTGTCCTCGACGAGCACGATTCTTTGATTTCTCGGACAGAGCCCCAGCAGTGTACTCAGCAAGGTGGTCTTTCCCGAACCGGTCGCTCCGCTAATCAGTACGTTCAGTCCTTGCATGACCAGATTTTTCACCAGATCAGCGCTTTGCGGGCAGAGCATCCCGCAAGAAATCAGCTCAGCCAGTTGAAAGGCTCGAAGCCTGGCGATTCTAATCGAAATCAAGGTTCCGCGAGCTGAGATCGGTGGCATTACCGCGTGCACCCGAATTCCCCCGGGCAACTGGACATCGGCATAGGGCACAACATCGTCGAGCCTTTTTCCGGCAGCAGCCGCTAAACGCTTCGCCAATGCCAGCACCTGAGCTTCATCAACGAAGTGCAGGTCGGTTTTCGTCAGACCTGAGCTATCGCGCAGCCAAACCTCCTGCGGTGAATTGACGAAAATGTCAGTCACCTCTCTGCGGTTGAGAAATGACTGTAGCGGTCCCAGGCCAGTCAGCTCAGCTTTTATCCGGTCTGCGGCAATCAGCGATCCGGTAGCCCCTAATAGATGGCCGGTGGATCTGAGCGCTGCGGCAACCCTAGCCGTGGTCACTGGCTCAAGGTCGAGAGTGAGCTCGGTTCTCACGTCGTCCAGAAGCTGCTCATCCTGGCTCAGCGTTTGGACAGTTTCGCGGTGCTTCATCGTTCCCGCCCGTCCATCACGGCAAGCAGCGCAGAACTCAGCCGCCTGAGCGTTCGGTGGCCTGCATAGCTCGGCAGAGTTCCCTGCTCGGCGGCGGAGCGGACGCCGGGTATGCTGGCGACTCTGCCCAGCAGGGGTGCCTCAAGATAGTTGGCAATTAGTTCGGCATCTAGCCCCTCGGGCATACCACCTCGCAACACCAGATAAGGACGCTCGGTCGGCAGGGCATCAAGCAGCCGACGCGTGGCCGCCATGGCGAGCAGATTGGCCGGCAATACACACAGCAGCAGGTCAGCCCGCAAGACAAAGTTCTCCTGCGTCTCTCGGCTCCGCCCCGGATCTGTCAGCACAATATCGAAACCACGACGAGCCGCGTCGATAACAGCCGCCGCGGATCGTTGCAGCACCCTGATACCTGCTTCACCTCCGGGCTGTGCCGAGTTACCAAAACCAAGCACCGGTGATGATGCTAGCTCAGGGAGTGCCTCCGCGAACTCGCTAGGATTCAAACTTCCCGAGCTCGCCGCTAGGCCCTGCCAGTTCAGTCCATCCGGCGGGTTCGGAGCCAAGCTCGATTCGACTCCCGCACCCCACGGATCGGCATCAACGAGCAAGGAGGAGCGACCGAGCCGGTTTAATTGCAGAGCTAATAATGCGCTCAGCGTGGTTGCCCCCGCGCCCCCGCAACCGCCCAGTATCGTTACCATTCGGCCGCGTGAGCGCTCGGCATGCAGACCGCTGAGAAACTCAACCAACCAGGTAGCGGCTTTGGGCATTGGAGCCACCCGGTCAATGCCTAGGCTGGCGGCGGCTAGCCACAACTCGGCCTCTTCATCGTCCCGTCCGACTAAAAGGGTCGGGGTGTCATCATGCCGCCAAGACCGTTGAGGCAAGGACTGCAGGTCGACTACCAGCGCGGAAATTGTGGCCGCGTTGAGCGATCCCACAACGAAGTCCGCTCCGGCTGCGGCTAACGCCGCCTCAACCTGAGCACGCAGCTCTGCGGTCGCGATTAGCAGTTGCACCGGGGCTGGTGGTTTGCGCGGACTTATCGCTGCGGTTGTTGCTGGCATGGGTCCAGCTTGTTCGCACGGTAAGCGTATTGGAAGAACCGGATCGCTAGTTGTGGGGTAACTACCGAAATCTGGTTCTTGTGGAGGATGAGACGGCTCATCGAATCGCAAAATCATCGCTGACAGAACTTCCCGGACAGAAGTTGTCCGGGTTACCGAATTGTCGGCTCCGCCAATTCGTCGAAGCTCACTCAGAAGGCGGCACAATTGAAGGATGTATATGTTGCTGGCTGAGGCCGAAGGTGCCGAAGTCGCATTGCTGCCGCTGGATGCGGCGGGCCTCCCGCAATCCAGCGCCCGCCTGGTGCGCCCGGAGCAGCTAGCCGAGATCGTCCGTGAGGTCGAAGCACGGCGGAGACCTCGCTGGGTATGGGAACGCGCCCAGCACTGGTACCCCGCTCTGCTGGCAGCGGGAGTCAGTCTTGAACGCTGCCACGACCTGGCGCTCTGCCGGCCTATCCTAGCTGGCTCAGAATTCACGCTGAAGACCAGTTACCCGCGGGAATATGCGCCGACCGAGGAACCTCTTGAACCGCCGGTCAGGATTGCCGTCGACCCTGCGCAAGGAAGCCTTTTCACCGAATTCGATCGGCCTGTCACACGCCGCGGCCAAACTGTCGAGGAACTCAGCGCGGAGCTCCAACTGCAGTTGAAAACGGTCAGCGATTCCCAGTTCCCGGCACGCCTGCAACTACTCCTGGCAGCCGAATCAGCTGGCGCCCTAGTCGCCGCCGAGATGCAGTATGCCGGCGTGCCCTGGCGCGTTGATCTGCATGAAAAGCTATTGGAGGAAACTCTCGGCCCCAGGCCAACGAACAACAACATCGTGCCGCAGAGACCGGCAAAAATGGAAGCGCTGGTGCGAGAGATTTCCGAAAAACTCGGCAGCGCGGGCTTCAACCCCGACTCACCCCAGGAGCTAATCCGTGCCCTGCACCGCGCCGGGATCGAGGTGAAAACCACCCGCAGCTGGGAGCTGGAAAAATCTAAGCACCCGGCCATCGCACCGCTACTGGCCTATAAAAAACTCTCCCGGTTATTCAGCGCCAATGGTTGGGCCTGGCTTGATCAGTGGGTGCTTGATGGCCGGTTTAGACCCGAGTACGTGGTGGGTGGCGTGGTCTCTGGCCGATGGGCCTCAAGGGGCGGTGGCGCCCTGCAAATCCCCAAACAAGTTCGTGGTGCGGTGCATGCCGATCCGGGTTACAAACTCATTGTGGCGGACGCCGCGCAGCTAGAGCCACGGGTACTCACCGCTTTGGCGCAAGATCGCAAAATGGCTGAAGCCGCCCAAGACCACGACCTTTACACCGGTATTGCTGCCCAAGGGTTCGGCGGCGATCGCAGCAAGGCAAAAATCGCCCTGCTCGGCGCAATGTATGGCGCAACCACCGGCGAATCTGGACGGCTGATGCCACAACTGAGCCGAACCTACCCCCGGGCGGTTGGCTTGGTCGAGGCAGCGGCACGGTCCGGCGAACGAGGTGAGATTGTCACCACCAGGCTAGGCCGAAGCTGCCCGGCACCCTCCGAGAGATGGCTGAAGGCGCAACGCACCACCACCGAGCAAGAGCAACGCTGGGCCGATAACCTGGCACGTTCCCGGGGCCGCTTCACCCGTAACTTCGTGGTCCAAGGCTCCGCTGCTGAATGGGCGTCTTGCTGGCTCGCCGAGCTCCGCCGCAGATTGCGAGCGCGGCCAGAGCTGGCCGCCGAAATGGTATTTTTCCTACACGACGAGGTGATGGTGCACTGCCCGGAAACCTCAGTCACCGACGTGAGCTTGCTGGTTGAAGAGGCAGCTAGCGCCGCCAAGGAACTGCTGTTTGGTAACGCTCCCATCAACTTCCCGGTCAGCCTTGCCGTCGTTGACCACTACGACCAGGCCAAATAAAGGTCACTGGCTAAAGGCTTCTTCCAACGGACTACTTTGAAACCCGTTGGACACTCAGAGTCGATTTAGATACGATACGATACGTGCCGTATCTAAATAAAGATCAGACAGCTTCCGCCAACCTGGCAGGTAGGCCTCGGGATCAGGCCCGGGAGGCAGAAATCTTGCGTGTCACCCTAGAGGTGTTGGCCGAGCACGGTTACGACAAGTTGAGTTTTGAAGAGGTGGCTCGGCGCGCCAAGGCTTCGAAGGCAACTCTGTACCGCCGTTGGGCTGGTAAGCGTGAGATGGTGGTGGCAGCGATAAAGGCGGGACCGGCCTCCAGCCATCACGGTGCCGCAGCTATCGACACCGGCACCCTGCGCGGAGACCTTTTAGCCTTGACCGAACGGCTCAACGCCACGCTGCAGGCTAGCGACGGTTCGATGAGTTTGATGTTATTACAGGCCGGCCTTGAGGACGCCGAGCTGTGCGAATACCTCGAAACCGCAACTGGCCCGACCGGCGCGAGGCTACCCGACTCGATCCTGCAGGCAGCCATCCAGCGGGGCGAACTTCCAGCCCACGCCTCCCCCTTTAGCTATGAAGAAGTAGCCGGTGCGGCATTGCTATTACGCAAACTCAACGGGCTAAGGACCGATCGCGCCTACCTTGAACAACTCATCGACGCGGTGCTGATCCCCGCGCTCCAGACGAAGCATGAGCTACCACCACACGCCGCGCCGGGCATCTTTTCCGGCGCGCCCAAAACAGCCCAGGCAACCCATTAACGTTCATCCTCGGCTGCCTCAGCACTCGATCCGACAACACCTAAGAGGACCCCATGACCAACACTTCCATTGCCGGCTTTCACTATCAAAAAATCGCTGGCCACGACGGCGTGCGACTCAATGCCGCAGTCGGTGGTAGCGGTAGCGCCGTGGTCTTACTGCACGGCTTCCCGCAAACCCACCTGATGTGGCGCGAGGTAGCCCAGGGCCTCGCCGAGAACCACACGGTGATCGTGCCTGATTTACGCGGCTACGGAGAAAGCGATAAGCCGCAGACAACCAGTCCCGAGACTTATTCCAAACGCAGTATGGCGAGCGACGTCGTCGGGCTAGCCAAAGAGCTGGGTCACCACTGCTTCGGGCTGGTGGGGCACGACCGGGGCGCCCTGGTGGCGATGCGCGCCGGCCTCGACCACCCGGAAAACATCAGCCACCTCGGCATCCTCGATGTGCTCCCCACGATGGATATGTGGGATGTTTTGCGCGGCGTCAATGCCGCTGTTGCCTGGCATCTGTACCTGATGGCGCAACCGGCTGGGCTGCCCGAGAAAATGATTCAAGCCACCGCAGAGGAATTCTTCGGCAGCTTCCTGGATGCTTGGGATCCGGCCGGAACGACCTTCCCGTCCGACATCCGACGACACTACCTCGATAGTTCGATCGCTGCGGTGCCATCCATTGTTGCCGATTATCGGGCCTCGGCGGGAATCGATCTTGAACAGGACCGGGCCGACCGGGCTGCCGGTAAGCAGCTTCAGATGCCGGTCGGGGTGATCTCCCAAGATTGGGGTTCCCAGCTCGGCTTCGACGCCTCCGCACTCTGGTCAGCCTGGGCACCGGACCTCAGCTACCAAGCAATTCAGGCCGGTCATTTCATGGCCGAGGAGAAGCCTCAGGCGGTCACCGAATTCATTCGAGAACTGCTCGAACGCCCCGCCCCGGCGGATGCATAGCTTCTGGAAGGGGCAATAGCGTCGCTCAAGCAATCGCTCAAGCAATAGGATCGTTGTTGAGCAGCTGCACACATTTGGGGGATCCGCTGAACGAATACAACACCCGGCCATATTTGAGAGACCGGCCCCCACCGGCACTTTCGGCTCCCTGGGTATTTCTCGTCGTCGTGCTCGCCGTCCCCTTGGGCCTGGGCGTCTGGATCGGCCTGACGCTCCTCTCCGATTATTGGAACTGGGCGACCTCCGCCGGACAAATATTCGCCTGGGAAATGGCGTTCTTCCTCGCGGTCCTCATCTGGCCGCTCTCGGTTAGGTCCATTAGCCGCCAGTTTTGGCATCAAAAGCACCGCTTCGCCGCCGTCACGCTCGGCAACCGCAACGAATCAACACCCCGAATCAGGCTGACGATTGGGCAGCGCCTCGTCCGGCTGGTGGTGTTGCTACTGGGCGGCGTGCTTTTGCTATTGCTCGTCGGCCCCCAGGAAATCACAGTGGGCATGCTGCAGGGTCTGAAGTTCGTCAGTTTCGGTTCAGCCTCACTCTGGAGCGCCCTCAAGATCGCCGGTTACTTAGTGATGGCGATCTTATTGGTTCCGGTGCTGTTGATCTCTGATCGAATGCTCCGCAAGCTACCGGCGGGCAACCCTCGGCGTCATCAGCTTGAGATTCGACTCAATTGGTACACCGCAGCAACCGCAGGCTGGGTGGTTTCGCTACTTCTTGGTTTCATCTTTTCCTGGCTGATTCTGAGCACTCTGTAAGGGCTAAACCGCGGGAGTCGCTACAGCGGTGCAGGCATCTCTAGGCTGTGATCCCAGGCCTGGGTCCAGCCCAACTCGTCGAAGAGCTTGTTCAAGATACCGCCGGTGAATCCCCAAACCACCGCATCCTCGACTAAGAAAGCCGGGCTACGAAAGGTATTGGAGCCCCGAGTAACCGTTGAGGTGCGGCGTAATTCCGGATTGAGTAAATCCTTCAGCGGTGCTCGGAACACTCGGGCAGATTCAGCCAGGTCGACGGCGAATACCGGCGAGGGCGCGTCCCACCAGGCCAATACCGGGGTCACCATGAAGTTACTCACCGGCAGCCCGGTCTGCGGTAGGTCTCCGAGTATCTGCACCCCGGCAGGGTCCAGCCCGGTTTCTTCGACGGCCTCCCGGAGCGCGGCAGCTTGATGGCTGAGATCCTGCGACTCCACTCCGCCACCGGGAAAGCCAATCTGACCGGGATGATCCTCCAAAGTAGCTGCTCGCTCCACCAGCAGCACATCACAGTCCTCGGGATCGGCGTCCTTGCCTCGACTATCACTGCCGAACAGGATTAGCACGGCAGCCTGCCGAGCCTGCCGTGGATCGATGGTGAGGTCACGGATCTCATCCCGCATCGCCGTCACCTCACCGCCGGCGGCGCGTGTGGCGAAGTCCCGGAGGTCGTCAAAAGCGGTCATGATGGGCTAACGCTCTGTCGCTGAAATTTCTGCCTGAGTTCAGCGGCTGCCTCGGTATCGGCCAGCATCGCGGCCAATAATTCCTCGTTGCCGGGCGCCATTTCGTATTTGAGTAGTTTCTGTGCCTTCACCGGATCTGTTTCACCCATCCCGTAAGCGGGACAAAGATGAGCAACCGCACAAGCCCCACAGGCAGGCTTACGGGAGTGACAGACCCGGCGACCATGGAACACCACCCGATGCGAAAGCATCGTCCATTCGGCCGGTTCAATGAGCTCGGCAACGTCCTTCTCGACCTGCACCGGGTCCTCGGAATCTGTCCAGCCGAAGCGTCGAGCCAGTCGGCCAAAATGGGTGTCGACAGTGATTCCAGGCACTCCGAAAGCATTGCCAAGCACCACATTCGCGGTTTTCCTGCCGACGCCCGGCAGCGTCACCAAAGCCGCTAAGGTACCAGGCACTTCACCGTCATACTCATCCACCAAACGATTCGCCAGGCCGAGCAGCGACTTCGCCTTGGCGCGGAAAAAACCGGTTGGCCTAATAAGCTCCTCCAGTTCCAGCGGCTCGGCCTGTGCCAGAGCGACCGGATCAGGATAGCGAGCGAAGAGCGCCGGAGTGGTCTGGTTGACTCGCACATCAGTGGTCTGAGCAGAAAGTACTGTAGCCACTAAAAGCTCGAAAGGGTTGCGAAAATCCAATTCCGCGTGCGCATAGGGGTATTGCTCGGCGAGCGTCCGGTTAATTTTTCGGGCCCGCCGTTTGAGACTCAGAGCTGTCTCAGCACCCGCCCCAACACCTTTAGACAACTAGCTGTCCCGAGGAGCGCGCTCGATATTGCGCAGGTCACGCAACACCCCGAGCTTCCCATCAGCGTTCTGAACGATATAGTCATAGCCCCGGTCCTGCAGTGCCAAGAACCAACTGCCGGGCTCGATGTTGTAGAGGAAGCCGCCAGTGTGTTCATCGACCACCGCCTTGGGCTTATCGACAGCAAACCAGAATGCTTCCTGGGTCACCTCGCCTGCCGTGTTCTGGTTCGGTCGGTCCGCAGGATCGACCGTGGCCGCAAAGCTCTCCGGTTCCTTCGGCTCGGCCGCTAGCTGTGGCGCCGGTTCCGGCTCGTGGTGGGCTGGCAGTGGGGCCGAGCTGATCTGCGGTTCTTCTGCGGGCAGCGATTCCTCAGGCGCCGGGGTGGGCAAAAGTCCCGGCTGCTCGACCGCAGCTGGCTGCTGAGCCGGCAACTCGGCCGCCGTTTCAGCGGGCACGGCAGCGGCTGGGGCGGCGCCGCTTTCCTCGCTCCTACTCACCTCATCGCTTGGCTGCTCAGCCGGCAGTTCGGTCTGCGAGTCGACTGAGTCAGCTGCCTCAGCTGACCTAGCAGGCGACTGCCCGGCATGCGCCAGCGGATTGAGATTGGTCTCTGGGGCCGCAGCGCCGCTGGCAAGCACGCCAGCTGAGGCAGCCGAGTCGACTGAGTCATTTGAGGGGACTGGGTCAGCTGCAGGGTGCTGCCATCGAGTGGATTCAATTGGCTGAACAGGTTGCGGCTCAGCGAAGGTAGAGCCGACCAGATCAACCGGCTGCTGAGCGTTCTTCTGATCGGCCAAGGCTGCCGCTGACCGGCTTGCGGAGCCGGTCGCGACTTTACCGTCGGCAAGGGCCGGTATCCATGGTGAAAGCACCGTGCTGAGCAACATCACCACTGCTCCGATCAGCGAAATCAAGTAGCCAATCGAGAAACCAACTCCAACGCTGGTCACCGTGGCGAGGAAGAAGAACGCGGTCGCGAAGGAAGCCACCACCGAGCTGAATTGCTCAAGTGTCAGAGAGCCAATGCGCACCTGCCTAAGGACCTTGAAACCACGCAGCAAGAGCAGCACCAGCACTGCGAGCGGCAGCAGGATGCCGATGCCCAGATAAAACAGATTGTTGACGGTCCAGAAATTGCCCGCCCCACGAACGGCCAGCGGCAATAGAGTGCCAATGAACATCAGCACGACGGCGGCAATGATCACCAGATCTCGGAGCGCGAAGGGCCCGAGCGTCACCCCGCCGGTCGAGGCGCTGCCCGCGTCAGGTGCGCTGCCCACCGTCGAGCTTGGCGCATCAAGCTGTGCTGAGTCGGAAGTCGGCGTCGCGCCGCTCTTCGACTGCGTCGCCCAGGGCGAGACCTGACCCACCGCTTGGGTCTGCTGCGTGTCGCTCATATTCTTCTCCTTGCAGGCCCGCGGCGGGCCTTTTCGATAGAAAGCTCCCTTACAGAGTAGTAAGACGACCCGGCAAACCAAAGCGAGGGGGCTCCGTTCAGCTGGAAAAAGGGACCTCTCGGCGCAGCACGGACCCACAAACTTAATATGATGTGAGCTGGCACACCATCTTCCACTCAGGCGCGCTAGGGTAGGAATTAATCCAGCAACTCTGACGAGATGAGGCAAAAGATGGCCGAAAATAACCAGAATGACGCACTAGAGAACCTGTTGCACGAGAATCGCCAGTTTCCGCCGAGCCCCGAATTCGCGGCGAACGCGGTGGCGCAGGCCAGCCTCTACGAAGAG
The DNA here is from genome assembly GCF_000950575.1 of Psychromicrobium lacuslunae. Classification (NCBI taxonomy): domain Bacteria; kingdom Bacillati; phylum Actinomycetota; class Actinomycetes; order Micrococcales; family Micrococcaceae; genus Psychromicrobium; species Psychromicrobium lacuslunae. The sequence continues at coordinate 2,399,589 of NZ_CP011005.1, forward strand.
GCAGCAGCGGATCGACTCGGCTTCTGGGCTAAGCAAGCCCGCGAACTGCTCAGTTGGAGCAAAGACTTCGAGACGACCCTCGATTGGTCAGAAGCTCCTTTTGCTAAATGGTTTGTCGGTGGCGAGATCAACGCGGCCTACAATGCGCTTGACCGGCACGTCGAAGCTGGCAATGGCGATCGGGTGGCTATTTACTGGGAGGGCGAGCCCGGTGACACCCGGCAGATTAGTTATGCCCAGCTCACCGAAGAAGTGAAAAAGGCGGCAAACGCTTTTGAAGCGCTCGGCGTCGCCAAGGGTGATCGGGTGGCTATCTATTTGCCGATGATTCCCGAAGCTGTCATTTCAATGCTGGCCTGCGCGCGGATTGGAGCCATTCATTCAGTGGTGTTCGGCGGCTTCTCTGCCGATG